>NZ_CP073015.1:0-1200000 GCF_018080005.1 Flavobacterium sp. CS20 | reverse complement strand
TACTGTAACAACACCATGTACAGCACTTTCAGCACCAATTACAGAAAATTTTGACGGTGCAAGTTGGGTGTCTGGAACAGGATTTAATAATACAGGAGATGCTATAGATAATTGCTGGCAAAGAACACCTGGTCAAGGAACGGATTTCTTTTGGGGGACACGTTCAGGTACAACAGGTTCAACAGGTACAGGACCTAGTGTTGCAAATTCAACACCTAATTATATTTTTACAGAAGGATCAAATGGATCAGTAGGAGACGAAGCATTTTTTGTATCTCCTTTAATTGACCTATCGCCATTGACAGCCCCAGCATTAACTTTCTGGTATCACATGTTTGGTGATAATATGGGTACACTAAGTGTTGACGTTGATGCAGGTTCAGGCTTTGATTTGGATGTATTTACTATTTCAGGTCAACAACAAGTTGCAGAATCTGATGCATTTATTGAGCAAATAGTAGATTTGTCAGCTTATGCTGGACAAACTGTAACCATAAGATTTAGAGGAGTAAAAGGAGATGGTTTTGAAAGTGATATAGCTATAGATGATTTTAAAGTTGATGAAGCTCCGTCTTGTTTGAAGACTTTTAATCTTGCTTTGGTAGAAGCCTTTGACGTTGAGGCAGAAGTGTCTTGGAGTTTAATTGGTAATGCTACTAACGGTTATATTTGGGAAGTTTATAATGCAGGAGATGACCCTACGACAGCAACCCCAGTTTCTACTGGAACATTTGTCGCTGGAATTACTTCTGGACTTCTAACTGGTCTTACAGAACTTACGGATTACGATTTATACATTATTTCTGATTGTGGTGTAGATGGAACTTCAGATTTGGCTGGACCATTAAGTTTTTCAACTTTAGCAACTTGCCCAAGTCCATCCAATATTGCTGTAACCAATATCACTGAAAATTCAGCCGATATTACTTGGGATGAATCTTTTAATGCAAGCAATGGTTATAATTGGGAATTGTTCCTTGATGGCGAAGATCCCGCAACAGCGACGCCAACACAAAGTGGGAATGTAGCTTTTGGAACTACGACATTAAATTTAACAGGTCTTTCAGACAATGTAGATTATGATTTTTATATCACTTCAGATTGTGATACAGATGGTTTGTCAGTTACAGAAGGTCCGATAAGCTTCTTAACTTTACCATTACCACCAGTTAATGATGATATTTGTGATGCGATACCATTAACAGTTGGCGTCATTCCTCCAAGCGACACTTATACTAATCTGGGTGCAACAGCACAAACTGATGAACCAGAAGGTACTTGTTTTAATGGAGGTTTAAATGGTTCAGTATGGTTTACTTTTGTAGCACCAGCTTCTGGCGAAGTTGAAGTCTCAACCGATATTGCTGGAGCTACTTTAACGGATACTGAAATAGCTGTATATGATGCTCCAACAGACTGTGCAGACCCAACAACAATGGGTGCTGAATTAGGATGTGATCAAGATGGAGGTACAGTAATTGGTTTTAATTCAATTGTGAACCTCTCAGGACTTACAGGTGGTACTACTTATTATATACAAGTCGATCAATGGGGAACAACTACGCCTGGAGATTTTGGAATCAGTGTTATTGATACCAATCCACCATGTCCAGTTCCTGAAAATATAACATTAAATAGTGTATCCAACACGACAGCAGATTTTTCTTGGGATGATGTTACTGAGGCAACAGACGGCTATAACTGGTTTGTCTTTAATCAAGGAGCAGATGTTACAACAGATTCTCCTGTAGCTACAGGTAATGTTGGAGTCGGTGTCTTAAATGCATCAGCTTCTGGTTTAACATCAAACACAGTTTATGATTTTTATGTTCAATCAGACTGTGGCTCAACTAATGGAATTAGTGCATTAGGAAACCCATTGACTTTCACAACTGATTGTGATTCATTTACTGCTCCTTACTTCAATGATTTTGAAGCATTTCCTGTAACCACCAATCTCACAGTAGAAGATTGTTGGAATGAAGTATCTCTTGGTTCGTTTACTTGGGATGTGGGGACAGGAGGTACAGGATCTCTAAATACAGGACCAAGTGGTGCATTATCGGGTAATAACTATGTGTTTACAGAAGCCAGTAGTGGAAGTCAAGGAGATGAAGCTATATTGCTCTCTCCTTCATTAGATTTATCAACATTAGCTGAACCTACTTTATCTTTTTGGTATCATATGTATGGTGCTGATATAGGTACACTGGCTGTAGATGTTAAAACTTCAACTTCAGCTAATTTTGATTTAGATGTATTTACTTTAAGTGGAGAACAACAAACTGCAGAAACTGATTCTTGGATTCAACAGTTTGTTGATTTGACTACTTACGCAGGAGAAACCATTCAATTTAGATTCAGAGTAATCCGTGGTAATGGATTTGCTGGTGATGTTGCTATTGAAGATGTTTTAATCGATGAAGCTCCTTCGTGTTTTACACCTACGGGATTATCAGTTGATAGCGTAGGCAACGATTCAGTTAATGTCTCTTGGGATGATACTCCATCAGCCATAGATGGATACGAAATATTGGTATTTGCTGATGGCGATGACCCTGATACAGATACGCCATTTGCAACGGCAAATGAACCAGCAGGAGTTACATCTACTACAATCACAGGTCTGACAGGATTGACAACTTATCAAGTCTATATTTTATCAGATTGTGGTGCTGTAGATGGTCAAAGTTTGTTGTCAAATGGTATAACTTTCACCACTCTATGTGATCCTTTTGTAGCACCATTTGTTGAAGATTTCAATACAAATGGGACTAATATTCCAAGCTGTTGGGAGCAAGCAGGCAATACTTCAAAAGACTGGTTGTTTACCGATCCACCTTCTTTTAGTCATGTTGGGGATAGTGGAACTTTAGGAGGTTCCACAGCTAGTAATGGTGGTTTGGCATGGGTAGATGATTCTTCCCCAAATGTTTTAGACACAAGATTGCATTCTCCATTGATAGATGTTTCTTCTTTAAGCGTACCTTTTTTAAGTTTTTATTTGATCAGTAATAATGAAGGATTTTCAAATGTTGATTTCAGAGTAGAAGTCTGGGATGGTGCGACTTGGAATGAGGTGTTTTTCAGTAATTCCAATACTTTTAATGGAGAATGGGAGGAAATTCAAATAGAGCTTTCGACCTTGACTTTTACTGGAAATGCACAAATAGCATTCATAGTTGATGAAAACAACGGAACTGATTTTTACGATGATGTAGCTATTGACGACGTTAGACTTGAAGAGGCTCCAGCATGTCCCAAGCCTGGTAACATTGCAATTATTGATGTATTCTTCGATTCTTTAGAAGTGTCTTGGAATTCAGTGAGTAATGCTTCAAATGGCTATATATGGGAGGTTTATAACGCAGGAGATGATCCAGCTGTTGATACTCCAGTATCTACAGGCACTTTTGCTTCAGGGACAACACAAGGTGTAGCAGATGGTTTATTACCTGAAACGGATTATGATTTTTATATGATTTCAGATTGTGGAGCAACTGATGGTCAAAGTGTATTGACAAATCCTATCACGTTTACAACAACAGAGTTGTGTAGCTTACCATCAACTTTTGAAGTAACAAATGTTTTACCTGATTCAGCAGAACTAACTTGGACACCAATTCCAAATGCAATTAATGGTTACCTGTGGGCAATCTTTAACGCTGGTGATGATCCAGCAACTGCTACACCTGTTGTTTCAGGTACAGCTGCAAGTGGTGATACATCTGTCATAGCAACAGGACTTACAGATAACTCAGATTATGAGGCATATATTACCACAGATTGTGGACCGAGCGATGGTCAAAGTATTCAATCTCAACCCGTAGCTTTTAGTACGCATTATACTGTGTTTACTGCTCCTTACTTCAATGACTTTGAAGCATTTCCAGTAACCACCAATCTCACAGAAGAAGATTGTTGGATTGAGGACTCTTCTGGTTCATTTGGTTGGGACGTTGGAACAGGAGGTACAGGATCTCTAAATACAGGACCAAGTGGTGCATTATCGGGTAATAACTATGTGTTTACAGAAGCCAGTAGTGGAACTCAAGGAGATGAAGCTATATTGCTCTCTCCTTTAGTAGATTTATCAACCTTGACTCAACCTGCTTTATCTTTTTGGTATCATATGTATGGTGCTGATATAAGTATACTGGCTGTAGATGTTAAAATTTCAACTTCAGCTAATTTTGATTTAGATGTATTTACCTTAAGTGGAGAACAACAAACTGCAGAAACTGATTCTTGGATTCAACAATTTGTTGATTTGAGCATTTACGCAGGAGAAACCATTCAATTTAGATTTAGGGTAACCCGTGGTAATGGATTTACAGGTGATGTCGCTATTGAAGATGTATTAATCGATGAAGCTCCGTCTTGTCTAACACCAACGGGTCTTACCGTTAGTAATATCACAGAAACTACAGCAGATTTAAGTTGGAGTGTCATAGGCAATGCAACTTCTGGTTATAATTGGTTTGTATTTAATGCAGGAGATGACCCTGATGTTGATACCCCAGTAGCGAGCGGTTCTACGGCAAAGCAGGTGTAACTACTGCAAATGTTACTAATTTACCGAGTTCCTCATTTTTAGAAGCTTATATTCAATCAAATTGTGGTGCTACAGACGGTCTTAGTGAATTATCACCAGCAGTTAGTTTTGAAACTTTATGTGATGTGATACCAACCCCTTATTTTGAAGATTTTGAAAACTTTACTGTAAGTACTAGCTTTGATGAAGATGGATGTTGGAATGAAGAATCTCTTGGTTCATTTACTTGGGATGTAGGAACAGGTAATACAGGATCTCTAAATACAGGACCAGACGCTGCTTTCTCTGGTTTAAATTATTTATTCTCTGAAGCCTCTTCAGGTAGTCAGGGAGATGAGGCCATAGTTTTATCGCCTCAAGTTGACTTGTCAAACCTAACTACCCCAGCAGTATCTTTTAGGTATCATATATACGGTGCAGATATTGATCAACTTAGTGTTGATATAGATGATGGCACAACATTAGATCTTGATGTGTTCACAATAGTAGGAGAACAACAGACTTCTGAGACTGATGATTGGGTGCAAGTCTTTGTGGATTTAATGCCTTATGCTGGTCAAACTATTCAAGTAAGATTCAGAGTAACAAGAGGCGACGGATATGAAGGCGATGTTGCTATCGATGATGTTAATTTTGATGAAGCACCAACCTGCTTTGATCCGTTAAACTTAGAAGTTATATCAGTAACAGATATTTCAGCTGATTTAAGTTGGCAAGCTGGCTCTACTGAAACTAATTTTGATGTAGAAGTTGTTCCAGCAGGAACACCACCAACAGGAACACCCACTTTTGAAGATGTTAGTGTACCATTTACAGCAACAGGTTTAACTTCAGAGACAGATTATGACTTCTATGTCAGAGCTGATTGTGGACCAGGAGATGTAAGTAATTGGATATATCCAGAAGGTTTTACAACTGCACTTACACCTGTAACCGTTGTTGTCAATGACCCTGCAATCAACAACACTTATTGTTATGATAATAATGAGTTTAAAGAATGGTTATTTGTATCTTCAGATATACAAATCACACCACCAACACCCGTAGAGGTTATCTTTAACGGAGGAACAATAGAAGACGGAACAGGCTCAACCGACCGTTTTAGAGTATTTAATGGTTTTGATCAAACCGCACCAAGATTGTATGATTCTGACGTACAAGGTACAGACTTATCAGGTGTTACTTTGAGTGCTGACTCAGGAGCTATGTATATGTTGTTAGAGTCAGATATATTTGGCTCTTGTCAGAGTGGTGTTGATATTGAAGTACCATTTGATTTTGATGTATTTGCAGGGGTGTTTTCAACGGTGGCGTTTTCGGATAATAATTTTAAATACTATCCAAACCCTGTAAGTTCTACTATGACAATTGATTCGGCAAATCCAATTGAATCAGTTCAAGTATTTGATATTTTAGGAAAAGAAGTATTTAGTAATAATTATGAAGAGACTTCAATAAATATTAATATGGATGCTTTAAGTAGTGGAACTTATTTGATGAAAGTTTCGATAAGTGGAAATTCTCAAACTTTCAGAGTGATTAAAGATTAGAAAGTAAGTAAATTTTTAAGTCTATAAAAAGCCTGAGATGTCTCAGGCTTTTTTTTTTGGATAAATAATTAAAACCTTAACAAAAATTTTATATATTTGGTCAAATTATAAAAAATATATTATTATGAAACAAATTACTTTATTATTAATGTTCTTTTTTATACTTCCTTTTCTTGGGCAAGCTCAAAATGAAGATTGTTCTGGAGCTTTAACTGCTTCAGTAACACCTTTTGGAGATGTTTCTCAACCTATAAACTTTGACACTACTGGTGCTCAAGATGCCAGTGTTGTGCCAAGTTGCGAAGGTTTTGATTCTAGTGAATCAGATTTATGGTACACCTTTACTACAAATGCAACTGATGGTGTAACTTTAAGCTTATTGTCTGGAGATGAGGGAGATATTGAAGGAGCTATTTACGATGCCTGTGGTGGTACAGAATTATTCTGTTTTGCTGATGGTTCAAGTGTTGACTTTACATCAGATGTATTAGTTACTGGTCTTACAGCCAATACAACTTACTTCCTTCAAGTTTATACAGAAGATTACTCCGAAGGAGCCTTTAGTTTAGCCATTACCGATTTGCCAGCATGTGCTGAGCCTCAAAATTTAAACGTAACAAATATAACTACAGATTCAGCTGATTTAAACTGGGATGATGTAACTAATGCTACAAATGGTTTTGAGTGGTTTGTATTTGCATCTGGAGACGATCCTTTAACAGCAATTCCAGTTGCTACAGGTACTGTTGTTGCTGGAATAACAACAGTTAATGTTACAGGATTAACATCGCAAACAGATTATGATTTTTATGTAAGTTCAGATTGTGCTACTGATGGCACGAGCGTTTTATCAGGACCAGAACCTTTTACTACACTAGCTTTTCCACCAGCTAACGATGAGTGTTCTACAGCAATTGCTCTAACAGTTAATTCAGACTTAAATTGTGCAAGTGTAACAAACGGAACTACAGCTGGTGCCACAGCTTCTTCGCAAACAGATGATGTTACGGGGACACCAGATAACGATGTTTGGTTTTCATTTGTAGCAACTCAAGAGCAACATCAAGTTTCTTTAGAAAATGTACAAGCCGTTATAGGGACATCAATTGACATGGGGATGGGTTTATATGATGGGACTAGTGGTTGTTCGGCCTTAAGCCTAGTAGATGACAGTGATCCTAACACGCTTTCAGCTAATGGGTTGACAATTGGTTCAACTTACTTAGTTAGAGTTTATGGTTGGAGTTCTTCTAATACTGCACAAACTACATTTGATGTATGTGTGGGGACTCCACCGCCACCACCTTCTAATGATGATTGTACAGGGGCTTTACCTTTAACAGTCACTACTGATAATACAACATTTACTACTTTTTCAACTGATTTTGCTACAGAAGGCACAAACGAGCTAAATGATTGTGATGCTTCTGGTAACTTGGGAGTTTGGTATACATTTACTGCACCATCTTCAACAATAGAATTTTTACAAGGTGCAAGTGGTGATCCCGGAATAACAATTTATGAAGGATCAGATTGCAACAACTTAACTGAGTTAACAGCAAATTGTGTAAACAATAATGATGGTATCTTAACTGGATTAACTGTTGGCAATACATATTATGCCATGGTATGGACAGATTCTACTCAAACTACAGCTGAATTTGTGTTATTTTTTAACGAGTGTCCTGCACCATCTGGTCTTACTGCTGAAAATATAACATCTTCAACAGCAGATTTAACTTGGACGGCTGGTAATTCAGAAACTGAGTGGGAAGTGCTATGGGGACTAGAAGGTTTTGATCCAACAAACGAGGGAACAGTTGTAAATGATAACGATGGTACTTTAGGTATATCTTTGCAGAGTTTATCACCAAATACATCCTATGACTTTTACGTAACAGCAGTATGTGCATCTGGAAATAGTGATCAAGCTGGGCCTGCAAGTTTTACAACACCTTGTGATGTATTTACACCAGATTATTTAGAAGACTTTACAAATTTTGTTCCTGACTGTTGGGATGAAGCCACAGATGGCGACCCAACCACAGGACCAACAGGTTTAGGCTCTGGAAGTTGGACTTCAGATGGTTTTTTAAATGACGGTTCAAGTGGTTCTGCGAGAATAAATCTTTACAGTACATTTAAGTCTGATTGGTTATTATCACCTAGCTTTGATTTATCTGCAGGCGGTTTTGAAGTTGCTTTTAATATAGGAATAACTACATATTCAGGAACGTCTAATTCTCCTATGGGAAGTGATGATGAGGTTCAATTGTTGTATTCTGATGATAACGGAGCAACTTGGAATAACCTTCAGACATGGGCAAGAGGTTCAGAACCTTCAAATGCTGGTGAATTGGTTACCGTTGACTTATCATCAATTACAGGAACAAGTGTTCAATTTGCATTTTGGGGAACTGAAGGCACTGTAGATGATGCTGAAGATTATAATATTTATATTGATAATTTCGAAGTAAGAACACCACCAAGTTGTGCAGCTCCAACAGGTTTAACCGCTTCAAATGTAACGGCAACATCGGTTCAATTAGACTGGACGGCCACAACTTCAACAGAAACAGGTGGTTATGAATATGTCTTAATCACTGACGGTTCAACACCAGATGCCACAACCACACCAACTGGAAGTGTCGGTACGGGTGTAACAACAGCCAACCCAACGGGCTTGACACCAAGAACAGATTATGAAGCTTATGTCAGAGCTGTTTGTAGTGTAGGTGATGAAAGTGCTTGGTCACTTTCTACCAGTTTTACAACACCATGCCCAGCCGTATTTACACCTGACTATTTACAAGATTTTACAAGCTTTGTTCCTGACTGTTGGGATGAAGCCACAGATGGCGACCCCACCACAGGACCAACAGGTTTAGGCTCTGGAAGTTGGACTTCAGATGGTTTTTTAAATGACGGTTCAAGTGGTTCTGCGAGAATAAATCTTTACAGTACATTTAAGTCTGATTGGTTATTATCACCTAGCTTTGATTTATCTGCAGGCGGTTTTGAAGTTGCTTTTAATATAGGAATAACTACATATTCAGGAACGTCTAATTCTCCTATGGGAAGTGATGATGAGGTTCAATTGTTGTATTCTGATGATAACGGAGCAACTTGGAATAACCTTCAGACATGGGCGACAGGTTCAGAACCTTCAAATGCTGGTGAATTGGTTACCGTTGACTTATCATCAATTACAGGAACAAGTGTTCAATTTGCATTTTGGGGAACTGAAGGCACTGTAGATGATGCTGAAGATTATAATATTTATATTGATAATTTCGAAGTAAGAACACCACCAAGTTGTGCAACTCCAACAGGTTTAACCGCTTCAAGTGTAACTGCAAATTCAGTACAATTAGATTGGACAGCCACAACTTCAACAGAAACAGGTGGTTATGAATATGTCTTAATCACTGACGGTTCAACACCAGATGCCACAACCACACCAACAGGAAGTGTCGGTACGGGTGTAACAACAGCCAACCCAACGGGCTTGACACCAGTAACAGATTATGAAGCTTATGTCAGAGCCGTTTGTAGTGTAGGTGATGAAAGTGCTTGGTCACT
This sequence comes from Flavobacterium sp. CS20, assembly GCF_018080005.1. NCBI lineage: Bacteria > Pseudomonadati > Bacteroidota > Flavobacteriia > Flavobacteriales > Flavobacteriaceae > Flavobacterium > Flavobacterium sp. CS20. Next base: position 1,190,313 of record NZ_CP073015.1, on the reverse strand, counting down.
TTCTACCAGTTTTACAACACCTTGTGATGTATTTACACCAGATTATTTAGAAGACTTTACAAATTTTGTTCCTGACTGTTGGGATGAAGCCACAGATGGCGACCCAACCACAGGACCAACAGGTTTAGGCTCTGGAGATTGGACTTCAGATGGCTTTTTAAATGACGGGTCAAGTGGTTCTGCAAGAGTTGAACTTTGGAACTTAGGGACATCAGATTGGTTATTATCACCTAGCTTTGATTTATCTGCAGGCGGTTTTGAAGTTGCTTTTAATATTGGAATTACGGTATGGAATAATACTGACGATTCTCTTATGGGAAGTGACGATGAAGTTCAATTGTTGTATTCTGATGATAACGGAGCAACTTGGAACAACCTTCAGACATGGGCAAGAGGTTCAGAACCTTCAAATGCTGGTGAATTGGTTACTGTTGACTTATCATCAATTACAGGAACAAGTGTTCAATTTGCATTTTGGGGAACTGAAGGCACTGTAGATGATGCTGAAGATTATAATATTTATATTGATAATTTCGAAGTAAGAACACCACCAAGTTGTGCAGCTCCAACAGGTTTAACCGCTTCAAATGTAACGGCAACATCGGTTCAATTAGACTGGACGGCCACAACTTCAACAGAAACAGGTGGTTATGAATATGTATTAATTACAGACGGTTCAACACCAGATGCCACAACCATACCAACTGGAAGTGTCGGTACAGGAATAACAACTGCTAATCCAACGGGTTTAACCTCAGGTACAAGTTATGATGCTTACGTAAGAGCAGTTTGTAGCGTAGGATTAGAAAGTGCTTGGTCTGCTGTGGAGAGTTTTTCAACACCTATTGTAAATGATGATTGTAGTGGTGCATTACCTGCAACAGTTACCGCTTTTGGTAATACTTCTCAACCTATAAACTTTGACACTACTGGTGCTCAAGATGCCAGTGTTGTGCCAAGTTGTGAAGGTTTTGATTCTAGTGAATCAGATTTATGGTACACCTTTACTACAAATGCAACTGATGGTGTAACTTTAAGCTTACTATCTGGAAATGAGGGAAATATTGAAGGTGCTATTTACGATGCCTGTGGTGGTACAGAATTATTCTGTTTTGCTGATGGTTCAAGTGTTGACTTTACATCAGATGTATTAGTTACTGGTCTTACAACCAATACAACTTACTTCCTTCAAGTTTATACAGAAGATTACTCCGAAGGAGCCTTTAGTTTAGCCATTACCGATTTGCCAGCATGTGCTGAGCCTCAAAATTTAAATGTATCAAATGTAGCTACTGATTCAGCTGACTTAAACTGGGATGATGTTTCAAATGCGACAAACGGTTTTGAATGGTTTGTTTTTGCATCTGGAGATGACCCAGCAACGGCAACACCAGTTGCTACAGGAATTGTTGGTGTTGGAGTAACAACAGCTAACGTTACAGGCTTAACTCCGCAGACAGATTATGATTTTTATGTCAGCTCTGATTGTGATACAAATGGAGTAAGTTCATTAGCTGGACCAGAAAGCTTTAGCACTTTAGCATTACCACCTGCAAATGATAATTTATGTGATGCTATTGCTTTAACAATCGGTACACCTTCTACTGGCGATGCTTACACCAATGTTGGTGCAACAGCACAAACTGATGAGCCTGTTGCATCTTGCTTCGATGATGGTATTAATGGTTCTGTGTGGTTTACATTTGTTGCTCCTGCATCTGGTTCTGTAGAAGTTTCTACGGATATTGCAGGTGGCACATTAGACGATACAGAAATAGCCGTTTATGAAGCTCCTACAGACTGTGCTGATTTAACTACACTTGGTGCAGAATTAGGTTGTAATCAAGATATTTTATTCCCAAACTTCTTGTCAGCCGTTGATTTAACAGGCTTAACACCAAGTGATACTTATTATATACAAGTTGACCAATGGGGTACTGCAACACCAGGAACATTTGGAATAGAAGTTAATGAAACATTATCTACTGAAACTTTTGATAGTCAGAACTTTAGTTTCTATCCAAATCCAACACAAAATACTTTAAACTTTCAAACAACTCGACAAGTTGAGTCTGTGGTAGTTTATAATATGCTTGGTCAACAAGTGATGACTGAAACGCCTAATACGGTTTCTCCTTCGCTTAATGTTGAAGCTTTACAGGCTGGAACTTATATTATGAATGTTACTATTGATGGTTCATCTGAAAACTTCAGATTTATCAAAAAATAGTTCGTTCTAAATAATAATCAGATAAAATCCCATAGCAATTTTGCTTTGGGATTTTTTTATTGTGCCTATATTTACAGCTATGAAATTTGAGTTTTCGTTTATTATACCTGTTTACAACAGACCACAAGAAATCAAAGAACTGCTTGAGTCTTTTGTAAATGTTAGAGGAATTGATACCTGCGAAATTGTTATTGTTGAAGATGGCTCTGATTTGCTTTGTAAAGATATTGTAAGTTTATTTAAAAATAAATTGGCTATATCTTACTATTTTAAGAAAAACTCAGGTCCTGGTGATTCTCGGAATTATGGAATGAAATATGCTCAAGCTGATTACTTTATTATATTAGATAGTGATGTATTATTGCCAAGTGATTACATCATTAATCTAAAAAAACACCTCAAAACACAATTTACTCACTGTTTTGGTGGTCCTGACAAAGCAAATCAAAGCTTTTCGCCTGTTCAAAAAGCGATTAACTATGTTATGACTTCACTATGGACAACTGGTGGCATAAGAGGTCGTGAGGCACAAAAGAAAAAATTTCAACCCCGAAGTTTTAATATGGGTTTGTCTAAACAAGCATTTCAAAAATCTAAAGGATTTTCAAACATTCATCCTGGTGAAGACCCTGATTTGTCTATTCGTCTTCAACAATTAGGTTTTAAAACAGCTCTATTTTCAGATTGTTTTGTCTATCATAAAAGACGTATTGATTGGAAAAATTATGCAAAGCAGATATACAAATTTGGGCTTGTTCGTCCTATTCTCAACACTTGGCATCCATCAAGTCATAAAATTTTGTATTATTTTCCGACTTTGTTTAGTTTGGGGTTTTTGATGGCTATTGTTCTATTATTTTTTGATTATTATTTTTTTGTATTGTTATATTTATTATATTTTTCAATAATTTTTATAGATGCTTTCATCCAAAATAAAAACCTTAAAATTGCTTTTTATGCTATTTATGCAACTTGTATTCAGTTTGTTAGCTATGGTTGGGGTTATTTGAATAGCACTTTATCAATATTTGTTTTTAAAAAACCTCCAGAAAACACCTATCCAAAATTATTTTTTAAGCCTAAAACATGAAAACAACTAATCTTATAAAACTATTTTCAGCTAAAAATTATAAGGCTTACGCTGTTTTTTTAAGCTTAACATTCATATTATGGTTTGTCATACAATTGGTTAAAACCTACAATTACAATACCGATTTAATGGTTGAAATTGACCAAATTCCAAAACAATTTGTAGTTGACACAACAACTAAAACCATCAAAGTAAATATAAAAGCAAGCGGGCTAAAGTTATGGCAGTACAATTTATCATCAAAAACTATAACAATAAATTATGCAGACTTTAATAAAGAAACATCGCTATTAAAAATATCAAAAAACTCAATCATTGATAAAATGACTAACAACTTTCCTTTTGATAGCGAAAATATTTCTATTGAAGACAATGAGTTAGCTTTTGGATTTAGAAAAAAAGCAACAAAAAAAGTTCCAGTTAGAATAATTGCTGATTTAAATTTTAAATCAGGATACAACACTTTACAATCCATTCAACCTATACCAGATTCTGTGGTCATAACAGGACCAAAAAATGAATTAAAAAACATAAACTATATTCAAACTCAAAAGTTGATTTTAAAAAATATTAAAGATACTTTGTCTAGCAAAATCAGTTTAGAAATACCTTCTGAAAATATCGAAGCAACAACCTCTCAAGTTGAATATTATTTGCCCGTTGAAAAATTTTCTGAAAAAACTTTAATGGTAGATATTGAGACCATTAATATTCCTGATACTTTGCAGTTGACAACCTATCCAAGCCAAGCTAAAGTGTCGTTTTTAGTGAGTTTAAAATCTTTTGATAAAATATCAAACTCAGATTTTCAAGTGATATGCGATTATAAAAAACGATATGAAGACGACGCTATAATGATTCCTAAACTCGAAAAATATCCCAAAAATATTATTGGACCAAAATTACATATCAATAAAGTGGATTATCTCATTAAACGAAAATCATGAAAAAACCTATAGTTGTTGGCATCACTGGCGGAATTGGTAGTGGCAAATCTACAGTTGTTGAAATATTTAAAGATTTTGATGTACCAGCTTATATATCTGATATAAAAGCAAAATATTTAATGCAAACCAACCCAAATTTGATCAACAGTATCAAACAAAATTTTGGAAATCAAACTTATGATGAAGATGGTAAACTCAACAAGACTTACTTATCTGATATTGTTTTTAATAACCCTGAAAAACTCAAAATTCTTAATAATTTGGTTCATCCAGCGGTAAGAGAAGATTTTAAAAAGTGGCTGTCTTACCAAAACTCAGCTTATGTGGTTTATGAATCTGCTTTGATATTTGAACTACACCAAGAAGACAATTTTGACTATATTGTTTTGGTCATAGCACCAAAAGATTTACGCATCAAACGAGTCCAAGATAGAGATAATGTTTCTGAGGATGACGTCAAAAAAAGAATGGATAAACAAATGGATGATAGGCTGAAAAGAAAAAAAGCAGACTATATTATAGAAAATATAGATATTAATAATTTAAACAAAGAAATATATAAAATAAATGTTAATATATTAGAAAAATGCTAATAAAAATATTAAAAAAATATAAATATATTCTCATGTTAACATTAGGTTAAACAACTTAACAACTCATCATTAAAACGATAATTTTGTTAAATTATAATGCTTTATAAAAGCTTAAGTTTTAATGAAATACTCATATTTCAAATTTATAGTCATATTGATGAGCTTATCGCTTATTGGTATAATTATGGTTCAAGGCTATTGGATTAAAAATTCGGTGGTCAATAGCTCAAATCAATTTTCAATTAGTGCCAAAGAAGTCTTGATTAATGTAGCAGACAAAATCGAAAAAAACGAATTAGACAGTTATTACTACAAATTTTTAAGCATTTCAGATACATTAAGACCAATCAACAGGCAAGTCAGTGAGCTTTTTAAGATAGATGAAGAATATTATTCAGCCGATTATTTTATCTATACCAATAGTATCTTGAGAGAAGATTACAAAATGGCTTCTCCTTTTTTGATAGGTGATAAAGACAGTATTGAATTTAAAAAATACATTAATAAAAAAATCACAAAAGTTGTAAGAAACAAACATGTCGATGGTCAGCAACACAGCTTAGAACAAGGATATGAAAAAATAGAAAACCTCAATGACCTTGAAAGGCTTCAAATTACAGACGGCGTACAGAACGAAGCTAACAAAATACCAATTCACAAACGCGTAGATAATGAAGAAGTTAAATCGCTTATAAAATCAGAAATAAGCAAACGCAATATAGATTCAGATTTTGAATTTGGTATTTATCAAGATGACTTGCCAACAAAAGTAAAATCAGAAGATTTTGACCTTAATCACGAAGCTATTTATGGCATACCTATTTTTGATTACAACGAGCAAAGTTTAGACTACAAACTATATGTCAGTTTTACAGATAAAAAATCTCAAATCTTTTCTTCTATTGCTTTTATGGGTGGTGTTTCAATTATTTTTACATTAATTATAGTATTAGCTTTTGCAGCAGACCATTTCTCAATTAATCAAACAGCGTAAAATATCTCAAATCAAAACAGATTTTATCAATAATATGACGCACGAATTTAAAACCCCAATTGCAACCATCAATTTGGCTTTAGATTCTATAAAAAACCCAAAAATATCCAAGCATCCTGAAATGCTGAAACGATATCACAAAATGATTAGAGATGAAAACAAACGCATGCATGCTCAAGTCGAAAATGTATTGCGTATTTCTAAACTCGAAAAGAATGAACTTGATATTTCGAAAGAAAGATTGAAACTTCACGACATAATACAACAAGCCATAACCCATGTTGAATTGATTGTGAAAAATAAAGAAGGTTATATAAAAACACATTTTGAAGCTAAAAAATCTTCAATTTTAGCTAATGAATCACACTTTACTAATGTGATAGTAAACATATTAGACAATGCTATAAAATATTCAACAAACGAACCAAAAATTGATATATATACCGAAAATGTAAAAAATTATATTGTTCTGAAAATTGCAGACCAAGGTATCGGTATGTCAACTTCGGTTCAAAAACGCATTTTTGAAAAATTTTATAGAGAACACACAGGAGATGTGCATAACGTGAAAGGTCATGGACTTGGTTTAGCCTACGTTAAACAAATTGTTGATGACCATCACGGTGAAATCACTGTTGAAAGTGAAAAAGGAAAAGGAAGTACATTTATAATTAAATTACCACTAATATCATAACATATGGAAACTGAAAACAAAAAAATTCTATTAGTAGAAGACGATCCAAATTTTGGAATTGTGCTTAAAGATTATTTAAGTATGAACGACTATGATGTCACTCATGCCAAAAACGGTATGGAAGGTTTTGAAAAATTCAAAAAAGACAATTTTGACCTTTGCATTCTTGACGTCATGATGCCTTACAAAGATGGTTTTACCTTAGCTAAGGAAATCAGAGAGAAAAATGAAAATATCCCAATCATTTTCTTAACGGCCAAATCCATGAAAGAAGACGTCTTAAAAGGCTATAAAGTTGGTGCAGACGACTATCTCAATAAACCATTTGATAGCGAAGTCTTATTGATGAAAATCAAAGCTATTATGCGACGAAAATCTGTTGATAGCCTCGCAGATTCTAAACAATTTGAGTTTCAAATTGGTAACTTTTTTCTCAATTCAAAACTTCGTTTTTTAACTTATAAAGATGAAGAACCCATCAAATTGTCGCCAAAAGAAAACGAATTGCTGAGACTCTTAGCTTTACACGAAAACGATTTGATGCCCAGAGAATTAGCCTTGACCAAAATTTGGAGAGACGACAACTACTTTACATCTAGAAGTATGGACGTTTACATCGCCAAATTGAGAAAGTATCTCAAAAAAGACGATACCGTAGAAATCTTAAATATCCATGGCGAAGGTTTCAGATTGGTTGTTCACGGAAAAGACAATGAAAAAGCATAGCTAACAAAACCTGAGTTCAATATAAATTCCAATAAAATACAGATATTTAATCATTTGTCATGTCGATAGAGCGAAGCATGAGCGATGAGACATCTCAGTAGGATGAGATTTCTCCTCATTCTTCGTTCGAAATGACAAGATTTGCTTACAAAAATATGTAATCATCTGATTTACAGCTTTCAATAAATAAAACTCACGTTAACAAATATTTTTTTGGCAATAGTTTTTTTATTTTTGTTTCAAATTACCAATTAATGCTATTACATTTTAATGGTTTTCATGGAACAAGTTTAAGTTCGGCAAAAAAAATAGTTAGCTCAAACTATGAATCTTCAATTGGTGATGATGAATGGTTGGGTAATGGTGTTTATTTTTTTGTAGATGGAATAAGCTCAAAGCCAGATGAACAGGCAAAGAAATGGTCAATTGTCCAAGCTTGGGATAAGCATAAAAAAACATATAAATATAAAAACTATTGTGTTATTAATTCTGAAATACAGGTTGAAGAAGATGATTATTTGGACTTAACCAAAGAAGAAGGTGTTGAAATATTATCTTATCTCTCTGAATGTTTTGAAAAGAAGCTAAGAAAACTAAATAAAAGATTTAAACCAATAGATGGTTTGCTTATTAATCTTGCCAGAGATGAAGGGATTTTGCCAATAGAGGTTGTTAAAGGAAATTTTTATATTAAATTTGCAAAAGAAAGAATTAAAAATATTACTTTAAGAACTGCTAATTGTACTATATGTACAGTATATGAACCTACAAAAAATATAACTAGTTCAAATATTATAGAAATAGGTAATATAAAAGATGAAACTGAATAAAGAAATTAAAAATCGAATAGACCAATACTTTGAAAATATAACTCCAGAGGAATTATATTTTAAAGCAATCGGTTACGGTTTTAAAGAAGAAGTAGATATAGAAATCGACAATCAATCTTTTAAGAACGTCGGACAAAACTTCTATTGTTCAAATTCTGACACTAGCTTGGATGCTAATGATATGGAATCTTTACTATTAGCGACTTAATATGAAAATTCAACTAGATAATTGGAAAGTTACTAACGTAAACTTTGAAGCTTTAAAAGATAAACATAGAGAGGAAAATTCTTTTGACTTATCTACTGAGCATTTTTTTTCTAAAAAATTTAATGATTCTTTCGGTGTTGGTTTTGAAATTGAAATAAAAGATAAATCCTTTGACTTAATGGTTGAAGCTATGTTTATGTTTAAACTTGACGAAGATATCACAGAAGAATTTAAGCTTTCAAATTTCCCGAAAATTAATGCACCAGCAATAGCCTTTCCATTTTTAAGAGCTTACGTTTCTAACATGACTTTACAGTCTGGATATGATCCTGTGATTTTACCATCAATTAACTTTGTTCAGTTCGCTAAAGAAAAGGAAGAAGATAATTCCACTGATTCTAATCACTGATAATAATTTCATACTGCTATAACCCGTTAAATTTATTATTTGACGGGTAAAATAGTTTTGATGTAGTCTATAATTTTGTCAATATTTGCATCATATTCAAACCACTTGATGTCGTTTTGTTTTCTATACCAAGTCAGTTGACGTTTGGCATAGCGACGAGTGTTTTTTTTGATTTCAGACTTAGCTTCTTCAAGGCTTAGTTTGCCATCAAAGTGGTCAAATAATTCTTTGTAGCCAACTGTTTGTAAGGCGTTTAAATTTCTGTATTCATAAAGAGATTGGGCTTCTTTAAGCAAACCGCTATCAAACATTTTATCGACGCGTTGTTCTATTCTCTCATAAACAATGGCTCTATCTGCGGTTAAACCAATTTTTATAGGTGTAAAATTTCTATTTGAAGTTTTCTTGGTATTGATAAATAAAGAAAATGGTTTTGAAGTGCCAATACAAATTTCTAAAGCCCGTATCAATCGATGTGGGTTTTGAATATCTACAGTTTTAAAATATTCAGGGTCAAGTTGCTCTAATTGGTCTTGTAGGGGTTTGATGCCTTCATTTTTATAGGTGGTTTTAAGTTTTTCTCTAATAGATTTATCAACGACTGGAAAATCATCAAGACCTTCTAAAACGGCTTTTTGATACAAACCACTTCCGCCAGTTAAACAAAGTGTATTTTTAGTTTCAAAAATTTCATTTATTTTATTCAATGCTTCTTTTTCATAGTTGCCAACACTGTAGTTTTCAAAAATAGATAGATGTTGAATAAAATGATGTTTGACTTGTGCTAATTCATCATCAGATGGTACAGCAGTGCCAATTTTCATTTCTCTATAAAATTGCCTTGAATCGCATGAGATAATTTCTGTATTGAAAGCTTTAGCAAGCCTGATGCTGATGCTAGTTTTGCCGATAGCCGTTGGACCGACAATGCATATCAAAGTATTTGATTTAGACGTCAAAATCTATTTTAATTCTTGCTTTAAAAAGACCTTAAGATCATTATTAGCACCAAAAAGAACCAACACGTCATTTTTATTAACAACTCTATCGGGATCAGCTATGCCTTTAATTTTTTCGTTGAGTTGAAAAGATTCTGACTCTTTTTTGTTTCCAGCTTCAATAACCGTTAAAACTAAAATATTAAATTTTCTTCTCAAGTGCATTTCTCTTATAGATTGTCCAGCATATTTTTCAGGAATTTTTGCTTCAACTATTGAAAAATTGACACCTAATTCAAATGAGTCAACAATGTTTTGCGCCGAGAGTTTTTTAGACCATTTTTCTGCTGACTCTTGCTCTGGTCTCACAATATCATCCACGCCTATTGCAGTTAAAACTTTTTCGTGAAGGACATTGATAGATCGACTTATGATGCGTTTGGCGTTTAAATTTTTAAATAAAGCCGTCGCCATAACATTAGCACCTTGGTCTTCACCAATGGCAATAACAACAATATCTGTGTTTGGAATAGGTAATCCACTTACTGTGTTTTCATCAGTGGCGTCCATTCTTATGGTATGTGTTATTTTTTCTTTGTAAAACTCTACTTTTTCAAGGCTATCATCTATGGCAATGACTTCGTTTTTATTTTCTGTAAGTTTCATAGCAAGAGATGCTCCAAAATTTCCAAGACCGACAATTATATATTTCATATCAATTTTTTTTCAGATTATGTAATTAAAATTTCTTCTTTTGGATAATTATAATTCTTTTTCATAGTTTTCTTCACTATCGCCACAATTATTGTAAGCATACTAACCCGACCTATAAACATAGTCAATATTATTATAATTTTACTATAAGTGCTAAGACTTGATGTGATGCCTAAACTTAAACCAACGGTACTATAGGCTGAAAAACATTCAAAAGCTACGTCCAAAAGATTGAGTTTAGGATTAAATATAGATATCGATAAAATACTTAGCCCAATGATAAGAAGAGATAAAACTATTGTGGCAAAGGCTCGACTGATAGAAACTTGACTTATCTCTCGTCTAAATACTTCGAGTTTATTTTTACCTTGAGCAAGATTAAACACATTAAGGACAGCTACAGCAATTGTTGACGTTTTTATTCCACCACCAGTTGATGATGGCGATGCCCCAATCCACATTAATAAAATAGTAAACAAAATACTTGGCACTGCCAATTCTGCCATATCTATAGTGTTAAATCCAGCTGTTCGTGGTGTTGTCGCTGTAAATAAAGCATTGACTAACTTACCTTTAAAGTCTAAGTGAGCCAAAGCACCATCAAATTCTACACCTATAAAAAACACAAATGCACTTAAAGTAATAATGCCAGTGGTAATCAAATTCAATCGACTATTAATGTTTACTAACCAAGGTTTGTGTTTGATTTGATTTTTAAAATCAAAGAGTCTTAAAAATTTATTTTTTAAATAAGATACTATATTAGCCACTATAGGAAAGCCTAAACCACCAAATATAAAAGTTAAGACCACTACTAATTGCAAACCATAATTAAACCTGTACCCAGTTTGATAAAGACTATTACTGAGTGTTGAAAAACCTGCATTACAAAAAGCTGAAATAGAATGAAACATTGAAAAGAAAATATGCTGACCTAAATTATCAAAACTTGAACTTTCTACATTAAAGAAGATAAAAACACCAGAAACAGCTTCTACAAAAAAAGTGATGCCAATGATATATTTTAATGTGCCAAAAACAGCATTAACTTTATTGCTTTGGGTGATTTCACTGAGCAACAACTGGCTTTCATAAGACGAACCTCTTTTAAAAAAAAAGCTGAAATAACTGGCTATGGTCAAGATACCCAAACCGCCAATTTGTATTAAAACCATAATAATACCTTGACCAAATGGTGTAAAAAATGTGCTGGTATCAACCACGATTAAACCCGTAACACAAACTGCACTTGTTGAAGTAAATAAGGCATCAATAAAACCGATGTCAGTATAGGTTGCATTTGGCAACATTAAAGCCAAAGTGCCAAATAAAATGATTATAATAAAACTGACAACAAAAATTTGAGACGGATCAAGTTTTGTTTTAGAATATTTGAAACTTAAGTTAGAAAGATATCTAACTAATCCCACAAAAATTAAAAATTCTAACCAATGAAGAGACTCAAAAGAAGCAATTTTAAAAACCTTAAACTGAACGAGTAATAAAAAGATTGAAAACAGTATGAATATAATATCGAATATTAAAACTTTAAAAACAGATTTTTTTTGATTGATTACATACTCAAGATTTAATACCACTACATTAAAAAAAATAGTAATGACAAAAAAACTAACCAAAAACTGATTTTCAAAATTGGTATGGTTAAAACCAAAATCAAAAAGAATTAGCAAGGTTGCAACGACACTTAATCCAATATTTATTTTTTTTAAAATTTTAAATGCTGAAGATAGCTTCATAAATCTATCATTTTAAGTCTGTTGGGATGTTTTCTCATATAACTTTGAACAATATGCTTGGCATCGCGTTGATGTTTTACTGGTGTTAAAATCCGTTCTAAAATTTTAATATTTTGAATTTGTAAATTTAAGTTAAAATAAGCAAAACCAACAATATCGCCATTTTTAATATAAACTAATGATTTTTCGCCTAACTCTCTTCCTTTTGTGACTAATAAAAAATTTTTGTTTTCAAAACTATATCTATCTATGATTTCTTTTGCTCGTGCATTGTAATCATCAGCATTTTCTTTGCCAAGACAAGCACCATAGCAATTTTTAATGCCATAGTTAAAACAACTTTTTTGGTGGTTGCCCAAGCTTGTTTTATTCAGACAAAGTTCGTAAGAGTTGACAAGTTGTTCTAAAAAACGTTTTGCAGAAGCTAAGTTTGAAAATGTAACTAAGGCTTTTGATTTGTTATGAATGGGTTTTGCTTTAAAATTTAGATAACCTTCACTGTCTTTGTTGACATAAACGCCATAAGTGAATTGTGTTTTTGTCAATGCACGGTTAAATTCTGGTTGGAGTGTTTTGATGTATTCGTTTTCTTTAAGAAGCGCAATGAGTTCGTTTCCAGTAATTTCAAATTGCACATCCTCGGTTAGGCGTTGAATGGATTTTGCTTTTGGATTGTCTTTTGTAAAGAGTTGACTAACTCGCTTTCTAATGTTTTTGCTTTTCCCAACATAGAGTGGTTTTTTATCTTTATCGTAAAAAAAATAAACACCGGTTTCTTGTGGAAGTGTGTCAAGAAAATTGAGTAGCTTGGTGTCAACTTGCTTTTTAGGCTTTAGACGAACGTAGTTTTTTAAAACGCTTTTATCTTGGTCTTTGTTTAATAAGATTTTGAGCAATTTTACTGTAGCTTGAGCATCACCTTCTGCGCGATGTCTTTTGGCTAAAGGAATACCGAGAGATTTTGTCAGTTTTCCCAAACTATAGGAAGGCATATCAGGAATCAGTTTTTTAGACAGTTCTACCGTGCACAGCGATTGTCTTTGATAGTCGTAACCCAAACGTGAAAATTCGGTGCGTAAAATGCGATAATCAAACTTGGCATTATGTGCCACGATGATACAATCTTCTGTAATTTTAATAATGCGTTTAGCCACTTCGTGAAATTTTGGAGCATACCGCAAAGCATCTCTTGATTGATGCCTGTAAGTTTGACCACGAAGGCTTGTATCTTCCTTTCAGGATTAATAAGGCTACAAAATTTATCAACAACTTCGTGACCGTCAAATTTGTAGATAGCAATTTCAGTAATACCTTCTTCGTTGTATTTTCCTCCTGTGGATTCTATGTCTATTACAGCGTAAATCTAATACTTGTTTAAGGTGTTAAAAATATTTTTGGCAAAGCTAAAGTGAAAAAAGGGAATAAACCCGCAGGGGTAAATAATTAAATTATGTAAAACCGTAAAATTGGCTGATTTTTCCGAGTAAAACGAAGAATTTCGAATTTTGTCGGGACTATCGATATTAGGCTTTATAATGAAAGTGTAATCAACCACTTTGAAACTTAAAATCACCTATTTCGCTCTATTTTAGTTGGATTTTGTCTGGTGTCAAAAACATCATTTATTTCAACTTTACCTTTAGAATAATTAATCCAGTAAATTATTTTATAGTTTTTGTAAATCAAATATCTAAAGTCTTGATTTCTTTTGCTTAGTAGTTCTTCAATTTGTCCCATTTCGGGTTGATGCTCAAGCTTGAGAGCTTCATTGTAAATACCATCTGTTATTGTTTTAGCAACATTTAAATTTACTTTGTTTTTGTAATAATTAAATATATTTTCAAGTTCTCTTTCAGAAAACTCAGTCCAATAAACTTCTAACGCCATTTCTCCATTTTAGCTTTTAAGTCACTTGCTTTAATCAATCTTCCATTTTTAGAATCTTCCAATGATCTGTCAATCCGCCTATTAAGCTCGTTAATACTCATAGGATGAAATTCTTCTTTATCAGAATTTTCGTTTTCTTTGTGCAGAATACTTTCTAAGCGTTTAATAATGTCTTCACTTTCAACTTTTAGAAATTCTTGAACAAATTCTATTTTTCTTGTTTGGATGTCCATTTCTATGATTTTTATTAAATATACAAATTAATCAATTTTATGTTTTATAAGACAAAATTTAAAAATCAAATACAACACCTGAAACTTCATTTGTCTCCAATAATTTCTTATCAGCCGATACAAAAGAGCAATTAAGATAAATAGTCGAAGCAACAATTATTGAATCAGGAAGTTTAAAATTATATTTTTTTCTTCTTCGCCTGATTTAATTGTAATAACCATAATTTTGCTTTATTCAAATTTATAAAATATTATCAATTATCACACCTAAACACATTCAATATATTACAATTTCACTTTAATCCTATAGAAATATTTTATAGGTTACAAGGTTAAACTATTCTATGATATTGATTTTACCAATTATCGTAATCTCTTTTCCCAAAAATCTTACTTCCAATCCTGACCATATTTGTGCGGTGCTCAAGTGCCAATTCATAATCTCCACTCATTCCCATTGATAGGGTAGTAAAGTGATATTGGTCTTTTAAGTCAAAATATAAATTTTCAAGCTGCGAAAATTCACGATGGATTTGTTGCTCATCATCAGTAAAAGTTGCCATGCCCATCAAGCCAACAATTTTGACGTGTTCAAAACTTTTAAGGGCATCACTTTTTAATATGTCGAGCAAATCTCTTTTGTCTAATCCAAATTTTGAGTCTTCTTCAGCTATTTTTAATTGGAGTAAACACTGAATTTGTCGATCTTCATTTTTTGCACGTTTATTGATTTCTTTAAGCAACTTTAAACTATCTACGGCGTGGATTAAATGCACGTATTTAGCCATATATTTCACTTTATTACGTTGCACGTGACCAATCATATGCCAACGAATATCTTTAGGAAGTGCTTCATATTTGTCAGTCATATCTTGGATTTTGTTTTCGCCAAAATCCCTATGACCTATATTGTAAGCTTCTAAAATATCTTCATTAGGTTTGGTTTTTGAAACCGCTACTAAAGTGATTTCAGGCTTAAGTTTTGATTTTATTTTTCTAAGATTCTCTGCTATCATATTCCTTTCAACTTTTTAGTTTAATTTAATTTTAGCTTTAAAATTCATAAATGGTTATACCGCTTCTCAATTTAGGATCAATATAAGTAGTTTTAGGCGGCATGACCAAAGCTTCATCGGCTATGTTTTTGATTTCTTCAATTGTTGGTGGAAGCATACCAAAACCAACGGCATATTGGTTTTGATCTATAGCACTTTTGACATAAGCCATATCTTTTTGTCCTTTGATGTAATCAATACGGCTATCATTTTTTAAATCCGTTATGTTCAAAATAGGTTTTAAAACCGTTTTGTAAAGAATTTGAGCATCTAATTGTTCTAAAGCATTTTCAAATTGATATTCAGATTTTCTCAGGTAAAGCGAATAAAAATCACCATCAAGATACATACTAAAATGGTGTTTCTGATGAGGTTTGTAATAAGTTTCGCCACGATTTTCAATTTTAAAATGCTCGTCAAGTTTAATCAAAAATTCGTCTTTGTGTAATCCGTTCAAATCTGTAATCAACCGATTAAACTCGTGTATATCGAGTTGGTCTTCAGAAATCAAATAGCTCATAAAATAGTTGTAGTCTTCATCGCCATTGTGAGCGTCGTTGTTTTGAGCTAATTTTTGTGCCAAAAGTGCTGATGACGCACAGCGATGATGACCATCTGCAATGTAAATATTTTGCATTTTAGCAAAAACTTGTTCTATGTTGTTGATGTCATTCTCATCATCAATCAGCCATAAATAATGGGTTTCTCGAGAAGTTGTGGTAAATTCATATTCCGCACGTTCAGAAGTATATCGCTCAATGATTTTGTTGATACGATCTTGTTTAGGATAGGTCAACAATACAGGGTCAGCATTAAATCTTACGGTTTTTAAGTATTCCGAAAATGTATTTTCACGGTCTAAAATAGTATCTTCGTGTTTTTTGATTTTACCATTAAGATAGTCTTGACAACTTGCTTTAGCTACAAGACCAAGAAAAACCTGTTCGTTGCGATAAACAATTCTATGGATATAAAAAAGAGGCTGATTGTCTTTAATAAAAATACCATCTTCTTTAAATTCTTGAAATCGATTTTTAACTAACTTAAAACGTTTTTTACCAGAAACTTCTTTTTGATATTTATAACCTGGATTGACAATGTGTAAGAATGAAAAAGGATTGTTATCTAGCCGAGCTTCACGTTCTTTTTTAGAGTAAGTTTCGTAAGCTCTTGACGCTATCAAACTGACCTTTTCTCGTGTAGGTCGTGTGGCTCTAAAAGCTTTGACAATAGGCATATTTTATGATGTAAATTGAGCAGAGACTTTCTCGGCTTTTCGACTTTCGCTGTAATCGTAGAAACCTTCGCCAGATTTTACACCCAATTTGCCAGCTCTTACCATATTGACTAATAATGGACAAGGTGCGTATTTTGGTTTTTTAAAACCTTCATACATCACTTCAAGAATAGAATGGCAAACGTCAAGACCAATAAAATCTGCCAATTGTAGCGGTCCCATTGGGTGAGCCATACCGAGTTTCATCACGGTATCAATTTCTTCAACGCCAGCTACATTGTTGTATAGAGTTTCAATAGCTTCATTAATCATCGGCATTAAAATACGATTAGCGACAAAACCAGGATAATCGTTGACTTCTGTTGGTGTTTTTTTGAGATTTTTAGATAATTCAAGAATTGTGTTTGTCGTTTCATCTGAAGTGTTATAGCCTCTGATGACTTCAACTAACTTCATAATTGGCACTGGATTCATGAAGTGCATACCAATAACTTGTTCAGGGCGTCTTGTAACCGCTGCAATTTTTGTAATAGGAATTGAACTGGTGTTAGTTGCCAGAATGGTGTCTTCTGGACATATTTTGTCTAAATTTCTAAATAAATCTAATTTGATTTTTTCGTTTTCAGTGGACGCTTCTACAACTAATCCTGCGTATTCTGCACCTTTTTCTAAATCAGTATAAGTGTTGATGTTGTCTAACGTCTCTTTTTTTTGAGCTTCTGTGATTTTGTCTTTAGCAACCATTCTATCTAAATTTTTGGTAATGGTTGCTAAGCCTCTATCAAGGTTGTTTTGAGAGGTGTCTATTAGACTAACTTTGTATCCAAATTGTGCAAATGTGTGAGCAATTCCATTGCCCATTGTTCCAGCACCGATGACGGCAATATTTTTCATAGTATATAAATTTAAAAATTATCAATTACAGATTTAGCCACTTTTAGGGCGTTTGCCGCTTGTCTAAAAGTAACTTGAGTAGGTTTGTTGTTGTTTATGGCTCTTGCAAAACTTTCTAATTCTTCAAGAATAGCATTGTTTTCTTCAACCTTGGGATTGTCAAAATAGATTTGCTTTTTCACGCCTTCGGCATTTTGTAAAATCATATCAAAATCGCCTGGTGTTTTTGGGGCATCTTTCATCTTGACGACTTCAGATTTTTTTTCTAAAAAGTCCACAGAAATGTAGGCATCTTTTTGAAAGAATCTTGCTTTACGCATATTTTTTAAAGAAATCCGACTTGCGGTGAGATTGGCAACACAACCGTTTTCAAATTGAATGCGTGCATTGGCAATATCTGGCGTTTCACTGATGACCGAAACTCCACTGGCGTTGATGGATTTTACATCAGATTTGACAACGCTTAAAATGGCATCAATATCGTGAATCATCAAGTCTAAAACTACAGGAACGTCTGTGCCACGAGGATTAAACTCTGCCAAGCGATGTGCCTCGATGAACATTGGGTTTTTTATCTTTGGTGCACTCGCTAAAAATGCTGGATTAAACCGCTCTACGTGACCCACTTGACCTTTGACTTGGTGTTTGTCAAGCAATTTTATCAAAGCTTCAGCTTCCTCAATGCTGTTGGTGATTGGTTTTTCAATAAAAGTATGTTTGCCAGCTTCAATGGCTTGTTTAGCCATTTCAAAGTGAGATAGAGTTGGTGTGACAATATCAATCACATCTACATCATCTAACAGTTTTTGGTAATCATCATAAAATTTATAACCATTATCTTGACTTATGGTTTTAGCATTGTTTTGATCCATATCATAAAAACCAACAAGGTCATAAGCTTTTGAAGCTTGAGCTAATTTCAAATGAATTTTACCCAAATGACCTGCACCAACTACACCTATTTTAAGCATATTTAAATTTTTATCAAAAATAACATTTCTTTTTTGAATTTTGATTAATGATTGTAAAGCTTTAAGATAAAGGTGAGAAAGTATGGGTTTCTGTTTACGCTGATTATAGCCGAACAAAATTACATTTAGTTTTTTGCTACTCATTTTGCCAACGCTGAATAAACCAAAAGAGCTTTTTCTTCAACGCTTTTGATATTAATTAAAAAATATTTGAAATCTATAATCTTTTTGTATATTTGGACAATAATTGTCTAAAACTTTTTTGACTAATGAAAACTTTAGGTGAGACTTTAAAAAATGCAAGAGAGCATAAAAAATTAATTTTACGAAAAGTTGCAGCTGAAGTAGATATTGATCAATCATTGATTAGTAAGTTTGAGAAAAATGATAGAAAACCAACAATGAATCAAATTAAAAGGTTTGCTAAATTTTATGAACTTTCAGAAAGTGAATTATTGATTAATTGGTATTCAGAAAAAATAGCTGATGACCTAAAATACACGGATTTGACTACTGAAATACTAAAAGTAGCAGAAGAAAAAATCAAATATTATAAAACTCAAGCAAATGGAAAGTAAAACATTAAAAGTAATAGAATTGTTCGCTGGAGTAGGTGGTTTTAGACTTGGTCTAGAAAAAAGTAATTATAAAATTGTTTGGAGTAATCAATGGGAACCTTCAACAAAAATACAACACGCATCAAAAGTTTATGAAGCGAGATTTGGAAAAGAAAATCATTCAAACGAAGATATAAATGAAGTTGTTCAAAGAAATGTGGAAGAAATCCCTGATCATGATTTATTAGTTGGTGGTTTTCCGTGTCAAGATTATTCTGTAGCTACAACTTTACACAACTCAAAAGGTCTAAAAGGTAAGAAAGGTGTTTTATGGTGGGCAATTCATAAAATACTAGAAGAAAAGAAAAATAAGCCAAAATATTTATTCCTTGAAAACGTAGATCGACTCTTAAAATCTCCTGCCAAACAAAGAGGTAGAGATTTTGCAGTTATGCTACAAAGTTTAAATGATTTGGGGTATGCGGTTGAGTGGAGAGTAATTAACGCAGCTGAATATGGAATGCCACAAAGAAGAAGAAGATTGTTTTTTATTGGCTATCATAAATCATCAGAATTATTTTCAAAATTAAAAGAATCAAGAAAAATAGATTGGATATTAAAAGATGGAACAATACCAAGTGCATTTCCAGTTAAAAATTCATCAGAGCTTTTTTTATCAAAATTTCAATTAAAAGGAGATTTAGTAGAGATTACTGATAATTTTAATAAAACAGGAAAAAAATCACCATTCGAAAATTCAGGTGTTATGATAAATGGTGAAGTTTCAACAATTAAAACAGAGCCAAGTTATGATGGTAATTATACTGTTTTAGGTGATGTTTTACAAAATGGAGAAGTAACGTCTGAATTTTTTATTGACGATAAAGATAAGGATAAATGGGAATATTTAAAAGGATCTAAGACCATTGAGAGAATTTCAAACGAAGGTCATAAATACAAATATTCTGAAGGTGGAATGATTTACCCAGACGCCTTAGATAACGCTTCAAGAACAATAATTACTGGTGAAGGTGGTAAATCTCCATCAAGATTTAAGCATGTAGTTGTTTCAGAAAGAGGTTTAAGAAGACTTACACCAATCGAATTAGAAAGACTAAATATGTTTCCAGATAATCACACAAAACTTGAAGGCATTTCAGATAGAAAAAGAGCTTTTTTTATGGGTAATGCTTTAGTAGTTGGAGTAATTGAAAAAATAGGTAAAGAGCTTTATAAACAAATAAACCAATTAGAATATGCTTGATATTTCTTCAGCTAATTCAATTATAAATTTTGCCAAAAAACTTAAGGGTCAAACTTTACGACAAGCTTGTGGAAAAGAAATCGAAAAACACGGTTATAAAGGAAAAGGTAATTTTGGACAAATATTAGAGAAATTTTATTTTGGATATGAACCAAATTCTGATGCAGAACCTGACTTTAAAGAAGCTGGAATTGAATTAAAATCAAGTCCACTAAAAGCCTTAAAAAACGGAGAATTTCGTTCAAAAGAAAGGCTTGTCTTAAATATCATAAATTACCTAGAAGTACACAAAGAATACTTTGAAACAAGTTCATTTTGGAAGAAAAATGCTCATTTACTTTTAGTCTTTTATCTTCATGATAGAGATTTAGATTTACTTGATTATATAATTAAATTGGTTGACGCTTGGAAATATCCCGAAGAAGATTTAAAAATAATAGAGCAAGATTGGAACTTCATAAAACAGAAAATTAAGGATGGGAAAGCTCATGAATTATCGGAAGGGGATACTTTTTATCTTGGTGCTTGCACGAAAGGATCTACTGCTTTAAAATCCTACAGAGATCAACCATTCAATGATAAAAAAGCAAAGCAAAGAGCATATTCTCTTAAGCAAGGTTATGTAAATCATATAATAGCAAACATTGCAAATGAAGAATCTGATGTTTATGGAAAGATTATTAAGCGTGTTGATATTTTAGATAAATTACAATCTATTGAAGATATCGTGATTTCGAAATTTGAGACATTCTATGGTAAAACAGCTGAAGATATTGAAAATATTTTAAATTTAAACCTTAATCAAAGAGCTAAAAGTTATTTTGCCAATCTTACAAATGCTGTGCTTGGAATTGAACTTGGTAAAAAAATTGAAGAATTTGAAAAAGCTGATATTAAAGTCAAAACCATTAGGTTAAAAGAAAACAATCTTCCTAATGAACATATATCATTTTCACCTTTTAAATATCAAGAACTTGTTGAAACAGATTGGGAAGATTCAGATTTTAAGAATATTTTAGAGAGTAAATTTTTCTTTGTTTTCTATCAATATGAGAACAATAATTTAAAACTTAGAAAGGTTAAGTTTTGGAATATGCCATATTCAGATATCATAGAAGCAAAAACTGTTTGGAATAGAATGGTCGATACACTTCAAAAAGGTGAAGTTGTAAGAAAAATTACAGAAAAAGGCATAAGAAAAACATTCTTTCCCAAAAAAAGAGAAAACAGAATTTGTCATATAAGACCTCATGCAAGAAATGCAGCTGACACATATAAATTACCTGTGGTTGATAAATTAACTGGATTAACTGAATATACAAAACATTGTTTTTGGTTAAATGCAAGTTATGTTAAAGATGAAATTTATCTGAATTAATCCAACGCTATTACCAGCAATCACACAACACAAAAATTGTAACTTTCAGCCCTTGCTCATTGAATAGCAGAATGAAAAATTATAAACAAAGAATGTTGGTTTAGTTTTTTGCTAACCGATGATTATTGAATTGATAGTTAAAATATTTCTTGTTTTACCTTGATCGAAATAATCTAAATATATTATCGAAAATTTAAATTTAATCCTTATTTTTGATTTATAAATACATTGCGATGAACATTCAGGCTGAAAAAATAGAACTGATTAAAATGCTTTTGGATATTGAAAATCCCAAATTAATTGAGCGTATTAAAAAAGTCTTTCATACAGAAAAAACATCTGACTTTTGGGATGATTTATCAATTGAACAACGCAAAGAAATTGAAAAGGCTTCAGCAGAGATTAAAAATGCAGAAGTAGTGAATTACGACACTTTTATGCAAAAACACAGATAAATTGGGTAAAAAAGTTGTTATTTCAAAAACAGCCGAAAAGAAATTAGATAACTTGTTTAAGTATTTAACTGAAGAATGGTCTAATAAAATCAAAAAAGACTTTATTAAAAAATTAGATTCATCGATAGAATTAATTAAAAATCAACCAGAGATTTTTCCTGAATCTAAAAAAGGGAAGGGTTTAAGAAAGTGCGTAATCACAAAACAAACCACATTATATTATCGCTATAATTCTGAACAAATTAATATTGTGACGATATTTGATAATAGGCAAAATCCTAATAAACTGGATAAAGACATTTGAAAAACTAAACATTATCAATTATGTATTGGTAATTCATTTAAAAAACGAAAACAAAAATTTCAAAAATCTCCTCAAGCCTTTGTCCTCGCCCCGATTGGAGCGACAGCTTGTGTAGGCTTTTGTTATTTTTTGTGGGCGAGGCGTGGCGACCAACGGAAGCCACGAAACGCACAGACAAAAAAACAAAAGACAAACAACTATAGCGGAAAGCGGGAGACTGTCCTGAGCAAAAATGACCAAACTTTTTTTGCTTCTAAAAATCGAGCTTAATT
This sequence comes from Flavobacterium sp. CS20, assembly GCF_018080005.1. Classification (NCBI taxonomy): domain Bacteria; kingdom Pseudomonadati; phylum Bacteroidota; class Flavobacteriia; order Flavobacteriales; family Flavobacteriaceae; genus Flavobacterium; species Flavobacterium sp. CS20. Next base: position 1,167,676 of record NZ_CP073015.1, on the reverse strand, counting down.
AGTTTTTTAAAATATTCTATTTACTTACTTTTACGTTTTAATTTTTTCATTTGAAAGACACTTTTAAGCATCAGGGCAAACGCAAACAACTCGTTGAAAAACTCAAAGATAAGGGAATTAAAGATGAGCGTGTTTTAGACGCCATTAATCGCATTCCGAGACATTTGTTTATGGATAGCAGTTTTGAAGATTTTGCTTATCAAGATAAAGCTTTTCCTATTGCTGAAAGTCAAACGATTTCGCAACCTTTTACCGTGGCTTTTCAAACCGAATTGATGCAAGTTGAAAAGGGCGATAAAGTTTTAGAAATCGGCACAGGAAGTGGTTACCAAACCGCCGTGCTTTGTGAACTCAATGCCCAAGTTTACAGTATTGAACGCCAACAAAAACTCTATAAATCGACTAAGCGTTTTTTAGAAAAATTGGGTTATCGCCCAAAATATCTGAGTTTTGGTGATGGTTACAAAGGTTTGCCTGATTATGCTCCTTTTGATAAAATTATCGTTACAGCTGGTGCACCTTTTGTGCCTAAACCGCTTATGGCTCAATTGAAAATAGGTGGGCGATTGGTTATTCCTGTTGGTGAAGACCCACAAATTATGACTTTGCTTGTGCGAACGGCTAAAGATAAATTTGATAAACACACTTTTGGCGAATTTAGGTTTGTACCTTTATTAGAAAATAAAAATTAACGTTATGAAGTCATTTTTATTTAAAATTTCACTTTTATCTCTTTTTTGGATTTTATTTTCCTGTCAAAATCAACCTCAACTCATTAAAATAGAAGGAGAACAAATTGCTGTTGATTCTACTTTAAGTCAAGACCAATCTCTTGAAAAATTTATCAAGCCTTATAGAACTTCAATTCAAGAAGAGATGAATCGACCTTTGAGCTATACGAAAAAAGCAATGTTTAAGTCTGACCATCCTTTAAATACTGCCATTGGGAATATGATGGCCGATGCGGTTTTTGAAATGGCAAATCCTATTTTTAATAGCCGCCACAAAGATTCAATTGATGGGGTTTTATTGAATTATGGCGGTATTCGCTCAGGTATTAATCAAGGTGTGATAACCACTCGAACGGCATACAATATTATGCCTTTTGAAAATATGGTGGTGGTTGCAGAATTAGATGCCAAATCAATAAAAGCAATGGTGAATTATTTGGTCAAAAACCAAGTTGCCCATCCTATTTCAAAAATGCAATTGCGTTTAAATAGCAATAGTGAAGTTGTAGATTTTAAAATAAATGGAAAACCCATCAACGATGATGAAACATATTTTATCGCTACGTCTGATTATTTGTTGCAAGGTGGCGATAACATGATTTTTTTTAAAAACGCAACACAGGTTTTTGATATAGATTATAAATTGAGAAACCTTTTTATAGATTATTTCAAAAAACACGATACCATTTCTGCAACAGCTGATCAGCGTTTTGTCAAAATTAGATAAATATGAAACGAAGAACATTTATAAGCCAAACTATACAAGCTGGCAGTCTTGTTGGATTGAGCAGTTTGGTCAATCCTGTGATTTGGGAGAAATCTTATGACAAACACATCACGATTTTGCACACCAACGACGTGCATAGTCACATTGACCCGTTTCCAAATAAGCATCGCAAATTTCCTAACCGCGGTGGTGTGAGTCGGCGATATAGTCTTGTTCAGCAGATAAAATCTGAAAATCCAAACACGCTACTTCTCGATGCTGGTGATGCGTTTCAAGGCACGCCATATTTTAATTTTTATGGCGGAGAATTAGAATATAAACTGATGTCTAAAATGGGTTACCAGGCTTCAACCATTGGTAATCACGAATTTGATAATGGCATTGATAATATCGCGGCACAATTGCAACACGCAAATTTTGACTTGCTTAATGCCAATTATGATTTATCAAATACCTCTTTAAATGCTTTGGTGAAACCATATCAAATTTACGATGTGGATGGCATTTCAATAGGTGTTTTTGGACTTGGTATTGAATTGGAAGGTTTAGTGTCTAAAAATCTTTATGGTGAAACAAAATATCTTAATCCCATTGAAATCGCTCAAGACCAAGTAAAAATTTTAAAACAAGAACATCAATGCGATTTGGTAATTTGTTTATCTCATTTGGGTTATGAATATCAATCAGATAAAGTCAGCGATATACAACTCGCCAAAAACACAAAAAATATTGACTTAATCATCGGCGGTCATACGCACACATTTTTAGACCGACCGACTAAAGTTGTCAACCAAGCAGAAAAAATCACCTTAGTCAATCAAGTAGGTTGGGCAGGTTTAAACCTAGGCAGAATTGATTTTTACTTTAGCAACAATCAAGAAAAAGGAGTGAAAGATGTGGTTATTGAAGTTTAAAATTTAATAAAAATTCTACTTTTTTTCATGTTTTATCTCTTACAAATCGAGGTATTTTATTAGTTGAATTCACGTTAATTTAATAAACAGGAATTTCTATATAAGTATCGTCCCAACCAAGCAAAAGGTGATAACCTTTATCTACTTTTTTACTTGTTATTGAAAATGTTTCAACATTAGCAACTGTAGATTTTGGTTTAACTTCTATTCGAGCCACATCCTTAGAAGAATCGTATTGATAAGCACCCCATTGGTTAAGCTCTTTGTTGAGAATTACAGTCCATTTATCTTTATTTGGAATGGTAAATAAAGAATAAGTCCCTGCATCAATAGGTTTTCCGCCAAAAGTAACTTTTTCATAAAAAGTGATTTCTGTGGCTTCGTTGGCACCTGTTCTCCAAACTTCACCATAAGGAACAAGACCACCAAAAATTTCTCTTCCTTTTTTTTGAGGTCTGCTGTAAATGATTCTCATAAAAGATTGTCCATCATCTGTCCTAACGATAACGGCATCCATTGGGCTTATATCAACCTTTGGAAAATTTTGAGCTTGAAGTGAGTTAAAACATAGTGCAACGATAAATAGTGATAAAATTTTGGTTTTCATAAATGTTTTTTTTCAATGATAACTCAAAATTAAAGGTTGCCATATTTAAGACTTGTTAAATTGTGAATATTTAACATCTTTTTGTTGATAAATACTTGTTTAAAGTTGTTTGATTGTGTCTTGTAAATAATGGGTTTGCTTATATTTGTCTGTTATGAACTAATATTAAAAATTTATGAACGAAGACATCAAAAAAAACAACTATTCAGCTGATAGTATTCAGGCTTTAGAAGGTATTGAACATGTAAGAATGCGTCCATCTATGTATATAGGTGATGTAGGCTCAAGAGGTTTGCATCATTTGGTCAGTGAAGTTGTCGATAATTCTATTGATGAAGCTATGGCAGGTCATTGTGACAAAATCACTGTCATTATCGAAGAAGATGGCTCGATAAGCATTGAAGATAACGGTAGAGGTATTCCAGTAGATCTGCATAAAAAAGAAGGCGTTTCAGCCCTTGAAGTCGTGATGACTAAGATTGGAGCTGGAGGAAAGTTTGATAAAGATTCTTATAAAGTCTCTGGTGGACTCCACGGTGTTGGTGTTTCTGTAGTTAATGCTCTTTCAGCTCAATTGAGAGCTACAGTTTATAGAGATGGCAAAATATATGAACAAGAATACGAAAAAGGAAAACCACTATATCCTGTAAAACAAGTTGGCACAACAGATTTGCAAGGAACTAAAGTAACTTTTATGCCTGATGCTGAAATTTTTCAAGACAGTGTCGAGTTTAAATTTGAAACTTTAACTCAACGCTTAAGAGAATTAGCTTTTCTTAATAAAGGTATAAAAATCAACATTACCGACAAACGTTCTAAAGATGAGAATGGTGAATTTCTTAAAGAATCTTTTTATTCTGAAGAAGGATTAAAAGAATTTGTAAGATTTTTAGACGGCACCAGAGAACCATTAATTACTGACGTGATCAGTATGGAAGGTGAGAAGAATGATATCCCGGTTGAAGTAGCGATGATTTACAATAACTCTTATGCTGAAAATCTACATTCTTATGTCAACAATATCAACACTCACGAAGGTGGAACACATTTGTCAGGTTTTAGAAGAGGTTTAACTAACACCCTAAAGAAATATGCCGATGCTTCAGGGATGTTAGAAAAACTTAAATTTGAAATTACTGGTGACGACTTTAGAGAAGGTCTTACAGCTATAGTTTCAGTAAAAGTAGCTCATCCACAATTTGAAGGTCAAACCAAAACCAAGTTGGGTAACCGTGAAGTAACTTCCGCTGTGTCTCAGTCGGTGTCTGAAATGTTAGAAATTTATTTGGAAGAAAACCCCAATGATGCTAAAACCATTGTGCAAAAAGTGATTCTTGTCGCTCAAGCCAGACACGCCGCTAAAAAAGCCCGTGAAATGGTGCAACGAAAAACCGTTATGAGTGGTGCGGGTTTGCCTGGAAAACTCTCAGATTGTTCTGAACAAAATCCAGAAGACTGCGAAGTGTTTTTGGTTGAGGGTGATTCTGCAGGTGGTACAGCTAAACAAGGACGAGATAGAAAATTTCAAGCCATTTTGCCTTTAAGAGGTAAAATCCTTAACGTTGAAAAAGCTATGCAACATAAGGTTTTTGAAAATGAAGAAATAAGAAATATTTATACAGCACTTGGTATAACCATCGGTACTGAAGAAGATTCTAAAGCTCTTAATATTTCAAAACTCAGATATCACAAAATTGTTATTATGTGTGATGCCGATGTTGATGGTAGCCACATTGCTACACTTATTTTGACCTTTTTCTTTAGATATATGAAAGAATTGATAGAAGCTGGTCATGTTTACATTGCCACACCGCCATTATATTTAGTCAAAAAAGGAAACAAAAAACGCTATGCGTGGAGTGAAAAAGAACGAGATGAAATTTTAAGCGAATATAAAACCAATGCCGTTGTTCAACGTTACAAAGGTCTTGGTGAAATGAATGCCAACCAACTTTGGGATACCACCATGAATCCTGAGTTTAGAATTTTAAGAAAAGTAACGATTGACAATACAAGCGAAGCTGATAGAATCTTTTCGATGTTGATGGGCGATGAAGTGCCACCAAGAAGAGAATTTATAGAAAAGAACGCCGTTTATGCCAATATTGATGTTTAAATATTTTTAGAAAAAAGTATAATTCAGTTGTTTTAAAATAAATTAACCTTAAGTTAAAACAAAACATTTTAAAACAATTAAATTTACTGTTTATGAAAGCATGTTTCACAAGCTTATTTTTATTTTTAACCTTTTTGTCATTAGCACAAGAGGATATCGATAATCTTCTGTTTGCTGGTGTTGAAGACGCTCAACGATTTAGTCAAAGCTATTTTTCGCCAGCAACTGATGCTGTGATTTATGGTATGAGTTCGGGATGGTTTAACACGGCAAAAAGCAAAAAATTTTTAAGATTTGAAATTTCGACCATTGGCAATTTGTCTTTTACAGATGATGAAAACCAATCCTTTCAACTAAACACTGCCGATTATAACAATCTGTCGTTTGCTTCTGGACCCAACTCTCAATCTGTTGCAACAGCTTTGGGAGAAAATGATCCCGATATTAATATGATAGTCAATGTAGAAGACCCAAACACCAATCAAACATTACAAATTCCTATTACTTTACCGCAAGGTATATCTTCTGAAGATATCAATTTTGTGCCAACGGGTTTCATTCAAGCCAGTATAGGTTTAGTAAAAGGGTTTGAGTTAAAAGCGAGATATCTCCCTGAAGTTAATATCGAAGATGTTGATACTCAGTTTTATGGCTTTGCTTTGCAAAATGAGTTGACAGAGTTAATCCCTTTTGATAAAATTTTACCGATAAGAATTTCGGCTTTAGTTGGCTATTCTAAGTTTGAAGGCAAATATAAATTTGATAATTCTGACCTTATTTCAGGTGTTGATAGAAGAATAGAGTCTGAAGCAGATTCGTGGTTGTTTTCTGCTATTGTGTCAACCAAATTGCCCGTTATAAATTTTTATGGCAGCGTAGGTTATGTTAGTGGAGATGCCACGACAAGTTTATTAGGACAATATAACCTAAACACGGGTATTGAATCGGTTGATAGTGAAGTCTTGGTCGATCCTTATAGCGTTACATCTGATGTAAGTGGTGCAAAAGCAACTTTGGGTTTTAAATTAAGTTTAGCATTTTTTAGAATACATGCAGATTATTCGTTTCAAGAATTTAATACTGCCAGTTTAGGCATAAGTTTAGGAATATAAATTTTAAAATAAATATCATATGAAAATTACAGTAGTTGGAGCAGGAGCAGTTGGTGCAAGCTGTGCTGAGTACATTGCCATTAAAAATTTTGCATCAGAAGTTGTTATTTTAGACATCAAAGAAGGTTATGCCGAAGGCAAAGCTATGGATTTGATGCAAACGGCTTCTTTAAACGGATTTGATACCAAAATTTTGGGTTCTACAAATGATTACACAAAAACAGCAAATTCTGATATTGCCGTAATCACGAGTGGTGTGCCACGTAAACCAGGTATGACCCGTGAAGAACTTATAGGAATCAATGCGGGAATTGTTAAAGATGTTTCCAGCAATTTAGTTAAACATTCACCAGATGTTACTTTAATTGTTGTGAGCAATCCTATGGATACCATGACTTATCTTGCACACCAAACTTTAGACTTGCCAAAACACAAAATCATCGGAATGGGAGGTGCTTTAGACTCTGCAAGGTTTAAATACCGACTATCAGAAGCTTTAGAATGTCCAGCATCTGATGTTGATGGTATAGTAATTGGCGGTCACAGCGATACAGGAATGTTGCCATTAACACGTTTAGCAACAAGAAACAGCGTTAGAGTTACTGAGTTTTTATCTGAAGATAGACTTGAACAAGTGAAAGAAGACACCAAAGTTGGTGGTGCTACTTTAACCAAACTATTAGGCACGAGTGCTTGGTATGCACCTGGTGCTTGCAGTTTCAGCCATTGTTCAAGCCATTGCTTGCGATCAAAAGAAATTGTTCCCTTGTTCAACCTTGCTTGACGGTGAATATGGACTTAAAGATTTATGTATTGGTGTTCCTGTCATTATAGGTAAAAACGGTATTGAAAAAATCGTAGAACTTGATCTTACTGATGCTGAAAAAGCCAAACTTCAAGAAAGTGCTGAAGGCGTTAAGAAAACCAATGGTTTGCTTTAAACTATAAATGCATTTTAAATTTTAAAATCCGTTGCTATAATCAGTAGCGGATTTTTTTTATAATTATTGATTAGATTCCACTCTATAATTCGCTTTAAAATAAATCAGTTAAAAACAGTTTAGTTTTAATTTGATTCTTACTTTTAAATTATAGTATTATTTAAAAAACCCTTATTTTAGCTTAAAAGTTAGATTTTGAAAAAAATATTGCAATTTTTATACAGTAATCAAGCCAATATATATAAGATATTTTTAGTTCTTATAACGGTATTTCTAATTGTATATTTTTTTCCAAAAGGCTATAAATTTAAATATGACATTGATAAAAACACGCCCTAGCTTTATGAAAATCTTTACGCTCCTTTCGATTATTCCATACTAAAGTCCGCAGACGAATTAAAAGCAGAGCGGGAGAGTATAATCAAAAACCACACACCTTACTACAATTACGATGTCAATATTTATAATCAAGTTAAAAATGATTTTTTATCTGAAATTGAACAGAAATTCAACACCGATACTATATTTAAAATATCAAAACAAAAATTAAAAGAATTAATTGTCTCAACATTTGAAGATATCTATAAATATGGATTGAGAATAGATGAAAATCGCTATCCGGAAGATAAAGTAGTCTTCTTAAAAAAAAATGCAGAAGTTCAAGAAGTTTTACTTTCAGCTATAGTAAAACAAGACGAACTCAAAACCTTAATCCATAAAAAAATAAACGGAACGCCATTTGAAATATACAAAAATGAAATTACATCTATTTTCTTTAAACATATTGAAGTCAATGTGTTTTTTAATGAAGAACTTACAGAAAAAAGTTTAAATCGAAGTTTAAATGATATCTCTGAAACAAGAGGAACCGTTAAAAAAGGCAGTAAAATTATAAGTAGAGGCGAAATAGTTGATAGTGATAGATATCAAAAATTAGTTTCTCTAAAAGCTGAATATGAAAGTCAAGATTGGGATCATTCTTCATATAACACGGTGATTGTTGGATATGTATTACTCGTTTCTTTAGCTTTACTCATGTTATTACTGTTCATAAACAAGTATCACAAAGATATTTATGAAGATAACAATAAAGTAACTTTTATATTTTTTAATATTCTATTTGTCATAGGCTTATCGTTAGTAGTATTGCACTTTAATAGAGATTTTATTTATATAGTTCCAATTTGTATTTTACCCTTGACATTAAAAGTGTTTTTTGATGCGAGATTAGGTTTGTTTACTCATGTGATTACTGTTTTAATACTCGGTTTTATTGTCCCTAATAGTTTTGAATATATGTTTTTGCAGATTATAGCTGGAATTGTGACTATACTAACCGTATCAGAACTATACAAGAGAGCCAATCTATTTATCTCGGTTTTTCAAATCACTTTAGTGTATTTATTTTCGTATCTGGTCTTTAATTTAATTCAAGAAGGCGACATTTATGAAATTGAAGTAAATACCTTTATGTGGTTTTTACTCGCTGGCGTAGGTTTACTATTTGTTCAACCCTTGATTTATTCATACGAAAAGGTGTTTGGATTAATTTCTGATTTATCTCTATTAGAGTTATCAGATACAAATTCTAAACTGCTAAAGCAACTTGCAGAACATGCACCAGGAACTTTTCATCATTCTTTAAATGTTGCAAATTTAGCAGAAGCTTCAGCAAACGAGATCGGAGCAAATGCACTACTGGTAAGAGTTGGAGCTTTGTATCACGATATAGGCAAAATGAAACAGCCCACATATTTTAGCGAAAACCAAAAAACTTCGGTATCTGCCCATGATGATTTAGACCCTAAAGAAAGTGCATCAATTATCATTAACCACAGAGCTTTTGGAATAGAAATTGCCAAAAAACACAAATTACCTGATAGGATTATTGATTTTATTAGAACACATCACGGCACAACATTGGTGTATTATTTTTTTAAAAAACAAGAAGCAATCAGTGATGAAACAGTAGAAGATGATTCAGAATTTAGATATCCAGGACCTAAACCATTTAATAAAGAAACAGCTATTTTGATGATGTGTGATAGTGTTGAAGCGACCAGTAGAAGCCTTAAAGAACCCAATACCAAAATAATTAATAATTTTGTTGAAAAAATAATTGACTATCAAGTTAATGAAAAACAATTTTTAAACGCTAATATTACGTTTAAAGAAATTGAACAAGTTAAGAAAATACTTAAAATAAAATTAAAAAACATATATCACCTAAGAGTGGAATATCCAGAATAAAAAACAATGGCTAAACTTATAAAAATATATGAAGAAAATCCATCAGAAAAACATCTAAGAGAAATAGTAGAGGTTTTAAAAAACGATGGTTTAATAATTTATCCAACAGATACAGTTTACGGTTTAGGATGTAGTATCAAAAGTAAAAAAGCACTCCAAAAAATCGCACAAATCAAAAATATAAAACTTGAAAAGGCTAATCTATCTTTTGTTTGCGAAAGCTTAAGCAATCTTTCTGAGTATGTAGCTCAAATAGATTCTAATACTTTCAAAATTTTAAAAAGAAATTTACCGGGACCATATACTTTTATCTTACCAGGAAACAATAATCTCCCTAAATTTTTTAAGAATAAAAAGACCGTTGGCATAAGAATACCAGATAACAGAATTACATTAAGTATAGTTGAAACACTTGGCAACCCCATTATTTCAACATCTATCAAAGACGATGATGAAGTTATTGAATATACTACAGACCCAAGTTTAATCTTAGAAAAATGGGATAAACTGGTCGATATTGTGGTAGATGGTGGATATGGAGATAATATTGCTTCTACTGTTATAGATTTAACAACAGATGAACCAATACTGATTAGAGAAGGAAAAGGGTCTATTGAAATTTAAATGTTTTTTAATAAACTAAGTAATTAAATCCTTACCAGTTTAAAGATATTTTTATCTTGTTTGATATGAACTATTGCACAGTGACTTAAATGAACAAATTGATATGGTTTAGTTATGTTTAAAGCTTTAGTCTTATTTTCTAATCTAAAAAAACCTTCGCATTCTATTTTTCCTTTTGGACTAAAGCGTGTAACTTCATAGATTGTATTATCACTTGTTTTTTCTAACAAAAACCATGAACCTGCACCTTCTCCAGCCAACCATTGAGCATGAATAGATAAAAAATCAGGGCGTTGTGGTTCTGGTAAAGTTTTATTTATGAAGTTATAATTTCGCATTCTTTCACGCTTTTTTCAACACTAAAATATCTTTTTCTGAAATTTGCTTTACGTTGTTGGTTTAGATTATTTACAACTCCTATTGGAGTTGGGCTTAATGTTCTGGTGAAGCGAATTTTAAATTGTAGCAATAATGATATTTCTGCACTTAACAACACACTTCTGACAAACCTAGAGCAATTTGTTCCGTTTATTACAAAAGGACCATAATTGATAATTCCACAATTTTGCATTTGTTTGGCTTTGGAATAAGCATTTTCAAAATTGATTTTAGTTAATCTGCATAAAGCTGACCATCTCCATGAGAAGAAGGATTTTGTTGAATCTCATCTATGATATTTTGGTAATTAGACAAAATCAAATTATCGCTCATTTCAGCTAATGTTTCTATTTTTAAATCAAAATCAGTTTGCTCATCTCTCACTCTGCCATAGCCTAATGGTGTGTGATATCTTCCAAAATCAAAATATAAACATTTTTTATTTTTAGGATTAATTAATACAATAGCTGAATGACCAACTTTGTAGTAGTTATTTTTGCTAATACTCAAAAACTCAGCAGGTCTATCATACCATGCTCCAGTTTGTTTACATCGTGTTTCTGGCCAAGCCAATGCTATGGCTAAACTGTTTTGCATAACAAATCAAGGTTTTGATGGTGAGTTTTATTTTGTTCTAAATCTTTGTAAACAAATGATGCTTTATCTAAAAAAACATTGATTTGAGAAACACTTATAGTTTTCAACATTTTATTTCTTTGCATCAGCATATCATTTTTTTTATCATCTGTATAGCTTCCTGTGTGAAAATTTAGGATATCATTTGGTGTGATATTGTGATGTTGATTTAAAAAGTGTTGAAACCACTTTTTTCGGCTTTGTCTTTGGTCTTCGCTATAAAGAGTAGCAGATGCCCAAATGTGATTTTTTGACGGGTCTATTGATTTATAGTGTTTTTGAGTGCCATCCCAAACCAATTCTGCAAAATCAATCTTGTCTTTATGATCGATAAGCAAAAGCGTGAAAGGTTCAATATTTTTTAAGTTTAGGTTGTCAACAAAATCGCGATTTGTTTGATAATCAAACCGTTGCTTTAACACTTGACCACGGCTTCTGGCATAAGGTGGTTTTCTTTTGTGTTTTTTAAAAGCACCATTGAGCAAACAAACAGTAATATTCTGGTTTGAAATTGCTATCCAAGTTCCGCCCGCCAATTCATCCTTAGGGTAAACCAGTTGTTGATTAAACTCCTCATATATCTTTGGTGGTTTAGTAGGTCTAGAGACTAATTCATCTCGATTTGATGTTAAATTAAAACCTTGGTTATGAGTGATGTAGCTTACTGTGCACATTTTTTTTGGTTTCTTATAGTTGATGGAGCAACTCCAAAATTATGGTTCACTAAGTTTAAGCAATCTAATTCTTTTAAACCAGATTTTACTATGGCTTGATGATGAATCTTGTGTTCAAGACAAACACCTAATTCTCTATACAAAGATGATTTCATACAGATTTCAACATCATAATCGGATGTGTAGTTGGCTTTAATTTCTAAAAATTGATTTTGATTAATGGTATTAAGTTTTGATATGATAGTTTCTATAACTTCTGCGACCATATTTGGACAGTTCTCAATAGTGTATTGACGTTTGCGTTCATCATAATTTACAATATGGCTATCAAGTCCTTCCAATAAACACAAGTAAAACTCCAAAGCATGTCTGATGTCTGCCCAATTGTTGATTGAAATAAAACAGCACAGGGTTTTTTGTAATTTTCTTTATCTATTTTAATGGTTAAATTTTTAATTTGAAGTAAATTGTTTTTACAGTGTGATATCATAATTTAATTATCTTTTAACAAAAATATAAATAATCTTTTGATTTTAAAGGTCAAAACTTTAACCGAAGTTGCAATTTTTAATCTATGTCGTTACATAGGTTATATCTTTACGTTCTGTAATTAAAAATTTTAACGTATTACTTTAGATGCTTGATATTTTGAAGTGATATAATAATGTTGCAGAAAAATCAACTGTCAAAAGTTTCAATTTTTTGCCCATGTTTTTTAATCAAAATCTTGAGATTTTTTTTGTGTATCTTGTAAGTAAATCACAAATACTATTAGAAAGTATATGGTTATAATGTGCTTTTATGATTTAGATTTAAGATTTAAAATCTGTAATATAATTGATAAATTTTTAAAACCCTCAGTTTAATCAACTGTTTTCTTTATGACGTTATTGTGTTATAAAAAATCATAAATTGCCATTCAATATTGTGAAATGATTACAATAACTAAATCGTGATTGGGTTAAAAATACAATAAACAACTCTACTTACAATATCAACATCGCATCTCCGTAGGAGTAAAATCTATATTTTTCTTTTATAGCTTCTTTGTAGGCTTTTTCCATCAATTCGTGCCCCATAAATGCAGATACCATCATCAATAATGTAGATTTTGGCATGTGAAAGTTGGTGATCATACTGTTGGCAATTCTAAAATCATATGGCGGGAATATATATTTGTTGGTCCAACCTTCAAAATCATTTAAAGTATTATCCGAATTGACAGCACTTTCTATGGTTCTCATCACCGTTGTACCTACAGCACATATTCTGCGTTTTTCTGCTTTGGCATTGTTGACAATTTTAGTGGCTTTTTTATCAATTTTCACCTGCTCGCTATCCATTTTATGTTTGGACAAATCTTCAACTTCAACAGGATTAAATGTGCCTAATCCAATATGTAAAGTAACTTCGGCAAAATCAATACCTTTAATTTCTAAACGCTTCATTAAGTGTTTAGAAAAGTGAAGCCCAGCAGTAGGAGCGACCACAGCACCTTCTTCTTTGGCGTAAATGGTTTGGTAACGCTCTTCGTCTTCAGGTTCAACTGGACGACTGATGTATTTTGGAATTGGGGTTTCACCTAATTCGTATAGTTTTTTTCTAAATTCTTCATACGAACCGTCAAATAAAAATCTCAAAGTTCGACCTCTCGATGTGGTATTGTCAATGACTTCTGCAACTAAACTATCGTCATCGCCAAAATATAGCTTATTACCAATTCTTATTTTTCTAGCAGGGTCAACCAAAACATCCCAAAGACGCGTTTCAGGATTGAGTTCTCTTAAAAGAAAAACTTCAATTCTGGCACCCGTTTTTTCTTTGTTTCCAAACAAACGTGCAGGAAATACTTTAGTGTTGTTAAAAATCAGCACATCTTTTTCATCAAAATAGTTGATAAGATCTTTAAAAACTTTGTGTTCAATTTTTCCTGTATCACGGTGAACCACCATTAATCGTGATTCATCTCTGTGATCAGCAGGATGTTCAGCCAAAAGTTCTTTAGGAAGTTCAAAGTCAAATTGAGATAATTTCATACCCATAGCGAAGTGGTTTTTAAAAGTTGCAAATATAACCTTATCGCTATACCGTTGTCAAGTGTTTTAGCTTTTAATTTTAAGAAATTGTGTAAAAAAGCATAAAATATATTTCAAAAGGTTTGTAAATTGTTTTAAAAGGTCTTAATTTTGCAACCGTTTTAAAAAATAAGAAAATCATGTCTAGAGTTTGTGAGCTTACCGGTAAGAGAGCAATGACAGGAAATCATGTGTCTCATGCTTTAAATAGAAGAAAGCGTAAATTTAATGTAAATCTCATTAAAAAGCGTTTTTATATTCCTGAAGAAGATAAATGGATCACTTTAAAAGTATCTACATCAGCTTTGAAAAATATCAATAAAAAAGGAATCTCTGCGGTTTTAAAAGAAGCAAGACAAAAAGGATTTTTAAAAAAATAAACTAAAGAACGATGGCAAAAAGAGGCAATAGAGTTCAAGTCATTTTAGAATGCACCGAACATAAAAATTCAGGAAAACCTGGAACGTCAAGATATATTACAACTAAGAACAAGCGTAATACACCTGATAGAATTGAATTAAAAAAATACAATCCTATCTTGAGAAAAATGACCGTTCACAAAGAAATTAAATAAATAAGTTATGGCTAAGAAATCAGTAGCAAGTATTCAAACTGGAAGCAAGAGACTTACAAAAGCAGTAAAAATGGTAAAGTCTGAAAAGACTGGTGCTTATACTTTTGTAGAACAAATTATGGCACCCGAGGATGTCAATGATTTTTTAAAAAAATAAAAAACTCTTACATATTTTCTAAAGCCGTTACTTTGTTAACGGCTTTTTTTGTTTTCTATAATTGGTATTAACCCCGAAACATTCAGTACGAATTTCCGTTTGGGTTATGAGTAGTGCGAGAAAACAAAGCTTTTACTTTTCAATTCAGTACAAACTCAAGCGAGCTATTTTTGTTTTTCATATTATAAACAATATAAATTGCTCGCGAAATAACACGCCTTAATTTTTGATTTTGCTCAAAACCCACATTACTTATGACCTCGTGTTAGGCACTGAGCTTTATCGCGTAAATGTTCCGTTTTGTTCTATTTGTCCTATTAAATATTGTATTTCGAGTGGTTTCGACCAGTTCCTATGTATCATACGATGACAATTTGAACAAACTGGTGCTAAATTTTCAAGTGCATTTTCCAAAGTGTTTTCTAAATCATCATCTTCATACTGGAAAATTGGTTTTGTATGATGTATTTCAATAAAACCTTTTCCAATTTCAGAACCGTAAAAATCTTCAAAGTCGAAAGAACAACATTTACAGGAAATATGATTTTTTACAGTAAAATGCTTAATCGCAAAATCTCTTAACGTCGAAGATCTTTCGTAAACCTTTACTTCTCTTACTTTTTTTAGACCTTCTTGAATAATAATATTTTCGTCAAAAGTTTCTATTTCTTTTTTGTCTTCATTTTTTTCTATTTCCTTTAAGTTTTCTGTTAGGTCAGAATATTCAAAATCATTTACTAAAAGATAATTTAAAATCTTTTGATTTCGTTTCAAATGTTTTTTCCCTTCATTAGTTATTTCTACATAACCACTGCGAGCCTTACCTTTATATTTTGCATATCCCATTCTTTCAAAGGTTCCGTGGGCTTTTAAATTTCTAACCTTTTGAGAAAATTTGTCATCGTTTCTACCTGAAAGAATTTCTAAATCTGCACCACTTGGTTTCATTATTAAGCGAAGTTTCTCGATTAATTCTGATGTCGTTATTTGACCATTATTTAGTTTCATCAAATATAATGATGGTAATATTAATTCTGTTTCGGTAATTCTTCTTGCCATTAATAATTGGTTATTAAAAGATGTTCAGTATTTTTATTATTCCGGTTCATAAAGCTAACTAAATATTTTTTGTCAAAAGTTAAAACATTTACTTTGGGATGAGTATATAAATTTAAAATAAAATCAGTATTTTTAATTATCATCATCCACTTTGCTTTACAATCATTTATTAAATAATTTGCAAGTCTTTCTTGGTCAGTTTTAACAAAATCGTTTTGAGCATATGTGCTAAATTCTGTATCGTAAGGAGGATCTAAGAAAACAAAATCTCTTTTTGATGGATTATTGTATCTAAAGAAATCTTCAAAATCATCATTAACAATTTTTGTTTTTGTTAATAATTTTTGTAGGGGTTCAGATTTTAAATATTCAATTTTTTTTCTGAAATTTTTATTATTGTATGCTATTCCGCCATAAGGAACATTAAATTCACCTTTTGAATTGTATCGAAACATTCCAGAATATGCGTAATTTCTAATAAAGAGAAATATTGCACTATAAAAAGCTTTATTTAATTCGTATTTTTTATGGAAATTATAAATATGTCTAAAATGCATATAAAATGCACTTTTTAATGCCGTTTCTATGTTATCTAAAATGTCTTTATCGGGTAATTTCCCTTTTTGTTTTTCAAGAACTTTCATTCTTGATGTTTTTCGGACTAAATTTTTCTTGACTTCTTTGAGAAAATTCTCAATATTAAAATTGAAAAATGAAGAAAAAAGACCATTAAATTCCTTAGAATTTTTTAATATGAATTCATAGATTTTATTTGATAATATATCTTTCGTTATTTTGTCACTGGCAAAATCCTTATATATTTTCACAAAGAACTTTTGATTTTTCTTTGAAATATCACCTAAAACTTCCCAGTTGTGGATAATTTCGTCAATTGCTTTAAAAAAAATTTCTCGCTCTTCAGAAATTATGATTTTATATAAATCAATTAACTCGTGTGATTTATCATTTATAAAATATTTTTGGGCTTGAATTGCGGTATAAACTGAACCGCCACCAACAAAGGGTTCGTAGTAATTTTCAAAATAATCTGGAAGATTTGGAATAATATATTTTAATTCTTGTTCCTTTCCACCAGCCCATTTTACAAGTGGTTCAAGTTTCCGTGCTTTTGTATAGTTTGTGAAACTTAAATTAATTTGATTGTATGTTACGACTGGTTCTTCTACAAGATAATTCATACTGTAAATATAAAAATTTATCAGTTTAAACACGAGAATTTAATTTTAAGTTGAAATTTTTTCTGTATTGTGCCCAACTATTGAATAATGACGAAAAATGTTCAATTATAAGCATTTTTGTCAGGGTTAACCCCGAAACAAAACTATGTTTTCGTCGGTTATTATAGAGGATTATGCTCTGATTATAATTTGGGATTAACTTAATATGTATCTTTGCAATTTTAAATTTAATATCATGAGTTTTTTCAAAAAAATATTTAATAAAGACAAAAAAGAAGACCTTGATGAAGGTCTTGAAAAAACAAAATCCAGTTTTTTTAATAAACTGTCTAAAGCCGTTGCTGGCAAATCAAAAGTTGATGCTGAAGTTTTAGACGATTTGGAAGAAGTCCTTATCTCAAGTGATGTAGGCGTGGCAACCACTATCAAAATTATAGACCGTATTGAAGAACGCGTAGCTCGAGATAAATATCTTGGCACTGACGAACTCAATAGTATTTTACGCGACGAAATTGCCAAACTTCTATCAGAAAATGAACACGACATTAACCACGATGAAGATAAAAAGCCGTATGTGATTATGGTTGTTGGCGTTAATGGTGTTGGAAAAACCACAACCATTGGTAAACTTGCAACCTTGTTTAAAAATCAAGGCCTTTCAGTGGTTTTGGGTCTTGCTGATACTTTTAGAGCTGCGACTGTTGAGCAATTAGACATCTGGTCTCAGCGTGTTGGTGTGCCTATCGTTAAACAAAAAATGGGAAGCGATCCAGCATCTGTGGCTTATGATACTGTGCAAAGTGCTGTTAAACAA
This sequence comes from Flavobacterium sp. CS20, assembly GCF_018080005.1. NCBI lineage: Bacteria > Pseudomonadati > Bacteroidota > Flavobacteriia > Flavobacteriales > Flavobacteriaceae > Flavobacterium > Flavobacterium sp. CS20. Next base: position 1,150,088 of record NZ_CP073015.1, on the reverse strand, counting down.
AATGCAGATGTTGTTTTAATAGACACCGCAGGAAGATTGCATAACAAAGTGAACTTGATGAACGAGTTGACCAAAATTAAACGCGTGATGCAAAAAGTGGTTGATCACGCTCCTAACGAAGTTTTGTTGGTTTTAGATGGCTCTACAGGGCAAAATGCTTTTGAACAAGCTAAACAGTTTACGGTCGCAACCGAAGTGACTTCTTTAGCCGTTACAAAACTCGATGGTACTGCCAAAGGTGGCGTTGTGATTGGTATTAGCGACCAATTTAAAGTGCCTGTAAAATATATTGGTATTGGTGAAAAAGCCACAGATTTACAATTGTTTGACAAAACAGAATTTGTAGATTCATTTTTTAAATCTTAATATGACCGATAAACCAGCACCATTTAGAAATCCAAAAAATAAACTCATCATTTATAAAATTACTGTCATTTATGCGACTTTTTATATCTTGACAAAACTGTATTCTATCTTTGCAGAAAACCAATCGGTGTTGCCTATCCTTATCATAAGTTTACCTTTAGCGATAATCGGTTTGATAGCATGGTGGCAACTCAAACAAAACAAAACCAATTGGTGGTTCATTGCTTTATCAGTCATCGTCATCAGTGCAGTGCGGTATTTTGAAGTAGATTGGGTCTGGTGGTTGAATCAAAATTTATAATTTATGCGAACAAAATCGCTCAAGAAAAATAAAATCAATTTAGTTACTTTGGGTTGTAGTAAAAACATCTATGATTCTGAAGTGATAATGGGTCAGTTGAAAGCCAACGGCAAGGATGTTGCTCACGAGCAGGAAGGCAATATTGTAGTCATAAACACTTGTGGATTTATCAACAACGCCAAAGAGCAATCGGTCAACACAATCTTAAACTATGTCAACCTTAAACAAGAAGGCGAAATAGATAAAGTATTTGTAACAGGCTGTTTGTCTGAACGCTATAAACCAGATTTGCAAAAAGAAATTCCCGATGTTGATGATTATTTTGGTACGACAGATTTGCCTTTATTATTAAAAGCTCTCGGTGCTGACTACAAACACGAATTGATTGGCGAACGTTTAACGACAACGCCTAAAAATTATGCTTATCTAAAAATAGCAGAAGGATGCGATATGCAGTGTTCTTTTTGTGCTATTCCGCTCATGCGTGGTAAACACCGCTCAAAACCCATAGAGGAATTGGTTCAAGAGTCTGAAAAATTAGCCGCAAATGGTGTTAAAGAACTGATTTTAATAGCTCAAGATTTAACCTATTACGGCTTAGACCTTTATAAAAAACGCAATCTTGCCGAATTGCTAAAAGCTTTAGCAAAAATAGAAGGTATTGAATGGATCAGGTTGCATTATGCATTTCCAACGGGCTTTCCTGAAGATGTTTTAGACGTTATTCGTGAAGAGCCAAAAGTGTGTAATTATATCGACATTCCACTACAACATATTTCTGATGAAATTTTAAAATCTATGCGACGTGGCACAACTCATGAAAAAACCACAAAGCTTTTAAAACTATTTAGAGAAAAAGTGCCAGGCATCTGTATCAGAACAACTTTGATTGTTGGCTATCCTGGCGAAACTGAAGCTCAATTTGAAGAATTAAAAACTTGGGTGAAAGAGATGAGGTTTGAACGACTTGGCGTGTTTACCTATTCACACGAAGAAGACACGCACGCCTATAATCTTGAAGATGATGTACCCGAAGAAGTCAAAATAAAACGTGCCAATGAGATTATGGAAATTCAATCTCAAATCTCTTGGGAGCAAAACCAAAACAAAATCGGTCAAACTTTCAAATGCGTTATAGACAGAAAAGAAGGCAATTATTTTGTAGGTCGAACTGAATTTGATTCGCCTGATGTGGATAATGAAGTTTTGATCAATGCAGAAGAACACTATGTCAAAATAGGGGATTTTTGCAATATCAAAATCGAAGAGGCTCATGATTTTGATTTGTATGGTTTTCCTGCGTAATTGTATTTAGCCTTCAGTTAACAGGAAACCCCAACAATCCGCCAAGTCCGATTGTATAAAGCCATAAACCATAAAGGCTGTGCTCAATACATATCCATTTTAAGGACTGATATTTGAGATAAGACAAGCTAAATATGAATCCACCTATTAGAGTGATGACTAAGACTAACAGATTGTCAAAAAACAAATGACCGAGACAAAACACCATAGAATTGATTGCGATAAGTTGTTTATCAGATTTAAAAAGCATTTTGTATCGTTGAAAATAGAATTTTCTATAAATAAATTCTTGTGGTATGACAGATAAAAAAGTGTAAACACCAGTAACGAGAAAAAATCGCCATAGATTATTTTGTAATGCATTAAACAACACTTCTTTATAAAATAAAAATGTGATTAGGCTTGTCAGCAGAGCAATACTTATAAATTTTAACGTCAAACTTTTTAAGTAAGCTGACTTTTGAGATGGACTAAATTTTAGATTTAAACTTCTAAAGTAACTATTTTTGATCGAGATAATTATCACATAAATTAAGGCAATAAATCCTAAACCTAATTTGATATATATAGAAAAATCAAAAGTTAGTACAATAGGAAATAACACAAATATCAAGAAGTGCTCAAGGCTCAAACGGTTGAAAGTAAAAAATTTCATTAGCGATTAAGGTCTATGCTGACTCCAAAAAAACTGGTATTGGCGACACGGTTAAATTGGGTATAACTGTAATTGATTCTCACTTTATTAAACTTAATGCTCAAGCCACCGCTTAAACCAGCAAATGAACGTTGATCTTCAATTCTCAATTCTTCTGCACGTCTAAAGTTATAACCTAATTGGATATTAAATCCGCTTTCAGGAAAGAATTCTAAGCCAATTATTGTTCTTCTAAATAAATTGCTAAAAAAACCAGGATCATCTTTGGTTACATTTCCATTTAAATCCACTTCATCTCTTGCTGTATTACCAAAGGCGATATTCCACTCTTGGATATTTTCAACCGTAATATGCCATCTAAACGGTAAAGTACGTAACTTTTGAGAAATGCCGAGGACAACTTCAAGAGGCAAATCTTCGCGAACATCATTAAAAGGTTTAATCTGATAGCCAATATTTCTAACCACACCAGAGACGATTAAATCCCAACGGTCATATTTATAAGATAAACCAATATCTGATGCAATACCAAAAGATGTAAAATTTTCTAATTTAGAGGTGATAAATTTCACATTTGCTCCAAGATGAAAATCTGAACGACCAAGTTTCTTTTGGTAACCTACTGATAGAGCCGCTTCGTTGCCCGTAAAACTTCCAGTTGGATTAGCATTTTCGTCAAATCCATCAAAACTACCGTAATTGATATAGGTCATGCCAATTTGCAAAACCTGTGTGCGTCTATCAAACAAATAGGCGTAAGATGCTGTGCCGTAATTGATGTCACCTACAAAATTCATATAATTTACTGCCAACTGATTGTCCATTCTATAATTAATCAGAGCTGGATTATTCAGGGCTGAAGATGGGTCGTAATTGTTTAATGTGATGTTTTTACCACCAAGAGCGACGTGCCTCGGCGAAACGGGTAAGTTGAGAAATTGATAAGTATTTTGACCACCGATTTGAGCTGACAGGTCAAAATATAAAAGCATTGATAAAACTAAAATTAAACGGCTCAAGCTATTCATTTAGGCGGTAAAGATAATGATACAACCTTATAAACGAATACTGAAGTGCAATATTTTAAATTCTAAAGTTATCTGTTGGTTTTAAATTAAACCCTTAAATTTTTAAACGTTTTCTTGAGATGAGAAAGCAAGGTAAAAATTCAAGAATAGATAGAGTTGAAAATTTTATTAATTGATTTTTAAGGCATTTTTATAATATAAAGTTTGATAATAGGTAAATTAAAAAAATACGGGGTAATTTTTACCCCGCAATAAAACAAACTGTGTTTCTTATTTGTCTGAATATGAAGGTTTAATCTTGCTTAATATAAATATTTATTTCGAAGTGTATTTATATCTTTTTCACTTAAATTCAAAACATTTTTTACATAGTTGTCCATAGAACCGTATTCTTTTTCAATGGTGTTGAAGGCATTTAACAAATAGGATTTACGAACATCCATAAAAGGTCTGATTATTTCTGGATCAATGTCATATTGAGCAATTTGACTAATCCATTTATTGTTATCTTCCTGTCTGTAAAAATTAGATAATAAATACTCATCTATTATGGTGTTTTTATCAACCCCTAAGACATAAAGAATAAGTGCACTGGCCAAACCGGTACGGTCTTTTCCAGCTGTACAATGAAAAAGCAAAGGTTGGTTTGTCTGCACTAAATTTTCAAATAATTTGATGTAAGTGTCTTTCCATTCAATAGGGAATTGCCCAGTTATTTCCTTTAAAAGATCAGCCGAATCTTCAGGAGATTCAAATTCTCTTAGCATTTCTAAGTATTTGTTTTTATCTTTCATATCAGGACCTGTAGGATAATTTTTGTAGTCAAAATAAGAGTCGTTTGCAATTACATCAGGTTCTTTGGTAACTTCTGAAGCAGTTCTAAAATCTATAACGGTTTTAATATTCATCGTTTTAAGTAGTTGAACATCATTATTTGAAAGTTCAGATAATTTGTCCGATCTGTAAATTTTCCCCCATTTTACTGTTTTACCATCTGTGGTTTGTAAGCCACCTATGTCCCTAAAATTTGAAAGTCCTAACAAAGGAATTTGCCTATTGGAAATGACCAAAGTATCTCCTAAATCATTTACTATGCCAAAGAACATACGTTCCTTAAATTTTTGATTTGTGGTATAGGTGCTATCATTTGATAACTCAATGGGTTTTAATTGTTCCCAATTGATGTTTTCATCTGAATTTGAGACCACAAATTTCCAGTTCGCCTTTTTGTTAAAAACCAAAGTATAAGTGCTATCAGGGTTGTAAATGGCTTCAGCTGTTTCTTGAAGTGATTTTTCAATGGTTTTGGGGGTTTCCAATGTAACTTCAGAATTAAGCTTGTTTTCAGCTGAAATCTCAGAGTTAAGTTTTTCTTCAGGTTTGTTTTTGCAACCCACCAAACTTGTAATCAAAACAAGTAATATTAAAGTGATGTTTCTATAATTTATCATATATTAGTTTTAAGAATTAAAGTTTAAACAAGAGGCAATTAATTTTACCTCTTGTTTAGTAATGTTAAAATATTGAATAAGAAATGCCCAGTTGACCTCGTATAGAATAATATTCAACCTGTTCTGGTCTTCCTTCTACACCGTGAAAATATCTCAACGGCTCATTGGTTATATTGTTAACTTCCATAAATAACTTTAATTTTTTGTTGAAGCTATAGGAAGCAGAGAGGTCAACGGTTAGGTTGTCGTCATACCATCTGTTATGTTCTGGACCAAATTCTGAAAATTCCACAATATTTTTACCTTTAAAGTTTGCGTGAGCTCTAAACATAAATCCATATTTTTCATAGAAAATAGATGCATTAAACAAGTGTTCTGATTGATTTTGTAAGGGTTGTTTTATGGTTTCTCTTACAATATTATTATTTTCATCAACATTAAAAATAGGGATGTTAACTTCAGAATCTGTATAAGTATAGTTAGCTTCAACGCCAAAACCACTTAGGAAACCTGGCAGAAAGTCTAATCGTTTAGAAAGACCTACTTCAAAACCAAACAAGTAACCGTCTTCTAGGTTGCGGGGTTCTGTAACATTATATATTACTCCGTCTATGGTTTCTTGTCCTGTGCTGGCAAAAATGTCGTCAGTAATAGATTTGTAAAACACACCTCCAGAAACAAAGCCAACGTTATCAAAGTAATGTTCAAAAAGCAAATCAAAATTATCTGAAAATGTAGGTTTTAAATCTGGATTACCTCTATTTATGGTCCTGAAAACTGAATTTTGGGAAACCCCAGGATTTAAGCTTCCAAAATCTGGTCTAGCTAAAGTTCTAGTGTAAGCTAAGCGTAGATTAGAATTGTCATTTAGAGCATATTTTACATGAAACATAGGTAAAAAAGCATTGTTTGATTTGCTTTCTGATGTTTTTTCAATTACTGGATCTGCGTTATCACTTTCTATTACTTTGTTGCCTGTATAGTCTATGGAGGTGTATTCGTTTCTAAATCCACCGATCAATGTCATCTTATCCGTTAGCTCATAGGTAGCCATAATATAACCTGCATAAACATTTTCGTCACCAGAGAAATAACTTCCAGCTGATGAAGGATTGTTTTCGTCTTGGGTAATTCTGATTGCATTGAGCTCTGATAAACTATTTTCAGAATAAAGATCTCGTAATTGCCCTTGAGTAATATGAGGCATTAATAAATTATCGTAATTTCCTGGAATTTCAGATAAATATCCTCCATTAAACGGGAACGAAGATTCTCTATCAAAATCAGACAGAAAAAATGGCTGAACTGGAGCACCAACTGCGACACCTGGAATCCAGATGTTAAGTGGAGCACCTTCTGTTCTGGTTTTAAATCTTGCTTTACCACCAAACTTTAATTTAAGTCTATTGTTCACCTCATAGTCAAAGTCCACTTGCCCAACATAATCGGTCTCTTTAGATCTTTGTTGGAGATTGAGCAGTTGCGATAATAAAAGTTCGTCTGCACTTATAGGATTGCCTGGATTGGGCTGAATGTTATCGGCAGGATCGCCTTGACTTCCTTGAGGAGCATCAATATCTAAATATTTATAGCCATCTGCTGCTCGGCCTCCAAAATTCATATCTGATTGAACAAAAATGGCAAACAGCAAAGCAGGATCAACAAGATCGTTAACTCTAGGTGTATTAGAAAGGTCAAACTTATTGGTATAGGTAGCTCCTTTCCATCTCAATCGTAGTTTTTGAGTTAAGTAATGATCACCGCCTAGCTCGCCACCAGATAAATCAGTGCCCCAAACGGCTTTTCTGGTTCTCATTGTATAGCTGTTTGCGTTGAAATCAAAAAGTGACTCCCTAGATTTTTCATCATCTTGAAAAGAAGTGTTGATGGTTCTTAAGAATATTTTATTGTTAAAATCGAAATTGTATTCGGCTCCAAAATTTAAACCCCAAGTTCTTCTTCTTCCGAGATAGTCTCTCAACTCAAGTTCAGCAAGAGAAAACTGCTGTATAGGGTCTTCTAGTTCAGCGTTGTATATCACTTCATAATTATCAGTTCCCCAAGCACGATCCCAAATTGAACCAGAAACGATGATTCCCAGCTTATCATCAAAGAATTTATTACCATAAGTAACTGCAGCGTTGTAAGTGTAATCTTTGGCTTGATTATTACCACCACCTGCGGCGTTGACAATAAGGGTTTCTTTAAGCGGAGCTGTTCTGGTGATAAAATTAACAGACCCACCAATAGCATCACCTTCCATATCTGGGGTTATAGCCTTTGACAATTGAACAAATTGAATTAATTCTGAAGGGAAGATGTCTAAAGGAACCGACCTGTCGGAGCCAATCCCATCGGAAGTTCCTAAAGATGAAGGCGACCTGTTACCATTTATGAGGTTTGAATTCCATTTTAATGGAGCACCTCTCACACTTACATAACGACCTTCGCCGTGGTCTCTTTCAATAGAAACTCCTGGAATTCTCTGGACGGCTTCAGCGGCATTTCTGTCGGGTAATTTTCCAATTACGTCAGAAGAGATTACATTCATAATAGCAGGTGCATTTTTTTGAATGCTATAAGCCCTTGCCTGAGTAGGTCGGTTAGAAATTTTTAAATCTACAGCATCTAAGGAAATGCCACTTTCAGTCATTTTGATAGTTCCTAAATTTATCATTTGATTTTCTTCAACCACAATTTCTTTTGTGATTGTCTCGTAGCCCATAAAAGAAAATTCAACAACTTGATCACCAACAGGAACATTGTTTATGGTAAAATTTCCTTCAAGGTTTGAAATCGCACCATAGTTAGTGCCTTTTATTAAAATAGAAACGCCAGGCAGTTTACCATAACTGTCCACGCAAACACCAGTGATTGAAGCTGAGTTTTGCGAAAATGATACAGTTGAAAATAAAATACATAGATAAAGTAGCAAAGCTTCTTTACTAGATGAGAAAAAGGTTTTTGTTTTCATAAAAATAGATGTTTTAAAATTTTCGCCAAATCTATAATTAAGTAACCGCGTAAAAGTATCGGATATTTGGTGGACACCTTTTTTGGTAGCAACCAATTAATTTAAACTTTTAATGATAAAAATAATACTTTAAACATCTGATATACAGTAATATAAAAAACAAAAAGCATGTATTACCTTTAGGTTAATTTTTTGTAATATAATCTTTAAGAGATATGGATTTGATTTTTCAGATTATAGAGTTTGTAAACGTAACCCTTACTTAATAATGAGTTAACAAATTATATAAATTTGATAAATATCTTTGAATATGAAAACAACCTTAATAGTTGCAATTTGTCAAGTTCTTGTCGCTTTATATTTATTGCGTTCTAACAAAAGTCTATTTAAAAAGGAATATTTTATAAAGAATTTTATACTTATTGTATTGATTCACTTTTCTTTAAAATTTCTTTTATTGGAATTGGCAGATACCGATTTTCTATTTAGAAACCTTATTACAAGCTTGAGCTTAGCTTATGGTCCATTGTTATATTTTGCTATTTGTAAATATTTCAAAATAGACTATGACAAAACCAAAGTAAAATATCACTTTACTCCTCTGTTGGTTGCTTCAGTTTTTTATGTGGTTATTGTAGGCAATTTATTTACCTCTTCCAATAATTATGTGCAGTGGCTTAGCATTTACAAACCACTTATGGTTTATGCTTTTTTGATATCGATAACCGTTTACGGATTGCTTAGCGTTTTTACCATTAGAAAGCATCAAAGTAGCGATGATAGCGTAAATTCAAACAGATTAAAAATAATTTCTTATTTGTTATTTACTCCATCTTTAATCGTATGGGGTTTAAGTTATATTTTACCTAATTATTTCTCTGATTACACCAATAGGGTGATTATTTATAGCACATTGACCATTATTTGTATCTTGTTGATTCAACACTTATTTTATTTAAAACTGGTTTCTTCTAATAAGAAGAAAAAAAAATACGAGAAATCTGAAATTAGGGGAGTGAATATAGAAGAAATAGCAATTAATTTAGAAAAATATATGAGCGAAAGTAAGATTTATTTGGATGAAAATATAACCTTAGATAAATTGGCAGACAATTTAGATGTTCCTAAACATTATTTAACTCAAGTGTTGAACTCACATCTCAATAAGAATTTTTATAAATTTATTAATCATTATAGAATTGAAGAAGCAAAACGAATTATTGAAAGTAAAAAGAATGGTTCAATGAAATTGTTAGATATAGCTTTTCAATGTGGTTTTAAATCTAAGGCTTCTTTTAATAGATATATTAAGATGGAAACAAATTTCACTCCCAGTGAATACAGGAAACACTTAAATTCTAAGGATTCTATTTATAAGGCAAGCTGACAACTGAAGATGTATTGAGTAATGTACAATTTTATAGTTTGGATTTTTGGAGGCAGTTTAAATGATATGACGGGTATAGGCATAAATGATAGTATCATAAAAGTTCATACCATCAATACGTTGCGAAAGTCTGGTTTAAATGATGTTGATAAAGCTATCGAAAAAGCTGGTATTATGCGTCTAAAGCCTATATTGATGACTTCTTTAACTACTATTTTAGCTCTTATGCCATTTTTGTTTATCTCAGGCTTAGGAGCAGATTTGCAAAAGCCTTTAGCTCTTACTGTTATTGGTGGCTTGTTTGTAGGTACTTTTATCAGTTTATACTTTATTCCTATTTTGTATAAGTTATTGGTTAGAAAATAAGTTTAACTTTAAAACTAAAAATTAGAATCACGAAATATCATATCCAACATACTCAGCCTTTTTATAATCGCGTTTAAACAGGTTTTGACTTTTTATCATTTCAGCAGTTTGTTCTGGTAATTTGTCTTCCCAGCCACTTTCATCATCAGCTATCATTTGAAGTACTTCTCTTGAGAAAATTCCTAGATTGTCTTCGTCGTAATCTTTAATATCAACCACGCGACCATTATGTTTAAAGAATTTGTAGAGTTCTTTCATTCTCGGGTGAACTTTAAGATTTTCGCTGTTGGTTATTTCGCCAGTTTCTGGGTTTTTGTATGGATAAAGATAAACTTTAAGGTCTTTAAAGAAGAGTTTACCAAATGCTTCTAAAATACCACCGCTTAAATGTCTGTAGTAGCGTTCGTCAAAAACGTCAATAAGATTGTTAACGCCCATAGCAAGACCCATTCGTTCTTTGGTGTATTTAGAAAAATATTCAACAAGCCTATAGTATTCTTGGAAGTTAGAAATCATAACTGTGTGACCAAGATTACAAAGCAAGTCAGCACGGTCTAAAAAATCTGCTTCATCTATTTCGCCTTCAGCTTTTAGATTAGATAATGTGATTTCAAAAATGACTTGGGTTTGCTTCTCACTGACCTTTCTTTCGCTTTTAAAGAGCTTTAATGAATTTCTGTAAATATCCATATTGACGTTAGTCACAGGTCTAAAACTTCCTCTTAAAGCTAAAATATTTTTCCTGTATAAAATACTTGCAGGCAAAACATTGTTACCATTTGGAGCAAACATTACCGCATCGGTCATATCGTTTTTGACCAATTGCAAACTCATCAAACGGTTATCTACTTTTTTAAAACGCGGTCCAGAAAAGTTTATCGTGTCAATTTCTAGTTGGTCTTTCTCAAGGTGATTGTAAAGGTTTATTAAAATATCTCTTGCACTATCGTGATTGTAATAAGCCGCATAAATCAAATTAACCCCTAAAACACCAAGTGTGATTTGTTGATGTTTAGCATTGTTTTCTTTAAATCTCAGATGCAAAACTATTTTATTGTAAGCTTCGTCAGGTTTGACTTGATATTTAATACCAACCCAACCATGACCTTTGTATTTTTTTGCAAAATCTATCGTGGTAACGGTGTTAGCAAAGGTAAAAAATAATTTATCAGGATGTTTACGCCTTATGATACGTTCCTCGATAAGTCTGGTTTCATGATCAAGCATTTTGTTTAGCTTGTTTTCAGTGACGTAGCGTCTATCGTCTTCAGTTCCGTAAATAGCATCGCTAAAATCTTTGTCGTAAGCACTCATAGTTTTAGCTATGGTTCCACTGGCACCACCAGCTCTAAAAAAATTCCTTACGGTTTCTTGTCCAGCACCAATTTCAGCAAATGTGCCGTAAATGTTTTTGTTAAGGTTGATTCTTAAGGCTTTGTTTTTGATGGAAAGTACTTCGTCAAACTCTTTGTCTCCCTTGATTGAAACTGCCATTTTTGTTGATTTAAGTGTATAAATTTTAGTACTAACAAAGATAATTAAATGCATAAGCTTACAAAAAATAATCCCTACTTTTGTGAAAAAATAAAGGTTTTGAAAGTTACATTTTTAGGTACAGGCACTTCACAAGGTATTCCCGTAATTGGAAGCCGTCATCCTGTATGTTTAAGCGATGACCCTAAAGACAAAAGACTTAGAGTTTCTATTTTGATTCAATGGGATATTTATACCTATGTAGTAGATTGTGGTCCTGATTTTAGACAACAAATGTTAGCTAACCCTATTGATAGATTAGACGGCATTTTGTTTACCCACGAACACAATGATCATGTTATCGGTCTAGATGACGTCAGACCGTTTTACTTTAGGCAAGGTGATATTTCTATTTACGCACATCAAAGGGTTTTAAAAGAACTAAAAAAAAGATTTGAATATGTTTTTACAGTACAAAACAAATATCCTGGTGCACCGACTTTAGATATCAATATCATTGATGATAATCCATTTATTATTGGGAAAAAAGAAGTTATTCCTATCAATGTTTTTCATGGCAAACTCCAAGTTTACGGTTTCAGAATAGACGATTTTGCCTATGTAACTGATGCTAAAACTATTCCAAAAGAGTCTATGAAAAAATTGAAAGGCGTAAAAGTTTTAGTTTTAAATGCTTTAAGAGAAGAACCGCACAATACACATCTCAACTTAAGCGAAGCACTTGAAATTGTAAATCATGTAAAACCAGAACGGGCATATTTTACACATATCAGTCATAAAATGGGATTTCATGAAGAGGTGCAAAAAAAACTTCCAGAAAATGTTTTTTTGGCTTACGATAATTTGAAAATAGAAGTATAACCCGATTTATTCAATAGTAAATTTCAGTAATTTTATTTGTTGAAATCATAAGCAGAAAATTAGTTTATATTGTTGTTTTTCAGTGTTTTAATATACTAATTTTTCTACTTTTTTAATTTTTTTTCCTAATATTTATATCGAACTCACGTTAAAATATAGGTCGGTGTTATACTTTTTTTTACTCATTCAATTTGGTATAATAGGTCAAACAATCTTATTGCGTTTTCTATCGGTTTCCTTAAGATAAATTTTTCTTAGTCTTAAAAAATTTGGCGTCACTTCAACGTATTCGTCTTTTTGAATATATTCTAAAGCTTCTTCTAAAGAGAATTTTTTGGTAAGCACAATTTTAGCTTTATCGTCTGCACCTGAAGAACGGACATTAGAAAGCTTTTTGGTTTTGGTAACGTTGACAGTTAAATCATCTTGTCTAGAACTTTCACCAATCACTTGACCTTCATAAATATCTTCGCCTGGATCGACAAAAAACTTACCTCTGTCTTGCAGTTTGTCGATAGAGTAGGGAATAGCTTTTCCTTTTTCCATAGAGATCAAAGAGCCGTTTTGACGTTGAGGAATGTCACCTTTAAGGGGTTGATATTCTTTAAATCGATGTGCCATAATAGCTTCACCGGCAGTGGCTGTCAACAATTGATTTCTTAGACCAATAATACCGCGAGAAGGAATCATAAATTCGATGACCATTCGTTCACCTTTGGTCACCATACTGAGCATTTCGCCTTTTCGTTGAGTAACCATTTCAACAGCTTTACCTGAAAGATTTTCAGGCAAATCAATGGTTAACTCTTCAATAGGTTCGCAAGCTTTTCCGTCTATGGTTTTGATGATAACTTGAGGTTGACCAATTTGGAGTTCGTAACCTTCTCTTCGCATGGTTTCTATTAAAACCGATAAGTGCATCACACCTCGTCCATAAACGATAAATTTATCAGCATTGTTGGTTTCTTCAACTCTAAGAGCCAAGTTTTTTTCAAGTTCTTTTAACAAACGTTCTTTGATGTGTCTTGAAGTTACAAATTTACCATCTTTACCAAAAAAGGGAGAATCATTGATGGTAAACAACATACTCATTGTAGGTTCATCAATTTTGATTTTAGATAGAGCTTCTGGATTTTCAACATCGGCAATAGTATCGCCTATCTCAAAATTTTCTAAACCAACAATAGCACAAATATCACCGGCTTGAACTTCGTCAACTTTTCGTTTGCCTAAGCCTTCAAATACATATAGCTCTTTAATTTTTGTTTTTTGGATAGAATCATCTCGTTTCACTAAAACGACATTCATTCCAGCTTTGAGCTTGCCACGTTGCAATCTTCCTATAGCAATTCTTCCTGTGTATGATGAGAAATCTAAAGAGGTAATCAACATTTGAAGATTACCTTCTTTAACTTTAGGAGGATCAATATGTTCTACAACCATATCTAATAATGGTTCGATGTTGTCTGTAACATTATCAGGATCTTCGCTCATCCAGTTGTTAAGTGCAGAACCGTAAACGGTTGGAAAATCGAGTTGCCATTCTTCAGCACCGAGTTCAAACATCAAATCAAAAACTTTTTCGTGAACTTCTTCTGGCGTGCAGTTTGGTTTGTCCACTTTATTGATAACCACACAAGGTTTTAACCCCAAATCTATGGCTTTTTGCAACACAAAACGGGTTTGTGGCATCGGACCTTCAAAGGCATCAACTAAAAGTAAAACGCCATCGGTATATTGAGTGCGCGTTCAACTTCGCCACCAAAATCGGCGTGACCAGGAGTATCAATAATATTAATTTTAGTGTCTTTATATACTACAGAAACATTTTTGGATACAATGGTGATACCGCGTTCTCGTTCTTGGTCACTGCTATCTAAGATGAGTTCACCAGTATCTTGGTTGTCTCTAAAAAGTTTGCAATGGTGCATAATTTTGTCAACCAAGGTGGTTTTACCGTGGTCAACGTGGGCAATAATGGCAATATTTCTAAGGTTCATAACTCAGTTTTAAAAAGTTGCAAATGTACTTTATAAAATCTGAATAGAAACCCTTTTATGAGTTATAAAATTAATACTAAAGTTCTTCTTCTTTTAAATTAGGATTTCTATCAATAAAAGCTTTATAATGCTCGTAACGTTCAAAAATTTCTTTGACATATTTATATGGCTCTTTTGCTCTGACGTATCCGTATTTTATAAAATCTTTGTTGTAAAATTCGGGTTTATCCAATTTAAGAAGTGCATTTTCTACGTTTTTATCCCACTGAAGTGAATCTAATTTGAGGTGTGAAGCAAGACGTTGAGCGTCTTTAATATGAAACAAACCTGCATTATAAGATGCTAAAGTGAATTTTATACGCTGTATAGAATCAGGAACAGTGATGTGGGCTTTCCAAAGTTGAGATAGATATTTTGTGCCACCTCTTAAACTTTGCTCAGGATCGGTTGGATTAGTGATTTTTAGTTCTTCAGCAGTTCTTGGCATAATCTGCATAAGACCAGTGGCTCCTGTCCAAGACTCATTAGAAGGTTTGAATTGCGATTCTTGATAAACTATTGACGCAATCAGACGCCAATCCCAACCCAATTTTTTTGCATATTTTTTTATCAAATCGTCGTAAGGACTTATTTTTTGATCGTTAAGGCTGTAAAACTCACTCTTTACACGTTTTCTAAAGGATCTTCTGTTTTTGAAATATTTATTGTAAATCACGTGATAATCAACTGTTTTTTTAGCACGTTTAAGCCATTGGTTTAAAGTATCTTTAAGTTGATTTGAGTCTTTTCTCAAACCCCAAGCAATGCGTTGAGAAAAACTCATTTTTGTGGAAATATCAAGAATAGGATAGTCAGATGCGTAAATAGAAGCTACATTTTGATCAACAATACTGTATTTTATTTTACCTTCTGCAATATTTTTAAAAATCTCATCAGTAGTCATTTGACCAGGAATGGTATCGATATAAATTTTTCCGCCTACTTCTTCTGACAAGTTCACTATCCTTTGGGCATAGGATGAATTGCGTTTAACTGAAACGGTATCACCTATCAATTCAACGGGATTAGATATAAGTTGTTCTCTTATATTGTGAAGTTTCATTTTTCGCCAGTTGTTTGGTTTTCTCTGAACTAAAACTTGATGTGATAAATATAAAGGAATGCTAAAATCTATTTCTTTTTTGCGTTCTTCTGTGATAGTATAGCCGTAGGCAATTATGTCGCCTTTGTTGGCTTTGAGCATATCAATGAGTTTATTTTCGTCTTTGGCAATTACGATTTCTAGTTCAAGGTTTAAATCTTCAGCAAATTTTTTAAGGATTTCGTATTCAAACCCCATGGGTTGTCCTCGGTATAAAAAATAGGTGGTGCCACTATAAGTTGTTATGGCTTTTATTTTGCCACTTTCTATTATATCTTTAAACTTTCGATTTTTATTAAGTTCAGTGTTTTTAGCCTTAACATCTTTGCTATTACTATCACTACAGGATAACAGCAAAAAAAGGCTTAAAAAGCTTATAAAAATCAATCGTATCATAAGTTAATTTAAATTTATCTTAAGGGATGTCTTTTCAAAATAGATTTGAGTTTGAGTTTGACATCCTCAGTCGCATCAAACAACATTTGCTCATTACTAGGAAATGGTACTGCTTTGTTGTTTAGAAGTGATTTTTGTTTTTTGTCTAAAGCTCTCTCATCTCCATCAAAAGTAGCATAAATATTTTCAAAAACATATTGGCTACCTAATTTGAAATCATCTATTTTTTGAGCCGTATCTAAGTTAATATAATCGACTTGTGCAATAATAGAAACAGATTTGCTTTGAGAAATGGTGTTCAACAAACCACTTACATTGACTTTAACATTTTTGGTTATTTCATTTCCAGATCTATCCGTTTGAACTTCTGATATTTCAATTGTTTTGTTAATGTGTTTTTCCTTTTCAACAATTTGTTCAGGTGAAAAGGTAATATTTTCAAAGATGAGATTAATTTGAAATTGGTAAGGATTTCCATCTTTTTGGTTGGAGTGATATTCTGTCCATTGATTGTCTATTCCATAAGTATTGAAGTCTAATATTTCAGCTTCAAGTTTTTTTGGGATGCTGACTTCTGTATTGTTTACGGCATTGACAAAGACGAAATCTTTACCTAAATAGCTCGCTTTTTCGGCTAAATTATTTGAATTTTTATATTGAGGTATTAATTGGTCGAGTTTTTCAAATATTTCATATGCATTTCTGTATGAAAGCGTTTTTTCTTTATCCATAAACGATTGTCCTGATTGATAAAGATACTCTGCATAGTTTTGTTTAGCGATGATCAAGTCAGAAGAAATATCTTCAAACTTGAACTTTAGTTTTTTACCTTGATGATAAAGCGGTAAAAGAGGTTTAATATTATTTTGCGTTTCGTAAAGCTCTAAATAATTTTCATATATCTCTTTTTCGGCATTAGTAGTTGGGTCTTTTTTTAAGAAATCATTTTTTTTAATAATTTCTTTTTGGTAGTTTTTAAAGGCTTGTTGTAAAATTAATTTTTGATCTTCTGTCTTTTTGTTGTCTTTGCCTTTTTGAATTTGATCTACAGCAAGATTTATAGCTGTTTGATAGTTACCTGACAATAAAGCCTTTTCAACTTTTTTAGTCGAGTTACAACCCATCAGGCTTAAAAAAACTAAAAGCAAATAAAGGTTTTTCATGTTTGGTTTTATTCAAACATACGTTTTTTAGTTAAATTTTAAAAACAATATGCCTTCTAATCAAAATTTTAGTTTAGGATTTTTGTCAAATGAGATAAATCTGCTTATTTCTTGATGATCTTTTCGGTCAATATTTGTTGATTTTTATTTATAATTTTAAGAAAATAGATACCTGTTGAAAATTTTGAAGCGTTACTATTTCTGTTTTGGGTTTGCATTAAAAGTATGCCTTTTATATCGTATATTTCAAATTGTAAATTGATCAACTACAGATTCAATTTTAATTCGATTATCAACAGGATTGGGTAAAATTCGCCTATCATTTTCCTTGGGATGAATGTGTTAAAATTTATTTCAATGACTTACAGAGAAGAAATTGAAATCATAGAAAATGGATAAATCCATTCACCATCGAATATTTGCAAACCATAGCCCACGCACAATCCTAAGCGTTTCAACGGTTTTAAATAGTTGGATTGGAGACGTTCTATTTATAACAACGTGAGTTCGATATAAATTTCAATAAAATATATTCATATAAAATACAGATATTTAATCATTTGTCATGTCGAAAGAGCGAAGCATGAGCGACGAGACATCTCAGTAGGATGAGATTTCTCCTCATTCTTTGTTACCAATGACAAAATTTGCTAACAAAAAGATATAATCATCTGATTTACAGCTTTCAATATACCGAACTCAGGTTATAACAAATCCTAAATCTATAACTTTAAATTCTGATTTTCTGAGAAAACCCTATTTAAATCGAACTCAGGTTAGTAATAAAATTTTTGAGTTATACACTTAAACGGTTTTAACAAAAGGATTATAAAATAAACAAACTCTGATATCAGCTTGAAATTTGTCAATAAAATGAAGCATTTGTGATATTATTATCAATTCTTTTTTCAATGGTTTTTCAGCCAATCTAACACCGCTTCAAAATTTTCTTGGTTGACACCGTGACCGATGGGAAATTCTTTAAACTCACAATCAATTCCGTAGGATTTTAAAATTTCAGGGGTTTTTCTTGCCCAATCTACTGGTATGACTTGGTCTGCTGTGCCATGAGAACTAAATACATGTAGTTTTTTTAAAGCGTTTTTATCGGCTATTTCAACCATATTTTTGTCGATGTAACCGCTCAAACCAATCACGTTTTTGACCAAATGTGGATAGGTTAGAGCCGTGGCAAAACTTAAAATTGTACCTTGACTAAAGCCGAACAAAGTCACTTCTTTTGGATTGATATTGTAAGCATCTATCGCTTCGGTGATAAAATTTTTAATTTTTTCTCTGGATTTTATTCCTTGTTGGGTATCGCTAAATTTATTGGCATCAGCATCAAAATTAATGGCATACCATGCATAACCCATAGGTTGTAAACCATAAGGAGCTTGCACTGAAATCACAGTATAGTTCTCAGGCAGATATTCGGCAAAGGCAAACAAATCTTTTTCATCACTGCCATAGCCGTGTAGCATCAAAATAAGTGGCGATGGTTGGGTTAGATTTGAAGGTCTAATGAGATGAGTTAAGCTTAAATTTTTTGTTGTCATTTATAACACTTTAAATAGTTTTTGAAAAAAATTACCGAGTATAGGAATAGGTTGAGTTTTGTTGGTAACCGCATTGATAAACCCGTAAAACCATAAAACCGTATAAAATAGATACAATGAAAAACTGATCATCCAATTGTCAAACCCACTGGCTAAAGGTGAAAAGGCGATAAAGATAAAATGTAATCCAAAAGATTGACGGATATGAAATCTTGCGAATTCATGTCTATCTTCCATATTCATAAATAGGGCAATGATAGTGCCTAAAAAAAAGAATAAATAGCTTGTTATAGTCGCCGTTTTTCCTTTTGGACTTTTAGAATTTTGTGACATCTGTGACATAAAATTGATTTTTATTAACGATACCGAGAGCTTTTCCTTTAAGCGTTTCACTTAGAAATATCGCATTTTTTGATTTCGAAATGATATCATCTTCTGAAAACGTCCATTTTATATCGGGGTCAAAAAGGCTTAGCTCAGCGTTTTGCCCGACTTCTATTGAAGAAAACGCTTGGTTAAAACGTGTTTTTCCACGGGTAAGATAATTTATGCTTGGCTCTAAGCCCAATTTTTTATTTAAAATGCCAAAGGCAGATTCTAAGCCTATACTGCCAAAAGCGGCGTGCTCAAATTCTGTTTTTTTAAGTTCGATATTAAGTGGTTGATGGTCTGAAGTTACCATATCTATAACACCAGATTTGAGTCCTTTTATTAAAGCCTTTTGGTCTGAAGTTTCTCTTAATGGTGGTCAAACTTTATATCTGGTATCAAAATCCTGCAGTTTTTTATCTGTGTAAATCAAATTGGAAATAGCAACGCTACAACTCACATCCAAACCTTCTTTTTTGGCTTGTTTTATAAGTTCAACTGAATCTGCTGTAGAAATACAAGAGAAATGAATTTTCGAATCGGTATATCTCAATAGGTCTAAATCTCTTTTTATTTGAATCACTTCAGCCATTCGTGGTTGTGCTTTTAAACCGAGACTTGTGCTGATTTCGCCTTCGTGCATTTGTGCCTTTTCACTCAAGCTGTTTTCAATCGGGAAAACTTGAACCAAACCTTCAAAAGCTTTGGTGTATTGCAAAGCCAATTTGAGTAGGTTGGCATTTTGAATCCCTTTTTTATAATCGCCAAACACTACTGCATTGTGTTGATGCATATCAAACAATTCTGCAAGTTGCTGATTTTTTGATTGTTCGGTTAATGCTCCTGAAATTAGAGCGTTGACAATATGACTTTGGGTTTTGGTTTTTAAATACTGAACCAAAGCGGCATTGTCAATAACGGGATCGGTATTGGGATTTAAAATCACACTCGTAAATCCACTTTTCATCGCGGTATCTAAGCCATTTTGTAAAGTTTCTCGATCTTCAAAACCAGGTTCGCCAAAAGAGACTGAAGAATCAAACCAACCTTGAGAAACGTGGAGATTTTTATATGTAATTTGCTTATCTGCTTTCTCATCAACCTTGTCTTCTATGGCTTTAATCTTGCCATTTTCAATAAAAATATCTTTTTGTTTAAGATGATAAGGACTTTTTGGGTCAATAATTTTTGCTGATTTGATAAGCAATCTCATAAAGTCTTATTTAATAAATCTCAACAAAAGTAATTCAATAATCATAAATATCAATGCAAAAGCGATAAACCATTGCCATAAACTTTTTTGATTTTGACTTTCAGACCAATTTTGAGCATAAGTCGTAAAGCTGTCATAGGTTTTAACATTGTTAAAATTAGAAACATCTAAATAATTAAATTGATTTTCTTTACGATTTAAATTAAATGCCAACTGATATAACGTGTCATTTTGGGTATTGGTAATGGCATAATGTCCTGGCGTGTTTAGGTTTTCATCAAATTGGAGCGTAATGTGTTGTCCTTTTGCATTTTGTTTAGGAATGAATTTGTATTCATCTTGAGACAGACTTAAAACTTCATCAGGATTGAGTTGAGTTTTGATGTTAAATTGATAAGATTGTCCTATTTCTGCATAAAGCTGAGTTTTGGTTTGAGCTTGTAATGCCAAATTATAAAAGCTTAACACGACCAACGGCGATTGTTTAAAATTTGAATTGTCTTCAATAGTCGCATTAAATCTAAAAATATTATTCTGCGATTCTAAAAAAGCTAAACCATTACTAAAGGCTAAGGCTTTTTGTGGATTTGAACTTCTGTAATAGGATTCAAAACTAGGATAGTCAAAATTTTGAATACGTTGTGTAAACACATCTTCAAAAATAGGATGTTCAAAAGCAATAGTAGTCAGTTTAATTTCATTAGAATTGACAGCAGAATATGGTCTTAAATTTAAAGCATTAAACAAATCATTGTAACTGTTCAAGTCAATGTCTTTTGAAGGAATAATGCCCAATACTTTATTTTCAGCTATATGATTTTCTATGCTGATTTTTAACGCGTTTGGAATGCTTTGAAGTTCATTTAAAATAACTACATCAGCTTGACTGATATCGGCATATTCTAAATTGCCAATAAGGCTTTGTTGGTAGTCAAATCTTTCATTGTTATAAACCTTGTCTAAATAAGATGTAGCTTGTTGTGAAATGATTAGAACTTTAATTTTTTCAGGCTCAGCTATTGAAAAAAATAGTTTGTTGTCAAAACTCAGGCTGGCATCGTCAATTTGAATTCGTCCGTTTATTATTTCGTTTTGTTCTATATCAAAGCTGTAGTTTTTTTCGGTTTCATCTTCAAAATTCAAACTAAATTTGCCGAGTAAAGTTTTATCATCATACAATGAAACTGGCAAACTTTGTGTGGTTTGATCAGATGCTGAGACTTTGAACATCAGGGTTTTTTGTTCTGCCGAAGTTTTAAGATAAGCGGTATCTATGCTAAAGTTGATTTGTTCCTTAGGTTGATATTGTATAAAATGATAATTATAAGTCGTGTCAAGACTTGAGCTGTCAAACTCTTCAAAGTATTGAAAATCAGATAAAATCACAAGTTCGTTAAGTTGATTCTCCTGAGCTTGATACAAACTTTGAGCTTTGGTAAAGATGGCTTTTAAATCTAAACTCACCGAACTGTAATCCAAATCGTATAGCCAAGATTTGAATTCGCTAGGTTTTACATTTTTCAGACTTTGATCATGTGTTGCGATATGATAATTTTCATTTTCTGGTAATGCTTCAAGCAACTCTTTTTTGGCTTTTTCAAACAGCGAAGTATTTTGTCCTTTTAAAGCCATACTATATGAGTTATCTATAAAAACACCAATTTGTTTCTTTTGGTCAACAATCTTTGAATCAGAAAAATAAGGTTGAGCAAAAGCCAAAACCAAACATGTGATGATAAGCAATCTAGCAATGAGACTTAACCATTTTTTGAGCTTAGAACTTTTTCTTGAAGAAATGATGAGTTTTTTAAGTAAAGCGACATTGGTAAAAGGTTCAGTTTTAAATTTTCTCAACTGAAATAAATGCACAATAATAGGAATGGCAAGTGCCAATAATCCATATAAAAGTTCAGGGCGATAAAATTGCATACCAAGGTTTAGAAGCGTTAAGGGCAAATATAGCTAATGGTGATTGTAATCAAACTCAACTTACTCACATTTCTCAATACTAAATGAAATTTTAGTATAAATGCCTTTTTCAGACTCTACGTCAATCTTTCCACCCAGGTTGTTGATGAGTTTACGCACCGTAGATAAACCAATGCCGTTCCCTTTTTGACCGCGTCTATCTTTTTCAGCAACTGTAGAAAACAATTTAAAAATATCTTTTTGTTTTTCTTTAGGAATACCGATACCGTTGTCTTTTACGCTAAAATAGTAATAAGAGTCATCTTCAGAAAAATCTATATCGACGATAATTTTTTCTTTATCGTTATATTTTAAACTATTACCGATAAGGTTGAGCAAAATTTGTTCAACAGCGGTTTTATTGCATTTGATTTGGGTGTTTTGGGCTGGTAGATTGATTTCGCAATTGTCATTGACGTCTAACAATTCTATGATGTTTTCGAGAAGTTCGTGAAGATCAATGTTTTCTTTAGCTTGTTTTTCGGTTATTTCATCGCTTTCGTAGTGGGTAAGAATATTGCTGATATAGTCACTCATTTTAAAGGCTGACTGTTTCAGGTTGTTGAGATAATCAAAACCAGCTTCATCTAAGACTTTTTTGTATTTGCTTTTTAAAATATCAATGGTCACGATGATATTGGCCAGTGGCATTTTCATATCATGCGAAACCACACCAGCAAAATTTCTAAGTTGAGTATTTTTTTCTTTTAAATTGCGTTGCACTTCACGCAGGTTTTCATTTTTAGAGCGCAATTCAAAAAGCTTTACCACTTGATTAGCCAAATTTTTTAAAGCTATTTTTTGTTGGTCTGATAAAGTTTTTGGTTTAAAATCAATCACGCAAATTGTGCCAAGTGCATAACCGTTTTCGTTAATTAAAGGAGCTCCAGCATAAAATCTAACGCCTTCTTCAATGACAAAAGGGTTGTTCTTAAACAATTCATGGGTTGAGGTATCTTCAATCTCATATATTTCATCAGGTTGATTGATGACATGTGTGCAAAACGAAATCTTGCGTTCAGTTTCACAAAAGTCAATACCAATTTTAGATTTTATCCATTGTCGGTCTTTATCAATTAGACTGATCATTGCTACAGGTGTGTCGCAAATGTAAGCGACCAATTCGGTCAAATCATCATATTCTTTTTCAGGTTGGCTATCGAGAATGTTAAGAGACTTTAGAGCTCTTAAACGTTTTTGTTCTATTTCAGAAGGAGTTGATGTTTGCATATTCATTAAAAGGGCAATTTAACAAAAATTAAAAGTAATTCCTATGCACTTGATAAATTTATATAAAAAACCCCGTCAATTGACGAGGTTTGGTTTAATAAATAACAATAAATTATTTAAGCTTCTGCGATAACATCAAAGGTAAAATCAGCAACCACTTCTCTGTGAAATCTGATTTTGGCTTCATATTGCCCCAATCTTTTGATGTTGCCACCAAGAATAGAAATAAACTTTTTGTCAACCTCTACATCTTTATCGGCCAAGGCTTCACTTAAATCAGCATTGGTAATGCTACCAAAAAGTTTATCGCCTGCACCAGCTTTAGCTGTAATTTTAAGTTCTAAACCATCAAGTTTTGAAGCAGCATCTTTAGCTTCTTTGATGATTTTTTCTTCTTTATGAGCACGTTGTTTAAGATTTTCAGCCAAAACTTTTTTGGCAGAAGAAGTGGCTAAAACCGCAAACCCTTGAGGGATTAAAAAATTTCGACCATAGCCGTTTTTAACTGTTACCACATCGTCAGCAAAACCTAAATTTTCAACGTCTTTTTTCAGTATAAGTTCCATGTTTTTTTCGTTTTATTTAAGTAAATCACCTACATAAGGCATTAAGGCTAAGTGTCTTGCGCGTTTTACAGCTTGAGCAACTTTTCTTTGGTATTTCAAAGAAGTTCCTGTTAAACGTCTGGGTAAAATTTTACCTTGCTCGTTCACAAACTCCATCAAGAAATCCGCATTTTTATAATCAACATATTTGATGCCAGCTCTTTTAAAACGGCAAAAACGTTTTTTACTTTTCGTTTCAATATCAAGAGGCGTCAGATATCTGATTTCGCCTTCGTTTTTCTCTTTTGATTGTTCTTCAATTTTTGACATCGCTTAAGCTTTTTGTTTGGTTCGTTTTACGCGTTCTCTTGCCCATTCTACGGCATACTTGTCTAACTTGACAGTTAAAAAACGCATAACGCGTTCATCTTGTCTCATCATCAACTCAAAAGTATCGATGATTTCAGGCTTCACTTTAAATTCTAACAAGTGGTAAAAGCCACTTTTTTTGTTTTCGATTGGGTAAGCCAATTTTTTTAGCCCCCAATCTTCTTTGTGCACCATTTCTGCACCTTCTGAAGATAAGTAATCTTCAAACTTTTTGACTGTTTCCTTTATCTGATCTTCAGATAAAACGGGATTTAAAATGAAAACAGTTTCGTACTGGTTCATAAATATAGTTTTAAATTAAACGGGTGCAAAAATAAACTTTTTATCTTTAACTGCAAGATTTTCTGCTAAATAAAAATAAGAGTAATTTATGGCTTTTGAAGTATATGAATTCACTTTTTAAACCTCAAAACACAATTATATATCCCAAGATTGCCACGGCTGTTTCCTGCATTTCAGCAGAAAACAGCTTAGCAATGACTTTTTAAATATTGTGTTGTTAGATTATAAGGTTTGAACTAAACATGAAATTTTATTCATTTGCAAAACCTATTTCTGCGTCATCACAATATTATTGCAAACCACTTCAGTGATGTAGCGTTTGTCACCGTCTTTAGTTTCATAAGAACGCGTAGTCAGTTTACCACCAATCAGCACTTCTTGACCTTTAGAGACGTGATTTTCAATAATATCAGCAGTTTTGCCCCAAGCCACAATATTGTGCCAGTCGGTATTTTCTACTTTTTCACCCTTAGCAGTGGTGAAATAATCGTTGGTAGCTAAACTGAATTTCGCTAATTTTTTACCAGAATCTAAGTTGATGATTTCTGGGTCTTGACCTAATCTTCCCATTAATTGCACATGGTTACGTAAATTATTCATAATATAAAATTTTTGATTCCGCCTTTGGCGGAACAAGTTAAACATAAAACCGATTTAGGGTTTCTAAACCAGTGCCGTAACAAAACGACAGGACAAAGATGAGATAGGAGGGAAGAGATATTCGGTAAATAAACATCTACTTTCGTTTACTTTTGTTTGTAACTATTTGTAAATGCATAAAAACCTAATAAACAAATATTTATAAAAAATTAATAAATTGTTAAAAAAGTTTTATATTTGTTGGTATATACTGAAGTTGTGCTTAATTTAAGAAAACCCTGAATGAAAGAGAAAATTCGAAAAATAGTAGAAGATAATACCACAAGGAAGGGTAAGATTTTTGACTATTTCATTCAGTTTTTGATACTTGCTTCCCTTATAGCTTTTACAGTTGAGACATTACCAGACAACTCAAAAAAAACGATAGATTTTCTTGCCACTTTTGAAATAATTTGCGTTTCAATTTTTACTCTTGAGTACATTTTAAGAATTTATGTTGCTAAAAAGCCTTTGAAATATATTTTTAGCTTTTACGGGCTAATAGACTTTTTAGCAATCTTTCCCTTTTACTTAAGAACAGCGTATGACCTTAGAGCTTTAAGAGCATTCAGGGTTTTTAGAATATTTAGAACCTTGAAACTTGTTCGATACAATAAGGCTATGAAACGATTTCATATTGCAAAAGGAATAGTAAAAGAAGAAATGGTTTTATTTCTCATAGTTACAGCAATATTTATTTTTCTAGCTTCTGCAGGTATTTATTACTTCGAAAACGAAGCACAACCTGAGCTATTTTCCTCTGTTATACATAGTGGATGGTGGGCTGTCGTAACACTAACGACTGTTGGCTATGGAGATGTTTATCCAATTACTGTAGGTGGAAAAATATTTACATTTTTTATTTTACTAATTGGTGTAGGTATTGTAACTATTCCAGCAGGACTCGTTGCTAGTGCTTTATCAAAAGCTAGAGAAATAGAAAAAGAGAAACTCAATAAAAACAATTAAAAATGAACATACTTAATGACGTAGTAAGTGGTCTTGCAAGACAATTTGGTCGTGAATTTGGAAGAGCAGGTGCAAATTCAATTTTAAAAGGTGCTAATTATTATGCAGTAAAAGGTGCAAGTGACTATTCAGGGAGAATAAAACCATCTGATAGTGACGTTGTAAAAAGTATCAAAGAAATTAATAAAGTGAAGTTTGTTTCAACGAACAAAGGAAATATATCAAGACTGATTGAATTAACCGACTTGGTAATTTCTAATATAGAATTCAATGGAAATCAAACGCTAAGTGAGATTAATGACATAACAGAACTAATTAATCAATACAACGACAAATTCAATCATGGAAGTGCTTTAGTTGACGATGATTATAAAGAAAAAAGTGTTGACTACCTAGAAGAAAGACGAAATGAATTTGTAAGACTCATGGACAAGTTCAACAATGATATTAAAAATCACATTGAGCAAAATCTAGAAATAGCGAAAAACAAGAGAAAGTCAAAAAATACTGCTGTATTACTTGCAATTCCTTTGTTAGGTTTTCAATGGGCTTATTTGAAATCACCAGGTTATACAGTCCTTTCGATTTTGTTGTGTTGGACAGTAATTGTTCCTATAATTAATTTGATATCACTGCTGAAACTTTTATTAATGAAGGAAGATAAATTTGACCAAGAATTTAATCCTGAATACGTTTACTTTAGTCAATTTAATATAAAAAACTAAGCACAACAGCGTATATAACTTATGGCGGGGAAAGTGATAAATTCAAGCTTTGTGCTTTTAAGTCAATTTGTTGCAAGCCGACAAGAAAGTGCTTCGAAAACCGCCACAAGTCATATACGCAAACCGTTAGCCACAAGCTTAAAAAATGTAATTTCCTGAAATAGGTTGACTAAAAATTAAACCATTAATTATAGTCACTTATGAAATCAAAAAAAGAACAACGGCGAAAAAAAAGCTACCAAAAAGTAACTTTAGAAACCAAATTATTAGTTGTTGACCAAATCGTAAACGGTCAGCTCTCAAGAAAAGTCGCCTCAAAGAAATATGACGTTCCTCGGACAACTATTTCCTACTGGCTAAGAATTTATAGTACCTTAGCCCAACAAAAAATAGGTATGAGTAAAAATCAAGAAATCAAGAAATTAAAAGAAAAGATCGAAGAACTGGAGTTCGTTAAAGACTTTCAGCAAGACATCATTGCTGATATGGAACTCATTACAGGAATGGATATGGCAAAAAAGTCGTTGCCCAAAACATTAGCAAAAGAGATAGAGCGAAAGAAGAAAGACCGTATAAAAGAAAATGGCTCTATGGATGTTTTGGGATCACTAAACAAGCCTTCTACAAACGACTTAAAGCCCAACAAAAACAACAAATAGACCATCAAAAACTAATTAAAATGGTTAAAGATTACCGTAAGAAAGTTGGCTCTAAAACAGGTGGTATCAAGCTATATGCTGAATTGAAACAAGACTTCATAGATACCGATATTAAGATAGGTAGAGACAAGTTCTATCGTTTTTTAAAACACAATAATCTACTTGTTCCAAAAAGTAAAAATTACATCACCACAACTAACTCTAACCACATGTACAAAAAATATAAAAACCTTGTAAAAGACCAAGTTCCCAGAAGACCTGAACAACTCTGGGTAAGCGACATCACTTATATTAAAACGCAAAACGGACACAACTATCTCGCCTTGGTTACAGACGCCTATTCTAAACAAATTATGGGTTATAAACTCGACAACCATATGAGAACATCGCTTTGCAAAGATGCACTCGCTATGGCTATTAAAAACAGAAAGTACCCTAACCAAGAACTCATTCATCATTCCGATAGAGGCTTCCAGTATTGTAATCCTAAATACACAAGCTTTGCTGAAAACAATGGCATTACAATGAGCATGACCGAACAATACGACCCTTATGAAAATGCTGTAGCTGAAAGAATTAACAGAACTCTTAAATATGAATATGGTTTAAAGCAAACCATCAAAAACACTGAAATAGCTAGAGATATGACTCATCAAGCTGTATATATTTATAATAACCTAAGAACGCATTTTAGTCTCGACCTTAGAAAACCAGCAGAGGTTCATTTAAATCCGAACATCAAATACAAGTCGTATAGAAAAAATAACTTAAATTTACAGGAAATTAAAATATGAGCACAAAGTAAAAAGTTATTCTAATTTTTTTGAAATTTCATTCAAAAAGCAGAGAAAAAAAATTGGAAATAACTTTTGATCGATAATCTAATCAATAACCAAAAAAGAGTCAACCTATATCAGTATAATACAAAAATCCGAACTATAATGATTGAATGGATAAACGAAAAATACGGAACAAACTTCACCGAAGAAGAACTAACAAATATTAAAGACTTTTCTCTACTTTGGAACATCTTCGAAAATTTGGTTTGCGGAAATCATTGCAATGTTAATCGTTTAGACCAAAGACTAAATCCAGTCGAATTTCAAATTGCTGACTTTCAAGAAAATTTTCAATATTTTAAAAATAGATATACGGAAAATGGAACAACTAATGGACGATTTGAACATCTGAACTTTAGAAATGGAGATAGAAAAGAATTTGTTGCAAACGTCCTTTTGAGTAATGACAATGTAACTTCCGATATAGTTTTAGCACTCTCAATTATAGTTTTTAGATATCGAAATAATCTTTTTCACGGATTAAAAAACTTTATGCAGATTGACCTACAAGAAGAAAATTTCAGAAATGCAAATCAAGTAATAAAATCAATACTTACACATTTTTAATATTTGAGCAGACTACAAGAAATATTTAGCAACAGAGAAATCTCATTATTAATTTGGCTTGGGATTTTTATGATTTTTGTACTAACACAAAAGTCAATGAGAAATTCATTGGCGGATGTTGTAAAATTACTTTTTGGCAAATATTTTCTTGCAATTTATTTAGCTTTAGGACTTTACTTGTTTGGAGTATTCGCTCTTTTAAAATCATTAGGGTTTTGGACTTCAGCTGATATAAAAGATTCTATTTTTTGGCTTTTTTCGGTTGGCTTTGTTTTAGGTTTTAGCCTAAACAAAGCTAAAGACAGTAATTATTTTAAATCAATTATTATCGATACCATAAAAGTGATTGCGATTCTGGAATTTGTAATTAACTTTTATAATTTCAGCTTATTAACAGAACTAATTTTACTTCCCATTTTGATTTTTATTGTAATGTTACAAGCGGTTGCTGAATTAGATTCAAAGAATGCAAAAGTGGCAAAATTACTGACGAATTTAATGACAATTTTTGGTTTCGCACTATTAATATATTCAATCTATAAAATGGCTAATGGATATTCTGATTTTTTCAAATTAGGAACATTACACTCGTTCATTTTACCGATATTGCTTACAATTTTGTTTTTGCCTTTTTTATACTGCCTATCGCTTTACAGCATTTACGAATCATACTTTATAAGACTTGATTTTATGACTGTCAAAAAAGAAAAAGTTAAGAAAGTTAAACGGTACATTAGGCAAAGAGCTAATCTAAATATTAATCGACTAAATAGAATAATGGAACGCTTCGATAAAAGAGTATTTTATGATGAAACTAACTTGAAAGAATACGTGAAACTAATAAGCAAAAAAGAAAAAGCCAGTGGCTAACAGCGTGTATAAGAAATAGCGGTTTCAGTGCTAAATCAAAGGTCAGTGCTTTTAATAAAAGTCAGTGCCAGACCGAAAGTGTAGTGCTTTAAAATCCGCTACTTCTCATACACGCGAACCGTTGGCAACAATCCCTCATAGACTCATAGAAACTTTAGTCCCTCGGCTAACGTAAAATGAGTAAATTTAGGATTGAAAGTTGAAACTTCGAATAAAATATAAATGATTGATTTATAGTGGTATAATTTTAGGTTAGTTTGAAGCTAAAAAGCTAACCTCACGGTTAAATACATTTGGTTTTTTGCCTAAGT
The DNA here is from genome assembly GCF_018080005.1 of Flavobacterium sp. CS20. Classification (NCBI taxonomy): domain Bacteria; kingdom Pseudomonadati; phylum Bacteroidota; class Flavobacteriia; order Flavobacteriales; family Flavobacteriaceae; genus Flavobacterium; species Flavobacterium sp. CS20. Next base: position 1,120,065 of record NZ_CP073015.1, on the reverse strand, counting down.
TAAAACCCAAGGTCGAAAAACCAAAAGAGTTGTTTTTACCAATGCTCGAAAAAATGTATCTTGTGAAAGAAAAAACAACCGAAAATAAATGCCAATATTTCAGAAATCAGTCATACAAAAACACCTTAAAAATCTTGACCAAGAAAAGTTGGAAAAGGCTTTCCAAACATTCCGACTGAATTACAATCCAACAAAAATAGAGCAAATAAAAACGCTCAAAGAAGAGGAATATCAAGACGGATTTCTACGTGAAATATTTGTTGACGTTCTCGGTTATACACTTCGACCAGATGAAAATTTTGATTTACAACGTGAATTTAAAAACCAAACGGACGGAAAAAAAGCAGACGGTGCAATACTTAAAGATGAAAATGCAATTGCAGTAATTGAGTTGAAGTCAACAAAAACAAAGGACTTGACAAAAATAACGCAACAAGCGTTTAACTATAAAAACAATCAGCCAGAGTGTAAATACATCATAACCTCAAATTTTCAAAAACTTCGGTTTTACATTGATTACTCTACCGAATTTGAGGAGTTTGACTTGTTTTTTCTCGACAGGGAACGATTTGAATTGCTGTACCTAATTCTTCATAAGGAAAGTATTTTTTCAAATCTTCCCATACAACTTAAAAAAGAAACGCAATTTCACGAAAAGGAAATTTCTGAGGAACTTTACAACGATTATTCCAACTTTAAAACAAAACTGTTCAACAACCTTATTGCAAATCATCCGGACAATGATAAGTTGTTGCTTTTCAAAAAATCGCAAAAACTTTTAGATCGTTTTCTGTTTATCCTGTTTGCTGAAGATAGCGGATTGTTGCCACCAAATTCAATTTCACGAATCATCAAGCGTTTTGACATCTTAAAAGAAGAAGATGCCTACAAACCAATTTACGAAATTTTCAAGCAGTATTTCGGATATATGAACATTGGTCGAAAAGGCAAAAAATAACCTGACAATATTCCTGCATACAATGGCGGATTGTTTTATGAAGATTTATTGCTCAACAACCTAAACATTGATGATGACATTTTAATTGACGATTTAAAGAAACTATCAACCTACGATTTCAATACAGAAGTTGACGTAAATATTCTCGGTCATATTTTTGAGCATTCACTCAATGAAATTGAGGAAGTAACCGCAGAAATTGAGGGCACAGTTTCCGACCAAAAAAGAACAAAGCGAAAGAAAGACGGTGTTTTTTACACACCAAAATATATCACAACTTATATTGTTGCCAATACAATAGGTAAACTTTGCATTGACAAAAGAAAAGAACTCGACATTGAAGAAATTGAATATGACGATTCGTTTCTAAAAAAAGACAAGACGCTAACGGTAAAAGGTAAAAAGCTTTTCACAACCTTGACCGAGTACAAAAATTGGTTGACAAATTTAAAAATAATTGACCCAGCTTGCGGAAGTGGAGCATTTTTAAATCAAGCATTAAATTACTTGATTGAAGAGCATAAAAAAATAGACGACATCATTGCAGACTTGACAAACTCACCATTGAGATTGTTCGATACAGACAAGAACATTTTAGAAAACAATCTTTTTGGTGTAGATATCAACGAAGAAAGTGTTGAAATTGCCCAATTATCACTTTGGCTTCGCACCGCAAAAAAAGACCGCAAACTTTCCAAATTAAACAATAACATAAAATGTGGCAACTCACTTTTAACAAGTGAATTTGATTGGCACAAAGAGTTTCCCCAAGTTTTTAAGGAAAAAGATAAAAAACTATATCACATTACAACGGCAGTTCATGACAGCCGTACATCCAAAAGGATGATGGATTATAAAGTAAGAGAAAAAAGAGAGATGGGAACAAACCCATACCCAAACATCATCTATTTCACAAAAGAAGAAGATTTAATTATTACAGAAACCATTGCTGAAATTGTTGAAAAAGACAAAATTAAAGTTCTGGCGTATAATATTTGTGCTGACCACATGCATCTGTTAATTGCTTGTGATATCAATGAAGTTGCATCCATAATGCAAAAAATAAAATCAATCACCGCAAAGAGAGTAAATGACTCAAGATACGCAAGGGATATTGCAAGGGGTCATGATTCCTTGCAGGATAAACCCATGCATAAAGAAAAAGAATACAAACTCGTGTGGCAACAAAAGTATAGTGCTCCAAAAGAAATAATGAACGAAGAGCAATTACAAAACACCATTACTTATATACAAAACAACAGAACTAAACACCAATTACCACAACACGATAAAATTATAAAAAGTATCATCGAAAAAATGTGTTGTACTATTGATGAAGCTCTTGAGCCTGAATTTACTGGCGGATTTGATGTGGTTATCGGTAATCCGCCGTATATTAAAGAATACACAAACCGACAAGCTTTTGACGGTTTACACGACCATCCTTGTTATCAAGGCAAAATGGATTTGTGGTATTTCTTTGGTGCTTTGGCATTAAACATCATTAAAAAAGATTATGGATTGATTGGTTATATCGCACCCAATAATTGGATTACCAATTCAGGCGCTTCAAAATTTAGAAACATAGTGCTGAACAAAGGAAAACTCACAGAATTCATAGATTTTGGCGATTTTAAGGTTTTTGATTCGGCAGGTATTCAAACCATGATTTATATAATGAAAAGTTCTGAAAATAATGAAAACTATAACTTCAACTTTTCAAAAGTAAATGACAGCAAAATAAAACACGAAGATGCACAATTGTTTTTAGAGCGTGTTAAAGATGAAAAATACGAATATTTTAGAGCCAATATCGATAGAAAAGAAAACTTAGATAAACCTATTAATTTTGTAAATGCTGAACTAACTTTAATTTTAGAAAAAATAAGAGCGAAACAAAATTTTGCCTTTGACAAAAAAGAAATTGCTCAAGGTATAGTGCCGAATCCTGATGTTGTAAACTCAAGAAATATTTCCAAATTTACTCAAAAAGAAATTGAAGATAACAAGATTGAAGTTGGACAAGGTGTTTTTGTAATTGATAGAGGTGTTTTAAACCACAGTCAATATATAAAACCTGTATATGAACCCGAAAACTTTGAAGTTTTTTATCACAACCAAAAATATTCTAAAGAGTTAATCTATGTGCCAAAAGGGAAAAAACCGGAACCACATATTTTAGAGCATTTAGATAAATATCGCCCAATAATGGAAGATAGAAGGGAAAATAAAAGCGGTTCAATTGAGTACTACAACTTGCATTGGTCAAGAGATGAAAAATTCTTCTCAAAAGGCGGAAAAATAATTTCGTTGAGAAAATGCCCAAAACGACCAATGTTTTCATACACAGAGTTTGATTGTTATGTGATGTTGACTTTTAACGTAATCAAAACGGAACGTTTAAACCAGAGATATTTAACAGGTTTATTAAACAGTAATCTAATTGCATTTTGGTTGAAATATCAAGGAAAAATGCAAGGCGATTTATATCAAGTGGACAAAGAGCCGTTAATGAATTTGCCAATTATTAATCCAACAAAAGAAATTCAGGAAAAAGTAGCTGATTTAGTTTCAAGCATAATTTCTAACAAACAAAAAAGTTCGGATTACCAAGAATTGTTGGAAACAGCAAAAGCGGAAAACAATTTTGACCGAGAAATACAACTGACAAAAGAATTGGAGCAACTAAAAACGGAGTTGGGAAAAGCCGAAAACAAAATCAACTCGATTATCTACGAGCTTTACGACATTGAACCGACTGAAATTGCAACGATAGAAAAGAATATATAAAAATGAAAAGCCAGCGCTAAAAGCCGAGTAGAACGGAATTTAGTAACAATAATATCTATTTAGAGCCTTTATTTTAGAAACAGAAATAGTTTTCGCTAACTTTGCCCTATATTTCGAAAAACCCAACACAAGTGTTTTACAGAAGAAAAATAATATTATCCCTATTACAATTATTTGATAATGAGTTAAATAAAATTAGCTTACAAAAATTGCTTTTATTAATGCATTAGTATCTTAAAAAAGCTCATTTCTTATCAAATAAATTATTTTGATTTGAAAGTGCTCAAAATACCATAATTTTATTAGTCCAATTCACATTAAATTAGCATAATGTTTTTTTAAAAATTATCAATATTTCTTTAATAATAGCTAATTTTATAGAAATTTATTGAAATTCTAAAGTATAGTAAGACTGAATAGTTAAAACAATAATTTTCTAAACAAATTAATTATGAGCAAGTTATTTATCACAGGATCAACAGGTCACTTAGGAAAAGCAACGATAAACTTTCTGCTACAAAAAGGTGTTGTAGCCAATCAAATTTCAGCTTTGGCGAGGGATGAAGGTAAGGCTGCCGAACTAAAATCTAAAGGAATAGATGTAAAAATAGGTAACTATGATGATATTGATTACCTGCGTTCTGCAATGCAAGGTATAGAAACTATGCTTTTAATTTCATCCAGCGAAATGAACAAAAGCAGAGCAGAACAGCACATCAATGCCATCAAAGTCGCAAAAGAAAATGGCGTGAAGCATATCGTCTATACCAGTTTTATGAGAACCGAAGAAGATCCCAAATCTCCGCTTTGGTTTATAGCCGAAGATCATATAGAAACCGAAAAATACCTTAAAGAATCGGGTATTACTTTTACTCTTTTTGATAATGGTTTTTATTTGGATATGCTAATGGATTACGTAGGAGAACAGGTATTGGAAACCAAAACCATTTTTGTTCCAGCTGGTAAAGGAAAAGTAAATTTTGTACTGCGTAACGAAGTTGCTGAGGCACTTGCTAACGTGCTTACGACAAGCGGTCACGACAATAAAACTTACTTAATAGGAAACGAACAACCCATATCATTTGGAGAAATTGCCAATTACATTTCAGAACTTACTGGAGTTGCCATCAACTATGTTACTCCCGAACCTGAAGTTTATAAGCAAACTTTGATGCGACATGATGTACCAGAAGATTTTGCACGAATGTTTACAGCATTTGCGGTTGCTTTTCTTGCTGATACTATGAATATTTCTACTACTGATTTAACTCAATTACTCGGACGTAAACCCACTACAGTTAAAAAATATCTTTCGTCAAAATTTAAAAAATAAAAGATATTCAGATGCTAAACTGCTTAAAAAAATTGCCTTATTTGAGTAATTATAACGTATGAAAAAGAACATTGAATTTGGCATTTCCACCTTTGCCGATGTTATGCCCGACCCACATTCGGGCGTAACTATTTCACAAGCAGAACGCATTCGGCAAGTGGTTGATGACATTGTTTTAGCCGACGAGTTAGGAGTTGATTTTTATGGCGTAGGCGAGCATCATAGACCAGAATTTGCAGTTTCATCGCCAGCCATTGTGTTGGTCATGCATGCGGGAAAAACCAAACACATTACATTGGGTAGTGCTGTTACCGTTTTATCGACCAGCGACCCTATTCGTGTGTATCAAGACTTTGCAACAATTGACGCTATCAGTAATGGCCGAGCAGAGTTGTTGGTTGGGCGTGGAGCATTTACCGAATCATTTCCATTGTTTGGTTTCGACCTTAATCAATACGATTTATTGTTTGATGAACGACTTGAATTGTTGCTCAAAGCAAGAGACAACGAGTTTGTTACGTGGAGCGGAAAGACAAGAAGCCCGATTGACAACTTAGGGGTTTATCCACGCACCGAAAAACCATTGAATATCTCTATGGCGTTAGGTGGTTCGCGAAGTATCGTTATTAAAGCGACAAAACACGGACTTCCCGTGGTTTTGGTCATGTTGGGTGGCAACATTGTTGACTTCAGTAAATACCCAAAATTGTATCGTGCGGTAGCACAAGAAAGTGGGCACGATTCGGATAACTTAAAATTTAGTGTTCAAGCACACGGTTTTGTGCTGGATGATAATCAAGAAACTGCCGACACATTTTTTCCATACATACAGTATTACAGAAATCACTTATTAGGAGAACGCGGTTTTCCACCTTACATTAGAGACGAATTTGATTATGCACGTTCACCAGGACAAGGATTATTTGTAGGTGGTCCTGAAGAAGTTGCGAACAAAATTATTTTGCTCATCAAACATTTGAACATCGACAGATTTATCATTCAAATGCCTTTGGCAACCATGCCCCACGATATTGTCAAAAAAGCAATAAGCGTTTATGCCACAAAAGTAATTCCGCTTGTTAAAGCAAAAATTGAAACCGAAGTCTAATTTTGATACATCAGGTATGACCACATTAAATCAACTTAAATCATTCACAGATACTTTACCTACACAAAGTAAGAAAATGCCCGTGCTGTTTACCTCTCACGGCAACCCGATGGATATTCCTGTTTCAAGAAGTGACAGGGAATTTTGGCAAAAACTTTATGATTTAGGAATTAATCTTCAAAAAAATTATGAGGTAAAAGCGGCATTGGTTGTATCAGCACATTGGTGTACCAAAGGGACTTACGTTAATGTTTCGCATAGTCCAAAACAGATTTACGATTATTATGGTTTTCCTGAAGAATACTACAAAGTGTATTACCGCGCTAAAGGTTCGCCCGAAATTGCTCACGAAGTAAAGAAAATTGTTCCTTCCGTTTCTGAAACAACCGATTGGGGATTAGACCACGGTGCGTACTATATGCTGATGCATTTATTTCCAGAAGCCAATATTCCCGCTTTTCAGATGAGTATTGATTATTACGCTAAACCCGACTACCATTATGAGTTGGGCAAACAACTAAAATCATTGCGTAACAAAGGCGTGTTGATTATAGGAAGTGGTGCCCTTATACACAACTTACCTTTAGCAAGCCAAAAATTGTACAAAAATGATAAGACGCCTTATGGTTGGGAGACAGAATATGATGCTTGGATTAAAAAACAGATTGATTCCCGAAACATTGTCAATATCATTAACTACGAAAACAGTCATAAGTTGAGTAAGTTAGCTGCTCCCACGCCTGATCATTATGTACCTGTACTTTACAGTTTGGGACTTATGGATCAAGATGATGAAATCAAGTATTTTTTCGGAGGCGAGCCAACTATACCAGCTTTTAGCGAACGCAGTTTTATTATTGAACGATAAATTTAGATAAATATTTGTAAGCATAGACTTTTTTGTTTCTTTTTTGGGCGATGCAAAAAAGAAAAGAAAAAATGTTGTAATTATCTAAATATGTGTATATTATAAAAAAACGTCATTGATAAAGAAGAATGAGGAGAAATCTCATCCTACTGAGATGTCTCGTCGCTCATGCATCGCTCTGTCAACATGACAAATGATTAAATATCTGTATTTTATAGAAATATATTTTTTGGAATTTATATCGAACTCACGTTAAAATATAAAATTTTACGAGTTCCATCATTTTTAGGCTAGGCAAGAATAGGTCAATTTGAGACTTTTCTTAACCATAAAGATTGAGAAAAGTGTATTGAGAATGGGCTTTTGGCAACCAAATAGCATTGTTTAGTTACAAAATTACTATCAGAATTTCACTTAAACTGATGCGTTTTGGGTTTATCAAATTCAAGCTAAAAGTACGGTATAATACATTTTTTGGAGTCTATAAAAAATCATCTACTTTACTTAACCCAACCTTAATTTTGATTTAATAACTATCTCTTATGAACTAAATATTTTTGAAGCCATCTATGGTTTTATTAATAGTTGATTAACACCTATGAAATGCTAACAGGATAAAAAAATGAAATTAGCAAATAAATATGAATCCGATGCCGATTTGCTGAAAAGACTCAAAAATAATGAGGAAAAGGCTTTAGAAATTTTAATGGAGAAATATTATGTTCTGTTATGTAGGTTTTGTTACGGTTTTATAAATGCTAAAACAGATTGTGAGGAAATTGTTGCAGATATATTTTTTGGGTTATGGGTAAATCGTAAAAAAGAATACATTCATACAAGTCTAAAGTCGTATTTATTTATGGCTGTTAAAAATAATGCACTAAAACAAATTCGCAAAACAAAAGTAGCAAATCAACAGCTTGAAGAAGTAGCCAACACAAGTATAGAAAAATCGGCAAATGCTTTTGAAAATTTGATATTTCAGGAAACTGAAATTGAAATGGAAAAATTGATACAAACACTTCCTATAAAAAGAAGAAAGATTTTTCAGCTTAATCGTAAAGAACATCTTTCAAGTAAACAAATCGCCGAAATTTTAAACATTTCAGAAAAAACAGTAATGAATCAACTGCGTTTGGCCGATAAACAATTGAAAGAAATTCTTAAATTAAAATCCGTAATATAAAATTATAAAAAATCAAGAAGTCCAGTAAAAAAAATATTGTTAGACTTTTTGATTAAACTTTTTTCACTTGCTAAGACGAAAAATATCATTGCTGATGATACAAATATAGCAAGCTAATCAAACTTATACCTTTATCTAAACGATATTATTCACTCAAAATGGTATAAGATTGTTTCATAAATATCTTCTTAAATAACGTGAGTTAGATTTATCGAAAGCTGTAAATCAGATAATTACATCTTTTTGTTAGCAAATTTTGTCATTTCGAACGAAGAATGAGGAGAAATCTCATCCTACTGAGATGTCTCGTCGCTCATGCATCGCTCTGTCAACATGACAAATGATTAAATATCTGTGTTTTATATGAATATATTTTACTGGAATTTATATCGAACTCACGTTAAATATAAAAACCTAAAGCTAACTCTACCTTAACAATTTGGTAATAGCATGAGTCGGGAAAAAAACTGGGTTTTGGGGTCTTATAAGTAGAAAGGTAAAACTATGGAACAACAGGATTTTTGGGAACTCATAATTAAACATCTCTTAAAAGAGACTTCTGCAGAAGAAGATGAGAGAGTAAAGAGGTGGCTTCAAGAAAACCCTGAGGATTTAAAATTATATATTGAAATTAAATCTAATTGGAATTTTGATGAGAGTGAATATCCACAATTTAATTTGGATAACGCTAAGAAGTTGGTTCGAAATAAAATATTCTTTAGAAAAGAAAATGCGATAGGTAATACCAAAAAATCAAAACCAGCCTTTAGTTTCCGAAAGATCGCGACTATCATTTTTCTGCTAATTGGCTTGTCTGGTGCTGTTGCGTTTTGGTTTTCAAATATGAAATTAGCCGATGATGTTCTTGTTGAAAACAACTCAGGAAAAATCAAAAACATCAATTTACCTGACGGCTCTAAGATTTGGTTAACAACAACGAGCAAAATTAGATATCCAAGAAAATTTGAAGAAAATTATCGGGAAATATACTTAGAAGGAGAAGCTTTTTTTGAAGTGCAACACAATGCAAAACGACCTTTTTCTATTTATACTCAGGATTTAAAAACCACAGTTTTAGGCACTTCATTTAACATTAGTGCTTACCCAGACAGTGAAAACATTTCAGTAACGGTGGCAACGGGCAAGGTTTCAGTATCTCGAGGAAATGAAAGACTAAGTTTACTCACAAAGGATGAAAAACTCACATATAGCCATCGTACCAATAAGATACATACCACTCAAATAAGCAATCCAAATTGGAATGAATGGAAGAATGGACAGTTGATTTTTAAAGAATCAAATTTCGGGGAAGTAGCCACAATACTGGAAAAAAGATATCAGGTAACTATAACTTTTAAAAATGAGTCTGCCAAAAATTGCCCTATCACAGCAAGTTTTAATGCTGATAAATCTATAAATGAAATATTGGATATGCTATGCCGGCTTAACCCTACATCATACAAATTATTAACCCATGACCAAATTCTTATAACGGGAAAAGGTTGTTTAAAAAAAGATAAAAATATGCAGTAAAAAAACTTTAGGTAAAACCTACTAGACCGATATTTGTATTTTGAATTACTGGATTAATTCAAAAACATTCAATTCAATAACCATCTCAAACTATTAAACATTCAAATTTATGAAAATTTCTTACAAAACAATTCTATTTTTTAGTTGGAACAAAAATATTTCTTTTTCTAAAAAATTTATAAAAACATCATTGATTTTTATGCTATTGTTATCCTTATATAATATTGGGATTGTAAAGGCACAGAACATTTCTGAAATAAAAGTTTCTGTAGAACTCAATAATGCACCTTTAATAGATGGGTTTAGACAAGTGGAAGCCCAGAGTAACTTAAAGTTTGTATTTAACCAAGAACAAGTAAATAATTACCAAAATCTAAGCCTAAAATTTGAAAATCAAAGTATAGAACAAGTGTTAAAGCGTTTACTAGAAAAAACATTTCTTACTTATGAGGTTAATGGAAACAATATCATCATAATTCAAAAGGATGAACCAGGAAAAGTTACTGGGGTAGTAACCGATAAAACATCAGGAGAACCTATACCAGGAGTGAATATAAAAGTAAAAGGGATTAATACAGGTGCCATAACCGATTTAGACGGTCGATATATTGTTGATGTCCCTAATTTAGACGTAGAATTGGAATATTCATATTTAGGTTACATTCCACAAACCATTTCAGTTAATGAGCGTAGAGTAATAAATATTCAATTAGAAAGTGATGTTACGAGCTTAAACGAAGTGGTTTTAATAGGTTATGGAAAGCAAAAAAAACGGGATGTAACGGGTTCAGTAGAATCTGTAAATAGTGAAGATTTTAAAAATATACCAGTAGCCAATCCTTTACAGTTATTAAAAGGGCAAGTTTCGGGAGTAGATGTTTTTAATGGTGGTCATGAGCCTGGTTCGCCAACTAACATACGCATAAGGGGTGCACGATCTATCGGTGCTGATAATGAACCTTTGATTGTATTAGACGGCATTCCCATCAGTGGCGGTTTAAATGACATTAACCCCAATGATATAGCTTCTTTTGAGATTTTAAAAGACGCATCTGCCACAGCTATTTATGGTTCTAGGGCTTCAAACGGTGTTATTCTTATCACTACCAAAAGAGGAGAGATAGGAGAGACTCGCATCACCTATGACGGTTATTACGGTATAACCTCTGTAATTCATAAAATTGACTTGATGAACGGTGAAGAGTTTGCCCAACTAAGGAGAGAAGCTAACCGAACCATACGACCTGATGGAAGCTATCCAGACGATGAGGAGATTTTTGATAATATCGCTTTAGAATCTTTGGCAAACGGAAACTTTACAGATTGGCAGGATTTTACATACGACCCAGGCTATAAACAGAATCACCAAATATCTATTAGGGGTGGCAATCAAAAAACACAGTTTGCTACATCTATAAATTTTTTTGATGAAAAGGGAATTGTTGAAAGCTCAACTTATAACAGGGCATCTTTAAGAATAAATTTAGATCATAAAGTAAATGAGAGATTTAAGTTTGGTGTGTCCTCATTCGGTAGCTATTCAAAACAAGATTTTACCCAAAACGACTTGTATGATAATGTGTTGCGTTTAAGCCCTTTAGGGGTTCCTTATGATGAAGAAGGAAACATTCGTTTTCGTCCTACAAATGATGAAAGCCAACGCGTAAATCCGTTATCTGATATTCAAAATTCAGTAGATGAACGTTTTAAAACTCGTATTTTTTCGAGTATTTATGGGGAATATAAAATAACAGATGATTTGACCTACCAGTTGAAAGTCGATCCTGATCTACAATTTGGAAAGCAAGGCTATTTTTATGGAAGTGAAACCACTAATTCTCAAGGAGGAGCTTCTTTGGCTGGAAAAAATAATTTTGATATTATTTCTATAACCGTAGAAAATATTTTAAGCTATGATCATGAATTTAATGAATCTCATTCACTATCAACAACCTTAGTGCAAAGTTATCAAAATCAAGTCACGAGGTCAAGTTTTATAAATGTCAGAGATTTGCCCTATGATTCACAATCGTATAATAATTTAGGGTCTGCTACTGAAATCACAGGAGTTGGATCTAATTATCAAAAGTGGAGGCTTCTCTCTTATACTGGACGTCTTAATTACCAATTTAAAAAACGCTATCTCCTAACTGTAACCGCTCGAACTGATGGTTCATCTCGTTTTGCAGAAGGAAATAAATGGGGATTCTTTCCTTCAGCGACTTTGGCTTGGCGTATTTCTGACGAACCATTTTTTAAATTACCTACTTTCTCAGATCTAAAACTTCGGGTTAGCTATGGAGAAACTGGAAATACAGGAATACAACCCTATCAAACTTTTAGTTTTTTAAATTCAAGTTCCTATGCTTTTGGAGATAATGGTGTTCTTGGTTTTGTTCCTGGTTCTTTATCAAATCCAGATTTGCGGTGGGAAACTACAAAACAATTCAACTTGGGTCTTGATTTTGAATTCTGGAACCAACACATAGGAGGTTCTATAAATTATTATGTAGCTGATACAGAAGATCTTTTGTTACCGAGAAGTATCCCTACGAGTACGGGTTTTGAAAGTGTTTTAGAAAACATTGGATCTACAAGAAATAAAGGTTTAGAAATAAACTTATCCTTTAAAAATATTCTTAATTCTTCAGATTTTAATTGGAGAGCTGATTTGTCTTTTGCTACCAATAAAAATAAAATTACCGAACTTTTTGGAAACGGTCAGGATGATGTTGGAAATAATTGGTTTATTGGGCAACCTATCAATGTCTTTTACGATTATAAAAAAATTGGTATTTGGCAGACAAATGAAGCAGAAGTGGCAGAAGCGACAGGATTTGCACCTGGAGATATAAAAATTGAAGATATCAATAATGATGGTTTATACAATGCGGATGATAGAACCATCATCGGTTCTGCAAACCCTGAATGGATAGGCGGTCTTACCAATAGCTTTACCTATAAAAATTTAGCCCTATCTTTTGTACTCTATACCCGTCAAAACTACAAGACCTTTTCTCAATTTTACGTCAATAATAACAGACTTGCAGGAAGATATAATAATTTAGATGTTGATTATTGGACGCCAGAAAATCCTACCAACGCAAATCCACGCCCTAATGTAAGTCAGGAAAGCGTTTTCTTAGGATCTACCTTAGCTTATAAAGATGTGAGCTTTGTGAGGATAAGGAATATAGCTTTGAGCTATTCTTTGCCTAAAAAATTGACAAAAAATCTCAATATTCAAGACCTAACATTAACTCTAATAGGTGAAAACCCCTTTACATTTACTTCTTATGAGGGATTTGATCCTGAGTTTGAATCTAATGGTGAAAGAGCTTTATATCCTTCTACCAAAATGTACTCTTTAAATCTTAATGTAACTTTTTAATTTTATTTATCATGAAAAAAATAAATTTTTTAATCATTTTATCAGTGTTAGCATTGGGTGTTTTCTATTCATGTAGTTTAGACGAAGACCCTGTTTCAGAAGCTACTCCCAATACTATATTCAATACTCCTTCGGGAATAGTTGACGGTGTGAATGGTGTTTATTCATATCTCAGAGATTTATATGGATCTCAGCCTGGCTTTACTCTAACTACTTTTGGTACAGATTTGTTCCGCCACGGTAAGGATGGCGGTTATAAAGGTATGGACAGATACAGTTCTGAATTGAACTCATCTATGGGTTATTTAGAAGATATATGGAGTACCTGCTATGCCGGAATTAATGCTTCTAATACAATACTTGATCGTATAGATAATGTTGATATGGATGAGGCTCTGAAAACAACCTATAAAGCTGAAGTAAGATTTTTAAGAGCTCATTATTATTACTGGCTGACCATACAGTATGGCGATGTAGTCTATAGAGATACTGAAACAGAAGGCGTAAATACAGAAGATGTAAGAACCGATAGGATTAGCATTTGGGAAAAAATGAAAGAAGATACCGAATATGCTGTAAATAACTTAGACTATACACAAGATGAGTATGGTAGAGTTACAAAAGGAGCGACCTTGCAACAATTAGCTTTGATTGACTTATTGTTGAATGATTATGAAGGTGCAGAAAACGCTGCTAAAATGATTATACAAGAAGGTCCTTATGCATTACTGAGTAATTATGCTGATGTGTTTGATTATAATAATCAGGTAAATGAAGAGATAATTTTTGCAGTTCAATACATTCGAGACCCGCTTTTTAATGGAGATGGAAACCAAGGTCATCTTTTTTTTACTCCAGCCTATGATCAATATCCTGGGCTTAAACGAGACGTAACTCAAGGAGGAAGACCATATACTCGATTTCGTCCTACTGAATTTTTTAGAAATTTATTTTCTGAAAATGATTCTCGATTTGATGTTACATTTAGATATACCTGGTTTTACAATAATGAAGCAACTTTGCCAGAAGGTAAAGCTATAGGAGATACTGTTGTTTGGCAGGTAGAATCAGATGTTCCTTCAAAAATAGCTCCTAATATCGATAAAATGCATTGGGGTATAAAAAAACATGATGATCCCACACGTGCCAGTTTTCAAGACAGAGCAGGTTTTCGAGACTTTTTTGTATATCGACTTTCAGAAACTTATTTGTTGGCAGCAGAAGCACTTTTAAAGCAGGATAAAAAACAAGAAGTCGCTGATTACTTAAATGAAGTTCGTATTAGAGCATCAAAAGAAGGTACTATGATTCCTTTAGTGACCGCATCGCAAATAGACATGGATAAAATTTTAGATGAAAGAGCTTTAGAATTAGGTGCTGAGGAGAAACGTTGGATGGACTTAGCAAGAACAGGAAAATTAATAGAGCGGACAAGGCTATATAATCCTAATGCTGAACCTAATATCATGGATTATCATAAACTAAGACCGATACCACAATCTCAAATCGATTTAAGCACAGTAGAATTTCCACAAAATGACGGATACTAAAAATTTTAAAATGAAAAGAAATCTAAATATAACAACAAAAGCTTTCCAAAATCTATTCTTTCTTTTATTCATAGCTCTGCAAGTTCAGGCACAGATCACAACAAGATTAGATAGTATATTACATGTTTTTAATAATGAACCAGAGGAAATTCTGGTAATGGCTCATCGTTCAGCTCATCAAAATTATCCAGAAAATTCGATAGTCGCAATGAAAGAAAGTATCCGTTTAGGAGTGGATATTATCGAATTGGATTTAAGACAAACTAAGGATGGAAAATTAATCATTATGCATGATGCTACTGTCGATCGTACAACAGATGGTACTGGAGAAGTCAGTTCTTTTACATTAGATGAATTAAAAAAATTGCATTTATTGTTTAATGAAAAACCAACCAATCAAGCCGTACCCACTTTCGACGAGGTTCTAAAGCTTACTAAAGATAAAATTATGATAGATGTTGACTTTAAGTTGGATGATAAAGAAGCTGTGGTTAAAACCTTTAAACTTATTGAAAAGCATAATGCTGAAAAGCAAGTGCTTTTCTTTTTACATAATTTTAGATATTTCCCCCATATACATAAGTTGAATCCAGAAATTAAAATTATGCCAAGGGCATATTCTACTTGTGATGTAGAAGATATGCTAAAATATGACGATATAAAAATTGTACACATCGACCATGATTTTTATAATGATTATTTAATGAAAAAAATGGCATATAAAGGGATGCGTATCTTGGTAAAAACCATGGGAGATATCGATGATTTGGAATTGCAAGAAAAAGGTTCTGGTTTTGAAAAAGTCTTAAATGAAAAGTATGTCAATGTAATTCAGACTGATTTACCTGAAGAACTATTAGCATTTCTTAAATCGAAAAATTTACATCGTTAATATTGATAAACTAAATGAATTATAGTGTTAATTGATAAAATATAAGGAGAAATAAGATAAAAACCACCAACTTAAAGAAAGAAAACTGAAAATCTTAGGACTTAGAAATAAAAAGTATTCAAAAATCTAAACTTTTGATAATTGTTTGTAGGCTGATGTTTTAGTTCATTAAATTTATGTGAAACTTATTAATATTTAAATGGAATTTAATTAAATTCGATTTTAAATTAAAAAATATATAAGCATGAACAGATTAGAAAACAAAGTCGCAATTATCACTGGTCTTGCTGGTGGTATGGGTGCGACAGAAGCTAAACTATTTGCCAAAGAAGGGGCAAAAGTAATCATCACCGATATACAAGAAGAAAAATTAAAATCCGTTGCCGCTGAAATAAAGGCTAATGGTGGTGTTGTGGAATATGTCGTCCATGATGTAAGCTCGGAAGAGAGCTGGAAAACAGTAGCTCAAAAAGCGGAGACCGCTTTTGGTAAAATTGACGTACTGGTTAATAATGCAGGTATTCTTGGTGATATCATGGGATCATTGGAAGAAAGAACCGTAGAAGAATTCAACAAAGTACTTTCGGTTAATCTTTTAGGTCAGTTCATAGGAGTTAAAACCGTTGTTCCTTATATGAAAAAAGAAGGAGCAGGTTCCATTATCAATATTTCATCCGTAGGAGGTATTATTGGTGGAGGTAATGGTACGGCCTATACGGCATCAAAAGGTGGTTCAAGAATCTATTCCAAAGGGGCGACAGTTGAATTAGCCAAGGATAACATTCGTGTCAACTCCGTTCATCCAGGTTATGTAGAAACTCCTATGACAACACAGATGAAAGGTTCTGATGATTTTAAAATGAATTCACTTTCTGGAACACCTTTGGGTAGAGGGGCAAAATTAGAAGAAATTGCGTATGGTGTTTTATTTCTTGCTTCTGATGAATCTTCTTATATGACAGGCTCTGAATTAGTTATTGATGGTGGATTGACCGCACTATAATGATATTATACCATTTTTAATGAAATAGTATCGTTAATAAACAGATGAAAGTATAATACCGACGTATTTTTTAAGAACCCCAATACATAGAAAGATATATATAAAATAACATTCACCATTAGCCATAAAACAGCCTTGACATTTTTTCAGTTTAGGTGTCGTGCGGGATTACGAAGCGATTTCCTATCAGTTTACACCGACTTTTTTTACGAGCCACAAGCCTTCGCAAACCTCTGAAACCCGCATGCACTATACCATGTGTTGGCGGCTACTCGGCATTCATTCCGTCATCTAAAAACTTGTCTAACGTGGCTAAACTTTTCACAAGGATTTCTCCATAGTTTTCTTTTCTGTCTGCGAAGCAGATTTTAATTTTCGTGCTCTGTTTCTTTCACCCATTCTTTAATTATTTCAAATGTCTTTTGTTTATCAACAAGACTTAAATGTTTCGCATCGTCCAATATTAATGTCTTGACAAATTTGTCGGCTGGTTTAAAAGCAACTTCAAATTGTTCGGGATAAAAACTTTCGTCTTGCTTTCCTACTAAAACCAGGCACGGGATATTTATATTTCTTATGTCTTCTTTATAATTCTTGGGCGTAAAATCTATCGTCATTCGGAACGAATAAAAAGGAACCTGGAGTTCATCATTAACACTTTCCGGCCGGTTGAAAAACAAAACCGGAAGTCCATTGAGCATCTTTATCCCAATGTTATTCAACATCGATAGTCCGATTATCCTTTTCAACGCAACCGTCACCCAACCGCCACTGTTCGGTTTAACCGTTATTGCATCGTATCCCAAATAAGGTGCAAGCATAATTGCCCTGTCAACTTTTGTGTTTTTAGGGTTGCCGATAAACTTTAAAACTAAACCGCCTCCCGATGAGTGTCCTGCCAATATGATTTTATCAGCTTTGAGATTTTGTTTGCTGAACTCAATCAAATCTTCAATGTCGTTTTCAAGTTGTCCTATGTACTCAACTTCTCCTTTTTTTTTCTTTATTATTTCCGTGTCCTCTTAAATCAGGCGTCAGTACTGTGGCAATTTTTTTTTGCAATTGAATCGGATAAACTTGACAAATACCTGCTTTCAGAACCAGAGCCATGAATTAAAATCATTACATCTTTGCTTTCGCTTTTATAAATTCTGTTGAATAATTCAAATCCATCTCTGGTTTTAATCCATTGCGTTTCTCCAAGAGAAGAACCTGAATTTTCCTCGATTGAACTAAAATCGTAGTTTTTAATGTTCTTTATTTCAGGTATCGACCAATAGATAAGAGATAAACAAATTGCCATGTAAATGATAAAACTCGTCAATAAGAATGTAACAATCCTCTTTTTTATTTCGATTAATTTTTATCATGATTATTAAGTTATTATACGTTTTCAATGACCTTTTCAAGTTTCGCCCTGATTTCGCCAGCAATACCACCTAATTTGTCATTTTGAACCGCCTTCATGGATGCCACTGGGTCAACGGCGACTACTTCTGTTTTGCCATTCTCCAGTTCCTGCACAATCACATTGCAGGGTAGCATGGCTCCGATTTTGTTTTCGGCTTGCAGTGCTTTATGTGCAAATGGCGGATTGCAAGCCCCCAAAATTAGGTATTTTCTGAAATCGACATCCAGTTTCTTTTTCAATGTAGGCTGCACATCAATCTCGGTCAGTACCCCGAACTCTTCTTTTTTAAGTTCTTCGGTTACTTTTTCTACTGCTTCTTCAAAAGCATAATCTGTGGTTTTTTCAAAATAATACTTCATACTAATAATTTTTTAATGTGAGACATTCTAATAATATTAACACCAAAATTACATAAAAGTTAGTGCAAAATTGTTGCAAAGTTTAATGACAGTGCGGACACACCCCGTTAATAATGAACTGGGTATTCTCATAAGTATATCCATCGGGCAGTTTAACATCGGGGATGGGCAGTTCCTTCATGCAACGTGTTCTGCCACAACGCGTACAGAAAAAATGAACGTGCAGGTCATTTATATTACATGTACAATCCTCATCGCAAACGGCATACTTAACTGAACCTGAACCATCATTAACTGTTTGAACGATGAAATTATCCTCGAATGATTTAAGTGCCCTGAATATGGTTGAACGCTCAACTTTTCCAAAGCGTTGTTCCAAATCCGATAGGCTCAGTGCTTTGTAAACCAACGTTTGCATGGCTGTTGATTTTACGTTTTTCGATTCAAGTTTTTTATCGATTTCCTGATTTTCCATAACAGTAATAATTAACTCAAGTTTCGCACTTTTAAATTGTCCTAAAAACAAGATAAATATTACAAAAAAAAGTAGCTTTTTGTTTCTTTAATTTACTGATTTTCAGTATATTTAAAGCTGTAATTCCAAATACGACAAAATGCTACAACACAAAGATATTAAAAATTTATCAGAATTAAACAGTGCTTTTGTTGATAAACACAAAAGAGCAGATTTCTTTCTAAACTTTATCGACATTCTAAAACTTGGAAAATTTCATCAACTTTTACCAGTGCAAAAGTCAATGTATTATATTGATATAGGTTGACTCTTTTTTGGTTATTGATTAGATTATCGATCAAAAGTTATTTCCAATTTTTTTTCTGAGCCTTTTGAATGATTTAAAAAAATTAGAATAACTTTTTACTTTGTGCTCATATTTTAATTTCCTGTAAATTTAAGTTATTTTTTCTATACGATTTGTATTTGATGTTCGGATTTAAATGAACCTCTGCTGGTTTTCTAAGGTCAAGACTAAAATGCGTTCTTAGGTTATTATAAATATACAGCTTGATGAGTCATATCTCTAGCTATTTCAATGTTTTTGTTGGGCTTTAAGTCGTTTGTAGAAGGCTTGTTTAGTGATCCCAAAACATCCATAGAGCCATTTTCTTTTATACGGTCTTTCTTCTTTCGCTCTATCTCTTTTGCTAATGTTTTGGGCAACGACTTTTTTGCCATATCCACTCCTGTAATGAGTTCCATATCAGCAATGATGTCTTGCTGAAAGTCTTTAACGAACTCCAGTTCTTCGATCTTTTCTTTTAATTTCTTGATTTCTTGATTTTTACTCATACCTATTTTTTGTTGGGCTAAGGTACTATAAATTCTTAGCCAGTAGGAAATAGTTGTCCGAGGAACATCATATTTCTTTGAGGCGACTTTTCTTGAGAGCTGACCGTTTACGATTTGGTCAACAACTAATAATTTGGTTTCTAAAGTTACTTTTTGGTAGCTTTTTTTCGCCAGTGTTCTTTTTTTGATTTCATAAGTGACTATAATTAATGGTTTAATTTTTAGTCAACCTGTTTCAGGAAATTACATGTGGGGAATGAGGCACAACGGGCGAGTGTATCATTAGTGGCGTGCAAAAAGTCAACACATTTTCGTTTTTATTGGTAAAGATAAAAAAAAATCACAAACCTTAAAATTTTGCCCAAACACAGCCATTAATGATACACATTGTTGGTAGTAGCGGTGGAGTAGGCGAGAACTTTTGCTGAAAAATGCCCAAACCTTTCGCACCCATTTTTTTTCATTCCCAGATTTCAAATTTCCCATAATTTTGATGTTATAACATTTCGTTGACGCTTAGCCATAGTTTTTGATTTAGCATCGTTTGTCGTTTTCTTTATTCGCTATTTTATTGCAAATCAGCCTATTGTTTCGGATTGTGATTTTCTCGTCGTGATGAGATTTTACTCGTTAACATTCCTCGTGATAAGCCTATCATTTAGGATTTAGAAAAATTCCACCGAAAAAAATCCATTCAACTTATTTAATCAAAAAATGGGTGAGCCTATAATTTTAAAAATATTATGGAGTAGTTGCTACCAACGGTTCTCGGCTATGGCAAGTGCGGGATTTCAAGGAACTTTCCTTTCCGTTTAGCGATTAGTTTATTTTGTGTAATTATTTTCATTTTAGCACTTTAGCCCGCATTTGCTATAGCCGATGTTACCTGCTGGCTTTTGTTCTAGATTTTTCATAAATGTTCCAACTGTTAATATCAGGTGTAGGATATATGAAATCTCTTGTAATTCCGTCATCTTCCAATCTTTTGAGTATATGACCTGCAAGTTTTTTATTAATGTTAAAACAACTGCAAAATCTGTATTCCTCTGGCTCGTTCTCGGCTTTGGCTTCTAAATATTGTTCATTTCCTACAATCTCTAGTGGTTTTATTGGGTCAGCGTTCCAAGTAAAAACTCCAACTTGATTCTGTATATTTTTACTATTGTTTAGAGAAAATATAAAACCGCTATCTACATCTTTATCGCTGAAAAAACTTATAGGAATATTAACCATATGCTTAATTTCAGTAACATATTTTACAAGTCCCGAACCAAATACTTTGCTTTTGTCGATTATACTACGTCCTTTAAAATGCTCTTCAATTTCCAATCTTTCTTTATCGTCTTTGGCAATTTTTGCAATTAGTTCCAAAGTGAGAGCTTGTCCAACATCTTCAAAGCTTCCATTAATTTACGCATTCCGCCTTCTCCCATATATTCTTCCTCAATGTAGAACAGACTAAAATAATTGTCTATTTCTTTTGCTCCTTGATTTAATTCCAAACCATCTAAACCAAAGAATAGTGCATTCTGAAATTTGTAAGTCCAATCTAATAAAGGTGTTGGGCAACTATGGTGTTGTAAAAAGCCAAGTATGGAAATAGCATTTAAAGTATCAATATTGTGTTCCTCTAAAATTTGTTTGATATGTTCTTCGTAATCAGTTTTTCCATTTGTTACAAGCTTGTCTAAAAACTCTTCAAAAGAATTTTCTTGTTCGTGAAGTTTATGAAGAATCCAAAAACGTTGAAGATTACTATAAAGACGCCATCTTGCTTCTCTTTGGCCTCTAAAAAGCATATCTTCTTTGATTTTATATTCATCATATATTTTATCGAAATGTTCAACTGTATCAATATTTATTTGGTCAAAGCATTTTGATTTTTGAAGTATTGAGGAATATTCAGATATAAAGTCTTTAGAGAAATAAGGTGGTTGAAGTTGTACTCCAAGAAGTGCTAACATAAAAGCATTTGCTCTTGGTGTAACTGATTCAGGATTAGCTTTTCCGTTATGGTCAAACTTCATATCTATTAAGTCCTGCAATAGATTTGGGTCTAATATTTTTTCAAGTCCACCGCTTCGTAAATATTCGTTGGTGAACTGAACCTTTAAATCTAAATTCGATATTTCTCTTTTGGTCATAGTTTTATTTAGCTTGCAGGTAACGGGCGAGTGTATCATTAGTGGCGTGCAAAAAGTCAACACATTTTCGTTTTTATTGGTAAAGATAAAAAAAAATCACAAACCTTAAAATTTTGCCCAAACACAGCCATTAATGATACACATTGTTGGTAGTAGCGGTGGAGTAGGCGAGAACTTTTGCTGAAAAATGCCCAAACCTTTCGCACCCATTTTTTTTCATTCCCAGATTTCAAATTTCCCATAATTTCGATGTTATAACATTTCGTTGACGCTTAGCCATAGTTTTTGATTTAGCATCGCTCCTTGTTTTCTTTATTCACTATTTTATTGCAAATCAGCCTTTTGTTGCGGATTGTGATTTTCTCGTCGTGATAAGATTTTAATCGTTAACATTCCTCGTGATAAGCCTATCATTTAGGATTTAGAAAAATTCCACCGAAAAAATTCCTACATCTTACTTTATCAAAAAATGGGTGAGCCTATAATTTTAAAAATATTATGGAGTAGTTGCTACCAACGGTCAAGTATAAGAGTAGTAGCGGATTAATAAGCAACTACTTTTCGGTATGCAATGTACTTAATAAAACGCAAAAGCGGTTTGGATTAATACCCAAACCGCTATTACTTTTATACATTGTTGTGAGCAGTAGTGTGTCCTGCGTTACTTGGGGATACAAGATAGTGATTAAGTTCATTGAAAACAAGTAACATAACTGTAATTGAGATGAGAGTCTCATTGGTATTTAGAAACGACCCTGGCATTTGTTTCAGGTGGATTCACGTAAAGAGTACGATGAGGATTGGTCTCTCGGCTGGGAGTGATTAGGCACACCAGTCAAACCGCCTTATGGGGCTTTCCTTTCACGGGTTGGTCTTGAGCGATAAGGTTAAATGCACTACCTGTGTTGTTTTCAGAGTAGTTTGCTATGGTAGGAGTAAAGAAGCTGAAAGAGACGAGATTGAACCCTTGTAGAAGTGTCGTAAACAACTTTAGTATTGTCAAAATCGAGGGATGGGCGGTCTTGCGAGAACAGAACTTGACATGATACCTATTTCTGGTCAAGTGGCAATCGGCATAAAGAGGGCAGGAGCTTTGCTTACGGCTCAATTACGGAGCAGGAGAAGCTAATTAATAGTGCAAAAATACCACAACCCCGAAGGGCAAGGTAGAAAGTAGCGATACTGTTAATTAGTGGCGGATTAGTCTGTAGTAGTGATGAAGTTTCTGTAATGGAAATGGAGCGAAGGGACTGACTTAACAGTTTTAAATTGTATTACAACTAAAGATTTTTTTAGGATGATTTTCAAAGAGAAACAAAAGTCGCAACCGATATTAAAGCGACAGGTATGGGATGCCTTTAAAAAGGTAAAGAGTAACAAAGGTATTTCAGGTGTTGATAATTTGTCAGTACAGAAGTACATTCACGTCCTATGAAATACTTATATCCTGTATGGAATAGGTTAGCCGATGGTAGTTATTTTCCAGTACTGTGCGCGAGGTAGAAATACCCAAAGAAGACGGTCAGAATCAGGAAGCTTGGCATTCCAACAGTATAAGACCGAACGGCTCAAATGGTAATAAGAGAAGAATTAGAACAGATTGTAGATAAACAGTTTAGTAAAGATTCTTTTGGCTATCGACCAAACAAATCAGCGCATCAAGCCATAAAGCAATGCAGGGAAAACTGCATGAAAATGGATTGGGTGATAGATTTGGATATCAAGAGTTTTTTTGATGAGATAGACCATGACTTAATGCT
Organism: Flavobacterium sp. CS20; assembly: GCF_018080005.1. Taxonomy (NCBI): domain Bacteria; kingdom Pseudomonadati; phylum Bacteroidota; class Flavobacteriia; order Flavobacteriales; family Flavobacteriaceae; genus Flavobacterium; species Flavobacterium sp. CS20. The sequence continues at coordinate 1,096,470 of NZ_CP073015.1, read as the reverse complement.
TAAAGCATTAGGACATTTTACCAAAGAAAAGCATATTCACTTGTATGTAGCACGTTGGTTAAAGGCTCCAATTCAAAAGAAAGACGGTAGTATTCATTCACGAGACAAAGGCACACCACAAGGAGGTGTTATTAGCCCATTACTGGCAAACATTTTCTTGCATGTTGTTTTTGATAAGTGGATTGAGAACAACCACCCGGAAGTAAAGTTTGAGCGCTATGCTGATGATATTATCATCCATTGCGATAATTTTAAACAAGCCTTGCGGACGTTGGAAGCGGTAAAAGCCCGATTTAAACAGTGCAAATTGCAGATAAAAGACGGCAAGAGCAATATCGTTTATTGCAAACGCAACCAAAAGAAGCATCCACCATTTAAGGTTCATTATGTAACATTCGATTTTCTTGGATTTACATTTAAGCCAAGAATGGTAAAGGGCTATTTTGGGAACTTTCATTTGGGATTTACACCGTCAATCAGTCGTAAACGACAGAAACGCATCAATCAAACTTTGTTTAAGATGAAACTTCATCGTATGGTTCATTTACGCCTGCCAGATTTGGCAGGCATAATAGCAGAAAAAGTACGAGGTTGGATTAATTATTACGGCAAAGTAAGAATGAGTGAATTACACTATGTATTTCGTTTCTTGAATATGCGTCTGGCAAAATGGGTACGCAACAAATATCGGAGATTTAGGCGTAAACACTGGTTTTTTGCCTACAAATGGTTACAGGAAACTGCAAAGCATTATCCTAATCTGTTTGTGCATTGGCAATACGGTTTTACGCCATAGACTTGTTAAGAAGAGCCGTATGATGGGAGACTATCACGTACGGTTCTGTGAGAGGTTTAGGGGTGGATTCCCCTTTACCTACTCGACCTTTATCACATATTTAAATTAAGAAAATAAAATTTTATGTTATCGTTTTCCTTCCAAGTATGATAAGTTTCAAAAGTATGTTGATTAAATTTATCCATAGCTTCGTGCCAAATAAAAACTACGATAAAATCATTTTCCTCAGGAATCTCCAATTTTTCGTTAAAAAAATTATTCAGTTCATCAATTGTTGGTAGGTTCTTAAAATATTTTTTTCTCAGTTCATTAACATCACCTTTCCCACATTCACTAATTCGAACATCAAGTTTATGTTTTAATAATTTACCTGAATTATCTAAAATAAAAAATTTAGGCAACTCAAAACCCTTATTATCTTCAAATGTTGAAATAAAATTATTAAACTGAGTTTTATTTATGAACGTTAACTCATTTATTGCACCTTTAGATATATCATATTGCTTTAAGTAATTCTCGCTGTTCGTTTGACCAATCGACGTGAACGATATTAATACAATAAGTAATGTTGAAAATATTTTCATCATCAATTATTTTTGTTTGTGAATATCACACTTCGTAAACATCGTATGTTGAATCATATGAAAAATCATATGTTCCTGCCTCAATTAAAAAGCCTTCATTAATTCTTAACTCAATCACATCTTCATTTTCGAAATAATAATCTTCTTCAATAATTAATGTTCGAAAATCTGTATAATCTTCGAGTTTTTGCAAATTAGTTTCATTAATTAAAAATGCGAATTGAGTACCATCAGAAGATGGTGATATAAAACCATCAATTGTTCTTTCGTCATTTTCAAAAGACTTTGCTAAAGGAATATCGAGAGTTCCTTGTTCGAACTTAATGTAGCCAGAAGTTTTTTTATGTTTACAAATACCTAATCCTCTACAATTTCTAGATTTTCTACCAAGCGTCCAAGTTGTTTTTACACCACCTTCTTTAACTTTTGGCCAATCCGACTCAGCAGACTTCATTAGTTCTTGATTGTTTTCAACTTGTAGTTGTTCATCACTACACGAATTTAAGCTCAAAACACCTAGTGTTAAAGCTAACAGTAAAATTGTTTTTTTCATAATTATTTTTTTTTACAAAAATAAAATTGAATTCTATTTCGTCAAACAGTAAAAATGTTAATTAATGCTAAATGTTGCTTTCAGTATTGCTCACAACGGTTTGTATATATTTCAGTAGCGGTAAAAATAGCTAAAGTTTTTGTATAAAAATCAATTTAAAAACAAAAGCGACCTTTGGTTTTAGCCAAAAGCCGCTATTGAATATATGCATTGATGTGCAACGTTTTTAATTCAATTCAAGTCATATAATAAAATCTTTTGATAACATAAAATATTACTACTCCAAGTAAATAAAAACCTAGACAGTCCAAAAAATTATCTAATTTTATAATTTTGAAATAATAAAAATTAATTGTTATCAATAATGGTATTACAAATATGAATATTTTATCATTGACTGATTTCATTATCCGAAAATAAGACAACCTAAATATCCTAAGATTGCGCCACCTAAAAAACCAAGAAAACCACCACTTGTTGCTCCTGCAACTGCACCAGCTCCACCTGCTGGTACTGAAAGTATACCACCTGTAAAAATAAAACCTAAGGTTACACCTGATAGACCTCCTCCAATGGCTCCGGAAATCATGCCGTATACACCTCCCATAACACCACCTACTAAAGTCGCATGAAGGCAATCATCATCTCCAAAAGTAGTATAAGAATAATCGCCATTGGAGTTCATATACATTTGTGCCGACTCAATTAATGCTATACCACTATTGAAAATTCTCAATTCTGGATTACTTACAACGTCATTTTTAAATGAATCTTTGATACGAATTAATTCATCAAAATTATTTTGTTCAACAGCATTCAGCAAATTTGAAGCGTAATCTTTCTGAATTTCATTGAGAAATTCAGAATTATTTATATCAGAAATCTCTATCTGAATATCAAATTGATTATAGTTGTCGGGTACTATTTCAGTGTCATACTCTAACACATTAGACAAATTTGTTAATACCGTGCTTTGATTGTAAAATTCATTTTTTATTTCACTTTCAGACTGTTCTCTATACTCAAGATTTTCTAAATATTCCATCGATTCACTTATAAGTTGATTTGAAATATCTAACGCATCTTGATATTCAATATAATTTAGTTGTTCTAAATTTTTTGACATCAATATAACATCTTCTTGTGTTTCATCCACAGAGTCATCACAAGAAAAAATAAATAGACATAATGTCAAACACATAATTCTTCTTACATTTTTCATCTTTTTAAAATTTATAAATTAATACTGAGCAGAGCTTTTATTGTAACAATTAATCTGCTTTATCCTTGTTACTCACATAAAATTGGGTGGTTAGTCCGATATTATCATTTAATCATTTCTCATTTAAATTCTGACTAACGTAAATTAAGTTGCTGTTTTACAGATATTTGCATTTAAGCCTAAATCTTCATTAGTTAATCCAAATTTAGCGATTTGTTTCCTCATTCTTTTGGCTATGCCTAACTTTCTTTTTTGATCGAGGAATAGATATTCTTTTGGCGGTTTATAAGGTTCTTTTTTTGTAACCATATTCCATATGATTACACCCAATTTTCTTGCTGTTGCGCTTACTGTCGCTTGTCTTCCTTTTCTAAATGCGACACGCTTAAAGAAATCAGACAAGTGTGTATCTTTTAAATTTCCAATAGAATTAGTTGCTTGTCGTAATGCTATTTTTAATCTATTACTCCCTTTAGGAACTTTTGAACTAAGCACTTTACCGCCTGATATTTTGTTGTTTGGTGCTAGTCTTAACCAAGAGACAAATTCTTTTGAAGAATTAAACTTTCTAAATCCTTCCGGATATATCTCATATAATACTAAGTATTGTAGCATGACTTACGCCTTCAATGGCAAGCAGATCCACACCTTCAAAATACTGATAAGCTACTTGATTAAAATCCTTTATTTTGGGAGCATTCTTATTTTCTCTTTTATAAGGTTTTGGATTGGTTTTTAGTTTTTTTAATTCTGGATTTGTGTCAAGATGCTTTTTTATGAATTGGTCTATCTGTTTATCGCAAGCCTTTAATTGTTTTTGTAAAAACTGATAAGTTTGAAATTCTTGTTTTAACCCAAAAGAAAGTCTTCCCTGTTATTGCCATGGAGGGCTTTTGCTATTTCTGCCTCAGACTTTCGGCAATTGTAGTGCCGATGCTTAGCAAGTTCATTAGGGTCTAAATTTCCTTTGCAAATATCTTCTATGATTTTAAGACCTGTAAGACCACAAATGTCTTTAACTACAACATCAAGTCTAAAATTTAAAAACTTAAGGTGCTTTTGCATTTTTCTTGAAGTCGCCACGCTTGATGTATAATATTGCCTCGCTGACGTGCATAAGTTCTAAGTATTTCAGTCTGCTGGTCAGGCAAAAAACTACTTGTAAGCAAACCTAATGCATGCAGTTTTTGAATCCATCTTGCATCTTTAACATCTGTTTTTTTACCTTTTGCGTGTTTGGTAAATTTTCCATTGCATAAAATAACTTCAAAATCATGCTTGATGAGTTCTGTAAAAAGATTTTGCCAATAATCTCCTGTGCTTTCCATGGCAACTGAGGTAATGCCATAGCTTTTTAGGTGTTGACAAATTGCAGTAAGATCTTCTGCATAAACCCCAAATTCTTTTACATCTTCTAGGGCTTGTCCAACTGCTACAAAGTGAGACCGACTTCCAATGTCAATACCTCTTTGCATGTTGGTTTACAATTTCCATTTCTAACTTTTTCTTTCTTGCCATAATTGAAAAATATTTAAGTATTAAACAAAAAAGATCCTAAGGAAATGTATTTTTGTATTGAAAATTATTCTGAACGGGGTCTGCGAATTATCGTAGCCACCACTGAAATTATCAACAAAGCCCTGAGAAGAGTCGGGGCTTTTTTACATTTCAACCAGAATGAGCGCACGGGCTCTATCTCAAGCACCATTTGAAAAATCGGCCTTACAAAGGATCATTACAAAAATAATAACCAATATTTTATCGGCATCGTTAGCAATAGAAATTAATCGAGTTTCTTGATATGGGGAATGTTGCACATCGTATTTGTGTATGAGCAGTAGCGGATTTAAAAGGACTACTTTTCGGATAGCAAGATACTTAATTAAACACAAAAACGGTTCAAGTTCACACTCAAACCGCTATTGCTTATACACGTTGTTGTGTGCAGTTTTTATTCTTTAGAAACCAATTTTATTCGTTTATTTACTTTAAAAGCTGAAATAATAGCACCTTCCATATAACCACCAAATTCTGTTGCTGTTTCCGTTCCAGAGAAGAATAATTTATCATTCATATAACTATTTTGCGACAAGGAATGTCCATTATTTTGATGTGGTCTAAGAATAGTTTGGCTTTCGCTCACAACAAATTTGTCTGACCAAACCTTGTCAGAATAACTACTGTAATTTAAAACTTCATTGCCAAGAAGTTCTGATAGTTGTCGTATGACAAATTCTTTTCTAACTTCTTGAGAATAAGAAATCGCACCTCCATTTAAAAATCCTGTGAAACCAAATTTATTTTCTTTTGCATTTGTATGGTCGTGCATTTCGCTAACAATACCAGAGTGACTAAACAACATTCCTGAATGCCCATTATTCCGCCAAAAAGGGTTGTTGTATTCTAAAACGAACTTTATAGAACCAGCCATCCAAGTATGAACTGTGGGCAGAACTTTCGTAACTGAATTCGGCAGTTCGGGTGAAAATTGAATTTGTGAATCTACCAATTGTGGTGGTACACATAATATAACTTTATCTGCTTGAATTTTTTGACCTTTAGAAATTTTGACTTCCAACGCATTGCCAATGTCCGTAATCGCTTTAACTTTGGTGTTTAGTTTTATGTTTTCATTATCTAATTGATTCGCCAATGCATCAATTAGTGCTTGCGTTCCGTCTGCTATTCTATAGGATGGGCTTTGAGATGCTGGTACAAAAAATTCTTGTGGTGGCTCGAATGATTTGGTTTGAAATAAAGATTTGCCTTTAGAAAACTGTTCATATTTCTGTAAGCCTAATTCATTTAATAGATTAAACATATTCTTATGCATATCCGAAAACCAAGTAGCACCTAATTCCAAAGGTGTTTCTAATGTTCCTTTTATAGTTTGAATACGTCCACCAAGTCTTGGTGAGGCTTCTAAAACCTTTGCTTCTATATTTCTTTTTGAAAGCAAATAGGCTAAAGTTAGCCCACTTAAACCACCACCAACAATTAAAATACGCTCTTTCAATGCATTATTTTTTTAGTAAAAAGAAGCTCTATTTGAAAGTCAAATAGAGCTTCTTTAAAAGTGATTATTAATTTCTTCCTGCCATTACACCGCCATCAATATCCCAAATGGCACCTGTCACCCAAGAGCTTTGGTCAGTCAGTAAAAAATGAATTGTTTTAGCAATATCATCTGGTCTTCCAACGCGTCCAATTGGGTGGAATTCGTTAAACCCTTGTAGTGTTTCTTCAATTTTATCTTCCTCGATAAAAGCACCATAAATTGGTGTAACTACTACAGCTGGCGAAACTGCATTCACTCTAATGTTGTGTTCTGCTAATTCCATTGCCAAGTGTTGTGTTAAACTATGTAAACCTGCTTTTGCCATTGAGTAGGCAGAAGATGGTGTTGCTTTTATGGCCTGTTTCGCCCACATTGAACCTATGTTTACAATAGAGCCACCACCATTTTCTTTCATTAAATTAGAAACGGCTTGTGTTATAAAGAAGAACGCCTTATTGAAATTGTGATAGATATCATAATCTTGAGCTGTATGCTCTAAAAATGATTTTGGACTGAAATATCCTCTGCATTGACCAAGTATTTTACATTTGGTGCAATGGTTTTTATGTCATTAATGAAATTTTGAATGGATTCAGAATCGAACAAGTCGATACCCATTGTTTTGACGCTACCAAGCTTTGATAACTCTTCCTTAGTTGTGTCTAGATTCTTGTTAGGTCGACCTAGTACGATGACTTCCATACCGTCTTTTAAAAGTAACTCAGCAGTTGCTTTTCCCATTCCCGTTGTTCCACCAATGATTATAGCGGTTTCTTTTTTTGAATTTTCCATTTGTTATATATTTAAATTATTAATAATGAACAGACAAGTCTGTCTTTGTTTAGGTAAATTTTTTTAACTTATAATTTGATGACAAACTGATTTCATCTCTGAAATCGGCCAATCTTTTTGATGTAAGTGACTTTCGCTAACTCCTGCTTCATACAACATATAAATTTTTCTAGCTAATGAATCTATGTTTTCTGCTTTCACATCTTTAAGGTTATTGATTACTAATTCCTTAATGAACTTGATGAAGTTAGTTTTTTGATTTTGTATTTCAATTCTTATGTTTTGATTGTCTTTCGGAATTTCCGCCACTGTTTTTATACACCAACAGCCATTAAAATCTTGGTCTTTAAAAAAGAGTTGCAGAAAGTCGAACAAGGCTAATATTTGTTCAGTTCCCTTTTTCTTTGAAGTAGTAAATTCTTTAATGTCGTTTAAAAACGTACTATTCTTAAATCGCAAGTAGGCAATACAAATATCTTCTTTAGACTTAAAATGGCTATATAATGTTGCTTTTGCAATACCTGCTTCAGAAATTATTTCATTTATTCCGGTAGAGTTATATCCATTTTTATAAAACAGTTTTGATGCTGTTTCAATAATTCTATGTCGTATTTCTGAATGTTTCACAATGCAAATATAAAACAATTTTTCAAAAAACAGACAAGTCTGTCTATTTTTCTCAAATTGCACACAACGGGCGAGTGTATCATTAGTGGCGTGCAAAAAGTCAACACATTTTCGTTTTTATTGGTAAAGATAGAAAAAATTCACAGACCCTAAAATTCTGCCCAAACACAGCCATTAATGATACACATTGTTGGTAGTAGCGGTGAAGTAGGCGAGAACATTTGCTGAAAACGCCCAAGCCTTTCGCACCCATTTTTTTCTTTCCCACGTTTTAAATTTCCCATAATTTCGATGTTATAACATTTCGTTGACATTTAGCTTTAATTTTTGATTTAGCATCGTTTGTCGTATTCTTTATTCACTATTTTATTGCAAATCAGCCTATTGTTGCGGATTGTGATTTTCTCGTCGTGATAAGATTTTATTCGTTATCAATCATCGTGATAAGCCTATCATTTAGGATTTAGAAAAATTCCACCGAAAAAATTCCTACATCTTACTTTATCAAAAAATGGGTGAGCCTATAATTTTAAAAATATTATAGAGTAGTTGCTACCAACGGTCTAGTATAAGAATAGTAGCGGATTTATAAACACAAACTTTTCAGTTAAACACAGACCTTTATTATATTTACTTTGTTTCGTTTTCGCTAATAAACCGCTATTATTTTTATACATTGTTACCTGCTGGGCTTTTGCGTTCTGCTGTTCCATTTAGTTAGTTAAAATGTTTATTAAAATATCGAATGTAGCAAGCTCTTTTGCAATTTTGGCTTTAGCTTCGGCTGGTGCGAATTGCAAATGTGCTTGCGGTAAATGTTTAATTTCATTTATTTAATTTGAGGAATTCACACACGAATCGACTTGATAATTTTGACAACGGCAAAAAGAATTATTGTTTGTATTAATAAGTTTAGTAATGTCAATCCAATAACAAACCAAACAGAACCTTGTGCGTAGAATGGATAAGTTTTATCCAAAAAATATAATGGACAACTTAAAATTAAAGTTAAGTAACTAAAAAACGTACTGAAAGTATCTAAATCAGTTTTTTGATATAAATATCCGTTTAAAAAGGTTACAATAATTACAAACAATAACCAGACAAAGAATATTTTAAAGAATAATCTCATATTTAGCTTTATATATAAGTTGTTATAATTTCTTTCATTTTCTCAAAATTTTCTTTTTTATCTTTTTCTTCATTAGGTTCATTAAGAGTATTTAATATTTCCTTCTCTTTTTTATAATCCCATAAGAAAATACCTAACCAACCTTTACTCCAAAAATCAATGTTTCCTCCAATATTTTCAGAATTAAATTCAATTTGTTCTAATGAGCCAAAGTCACCTTCCTTAAAATCCTTATGGATAATTTCAAAATTATTCATTTTTGGTTCAATTTCTTTGAGAAATTTTTCTTTCAGTTTAGAATTTTCCATAATCTTATTTAGTGATAAGTACTTCTGTTAAATTTTTAATTTGCGGTAATAATTCGCCACCTTGTTTGTTCAATGCACTTTGCATTGCTTGACCAGAGTTTGGATCAAGTGCTTTAAACCAATTTGATTTTCCTCCTTGCAATAAACTATTTGTTGCCACTTCAAACTCAGCATAAACAGAACCTTTTACAGCAGAAGTAAAGGCATTTGGACCACCTGTAGATACAAAAGTTTGACCGCCTGCTCCTTCTACCATAGTGCCTGTTGAACGCATTGCATTATATTCTGCTTGCGACATCCAACGACCGACAGTTGTCATACTTGATTTAGTCGAGACATTGCCCAATATACCAGAAATAACTTTTTTCGAGCCTTGCATCACGTAGTTGCCTCCAACCATTGCGATACCTGTATTTATTCCTTCACTTAAATTATTTTCGCCAACAGGGTCGTATGGTTTGTGTTCTACAAAATCGCCTCCTAACAAATTTCCTACTTTTGCAAATAGGTTGGTTGTATTTTTATGATAAAGAGAGCCATCGACTTCTGTTAGAACATCATAAGAATGTGTTCCTTGTGGTAATTCTTTACCAACATAAGTCCAACCTTGACGTGTAGAGGCTTGGTCAACTGCATTGTCATCCCATAAATAGTCGCCATATCGGTTTTTAATCCAATCGACTGGTGCCCTACCATCAGGGTCAACATATCGAATAGGATTATTATTAACAAAATTATACGGTGATTTATCAGGAAATTCTTCTGCCAATGGGTCTGGACTGAACCAACGACTAATAATTTCTGGACGCAAGGTAGCCTCTGAATAAACTTCTTTCTGTTCTGTAAACCTTGTTACTACTTTTCTTTTAACGTGATATGAAAAAGAGCCAATCTTTACAATACTGTCCAAATCGTGAAACTCAAGATATTTGCCTTTGCTTAAAGTGTGAATTTTGGGTTTGTATCCAAACCGCTTAAAAGGATTACCTGCTTGTATATTTGCCTCCCGTCTTTCTTGCTCTTTAATGCTCAAACTATCTTCAGTTTGTGCAAAGCCCAAACTGAAAGTAAATAAAAACAAGATTGCTACATAGTGTTTTTTCATAATTAGTTAGTTTTATTGTTAAAGGTATTGATTTTTTTGTTTGAATATTTCTCTCGTTCTTCTTTTAATGAAACAAGCCAGTTCAAGTACATATCTTCTGGCATTTGACGATAACCCAGTTCGTGAATAACTCCTAATTCGTTTTGAATATTTAGCAATATTTTTCTTGTTTCGGGATATTTGTTGACATCTGAAAAGTTAGTATTCTTTTCATAAAGTAAATTCTCAATTTTTTTTCCTTTTACCTCTGTCTTTAAAATCATTGCGTTCACATAATTTGGAAAATATTCGAGTGCTTTATCCGCACATTTAATTACAAAATCTAAATCATAAAATTCTTGCCTTTGATAACCTTGCGCCAAGTCAACCAAGCAAAGTGCAATACTTTCCTTATCAGTCAAGGCTTTCATATAAACTCCGTTACGGATAGCATCAATATGGATATATCCAGAAGCCATTAACCAAGCATCAATTGGAAAAATACCACTTGTAAGTTCTGTATTATACCAACCGTCTTTTTCACTTTTATGTTTTATGTAAACGTGATTTGGTGCAAGTGCTAAATGTGCATCAACTCCTAACTCTTCTGCAAGTATTTTATATAAATAGGGAAGTGAGTGACAGTTACCTTTTTTAGTCCTTAAAAGTTCAGTAACAAACATACTTTTCCAGTCTTCGTGTCCAAACGGGTCTTCAAAGTCGTAAGCAAAAGGTATGTAATAGAATATTTTACCGTCTTGGTCTTGAACTTTAATGCTGTCATTCATTATCGAAAATAGAGATGCATATTTTTCTACTTTTGATTTATCTCTACCGTCATACGTTAAATTACGTTCTGACTGTATTTTTTTTGCGAGACTTGATAACATAGATATCTCATTATTAAGAATAATTGTATCTAACCTGCCTTTTAGATAGGCATTTTCAACGCTAAAGACAGCATTTTTAAAATCTAAAACTTCTTTTCCTTCGAGCATATCACTCAAAAGATTAAAGCTTTTTTCATAGAAATAATCCTGTGCTTTTGAGCTTTCAGAAAAAGCAAATAGAAATATTATTATGACAAATGTTTTCTTCATTTAGTTTTTTATTGGTTGTTTAAGTTTGATGTCAAATTGTACTTTCATTTCTTGGCTTTCCTGTTGTTGTTTGTTTTCTTTTAAGGAATTAAGCCAATTTTCGTAAGCCTCTGCTGGCATATGTTCAAAACCAAGATTGTCAATTTTTGCATATTGGGCATTGACCTCATTGAGTTTTTCAATGATTTTCGGAAAATGTCTGATATTTTGTAATTGCTCTCTATCTCTTGGGTTGATACCAACTTGGTTAGCAACATATTCAAATTCAATAGTCAAATAATTTGAATTGAGCATATTTGTCGTGATACTGTTTGGGTACAATTCCAAAGCTCTGTCAACAACCTTTTTGACAAACGGGTCATAACCAAATTTGCGGGCGTAGCCCTGTGCAAAATCGGCAAGCAGTTGCGCCAGCAATTGCTTGCTCGACATCGTTTGCAAATAGATTTCGTTCTGCAATGCCTCGGATTTTATGTAGCCAGAAAGTAAAATTGAGGAAGTAGTTGTGAACATTCCATTTGTGAGTTCAACGTTGTACCAATTTTCATCTTCATCACGGAATTTTATGAACGAATGGTTTGGCGACATTGAGAGAAAAGCTTCTGCTCCGATTTCCTCTGCCAATATCATATATAACCTTGGCAATGAGTTACATTGCCCTTTTCCTGTTGCCAATAATTTTGTTACGAACATCTTTGACCAATCTTTGATGCCTTGGTAATCTTCAAAGTCATACTTGAAAGGCAAATGTTTTAAGTTTTTTGACTTTATTTCGAGCGTGTCCGAAAAGAATTTGAAAAGCATATAGTTTTTCGCCACATTGCTGTTCGGGTCAAAATCCATTTCACCCATTTTCTCACGTAGAAAATCGCCAGTCTGTTTTACGAGCTTGTTAAAATCGTCGTAATTCTGTTGCTCCTCAAAGTAGGCGTTTTCTATGATAAAGGTAGCATCCTTCACGGAAAAGTCATTTGGGTTTAGTTCATTCAATTTGTCAAAAGCCTTTCGGTAATACTTTGTGCTTTCGATACCGCTTTTACTCGGTAGTGAGTAATTTATTCGGTTTCTATTGAATTCTGCAACATCGACATTCAGTTGTCTTTGTTGTTGTGCACGTATTTGTTCGTTGCGTTCAACTTCTGCAATCAGTTTTTGGTTCTGCTGTCGAATTCTGTCCTGTCCAAAATTGGTTACTGTCGGAACGGTTGGAATTGGTATTACGTTCTCGGGCATATATTGGTTCGGTGTAATCGTTTGGTAGGTCGATGGTGTTGGTGTTTTCGGTAACTGAACTTGGCAGAAAGACAGCGAACCAATCAATCCGCACAACAAAGTCAAAATCGGTTTTTGCAATTCTTTTCTCATAATTTATTCATTTCCGTTAGCGTTGGCAAAAGGCTCTTTTGTTTTTTTAAGCGTTTGGTGGTGCGCTTTTGGGAAAAAAACAAATGTGCCTTTATGTGCGTTGGCTTTTTTTTCGCCTTGCAGGTAACGGGCGAGTGTATCATTAGTGGCGTGCAAAAAGTCAACACATTTTCGTTTTTATTGGTAAAGATAGAAAAAAAATTCAAACCTTAAAATTTTGCCCAAACACAGCCATTAATGATACACATTGTTGGTAGTAGCGGTGGAGTAGGCGAGAACTTTTGCTGAAAATGCCCAAGCCTCTCGCACCCATTTTTTTTCATACTCACGTTTCAAATTTCCTATAATTTCGATGTTATAAAATTTCGCTGACGTTTAGCCAAAGTTTTTGATTTAGCATCGCTCCTTGTTTTCTTTATTCACTATTTTATTACAAATCAGCCTTTTGTTTCGGATTGTGATTTTCTCGTCGTGATAAGATTTTACTCGTTATCAATCATCGTGATAAGATCATCATCTGGGGTTAATAAAAATTCCACCGAAAAAAATCCTTCAACTTATTTTATCAAAAAATGGGTGAGCCTATAATTTTAAAAATATTATAGAGTAGTTGCTACCAACGTTTTGCGACTAAGAAACGTGGGGCATTCGAAGCTCTTACTTGTCCGCCCGTGACAAATTTAGCCACGAAGAACGAACCTGTCGTAAACCACTGTCTGCCCCATGTTTTCTTAGGTGCTGTTATGCCCTGGCTTTTTTCATTTTCAACTTGTCGTAAAGTAGTCAATTAATAATTTATTTCCTTTTCTCCATCTTATCCAACCTGAATTTATTGTTGTTGTACTTTCGGTATAACTGTCATCACAGTGGTCAGGAGTTGAAATTTCAATCCAATCTCCTTTCATTGATTTGACCACAAAACAATCAGTTCCTTGATATTTAATGTCGGCGACATTTTCAGTCGGTTTAGTCTTTATGCTTTGCTTGAAGTCAGGTAGTCTAGCCACTCCAAACATATTTTTCAGGAACTCTTCCCAATTTTTAAATTCCGTCAGTTCAGTATTTTCTATCCAATAAGATTTTCCTGTTTCATTATTTACTATTACTTCAATCCATTTGTCTGTAGGGGTCAAACAACGGAATGTAAATTCAAAATAGTCTAACCAAAGGATTTCAGGTTTAAGCCATTCTTGTTGTTTTTTCAAGTCCTTTATATTCCAACTGTTAATTGTCTTGTCGTTAAAAAACTCAACAATCTTTTCAGGCTTACTTTCTAAAGTGTCAGAATAAAATTTCAAAACTGTTTTGTCGTCAAAGTTGATAGAGACAAGTCCGATTCCAAGGTCAGTTTGTGACCAAACTTGGGTCGAGAATAAAAGCAGTATGTTAATTATTAGCAGTCTCATTTTTTAGCTTGGGCATAACTAGTATATATCCACAAAAATACACCACTTTTTTAATTTTTAGGCTTGTTTTTATACTTTTTTGCCATTTTATCTAATGGACTTTCTATCTTTTTAGTGCTTTTTTGACTAATATGAGTATAAACTGTAGTCGTTTTGATACTGCTATGGCCTAAAAACTTTTGTATATATCTTATGTCTGTCCCGCCTTATAACAAATTCTGGCTAACGTAAAATTATATTACTGTAAATCAGTTATTTATATTTTATTCATCATTTCAATTTTCAATCCAAATTTACTCATTTTACGTTAGCCGAGGGACTAAAGTTTCTATGAGTCTATGAGGGATTGTGCCCAACGGTTACGTATATGAAACGTTTGGCATTTCGAAGCACTTTCCTGTCAAGTTACAAGTACTTTTGATACGAGATGAAACGCTTGATAACCCACTGACTGCCAAATGTTTTATATATGATGTTAGCAGTAGGCATTCTATTCTTTTTCATCAAAATAATTCTGTTTCCCAATTTTTCCTTTGATATATTCCAAGTGATTATCCTTACTCTGTCCATCATTGTCCACTCTTGTCATACCAATATTTAGCCTTATCTGCTCACTTTCAAGATTATATATTATTTTATTTATTTCTTGCTGTTTCTGGTAGTATTTATATGCAATCTCTTCAACTTCAGCCAATGTAATTTCAGAAATTATAAAACGATGTATTACTCTGTTTCTATCATCGTATAATGTATAAAGCTTATCAAATATTGATTGGTCAATTATTCCTAATTCTTTGGCTTTTATATATATATCCTTTTCAGATTTTTTCTTATCAGTTAATCCTTGATAAAACCATTCAGTTTCAATCTCGCTATTGTCATTATCTATCTGATTTTTTAGAATAATTCCAACCCTTAAAAGAGCATCAATTTGACTTGCTAAAACACAAGTCGCTTCAATAAATGCCTTATTTTCGACTGCTTTACTTAAAATTAGTCCAGTTGCTCCGACTCCTTGTAAAAACATATCAAATCTGTAAGAGCTAATTACTTGACCACTTTTTTCAGGTTCAATTAGTTTGAACTCTTTTAAAATTGAGTGTACCATTTCAATTTTGTCTTCAATCGTTCTACTATCAAGCTCTTTATCAGGATTATTTGGATGCGTCAAAGTAAATGTGACCATTTTATCGCCAAATTGTCTTATCCAAGTTTTTGTTGTAAACTCTTCATCTCCGTTGTCTGGAAATTTACTAAAGTCAAGAGCACCAATTTTTTCAATTTCTAATGATTTAGTTAAGTTTTGAAAATTGTTTTTCTTTTCTTCGGTATCTAATGAATTAATTGAAAGCTGGAATGCATCTGATTTCCAAATTTCATATTCTTGAAAAGTATGCACTTTTTCATTCTTAATTGAATGCTTCCATGTTGCTGGTACTTTTATTTCAAATGTCCCTTGTTCGTCTATAAATCGTTTCATAGTAGTGTCGTTCTTTTGCTTACTGCTAACGGTCTGTGTATCTTTCAGTGGCGACCAAAGAAGCGATGCATTTCGTTTTTCAGTCGTAAAGTTAGAAAATAAATCCCAAACTTTCGGTTTCAGCTCCCAAACCTCGCCATTGAAGATACATAATGTTAGCAGTAGTTGTGTGTCCTGCGTTACTTGGGGATACAAGATAGTGATTAAGTTCATTGAAAACAAGTAACATAACTGTAATTGAGATGAGAGTCTCATTGGTATTTAGAAACGACCCTGGCATTTGTTTCAGGTGGATTCACGTAAAGAGTACGATGAGGATTGGTCTCTCGGCTGGGAGTGATTAGGCACACCAGTCAAACCGCCTTATGGGGCTTTCCTTTCACGGGTTGGTCTTGAGCGATAAGGTTAAATGCACTACCTGTGTTGTTTTCAGAGTAGTTTGCTATGGTAGGAGTAAAGAAGCTGAAAGAGACGAGATTGAACCCTTGTAGAAGTGTCGTAAACAACTTTAGTATTGTCAAAATCGAGGGATGGGCGGTCTTGCGAGAACAGAACTTGACATGATACCTATTTCTGGTCAAGTGGCAATCGGCATAAAGAGGGCAGGAGCTTTACTTACGGCTCAATTACGGAACAGGAGAAGCTAATTAATAGTGCAAAAATACCACAACCCCGAAGGGCAAGGTAGAAAGTAGCGATACTGTTAATTAGTGGCGGATTAGTCTGTAGTAGTGATGAAGTTTCTGTAATGGAAATGGAGCGAAGGGACTGACTTAACAGTTTTAAATTGTATTACAACTAAAGATTTTTTTTAGGATGATTTTCAAAGAGAAACAAAAGTCGCAACCGATATTAAAGCGAAAGGTATGGGATGCCTTTAAAAAGGTAAAGAGTAACAAAGGTACTTCAGGTGTTGATAATTTGTCAGCATAAGAAGTACATTCACGTCCTATGAAATACTTATATCCTGTATGGAATAGGTTAGCCAGATGGTAGTTATTTTCCAGCACTGTGCGCGAGGTAGAAATACCCAAAGAAGACGGTCAGAATCAGGAAGCTTGGCATTCCAACAGTACAAGACCGAACGGCTCAAATGGTAATAAGAGAAGAATTAGAACAGATTGTAGATAAACAGTTTAGTAAAGATTCTTTTGGCTATCGACCAAACAAATCAGCGCATCAAGCCATAAAGCAATGCAGGGAAAACTGCATGAAAATGGATTGGGTGATAGATTTGGATATCAAGAGTTTTTTTGATGAGATAGACCATGACTTAATGCTTAAAGCATTAGGACATTTTACCAAAGAAAAGCATATTCACTTGTATGTAGCACGTTGGTTAAAGGCTCCAATTCAAAAGAAAGACGGTAGTATTCATTCACGAGACAAAGGCACACCACAAGGAGGTGTCATAAGTCCATTACTGGCAAACATTTTCTTGCATGTTGTTTTTGATAAGTGGATTGAGAACAACCACCCAGAGGTAAAGTTTGAACGTTATGCTGATGATATTATCATCCATTGCGATAACTTTACACAAGCCTTGCGGACATTGGAATCGGTAAAAGCCCGATTTAAACAGTGCAAATTGCAGATAAAAGACGGCAAGAGCAATATCGTGTATTGCAAACGCAACCAAAAGAAGCATCCACCATTTAAGGTTCATTATGTAACATTCGATTTTCTTGGATTTACATTTAAGCCAAGAATGGTAAAGGGCTATTTTGGGAACTTTCATTTGGGATTTACACCGTCAATCAGTCGTAAACGACAGAAACGCATCAATCAAACTTTGTTTAAGATGAAACTTCATCGTATGGTTCATTTACGCCTGCCAGATTTGGCAGGCATAATAGCAGAAAAAGTACGAGGTTGGATTAATTATTACGGCAAAGTAAGAATGAGTGAATTACACTATGTATTTCGTTTCTTGAATATGCGTCTGGCAAAATGGGTACGCAACAAATATCGGAGATTTAGGCGTAAACACTGGTTTTTTGCCTACAAATGGTTACAGGAAACTGCAAAGCATTATCCTAATCTGTTTGTGCATTGGCAATACGGTTTTACGCCATAGACTTGTTAAGAAGAGCCGTATGATGGGAGACTATCACGTACGGTTCTGTGAGAGGTTTAGGGGTGAGATCCCCTTTACCTACTCGACTTTCATTCCACGTGTCAATTTCTGTTTGATTTTATCAACTTTCATTCGGTTAAGCCAATCATTTCAATCAAAAGCCTTTCAGTTTGTTTTTTTTATTCATCCGAGATTTTGAATTTCAGCCAAAAAATTGAAAAAAATCAAATCCCTTATTTTCATTCAATTCCTTAAAATCGCAAAAAAAATTCGATTTTTCGATTAAGAATATCAGCTCAAAAATCATCCAATCAATTATTTTTCATAGAGTTTTTTTTCGAATTGGTATTTAAAATTCAGCTCGTGTTTTTATAAATCAATCGTTATTTTTTAATCGAAAACTCGTTTCTAATTCTGACTAACGTAAATTAAGTTGCTGTTTTATAGATATTTGCATTTAAGCCTAAATCTTCATTAGTTAATCCAAATTTAGCGATTTGTTTCCTCATTCTTTTGGCTATGCCTAACTTTCTTTTTTGATCGAGGAATAGATATTCTTTTGGCGGTTTATAAGGTTCTTTTTTTGTAACCATATTCCATATGATTACACCCAATTTTCTTGCTGTTGCGCTTACTGTCGCTTGTCTTCCTTTTCTAAATGCGACACGCTTAAAGAAATCAGACAAGTGTGTATCTTTTAAATTTCCAATAGAATTAGTCGCTTGTCGTAATGCTATTTTTAATCTATTACTCCCTTTAGGAACTTTTGAACTAAGCACTTTACCGCCTGATATTTTGTTGTTTGGTGCTAGTCTTAACCAAGAGACAAATTCTTTTGAAGAATTAAACTTTCTAAATCCTTCCACCTATCTCTACCATAATACTAAGTATTGTAGCATGACTTACGCCTTCAATGGCAAGCAGATCCACACCTTCAAAATACTGATAAGCTACTTGATTAAAATCCTTTATTTTGGGAGCATTCTTATTTTCTCTTTTATAAGGTTTTGGATTGGTTTTTAGTTTTTTTAATTCTGGATTTGTGTCAAGATGCTTTTTTATGAATTGGTCTATCTGTTTATCGCAAGCCTTTAATTGTTTTTGTAAAAACTGATAAGTTTGAAATTCTTGTTTTAACCCAAAAAGAAAGTCTTCCTGTTATTGCCATGGAGGGCTTTTGCTATTTCTGCCTCAGACTTTCGGCAATTGTAGTGCCGATGCTTAGCAAGTTCATTAGGGTCTAAATTTCCTTTGCAAATATCTTCTATGATTTTAAGACCTGTAAGACCACAAATGTCTTTAACTACAACATCAAGTCTAAAATTTAAAAACTTAAGTGCACTTTTGCATTTTTCTTGAAGCTGCCACGCTTGATGTATAATATTGCCTCGCTGACGTGCATAAGTTCTAAGTATTTCAGTCTGCTGGTCAGGCAAAAAACTACTTGTAAGCAAACCTAATGCATGCAGTTTTTGAATCCATCTTGCATCTTTAACATCTGTTTTTTTACCTTTTGCGTGTTTGGTAAATTTTCCATTGCATAAAATAACTTCAAAATCATGCTTGATGAGTTCTGTAAAAAGATTTTGCCAATAATCTCCTGTGCTTTCCATGGCAACTGAGGTAATACCATAGCTTTTTAGGTGTTGACAAATTGCAGTAAGATCTTCTGCATAAACCCCAAATTCTTTTACATCTTCTAGGGCTTGTCCAACTGCTACAAAGTGAGACCGACTTCCAATGTCAATACCTCTGCATGTTGGTTTACAATTTCCATTTCTAACTTTTTCTTTCTTGCCATAATTGAAAAATATTTAAGTATTAAACAAAAAAGATCCTAAGGAAATGTATTTTTGTATTGAAAATTATTCTGAACGGGGTCTGCGAATTATCGTAGCCACCACTGAAATTATCAACAAAGCCCTGAGAAGAGTCGGGGCTTTTTTACATTTCAACCAGAATGAGCGCACGGGCTCTATCTCAAGCACCATTTGAAAAATCGGTCTTACAAAGGATCATTACAAAAATAATAACCAATATTTTATCGGCATCGTTAGCAATAGAAATTAATCGAGTTTCTTGATATGGGGAATGTGTGGTAACGGGAAGCATATGTTTCAGTAGCGGTGAAAATATTCCAAATTTATGACTTTAAAAAGTATATTTTGAAACAATAGCGGCCTTCGGTTTAAGCCAAAAGCCGCTATTGAATATATGCAGGGTTGTGCCATGTTTACTTTTTAATTCCTTTCTTTAAAAATACAAAACCTAATAAAAAGCTAACTGACATAGAATAAAAAATCGATTTAATAACTACATCTGATTCTGTATTTAAAGGGTCTAAGTTTTTTAAAGAACAAAAAGTAATGTGGTTAAAGATTGTTACAATAATAAATATAAAGAATAAAATTATCCATTTATTCATTATCCCCACATAGCAGAACTTAAAGCCACTTCACCTACAACCCAAAGAAGTGAAGCACCTGTTAAAGCAAAACCTGCAGGACCAAACATAACACCCCAAGCACCATAAGCCGCAAGACCAATCATTCCTGTAGCAATAGCTTGACCATCTGTTTCAGCTACACTTTGCCAGTTAGAATCAGATTTGAGCATTTTATTATTGTTTAATATTTCATCACCATATCCTAAACCCCCAATATTTTCTGGCGCCCAATATTCAGCAGAAGTCTTTATAGTTTCAGCATATAACAATAGAGGGGTTTTGTACATCTCTCTTTGATCATTAATTATATTATCAACGATTATATTTACTTCATTATTTAAGTCTTCTAAATTTTCAGAATTATAAAGTATTGTTCTAATTTGTCTAATGTATTCCTTTTCATATTCATGTGGTAAAAGTGTTATAACGTCTTCTACACTCCTTACATTTTCAGAAAAAGAAATTGCATCTTCTTGATTTATATTAGTGTTTATATCTAAATCATTAAACAAACTTAAAGTTAGTAATTCTTCCTCATTTTTACTGTAATCTGAAACATCACCAAATTCTGTGTGTATATTTCTTAGAATTGTGTTATGCTGTTGAGCCATCTCTTTTATTTTGCTAAAAGGTAACTCTTCGGCACTACTAATTGATTTTAGAATGTTATCATCTTTCAAAGAATTAGCATCATCTGTACAGGATGTTAATGTAAATAATGAAATAAATAAAATAAAATTAAATTTTTTTAAATACATAATAATAATTTTTAATAATTAAGTTTTACTTTTTTTACAAAATGTTAATTATTTAACTGACTTTAGTTTTTGATTAAAGATCAGTGATAAACTGTTATCATATGGGTGGTTAGCCCGAAACTTATTAGTCATTTAACCATTTCATTTTTTTTCCTGTTTTCGTCGCTGGGACACCCAAATCAAAAATCGAATAGATTTGCAATTTTTTTCTGCTCTTCACTTTTGATGTGAGTTAGATAAGTTATCTCTTTTGTTATTGGATGTTTTATTTTTACCGCATAAATTGTTTTTGCTATGTTGATAGCCTTCTCAGGACTTAATGAAGATTTCTTTTCATTGAGTTGCCTTTCTAGTTCCTTGTGTATTTTATATCTTGCAAAAGCTATGCAAATGTGAGCTTCAATCCTACGCTGAACTCTATGATAGATTGGTCTTATTTTCAAGTCTGTCTTAGCTATTCTGAAAGCCTTTTCAATCTTCCATAAATGACTATAATTCTCTAAAATTTCATTTTTATTCAATTTAGCATTAGTTATATAGCCTTTTAGACCATCCCATTTTGCATCTGTTTCAAATTTTGTTTTGTCTATTGAAACTTTTAGCTCTCCATCAAGTTTTAGATATTTATTGTAACCTCTGTTATTGATACTTGACTTGGTTAGTTTTCCTGATCTAATTTTCTTTTCCAGTCTCTTTAATCCCTTTTCTCTATTGTGCTTATCTTTCTTGGCTCTTGAATCGGAATAGCTTATGATAAGTCTCAAATTACCTTTTTCTACAACTGCACTCTCTCCATTTTTAAGTTTTAAAGCTAATATTTTTTCTTTTATAAAGGACTTCTCATTTTTAATTCTAGCTCCAAGAATAAATTCATAACTTTTGCTTTGAAGTTCTTCTATGTTTTTAGAAGAAAGTAGCCCAGAGTCAGCGATGATGACTAATTGATCTAATCCGTATTTTTTCTTAAAACTATCAATGACTGGTAGCATGGTGTGTCCTTCAAATTTATTGCCTTCAAAAATATCGTAAGCCAATGGGTAACCATCTTTGCTAACTAATAACCCTAGCATAATTTGCGGATTTTGATGTTTGCCTTCTTTAGAGAAGCCTGTTTTGCGTAATTCATCTTCGTTATCAATTTCAAAATAAATAGTGGTAACATCATAGAATACTACATTTATTGTTCCATCTAGTATTTTCAAGGTATGATTATAACTAATTTCTTGTATTTGGGATTTGTGTTGTTTATGAAGCTTATCCATGTATCGGTAAATAACTTGAACATCAATAGCTTTATGTTGGTATTTAAAAAGATAATCTGATGTCTTAAGCTTACTAGAAGGGTAGCAAAGTCTAGCAAGAACCAATTGCTTAAATAAATCATGATTAATTTGATTGAACCCAATCTGATTAAAAAGCTTTCCTAAAAGCAGTTCCGGATATAAACAGATATTTCTTCAAGTCCTTGAAGAACAAGTTCTGTGTGCTGTCTATAATCGTTAAAATCTAATTCTTGTGCTCCCGTATAATTTTTTATCCATTGTTTACCTTGTTCATATAGATGGTCAACTTCAATTTTAGTAGCACTGCTGCCAATGGTCTTTAATAAGCGATACTTGCCACTACTTTTGTCAATGACTTGGACGCTAATTACACCGCTTTTATTTTTCTTTTTGCGAACAAACACAGTGCAAATTTACTAAAAAGACACCCTGGGACACCCAAAATGAAAACAAAAATATCGTAACTAATACGCTTTGAGTAAGTTATGAAATTTAAGATTTTAAATTGTCGAAAACAGGAGTGATAAACTGTTATCATATGGGTGGTTAGCCCGAAACTTATTAGTCATTTAACCATTTCATTTTTTTTTAATATGGCACAACGTCTCGCGTATATGGTTTGTGGCGGGATAACAACCGCTCGCCTTTCGGTTAAGCTTTTAATTTATAAAAATACTACAATTTTCGGTTTATAATAAAATCCGCCATAAACTATATACGCTGTTACCAGCTGTGTTTTCCACTTTTACTTATTCTGAATCATTATTATTCTTTTTGTAATATACCATAATTGTCGCCATAGCAATAAGACCAACACCCAATCCTATTGCACCGGTCATAACAAAGTTTTGTTGTAAAAGCCAGCCTATGCCAACTCCTAAAAACATAAATCCTCCACAAACTATTCCTCCAATGTCTGAACCGTCTTTCTTTTTCATATCATTAAATTTAGTTACTTTCTTTTAAAAGATATTCTACTGTTTTATTTGAATAATAGTCTGATTTGGTTTTACTAATTTTCAATAGTGCTGAACGGTATTTGTCATTGAACCACACATAAGTAACAGTGCTCGTAGATGTATTAGTTGAGTATTATACCAAAGTATCCTTTTGTTGCTGAGTTATTTTAACTCTCAAAACATTTTCAAACTTACCATTTGGCAAAACCAAAGTTCCATAACCGTCCGCAATTATAGTAACTGTTCCTTGTCCCTTGAAGTCAAGATTTTTTATATTATATTTAGTAGTATATGTATCAGAGATTGAGTCAGAAAAATGTATTGGACGTTTTGCAAATAGCATAGGTTTTTCATATTTCATATTAATGGGGATTGTATTGTCAACAAAGCCCACCAGATAATTTTCATTTTTATTTATTTCTGCAAAAACAAGCCGTCCGTCTGAATACTTCTCAACTAAATTAGCGGTTGGAAATTGATCTTTATAATTTGTTGAATCTGGTAAAATCATGTCTTCAGTAATAGTCTTTGAATTCAGACTTTGCAAGTCAGAAAAATCCCAAATTCTGTTTCCGCCTTTCTTCCCAACCTTAACACCTGATGTGTCACATTCTTGAAAAACAAGTGTCATACCGACAACAAAATTCTCAATATTGTTAAGTGTTGGTTGGGCGTAAGAAAAGAATTGTGTGCTACAGAGCACAAAAGTTAAAATCACTTTTTTCATTTTCATTTTTTTTAGTTTATCATACTCGTTTGGCTTTTCGATTTCGCCCCGTTTTTAGTGGTATCTTACCTCCACTTATATTTTTTTTAAGTTTTGAGGTTGTAGTTTGGTCTAACATAGCTGGTAACGGTTTGGCTATGAGTAGTGCTGTGCAAAAATGCCACTACTTTTCAACTTTTCAACAAATTTAGCAAAAAATCTCAAACTTCGGTTAAGCACATCATACAGCATTACTTATAGCCTCGTGTTAGGCACTGGGCTTTATCCGACTTTCCAATCTAATTTTTTTAAAGTAAGCTACTATTTCTTCTTTTGACATTTTAGATAGAACTTCACTTAATTTGTCTTTTTGTTCTCTTGCAAACTTGACAGCGTCAAATTCTTTTTTTGTTTTAGTTTCCATAGTTCATTAAATCTCTTGGTGAGCGAATTTCCAATTGTTTATATCCATTTTTTATATTGATGGAATTATAGCCTCGTATTCGCTCTATATTTACGATATGCTTAAAATTCCAACTAACAAGTAAATCAGCTTTGTTTATAGTTGCTAATGCAATATGCAGACAGTCCGCATAGCTTGTTTGACCAACAACTTTTTCTGCAATATATTCAGTTGCTAATTCAACAGCATCATCATCTTCGTCCAAAAATTCAGTATATTCAGCTTTTAAATCAGTGATTAATTTAATTATCTTTTCAGGCGCTGGTTCAAGTTCCTTTTGCAAAATGGCAGAAAGAAGCACTTTAAATTCTCCATCCTTTATTCTTTCAAAAAGTGGTTTTGTGAATTCTTGAAATTCGTTATCATAGTATCCACCAAAAACTGAAGTGTCCAAATATATTCGCTGTTTTTTCATATTACTAATTTACAAATTTTAGTGAGATGTTCAATTTTAGCAAGATATTTTTTTCAGCCTTGTGCCTAACGTCTAGGCTATGAGTAGTTGCGTGGGTTAGCACTTAACTTTGCAAATACACACCAAACTGAAAATCCGCGAGGATTTTCAGAAGTAGGCGAGAACAAGCAATTACTTATAGCCATTGTTGTGTGTAGTTGTGTGTCCTGCGTTACTTGGGGATACAAGATAGTGATTAAGTTCATTGAAAACAAGTAACATAACTGTAATTGAGATGAGAGTCTCATTGGTATTTAGAAACGACCCTGGCATTTGTTTCAGGTGGATTCACGTAAAGAGTACGATGAGGATTGGTCTCTCGGCTGGGAGTGATTAGGCACACCAGTCAAACCGCCTTATGGGGCTTTCCTTTCACGGGTTGGTCTTGAGCGATAAGGTTAAATGCACTACCTGTGTTGTTTTCAGAGTAGTTTGCTATGGTAGGAGTAAAGAAGCTGAAAGAGACGAGATTGAACCCTTGTAGAAGTGTCGTAAACAACTTTAGTATTGTCAAAATCGAGGGATGGGCGGTCTTGCGAGAACAGAACTTGACATGATACCTATTTCTGGTCAAGTGGCAATCGGCATAAAGAGGGCAGGAGCTTTGCTTACGGCTCAATTACGGAACAGGAGAAGCTAATTAATAGTGCAAAAATACCACAACCCCGAAGGGCAAGGTAGAAAGTAGCGATACTGTTAATTAGTGGCGGATTAGTCTGTAGTAGTGATGAAGTTTCTGTAATGGAAATGGAGCGAAGGGACTGACTTAACAGTTTTAAATTGTATTACAACTAAAGATTTTTTTAGGATGATTTTCAAAGAGAAACAAAAGTCGCAACCGATATTAAAGCGACAGGTATGGGATGCCTTTAAAAAGGTAAAGAGTAACAAAGGTAATTTCAGGTGTTGATAATTTGTCAGTACAAGAAGTACATTCACGTCCTATGAAATACTTATATCCTGTATGGAATAGGTTAGCTGATGGTAGTTATTTTCCAGTACTGTGCGCGAGGTAGAAATACCCAAAGAAGACGGTCGAATCAGGAAGCTTGGCATTCCAACAGTACAAGACCGAACGGCTCAAATGGTAATAAGAGAAGAATTAGAACAGATTGTAGATAAACAGTTTAGTAAAGATTCTTTTGGCTATCGACCAAACAAATCAGCGCATCAAGCCATAAAGCAATGCAGGGAAAACTGCATGAAAATGGATTGGGTGATAGATTTGGATATCAAGAGTTTTTTTGATGAGATAGACCATGACTTAATGCTTAAAGCATTAGGACATTTTACCAAAGAAAAGCATATTCACTTGTATGTAGCACGTTGGTTAAAGGCTCCAATTCAAAAGAAAGACGGTAGTATTCATTCACGAGACAAAGGCACACCACAAGGAGGTGTTATTAGCCCATTACTGGCAAACATTTTCTTGCATGTTGTTTTTGATAAGTGGATTGAGAACAACCACCCGGAAGTAAAGTTTGAGCGCTATGCTGATGATATTATCATCCATTGCGATAATTTTAAACAAGCCTTGCGGACGTTGGAAGCGGTAAAAGCCCGATTTAAACAGTGCAAATTGCAGATAAAAGACGGCAAGAGCAATATCGTTTATTGCAAACGCAACCAAAAGAAGCATCCACCATTTAAGGTTCATTATGTAACATTCGATTTTCTTGGATTTACATTTAAGCCAAGAATGGTAAAGGGCTATTTTGGGAACTTTCATTTGGGATTTACACCGTCAATCAGTCGTAAACGACAGAAACGCATCAATCAAACTTTGTTTAAGATGAAACTTCATCGTATGGTTCATTTACGCCTGCCAGATTTGGCAGGCATAATAGCAGAAAAAGTACGAGGTTGGATTAACTATTACGGCAAAGTAAGAATGAGTGAATTACATTATGTATTCCGTTTCTTGAACATGCGTCTGGCAAAATGGGTACGCAACAAATATCGGAGATTTAGGCGTAAACACTGGTTTTTTGCCTACAAATGGTTACAGGAAACTGCAAAGCATTATCCTAATCTGTTTGTGCATTGGCAATACGGTTTTACGCCATAGACTTGTTAAGAAGAGCCGTATGATGGGAGACTATCACGTACGGTTCTGTGAGAGGTTTAGGGGTGGATATTCCCCTTTACCTACTCGACTTCTTCCGTTCTGCTTGGTTTTCAGCGTTGGCAAAGACATACTCTTTTGCAATTTTTGGTTGCAGCGTTGGCTGGTGTGAATTGCAAATGTGTATGGCTTTATGCTCGGGCATCAATTTCTGTCATTAGATTTCTATGATAAGCCAAATATGTTTTTCTCTTATCGTTTAATATATTTTCTTCGAGTTTATAATTTTTCCAAAACTCCTTTACATCATCTGATATTCTATTTGAGAAAATCATAGTTCCTTCATCTGTAAATGATATGTATTTTAAGTCAAATAACGAATCAATTGTTCTGCTTAATAACAATCCATTGTTTGGGTCGTATGCTTCATTATCGTCAGAATCAATAAATGGTTTGATATGACTTGCAATTAAAACAGGATAAGAAAGATGCTCTAAAACACACATAGGATTTCCATAAATCTCTTCACATTCCTCTTGTAATTGATTTTTGTATAATCTATGTAAATATGGGTCTCTTCTTTTTGATACTGCTTTTAAATCCTCTCCAAAAATCTGTTCTGCATCTTCTTTAAAATAGAGGTCTTCTTTCACAAAAACTAAATCATCTAATTTTCCAAGAAGGTTGTATAGGTAACCAATTTGATTATATTTTCTTTCTAAAAAACCAATTTCTTTAGCTTCTTTGACATATTCTGAAAGTTCTGATTCAGTTATAAATGGTTTTTTATAAGCTTCAATATCAACAAGCATTAAGGCAATGATTTCTTCTTTTGATAATTTGCCTTTCTCAATTAGTGTTTGAATTAGGAAATTGATTTGTTTTATCGAAGATTCATTATTTACCGCTCTGTTGAAACTTGAATTTGAGTAAACAATTTTGGATAAAAGTGTTTCTCTTTTCTTATTTGTTCGAGCTTCAATATACTCTTTAGCTTGAGGATGATATGAAACCAAAAAAGAATTAATAAATCCCATTTTAACCAATTGATTAATAGACTTTCTAATCGAAATATGGTTAATAGGATTTACTTTATGAATCTCGTCCTGAAGTTTTGAATATTTTTCTTCAGAATATTCTTCGTTTTTATGGTCATCAATAAAATTGATACAAACAGCCAATGTGTCTAAAAACTTTGTACCATTATAATCAGAAAAGGCATTGGTCAGTTTCCAATACTCTTCATAGTTCTGCTGTGGCATAATTTTCTTTAATAGTTTCTTTATAATTTTCATTTTTCACAATGAATAAAAATTCTTTATTCTTTTCTTTTTTGTTTTTACCAGTAATTTGATAGTTATGTTTACGCTCAATTACTTCAACATTGTCTGAATATTTACCCAACAGATAAAGTAATTCATTCTTGCTTGGAAAAGAAGAGTTATTGTAGCTTAAATACCAATATTTAAAATTATTAAGTTTAGAAAACAATTTATCAAAAAGCTCAATTGCAGAATTTTTATTTACAAAGTTGTTTTCAAATGGTTTTGTTACTTCTGATGTTATAAAATCGTCTACCAAACCATAAAAACCAAAATAATTATTCATTGTTCCTGTATATGGTGGGTCTAAATAAATAATGTCTGCTTTTACAGTTTCTAACAAATTGAAAATATCATCGTTGTAAGCAATATTATTTTTATCATTATTGAATACCGCTTGATTGTACTCATTTAAATTTTGAAGAAAATGATGTTTAAATGATTGGTTGTGATAAGCTCTTCTTCGCTTATATTTTTTATAGCTGTATTCCTCATCTCTTAATTGAACTATTTTATCCCAATTTAATGTAAACCTAGAATAGGGCATTTTACGAATCATAGCTCTTCTCATTAAAGAAAATGCTAATGATTTCTTCTCCTCTGATTCAAGTAATTCAATGTTTTGCCTATACAAATCAAGTTCTTTGCATTCTTGTGGAAAGAAATACACTTCTGAATAATTTTGAAACATAAAACCTTCAAAAGGTTCTCCTCTAAAAATAGTTTCAATATCAGACTTATCTAGTAAAGTATTATTGTTCTTAACTAACGCATTTGCAATGTGGTAATTTATTTTTAATATATCATTTGTATAAACCTCCAATCCTCTGCATTTTGCTTCATAGCTTAAAGAACATCCACCAGAAAAAGCATCAAAAAGTGTGTTTGCATCCGTTGGGAATTGGTCGCATATCCACTTTGCAATCTTTTCTTTATTGCCTATGTAATTAACTTTAGGATATTTAAACATTTTCACTCATTTTAATAATTATACTAGCGATAGCTTCAGCCATTTTTGGCGGAACAGAATTACCTACCTGTTGTTGTTGTGATATTTTTGTGCCTTTAAATACAAAATCATCAGGGAAAGATTGAAGTTTTGCTAATTCACGTACTGTCAATGCTCTGTTCTGTTCATAATGAAATATTTTTCTCATATCTCCAGTAACTGTTACTGAAGGTTTATCGCTTGAATATTTTATATATTTTCTAACATCACCTGATTTTGGTCTAATTTGTTCAGGGATTTCATTTCTATCTCCACCATCTGAAACAAAGCTCATTTTATGCAACATTTGTTCAGAATGAGACATTGCTATATGGTTTGGGATTTTTGATTCCTGACCAGATTCTAATTTTGGATATGAAGATAAAGCCTCTTTTACAGTTATATATTTATCAATTTCTTTTTTTGGAAATAGTATTTTTTGACTGTTTTTAGTGCCAATAAATATTACTCTTTTTCTAACTTGAGGAACTCCATAATCTGCTGAATTTAGAATTTTACATTCAACTTTATAACCTAGATTTTCAAAATCATTTATAATTTCTTTTCTAGTGTTTCCTTTATTATGGTTATATAATCGAGCAACGTTCTCCATTACAAAGTAAGTTGGTTCAACAACTTTTACAACTCTTACAAATTCTTTAAATAATCTGTTTCTTGGGTCTTCAATAAATTTTCTTCCAATATTTCCAGCAATACTAAACCCTTGACAAGGTGGTCCGCCTATAACAACATCAATTTCATCATATTCTTTTAAATATTTTAATTCAGCGTCTGTTACGTTACAAATATCCTTTTGGATTAAATTATGACTTGGGAAGTTATGATTATACGTTTCACAAAAACTAGGTTCAATGTCTACTGAAAAGACATTTTGAAAGCCTTTATTATCAAAACCAAGCGAAAAACCACCAGCACCAGAGAACAAGTCAATATATTTTAAAGCTCTACTCATAGTTCTAGTTTTCCCTGTTTAACATTGGTGTTACGATAATAATTTGCAGTGTCTTCAGCAACAGTAAATACTGATTCCGAGCATTTATATTTAAAAGCTTCTCTAGCAAATTTGTCTGCAAAAAATAAGTCCGTTACTTGTTGCAATTGAATTTCAAATAATTCTGAAAGTTTCTTTAGCTTTGATTTACTAAATTTTTGACTTCCGTTTTCTATTCGACTTATTGCACTTGTATTGATTCCGATTTTTGCACCGAATTCAGTTTGAGTCCATTCTCGTTTTTCTCTTTCTGTTTTTATGAAATTTCCGAAACTTGCCATTTTATTGATTTGACTTATTTTTAGCAAATGTAAAAATAATTTGCGAATTTTACATCAAGTTGTCAAATATTTTTTTCGGGTGGCGGTGGGGAAGGCAAGCTCTTTTATTTTTTTTGCGTTGGCTTTTAGCGTTGGCAAAAAATAAATGTGCTTGACCGAGCGGTGGCTCTTTATTCAGCTTGCAGGTAACGGGCGAGTGTATCATTAGTGGCGTGCAAAAAGGCAACACATTTTCGTTTTTATTGGTAAAGATAGAAAAAAATCACAAACCTTAAAATTCTGCCCAAACACAGCTATTAATGATACACATTGTTGGTAGTAGCGGTGGAGTAGGCGAGAACTTTTGCTGAAAACGCCCAAGCCTTTCGCACCCATTTTTTTTCTTTCCCACGTTTTAAATTTCCCATAATTTCGATGTTATAACATTTTGTTGACGTTTAGCCATAGCTTTTGATTTAGCATCGTTTGTCGTTTTCTTTATTCACTATTTTATTGCAAATCAGCCTTTTGTTGCGGATTGTGATTTTCTCGTCGTGATGAGATTTCATTTGTAATCAATCATCGTGATATGCCTATCATTTAGGATTTAGAAAAATTCCACCGAAAAAATTCCTACATCTTACTTTATCAAAAAATGGGTGAGCCTATAATTTTTAAAATATTTTTTGGTAGTTACACACAACGGTTTGGCTATGATTCCGTTGCGGAGAAAAATTAGAGATTTTTCGGAGTAGGAATCGAGCCATGTTAAAGCTACTGTTTTTTGGTTTATCGCCATAGCGAGCAATGGATTATAGCCGGTGTTAGAGTGCGTATTTTAATATTCCACATACATAACCTCTTTTCTTTTTCTCCATTTGTCAGCGATTTTCTCAAAAACAACAATTTCTTCCCAACCAGAAATCCTACTTTCAGGTCTTTTACTCGTAAAATATGTCCCAATAATTGTTAGAGCAACATTCTGACTTGAATCAATTGCAATTTTATTTAAATTTTTAATGTATTGATTGTCCGTCAATTGATTTGATTTTGACAGTTTTTCTTTTATCAAATCACTAACATTGAAATTATAATTTTTATCGGATTCAATTAAGCTTTTCAGCAATAGCCTTTCTTTATCGGTAAGTTTAGTGTTTTCTAAAGTCCAAAAAGTCAGATGTGATTTAGTCAAACTGTCAATTGAGGCATTTGTTATAAATTCAATGCTGTAATCTCTGAAGACTGTACTGTCGATTGACTCAATTATTAATTTATCTAATTCCAATTTTACGTTCTCAATACTGTTCTTTAGGTCATTGGACTTATCCGTTATGACTTTGTCCTTTTTTGATTGAGAACAACCGACCAAAAGAATGATAAATATTATCGATATGTTAATTGCTTTTTTCAAATGCACTCTAACGGTTTGGCTATTGGCAGTAGCGCCAAAAAAGCCATTCAGTTTTGTTTTCAGTCGTAGAGTTAGAAAATAAATCCCAAACTTTCGTTTTTAGCATGAACCCAAGCTATTGCCTATAGCTATTGTTGTGGTGCGTATTCTCCACGCAATACTTTGTTATCAGTTCAGTTTTTAATTCAGAGTTTTGGCATTGGTGGTATTTCCACATAATTGTCCATCATTACTTTTAAACTTTTTGAAGTTCCAATTGTATCATATGCTTTAGTGATTTTATCTAAAAAGTTTTTCAATGTTTCTAAATCCCCATTTTTATCATCTAATATAATAATTACTAATTTTTCGGGTTTGTCAGCGAAATTTAGATTTTCCCCGTAATTTTTGAAATCTTTATTTAAAATGTAATCCAATGAATCAAAACTTACGATTTTCTCGTTTTTAATTAAATTTCCTTTTTCGAAGTAGATCGTATTCCTGTTTTTCGGGTCATAAACTGGCATTTTATCAGGACAAAAACTAAAAATGTGGATTTCCTTTTTATTATGAACTCCGTTAAAAGATAAATTTGTAATCCTGTCAGAGCATGCAATCTTTTCAATTGAATTCATTAATTCACCGTATGAATTAAATTCATTTAAATTTATCTTAGATGATTTAGTATCTTCAAAATCCGAATTGAAATAACTTTTTGTTCCACTTTCTTTGCTACAAGAAACAAGGAAGATTAAAAGTAAAAATTGTCTAATATTTTTCAATTTGAATTTGTGTTTTATATTCTGACTAACGTAAATTAAGTTGCTGTTTTATAGATATTTGCATTTAAGCCTAAATCTTCATTAGTTAATCCAAATTTAGCGATTTGTTTCCTCATTCTTTTGGCTATGCCTAACTTTCTTTTTTGATCGAGGAATAGATATTCTTTTGGCGGTTTATAAGGTTCTTTTTTTGTAACCATATTCCATATGATTACACCCAATTTTCTTGCTGTTGCGCTTACTGTCGCTTGTCTTCCTTTTCTAAATGCGACACGCTTAAAGAAATCAGACAAGTGTGTATCTTTTAAATTTCCAATAGAATTAGTTGCTTGTCGTAATGCTATTTTTAATCTATTACTCCCTTTAGGAACTTTTGAACTAAGCACTTTACCGCCTGATATTTTGTTGTTTGGTGCTAGTCTTAACCAAGAGACAAATTCTTTTGAAGAATTAAACTTTCTAAATCCTTCCGGACCTATCTCTACCATAATACTAAGTATTGTAGCATGACTTACGCCTTCAATGGCAAGCAGATCCACACCTTCAAAATACTGATAAGCTACTTGATTAAAATCCTTTATTTTGGGAGCATTCTTATTTTCTCTTTTATAAGGTTTTGGATTGGTTTTTAGTTTTTTTAATTCTGGATTTGTGTCAAGATGCTTTTTTATGAATTGGTCTATCTGTTTATCGCAAGCCTTTAATTGTTTTTGTAAAAACTGATAAGTTTGAAATTCTTGTTTTAACCCAAAAAGAAAGTCTTCCTGTTATTGCCATGGAGGGCTTTTGCTATTTCTGCCTCAGACTTTCGGCAATTGTAGTGCCGATGCTTAGCAAGTTCATTAGGGTCTAAATTTCCTTTGCAAATATCTTCTATGATTTTAAGACCTGTAAGACCACAAATGTCTTTAACTACAACATCAAGTCTAAAATTTAAAAACTTAAGGCATGCTTTTGCATTTTTCTTGAAGTGCCACGCTTGATGTATAATATTGCCTCGCTGACGTGCATAAGTTCTAAGTATTTCAGTCTGCTGGTCAGGCAAAAAACTACTTGTAAGCAAACCTAATGCATGCAGTTTTTGAATCCATCTTGCATCTTTAACATCTGTTTTTTTACCTTTTGCGTGTTTGGTAAATTTTCCATTGCATAAAATAACTTCAAAATCATGCTTGATGAGTTCTGTAAAAAGATTTTGCCAATAATCTCCTGTGCTTTCCATGGCAACTGAGGTAATACCATAGCTTTTTAGGTGTTGACAAATTGCAGTAAGATCTTCTGCATAAACCCCAAATTCTTTTACATCTTCTAGGGCTTGTCCAACTGCTACAAAGTGAGACCGACTTCCAATGTCAATACCTGTTGCATGTTGGTTTACAATTTCCATTTCTAACTTTTTCTTTCTTGCCATAATTGAAAAATATTTAAGTATTAAACAAAAAAGATCCTAAGGAAATGTATTTTTGTATTGAAAATTATTCTGAACGGGGTCTGCGAATTATCGTAGCCACCACTGAAATTATCAACAAAGCCCTGAGAAGAGTCGGGGCTTTTTTACATTTCAACCAGAATGAGCGCACGGGCTCTATCTCAAGCACCATTTGAAAAATCGGTCTTACAAAGGATCATTACAAAAATAATAACCAATATTTTATCGGCATCGTTAGCAATAGAAATTAATCGAGTTTCTTGATATGGGGAATGGTAGGTAACGTTTAGTATAAGAATAGTAGCCGACTGCGTGGCATTTTCCTGTCAAGTTACAAGAAAGTTGAAGCGGGCTACAACCCTTGGATTTACTACTATCTCGGCTATTATTTTTATACATTGTTGTGCAACGTTTTATCTAATAGTCATCATAGATTTGGTCAATAATCACAGTATCTTTTTTAATTTTTATGTTGGTCACTTTTTCCAATGGAAATCCGTTTGTAAAATAACCAAATCTAACAGTTTTAAGTACTGAATCTCTGTAAGTCAACAAATAATCCCCATCAACTTTTGGCAAATTAGTCATATCTAACCAATAGAGCTGATTTTGTCCAGATTTAAGTTTTATCCAATTCGGGTTATCGTTGTGGTCAAACGATTTTATATTAATAGAATCAATCAATATTTCTGTTTCATTCGTTATTTCAAATTTTGCTTTTATGTCGCTTTGACAAGAACAGAAAAAAACGACCACAAATATTATAAATCCTATTACTTTCATTTAATTATAATTTTAAATCATATTATCTGCGAATTCATCTTCGCTTACAAGTCCATTTAAGAAGTCCTCAAAAGAATCTGCAATATGAATATCCTCTCCACATTCACAATCAATCCACCTAACTGAAGGTTTATCACTCTTTCGATAATCAAGAGTAATCCACCAATGACCATCTCCAGTCAATAAAACTTGCTTTTCAGGCAATCCCCACTCTTGAGTCATATAGTCAGATTGCATAATATTATGTGCAGAATCCGATTCTTTGTCCAAAACAATTCCGAACAATTCAGTCAATGGCACATGATTATCCGCCCATGTAGTCTTTGTTGTCATTGGGAAGGCAAATCCTTTTGTGTATCCACCGTTTTGAATTTTAAGCAAATCAAGAAAAGAATCAGGCAGTTTTAATCCTAATACAGTTTCCGCTTGCTGAATCATTTTATCGGTCAAAGGCGGATTATCGTAATAATTTGAATCCCAAAATTCAGTCATGTTTAATGTCATGTACGGGTTTTCTTAAATGTTGCACAACGGGCGAATGTATCATTAGTGGCGTGCAAAAAGGCAACACATTTTCGTTTTTATTGGTAAAGATAGAAAAAAATCACAAACCTTAAAATTTTGCCCAAACACAGCCATTAATGATACACATTGTTGGTAGTAGCGGTGGAGTAGGCGAGTACTTTTGCAGAAAAATGCCCAAACCTCTCGCACCCATTTTTTTTCATACTCACGTTTTAAATTTCCCATAATTTCGATGTTATAACATTTCGTTGACGCTTAGCCATAGTTTTTGATTTAGCATCGTTTGTCGTTTTCTTTATTCGCTATTTTATTGCAAATCAGCCTTTTGTTGCGGATTGTGATTTTCTCGTCGTGATGAGATTTTATTCGTTATCAATCATCGTGATAAGCCTATCATTTAGGATTTAGAAAAATTCCACCGAAAAAAATCCTACATCTTACTTTATCAAAAAATGGGTGAGCCTATAATTTTAAAAATATTATGGAGTAGTTGCTACCAACGTTTTGCGACTACACGCAGGTGGCGATTTCGGAGCGATATACTGTCAACCGAGCACAAACTTGGGTAGAAGCACAAAGCTTGATTTAACCACTGAACCGCCACTTGCGTGTAGGTGCTGTTAGTGGCTGGCATTATTTCTGTCCGAATAGTTTTTGGTGCCATTTTAAGTTTCTTAATCGTTCTATTTCTTGTTCATTGTTTCTTTTCGTTGCTTCGAGTTCTGATATTGTCTTTTTATGTTCTTGAATAGTTTTTTGATGCTGTTGGATTGATTTTTCAGCATCTAATTTATTCTTGTTCAAAGTTGTTATTTCAGACTTTAATTTTTCATTGAACTTTTCAAGCTCTTTAGTTTTGTCAAGTAAGAGTTTTATTGATTTGTTTTGTTCATTGATTTTCGTTTGTTGAGTTGCTTTCTCATTCTCAAGTTCTGAAACTGTAAGCTCCAATTCTTTCTTTTCCTGTTTTAATGTCTCTTTTTCAGCAATTAGCTCAGGAAATTTTTGTCTAAATGAACCAAGTCGTTTAGCTGTAACTATAAAATATTTTTTAAACTGGTCTGTTTCAATATCATTTCTAAATTTGAGTGCTTTTATGAAATTATTGTACGCTTCTTCAAAATTCAGAGAATGAATTTCATCTCGAACTTTCCTGTAATAAAAGTCTGCTTTACCCGAATTCAATTCTTGAACAATTAATGTACTTGGTGTTTCATTTTGTGCGAATTGTAAAACTTGGGGGTCTGTCTTAATCGCATTTTGTCCGATTTGAGTTTTCAAGACTAATCCACTAAATGAAGTACATCTGCTTAATGCAACATAAACCTGTCCTGAAGCAAATGCGGCTCCTAAGTCAGCAATAACCTTTTCAAAAGTAAGTCCTTGGCTTTTATGAACTGTAATTGCCCAAGCAAGTTTTATAGGGAATTGTGTAAATGTCCCTATTACTTCTTCTTCAATCTTCTTTTCCTTTTCGTTCCAAGTATATTTTATATTATTCCACTCTTGTTTTTCTACTGTTATTTCATTCCCTTCTGAAAATTCAACGATGATTTTATTTTCTTCTATTTTGCTGATTTTGGCAATTTTTCCATTGTAGTATCTCTTTGCCTTATCATTCTTTATAAACATAATTTGAGCACCTTCTTTAAGCTGCAAAATTCTGTCTGTTGGCATTATATTGTCTGGAAAAAGTCCGCTGACAGTGGCTTCAAATAGTTTTAGTTCTGTTGTTAGTTCAGCTAGTTTTGTGAGGTTCGTACTATCGACTAGTTTGTTATGAGTTGCAAGTGTGATATAATTTGCTTGACCATTAGGTGTGAATGTAGGGTTATACTTTGAATTAAGTAATTTAAATTCGTTGGCGGTTACTTGATTTATTCGAACCCGATTTAGAAGGTCAATAAATTCTTGTTCGTTTTGTCTGTAAATCTTTTTTAGTTCAATGTAAACAGGTTTATTCTGTTCGATAACTTTTGAGCTAAAGAAAAATGGACTTTTATAATATGGTTGAAGTAAATTCCATTGCTCAAAGTCGGCAATTGGAGGTAACTGAAATGTGTCACCAATTAGAACTACTTGAACACCACCAAAAGGTTCATTTTCTCTTCTTCTAAAAACCCGTAATAGTCTATCAACAACATCAATTAAATCGCATCTGACCATTGAGATTTCATCAATGATTAGGAGTTCTAAACCCCTTATTATTTCTAGTCTTTCTTTGAAGTATTTGAAATGCTCGTAAATGGTGCTTTTATCTTCATCTCCAATGTCTGCTCTTGTTCTTAATCTTTTATCGTTTGGAACATAGACGCTTGGTCTAATCTGAAAAAATGAGTGTATAGTTTGCCCACCTGCATTTATAGCAGCTACCCCTGTCGGTGCAAGAATTACAGTATTCTTTGTTGTTGTTTCTCGCAGATATTTTAGGAACGTGGTCTTACCCGTTCCTGCTTTTCCTGTTAAGTAGACAAGTCTGTCGGTATGCTTTACAAAGTCGGAAGCATAATTGAACTCAACATTCGTTTCGTCTAATTCTATGTTGTCAATTATTGTAGGCATATATTAAGGCTTTAACCAATCACTTGAAGGTTTAACAATCAGCCTAGCGTTCGTGTAAGCCATTGGCAATTCTAGACAAGTTGTAGCAATGTATGTTTTGTCTTGCTCTTCTTGAGTTTCCTGTTCTTCTTGGGTTTCTTCATCTATTGTTACTTTTTTTACCTTGTCTACGACTAAAGCTAGTAAGTCAATTTTTCCATTTCTTTCAATTTGCAATGGTAAAAGAAGCTGAATTCTGTTGCCCCTAAATTCATCGAAGCGAAATTGAGGTATAGCAATCTTATAATTATTCCTAACCATTTTTTCGATTTCGGGTATAGCACCCATAAGTGTTTGACGGATTTCCTTGTCTGACATTTGCCCCAAGTTTCTAATCCACCTTTCTTTGTTGTCCCTTATAATATGGTCATATCTTGGCATTAGTTTTCTATTTGGGTCGTATAGTAAATCGCCTGGAACTTCAAAATAGTTTGCTGTATGTGGTAGGTCGTGGTCAAAGTTAGTTGAAATAGCATCTTCACTTTCCCAAAAAAAACCTTTCAGAACATATCTATTTTGCGTGTTGTGTTTTTCAAAAAAAGCATATATATCTTCCAAATGGTCTGAAACTAAACCTGTATTAAAAGAAGCGTACTTTTTGTTGTTTGTGTACTTGATTTTATTTTCATCCCATAATTTTGTAAAGGTATATTCAACATACCTTCTCAATATTGCATATGGTCTGTCGTCATAGTATTTATGTTCTTCTGAAAACTCCCAAGGTTCATTTGATGCCTTCTCAGCCAAGGTTCCGAGTCTGTCTTCATAGTGTGTTATGAGAGCGAAGTCTGATAATTTCATATTATTACTGTTTATGTTTCGTGTTTTTTATGCTTGCCACTAACGGGCGAGTGTATCATTAGTGGCGTGCAAAAAGTCAACACATTTTCGTTTTAATTGGTAAAGATAGAAAAAAATCTCAAACCTTAAAATTTTGCCCAAACACAGCTATTAATGATACACATTGTTGGTAGTAGCGGTGGAGTAGGCGAGAACATTTGCTGAAAATGCCCAAGCCTCTCGCACCCATTTTTTTTCATACTCACGTTTCAAATT
The DNA here is from genome assembly GCF_018080005.1 of Flavobacterium sp. CS20. Lineage (NCBI taxonomy): Bacteria > Pseudomonadati > Bacteroidota > Flavobacteriia > Flavobacteriales > Flavobacteriaceae > Flavobacterium > Flavobacterium sp. CS20. Next base: position 1,057,604 of record NZ_CP073015.1, on the reverse strand, counting down.
TCCCATAATTTTGATGTTATAACATTTCGTTGACATTTAGCTTTAATTTTTGATTTAGCATCGTTTGTCGTTTTCATTAATCGCTATTTTATTTGCAAATCAGCCTTTTGTTTCGGATTGTGATTTTCTCGTCGTGATAAGATTTTACTCGTTATCAATCATCGTGATAAGCCTATCATTTAGGATTTAGAAAAATTCCACCGAAAAAAATCCTACATCTTACTTTATCAAAAAATGGGTGAGCCTATAATTTTAAAAATATTATGGAGTAGTTGCTACCAACGTCTCGCGCATAGCGAAAGTGGCGAGCTAAAATGCGCAATCTTTTCGGTTAACTTTAAGTTTCTAAAAATACCAAAATTTTCGATTCAATCACAAATTTCGCCATTTTTGTTATGCGCTGTTAGCACACGTTTGACTTCAGTTATAGACCTTCAAGTATTTCACAAAAAGATAAGTCTTCATAACCTTCAGGCTTATCTAATTCCATATCATCTAATCTTTTGATTATATTTCTCTTTAAAGAGAAGCTAAAAGGTCTTTGAATCCGTTGTAGTTTGTCGTTTGATTTTTTATAAATGAATGTATTGGCTTTACAATCACATAAATCTACATTATCACTACAAACAACATAAAAATCCGCTGTGGTTTTTAGAATCTTGAATGCCCTGATATTTGACTTTTCAGTCTTTTTAGTTAGAAAAAATTTGTCATTCTTGTAATCTAATATTAAATAAGGTAAGGTGTCAATTGATAAATCAACACCTTCCTTTTCTAACATATCTTTTATTGTTTCAGCCTTATCGTGTGGTATTAACAAATTATACCAAACAGGGTCTATCTGTGCAGAAACTGAAAAAGTAAAAAATATAAAAAATGTAAAAAATATTACTTTCATAATGTTCTCCTTAGTTTGCAAAAACATCCCATACACTAGCAAACCCTGAACTTGCTCCAATTGCACCAACGACACCACCAGCAATTCCACCAACAACTGTAGCAGAACCAGTAATTGCTCCAGCAGTGGCTCCTACTGCATCCGCAACGCCAGTAAAAAATTTCTTCCAAAATGCTTTAGCTGAAATATCTCCTTGATCATAACGGTCATCCCAATAAGCTAAGGAGTAACGACCTACCGAAGAAGTAATCAGGACATTTTCTACATCTTTTGGTTTGTGATTTTTTAATAAATTTGATTCAAATCGTTTTATTTCGCCTATTATATCACATAGATTTTTTGCATCATATTTAAACATAATATCAAAAAGTTCAAATAAATACCTTTTAAGCTGATTATCTAAGTCAAGAGAATTAATAAAGTTTTCATACTCTCTTTGACTGTCAAGATTTACTATTGGTGTGGCGAATTGTTTTGAAGAGTAATTAGGTATTAATTCTTCTTTATTTTTCATACAGCACACTGTCGCAAAGTTCATAAACTTCATCCAAAGACATTTTAGGATTACCTTTTTCTTCGATAATTGCCATTAATTGGTTGTGCTGTAAACCAGCTTCGTCAAATGGATTTTCCTTGTTTGGGATTTCGCAATTAACTTTTTGCTCCCATAATTCATACTTGTTCATAATATTTATTTTTTGATTCAATGCTGAAACTACGAAAAATTATTGTAAATACAATGTGTTTGTTGGTTTTAATGTGTGCTAACGGGCGAGTGTATCATTAGTGGCGTGCAAAAAGTCAACACATTTTCGTTTTTATTGGTAAAGATAGAAAAAAAATTCAAACCCTAAAATTCTGCCCAAACACAGCCATTAATGATACACATTGTTGGTAGTAGCGGTCGAGTAGGCGAGAACATTTGCTGAAAACGCCCAAACCTCTCGCACCTATTTTTTTTCTTTCCCAGGTTTCAAATTTCCCATAATTTTGATGTTATAACATTTCGTTGACGCTTAGCCATAGTTTTTGATTTAGCATCGTTTGTCGTTTTCTTTATTCGCTATTTTATTGCAAATCAGCCTATTGTTTCGGATTGTGATTTTCTCGTCGTGATGAGATTTTATTCGTTATCAATCATCGTGATAAGCCTATCATTTAGGATTTTGAAAAATTCCACCGAAAAAAATCCATTCAACTTATTTAATCAAAAAATGGGTGAGCCTATAATTTTAAAAATATTATGGAGTAGTTGCTACCAACGGGCGAGTGTATCATTAGTGGCGTGCAAAAAGTCAACACATTTTCGTTTTTATTGGTAAAGATAGAAAAAAATCACAAACCTTAAAATTTTGCCCAAACACAGCTATTAATGATACACATTGTTGGTAGTAGCGGTGGAGTAGGCGAGAACATTTGCTGAAAATGCCCAAGCCTTTCGCACCCATTTTTTTTCATACTCACGTTTCAAATTTCCCATAATTTCGATGTTATAAAATTTCGCTGACGTTTAGCTTTAATTTTTGATTTAGCATCGTTTGTCGTTTTCTTTATTCACTATTTTATTGCAAATCAGCCTATTGTTGCGTATTGTGATTTTCTCGTCGTGATAAGATTTTATTCGTTATCAATCATCGTGATATGCCTATCATTTAGGATTTAGAAAAATTCCACCAAAAAAAATCCTTCAACTTACTTTATCAAAAAATGGGTGAGCCTATAATTTTAAAAATATTATGGAGTAGTTGCTACCAACGTTCCGCGTGTATGTGCAGTAGCGGATTAGATGCACTTTCCTGTCCGTTTAGCACAAAGTTTCTTAGAAGCACAGACCTTCGATTTACCACTTCACCCGCTATTGCACATACACGCTGTTAGCTGCTGGGTTTCTCATCGTCAATTGGTTTTACATCGTCTAATTTATTTGCTATTCCTTTCTGTCTATACTCTGAAAATTGTCGAAGCTCAATTACCTTAATATTCTTTTTCCATTTAAGTTCTGTCGATATGATTATTGACAAAAGAACTGATTTTCTTAATTCATCGTCTGATTTATGCTCTTTGTATTCTATGAAAACATCATCACTAGTATTGTTCATATCTATAACGGAAGAGAACAGGTTTAATGATTGACTAATCTTTTTTAAAGAATACTTTGTAATTATTGTTTCATCAATTGGTTTTGTTGAAATACTTGGCAAGTCACTCTTTCTTAACACAAACAAAGACTGACGCACTAAATGAGAGCCATTAAAAGAATGAATTTGGATTTTCTTGTATTCAGTCGTTGATAAATCATTAATTTTTAGATGGTTAATGAAGTAATCAAAGTTAAGTCCAAACGTAACAATCAGATAATTCTCGTCAACTGCTAGATTGTCAATTGCTTTAAATAATTCATCAGGCTTTAGCAAATATGATTGTGATGTTTTTCTTAAAAATGTTTCACCTAATCCGTCAATTATGCTTCTTGACACAATAGTTGCTAAGAACGAGTCAAAATCAATGTCTTGCACTTCTGGATTCACAGAAAAAGCATCTTTGTCCTGAAGCATTCTTTGTCCACTTACATACCACTTATCAGAATTGTCATCTTGTATTGCTGCCTTATTATTGATTGGTTGAAGTTTTTCAAATGTTTCTTCAATTATTCTTGTAGTTGAATTTTCAAATAGAGCAACCTTTTCTTCTGCTACAGGGAGGTTAAGAGCGTTTATATTGTATGCATTTTCAAGTATCTCTTTAAACTCATCAATGAAGTCTGTTGGATATATTTTTTTGTTTTCAGCACACCAATCTTTTGTAATGAAGTCAAGATTCAATGTTTTTAGCAAAAGACTATTTTGTAAATGGTCAGCAACAAGTTTTTTGAAGAAATCAAGACCTTCAATCCATTGTTTTATTTCACTTTGTGTGTTTGGTACAGGTGGAAAATCTAACGGTTTCATTGTTATTAAATATGGATATATGGTATACTGTCTTAAAAACAAAATCGCCATATATGACATAATCCATTTTTTTGTTACTGAATCCGCTCTGATTCCACTAGTCTCGGGAAAGGGGTATTTGTAAGAAATCCAAGAGTATTTTCTTTCATAAGGGTCTCTTATGTCAGCATAAAACTTAAATATTTCATACATAGACTCAGGGAGCAATTCATATTTAGGGGGTTCACTTTGAGTGTAATTGAAAATACGTTTTAAACAAGCATAACGCTCCTTGTATGTCAATAAACCACCTAATGCATAATGAAACTCAATAAATCTCAATCTTTCATTTATTCTTTTCTCAACTATTTCTTTGTTGCTTACCTGAAAATTTCCTGAAGTGTAATCGTATTCTTCGTGGATATATTGAAGACTATAATTGTAATATTGATGGCAGGTTTCCCAATGATTCATAATTAAATCGTCTTGCTTGTAGCGAATTGCAAGAAGTAAATTTCGCCACATCCAAGAATATGTTTCTTCTGAAATTTCAGAATCTTGTAATTCTCCAAGAAGCCAAATTTCACCTGCAGTTCTATGCTCTAATAGGTAATTTCTTTTTTCTTTAAGAATAGCCAACTCTTCAATTGCTTTATACACAACTTCGTAATAAATGACTGGATACACAACTGGTTTGTTTTTAGATTGCTCTCTTACTTGTCTAAATGCACCATAAAAAAAGTCGGAAAGAGTTTTAGAAACATTAGTCTGCTGATTTCTAATTGATTTCAACAATAAATCAGAAAGTACAGAAAAATATTTTAAATCAGGGTTATCCTTCATAGTGCCTTTTGATTAGGTAAGAAATAAGGTCTGTCTGAGTATAATAAATCAACACTTTTCGCACATACAAAAAAAAGAATATCACAAGTAAAATCGTATTTAATCCAATTAGAATGTCGGCTGAATTCTCTATTAAAAAGCCTAAGAGCCCATTTAATTGAAATATAGGTGGAATTTTTAAAGACCATATAACTACTAAGACTAGAGATGAATACAATGAATATTGAAAAGCATTGCCTTCCCATTCCTTATTAAAAAGTTTCACAATTTGCTCTGATTCATACTTTTCATCAAGTCGGGCTACAACTTGTAATAATATAGGATATGCTACTCCAAGTAGACTAATGATAATATAAATGTAAGCGTCAATACTTTTCATATTGTGTTTGTGTTGTATGTCTTTATAACCTTGCGACTAACGTTTTTGTATATGAAAAGTAGCGGATTTTATGCACTAACTTTTCGGATTATAGGTGACCTTTAATTTATTCATTTTCTTTTGATTAAGCGATTATTGAACCGCTATTTTTTATATACGTTGTTAGTCACTGCCGTGTGTCCTGCGTTACTTGGGGATACAAGATAGTGATTAAGTTCATTGAAAACAAGTAACATAACTGTAATTGAGATGAGAGTCTCATTGGTATTTAGAAACGACCCTGGCATTTGTTTCAGGTGGATTCACGTAAAGAGTACGATGAGGATTGGTCTCTCGGCTGGGAGTGATTAGGCACACCAGTCAAACCGCCTTATGGGGCTTTCCTTTCACGGGTTGGTCTTGAGCGATAAGGTTAAATGCACTACCTGTGTTGTTTTCAGAGTAGTTTGCTATGGTAGGAGTAAAGAAGCTGAAAGAGACGAGATTGAACCCTTGTAGAAGTGTCGTAAACAACTTTAGTATTGTCAAAATCGAGGGATGGGCGGTCTTGCGAGAACAGAACTTGACATGATACCTATTTCTGGTCAAGTGGCAATCGGCATAAAGAGGGCAGGAGCTTTGCTTACGGCTCAATTACGGAACAGGAGAAGAAGCTAATTAATAGTGCAAAAATACCACAACCCCGAAGGGCAAGGTAGAAAGTAGCGATACTGTTAATTAGTGGCGGATTAGTCTGTAGTAGTGATGAAGTTTCTGTAATGGAAATGGAGCGAAGGGACTGACTTAACAGTTTTAAATTGTATTACAACTAAAGATTTTTTTAGGATGATTTTCAAAGAGAAACAAAAGTCGCAACCGATATTAAAGCGACAGGTATGGGATGCCTTTAAAAAGGTAAAGAGTAACAAAGGTAAACTCAGGTGTTGATAATTTGTCAGTAAGAAGTACATTCACGTCCTATGAAATACTTATATCCTGTATGGAATAGGTTAGCGATGGTAGTTATTTTCCAGCACTAATGCGCGAGGTAGAAATACCCAAAGAAGACGGTCGAATCAGGAAGCTTGGCATTCCAACAGTAAGACCGAACGGCTCAAATGGTAATAAGAGAAGAATTAGAACAGATTGTAGATAAACAGTTTAGTAAAGATTCTTTTGGCTATCGACCAAACAAATCAGCGCATCAAGCCATAAAGCAATGCAGGGAAAACTGCATGAAAATGGATTGGGTGATAGATTTGGATATCAAGAGTTTTTTTGATGAGATAGACCATGACTTAATGCTTAAAGCATTAGGACATTTTACCAAAGAAAAGCATATTCACTTGTATGTAGCACGTTGGTTAAAGGCTCCAATTCAAAAGAAAGACGGTAGTATTCATTCACGAGACAAAGGCACACCACAAGGAGGTGTTATTAGCCCATTACTGGCAAACATTTTCTTGCATGTTGTTTTTGATAAGTGGATTGAGAACAACCACCCGGAAGTAAAGTTTGAGCGCTATGCTGATGATATTATCATCCATTGCGATAATTTTAAACAAGCCTTGCGGACGTTGGAAGCGGTAAAAGCCCGATTTAAACAGTGCAAATTGCAGATAAAAGACGGCAAGAGCAATATCGTTTATTGCAAACGCAACCAAAAGAAGCATCCACCATTTAAGGTTCATTATGTAACATTCGATTTTCTTGGATTTACATTTAAGCCAAGAATGGTAAAGGGCTATTTTGGGAACTTTCATTTGGGATTTACACCGTCAATCAGTCGTAAACGACAGAAACGCATCAATCAAACTTTGTTTAAGATGAAACTTCATCGTATGGTTCATTTACGCCTGCCAGATTTGGCAGGCATAATAGCAGAAAAAGTACGAGGTTGGATTAATTATTACGGCAAAGTAAGAATGAGTGAATTACACTATGTATTTCGTTTCTTGAATATGCGTCTGGCAAAATGGGTACGCAACAAATATCGGAGATTTAGGCGTAAACACTGGTTTTTTGCCTACAAATGGTTACAGGAAACTGCAAAGCATTATCCTAATCTGTTTGTGCATTGGCAATACGGTTTTACGCCATAGACTTGTTAAGAAGAGCCGTATGATGGGAGACTATCACGTACGGTTCTGTGAGAGGTTTAGGGGTGAGATTCCCCTTTACCTACTCGACTTTTCTATGCTCATCAATTAGGTTCTATTTTTAAAGAAGTCATTGACAATGAACCTCCAACAGATTTGTCGTTAAACAATGTTACCTTTTCATTTTCTTCTTTCAATGCCAAGGTATAAAGTAAAGGCAAATAATGCTCAGGTGTTGGGATGGCTAAATCAAATGCTTTTCCTTGCGATTTAAAGTCGATAAGTTTTTGATGGTCTCCACTTAAAATATGGCTTTTCATTTTTTCGTTGGCTTCGGTAGCCCAATCGAAAGCAAATTCTTCGTTTAGCTTGTTCCAGGACACCCTACGCAGGTTGTGCACCATATTACCGCTTCCAATAATTAAAACGCCTTTATGGCGAAGGCTATTTAGCTCTTGAGCCAATTCGTAATGATACCTTGCCGGTTTCGAATAATCAATGCTCATTTGTATGACCGGAATATCGGCATTTGGATATAAATGTTTGATTACGCTCCAAGCTCCATGGTCAAGCCCCCATTTATCGTTTAATCCAACTTCTGTTTTGGTAATAATACTTTTGGTTTCTTCCGCCAATTCTGGGCTTCCTTTTGCTGGGTATTGAACGTCAAACAATGCTTGTGGAAAACCACCAAAATCGTGAATGGTTGGTGGATTTTGCATTGCTGTTACAAATGTTCCTTTAGTTTCCCAATGTGCTGAAATACAAAGAATCGCATTTGGTCTTATAATTTCTTGACCTAATTTTCTGAATGCCGAAACAAATTCGTTTTCTTCAATGGCATTCATAGGGTCGCCATGACCTAAGAAAAGCACAGGCATTTTACCTGTGTTACTCATTGTTGAGGTCATTTTGTTTAAATCTTTTAATGTCATACTGTAAGGTATTAAGGGCAATAAAGCTATTGATTTTAAAAATTGCTTTCTATTCATTTGCTTTGCAAAAAATTAGATTAGGCCGTTTTTTTACCCAACCGATAATCAATTGAATATTTTCCTGCTCCCGTAAAAATTAGCCCCACAGCGCCAAACAAGAATAAAGCGTTCAGTTCAATAGCCCAAGCACACATTGCCCAGTTTGTTGCTATGCCGGCGGGTTGGTGCAATGCAAAATCTATAGTGAGAATTTTATTGACCTCATCGTAATTTTTTAAAGTATAAGTGCGCACTTTAGGCTTTTTTCGGTTAGTCACGAGGAGGTGTAACTTTACATAGCAACCTGGTTTGAATACAATAGCCGAATTAGATTGCGAAATTTCAAAATCTATGCGAAGCATATTTTTTGTTAGTTGAGTTTTCTTAATTACACGACATGTATGTCCTGGAATAACCTTCATCTTCTATATTTATATTACAATATCAATAATACCTCCTTTCATCTGCAATATTTCGCCATTGGTAGCTGAAGAAATTGGACTGGCTATTTAACAAACCGTATTGACCACTTCTTCAGACCTATTATAGCGTTGCAATAGTGGACTAGGATCAATTAATAATCTATTCGTATTCTAATAACCAATTGTGTTGAATAAAGAATAAAACCGGCAATAGATTCTATGTTTCTATTGCCGTAATTTTAAAATTTAATTCAATCCAGTTTTAACCGCCTGTGATAAAGAAGTAGTGGGACGGTTAATTAAACGGGCGAGTTCGCCACTTTCATCATGCAAATCGTTTTTAGAAGCGCTATAATCTAAACTCGCAAACGCTTTAGCCATCCCTTCAGGTAATCCAATTTCCTGTAGCTTTTGTGCATATTCTGCTTCTGGAAGGTTCACAAATTCGATGTTTTTACCCGTTTGTTTGCTCACTTCGGCGACCAAATCCTGCATGGTGAAGGTTTGATCACCAGCCAATTCATACGTTTTGCCTGTATGGTCATCGTTTATGATGGTTTCGGCTATAGCTTCGGCATAGTCTTCACGTGTTGCTGATGAAATTTTTCCATCTCCCGCACTACCAATTATAGCACCTTGCTCTACTGCTTGCTTTAATCCCGCAGTATAATTTTCGGTGTACCATCCATTACGTAAAATCGTGTGCGGAATGCCCGAGTCTTGCGACATTTTTTCGGTAGCAAGGTGTTCTGGAGCTAATATCATTGACGACGTATCGGCGTGCGACAAGCTGGTGTAGGCAATTTGCTTAACTTGAGCTTGTTTTGCCGCATTGATTACATTTTTATGTTGGGTTTCACGTTTACCTATCTCGCTTCCCGATATAAAAACCAAACGATCTATGTCCTCTAAAGCCTTTGGTAAAGCTTCTGGTTGTTCATAATCGAAAGCTTTGGCCTCTATACCTAAAGGTTTTGCCTTATCGGGATTTCGCACGAGTGCCACTAATTTGGCATCGGGATTCTTGTCTTTTAGCTTTTGATACTAATTGGCCCAGTTGGCCTGTAGCACCTGTTATTCCTATTTTCATGACTTATTGTTTTACAAATTGAACTTCTGCATTAATTTTTATCTCATTTCCAACCATTACACCTCCGGCTTCGAGGGCGGCATTCCAATTAAAGTCAAAGTCTTTTCGGTTCAGTTTACCATTTATGGAAAAACCTGCTTTCTCGTTTCCGTAAGGGTCTTTCATATAACCTCCAAACTCGGTATCTAGTGTGATTTCTTTTGTAGTACCTTTAATTGTAAGGTCACCTACTAATTGGTATTCATCATCATCTACTTTTTTAATGGATTTGCTCACAAATGTAATTTCCGGATATTTTTCAACTTCAAAGAAGTCGGGGCTTTTTAGATGCGTGTCTCGATCATCATTGTTCGTTGATATAGAACTTGCATCAATGTTTGCCGAAATGGTTGCTTTTGTAAAATCTTCGCCATCTATGGTTCCTTGAAAGGTTTTAAATTCTCCTTTTACGTTAGAAATCATCAGGTGTTTTACTTTAAATGTAATTTCGCTGTGTGTTGGGTCTATTGCCCATTTTGTTGTTTCCATTTTCTTATATTTTTAATGTTATTGGATAATTTTTAAACGTATTACTGCTTGGCAAACTGTAAGTGCACCACTATGTTTACATCTTTGCCAATACCTCTGCGGTAGGATCATAATTAATATTGTAGTCAAATCTGTTAATGGTGGTTTTGGCTTTCAATCCTAATTTTTCGCCCTGGTCACTTTTGGCAGTTCCGCCATAGTACACATCAAAAATCACGGGTTTGGTTACATCTTTTATGGTTAGGTCGCCATATAATAAATACTGATCAGGTTTTCCAGTAGCTAAGATTTTCGTGCTTTTAAAAGTCATTTCTGGATATTTTTCAACTTCAAAAAAATCAGCACTTCTCAAGTGGTTGTCCCTGTCTTCTACATTGGTATTGATACTTGTTACTTTAACAGTAAAATCAACATTTGCCCCTTCTAAAGCTTCCCCATTTGTAGTAAGGTTTCCGGTATATTCCATAAATTTCCCATTCACGATACTAATTCCGGAATGTGAAATATTGAAATTTAAGGACGAATGGTAAGGGTCTACCTTCCAGTTTGCTTGTGCGAATACGTTTACATTCAAAAATGTAATTGCTAATAAAATCAGTACTTTTTTCATAATCATATAAAATTTAATTGTTAATAATATTTGTTTACAAAGATAGTAGCACTTACGATGAAGCAAATTACACTTTTCGGTAAGAGGAGTGTAGATTTAGGAAATTAACCTATTTTTCATCTCTTCACGGAACTTACCTGGCGATTGACCTGCCTTTTTTTTAAAGACGTTAGAAAAATAAGAATTCTCATTGTAGCCCAATTCATAAGCTATTTCAGATATGGTTTTTTCTGTAGAGATCAATAGGTTTTTAGCTTCAATTAATTTTCGGGTTTCGATTATTTCTGAAACACTCTGTGCTAAAATATTTTGGCAGATGATGTTCAAATTCCTTGACGACATAAAAAGTTTTTCCGCATAGAATTCCACACCAAATGGTCTTCGGTAATTTTCTTCAAGAATCGTCAGGAAGTTTCCGAAGGATATATGTTGCGTTTTTTGAATAGGCTCGTCTTGTGGTTCTAACTTTTTTCGTTCGGCTTCTATCATCGTGAACAGGACACCCAATAGTTGCCTTATTATGGAAAGGTCTGTTGTGTCTTGTTGTGTTTCGGCATAAATCATCTCACAAAGGGTAACCAGTCTCTGAAAACAATGTCCTTTTTCAAGTTCTAAATTTGCTTGAGTGTGATAAAACGAATAGAGTTGAAATGTGGTTTCTGGAATAAATTCGCTTTTAAAACGAATTGCCCAAATATCGCATTTGCCATTATGTAGCTTTGGAACTACTCTGTGTGCTTTTCCTTTGGTTACGAAACTCACAAAAGGAGATTGGATTTTGGTAGTGTTAAAATCAATGAAATGCTCCAATTCACCTTCAATGCCAATTAATAACTCTTCAAACTCGTGATTGTGGGGTTCGTCAGGTTGTCCAGAAATCTTTTTTGCTTCTTCTTCGTCAACTCTGAATATGTGGAATAGTTTGTTCATCTGATAAGTTGTTCGTTTTTTTAGGTTGCGACTAACGTTTGGGCTATGAGTAGTGCGAGCCAAAAAAGACAAAACCTTTCAATTCAGCACCGACCCAAGCGAACAATTTTTAATTTATAAATTTCAATCAATAAATATATAAATTGTGAGCGAAAAAAATGCCAAAACCATTGAATTTTGCTCATAATCTCGCATTACTTATAGCCTTTGTTGTAAAACGTTTTTATTTTATTCCGAATGGTTTTGTTTTCAATTCGTTCAGCCAATCAGTTCCGTATTTTTTATTTAAAAAGTCGAAAATCATTTGATTATTTTCAGTTGCTTTTTTGAAAGACAAAGGGTCAATTACACAATTCTCTTTTATCAGTCCGATTCCATATTTTTCTTTGAACTCAACATATTCTTTTGGTATAGAACTATCAATTCCGTGCATTATGAAATTCAGAGTTCCATTTTCAATTCGTTGCTCGATTTGCTCATCAGTCAAGTCAGTTTCTAAATTCATCGGGAAAGAATAAATTTTACCGTTCTTGAATTCTTTTTTTCCATTAATCGAACTGTGATTGTGTTTTTCCTTTTATTAATTCGTGTTGGATAAAAAGTATAAGCAGTAAAGTCGTCAGACACAAAACTGAATTGATATTTCCCTTTTTCTGGCAAAGTAATTTTAAAATTTTCTGCTTTAGAAACCTCAATTTTTCTGTTCAGGTCAATAATTGTGAATTCTCCCGATTTTAATTCCTTGTCCGTTAAGTTTTCAAACATAACCGTAGCGGTAATTTCAGTCGCAAAAGCTATTGATGTGAACAATGCTAATGTCAAAGTCAAAATTAATTTTCTCATAAATTTTATTTTTTTAAAAGGTGATATTCATTTTCTTATGTTACAAAATTTCGGTCTTAAATGTTTTACAACGGTCTCGTATATGAAAAGTAGCGGATTTTACGCACTAACTTTTCGGTTTATCACAGACCTTTGTTTTATGTTTATACTTTCCTTTTAGCACTTTGACCGCTATTTTTTATATACATTGTTAGCCACTGGCTTTATTTTTCAGTTTGTTTGTCAGTGTTGGCAAAGACATACTCTTTTGCAATTTTGGGTGTGGTGTTGGCTTGTGCGAATTGCAAATGTGTATGGCTTTAAGCGTTGGCTATTTCATTCATTTTATATTTTTCTCAATCGTTGCAATTTCAGTTGGTTCAATTTCGTAAAGCTCATACATAATCGAATTGATTTTACTTTCGGCATTTCCCAATTCCAATGTTATTTCTTCTAAAGCTTTGGTTAATTGTATTTCTCGGTCAAAATTATTATCCGTTTTTGCTTTTTCTAACAATTCTTGGTAGTCAGATTTCTTTTGAGTATTTGAGATAATACTTGTTACTAAATCAGCAATTTTTTCTTGAATTTCAGTACTTGGATTTTGTAAAGGTAAATTTTCTAAAGGCGTTTTGTCAATTTGATAATTGTTTCCTTGCATTTTACCTTTGTACTTTAACCAAAATGCCATCAAATTTGAGTTTAGAATCCCTGTCAAATACTTTTGGTTTATTCTATCGGTCTTGATAATCATAAAAGTTCTATTCACATAGGCATCAAAATCGGTGTATGTAAATCTCGGACGAACGGAACATTTTCGTAATGAAAAAATCTTTTCTCCTTTAAAATACTTTTCGTCTCTTGAACGGTGTAATCCATATGGCTTATTGACAGATGTAAAGACATCTAAAAATCTATCCAAATGTTTTTTAATATTTGGGTACGGAAGTATTTTCTCCTCTTCTTTAAAACTTGAATCCGTATAGATTATCCAAAGTTTATTTTTAGGATTTCCGTAATATTGAAGAAGCTCGCTTGTCGTGTAGAAAGGTTTTACCAATTCCTTTTCTTTTTCAGATAAGTTTAAATCATCATATTCAGATTGACTTAAATTGAAAATACCATCTCCTATTTCAACATCTTCAAGAGTTTCTTTATGCTTTTTGTTTACGAAATCTTGTAATAAATCAATTCCCGAAGCAATTTCTTCAGATTTTAAATTGAAGTTTTTCTTTGATAATATTTTATCTATTATCAAGTTAAGGTCTCCATTGATAAAATTGATAGGCTTTCCTGCTAATTCCTTTTTCTCAATGGTAGAAGTAAAATATTCGTATTTGTCATCAACTATTTTCTCCAAAAAACGTTGTGTATCTTCGTGTTTTATTTTGCTGTTTAGAACTTTGGAAAAGGCAAGACCATAATTTTCATTATCGTCCGTTCTTTTCATAATGTAAATCATAGTTTGGATACCTGCAGAATCGAAAACCTTAAAATCGCTAAAATCTATAAACTCTGTAATTTTACCTTTTTCAATTACATAATCTCTGAATTTTGATGCTCCGTCATTTGTTATCCAATTATTTGGTGCTATATAACCAATTAAACCGTAGTCTTTTTTGATAATGTCCAAAGCCAAAGCACCAAAGAAATACCATAAATCCATTTTACCTTGATAACAAGGATGGTCGTGTAAACCGTCAAAAGCTTGTCGGTTTGTGTATTCTTTAATATAAGGTGGATTTCCAATAACAACATCAAAACCGCCATTTTTCATAATCTCTGGAAACTCTTTATGCCAATCAAATTCTGATGCTAAAAGTGAGTTTCCGCATTTAATATTATTGTTCAATTTAGAAAGTTTGCGGTCTTTTTTAGCTGTGCGAAGGCTCCACTACCACAAGCTGGGTCAATAATTGAGCAATTTCAACACTTTCTTCGTTGATGTCTACACCAAAAAGGTTATTTTCAAGTATGTTTTTGTCGGTATCAAAAAGGCGTAAAGGTGAATTTGTCAGGTCAGCAATGATGTCGTCTATTTTTTCGTGTTCTTCGATTAGGAAGTTTAACGCTTGATTTAAAAAGGCTCCACTACCACAAGCTGGGTCAATAATTTTTAAATTTGTCAACCAATTTTTATAGTCGGTCAACGTTGTGAAAAGTTTTTTTCCTTTTACTGTTAACGTCTTATCTTTTTTTAGAAACGAATCATCATATTCAATTTCTTCAATATCGAGTTCTTTTCTTTTGTCAATGCAAAGTTTACCAATAGTGTTGGCAACAATGTAAGTAGTGATATATTTTGGCGTGTAAAAAACACCATCTTTTTTTCTTTTTGTTCTTTTTTGATCGGAAACTGTACCTTCAATTTCTGCTGTAACTTCTTCGATTTCGTTTAGTGAATGTTCAAAAATATGACCAAGAATATTTACATCAACTTCTGTATTGAAATCGTAGGTTGATAGTTTCTTTAAATCGTTAATTAAAATTTCATCATCAATGTTTAGGTTGTTGAGCAATAAATCTTCGTAAAATAAGCCACCATTGTATGCAGGAATATTGTCGGATTCTTTTTTGCCTGGTCGCCCAATATTCATATATCCGAAATACTGCTTGAAAATTTCGTAAATCGGTTTGTAAGCATCCTCTTCTTTTAAGATGTCAAAACGCTTGATGATTCTTGAAATCGAATTTGGTGGCAATAATCCGCTATCTTCTGCAAAAAGAATAAATAGAAAACGGTCTAAAAGTTTTTGCGATTTTTTGAAAAGCAACAACTTATCATTGTCTGGATGATTTGCAATTAAATTGTGAAACAATTTATCTTTGAAATGCGAATAGTCTTTGTAAAGTTCTTCCGAAATTTCTTTTTCGTGAAACTGCGTTTCTTTTTTAAGTTGTATTGGAAGATTTGAAAAAATACTTTCTTTATGTAGAATTAAGTAAAGTAGCTCAAATCGTTCTCTGTCAAGAAAAAACAAGTCAAATTCCTCAAATTCGGTAGAGTAGTCTATGTAAAACCGAAGTTTTTGAAAATTAGAGGTTATTATGTATTTACACTCTGGTTGATTGTTTTTATAATTAAAAGCTTGTTGGGTAATTTTTGTTAAGTCTTTGGTAGAAGTAGATTTTAATTCAATTACCGCAATGGCATTTTCATCTTTTAAAATTGCTCCATCAGCTTTTTTTCCGTCTGTTTGGTTTTTGAACTCTCTTTGTAAATTGTAATTTTCATCTGGTCGAAGCGTGTAGCCAAGAACATCAACAAATATTTCACGTAAAAATCCGTCCTGATACTCTTCTTCTTTGAGCGTTTTTATTTGCTCAATTTTGGAAGGACTATAATTTTTTCGGAATGTTTCAAATGCCTGTTCTACCTTTTCTTTATCAAGATTTTTAAGGTGTTTTTGTATGACTGATTTCTGAAATATCGGCATTTATCAAGGTCGTTTAATCACAGAAATAAATAGTTCTCTGTCTGTGTCATTTATCAATTCCAAATCAGGTGAATTCTCAAAGGCTCTCGGGATGCCACTACCAACTCCCACAAAAGGAAGAACATATCTTGCATTAGTAAAAAGTATCGGATTTCTTGGTATGGAAGTTCCGATCTTAATGTTGTCAATAGTTAGTGTATTAGGAAGTTTTCCTGGGCTTATTATTTCTATTCGATTATCAAAGATGAATACTTTAATACTTGATGAAATAAAATAATCTCTGTGTATTAATGCGTTCACAAGTAATTCTTCAATTGTTTCAATAGGAATTTCCAATTCAGATTGAGAATTGAAACCATCACTTTTTTGCAGTTTTTTTAGGTTTCGTGTGATGAAAGAAAGAGTTTTATCATACAATTCTTTTAGGTTTCCTGTAAAAGGTTCTTCTTTGTCCCGAAATTCATTTGTACTGATATTATTTCCAACCACGGAAACACATTGTACCGTGAACGTTGGTCTAAATTGTTGAGGATTTTTCCCAAATAGAAGCAAACCTCCAAGACTAATTTTTCCGTCTTTCAACATTCCAAGATTAGAAAGAATAGTAGAGGTTGATTGCCCTAATTCATCAATTGTTTTCTTGGTTTTTGCAAGTATGAATTTTTGAAAATATTCTTCGTCAATATCATTAACTGTTGTTCCTGTTACTGTTGTTTCATCTGCAAAAAGGTTTCCGCTACTTTGAAGCAATCGGGCAATTTCTTCTTTGGCAACTACTTTTCTTTTGTCAGAGCCGTTTTTTACCCAAATTATTCCATTATTGTCCATATGCGGTTTGCTTGTTCCTTCTGAAATGTGGGCAACAATTAGATTTTGTTCTTCTACTTTTACTGTTTCGGTATAGATGTATATAGGTGCTTTTATGTTGTTGGATCTTGCATTTGCCAAAAGCTCATTTGTGCTTTGCAGTTCTTCAAAAGAAAGTCCGTTTATTTACTTTGTTTTATCATCAACTCCAACGATAATCATTCCACCTTTTGTGTTTGAAAAGGCTACCATTTCCGCACCAATTGAGTTGGCATTGTTTACCCGAATTTTAAATTGAACCTTGCTCGATTCACCCATTTGGATTAAATCCAATAATTCTAATGCGTCCATAATTCGTAAATTCTTTTTCTGTTGTTAAATGCTTCTTGACCGCCTTCCATAATGTTTACAATTTCATTTCTGATAAATTGATTATCAATGCTTCCAAGATTTATTTGTATGCTGTTGGCATCATATTTACACGAAATGACTTGCTCGCAATCACCAAGAACAGGAATGTTCGGATTGTGGGTAGCAAAAATGAATTGAGAAGAATTTTTTAATTCTTTCAATACTTTAATCACATCATTGTAAATGGTTTGGTTGTCCAAATCATCTTCTGGTTGGTCAATGATAATTAAATCACTTTCTTTTAGTGTCAATAAGAATATAATCAATGCCGAAGCTCTTTGCCCCAAAGAATGTTCGTTCAATGGTCGTCCACGATAAATAATGTCAAACTTATCAGGTATTCGGTAAGTTAAAAACGCCTCTATATTGCTGTTGAAATATTCTCTAAATGTGTTTAGTTGTACATCAGAAAGATTTTCGGAAATTTTGGTTTTGGGTTGGTTCAAATCCTCATAAACAGAAATCAAATCGTTATAATTATCTACGATTGCTTGAATGTTGTTATCCCTTAAATTACTACCTCTCAAGTTCTCTTTTAAGTACGATTTAAAATCTTGCTTATTCCCTTTGAAGTCAACCGCTATTTTGATTGCATCTTGGTCGTCATTAACTTTTTTGATTTCCTCTTGTACAATTTCAAACTCGTTGTGCCACAAATTTTGTAATGAGACCAATGTTTGTTTCAATTGGGTCTCTATCTCTTTTTTCTTGTTCGATAGTTTATTCAATTCGGATAATTGAGCTTTTGTAAGGTCAAGCTCTTTAGTATACTTTACATAATCGTCCGCCTCAATGTTGGGCAAATTAATTTCCCTTTTGATTTTTGAAAATTCTTCTTTTAGGGCTTCATATTTCACATTGAAATCTTGATGCATTTTTTGAAGCTTTAAATTTTCTGCACCCAATTTTGATGAAAGGGATTTGGCTTCACGGAAAAGGTTTTCAAATACTTCAAAGTGTTGTGTTATAACATCAATGTCGTTAGTGTTTTCTTTGGACGAATATGCTTTGAAACTTTGGAAACTATCTTCATACTCACTTACATATTCGTTTAGTCCGTCAATTACTCGTTGCTCAAATTTTTCAAGTCGTTTGATAAAATTGCTGTCCTTGTCAAAAGATATTTGTTTTTCGAGTTTTTTGTCAATTTCTTTTTCTTTGAAAACCTGAATTTTTAATTTCAGTTCAGCTTGTTTGGCTTCTATATCTGCTTTTCTTCCGACTTTGGTATCTATTTTTTTGAGTTCTCCGATAAGCTTTAAAACGTCCTGATTTTTCTCTTCTATTTCACGTTTTTTAGTTAATAATCGGTCACCAATCAATTTGCTTATTAGATATTCAGTTGAAAGAGAATCGCCTATTTGGGAAAGGTCTTTTTGACCAAAATATATCGGCTTCTTTACAATGGCATTGGGTTTTAAACCAAGTTGCAATTCTCCGTTTTTATATATGTTTGTTCTGTCTCCAAGAATTTTTTCAGCATTATATTCATTACCTTGGTCATCAACCAAAACAGATGTTATTTTTCCACCACTTCCCAATAAAGCATTGACCAAATTAGTTTTATATTCAAAATCAACATTTTGATTTCGGTTCAAATCAATATCCAAAGCATACCTGATGGCTTCTAAAATTGAAGATTTTCCGCTTCCTCTAATACCAATCAAGTTGTTCATAGAATGGTTTAGGTGAAGTGTTGAACCATCTAATTTTCCGCCTTTAAAACTGATGGATTTTATGTAGCCATTAACTGGATTGGTTGTTTCTTTCTCTTGTCTGAATTGCTTATCCAACAGAGTATATTTAATCGCTTCAAAATTGAATGCTCCAATTTTAAGGTATGTTTTTTGAGTAATGTCGTTGACACAATTTCCTGTTCCAACTCCTTCAATATTTTTAGCATCTGAACCCTCGACAAAAGCAGGTAGGTTATTGTCAAGCCATAGGTTTAACTTGTCAATAACATCTCTTGTTCTAACCTTTTGAAATCCAAGAACGGCTTTACGGAATAAAGGATTGTTACTTAATTCTTGGATTCGCCCTCCATCCAACTCATTATAAAAACCGCTTTTTTGCTCAATGTGAGCCATTATAATGAAATAGTCTTTCTCAAAAGCATTTAATTTTTTGATTGTTTCAATCAGATTATCATTAGAGCGACCATTTTCGTTTTCGTAATTATGCTTTCCTGCAAATGTTTGGGTTATAAATTGATTGATGTAGTCTGTACCATTTTCAAGCCATTCAACAGGATTGAAAATAACAAGACAGTGGATTCCGTTTGCTCCGTCATTTACTGATAATTCAACTCCCGGCAATACATATATTTCTTGTTTTCTTGCTTTTTTTGCAAGGGCTTTATATTCATTGAAGTCAAATTTATTGTGGTTGGTTATTGCAGCAATTCCAACATTTTCTTGACTTAATTGACTTACATAATCGGTTACGAAAGAGTTGTCTTCTCCTTGATAGTTAAATTCTTTGTCGGCTTTTGTGTGCAAATGGAAGTCAGCCCTTAACCAAGTGCTTCCGTTTTCAAATATTTTAAATTCTTTTTCCATTTGTTAATTGTCTTTTGTAGAAACCAATAACTCTCTTATGTCAACATCCAATACCTGTGAAATTTCAGTTAAGACTTGAATACTTGGCTGTGTGTTATTGTTGCAATAGTTTGTAACCACTACATAGCTTTTTCCAATTTTTTCAGCAAGCCAAGTTTGAGTTCTTCCTTGTTCCTTTAAAACCTTTTTAATTCGATTCATTGGTTCAGAGTCTTTACTTTTCGACATAATGGCACAAAGATACATTTAATTATTGAAATTCAATATAATTTTGTATTGGCAGGTAGTAGTTATTTTTGTCAGAGTGTGGGCAAGAAACAGCTCTTTTGGTTTTTTAGTGGTTGGCATTTGTGTCGGGAAAAAACCAAATGTGCTGTTTGTGCGGTCGGCTTTTTTCAGCTTGTGGCTAACGGTCTCGTATAACCGTCAGTTACGGGATTAAAGTTAATGATTTTCGGTTAAGCACTGACGTTAGCAATTCCGAGTGGATTCGGACGTAGTCAGATCCGCCGTAATTGCGGTTATACATTGTTGCCAGTAGTTTTTATTCAATATTTAATGCTTTTTTCTGTTTTTCTGTTAAGTTCCATTTTTCTTGTATATCTAAATTTAATAAAATACAGTTAACTTTTAAATTTGAATCTTGATTCTTTAATTCCTTATACCATTCGAATGATTGTTCATTAAATTTGTCAATAAATTTTGCCCAATTTATTATAATGTAAATACTTCCATTTTCAGTAATATCATTATTTAAAGGCGAGATGTGTTTTAACCAATCATTTATTGTAATATTTTTATTAAATTTCAAAGAGTCTATTTTTTCAATTTCATTAATTACTTGTGAACATTCATTATCATTAAACCTGTTTTTAACTAAAAATCCCTTAGAATTAAAGAATAATATTTCGGGTACTTGAAGTTTGTCATCATTATTCAGGTGAGCGAAACTATTAAAACTCTTAATAGAAAATAGGTCGTTTTCTTCAATAGTTACGTTATTTTCATTAAGATATTTGTTTAAGCTTTCTTTATTTTCGATACTAAAATTAATTGAAATATTCTTTTGCGCATAACACGAAATAAAAATTATAAAGAAGAAAGCTATTTGTAATAATTTTTTCATAAAATATTATTTAATTGTTAATAATCGTTGGAAAGGTCAATTCGCAAAAATTATTATATGAAGGCGAAAAGTTTTTTTTCAAATTACTGGCAACGTTTGGGCTATGAGTAGTGCGAGCCAAAAAAGACAAAACCTTTCAATTCAGCACCGACCCAAGCGAACAATTTTTAATTTATAAATTTCAATCAATAAATATATAAATTGTGAGCGAAAAAAATGCCAAAACCATTGAATTTTGCTCATAATCTCGCATTACTTATAGCCTTTGTTGTAAAACGTTTTTATTTTATTCCGAATGGTTTTGTTTTCAATTCGTTCAGCCAATCAGTTCCGTATTTTTTATTTAAAAAGTCGAAAATCATTTGATTATTTTCAGTTGCTTTTTTGAAAGACAAAGGGTCAATTACACAATTCTCTTTTATCAGTCCGATTCCATATTTTTCTTTGAACTCAACATATTCTTTTGGTATAGAACTATCAATTCCGTGCATTATGAAATTCAGAGTTCCATTTTCAATTCGTTGCTCGATTTGCTCATCAGTCAAGTCAGTTTCTAAATTCATCGGGAAAGAATAAATTTTACCGTTCTTGAATTCTTTTTTTCCATTAATCGAACTGTGATTGTGTTTTTCCTTTTATTAATTCGTGTTGGATAAAAAGTATAAGCAGTAAAGTCGTCAGACACAAAACTGAATTGATATTTCCCTTTTTCTGGCAAAGTAATTTTAAAATTTTCTGCTTTAGAAACCTCAATTTTTCTGTTCAGGTCAATAATTGTGAATTCTCCCGATTTTAATTCCTTGTCCGTTAAGTTTTCAAACATAACCGTAGCGGTAATTTCAGTCGCAAAAGCTATTGATGTGAACAATGCTAATGTCAAAGTCAAAATTAATTTTCTCATAAATTTTATTTTTTTAAAAGGTGATATTCATTTTCTTATGTTACAAAATTTCGGTCTTAAATGTTTTACAACTAGTATATATCCACAAAAATACACCACTTTTTTAATTTTTAGGCTTGTTTTTATACTTTTTTGCCATTTTGTCTAATGGACTTTCTATCTTTTTAGTGCTTTTTTGACTAATATGAGTATAAACTGTAGTCGTTTTGATACTGCTATGGTCCAAAAACTTTTGTATATATCTTATGTCTGTCCCGCCTTCTAACAAATGTGTCGCAAATGAATGACGTAATGTATGCATATTCACCTTTTTACGGATTCCAGCTTTCTTAACCGCACGCTTCATAATAGCTCTACAACTTTCTGTAGAATATGGTCTTCCTTTTATCTGACCTTCAAAAACATAATTTTTTGTCTTATACAACTCTTCATAAGTCTTAAAATACTCTACAATAGAATATGGCAACATCACTTGCCTGTCTTTTTTTCCTTTAGCTGATTTAACCATAATTTTATGTGCATCAAAATCTATATCACGCCATCTTAAATTACAGATTTCACTCACTCGTAGTCCAGCACCATACGCCAAAAGCAATATCAATTTGTGCTTAGGTTGCTTTACGGCTTTAAAAATACGTTGACACTCATCAACACTCAAAACCACAGGTAGAGTTTTTTCTTTTTTCGGTCTCGGAATATTCCAACTTTTTGTGTCGTCCCATTCCAAAACATTTTTAAAATAAAACTTCAAAGCATTCACAATCATATGTCCACTTGCAGATTTTAAACCGCGTTCAGATAAACTTGACAAATATTTGACTACAACTTTCCTGTTCAACGTAGCAGGATCAGCATAATCATTAACCCGCAAAAAACTTATAAATGCACCTGTATAACTTTTAATAGTTGAAGTACTGTAGTTCACCGCCATCAACATATTAGTCATATCTTCAACATAAGGCTTAGCAAAATCGGGAACCATATCTAACAAGGTCTGCTTGGTTTTGGTCAATTCAACTGACTTTTTATTAATCTTGTTGCTTGATTTAAAATAAGTCTTAGCTACGTGATAGTGTATTTTTACTTCTAAATCACTGAGCAAAAGTTCTAAAGACTTCTTATGATTTGGCGTTGCTGGAATCAAATAAGCATTCAAAGCCTTGCTATAACGACTTTGGCTTACACGTCTCAACACGTCAACCAATCGGAAATCGTCTGAAAAATTTACCCGAATATAGCGTTCATCATCTATATATTTATGCACTTCAACACTCAAATCTTTGGCAAAGGTTTGTTTTTTAAAATAATCTTCACCAAACAATGGTACGCCAAAAATATTCTCAACATTTGCCTTAACCTGTGGATGTCTGTAAACCATATACACTTTATGCGTACCATTCCAATGAACACCTTTCACTTTTTTAATGGCCTTGACATAAGATTGAACATAATTCATCTTAAGTACCCAATATTTCCCAACACTATCTAACACTCTTAGATTTAAACGATGATCAATCTCAAATGAATGAAATTTATGGGTCAATTCATCTACTGTAAATGCAGATGATGATAACCTTTCGTGATTTTTCACTATGGGCAACTTTTTACGCTGTCTTTCAACGCTTGCCTTATCGTTATTTTTATTTTTAGATTGTTTTTGATGTGATGCTGAATTTGTCTTTTCTACCTTTATATTGCTAAAGTTTGTTTTGAATATGTTATAATTTTTTTTGTTGTAAGGCAGGTGCCAGCACAAATGTGTTATACTGAATCGAGCACCTATCTGCTTCATTTTTAAACGTGTTTCATTGTCTCGCTTATCAAAAAATCTTGCTATCCTATAGTCGCCACGATGCCATATTTTTCTCAATACAATTTCACTCATTTCTATTTACCTGAATTATTTTAATTTTATTTAAATAGCTGATTATTATAGGTTTACGTAAAATGTAAAACTTGAATAATTTCTAATACAAGAAAGTTTCAATAAAATTTAAACACGGCTTCGCCACAGTAAGTCACAACATCAATTGAAACAAACCCATAAAAATTTTTTAAATTTAATAAAAAAATAAACAATACCTTAAAATACTGATATAATTGCACAATTCCAATTCTAAAAATTCAAAAAACGATTAAATAATGCCATTGGTTAGCTTTAAAAACAAAATTTAAGTAAATAATAATTATCTTATATAGTTTAAAATTTACTATTTTCGAAAAATATTTAAAATTATATTAATACTTAACATATATGTCGATTAATAAAATACTGTATAGCCTTCTTTTTATATTATCTGTTTATAACATTTCAGCCCAAGATATCTTAATGCAAGATGGCACATTTAACCAGTGTAGTGGTGTTTTTTTAGATTCTGGTGGTCTTGCAAATAATTATGGAACAGGTGAGGATTTCACAATAACAATTTGTCCTGATGACCCAGCTTTAATTTCAACTTTAGAATTTACAGAATTCTTACTTTCAGGTGATGGTCAAACGTTTTTAACTATTTACGACTCCGATACCGCTGATCCTGCTGAACTCATTGGAACTTTTACAAACGATTTAGCTTCAAATCCAGAATTAAACTTTGTAACAGCTTCAGATACTAATCCTACTGGTTGTCTAACCATTGTTTTTGAATCTTCAAACATATTTCCAAATGTTGGCTGGTCAGCAAATATTGGGTGTAGAGAACCCTGTGATGTTACTACAGCAAATATAGTCCAGGTTGAGCCTTCTGAATTTAACACAACATCAGGCAACTATGAAATCGGTAATTTTTTGCCGATAACATTTGAAATTGACCCAGACTTTACATCTAATAATGGAACCAATCCACAATACGTATGGGATTTTGGTGATGGCTCACCTACAGTAACTACAACGATTCCTATTGTTCAACATGAATTTACGGCTTTAGGAAATTTCAACGTAACGGTAAATATTATTGACGATTTTGGGTGTTCAAATGAAAACGCAGTAACCATTCCTGTAGAAGTCATTTCAAGGTCTGGTTTTACTTGCGATACCGCCCAACCTTTTTGTGCTGGTGGTGAAGTTTTCTTTTTTCCAAACTCAAGTAACGCTGGTGGTGGAATTCCATCAGCCGAGAATGGCCCTGATTATGGTTGTCTTAATTTACAACCTTTTCCAGCATGGTTTTTTGTTCAAATAGAACAATCTGGCGACATTGAATTTTTCTTAGAACAAAATACAAGTCAAGATTTTAATGGGAATGGATTAGATGTCGATTTTAAAATTTGGGGACCATTCAGTAGCGCTTCAGGTAATTGCGATAACTTAAATTCTTCGACTGAGGTTCCAGATTTGCCTAATGGTAATCCCTTAGACGGTTGTAGTTATTCAGCGTGAGCTATAGAAAATATGGGAATTCCTAATGCCCAAGCGGGAGAGTTTTACATTATCGTCATTACCAATTTTAGTCAAAATCAAGGATTTATAAGCTTTGAACAAACTAATGAAAATGACCCTGGCGCTGGTACTACCTCATGTTCAATTCTCGGTGATGATATTGATGCTTGTGAAGATGAAACGGTAACTGTTTTTACCAACGTTCCCGGTGGTGATACTTTTGAATGGGCTCTTCTAAATACTAATACAGGAAATTTTGATGTACTCACGGAGAAACTGGAAGCTCAATTGATATCACTCAGCCTGGTGGCACTTATCAGGTCTCGGTCTCTGGACCAAACACGCAGATTGTTGATGAAATTACGGTTAACTTTTTTGAAAACCCAGTAGTAACGACGCCAGTTCAACAGTTGATTGAGTGTTCTTCATTTTTTGACTTAACAGAAGTTGATCTCAATGCTCTCGGCGTAAACAATCCTACTGAGTTTGAAATTTTATATTATACTGATTTAAGTTTTGCTGAAGAAGGTAATCCAGTTCAAGCTATTCCAAACCCGTTAAATTATCAAGCAACACAACAAAATGAAGAAATATTTGTTAGAGTTCAAAATATCCTAAATCCTAATTGTTTTACGATTACATCATTCATACTTGTTCAAGATGGAGTTTCAGTGGGTTCTAACTTTACAGACATTACAGAATGTATTCCTAATGGTCAACCTGCCAGCTTTGATCTTACAATTAATGATAACGAAGCTTTAAATGGTCAAGATCCCAATAATTTTAATGTATTTTATTATGACAGTCAGTCCGATGCCAACAATAATAATACTGCAAATGCCATTCAAATTCCAAGTAATTATGAAGTTTCAACCCCTGGAGTGTTCACAATTTATGTAAATGTTGAAAACCCAATCACTCAACCTTGTTTTGCTGTTAATTCCTTTCAAATAGAAGCAATTTTATCTCCAGACATTCAAACACCCCCTGAAGACTTAACACAATGCGGCGATTTCACCCTAACCCAAACTTTTGATTTAACCGAAAACAATGTGAGTAGTTTAGGCATATCAAACCCAGCAGAAACCCAACTCACCTATCACAACACCCAAGCCGAAGCCGATATAGGAGACAATCCCATACCAGATCCTGCCAACTACCAACCTGCAAACAATCAAGAAACGATATTTATCAGAGCAGAAAACATCAACAGCTCAGATTGTTTTTCTACCGACAGTTTTACCATTCAAATCTTTGATGTAGAGATATTACAACCCGACGATTTAGGTTTATGCGACGACGGTAGCGGCACAGGTACAGCCACTTTCAACCTTACAGAAAACAATTTTGTGGTACTAGGACCTAACCAAGACACCACGACGCATTCTGTGAGTTACCACGAAACCCAAGCCGACGCCAACGGCGGGTCAAACCCCATTCCAGATCCCACGGCTTACCCTAACACCAGCAACCCACAGACCATATGGGTGAGAGTGCAGAACATTGGCGATCCAACAAACTGTTTTGAAATAGCGAGTTTTGAGATATCGGTAACCGATTCTGCCCCAGTGAACCTAACCCCACCAAACATCGTAGAATGCGATGATGACAACGACGGCTTTTTCAACAACTTTGATTTAAGCAGTCAAGACGATGTAATAAG
Organism: Flavobacterium sp. CS20; assembly: GCF_018080005.1. Classification (NCBI taxonomy): domain Bacteria; kingdom Pseudomonadati; phylum Bacteroidota; class Flavobacteriia; order Flavobacteriales; family Flavobacteriaceae; genus Flavobacterium; species Flavobacterium sp. CS20. The sequence continues at coordinate 1,030,821 of NZ_CP073015.1, read as the reverse complement.
TTTAGCCAACCCTGATGTTCAAGTCAGTTATCATTTAACCCAATCAGATGCCGAAAATAACGTTGGAGCCTTGAGTTCGCCTTATTCTAATGTGGTAGAAAGTGTTCAAACAATCTATTTTAGAACCGAAGACATCAACAACAGTTGTAGCTTGGTCAGCAGTTTTGAGTTGCAAGTAGTCGATAGCCCAATACTGACACCAATAGAAGATCCTCTATCGGTATGCGATGACAATACAGACGGCTTTTTATTTTTTGATTTAACACAAATAGAGCCCGAAGTCTTAGGCAGTTTAGACCCAACAAACTTAGATATCACATACCACTTGAATGAAACTGATGCCGAGACTGATCAAAATGAAATAGCCCAACCGACGAACTATCAAAACACGAGTAGCCCACAAACCATTTGGGTGCGGGTAACCGACACGAGCAATGCCCAAAATTGCTATAATATCGAGTCTTTTGATATAGAAGTCTTGCCATTACCAGAGATTATCAACCCCGAACCCTTAGCCGTTTGTGATGATGAAACAGGCGGAGATTTAAGCGATGAAATCGCCACCTTTGATTTGAATGATAAGATAGATGAAATCACCCAAGGCAATAATGAGCTAAACGTAGAGTTTTTTGAAACCCCAACTGATTTAACCAATAACAACCCGATAACACCAATAGACAGTTATGTCAACCTCATAAATCCCCAAACGATAGAGGTGAAGGTAACCAGTCAGACAACAGGTTGCGAAGACTTTACCACTTTAACTTTGGTGGTTAATCCTGTACCGAGTTTGGCTCCGACTTTAGAACCTTTAGAGGTTTGTGACCCCGACAATGACGGCTTTGCAGAATTTGATTTAGATGCCGCTATTGCAGATATTCTAAACAATGAACCTGAGGTAACAATTACTTTTCACTTGACCCAAGCCGATGCCGACTTAGGAGTCAATCCTATTGATACCACACAGCCTTTTGGAACAAACAACCCCAACCAACAAACCCTTTATGTCAGAGCGGAAAACACAGGACCAAACGGCGATGATGGTACAGGTTGTTATGATACACGTCCATTAGATTTAATAGTAATCCCCAGTCCAGAAATACAAAACTTAGAAGACTTAACACGCTGTGATGATGAGACTGCAAATGGCTTTGCGAGTTTTGATTTAACCCAAAACACTCCAGAAGCTCTCGGCAATCAAGACCCGACAAACATACAAATCACCTATCACGAGACCCAACAAGACGCCGAGGATGGCATCAATGCCATAGCCGTACCGAGTAATTACACCAATATCACCAACCCACAGATTATATATGTGCGTATAGAAAATACGGCAACAGGCTGTGTTGACTTATTTGACTTTACAGATGATACCAATAATAGTTTTACACTAACGGTAGAGCCATTACCAGCCATTACCGCACCAAGTGTGTTAGAAGTTTGTGATGATGATGCTAATCAAAATCCATTTCCACAGATCAGTTTTGATTTAACGGTCAAAGAGGCAGAGATAGTCGGACAAACGGTAGTTCCAGCCAACTTACAATTCACCTATTATGAAAGTCAAGCCGATTTAGACAATGACAACCCGATAACTGATCCGACGGACTATACCAACACGAGTCAACCGCAAAGTATTTTCATCAAAGTCGTTGATACAGCTACAGAAAATCAATGCTTTGATACGGTAATTATGACCATCAGCGTGTTGCCATTGCCAAGTCCAAGTGAGACCGACCCCGATGCTCTGAGATTAGAAGCCTGCGATGATAACAATGATGGTGTAGCCGCAGAACCATTTGATTTAACCCAAAGCGGGAACCTGATAGCTGGATCAGAAAATGTCAGTATCAGTTATTATCTCAACGAAAGTGGTGCAGAAAATGAAGATGCTGCAGACCTAATCACCACACCCGATGCTTACGTGAATGATCCCAGTTTAAACGAAACCGATGCCAATGGCAATCCGACCAATACACAAATCATTTATGCGAGGGTGGACAATGCCGTTGCGGGTAACTTCTGTTTTGTGATTGTTCCCTTTGAGATTGTGGTGCATCGTGCTCCAGTGCTCAATCCAAATGGCAATCCTTTTGCTTACACTTTGTGTGAGGACGACGATACCAATCCAGGTGTAGCAACCATATTTTCGACTCAGGACATCACGGACAACCTTTGGGATTTAACGAATGGCAGCAGTGATGTCATCATCCCACTTTTAGACCCCAATATCACGCCAGGTCAAAGCATAGAAGATTTTACAGTGAGCTATCACTTAACGGAGCAAGATGCCGAAGATGGAGTGAATGAAATATCAGCAGGCTATCAAGCTAGCGATGGAGAAATATTATTTATACGAGTAGAAAACACCACAACAGACTGTTTTAATACGGCAGGAATCGGTCAAGTAGAAATGCAAATCCAGCCAAGACCAGCTATAGCCAATACCAACCCAGATGACATTGTGGTTTGTGCCGATGCCGTAGGTGCATCTGGTGTAGCCACGATAGATTTAACCCAACAAGATGTAGCGGTTAATCCAAGTTCACCAGCCAATACAATGGTAGTGTATTATGAAGGCATGATGAACTTTAATAATGCCACACCAATAGACGACCCAACGAATTATCAAACCAGTCAAACGCCACAGACAATCATAGCCGAAGTGGTCAATACGCAAACCTTGTGTGAGTCGAGTCGTTTTTAAGTTTTGATATCATAGTCAATGCCTTACCCAATGTAGATATCAGTGGATTTGATGGTGCGATAGTTTGTATAGGACAAGACGGTGAATTGATAGAGAATGCAGACTCACCACCAATAATCGATACAGGATTAGACAGTGCAAACTTCAGTTTTGAATGGACTTTTGAAGGCACAGCATTGCCAGATACCACACCGAGTATAGAAGCAGATCAGCCAGGCGTTTACACCGTGACTGTAACCAACAACGCCACAGGTTGTGTAGGCACAAGCAGTGCAGAAATCATAGAGAGCAATCCACCGAGTTTTGAAGTCACAGTGTTATCGGCATCATTTAGTCAAAGTTATGTGGTAGAGGTCAGCAATATAGTTGGTAATGGTAATTTTGAATTCCAGTTAGATGATGGAGAATGGATTAGTTTAGAGCCAGGACAAACCACCTTGGTATTTAACGCTGTAACCCCAGGCACACATATAATAAGAGGCAGAGAAGAAGGCGGTTGTGGAGAGCAACAAGTGAGTTTTGCAACGATAGATTTCCCACCATTTTTCACACCCAATCAAGATGGTTTTAACGAAACATGGAATATCACAGGATTATCTAATCAACCTAACGCAAAAATTTATATATTTGACCGCTATGGCAAATTGCTCAAACAACTCAGTCCTGGCGGAATAGGTTGGGACGGAACATTTAACGGCAAAGCCATGCCATCACAGGATTATTGGTTTAGAGTAGAGTTTATAGAACCTACAACAGGTAGTCCAAGCACTTTTAAATCACATTTTACGTTGAAACGATAAGTTAGTTTCTTTAATAAAAATTATAAAAAAACCAGCTTATTACAGCTGGTTTTTTTTGGAGTTAAAAGGGAAGACTAATACTTACTTCAACGGGAGTTCGATATAAATTCCAATAAAATATATTCATATTAAATACAGATATTTAATCATTTGTCACGTTGACAGAGCGAAGCATGAGCGACGAGACATCTCAGTAGGATGAGATTTCTCCTCATTCTTCGTTCGAAATGACAAAATTTGCTTACAAAAAGATATAATCATCTGATTTACAGCTTTCAATAAATCGAACTCACGTTTTTTTAATAAAATTTAAAATACTTTCATTAAGCTCTTTTGAGTGTGTAAAACTTAAACCGTGTGGACCATTTTCAATTAAACTTAGCTTTGCATCTTTAATTATACCTTGTGCCTTTTTTCCTGAAACTTCAAAGGGGACAATTTCATCATTATCTCCGTGAATTATTAAAGTTGGAACATCAAAAGCTTTTAAATCATCTCTAAAATCGGTCATTCCGAAAGCATCTACACAGTCTAAAGTGGCTTTTCTTGAAGCTTGCATGGCTATATTCCAATTGAGTTGAATTTGTGCTTCACTAATTTTATCTTGAAGTTTTTCAAAGTTGACAAAGTTTTTACCAAAATCTTGAAAAAATCCAGCACGGTCTTTTTCTATTCCTTTTTTCATGCTTTCAAAAACAGAAACATCAACAGCATCGGGATTGTCCTTTGTTTCTTTTAAAAAAGGAGTTACGGCACTGATTAAAATAGCTTTATCTACAGCCTCTGAACCATATCTACCAATATAACGGGCAACTTCGCCACCACCCATAGAAAATCCAACTAATATGATATTTTTTAGCTTAAGTTGAACAATCAAGTCTTTTAAATCGCAGGCTAGGGTATTATAATCGTATCCTGAAAAAGGTTTTGAACTTTGCCCAAAACCCCTTCGGTCATACACTATAACTCTAAACCCAGCATTGACCAAAGTTTCAATCTGAGTATCCCACATGCGATGGCTTAAAGGCCAACCATGAATTAGAACTATAGGTTGTCCTGAGCCATAATCTTCATAATAAAGATCTATACTGTTACTGTTTTCTTTAGAATTTGTTTTGATATATCCCATAATTATAATTTTTATACAATTTATGTAAAATGTAGAGAGTTTAAAATTTCAAAACCAGATTTAACATTTCTTTCAAGAACTAAAAAACATCTTTTGAATCGTATTGTTCAGAAATTGAAATATCAAAGCTTAATTCAACGTGAGATTAACTTATAAAATTATGTAAATAAGAAAGTCCATATACTAAATGACATATTGTTTTGATAGCAGATAAGTTTTTAGACTAAAGCCTAATTTCAATACTTCCGAAGCTTTGAGATTCTTCGTTTTACTTTGAAAAATCACTCAATTTAATGGCTTAAAAAGTTTAAACTTTAAACCGAACTGTCGTTAATTCATACAATTAAATAATATATTTGTCAAAAATAAAAAAATATGTTTCATTCCATTATTTGGGATCCGCCTATTGGTATTGACTTAGGTTTTTTTACGATTCGATTTTACAGCTTGATGTTTCTCGTAGCTTTTATTTCTGGATGGTATTTAATGAAAGCTATTTATAAACGCGAGGGTTTGTCAATGGATAAATTAGACAAAGTTTTGATTTATACCGTCGTTGGCACATTATTGGGTGCAAGGTTAGGTCATGTGATTTTTTATCAGCCTGAATTATTTGCCCAAGATTTTTTGTCTGTATTCTTACCGTTTCAATTTGTGCCGACTTTTAAGTTTACAGGCTTTGCGGGTTTAGCCAGTCACGGTGCGACAATAGGAATATTTATCGCCATGTATTTTTATTCAAAAAAAGTGCTTCAAAAAAATATTTTTTGGGTCTTAGATCGCATTGTTATTCCTGTTTCCTTTGGTGGCGTTTTTGTAAGAATAGGTAATTTTTTAAATTCTGAAATTATTGGTAAACCTACTCATTCTGATTATGGTGTGGTTTTTAAAAAACTCGGCGAAGATTTTGCTCGCCATCCTTCACAATTGTATGAATCTGGCTGCTATCTATTACTTTTTTTCTTTCTATACTATTTGTATTGGAAAACTAATATTTCAAAAAAAATAGGTATGCTGTTTGGGATTTTCTTTACATTATTGTGGTCTATTCGATTTATCGTTGAATTCTCAAAAGAGCCACAAGTTGCCGAACGTGCCGATTGGATGTTTAATACAGGGCAACTTTTGAGTTTACCTTTGATAGTAATTGGTATTGTGATAATGTATGTGAGTCAACTTAAAGCCAAATCTAATGAAAATATTCAAGCTTAATATTTTATTCGTTTTACTCTTAGTTTTTGCTTGTAAAAATGAAAAGCCTAAATCGGTAAAACCTATTAAAATCACCTTTGAAAAAGAAGGAGAACTCTATTTTCTGAAAAAAAATGATACGATTAAAACTATAGATATTGAGTTGGTAGAAAGTGACTACGAACAACAAACAGGTTTGATGCACAGGTCTTCTATGGAAATGAATCAAGGGATGTTGTTTGTTTATAATAACGAACGTCCTCGACCAACATTTTATATGAAAAACACCCAAATTCCTTTAGACTTGATTTATATCAATGCTGATAAACAGATTGTTGAAATCAATAAAAATGCTCAACCTTATGATGAAACTCCGATTCCTGAAGAACAACCTGCTCAATATGTATTGGAAGTCAATGCGGGATTTGTAGATGAATTTAAGATAAACGATAGCATAACCATAGATTTTAAAACTCTAAAACAATGAAAAAAATATTAGTATTTATTTGTGTTTTGTCAATACTATCTTGTGCCGAATTACAAAGTGTAGCCGATAAAGTTTTGGATGAAAATACACAGATTAGTGAATCTCAAATTGCGACAGCTTTAAAACAAGCTTTGCAAAACGGTATCGATCATCAAGTTACAAAATTGACGTCTGAAGATGGGTTTTACAAAAATGAAATGGTTAAAATTTTACTGCCCGAAGAACTTCAAAAAGTGGATAACACACTGAGAAAAGTCGGTTTGGGAAATTTAGCCGACGAGGGTTTAAAATTGATGAATCGTGCGACCGAAGATGCCGTGAATGAAGCCACACCAATATTTGTAAATGCTGTCAAGCAGATGACTTTTCAAGATGCTAAAAATATACTGATGGGTAACGACCAAGCGGCAACTCAATATCTTCAGCAAAAAACGGAAGACGAGCTTTACCAAAAATTTTATCCCCAAGTTGAGCAATCCTTAGGCAAAGTTGGGGCTGATCAAATTTGGTCAACAGCCATTAATAAATACAACACTTTACCTTTAACTGAAGACGTAGAGCCTAATTTAACTGAATATGTAACTCAACAAGCACTCGAAGGCGTGTTTACAATGATAGCAGTTGAAGAAGCCAAAATCCGAAACGACTTTAACTCAAGAACCACAGATTTACTCAAAAAAGTGTTTGCTCTTCAGGATTGATTTTAATAACCTCTAAGGCTTAGATTTAGACTTTAATAATTCATTTTGCTCTTTTATGAGCTGTTTTAAATCAGAAAGCGACTCAATATTTTTTGGCGTGATAACGGTTTTATCCTTTTCATTTTCAGATTTTTGTCGTAAACGATTCATCATTTTGACAACAATAAACATAACAAAACCAATAATAATAAAGTTTAATATAACTTCTATCAGCGTTCCATAAGCAATGCTTACCTCGTCAATGATTTTTGTGTTTTCACTGTTTGTGACAGCTTCTCTTAAAATTATTTTTTTGTTGCTAAAATTTATACCACTTGTCAATAGTGATAAAGGCGGAAGAATAATTTGTTTGACTAAAACGTCAACCACTTTATTGAAAGCCATACCGATAATGATACCGATAGCCATATCTATCATATTGCCTTTGACTGCAAATTCTTTAAATTCTTTGATGAGTTTCATGGGTTTAAAATTTAGTTTATGAGTTTAAAGTTCCCCGAATCGGTACAATCTCTTGGTATTTTTGGTATGAGTTTGAAGATTTGAGATATTTAAAAGAAATTTAAAAACTGAGGCTAAATATCGAAAAATGAAATCAAATATCAAAAATCCTAAATCAAAAATCATTGATCAGTTCTCAACCACAGATGGCTCACGTGGTTCACCAACTATATTCACATTGATGATTTTATCGGCTTTGATGAGCTTACGATGACTACTACTTGATAAATTTCGGATATACACTTTTTTGCCGTATTTATGATAACGTTCGGTGAGTTTATTCAATGCTTCAATGGCCGACATATCGGCTACTCGGCTTTCTGTGAAATCTATCATCACTTCATCAGGATCATTCTTGATATCAAACTTAGAATTGAACGCAGAAGTCGAACCAAAAAATAACAGCCCATAAATTTCATAATGTTTCACCCCATCATCATCTATATATTTACGAGCTCTGATGCGTTTAGCGTTATCCCATGCAAAAACCAAAGCCGCAATGATAACCCCGACTACAACGGCAAGTGCTAAATTATGCAAAAATACAGTAACCAAGGTAACCAAAACCATGACTACAATATCAGAAACAAGAAATTTATTAAAGGTTCGCAAACTTGCCCATTCAAAAGTTCCAACAGCTACCATAATCATCAGACCAGTTAAAGCGACCATTGGAAGTTGCTCAATTAAATTTGATCCAAATAAGACGAAGACCAATAACATAAACGGTTTTAGTGTCTATACCAAAAAGTAAAACTATGCCAAACACAACAAGAATTGCCACTAATGATGCGGGAATGACTTTAGTTAGCTTCGGTAATCCCCAAATAATAAGCATCGTTAATAAGACCAAACCTAAAATAATATAAAGCGATTCACCTGTAAGCCAATTGCCATTAGCATCTTTAAATTGATTGAGCTGTGACATAAAAATGATCACAGCCAAACCGTTTACAAATCCAAATATAACTGGGTGTGGTACTAATCGCATAAGTTTACCGAGTTTAAGTAAACCTGCTAAAAACTGAATGATTCCAGCTAATATTACAGTTGCAAAAATGTATTCCACACCATGGGTTTTGCTAAAGCTACAATGACAACAGCAATAGCACCAGTAGCACCAGAAATCATACCTGGACGACCACCAAAAATAGTAGTGACCAATCCCATCACAAAAGCAGCGTATAAACCTGTTAATGGAGATATAAGCCAACAATAAGAGCAAAAGCCACAGCTTCAGGCACCAAAGCCAAAGCTACTGTTAATCCCGACAACACTTCGGTTTTGTAGTTTACTTTCTGTTGAAAATCAAAAAGGTGTAAATATTCTCTCATAAATTGCTTAAAAATTAAGCCGGCAAAAATAAGCTTAATTTTCTAAGAAAATAACCTTAATTACTTTAGTTGAAGTTTAAAATTACGATAAACTCAAAGTCAATCAATTCTATCATAATCAAGTTTATTTTGGTATAATTTCATTAATTTCGCAAACTTTAAGAATAAAACAATATTATGGGCAAAAGCTTTCCAGAATATCAAGGCTTAAACTTGGTTGAAACCGCCGATGAAATCTTAGATTATTGGCAAAAACACGAAGTTTTTAAAAAAAGTGTTGAACAAAAGCCAGAAGATAAACCTTTTATTTTTTTTGAAGGGTATCCGTCAGCCAATGGCTTACCAGGGATTCACCACGTTATGGCAAGAACCATTAAAGATATTTTTTGCCGTTACAAAACCCAAAAAGGCTATCGCGTTGACCGAAAAGCTGGTTGGGATACACACGGCTTGCCCGTAGAATTGAGCGTAGAAAAAGAACTCGGCATTACTAAAGAAGATATTGGAAATAAGATTTCGGTAGAAGATTACAACGTCGCTTGTAAAAAAACCGTCATGCGTTACACCGATGTTTGGAACGACTTGACCAAAAAGATGGGCTATTGGGTAGATATGAACAATCCATACATCACTTACACGCCAAAATATATGGAAAGCGTTTGGTGGTTATTGGCTCAGATCTATAAAAAAGGCTTGATTTACAAAGGTTATACTATACAACCCTATTCTCCAAAAGCCGGAACAGGACTAAGCTCTCACGAACTTAACCAGCCTGGGACTTATCAAGACGTTTCTGATACTACGGTTACAGCACAGTTTAAGAGCCCGATAAAAAGCCCCCTAACCCCCGAAGGGGGAACTGCTGTTAACTCAGTTGCTAAAGCCTTCGGTTTAAAAGTCTTACCCTTTGGGGAAGATTTAGATGGGGCTTGGGCACATTTTCTCGCTTGGACAACCACACCGTGGACTTTGCCAAGTAATACGGCATTAACTGTTGGTAAAAAAATAGATTATGTTCTTGTGGCAACTTATAATCAATACACTTTTGAGCCTATTTATGTTGTTCTAGCTAAAGATCTTGTGAATAATCAATTTTCAAAAAAATACTTTGAAGTTGAAAATGCAGATGATTTAAAGAATTATACCAAAGAAGATAAAAAGATACCCTATCAAATTATTGCAAATTGTAAAGGCGAAGATTTATTAGAAATCAGGTATGAACAACTTTTGCCTTACGCCAAACCTTTCCATAACCCAGAAAACGCTTTTAGAGTTATCGCTGGAGATTTCGTTACTACTGAAGATGGAACAGGTATTGTCCACACCGCACCGACTTTTGGTGCTGACGATGCCTTGGTGGCTAAACAAGCTCAGCCTGAAGTGCCTGGACTGCTTGTAAAAGACGACAATGATAACCTCGTGCCTTTAGTCGATTTGAAAGGTAAATTTAGACCTGAAATGGGTGAATTTGCAGGGAAATATGTTAAAAATGAATATTATGAAGACGGTAAAGCTCCTGAAAAATCAGTAGATGTTGAATTGGCCATTAAACTTAAAGAAGAAAACAAAGCCTTTAAAGTTGAAAAATATGTTCACTCATATCCCAACTGCTGGCGAACAGATAAACCTATTTTATACTATCCATTAGATTCTTGGTTTATCAAAGTTACGGAGTTTAAAGACAAAATGGTAGAGCTCAACAAAACCATCAATTGGAAACCAAAGTCAACAGGTGAAGGGCGATTTGGTAATTGGTTAGCAAATGCCAATGACTGGAATTTATCGCGTTCACGTTATTGGGGGATTCCACTACCAATCTGGCGAACTGAAGATGGAAAAGAAGAAAAAATTATTGACTCTATATCAACTTTAAAACAAGAAATCAATAAATCAGTTAAAGCAGGTTTTATGTCTGAAAATCCTTTTGCAGATTTTAAAATCGATGACTTTTCAGATGAAAATTATACCGATATCGATATCCATAAAAACATTGTGGATGACATTATCTTAGTTTCAAACCAAGGTCAGCCGATGAAACGTGAAGCCGATTTGATTGATGTTTGGTTTGATTCAGGTTCAATGCCTTATGCACAATGGCATTATCCATTCGAGAAGCCCCCTAAATCCCCCGAGGGTGGACTTTCTGATTCTCCTGGATATCAGACAGCGAGAAAGTCTTCTTATCATTTATTAAAAGAAAAAGCTAAAAGCAGAAAAAATAATCCTACACAAGCTGAAGAAGTGTTATGGGAATGTTTAAAAGGAAAGAAACTCGGGGGTTATAAATTCAGAAGAGAACATGTCATTGACGAATATATCGCTGATTTTGTTTGTCTGGATAAAAAATTGATAGTAGAAGTTGATGGTGGATACCATAACGATCCAAAGATTAGAGAAAATGATGAGTTTAGAAGTAAATTCTTAAAAGAGAATTTTGGTTACAACGTCATTAGATTTACAAATGAAGAAGTGCTTGGTAAAATAGATCTTGTCATAGACAAAATCGAAGAAGCACTTATAAAATCCCCCCTTAGGGGGCAAGGGGGCTTTAGTGCCGATTTCATAGCAGAAGGCGTTGACCAAACCCGAGGCTGGTTTTACACACTTCACGCTATAGCTACTATGGTTTTTGAAGATGTGGCTTATAAAAACGTGGTTTCAAATGGATTGGTTTTAGATAAAAACGGTCAAAAGATGTCCAAACGTCTCGGCAATGCGGTTGATCCTTTTGAAACTTTAAAAACTTACGGACCAGATGCTACTCGTTGGTATATGATAAGTAATGCCAACCCTTGGGATAACTTGAAGTTTGACCTGAATGGTATTGGAGAAGTGCAACGTAAATTTTTCGGTACGCTATACAACACGTATTCGTTTTTTACTTTATATGCTAATATTGATAATTTTCAATATAAAGAAAATGATGTTCCACTTGAGCAACGCCCAGAAATAGACCGTTGGATTTTGTCAGAATTACATACCCTAATTCAAGATGTAGATGCGTTTTATGCCGATTATGAACCCACTAAAGCTACACGAGCCATATCTGATTTTGTGCAAGAAAATTTATCGAATTGGTATGTGAGATTAAGCAGAAGACGTTTTTGGAAAGGCGATTACGAGCAGGATAAAATTTCTGCCTACCAAACCCTTTTTCAATGTTTATTAGATATTTCAAAGTTAATTGCCCCTGTAGCACCATTTTTTGCCGATAGATTGTATCAAGATTTGACTTCTGTTTTAAATAAAGACGTTCCAGAAAGCGTTCACTTAGCAGATTTTCCGAAATCAAATACTGGTTTTATCAATAAATCTTTAGAGGATAAAATGCATACAGCTCAAGTCATTTCTTCTTTGGTTTTATCCTTGCGAAAAAAAGAGAAAATAAAAGTCAGACAGCCTTTGCAACGCATAATGATACCTGTTTTAGACCAAGATTTTAAAGCTGATGTCGAAGCTGTTGCTGACTTGATCAAGTCTGAAGTCAATGTCAAAACCATCGAATTTATTGATGATACTTCTGATTTATTAATTAAAAGCGTGAAGCCAAACTTCAAGGTTTTATACCCAAAATTTGGAAAGAATATGAAATTTGCGGTTAAAGCTATAAATAAATTTACAAAAGCTGATATTGCTAAAATTGAAAAAGACGGCCAAATAGAAGTTGAAATAAATGGCAAACCTGAAGTGCTAAGCATTGATGAAGTTGAAATTACTTCTGAAGATATTGAAGGTTGGTTAGTGGCTTCTCAAAACAACATTACAGTAGCTTTAGATATTCATATTGATGACAAGCTTAAAAATGAAGGCATTGCCAGAGAACTGGTCAACAGAATTCAAAATTTGCGTAAAGATTCTGATTTGAATGTTACTGACCATATTGAAATCAGCATACAAAAAGATAACAATATCGTAAAAGCTGTGGAAGAAAATTTAACGTATATCAAGAGAGAAACTTTAACTAAAAACATTACTTTCGCAAACCAAATCGAAAACGGTAGAGAAATTGAATTTGATGATGTACATACCGTTATAACTTTAAAAAAGATATAAGAATGACAACAACAACAACAACAACAACAAAACAACCCGAACGGTATTCAGATGCTGAACTATTAGAGTTTAAAGAACTGATAGAAAACAAAATAAAAAACGCCGAAAAGCAACTCAATATTTATATTGATGCTTACAAAAATGGCAGTGCAAATGATACAGAAGATACCGCACCAACTTTTAAATCTTTTGACGACGGCAGTAATACGCTAAGTAAAGAAGCTAACTCGCAATTGGCTATTCGTCAAGAAAAATTTATCAGAGATTTAAAAAATGCTTTAGTAAGAATAGAAAATAAATCTTATGGTATTTGCCGTGTGACAGGAAAATTAATCCAGAAAGAAAGATTAAAATTAGTTCCACACGCAACGCTCAGCATCGAAGCTAAAAACCGTCAGAATTAAAGCCTGACCCTGAAATAAATTCAGGGTGACAGTAGTTTTCTACTGTCATGCTGAACTCGTTTCAATATGTCATGCTGAACTCGTTTCAATATGTCATGCTGAACTTGTTTCAGCATCTCTCCATCCACATCCTGCTGAACTCGTTTCAGTATCACGACACCTAAATCCAAACCCACATGTCATGCTGAACTTGTTTCAGTATCACGACACCTAAATCCAAACCCACATGTCATGCTGAACTTGTTTCAGTATCACGACACCTAAATCCAAACCCACATGTCATGCTGAACTTGTTTCAGTATCACGACACCTAAATCCAAACCCACATGTCATGCTGAACTTGTTTCAGCATCTTTTATTACCTTTGCTTAAATCATAATTTTCATCATAAGTGCCTAAGCGACTTATACATAGGTATTGGGTATATATCATAACAAACAAGCCCAAAGGGACGCTATATATTGGCGTTACAGGAGGTATTGACGATAGAATGGAAAGACATGTAGCTGGTAAAGGTTCTAAGTTTCTTGCAAGGTATAACCTGAATAAATTAGTGCATTTAGAAGAATTTCAATATGTCAATGACGCAATAAAACGTGAAAAGCAATTAAAACGCTGGCATAGGCAGTGGAAAATTAATTTGATTGAAAGCACCAATCCAGAATGGAAAGATTTGTGGAAACCTTTAGACCAAGACCAAGACCAAGACCCTGAAATAAATTCAGGGTGACAGTAGTACTGTCATGCTGAACTCGTTTCAGTATGTCATGCTGAACTCATTTCAGTATGTCATGCTGAACTCGTTTCAATATGTCCTGCTGAACTCGTTTCAGTATGTCATGCTGAACTTGTTTCAGTATGTCATGCTGAACTCGTTTCAGCATCTCTCCATCCACGTCCTGCTGAACTTGTTTCAGTATCACGACACCTAAATCCAAAGCCACATGTCATGCTGAACTCGTTTCAGTATCACGACACCTAAATCCAAACCCACATGTCATGCTGAACTTGTTTCAGCACAAGTAAACATCAAAACAGCGACTGCGTAACCGCAAGTCCCATACCAATCAATATACTAATAAACTTCTTAAAGTTAAACTGGTGATCTTTAGAGGTTTCAAACAAAATGGTAGAGGCAATGTGGAGTAGGATTCCTACCACAACGGCTTCAACCCAAATTTTTACTTGACCCAATTCGTTTTCAAAAATGATATGAACAAGACTACCGAGAGGTGTCATCAAAGAAAACAGAGTTAAAAAAACAATCAATTTGGTTTTTGATAAATCAGAATTCAATAAAAAACTACTCACAATAATGGCAACAGGTATTTTATGAACCAAAATGCCAATTAATAAATCTGGATGCGTATGTGTTGGAAAACCTTCAAAAAAAGAGTGAATAGATAAACTTATAAAAAGCAATATTGGAAATGTATTCTCTTTTGGTTGGAAATGTACATGACCATGCTCTGCACCTTTGGAAAAAAACTCTAAAACCAATTGCAATACTATTCCAAATAAAATAAAAAAACCTATTATGCCTTCTTGCTGATAGTAAATTTCGGGTAAAAGACTTACCACAGTAACTGATAGTAAAAATCCACCGCTAAAGGCAAGTAGTAGATCGAGATATTTTGAATGGGCTTTGATTTTTAAAGCTATCAAAAATCCTAAAAATACAGCAATAATAGGAAGGTACAAACTCATCATTGATTAAAAACCAAAATTAAACGTTCTGAAGTTTCAGCATCAAAATCTTCTAAATTATAATTCCCAAACACATGTTTGATATTCAAATTAGCGACTTTAAAATAAGATTTAAACAGCTTTAGATCAATACATTTTAATCGCTCAGTGTAATCGTGCTTTTGATTGTCAACTTCAAATTGTATGTGTTTAAGAATATAGCCTTTGTCAATCCATTTATGAATTTTAAAATCAATGCCATCAATGGTTTTGGCATCATATTTTTTTAAATGTTTTAAAGTATGATGCACATTCAAAAAATCTATAACACCGAAGGCATCAGGCTTCATATTAGCTTTCATAGCTTTTATGGCGTTGATGTTGTAATCGTCTTTTTCAAAATAACCAAAACTTGTAAAGAGATTAAATACCGCATCATAAGTTTTTCCCATAGGTTGGCACATATCATGGCGTTCAAAATGCAAACCATCGGTTTCAAACTTTTTTGCATAATCTATGTTGTTTTGAGACAAGTCAATCCCTGTAACTCGATAGCCTATTTTATTCAAATAAATGGAGTGACGTCCACGTCCACAAGCCACATCTAAAATATGAGATTGTGGTTTTAGTTTGAGAAAATCAGTCAGTTGAAGCATAAAGTTTTGAGCTTCTTTGTCGTCTCTGTTTTTATATAAAATATGATAATACGGTGTGTCGAACCATGTCGCATACCATTTAGACTCTGTTTGTTTCATAGACTACAAAATTAGCCTATTTTTGTTTCGTAAAATAAAATTATGAGCAATAACTTTAAAATGTTGGCAACAACCCTTTTTGGATTTGAGCCTTTACTCGAACGAGAACTCTTGAAACTCGGTGCCATGGATATTAAACCTGGCATAAGAAATGTAAGTTTTGTGGGAGACAAGGGTTTTATGTATAAAGCAGATCTCAGTTTGAGAACAGCCTTGAGCATTTTAAAGCCAATAAAATCTTTTAAATTTCACACCGAAGACGAATTTTATCACAGATTGTATGAATTCAATTGGTCAACTGTTATGGCGGTTGACAAAACTTTTATGGTGTCTGCTACGACTCATCAGTCAATATTTAACAACTCACAGTTTGTAGGCTTGCGTACTAAAGATGCTATTGTAGATTTTTTTAGAAATAAAACTGGAAAACGCCCTGATGTTTCTACTGATAATCCACAGATGATTTTTAATGTGCACATCAACAAAAATACTTGTACTCTTAGCTTAGATAGCTCAGGCGATAAATTGTTTAAACGCGGTTATCGAACAGCGACAAATATAGCCCCAATAAATGAAGTTTTGGCTGCTGGATTATTGTTGCATTCGGGTTGGGACGGTCAATCTGATTTTATGGATCCTATGTGTGGTAGCGGTACTATTTTGATTGAAGCCGCAATGATAGCTTGCCAAATTCCACCAAATCTTAATCGGAGAAGCTTTGGATTTATGCATTGGCAAGATTGGGATGAAGATTTGTATGAAGTGATTATGAATTCGGTTTTAAAAAAAATCAGACCGTTTCATTTTAAAATTAAAGGGATTGATAAAGCACCTTCTGCTGTGAGAAAAGCCCAAGATAATGTTGATAAAGCCAACTTGAGTGAGTTTATCAGCATTCATCACGATGACTTTTTTTCAACTTCAAAAGGAGGTGAACGGTCTTTGCATATGTTGTTCAATCCTCCGTACGGCAACCGATTAGATGTCAACCCTGAGTTGTTTTACAAAACTTTAGGGCAAGTTCTAAGAGAAAATTACAAAAACACAAAGGTGTGTTTTATCACTACAGATGAAGATGCACCTCGGTATTTGAATCTTAAAGGCTCAAAACCTATCAAAGTTTTTAATGGCGGAATAGAGGCGAAGTTGTATCAATTTTTGGTGTATTGATGTTTGTATTTCAAGTGAGTTTGAGTTAATCTTATATTGTCTTCAAGTTGATTGATTTTTTGAAGTCATATGATGAATCCCTAAAAATCTGAGTATCGAAATTAGAATCTATATTGAAATTATACTTGTCATTGATGTGGTTTCAATTTAACTTTTTTTACCCGATTTCAGGTTATTTAAACATTTCAACCGACCATATTTCCTCTGTTGAAGTGTTTGGTTTTAGAATTTTCAACCCTTTTTTATGATTAAAACTATCTGAAAATCCTGTCATGGGTTCCAAAGCTATTTTGCTTTCATTTGGCGGAGTATAGATTTGAAAAAATTTTAAATCTGAAGACGTTTTAATATAAATTTTATGACTTCCATTATCAAATTCAATTTTGTTATTGTTTAAAATAAAACAATCATCAAGTTGTTTGTTTTTAAGAAAAAAAGGTTGTTCTATTTTTTGCTCTAAAATTTTTGTAGGTATCATTTTACTGTCAGTCAATACAATTTGATTAGAATTAAATTTTAATAGAGCTTTATCAAAATTTTTTATACAAAAATATGGATGCCAACCTAAAGTAAAAGGCAAATCTGTAGATCCTGTATTTTTAATATTGACTTTTAACAAAAGTCTGTGTTTTGATAATGTGTAAGTTAGCATAATTTTAAAAGAAAAAGGATAAGCCTTGGGAGGATGATTTTCTATATATTCCAGTTGGGCTTCTACTGTTTTATCAGTTGTTTTTGTGTTGACTAATTCAAACTTTTTGTTAAAAACCAATCCATGAATAGCATTGTTTTTATCAATCTCATTACAAGTCAAATTATAAGTAGTATGATTAAAACTATAAACCCCGTTTTTTATTCTATTAGCAAACGGAAACAAAATAGCCGATGCAAAACTTTGCTCGTAAGTATTGTTTTTTAAATCACTGATTATCTGTTTGTTATCAAAAATTAAAGATTTAAGTCTTCCACCTTCATTATCTAAACTTATAACGGCTTTGTGGTTATGAGCGTGAATCAACTCTATTAATCTGTCATTTTTTTCTATTCGATTCAATGCTACGAATTTTATGGTTAATTGTTTTTCCTTAAAAGGCTATATTTTTATAACTCAAAATGTAAATATAATATTAATTAAATTTAAGTTTCACTTCTTCGATAAAGGTTAGTTTATATAATAATAAAATGTCAATAAACAGCTTGTTTATCAATTATATTTTAATAATTATTTAGTATAAAAACCCTTTTATTGAATATCCTATATTTTTAAATTTTGTATATTTGTTGTAATATTTTATGTTATGGAGAATACTTTACAACAAGATAGTTCATTATCATTTGAAGACTTTCAAAAACAAGTTTTAGAAGATTATAAAATTGCTGTAACCAGTAGAGAATGCAGTCTATTAGGGCGAAGAGAGGTGCTTACAGGCAAAGCTAAATTTGGGATTTTTGGCGATGGCAAAGAAGTACCACAAATTGCTTGGGCTAAGGCTTTCAAAAACGGAGATTGGCGCTCAGGTTATTATCGCGACCAAACTTTTATGATGGTCATTGGAGACTTGACTATCCAAGAGTTTTTTGCTGGTTTGTATGCCAATACAGATATCAAACAAGAGCCTATGTCTGGTGGACGGCAAATGGGCGGTCATTTTATGAGTCACAGTTTAGATGAAAATGGTGCATGGAAAAACCTTACAAAACAAAAAAATTCAAGCCCTGATATTTCACCAACTGCTGGACAAATGCCACGATTGCTTGGGTTGGCTCAAGCCTCTCAAGTCTATCGTGCCGTAAAAAACATAAATGCTGATAAATTTTCAGTTAAAGGCAACGAAATTGCTTGGGGAACCATTGGAAATGCCAGTACCAGCGAAGGCTTATTTTGGGAAACTTTTAATGCCGCTGGCGTGATGCAAGTGCCAATGGTCATAAGTGTTTGGGATGACGATTATGGAATTTCTGTGCATGCCAAACATCAAACCACTAAAGAAAATATCTCTGAAATTCTCAAAGGTTTTCAAAAAGAAGAAGATACCAATGGCTATGAAATTTTAGTGGTTAAAGGTTGGGATTATGTAGAATTGATTGAGACTTATCAAAAAGCCGAAACCATAGCCAGAGAACAGCATGTCCCTGTTCTAATTCATGTCGTTGAATTAACTCAACCTCAAGGGCATTCTACTTCGGGTTCACACGAACGTTATAAGTCTGAAGAACGATTGAAATGGGAGCGTGAATACGATTGTAATGCCCAAATGAGACAATGGATGATTTCAAATGGCATCGCTACTGAAGAGGATTTGAATGAGCTAGAAAAAGATATCAAAAGCGAAGTCAGAAAAGGTAAACAAGCCGCATGGAAAGCTTTTGGCGAAAGAGCAAAAACAGCAAGCCAAGAACTGATATCTATTCTAAATAAGGTTGTAAAATCCTCTGAAAATTCTTCATTTATAAAACCTATCATAGACAAATTAAAATCTAATGACGAACCTTTAAAATCTATTGTAATCGCTTCAGCAAGAAAAGTTTTACGATATATAAGACACGAGCAGTTTCAAGCTAAAGATGAGCTTATCCAATGGATTGAAAACTTTTCTAATGAAGTTAAACCCGATTACAGTAGCCACTTATATAGTCAGTCTCAATGGAGAGCAACTAATATTGAAGCAATCACACCTGAATATGACGATGATGCCAAAGAAGTTGATGGAAGAATAATTTTACGAGATAATTTTGATAAAATATTTGAAACCATTCCAGAAGCTTTGGTTTTTGGTGAAGATTCTGGAGAAATTGGCGATGTCAATCAAGGTCTTGAAGGACTTCAAAAAAAATACGGAAAAATTCGTGTTTCTGATACAGGCATCCGCGAAGCTACTATTTTGGGTCAAGGTATTGGTCTGGCATTGAGAGGTTTACGTCCCATTGCTGAAATTCAATATTTAGATTATTTGCTCTACGCCATACAAACTATGAGTGATGATTTAGCAACCATCCATTATCGCTCTAAAGGCAAACAAAAAGCACCATTGATTGTAAGAACACGCGGTCATCGCTTAGAAGGAATTTGGCACAGTGGTTCGCCAATGGGCGGTATTTTGAACCTTGTCAGAGGTATAAACGTTCTCGTGCCTCGAAATATGACACAAGCTTCTGGATTTTACAACACCATTTTAGAAAGCGATGAACCTGCTTTAATTATAGAATGCCTGAATGGTTACCGACTTAAAGAAAAAATGCCAACAAACCTCGGTGAATTTAAAACCCCTGTTGGCGTTGTAGAAACATTAAAAGAAGGACAAGACATCACTTTAGTATCTTATGGCTCAACGCTCAGACTTGTGCAACAAGTCGCTAAAGAATTACAAGAAGTTGACATTGATGCTGAAATAATTGATGTGCAATCCTTGTTACCGTTTGACTTAAACCACGACATCGTGAAAAGTGTTCAAAAAACTAATCGTTTATTGGTCATTGACGAAGATGTTCCAGGTGGTGCATCATCTTACATTTTGCAAAATATTATTGAAAAACAAAACGCATATCGCTACTTAGATAGTCAACCACAAACATTAACATCTTACGCTCATCGCCCAGCTTATGGCACAGATGGCGACTATTTTTCAAAACCTTCAACTGAAGATATTTTTGAAAAAGTTTACGCCATAATGCATGAGTTTAAACCTGAAAAATACCCTGAACTGTATTAAATAATTATAAATTGAAACCCGATAAAAAAGCGTCACATCAAGTGATATAGACGGTAAGGTCGGTATTGTATCAAGATGTTGGCATAACACCTTTTATAACCCAAATTCAATATTTAAATGCCTGACTACTTTTCTTCAAACTTTAAACTCGGTATCCTTGGTGGCGGTCAACTTGGCAAAATGTTATTGTATGAAACGCGAAAATTTGATATCCAAACCAAAGTATTAGACCCAAGCAGTGAAGCACCTTGTAAAATAGCTTGCAACGAATTTGTTGTAGGTGATTTGATGAATTATGATACGGTTTTAAATTTCGCAAAAGATGTTGATGTTTTAACCATTGAAATAGAAAATGTAAATGTTGATGCTTTAGAAACGCTTGAAAATCAAGGCAAAAAAGTTTATCCATCAGCTAAAACTTTGAAATTAATTCGAGATAAAGGCATTCAAAAAGAATTTTATCAGCAAAATAAAATCCCAACTTCACCTTTTAAATGCTATCAAACTCAATCTGAAATTGAAGAAGATTACAAAAATGATAAGTTTCAATTACCAATCGTTTGGAAAAGCCGTACTGGTGGTTATGACGGTCGAGGCGTGAGTATTTTAAAAAATAGAGAAGACATCAAAGCTTTGCCCGACACACCTTGTTTGTTAGAGCAAAAAATCAATTTTAAAAATGAATTAGCAGTCATTGTTGCACGCTCAGTAAGCGGTGAAATCAAAACTTATCCAGTAGTTGAAATGGAATTTCATCCAACGGCTAATCAAGTAGAGTATGTGATTTGCCCTGCAAGAATAAGTGATGAGGTTTCAAATCAAGCTCAGGAAGTTGCGAGGAAAGTTTCTAATGCTTTTCAACACGTAGGTTTGCTGTCGGTTGAATTATTTCAAACTCAAGAGGATAAAATTTTAGTTAACGAAGTTGCACCACGACCGCATAATTCAGGACATTATAGTATTGAAGGTGCTTATACCAATCAATTTGAGCAACATCTTAGAGCTATTTTAGACTTGCCACTCGGAAATACCGACTCTAAAGTTGGAGCGGTTATGGTCAATCTTGTAGGCGATGAAAACCATGAAGGTGATGTTTATTATAAAAATATCGACAAGATTTTAGCATTAAAAGGCGTCGTTCCACACATTTACGGTAAAACTCAAACCCGACCATTTCGCAAAATGGGGCATATCACTATAGTTGATAAAGATATAGATGTGGCTCGTCAAATGGCAGAACAGGTTAAAAATTGGATAAAAGTGATTTCTAAAGATTAAAAGAATTAATTTACTTCAATTGATAAATCATCTGATTGAGATGTGTCATTTATCATTCATATTCCAACCCAACAATCGCTCTGATTTTATCTAAAGTTTTTATGAGTTCTAAAGAAAACTCAAAAGGCATCAACGGACTTTCGGTGAAGCCTTGCTCTAAACACTCTTGAACGTGGGCAATTTCAAAATGATAGCCTTTGGCTTGATAGTTGAAATCTCTATCTATTGTTTTATCATTTGTTACGATACTGAGCTTATCGGTTTCGTGAAAACGCGGTCCTAATTTTATTTTTGCTTTTTCAAATTCAATGAAAGCAAAATTTTCTCTCGTTTGATCAAAACTGCAAAACAAGTCAGCTTTTACATTATTGTTGTATTCAAAAACTATTTTAGTTTCTAAATCGACACCAGTAGTTGATAGTTTGCTTTCTGCTGAAATATGGTTTGGTTTTCCGAGGAGTTTTAAAGCCAAATAAACAGGATAAATCCCAATATCCAACAAAGATCCACCGCCTAATTTGGGATTAAATAAACGTTTATTTGGGTCAAAAGGGGCTTTAAAACAAAACTCAGCTTGAATATTTTTAATGTTTCCGTAAGTCTTTTTATCTTGAAATTCTTTTATGGTTTTAATCGTCGGCATAAAATTAGTCCATAAAGCTTCCATCAAAAACACGTGGTTGTCTTGAGCCGTGCGAATCATGTCTTCAACTTCATTGTGATTCATCGCAAAAGCTTTTTCACACAATACGGCTTTGCCTGATTTTAAAACGGCAATAGTATTGGCTTTGTGAAAAACATGTGGTGTGGCAATATAAACCACGTCAATATCGGGGTCTTTAATCAATTGTTCATAGCTGCCATAGGCTTTTGAGGCTTTGTGCTTTGTGGCAAATTCGTCAGCTTTGTTTTGTGTGCGTGAACCTACGGCGTAAAGTTCTGCATTTTTAACCGTTTGTAGGTCATTTGCAAATTTATGAGCAATTTTTCCTAAGCCTAAAATGCCCCATTTATAAGTTTTCATAATTTTCGGTTTAGAGTTTGAATAGCTAAAGCGATGCCGATTACCAATGCACAACCAAACAAATTTAGCCATAAATATGGCATAATGTCAAAATAATATCCAACAATCACAATGATTTGAGTGATAATCGCTGCCCAAAAAGTCGCTACGGATTTGACATATTTGATGAAAAATGCCAAGAGAAAAATACCCAAAACATTGCCATAAAATATAGAACCTATAATGTTGACTAATTCAATTAAGTTGTCAAACAACGGGGCAAGACAAGCCACAGTAATAGCAATAATGCCCCAAAGTAATGTAAAAAGCTTTGAAATATTCACAAAATGCATATCGGTTTTAGTTGTTTTGACATTTCTTTTATACAAGTCTATCGCCGTGGTTGAGGCTAAAGCGTTTAATTCAGAGGCTGTTGAAGACATCGCCGCTGAGAGAATGGCGACTAAAAGCAAACCAATCAAACCACGCGGTAAATTGTTGAGTATGAAATGGATAAAAACATAATCTGTGTCATTGGTTTCTACAGTATCATTTGCTTGCTTAATGACAGCTTTAGCATTTTCTCTTAATTCTTTTTCGTTAACATTGGCTTGAGCCAGTTGAGTTTTAAGATTTTCAAATTGAGCATCTGTAATATCTTTAGAATTCATTTGTGCAAAAAGCGATTTTTTATGCTCAAAATTTTGCTCTAACTTGTTGTTGATATGTTGATAATCGGTTTTGTATTCACTTTCATTAACCGCATTTTCGGCGACAGGATTAAAATTGAGCGGTGCGGTATTGAATTGATAAAAGACAAAAACCATAATACCAACCAGTAGAATAAAAAACTGCATCGGCACTTTAAGCAAGGCATTAAACAGCATTCCAATCTGACTTTGCTTAACCGATTTGGCGGTTAAATACCGTTGAACTTGACTTTGGTCTGTGCCAAAATAGGAGAGTGCCAAAAAAGTTCCACCGATCAATCCACTCCAAACGGTGTAACGTTGATTGAAATCAAAATCAAAATTTAAGATTTCCATTTTGCCACTCGAGGAAGCAATTTCTAAGGCATTATTAAAATTGATGTTTTCTGGTAGATAACTTAAAATCACAAAAAAAGCAATGATCATTCCAGAAAAAATCACAGCCATCTGTTGTTTTTGAGTAACGCTAACTGCCCGTGTGCCACCTGAAACGGTATAAATAATCACCAAAATCCCGATGATGATATTGAGCGTAAATAAATCCCAACCCAAAACGGCTGAAAGAATAATAGCTGGGGCAAAAATGGTTATACCAGCCGAAAGTCCTCGTTGTGTTAGAAAGAGCAAAGCTGTGAGCGTTCGTGTTTTTTTGTCAAAACGGCTTTCGAGATATTCATAAGCGGTGTAAACTTTTAATCGATGATAGATAGGAATAAAAAACATACAAATAATCACCATCGCAATAGGCAAACCAAAGTAAAACTGAACAAAACCCATTCCATCATCATAGGCTTGACCAGGCGTAGATAAAAAAGTAATAGCATCGGCTTGTGTGGTCATTACTGATATTCCAACGGTCCACCAACGGGCATCATTATCACTTTTTATATAGTCTTGAACGTTTTGGCTTTTTTTGGTTTTATATGTGCCATATATCACTATAAAAGCAATACTGACAACCATCACAATGATATCTATATAATGCATACTTTAGTTTAAAGCGGTCATCAGCCAATACATCAAAAGAATGTAAACAAGATTAGCCACTAAAACAATGGTATAAAACCGTTTCCACCGATATGACTTGGGCTTATTCATTAGAGTTGATTGATAGCAAATTAGATAATAATCTGAACGCACCTGGAACACCTGCGGGCAATTGTCTAAAAAGACTTAAACCCGTGTAAATATAGTAACCATCACCATATTGAGCAACAATTAAACTACCTTTTGTCGGCTTGTCGTCGTAGTCTTGAATTTTTAAAATGGGTTGAAAAGCTTTGTCCCATTGGTCTGGAAAATATAAACCACGCTCTTGAACCCAACCGTCAAAGTCTTCTGCTGTGATTTGATTGGGGTAATTCAGCACTTTATGATTTTTATCAATAAACTGAACTTCAGCTGTTTCGTCAGTCACTCTGTTTCGAGATAAATTTAATTTTAAGGGTGAAATTTTATCAGTCAATAAACCATAGGTTGTGGTGTATTGCGTGATTAGAGTTCCGCCTTGCTTGACATAATCAAATAAAATTTCATTTTTTGTGATAAGCTGTTCTTCGGTATCAAAAGCTCTGATGCCTAAAATGATGGCGTCAAAATGTTTTAAATTTTCAGGCATGTAAATCTTTTTTAAATCAATCATTTCAACATTGTAACCAAGGCTTTTTAGATTATCTGGAATCTTGTCGCCAGCACCTTTGATGTATCCGATATTTTTTACACCTGGATTGATTTTGATGTTGACCAAAGCACTTTTGGCTTCCTGTGCATAAACTTGTTTGGGAATATGATTGTATTCTAAAGTTTTAACGTGTTTAGAAAACGTTTCGTCATTAGATTGAACTAGAATTTTAGCATCAACTTTTTCAGTGTTTTTAGGCGGTGTGATTTTAAAATCAAAAGTTTTAGTTTCATCTAATTCAGTCAATTTGACATCATAATATTGAGGTTCAACTTTCCAAGATTTTGGTAAATCTAAACTTACTTTACCATTAAAAGATTTGGTGTAAGATTTTATTTGAACTCTAAAATTATTTGAATTTCCATTTTTGAAAATCGCTACTTCTTTTAAAGGTTTAATAGATATTTTTGGCAGAATTT
Source organism: Flavobacterium sp. CS20 (assembly GCF_018080005.1). Lineage (NCBI taxonomy): Bacteria > Pseudomonadati > Bacteroidota > Flavobacteriia > Flavobacteriales > Flavobacteriaceae > Flavobacterium > Flavobacterium sp. CS20. The sequence goes on along the minus strand of NZ_CP073015.1, from coordinate 1,005,099 downwards.
CAAAATTTTCAAATACTTCTCCATTAATGGGATCATTGTATTTATAAACCACATCAGAATAAAAAGTAATATCTGTGTTTTCTATTTCAAGATTATACTTCAACTGATAAGGATTTGGTGTTTCGGGCAAACCTATTAAATTGGGGTTTGTAACTTGATAAAGTCCTTTTTTTGGTGGTAAATTTAGCCAATAGGGTAAAGTGTTTTTATTGTCAATATCGACATTAAAAGTCTTGTAAACCGCTTGATTGTTTTTTAATGTTGTTTTGTTTGAAAACAAACTCTCTGAATCCATTTTAATATCTAAGAGTTTGACATCAATTGGACTACGGTTGATAATTTCTGTATTGACTTTAATATTTTCATTTGAGTTTGCATAAGCATTTTCGCTGATACTTTCAATATATAAACCAAGACAAGCCTTGATAATGGATTTGATTTGCTGAGTTTTAATGCGTTTCCAGTGTTCATTGTCTAAGTTTTGAATAAACTGATACGCTTTGACTAAATCTGGCACGCTTTGGAAAGGTTTAGAAAAATCGTAATTAGCGATAATCTTTTCAACAAGTTGTTGTATAGGTTAGCCACCTTTAACGCGATTCCATGACGTATCAACGCCTTCAAAAATATTTTGATTATCAGGCAAATCACCTTTGATGATCTCGAGATATTCTAATTGTTCTCCGCGTCTTGGCGTGTTGCCAAACGCTTGTGATTTGTGTTGACTTCGGCTAAGAGCGACAATTTCAGAATTAGACAATCCCAAATCAGGATAATATTCGCCAATATCAAAAGACATTAGATTAGATTTATCAGCTTTTTTAAAAGCTTTTTGACTGCCATAAAACCGCCATGAGGAGTTAAAAAACAAACGTTTGGCTTGCCAAGTTTGAGTAGATTTTAATTGGTTTTTAAATTGATTTGAATCTGCTTTGCCAAATCAAAAGCTTCTAAACTCAACATAGCAGAAGCCGTATGATGACCATGCGTCGTGCCTGGAGTGCGGTGGTCGAAACGGTTGATTATAACATCGGGTTTTATGTTTCTTATCGTCCAAACCATATCGTGAAGTATGCTGTCTTTATTCCAGATATTGAGTGTTTCTTCTGGCGATTTAGAATAGCCAAAATCAATGGCTCGAGTAAAGCGTTGTTGACCGCCATCAATGGAACGTGCTTTGAGCAACTCTTGCGTGCGGATAAGTCCCAAAGCTTCTTTTAAGTCAGAGCCTAAAAGATTTTGACCGCCGTCGCCACGTGTAAGTGCGAGATAATAAGTTTGAGCGTGAACTTTATTAGAAAAATAAGAGATTAATCTGGTATTTTCATCGTCAGGATGTGCGGCAACGTAAAGAACTGTGCCGAGAAAGTTTAGACCTTTTAAGTCTCTATAAATTTCTACAGCGTTTGGTTTAGATGGCGACTGAGCTGAAAGAAATGAAAAATGACAACACAACAGAAGAAACCAAAACCGTATTTGCATAAAATTTTTAGTTTCAAATATAATAGCTTTAGTCGAGTTGGATTGATGTTTAGGTTTCTTTAACTTTATCAGGTCTGAACTAAAAATGAATTGCAGTAAAATATTTAATTTTTATTCAAATTTACATTCATACCATCAAACTTCAGCAGAAAGACTTTATAAAAAAAGCATTATCAATGTTTATATCAAAGATGCCTTTGATTATACACAATCTAAAAATTTGTTTAGAAATATACTACTTGAAGAAAAATTTATCAAGTGCTTTTTTAATTCTTTATAATTATAAACCGAAAAATTTGAAGAATTATCTATTTATCTGCCATAACAGGTTGAGAAATATACTCATTTTTTTCTGGCATATTAAATTTTGGTTTTTTACAAGTACTTTGTGAACAATTATTGCAACTAAATTTAAGTAAAATTGCATTGATGAGAAGTAAAATTGATAAAATTATTATCCAATACATAGTTTGGTTTTACTCAATAGAGTTAAAAAAGATAGAATAGTTGCGTCTAAAACCAAAAAAAAATACAAAATTTTATAATCAGTATTTTTATTCTTAACGGTTTAAACTGTTTTATATTTTATGGTTAATTGGTTTCATTCAGCAATATTGAGCCATTCTTTAATTTTTTCCCAATATTATATTTTGAAAATAGATGTTAAAAAATGTTTTTGTTTTTAGATGTTTTTAAAATCGATTTAAATTGCTTGATATATAAATTCAAACTTTTTGCGTTTTTTTAAAACCATTGGTAAGCATAACGGCAATCTCAATTTTCTTATACAAAAATAGGCTTGATTATTTGAGTTCCAACAAATTGATTAATCCATTTTAAATCTTTTCTCAGATTGATTTCAACAAGGATGATTAAAATATTCAATTTAACATTTTGTATGGCTTATGATTTAAATTCTTCGATGGCAAAGCTTAAATCATAAACTTCTGCATTTGGTTTTGCTTTGTTTAATATGGTATAACCAGTAGCACTTCTGTAGCCAGCAAGACAATGAACTACAATAGGTTTGTCTGTGGCAATGTCTTGTGCAGATGCTCTTAGCTTGTCAAGCGGATAATGTAGTGCATTTTCAAAAATCATTCCTTGTTTTGTTTCGCTTTCATTTCTGATATCAATAACTGTATATTTATCAGTGTTTGACTTGAAGTGATCAAGGTCTAAATTCAGGTCTTTTTTAAGATTTTTATCATCTAAAGTCACAACAGATAGAATCTGACTTTCATATCCAATTTTTGCTACTCGCTCTAAAATATTTTGATAGTTTTCAACACTTTGGATTACAATGTGAAATTTTTCGTTGGGTTCTATTACTGAGCCTAACCAAGTCTCAAATTTATCATTTTCGCTACGTGCCATGATGTTGACACTGTTAGGTAAATGACCTGATTTAAAAACATCTTCATTTCGCACATCAACAACTAAAGCATCATCTTCTATACGATTCACTTTTAAACGAAGCGGTATAGACCACACATTTTTCATAAAATCATCAGCTCCAGCTTTGTTTAATTCAACATTAAAACCAAAATAACTTGGCACAAAAGGTTGATCAGATAATAATTCTTCTACAAAATGTTCTTTTGTTTGTTTTTTAAAAGCCCAATTAGTAATACGTTCGTTACCTAAGGTGGTATAAGGTTTGTTGCTCATATTTTTTCCACACAAGCTTCCAGCACCATGAGCTGGATATACAATAACGTCATCATCTAACGGATTAAATTTATTTTGAATGCTGTGATACATATCTTTAGCCAAGGAAATTCTAGTGGCTTTCATATCACCTGAATTTTCTCTGAGGTCGGGGCGTCCTACATTGCCAACAAATAAAGTGTCACCTGAAAACAAAACTTGCTTATGCGTCTGTGTATCTTTAGTGAGAACACAAATACTATCTGGCGAATGTCCTGGCGTATTGATTGCTGAAAAATTAACGTGATTTAAATTAAATTCATCGTCATCATCAAAAGTTTCATGAGGATAATCTGCGTTTAAAAATTTACTAACGTATATTATAGCACCTGTTTCCTTGTGAATTTGTAAATGGCTACTTACAAAATCAGCATGGGGATGAGTTTCTATAACTGCTACAATTTTAGCCTTGTCTGCTCTGCAAATTTGTAGTAGGGTAGTGGATTTCTACTCGGATCCACCAAGGCAATCAAATCTCCACAAACTATTGCATAAGAATAATGAGAAAGACTATAATCTTTAAATTGTTCAATGTGCATTTTAAAAAATTTTACTACAAATTTACAAAGCTTTGAATAAAATAGGTTTTATTGGTGATAAAAAATGACTCTAATCAATTAAAAATTTGATAAATGCGTGAGTTCGGTTATGTTTAGGCTAAGCAAGAATAGGTCAATTCAAATGCTTTTTTCAACCAAAACACTTGTTTTTGATAGTATTTGTTGCATTATCTTTAGCATATGTTAGGCCTTGATTTGATAATCATATAACCTACCTGATATAGCTAAATATTGGTTTGGTTTTCGTGAAGCTCATCCGATGTTTTAAGTGCTTTTACAGTCTTTATACTTTTCATGACTTTTTAAAAAAAAATTAATATTTATAATTGATTTATTTCATAGACCTAATAAACTATAATTTGTAGTTTTGAATAATTATAAACATTTCTAATTTCTATGATTTTAAAATCTTTGTCTTTACTTCATTATAAAAATTTTGAGGCATTCGAATATAAATTTGATTCAAAAATCAACTGCATTGTTGGCGAAAACGGCAAAGGCAAAACCAATATTTTAGATAGTATTTATCATTTGGCTTATACCAAGAGTTATTTCAACCCGATCACCAGTCAAAATATTCAGCACGGTCAAGATTTTTTTGTCATTGATGGTCAATTTGAACGTCAATCCAAAACTGAAAACATTATTGTCTCTTTTAAAAAAGGAGATAAAAAAATTGTAAAACGCAACGCCAAAGCTTATGATAAATTGAGTGAACATATCGGATTTATCCCCGTTGTGATTGTTTCGCCAACCGATAGAGATTTGATTTTAGAAGGCAGTGATGTGCGACGAAAATTTATGGATAGTGTGATTTCTCAAGTCGATAAAGTTTACTTAAACAAACTTATTAAATACAATAAGATTTTATCTCAACGCAACGCTTTATTAAAATATTTTGCGACCAATCGTACCTTTGACAACACTACTTTGACGGTTTATAACGAACAAATGCAAGATTTAGGGCAATATATTTATGATGCTCGAAATCAATTTATCAAAGATTTTGAAACCATTTTAACCCAGCGTTACCAAGAGATTTGCCAAAAAGACGAGCCTATTCAAATCACTTACAAAAGTCAATTGCACGAGCGATCTTTTCAAGATTTATTTGAAAAGCATCTACAAAAAGATATGGCATTGCAATACACCAGCGTTGGTACGCATAAAGACGATTTATTGTTTGATATCAAAAATTATCCCGTTAAAAAATTTGGCTCACAAGGACAGCAAAAATCATATCTCGTTGCCCTAAAATTTGCCAAATACGACTATTTAAAAGGCAGTCAAGGTTTAAATCCAATCTTGCTTTTAGACGATATTTTTGATAAATTGGACGAAAACCGTGTCAAGCATATTGTCAACATGGTTACTCAACAAGATTTAGGACAAATGTTTATCAGCGATACACATCCCGAAAGAACCGAAAACGTAGTCAAAGCTCACGCCAAGCAATATAAAATGATTAACTTAAACCAATTTAAATTTGCTTATGAAAGTCTTTAAAATAATTTTTGTTTTATCTTTTCTGTTAACCTCTTGTCAAAAAGAGAAAAATTCGGTTGAATTAAAACACTTGAACGGTTATTGGGAAATTGTTCAAGCCCAAAACCCTTATGGTAAAAATATCATTTACAGCATCAACACACAAGTTGATTATTTTGAAATTAAAGACAGTTTGGGTTTTCGAAAAAAACTAAAACCCGACCTAAACGGCAACTACAAAACCACAAAAGCCTTAGAAGAATTTAAAATCATCAACGAAAACGACAGTTTAAAACTTCAATACAAAACGCCTTACGACACTTGGAAAGAAACCATTTTAAGCCTTAATGACAGTTTGATGCTCATAAAAAATGAGAAAGACTTTCTCTACACTTACAAAAGATTTAAACCCATAAACATCACCGAGTAATTATTATGGACAACGAATACAACACCAAGAAACTAAGTGAACTCTTAAAAATATTCACTGATAAAAAAGGACTCAACAATGGTTTAAACCAAATTGAAGTTCAACGTGCTTGGAAAGACCAAATGGGACCAGCTATAGACAAATATACCACCAAAATCCATCTCGATAGAAACACCTTATTTGTCAGATTATCTTCCGCCGTTTTGCGTGAAGAGTTAAGCTATGGTAAATCTCAAATTATCAAAAATTTAAATGAAAGTTTAGGGCAACAATTGATTAAAAAAATAGTTTTAAGTTAGTCAGGTAAAAATCCTAATAGTAAAAAATATTAAATATTATCCTTACATTTGCTTAACATTAAATTGATATAAAACACAATTAGTATATGGCAATGATGAATAAAAATACCGTTTTAGGTTGGGCGACTTTAATCATGATAATTGTAGGTTTAGGTCTCATCGGTCTTGGTGCTTTCAAATATGAAGACGTTGCTGGTTGGGGTTTCGCGACAGTTGGCATTGGTTTTTTTGCTATTGCCTGGGTGTTCGATGCCTTAAAAGGTAGAGTTTAGAAAATTTTGAGATTACCAATTTTATTCTGTTGAATGTTTTTTTTAAATCATCAGCACATTCGTGGCTCAAAAAAACAATATTAGTGCATTCGTGGCTTCATAAAAAACAACATTAGTGCATTCGTGGCATTTAAAAAAAAATCATTAGTGCATTCGTGGCATTTAAAAAAAATTCATTAGTGCATTCGTGGCTTCATAAAAACCAACATTAGTGCATTCGTGGCATTTAAAAAAAATTCATTAGTGCATTCGTGGCTTCATAAAAACCAACATTAGTGCATTCGTGGCTTCATAAAAACCAACATTAGTGCATTCGTGGCATTTAAAAAAAATTCATTAGTGCATTCGTGGCTCAAAAAACCAACATTAGTGCATTCGTGGCTTCATAAAAAACAATTCTTGAATAAAAATAATAGTGCATTCGTAACAAAAAAAGCTATAAATTCACAAATAAAGTTGAAGGCTTGTGTTTAATAATCAATCTTAAAGCTGAGAATTATAATAAGCCTTGTTGCCCGTAACTTCTTGTCCTAACCAGTTGGGTTTAGGGAAGTTTTCATTCTCGTGTGGAAGTTCAATTTCTGCAATGACCAAGCCATTATGCTTAGCATGAAACTCATCAACTTCAAAAGTGTGATTATCAATAGCAATCTCATAACGGGTTTTGTGAATGATAGGCATTTCACAAAGTTGGAGCAAGTCTTGAGCATCTTTTACATCAATTTCTTTTTCCCATTCTAAGCGAGACAAACCGTTTTGAGAAGAAATGCCTTTTACGGTTATGAAGCCTTTGTTGTCTTTAACTCTAATTCTGACGGTTCGCTCAGGATCGCGATTTAAAAAACCTTGCCGAATGGTATAAGATTTATGAGCTTCTTTTTTAAAAGCATCAGATTTCACTAAAAACTTGCGTTCAATTTCCGTTTGCATATTTAGGACTTCAGAAAAAATTTCATCAAAAATAAAATCAGCACAAAGTCCAAAAATCCAAGTAGAATATAAAAACTGCCTTTGTAATATTTTTTGTGTAAAACCTTATCCTTTTTGTAACTAAAAAGCATCAAAACCACAAAAGCCACGACAAAAAACAGCGCAAAAATCCACTGTCCCGTTGAAAACATTTCTCAAAATATATATTTCAAAAGTAAGCTTTTCAAAGCTTGAAAATCGATAACATGTCGTAAATTTGATAAATAATTGATATAAAATGATTTACAATAAAAAATCAAAATCGTTTAGAAGATCTAATTATGAAAATTCTATATTTGTAATAGATAAATAATTGTTACAAATCAACTAAAATAAAATATATGATTCAAAAACCACTTCAAGCGGTAGCAAAATTTCATAAAGCATTTGGACTTGGTATAAAATTTAAACCTACGGCTTCATTAGGTCATCAAAAAAACAAGCTTCGATTTGATTTGATGAAAGAAGAAAATGAAGAATATCTTGAAGTTGCAGAAAAAGGCGACTTAGTTGAGGTGGCAGATGCTTTGGGAGATATGCTATACATTCTTTGTGGCACGATTATAGAACATGGGATGCAAGATAAAATTGAAGCCATTTTTGACGAAATACAAAAAAGCAACATGAGTAAGCTAGGCAAGAACGGTAAACCAATCTACAGAGAAGATGGTAAGGTCTTAAAAGGATCAAATTACTTTAAACCTAATTTTAAGGATATTTTAAAAAGTTGATAACATTAAAATATTTTGAGCTTTCTTTAGTTATGTATTACATCAAATCGGCGATATTTGTATTGCAAAATTTAACCTATGAAATTCAGCAGTCTTTTTATAACATTAGTTTTTATTTTTAACAGTTATATAATGTTTTCTCAAAGAAGAAACGATACTATTAAAGCTGAAAAATTAATAATAATTAAACAATATTCTCCAACCCTAAACGATGCTTTTAAAATAAAATCTAAACCCTCAGTATCAGATTCGATCTCAAAGAGTCAAAAAGATGTAAAATACAGTATTTTTTCGGTTCCTGTTGCTTCTACTTTCACACCCGTTAAAGGAACTGCTAGCTCTATAAAACCACAAGCTTTGCCTTATAATTATCAAAATTATGCCCGTTTAGGTGCAGGTAATTTCACCAACATCTTAGGTCAATTTTATGGCAGTTTGATGCTTAACCGCTATAAAAAATTAAACATAGAGTTTGAGCATTTTTCGTCTTCTGGTGGCATTGAAGATGTGCTCTTAGATGATGATTTTTTAGATACAAATTTAGATTTGAATTTAGAATCAGCTGAACGCTATTTTAGGTGGGATGCTGGTATTGGTGTTGATTATAAAAGATATAACTGGTACGGTATAGATGAACAAAATCTCAATGTTTTACCCAATAGCATACAACTATTTGATACAGATATTTCAGCTATTGATCCTTTGCAAACCTACTTGGGTTTAAAAGCTTATGGACAATTAGAGTTTGAAGATAGTTTTCTGAAAAATGTGAAATTAAATCTTCAAAATTTTTCAGACGATTACGATTCTTCAGAAAATCAAATTACTCTGACAAGCGATTTTCAATTCTATATAACTGAAAAAACATTAGATTTGGGTGTAAAGTTAGATTACCTATCAGGAAGTTTTGACCAATCTTTTAATGATCCTCAGCAAGGAATTGATTATGGATTTTTTACGGCGACTGTCCAACCTTCAATGCAGTTTGAGTTTGGTGATATCAACCTTGATTTAGGTCTTAAAGCCACAGTTTTAAACGACACAGAACTCAGTGACACTGAATTTTTTGTCTATCCTAAAATTAAAGCCTCTTACAAATTTACAGACGAACTTATGTTTTATGCTGGTGCTGACGGTGATTTAAGTCAGAATCCTTACAGAAGTATTGTCAACCAAAACCCATTTGTATCGCCAACTTTATCCTTACAACCTACAGATAATGCCTATACAGGTTTTGCTGGTTTAAATGGAAAAACAGGAAGCTTAAGCTATAACTTTAAAGTCTCTTATAAACAAGAAAACGACTATGCTTTTTTTATAGAAAACCTCGATGTGTATGGTTTTGCTCCATTCATGCCAACCAATAATTATGAATATTCTAATTCATTTGGATTAGCCTATGACGACTTGTCAACTCTTGGCATAAATGCAGAAGTCAACTACGCCGCATTTGATGACTTTAATGTTGGACTTTCAGCACATTATTTTAATTACTCAGTTGATAATTTACCTGAAGCAACTTATCTTCCAGAATTTAAAGTTGATGTCAATGCCAATTATCAAATAGGCGAGAAGTGGTATTTGCACTCTACACTGTTTTTTGTTGGTGAGCGTAAGAGTCTGCAATATGCAATTTTACCCTTTGATGGCATTGGCTTAGTTTCTGAAACCGTTGATAGTTTTGTGGATTTAAATTTTGGTGTTGAATACCAATTTTCAGAACGTCTCGGATTTTTTGTTTCTGGACAAAACTTACTTGATGACAATTATGAGCAGTGGCGAAATTTCAAAGTGCAAGGTCTGCAAGTTCTTGGCGGTTTATCCTATCAATTTGATTGGTAAATTTCTTAACGTTTTAGAAACATTAAATACATTCTGTCAACTTAGATTTGCGATGTCATTCAATAATCATGGGGAAGAATTATAAAACAAGACCAAATTTTCGGCTTTTTGATATTTTTATAGAAGAAAAAACTTTTATTATTATTGTTATTGTTGGTTTTATTTTAGCTGGTGCTTCTACAGCTTACAACTGGCAAATTGCGATGTGGATAGGTTTCATGTTTGTCGCTTACGCTGCCGTAGCCAACGATAGTATTCAAACCATTGGGACGTTTATAGAAAGTAATTCAGACAAGAAATGGTGGTATCTTTGGTTGTTTATCGGGATCATATTTTTAGCTACAGTTTGTTTTAGTTTTTTTTATTATGATGGCGATGTAAGTTATCAACGCCTACAAGTTACAAATGAAGACGGTGGACTTATGTTTCCGCATCCTAAAGAGTTTTCGTTTTTTCAAATTATAGCACCATTAGTTCTTCTGATTTTGACAAGGTTGAGAATGCCCGTTTCAACTACATTTTTATTGTTGAGTGTGTTTAGTGCTTCATCTTCAGGCATAACTTCAATAGTTTATAAAAGTTGGACTGGCTATATTTTAGCCTTTATTTTATCTTTTTTAATTTGGAATTTAGCTTATGACTTTATCAGAAAGCGTTTTAAATCTAGGCAATATAACAAAGCTTGGACATATGTGCAATGGGCTGTAAGTGGGTCGTTATGGTCGGTTTGGATTATGCAAGATGGTGCAAATATTGCAGTGTTTTTACCTAGACAGCTAGAGTTTTATCAATTTATAATCTTTTCTGCAACCATTTTTATAGGACTTGGGTTGCTGTTTTATTTTAGGGGTGATAAAATTCAACAAATAGTGAGTGAAAAAGCTAGAATATCAGACGTAAGAGCGGCTACCTTGGTTGATTTTTCTTATGTTATTTTATTAATTTATAAGCTATTTATCTCAAATATTCCAATGAGTACGACTTGGATATTTTTAGGTATTATCGGTGGGCGAGAAATTGCTATAAGTTTTGCTAGAAAGAAAAAAGGCAATAAACATAAGAAGAAAGCTTTCAATCTTGTGCTAAAAGATTTTGGTTCTGCTATGGCTGGGCTATTAATATCGGTTGCCCTTCTTGCAGGTGTTAATTCAAGTATAAGAGACGATATCTCTAATCTATTTGAAGGTTTGTTTTGATTGAATTTGCTTAGTTATATTTTTTTTTATTACTACAATATTTTTTTATATATCATTAATCAACTTTTTCTTTGGGATGTGATTTGTTGTTTTGCCATAGCTCTAAGAGATCCAAATAATCAATTTCAAAAGCAGGCTCGTGTTTTTCTAAAACACCATCTTTAAAAGAGCGTTGCAAAATATCTTCGATAAGGTAGTCTTCTTTCACCTCATAAGGATTGTATTCTTCTTTAAGTGAAATATTAAACAAACTTGCCGTGGTATTGTACCAAAACGCACGCCATCCACTTTTTAGTTCTTTAACCAAATCAAAAGTAGTAATGCCCGTTTGTCTGTGCATGAGTTTAACCAATATTTGTCCTTCAGTTTTGGTAAGCTTTTTTAACTGATCGGTAAACTTGCCTTCAATATACTTTTGAATACGTTTAGTATAGCGTCTTTTTTTTCGTTTAGAGTCTAATGTTTCTAATCTAGCATTGAGTTTTTCAAGTCTATCAGCGACCAAAACAGCATAAGTACAAACCTTTCTAGTCTTTCTTCTCAAAATCAGATAATTTCGCATTTCAGATTTGGAGTCAAACTTTAAAGGTTGAAACACTATAACTTCGTCTAAAGTGATTTCATTAACCACTAAAGAGTCGCGTTCAATAATAATCATTTTTTTAGGTGCAGAAGTTGGTGAGTAATCCTCTACCTGTGCATTTATAACTTGATAAACACCACACCAAATCAAAACGATAAATAATTTAATTTTCATAGTTAATGTTGACCAAAAATTATTCCAAAAATAGATTATTATAAGAAGTCAGTATTTTAAAATTGATTAATTTCGCTCAAAATTTTACACTTTATGAATAAAAAATCACTTGAATTTTTAGAACAATACTTAAACAACGCATCTCCAACTGGTTATGAGTCTGAAGGACAAAAACTTTGGATGGAGTATTTAAAACCTTATGTCGATGAGTTTATCACAGATATTTATGGCACAGCTGTTGGTGTAATCAATCCAGAAGCCAAATACAAAGTTGTTATAGAAGGTCATGCTGACGAAATTTCTTGGTATGTCAACTATATAACCGATGAAGGTTTGATTTACGTCATCAGAAATGGCGGTAGCGACCATCAAATAGCGACTTCAAAACGTGTTAATATCCATACAAAAAACGGTATAGTTAAAGGTGTTTTTGGTTGGCCTGCAATTCACACCCGAGATAAATCTAACGAAAAAGCACCACAACTTGATAACATTTGTATTGATGTAGGCTGTTCTAATAAGGAAGAAGTAGAAAAACTTGGCGTTCATGTAGGTTGTGTGATTACTTATCCCGATGAATTTTTTGTACTTAACAAAGATAAATTTGTGTGTAGAGGTTTAGATAACCGCATGGGCGGATTTATGATAGTTGAAGTAGCTAAAAAACTAAAAGAAAACAAAATTGAACTTCCTTTTGGTCTTTATATCACCAATTCGGTTCAAGAAGAAATAGGTTTACGCGGTGCTGAAATGATTACTCAAAACATCAAACCCAACGTGGCTATTGTTACCGATGTGTGTCATGACACCACAACCCCTATGATTGATAAAAAGAAAGAAGGATTAACCAAGATAGGTGATAATCCAGTGATCAGTTATGCTCCGGCAGTTCAAAATAACTTAAGAGAATTGTTGATTGAAACGGCTGAAAAAAATAACATTCCATTTCAACGCATGGCGACAAGCCGAATGACTGGTACAGATACCGATGCCTTTGCTTACAGTAATGGCGGTGTAGCTTCAGCTTTAATTTCTTTACCTTTAAGATACATGCATACTACGGTAGAAATGGTACATCAAAAAGATGTAGAAGCCGTGATTGAACTCATTTACCATTCTTTACTTAACATTAAAGAAGGTGATGATTTTAGTTATTTTAAAAATTAAACAAACCTCCCCTGTCATTCCGAGGCAAACGCAGTGACGAGGAATCTCCCAGTGAACCGAACCTCCCTTGTCATTCTGAACGGAGCTCGCGGAGTGAAGAATCTCTCAGTGAACCGAACCCCAATACGTGAAAAAAGATTCCTCCTACCGTCGGAATGACAACCGATCGTCGGAATGACATTCCCTTGTCATTCTGAACGGAGCCTGCGAAGTGAAGAATCTCTCAGTGAACCGAACCTCCCTTGTCATTCTGATACCGAAGTCTCGGTAGAGGAATCTTTCAGTGGACCGAACTCCAATACGTGAAAGAGAGATTCCTCCTGCCGTCGGAATGACAACCGATCGTCGGAATGACATCCTGCCGTCGGAATGACATTCCCTTGTCATTCTGATACCGAAGTCTCGGTAGAGGAATCTATCCGCGAAACAAAACTCAATAAGTGAAAAAAAATCATCCTATCGTTTATTTTTTTTAACACATTTAAACTACTGTAAAACAATAATATACAAAATAATAATATTATAATACATTATATATCAGTATTATAACTAACTTATTAATAATCAACAAACAAACTAAATGTTCATAACTTGTTGAAAACCTTATTTATAGTATTACTAAAAAAATAAAAAAAGCTTTTTAAATTTACACCAATATTAACCAGGCAGTTTCATCTGCCATAAATTTTTTAACAATGGTAACATTTAAAACCGTTCAAAAGGTGAACCCACAAGATGTGGCGGCACCACGCAAGTTTTACGCCCAGGTCAAAACAAGTGGGCGTACAGATCTGAATCGATTGGCATTTTTAATTTCCAATCAATCAACAGTTCGTAAGGCAGATTGCCTTGCTGTACTGGAAGCATTTGTCCACAACATGTCTGACGAGCTCAGCCAAGGACATATTGTGTATCTAGGAGACTTAGGCTCTTTTCGCGTCAGCCTTAGCTCAGAAGGTTTCGACCTTGAAGAAGATGTGAGCTCAAACGCCATAAAGGACTCTAAAATTTTGTTTAGACCTGGCAAGAGATTCCGTGATTTGCTTAAAACTTTAGAATTCAAAAAAGTGGATTAGCCTCTATTCATAAGTTTTAAGCTTGTATTAAAACCTTGGTTTTTTCCGTGAACCAAGGTTTTTTTTTGTAAAATCTAAAGATTTATCACAAAAACAACCGCAGGTTTCTTCAATTTCCTGCTTAGGTTATGATCAAAACCTAAGGTGGTTTTACTCAAAACCTAAGGTGGTTTTAAAATTTGTCGCTACAGCTTTTTTTTTAAAATCAATTTGAACCCAAATTATGCATTTGAGCAGATAAAAACATAGGTATATCGGGGTAAACCCTAAAAAAAATGCTCATATTGAATAAAAAAGTTAATAAAAAAAAATGAAACTTACATTTTATGGATTCAAAATATGCAAAAAATATTAAAAAAATATTAAATATAAGTATTAAAAAAGCCGATTTATTGTGAAATATTTACTCAAAAAAAATAAAAAAAGCTCAAAAAAAGAATGAGGATTAGCCTGTATTCATATTTTTGAGCTGGTATTAAAACCGATATTTCCGTATTATCGATATCCAAAAATATAAAATAGAATAGAGCATACCAAATTTAGTTATCAACAAACGTTGAAAACTATACTTAGACCAGCAACAGCCTAACACTTCTCACCCCAAACAAAGCCTAACAATAGTCATTCAAAGATAAACACAGTGACGATGCTTCGGTATCGGAATGACATTCCCTTGTCATTCTGATACCGAAGTCTCGGTAGAGGAATCTTTCAGTGAAATGAAAACCAATACGTGAGAAAGATTCCTCCTTCCGTCGGAATGACATCCTGCCGTCGGAATGACATTCCCTTGTCATTCTGATACCGAAGTCTCGGTAGAGGAATCTTTCAGTGAAATGAAAACCAATACGTGAGAGAGAGATTCCTCCTGCCGTCGGAATGACAACCGATCGTCGGAATGACAAACCCCTTGTCATTCTGATACCGAAGTCTCGGTAGAGGAATCTTTCAGTGAACCGAACCCCAATACGTGAAAGAGAGATTCCTCCTGCCGTCGGAATGACAACCGATCGTCGGAATGACAAACGGAATGACAAACGGAATGACAAACTACCTAATTAAGCTTATAAATAACCACAGAATCTTCATCGCTTCCTATAGGATTGTGATACAAGGTATTGAGTACATTCCAAAAGTTGGCATTGATATCAAAATTCCCTGATGCATTAAAACTACCAAACCCGTCAAAATTGGTGCCCATACCCAAAGCATATCCCAACTTGTTGACAATCATTTCTATTTCATCTTCATCACTGCTGAATTCACACTGCATGGTATCAAGACGTACTAAAATAACCCCATTGATGCGTCCTGAGGCGTCATAATATCCATAATTTTTTTGACTATCAAGGCTAAAAAAACCGTCCTCGCTACCTTCTACAGTGGTACCAATAGCGGTTTCATTTGCATCAAATAGTGGACTTCCTGAGAGTGATGTGCAAATGGCTTTTCCATTGATATCGTAGAGCAGTTGACTTTCTTGAGCTAAGATGCCGACAACTACATTGTTGTTATCAAAAATGTAAGGCGAGCCGTCCAAAACATTGCCCACAGCAGTGCCATTAACATCATAAGCTTGCCCCAATACTGGATAATCATACCCAACGATATTTCCATCAACATCGTACTCTAATTCAAAATCTTGACTGAGATATTCTGTGGTGGCTTTAAACGAAACATCACCACAACCAGAACTATTATTAAACTGGTAACTATATGAACCGACTTCTTCTTCAGCACCAAAAACGATACCTTGTGTAATATCTTCATCTGGCGTGTTGGCTATGCTTGTTCTGTCAAACAACGGCATTCCCAAGTTTTCTTCTATCAGATCTAAAGCTTGTGGTACAGATGAAAGGTTGTTGATTTTTACAGGGATAAGACCTTGACCCTCAATATCCCAACGTTTTGTTTTGCCATTAGTCAAACTGATGAGGCTACATTCGTTAGTGAGAGATTGTGCACTATTCCATGGGAATGTATTAGAATCAAGATTGGTAATACGGAGGTTTTCTAAGATACCACTATCATCTACTACTGGTACATCACCGCCTCCATTATCATCGTTTTCATCGTCACTGCTACTACATGAACTAATGACAAAAGCCAATAATGTTATTAAAATAAAAAAAGTTTTACTTAAGGATTTACTTACCCAAAGGGAATTTTTGCTGTTGTTGTGATTTGAAGTTTTCATGAATTTGTTTTTTTAATCTGACAGACATATATTTAAGTTTTCGGTATTTAATATGTTATAATTTTAATTATTTGTTATTAATACCGTGTCAAATTTATTATAAAAAAACATATCATCCAATTTTTAAAAAAAAAAAAAAATATATTTTTAAGCCAAATTTAAAAGTTGTATTTATTTAACGTGAGTTATATTTATTGAAGGGTAACTAATCAGTGTCAAAAATAAGACTATAAATTTTGGATAATACAAACTGAGCATATATTTTCTTTGTGCTTATTTCAATTTTTTAAAAAAAATTTCAAATAAGCCACTCATTAGAGCTTGATTTTAAAAATCAGACCTTTATCAACATTTTTAACTTTTTGGATTGATAACTAATTGGTTAATAATTTGTTTGTTACAAACATACCACCCTACATTTGTAAGAAAAAAAGTTGGAAAAGGATAAGCTTATAGAATCACTCTTGCAGAAGGTAGAAGAACTTTCTAAAAAGCTAATTGCTTTAGAATTAGAAAATAGTCAACTTAAAGCACGACTTACCAAATATGAAACTCCAAAAAACAGTAATAATAGCTCCATACCACCCTCAAAGGATGAAAATAGACCAAAGAGGAAAAGCCTAAGAATAAAGACAGGGCGTAAGCCAGGTGGGCAAACAGGAAGAAAAGGCAATACTTTGAAGATGGTTGAGATACCTGATGTTACAGAAGAACACATACCAGATTATTGTAACTGTTGTGGAAACGACCTTTCATCACTTCCACATCAATATGCAGGAAGTCGACAGGTATTTGACATCCCTGAAATAAAAATAAAAGTCACAGAACACAAGGTTTATAAAAAAGTTTGTCCTTGCGGTTGTGAAACAAAAAGCGACTATCCATCACAAGCAAATGCACCCGTAAGCTATGGGAATAATATTGAAAGTTTAATAGGATATTTTCATACCAGACAATACTTGCCTTTTAAGAGAATGCAAGAAATGTTCAATACGGTTTTTAATATTCCTATAAGTGAAGGAGGAATACACTATTTATTAAACAAACTTGTCACTAAAGCTGAACCTGCATATAATCTGATAAAACAAGAAATAGCAAACTCAAAATCACCTATCGGTAGCGATGAAACAGAGTAAAAGTATCAGGAGACAAAAACTGGGCGTGGACATGGCAAAATGAAAAAGCAACCTTTATTACCATAACTGATAATAGAGGACAAAAAAGTATAGAACAAACCTTTGAAAATGGTTTTGAAAATGCTGTGTTAGTGCACGATTGTTGGAAGAGTCATTTCAATACCAACGCTCAATCACACCAAATTTGCATGGCACATTTACTTCGGGATTTAAACTATCTAACTGAAAATGCGATCATAAATGGAGTAGAGCTTGCAAAAACTTATTTTTAAAAGCCATCAACTTTAAGAAAAATATAAAAGATATAGCCTTTAACAAGGATTGTCCAATAAAGAAAAGTATAGAAAAAAGAATGGATATCATCTTAAATCATGATCCGCCAAAAGAACATAAAGAATTAATAACTTTTAAAAAAAGACTTATAAAATACAGGAACTATATCTTTACATTCCTCTATCATCTGGATGTACCTCCAGATAACAACGCCTCTGAAAGAGCAATAAGAAATATAAAAGTAAAACAGAAAATCTCTGGACAATTTAGATCAGAACAGGGCTGTGATAACTTTGCCATACTTAGATCTGTAACAGATTCTTGTTTAAAAAATCAGCAATCAGTTTTATCTACACTAAATATTATTGCTAATTTGCGGACTGATTAGTTACTCAAAATTTTTTTTAAAAATACGCCATTAATTTCAGGACTTTTATTGATGCTACTCATAGCAGTTCCTTGGTATTATCTAGCAGAGCAAGAAACAAAAGGTTTTCTTGAATATTTTATCATTGGCGAGCATTTTAAGCGTTTTTTTGACTCAGACGGTTGGGAAGGTGATAAGTACGGTTTTGCCAAAACACAAGCCTTGGGTATAATATGGGTTTTTTTATTTGCGTTTGCGTTTCCTTGGATACAGATTTTGGCTGTAAAACTTTGGGAATCTAAAAGACAAATCCTACAAAACAAATGGGTAAGCTTTCTTTTGCTTTGGTTATTGTGGACGCCTTTTTTCTTTACCTTTTCAAGCAGTTTGATCCACACTTATATTTTACCGTCAATAGTTCCTATCGCTTTATTGATAAGCTATTATTGGCCAACTTACAATCACAAAAAATTAGCCATTCGGTTGAGTCTTATTTTTCCAATTTTGATTGTTTTTGCTACAACAATATTTCTGTTGTTCAGCGATGTGAAATATTACACAAAAACAGACAAATACATCTTAAATCATGAGACCTTATCTGACTACAAAATTTATTATTTGAATAAAAAAAGCTATTCTAGTCAGTTTTATAGTGAAGGAAAGATTAAAAACATTAGTATTAAAGCCTTTAAACAAAAGAGTTTACCGCAAAAACCATTTGCATTAATTATAAAAAAAAGAGATTTGAAGAACGTCAGTCCTTCTCAATTTAAACAATTGGATATAGTAGATTCTAATGCACATGCCAAATTATACCTGATACAAAAAAAAGAAATTGTGTTTTCAACAAACTCTCAATTCTAAATTGATTTAAAAGATAATTTGCATTTTTAAATGTCTGATCAATATGCTTTGATTAGTAACTTATATTATATTTTTTTGAATAGATTTCCATTAACTTTGTAATCTAAAAGTTTTTGTATGATAAGTGATAAACAATTTCAAAAAGAAATTGATTTGATAATAGAAAATGCGGTTAGAGAAGATGTTGGCGATGGCGATTATTCGTCTTTGGCTTGTATTCCAAATGATGCTGAAGGTAAAGCTCAACTTCTAATCAAAGACAATGGCGTTATCGCAGGAATCGATTTTGCAAAACAAGTTTTTAACTATGTCGATGCTAAATTAGAAGTTAAAACACTTCTTAATGATGGAGATAAAGTTGATAATGCTGATGTGGCATTTACAGTATCAGGTTCAAGCCAATCCATCTTAAAATCTGAACGTTTGGTTTTAAACGCAATGCGACGTATGAGTGCAATTGCAACCAAAACCCATAGATTTGTTGAGCAACTCAAAGACACAAAAACTCAAATTTTAGATACACGAAAAACCACGCCAGGCATTCGTGCCCTTGAAAAATGGGCAGTAAAAATCGGCGGTGGCGTCAATCATCGTTTTGCCCTTTATGATATGATTATGCTGAAAGACAATCATATCGATTTTGCTGGTGGTATTGCTCAAGCTATTCAAAAAACTCACAAATACTTAAAAACACATCATTTAGATTTAAAGATTATCGTTGAAGCAAGAAACATAGAAGAAGTTGAATTGATTTTAAAACAAGATAATGTATATAGAATTTTGCTCGACAATTTCAATTATCAAGACACCAAAAAAGCTGTGGACATGATAGGGCAGAAGTGCTACACAGAATCCAGCGGTGGCATTACTTTAGAAACGGCAAAGCAATATGCTGATTGTGGTGTAGATTTTATATCAAGTGGAGCCTTAACACATTCGGTTCATAATATGGACATGAGCCTTAAAGCGATTTAAAATGCCAGACAGTTTAGACAAAAGCCTATCAAAAACACCAATTGTTAAAGATATTGCGAAAGTATGCAAGAAAATTAAACTGCCAAAATTAGAAGGATTTACTCTTTATGATTTGATTAAACTGTATTTGTTTGGCATCATAAAAGGCACATTTTCAACACGGGCAAGCTCCATTGCTTTTAGTTTTTTTATGGCTATTTTTCCGTTTTTATTGTTTATTTTAAACCTGATTCCTTTCATTACGTTTATAGATAATTTTCAAGATGAAGTCCTTTATTTTATAGAAGATTTATTGCCTACACAAGCGACAAATTTTTTTAATGAAATTTTTCTTGATATTGCCAACAATCCAAGAGCTGGCTTGTTGTCTTTTGTTTTTTTGTTGTCTATTTTTTTAATGTCAAATGGTGTCAATGCCATTTTTACCAGTTTTGAGTTTTCTTATCATACCAAAATCAATCGCACAATTATACGCCAATACATTGTAGCTGTTGGCGTAGCTTTGATTATTGCGATTTTACTTTTAATTTCGGTAGCGGTTACAATTTACTTTACCTATATGATTGAAAACTTAACAGATCTCGGCATTGTTGGCGACACTATTTTATGGGCTGAAATTGGTCGATATGCCACATTGCTGATCATGCTTTATTTAGGAATTGCCATTTTGTATTACTTTGGAACCAGAGAAGGGCGAGAGTCTAGTTTTTTCTCAATCGGAGCATTGTTCACGACTTTCTTGATTACCATAACAACCTATTTGTTTTCGTTTTATATAGAAAATTTTTCTAATTATAACAAATTGTATGGCTCAATTGGTGCATTATTAATTTTGATGATTTATATTTGGCTAAACTCTAATATATTTTTACTGGGTTTTGAACTCAATGCCAGCATACAAAAACTCAAAAAACAATCTTGATTTCTACATTTTTTGTCAAATCATTTTTTTATGGATTTATATATCGAAGTTTTATATCTGAGCAAAAAAAATGGAGATGCTCAAATCTTTATAAAAAGCCATGCTTACAAGCAAGCAAAATTTGGTGTTTGATTTTTTTTTTTTAAAAACTTAGCAAAAGATGATAGATTTATAAGAAGAAATGTTAAATTTGACAAAACAATTTAGTTATGATAAAATACATTTTAGCCACAATTTTAATATGCCAAATATCAGTAGCTCAACAATTTGAAGGTTATTGGAAAACTGTTGATGAAGATGGTGAAGCAAAATCAATTGTAAAAGTATATAAAACAGAAAACGGTAATATTGAAGGCAAAGCACTCCGCATTCTCAATGAATCTTAGACGAGACAGATTATATACAAAGTGTAAAGGCGATAAAAAGGATAAACCCATTGAAGGTTTAGTTATTATCGAAGATCTTAAACCCAAAGGTAATGAATGTGTTGATGGTGAAATCACCGATCCAGAAAACGGAAAAACCTACACTTGCAAAATTTGGATAGATCAAGACAATAAAGATGTTTTGAATGTCAGAGGCTATTGGGCATTTTTTTACAGAACACAATATTGGCAAAGAGTAGAAAATATAAACGATTATCTTAAAGGTTAATGATATGAAACTGTATTTAACTTTTTTAACTTTTTTTGTAACACTAATGGCAATATCTCAAAACAGTTTGCAAAAAACCCCAAACCCTAAAGCTTTAAACATTGACACAAGCTATGAAACGCTTACCTTTCCATCAAAAGATGGATTAGAAATTTCGGCACGTCTCTATCAAGCACAATCCAAAGCCCAACCAATTTTGCTATGTCATCAGGCACGATACAACAAACAAGAATATGCCGATATTGCACCAAGACTACGTGAAATGGGCTACACCGCCTTAGCCATTGATCAACGCTCAGGTGGAGATTTTGCAGGCGAGTCCAATCAAACTTTTGAAAGAGCCAAAGCCCAAGGCATATCAACAGATTATGTTGATGCACAACAAGACATAGAAGCGGCATTAGATTATTTATATCAAAAAACCAAGCAACCTGTCATTTTATGGGGAAGTTCTTATTCATCAGCTTTGGTGTTTTTTGTTGCTAAAAAATATCCCGAGAAAGTCAAAGCCGTAATAAGTTTCAGTCCAGGTAATTATTTTGGCGACAAACGCGAAAATTTAAGTATTGTTTTTAAAGAACTCAAACAACCATTTTGGGTAACATCATCTTTAGAAGAATCTAAATTATTGTCTCAATTAGTAAATCACAATAATCTACAACAAAATCAAACCCAATTCATCCCAAAACAAAAAGGTCATCACGGTTCAAAAGCCTTATGGGTTAATCAGATACATAGCGAAGAATATTGGGCGTCTTTAAAAGCGTTTTTGAATAGCATAAAATAAAGCAGAGTTTGTCAAAACAGTCGCTTGACATCATTTTTGAAGATAATCATATAATTGTTGTCAATAAACCCGTTGGGCGTTTAGTGCAAGGCGATTCAACAGGCGACGAGCCACTTAGTGAAACCGTAAAAACCTATCTCAAACACAAATACAACAAGGCTGGCAATGTCTATTTGGGCGTAGTCCACAGATTAGACCGACCTACAAGTGGAGTTTTGCTATTTGCCAAAACCTCTAAAGCCTTATCACGACTCAACAAACAATTTAGCGAACGCCAAACCCAAAAGATATATTGGGCAATGGTCAAAAACAAACCTGATAAAAATCAAGCTCGCCTCACGCATTATTTAAAGCGTAATCCCATACAGAACAAATCATACGCCTATCCCAAAGAAATTCCAAGCTCAAAACAAGCCATTCTAAAATACAAGGTTCTGAAGTCTTTAGAGCATTATCATCTTTTAGAAATTGAGATAGAAACGGGTCGTCATCATCAAATACGCTCGCAACTCTCTTATATTGGCAGTCCTATCAAAGGCGATTTAAAATACGGAGCCAAACGCAGCAATCCAGACGGCGGTATTCACCTTCACGCCAAAAAGTTATGCCTTATTCATCCAACAAAAAAAGAGAAAATGTGTTTTGAAGCCAAATTGCCTGATGATAGATTGTGGCAAAATGTAGAAGAAAAACATTAAAAAACAAACAAAAAATACTTACATTTGTCCTGCATTTGGTTTTGCAAATTCTGTTTTAGAATTGTAAATTAAAAGGGAATATCGTGAAAATCGATAGCTGTTCCCGCAACTGTAAACTTTGTGCTGACAACCTTGTCAGTATGCTTTACAAATCACTTCGCACCACTGTTTTATAACGGGAAGGTTTTTTGTAAAGACGCAAGCCAGGAGACCTGCCAAGATGCCTAAATCAATTCATAAAACCTTCGGGATAGAGGTTTTTGGAAGTTATGTTTAGTAAATCTGTTTTAGTTTTTGCAATCTTAGGCTCATCAATTTTATGGGCTCAACACCATCATGTTCAGACTTTAGATACGATTTATTTGTCAGATCAACATTTAAAAGTATTTAATATTGGGCAAAAACAAACCCAAATTTCAAATTCAGAAATTCAAAAGTCTTCCTTTGCCTTGACAGATTTATTACAACAGCACAGTATGATATATTTTAAACAAAATGGTTATGGCATGGTTTCTTCGCCCGCATTCAGAGGAACTACTGCTTCACAAACGGCTGTGATTTGGAATGGTATAAATATCAATTCACAATTGACAGGTCAAACAGATTTTAATACCTTGCTCAGTGCAAATTTTTCATCAATAGCTATAAAATATGGTGGTGGCAGCGTGTTTTATGGCACTGGTGCTATAGGTGGAAGCATTCATCTTAATCAAGATTTACCAAAGGAGCTTAAAGAAGAACATCATTTTCAGTCGGTCTATGGTAGTTTTAACACATTTGAAACTAAATATAGTTATCAAAATCAATTTGATAAGATTCAATTCAAATTGGCTTTTGCCAGAAAACAATCTGATAACGACTATAAAATCCCTTCGCAAAACCGACGAAATGAAAATGGTAAGTTTAATATCAATAGTCTTGATGCAATTGTCAACTTTGAACTGAGCAATAACAATCAGTTAAAGTATTTTGGCAATTATACCTTTGGCGAACGTCACTTTTCGCTTATCACACATAGTGATCCTAAAACCAAGTTTGATAATAATGATACTAGAAATATGTTGGAATGGCAAAGTCGTTGGAAAAATTATCAATCAAAGTTAAAACTGGCTTTATTGACAGAAGATTTTACATATTACGATAATCTGAACCGCAACACATCAACGTCTTCCAAACTTACAACGCAATGGTTTCAATATGAGTTTTGGATTGAGCTAAAACAGATAAAGATTAATTCTGTTCTTCATTATCAAAACAGCCAATCTGAAAGTGATCAACTCTTTGATGCTGATAGAGATATTGCTGGAGTTTCGGTGTTGTTTCAACATCAAATCAACAAAAAGTTTGATTATGAAGTCTCTTTAAGACAAGACGTTAATGATGATTTTAAAAATCCGTTTTTATTGAGTTTAGGGACATCATACCAACCCAATACACATTTGACCATACGTTGGCATGCTTCAAAAGACTACCGATTGCCAACATTCAATGATCTGTTTTGGATCAATGGTGGAAATCCAAATTTGGATGCAGAAACTTCATATCAAACCGAGTTGGGTGCAGATTTTAGTTTTGAGCGTTTAAGTTTTTCATCAACTGGATTTTATAACGATATCAACGATATGATAAGATGGCTACCCGATGCAGAAAATATTTGGAGACCACTAAACACAGACCAGGTGCAAACTTATGGTGTAGAAACCTCTGTTGGGTATCAAATGCCATTGACCAGTCTATCTTCTTTAAAATTTAAAGGTCAATATGCTTATACCATTTCAGAAAATCAAGATACAGGAAAGCAATTGATTTACGTTCCGTATCATCAAGCCAACGCAGAACTATCTTATGTCAATCGCCTTTGGTCTAGCCAACTCTATTGGCGATATACTGGTTCGGTATTTACACAGTCTGACAATAATCCAAATAAAAAAGTTTCAGCCTATAACTTGTTTGATTTTCAAGTTTCACGCCAAATTCCAGAGTTTTTACATTCTGAACTAAGTCTTAGGCTTCAAAATATATTTGATTTAGCCTACGAAACAGTAAATAACAGACCAATGCCTGGTCGATCAATACATATCAGTTTAAACACACAATTCTAAATTTTAAAACTATGAAAACTAAGACAACCATTTTTATTTTTTTGACAAGCCTAATATTTTTATCCTGTTCTTCAGACGACGATGTTTCTAATATTTCTGAACCATCGGCTAAATTTGACGAAGGTGTTTTTGTTTTAAATGAAGGCGGAGAAGGAGATGTTACCTATATTTCAAATGATTTTTCGAGGATTGAGCAAAACATTTTTTCGAGCATTAATCCTGATGAAACATTAGGTCAGTTTGCTCAGAGTATATTTTTTGATGACAACAACAGGGCTTATATCATTTCAAATGGCTCTAATTTAATAACTGTAGTCGATCGGTTTAGTTTTGAAAAGCTTGGTGAAATCACTACGGGCTTAGATGTGCCACGGTATGGTTTGGTTAAGGATGGCAAAGCCTATGTTACTAATCAAGCCTCTTTTAATGCAAGTGATGATGATTTTGTGGCTATTATAGACATCAATGCATTAGAAGTTGAAAATATTATCAATATTGGAGAAACAGTTGAATTTATAAAAACCGATGGGCAATTGATTTATGTTCAAAATGCAGCTTATGGTTTTGGAAACAAGATTTCGGTTATAAATCCTAATAATAATAGTGTAACCTCACAAATTGAAACCAATATTGGGTTGCAAAATATAGTTGTTTATGGCAATTTTCTGTATGCGTTACATGAGTCTGGTATAGATCAAATAGACTTAAACACATTAGACATATCAAGCACCAAAACATTAGATAATGAGCTATATGGTGCCAAGAATTTAAGAATTTTCAACGATAATATCTATTATACATATGAAAATTCGGTTTATAAAACTCAGCTATCATCAAGCACTTTAAATAACGAACCCCTTTTGTCGTATAATTCTTCTTCAGAATTTGGCACAATGTATGGATTTGAAGTTAATGATGGATTTATATATATCAGTGATGCTAAGGATTTTGTGTCAGATGGTTTTGTTGAAATTTATGATGTTGAAGGCAATTTTATATTTGAAACAAATGTGGGATTAGCTCCAAATGGATTTTACTTCAATTAGTGTCATGTTTTTGTTTTAAATATTGATAGATAGCCATTTGTGAGCGTATTTCAGGCATATCATCATGTCTAACAACATACTTATTCTGAGCATCTTTATCAATTATTCGGGCTTTAATATTGTCTTGGCATTGCAACTCTAAAATATCTTTGAGTTCTTGTTTTAGATTGTCATTGTATATAGGAGTTAGCACTTCAATACCTCTGTCTATGTTGCGTGTCATCAAGTCTGCACTTCCTATAAAAATTTTATCTTTTCCACCACTATAAAAATTGTATATTCGTCCGTGTTCTATAAATTGGTCAATAATACTAGTGACTGTAATGTTTTCACTAATATTTTCTAAATCAGGAATCAAACAACAAAGGCTTCTAACAACAAGCCTTACTTTTACGCCGTTTTTTGAAGCTTTGTACAATAGTTTAATAATGTTTTCATCTTCAAGACTATTCATTTTGGCGGTAATTTTAGCAGGTTTACTCAGTTTAGCTTGATCTATTTCTTTTAAAATCAGTTTATCAAAGCGTTTACGGGTATTGAATGGAGAAACCATTAGCTTTTTTACCCGAGGTATAATCAGCTCGCCCTCAATAACTTGAAAAACGCGAATAAGCTCTTGAGTAATTTTTTCATCGGCAGTAAAAAGACCGTGATCGCAGTAGATTTTAGAAGTTTTAGCATTAAAATCTCCCGTTCCAATATAGGCGTATTGTTTAACTTTGTCTAATTCTTGCCTGCTGACAATAAGGATTTTGGAATGTATATTGATTTTAGGAGAACTGTATATCACCTGAGCACCATAGTCTTTAAGTTGTTTGCCCCATTCTAAATTGTTTTGCTTATCAAATCTTGCTTTGGTTTCGATAAAAACAGTAAGTTTTTTGCCTTTGCTAAGAGCCTTCAATAGAGAAGAGGTGAGTTTTGAGGTTTTGCCAATACGATAAAGAGTGATTTTGATCTCTTTGACATGCTCATCTTCAGTCGCTTGTTTTACAAAATTTTCTAAAATATCAAAAGACATATAAGGATAATGAACCAGTTGATCTTGAGCCTTAATGGCTGTAAAAAAATCTTTGTTAGAACTTAATATTTTATGTGGAATCGGTTTTAAATCTTTGTTGTGCAGATTTTTGTTTTGAGTTGGATCTGAAAAATCAAAAAAATCTTTGAAGTTGAGATATCTTCCACCAGGCATCAAATCTACTTTTGTAAGTTTAAAGTAGTGTTTTAAAAATTTGAGTTGCTGTTGTGGGATGTTGAAATCATAAAGTATTCTTGTAGCTTGGTTGATATCTGTTTTAGAAAAAGACTCTAAAATTTTTTCTTTAAGTTCACCTTCAAACTCATCTTCAACAAACAACTCTGTATCACGAGATAGTTTGATTTGATAAGCCCTTACAAAGGTTTTGTGTTTAAATAAATATTTGCAATGTTGTTTTATGATATCATCTATAACAAGGATTTTAAAGTTGTTGTCTTGGCTTTCAATGTTTACAAAACGCGATAATTTTGAAGGAATATCAACTAAACCAAAACAATCTTCTTCTCCAAAATCTACAAATAAATACAGTTCTTCATTTTTTAAAAAAACGCTTTTCTTGTCACTGCTTTTAATGATTTTAGGAGTTATAAGATCAGCGATATGAGTTTTAAAATAATGGGCGATTTGATCATAAATCTGATGGATAGAATCGCTGTCAGTGATTAGCTCTATGCGATTGATTTTTAACTGCGGAATGATATGTTTAAAAAAAATATGCTCAAACTGAATTTGTTGTTGTTTTATAATTTTTTGAATGGTTTTGAGAGTTTTGTTTGGTTTCAGTGCTGATTTTTTTCTTTGAGATTTATCAAGTCTTTTAATTTGACGTAATAGAGAAACTCTAACTTTAAAAAACTCGTCTAAATTTGATGAAAAAATTGCTAAAAATTTTAAGCGTTCATAAAGTGGATTATTTTGGTCTTCGGCTTCTTGTAGAAATCTTTGGTTAAAGCTTAGCCAATCTATATCTCTGTGCTTTAGTGGTAGGTCTGCCATGTTTTATGCTTTGAGTTTCAAACTTAATAATTATTGACATAAACAGTTTTACCACAGGGTTAAGTTTGTTGTAGCTATTGTTTCAGAAAAGAGTATTTTTTAACGGTCTCGGGTATGAAAAGTAGCGTGCAAATATGCGAGACTTTTCGGTTAATAATTAACTTTTTAAATATAATCAAAACATTGGATTCAGCAATTAAGTAGCTATTTTTTATACCCATTGTTGGCTGTAGTTGTGTGTCCTGCGTTACTTGGGGATACAAGATAGTGATTAAGTTCATTGAAAACAAGTAACATAACTGTAATTGAGATGAGAGTCTCATTGGTATTTAGAAACGACCCTGGCATTTGTTTCAGGTGGATTCACGTAAAGAGTACGATGAGGATTGGTCTCTCGGCTGGGAGTGATTAGGCACACCAGTCAAACCGCCTTATGGGGCTTTCCTTTCACGGGTTGGTCTTGAGCGATAAGGTTAAATGCACTACCTGTGTTGTTTTCAGAGTAGTTTGCTATGGTAGGAGTAAAGAAGCTGAAAGAGACGAGATTGAACCCTTGTAGAAGTGTCGTAAACAACTTTAGTATTGTCAAAATCGAGGGATGGGCGGTCTTGCGAGAACAGAACTTGACATGATACCTATTTCTGGTCAAGTGGCAATCGGCATAAAGAGGGCAGGAGCTTTGCTTACGGCTCAATTACGGAACAGGAGAAGCTAATTAATAGTGCAAAAATACCACAACCCCGAAGGGCAAGGTAGAAAGTAGCGATACTGTTAATTAGTGGCGGATTAGTCTGTAGTAGTGATGAAGTTTCTGTAATGGAAATGGAGCGAAGGGACTGACTTAACAGTTTTAAATTGTATTACAACTAAAGATTTTTTTAGGATGATTTTCAAAGAGAAACAAAAGTCGCAACCGATATTAAAGCGACAGGTATGGGATGCCTTTAAAAAGGTAAAGAGTAACAAAGGTATTTCAGGTGTTGATAATTTGTCAGCACAAGAAGTACATTCACGTCCTATGAAATACTTATATCCTGTATGGAATAGGTTAGCCAGTGGTAGTTATTTTCCAGTACTGTGCGCGAGGTAGAAATACCCAAAGAAGACGGTCGAATCAGGAAGCTTGGCATTCCAACAGTACAAGACCGAACGGCTCAAATGGTAATAAGAGAAGAATTAGAACAGATTGTAGATAAACAGTTTAGTAAAGATTCTTTTGGCTATCGACCAAACAAATCAGCGCATCAAGCCATAAAGCAATGCAGGGAAAACTGCATGAAAATGGATTGGGTGATAGATTTGGATATCAAGAGTTTTTTTGATGAGATAGACCATGACTTAATGCTTAAAGCATTAGGACATTTTACCAAAGAAAAGCATATTCACTTGTATGTAGCACGTTGGTTAAAGGCTCCAATTCAAAAGAAAGACGGTAGTATTCATTCACGAGACAAAGGCACACCACAAGGAGGTGTTATTAGCCCATTA
Source organism: Flavobacterium sp. CS20 (assembly GCF_018080005.1). NCBI lineage: Bacteria > Pseudomonadati > Bacteroidota > Flavobacteriia > Flavobacteriales > Flavobacteriaceae > Flavobacterium > Flavobacterium sp. CS20. Next base: position 975,576 of record NZ_CP073015.1, on the reverse strand, counting down.
CTGGCAAACATTTTCTTGCATGTTGTTTTTGATAAGTGGATTGAGAACAACCACCCGGAAGTAAAGTTTGAGCGCTATGCTGATGATATTATCATCCATTGCGATAATTTTAAACAAGCCTTGCGGACGTTGGAAGCGGTAAAAGCCCGATTTAAACAGTGCAAATTGCAGATAAAAGACGGCAAGAGCAATATCGTGTATTGCAAACGCAACCAAAAGAAGCATCCACCATTTAAGGTTCATTATGTAACATTCGATTTTCTTGGATTTACATTTAAGCCAAGAATGGTAAAGGGCTATTTTGGGAACTTTCATTTGGGATTTACACCGTCAATCAGTCGTAAACGACAGAAACGCATCAATCAAACTTTGTTTAAGATGAAACTTCATCGTATGGTTCATTTACGCCTGCCAGATTTGGCAGGCATAATAGCAGAAAAAGTACGAGGTTGGATTAATTATTACGGCAAAGTAAGAATGAGTGAATTACACTATGTATTTCGTTTCTTGAATATGCGTCTGGCAAAATGGGTACGCAACAAATATCGGAGATTTAGGCGTAAACACTGGTTTTTTGCCTACAAATGGTTACAAGAAACTGCAAAGCATTATCCTAATCTGTTTGTGCATTGGCAATACGGTTTTACGCCATAGACTTGTTAAGAAGAGCCGTATGATGGGAGACTATCACGTACGGTTCTGTGAGAGGTTTAGGGGTGGATTCCCCTTTACCTACTCGACTTTTGATTCCAATGTTTGAAAATCAGCGAGTTATTTCGGTTTAATCAACTTTCGTTGCAAATATTTTCATTCGTTTTTATTCGCTGTTTTTATTCCAATTTTTCGATTTAGCGCTTCAATTTTCAAGTCAGCATCTCAATTCCATTTATTAAAATTTCCAACGTCAAATTCCACGTCTTAGTTTTGAAAATCAAATTCTTATTAGTTAACTTTTATCGTGAATTAAAATTTTTTCGCCGAGTCAATTTCATTCGCCGTTTTAGAATTTCATTTCGCAAACAAGATTTTCATTTTGGATTTGGCAAATTTCATCGTTATAATTCAAATCTTAATTATCCGCATTTTTATTTCAATCATCAGTTTTAATCATCCATTTTAAAAACAAGGAATTCACTTTGGTTTTAAAAAAATTCGATGAAAGTAGGCGAGAGGTCGTCGTTAAAATCATCCGTAATTTTTAAATCGAATTGGATTATTAAAATTCAAATCGTGAGTTTAATTTTTAAAGTGAAATTTCTCGTATATGCTTGCCAACGGGAAGTGTATCTTTCAGTGGCGACCAAAAAAGCACTGCCCTTTATTTTTAATCGTAAAGTTAGAAAATAAATCCCAAACCATTCGTTTCAGCTCCAGAACCTCGCCATTGAAGATACATAATGTTAGCTTTAGTTGTGTGTCCTGCGTTACTTGGGGATACAAGATAGTGATTAAGTTCATTGAAAACAAGTAACAAAACTGTAATTGAGATGAGAGTCTTATTGGTATTCAGAAATGACCCTGGCATTGGTTTCAGGTGGATTCACGTAAAGAGTACGATGAGGATTGGTCTCTCGACTGGGAGTGATTAGGCATACCAGTCAAACCGCCTTATGGGGCTTACCTTTCACGGGATGGTCTTGAGCGATAAGGTTAAAGGCGCTACCGCTTTTGTGTGGTGAGTAGAGTTGCTATGGTAGGAGTAAAGAAGCTGAAAGAGACGAGATTGAACCCTTGTAGAAGTGTCGTAAACAACTTTAGTATTGTCAAAATCGAGGGATGGGCGGTCTTGCGAGAACAGAACTTGACATGATACCTATTTCTGGTCAAGTGGCAATCGGCATAAAGAGGGCAGGAGCTTTGCTTACGGCTCAATTACGGAACAGGAGAAGCTAATTAATAGTGCAAAAATACCACAACCCCGAAGGGCAAGGTAGAAAGTAGCGATACTGTTAATTAGTGGCGGATTAGTCTGTAGTAGTGATGAAGTTTCTGTAATGGAAATGGAGCGAAGGGACTGACTTAACAGTTTTAAATTGTATTACAACTAAAGATTTTTTTTAGGATGATTTTCAAAGAGAAACAAAAGTCGCAACCGATATTAAAGCGACAGGTATGGGATGCCTTTAAAAAGGTAAAGAGTAACAAAGGTATTTCAGGTGTTGATAATTTGTCAGCATAAGAAGTACATTCACGTCCTATGAAATACTTATATCCTGTATGGAATAGGTTAGCCGTGGTAGTTATTTTCCAGCACTGTGCGCGAGGTAGAAATACCCAAAGAAGACGGTCGAATCAGGAAGCTTGGCATTCCAACAGTATAAGACCGAACGGCTCAAATGGTAATAAGAGAAGAATTAGAACAGATTGTAGATAAACAGTTTAGTAAAGATTCTTTTGGCTATCGACCAAACAAATCAGCGCATCAAGCCATAAAGCAATGCAGGGAAAACTGCATGAAAATGGATTGGGTGATAGATTTGGATATCAAGAGTTTTTTTGATGAGATAGACCATGACTTAATGCTTAAAGCATTAGGACATTTTACCAAAGAAAAGCATATTCACTTGTATGTAGCACGTTGGTTAAAGGCTCCAATTCAAAAGAAAGACGGTAGTATTCATTCACGAGACAAAGGCACACCACAAGGAGGTGTTATTAGCCCATTACTGGCAAACATTTTCTTGCATGTTGTTTTTGATAAGTGGATTGAGAACAACCACCCGGAAGTAAAGTTTGAGCGCTATGCTGATGATATTATCATCCATTGCGATAATTTTAAACAAGCCTTGCGGACGTTGGAAGCGGTAAAAGCCCGATTTAAACAGTGCAAATTGCAGATAAAAGACGGCAAGAGCAATATCGTGTATTGCAAACGCAACCAAAAGAAGCATCCACCATTTAAGGTTCATTATGTAACATTCGATTTTCTTGGATTTACATTTAAGCCAAGAATGGTAAAGGGCTATTTTGGGAACTTTCATTTGGGATTTACACCGTCAATCAGTCGTAAACGACAGAAACGCATCAATCAAACTTTGTTTAAGATGAAACTTCATCGTATGGTTCATTTACGCCTGCCAGATTTGGCAGGCATAATAGCAGAAAAAGTACGAGGTTGGATTAATTATTACGGCAAAGTAAGAATGAGTGAATTACATTATGTATTTCGTTTCTTGAATATGCGTCTGGCAAAATGGGTACGCAACAAATATCGGAGATTTAGGCGTAAACACTGGTTTTTTGCCTACAAATGGTTACAGGAAACTGCAAAGCATTATCCTAATCTGTTTGTGCATTGGCAATATGGTTTTATGCCTTGACTTGTTAAGAAGAGCCGTATGATGGGAGACTATCACGTACGGTTCTGTGAGAGGTTTAGGGGTGGATCCCTTTACCTACTCGACTCTATTCTTCAATTTTTTCCATACTCATATCAATAATATTTATTGTTTTAATATTATTAAGTTTTGTAATTCCTAAAGTTCTTTTTTGTAACTTTTTTCCTAAAAAGGTGCCAGAAACTATATAAATATCCCATATTGGGTTTTGAACGGTTTTTTCTTTATTGTAAGTAATTTTTAAATTCTGTTTTATAGTTTTGTCAATAAAACTATACGTATTCGTAATACTATCTTGATTTACAGATAGATTATTGTTATTCAATAATTCAACATCATAGCTAACATCTTCGTAGCATGATATTCTATATTTTTGATTCGACTCTAAATTATTTACAACAATAAAAGGAAAATTATTTTGTTTTTTTAAAAAACTAAATAAAGAATCCTCCTCTTTAAAAGTGTAAATTTTTAAACTATAATCATTATTTTCAAGAAAACCTTCGTAATATTCTAATCTATTATCCTGAGTTACATATTGATTAAAATCTTTAATTCCTAATAAAGCTTTAAGAGTTAATTGGCAAGAAAACAAACTTAGTGGCAATATTGCCACTAAGCTTATTCTAATTAATTGGTTTGTTTTCATTCTGGGATCAATTCGTTATAATGTCTAATATCACATAACCGTGAGGAAACTCATCAGAAACCATCACCTCATAATCTTTTGGTATTATTGTAATCTCAGAATATCCAAATTCTCTTGAAACTTCGAACGGAAATGTAAATTCACTGTCTTCTATCGAATAGAATAACCCACGATTTAAAGCATTTACTTCAGATGCAAATACCATTTTCATAGAATTTGAATTAACATCTTGAAGTGTTATGTTTGTTTGTGATAGGTTTTTTTCAACCCCTACTTCAAAACTTACCCCACATATTCCAAAACTACGAGTACAGGGTTTTACACCTCTTGGTTCACTCCATTTTCTCCCTCTATGCAATTTACCCATTAGTTTAATAGAGACTTTCTGTTTGTCATCTTTTTTATATTCTGCCTTAATTTGATTTTCATCGAAAACTGTTTCTTCAGAACATGAGCTACTAATAACACTAGCGAACAAAGCGAAAATTAATAATTGTTTCATTTTATAATATATATTTTTATAATTATACCTACTTCGATTTCAAGTCTCATTCGGCTTATTTCGACCGTCAGCAGTCATTTGAAAGAGTTTGAAACGGCCTGATGTTTAAACGTTTAGCGTCTTGGCTTTATCCGTCAGCCTGTTTCAAATGGCTACCAACGTTTGGGCTATATGTAGTGCTGTGCAAAATGCCACCACTTTTCAGCCATTCAACAAAGTTAGCAAATAATCTCAGAACTTCGATTAAGCACAAAATACAGTATTACTTATAGCCTCGTGTTGTGCGGTCGGCATCTATTTCACGTGTTTTAATTTTCTACGATTTAAGTATTCTTTAAATTCGGTAAAAGTCATTCCTTTGGTTTCTTTTGCGATTTTTTCTTTTACTTCTCTAAAGTATTTAACTGTGTCAAACTCTTTTTGTTTTTTTTCTGATTTATTCATTTCGTATTATTTCTTTAGGTGAACGAATATCTAATTGTATGTGTCCGTTTTTGATGTTAATTGCATTGTAACCTCTTATTCTGAAAACATTTACTATGTGTTTAAAATTCCAACTTACTAAATAGTCTACTTTATATATGGTCGCACAAGCAATATGCCTACAATCATCAATGCTTGTTTGTCCAACAACTTTTTCTTTCACGTATTCTTCGGCAAGTTGATTAATTTCTTCAGTTATTTCGACAAATTCAGTTTGATTTTTGTCAAGACTCAAAAAATGTTCTTTTACTGTTTCTGGAGCGTTCTCAAGTTCAAACTCACAAAGGTCAGAGTAAACACAGATTATTTCTCCGTTTTTAACCATTTCAAAAAGCATTTCAGTTTCTTCTTGAAATTCAACGTCATAAACTCCACCAAAAACAGAAGTGTCAAAATATAGTCTTAATTTTCTCATTTTCTAAAGATAAAAAATCTTTTAGAAATCGAAGTATTTAATGTAGCAGAATTTTTTTTTATGCTGTCGCACAACTAGTATATATCCACAAAAATACACCACTTTTTTAATTTTTAGACTTGTTTTTATATTAATCCGAAACTTTTTCAAAATTAGTTATAAACTTTCTGTATCCCTTAATTTACGGGTTCTAATATTAGATTTCTAAGAATAAAAGTCCATATCTTAAAACAAAGTCGTCTAAACTATATCATCTAAACTGGTTTGCTCAGACTCTGCTCGTTTTGCTTTTGGCTTAATTTGATTAATCACGTAGTCTAATGAAAGATAAAAAGGAAGATATATCCTTATTTTCTATACAAAGTTCGAGAATGCTGTGTTTGTTTTAGTAGTTGCACTTCTTAAAAGTTCTATTAATAAATTGGTATTTAAGGTAACAAATAAACAGACTTTCAAATACTTTATAATCGCGTTTTTTTATTATCATCACTCATAGTAGATTTTGCAGGACTTAAATCTAAGCCCAAATCTTGAATAAAAGTCTTAGATGCCTATATACCAACGGATATGTCAACTAATGTGCTACACCTACAAAATGTCTAAACAATAAAGCAACCAATTGGTCATAAGTTTTGTGTTTATGGCAACCCTTGTCAGATTGGTGTTGTTGAATAACTTTTCTCAGTAAATGAGAAGGAATTAGATCAATGATTTGTCGAATAACTGGCTTGTTGTTATTTTTGTTCCTAGGAAACAGTCCTATATTTTATTTGATTTATTGTTATTTTCAAAGATATGATGACTGTTTTTGTTTTTCAAGTTTCGGATAGTTGTAACTCAAACTTAATTATTACGCTCTACTTTAACAAAATTTATTTGGTATTATCAAAAATAAATATTTAAGTTTGTATAGTTGTTTGTGAATAATTGCAAATTTATAAAGAATGAGGTGAGAGACTGGCTCATTGACCCTCTAGCAACCCACTATAAGTGCTGACTAAAGTTAGTATTGGAAAATTGGTGCTAATTCCAGATCTGAAGTCGACAATGCTTTCAGAAAATATAAAATCAAAGCGATGAAATATTTTTTTAATCACATTTCCCGATTTATTCTTCCACACAAAAGCTATTCAACATCTCAAATTATTGTTGGTTTTTGTAGTATACGAATGCAAATGTGTTGCTAATTCTTAAAGAGCAAACATTATAATCTTATCATAGGTAATCTTCATTACCTTAATTCAACTTACTTCAATTTATTTAAACCTAAACCCATATTATTATGTCACAACAAAATTTACATTTTGACACTCTTCAGCTTCACGCTGGACAAGAGATTGATGCTTCCACAGGTTCAAGAGCACTACCAATCTACCAAACCACATCTTATGTATTTAATGATTCGAAACATGCGACCGATTTGTTTGGACTCAAAGAGTTTGGTAATATTTATACTCGTATTATGAACCCAACAACCGATGTCTTTGAAAAGCGAATCGTCGCACTTGAAGGTGGTGTTGCTGCACTGGCAGTAAGTTCTGGACAAGCTGCACAATTTATTGCATTAACTAATATTTTAGAAGCTGGTGATAGTTTTGTCACTTCATCACATTTGTATGGTGGAACATTTAACCAATTTAAGATTACTCTCAAACGACTTGATATTCATGCTAAATTTGCGGACAGTATTAAAGTGGAAGATTTTGAAGCTCAAATTGATGAGGACACTAAGGCTATTTATCTTGAGACTATAGGTAATCCTGCTTTTAGTGTAGCAGATTTTGATGGTATTTCTAAATTGGCTAAAAAGCATAATATTCCACTTATTGTTGATAACACTTTTGGTGCAGGTGGTTATTTATTTCAACCCATAAAGCACGGTGCTGACGTGGTTGTGGCTTCTGCAACTAAATGGATTGGCGGTCTCGGAACAAGTATCGGTGGTGTGATTGTAGATGCAGGACGATATGACTATGGAAATGGTAAGTTTCCTCAATTTTCTGAACCTTCTGAAGGTTATCACGGTTTAGTATTTTCTGATGTATTTGGAAAAGATAGCGATTTTGGTAATATTGCCTTTGCTATAAGAGCTAGAGTAGAAGTCCTTAGAGATTTTGGACCTGCACTTTCACCTTTTAATGCTTTTCAATTGACACAAGGTCTTGAAACCTTATCACTTAGGCTTGAAAGGACTGTGAATAATGCTCTAGAATTAGCAAAATGGCTTGACCAATATGAAGACATAGAATGGGTCAACTACCCTGGATTAAAATCTTCACCTTATCACAGCAACGCTTTAAAATATCTAAAGAAAGGCTTCGGCGGTGTATTAAGTTTTAAACTCAAGGCAGGCAAAGAAGTCGCAGACAACTTTGTTAATCACTTACAATTAGTTTCTCACCTTGCTAACGTAGGTGATGCTAAAACGCTCATCATTCACCCATCTACTACAACTCACGAACAACTCAGTGAAGAAGACCAAGTTAAAGCAGGTGTTGCTCCTGGTATTTTAAGAGTATCTGTTGGTATTGAGCATATTGAAGATATAAAAAACGATTTTAAACAAGCATTTTCACAACTTTAACAACCCTAAAATTATGAGTATTTCTAATTTTTCTATAAAGGGTAACAGTATCAAATCAACCTTATTTATAGATCAGTCTCGTGGCTTTGGTTTCTTTGTAGATGAGCCTCAACAATTAGGCGGACAAGATTTGGTATCCAATCCTGTAGAATATATTTTAGCTGGATATGCTGGTTGCCTTAATGTGGTAATCAAATTAGTTGCCAAAGAATTGAATATTGACATAGAGGGTTTAAATATCAGTATTAAAGGATATATTGATGCGTCCAAATTTTTAGGATTAAATGAGGAAGATAGAGCTGGTTTTCAATCTTTAAATGTTGATATTGATTTAAAAGCAAAGGCATCTCAAGAAAAAATCGACTAACTTTTAAGTCAAGTCAAACAAAGATGTCCTGTTAACGACAATCTTAGCCAAAAACCACCGATAAGTTATAAAGTCAATTCAGCAAAAAAAGAAAAAATAAATGCCTAATGTATTTATATACAACAAGCCTTTTGAACTTGAAAATGGTAAAACTTTACCAGTACTAAAACTGGCTTACACCACTTATGGCAAACTCAACAGTGATGGCGGTAATGTCATTTGGGTTTGTCATGCTTTAACGGCAGACTCAAATGTTGATCAATGGTGGCCAGATTTGTATGGACAAGGAAGACTTTTAGACTATAAAGAGTATTTTATCGTTTGCGTTAATTTTTTAGGATCTTGTTATGGAAGTACTGGAGCATCATCATCAGAGGTTCCAGAATCTTTAAAGCGAAAAAATTTTCCTTTGGTCAATATTGCTGATATAGTTAAAGCTTATCAGCTGGTTAAAGCTCATTTAAATATTAAAAAAATTCAGTTATTGATTGGTGCATCTTTGGGTGGTCAACAAGCCTTGCATTGGGCAGTTCATTACCCAAATCAAATCAAAAAATTGTGTGTGCTGGCTACCAATGCTTTTCATTCGCCTTGGGGTATTGCTTTTAATGCTTCTCAACGTTTTGCACTCGAGGCTGATAAAAGCTTTCGAGATAATGAACCAGAAGGTGGAAAGTTAGGTTTAAAAGCGGCTCGCTCTATTGCGTTGTTGAGTTATAGAACCTCAAAAATTTATAATCTAAGCCAAAGTGAATCTTCTAATGAAAAACAAAATCATTTTGTCGCCGAAAGTTACCAAAATTATCAAGGTCAAAAATTAGTAGAACGCTTTTGTCCTTATGCATATTATGCCATTTCTAAAACTATGGACAGTCATAACTTGGGGCGAGGCTTTAGCTCTGTGAAAAAAGCTTTGCAACGCATTGAAGCTAAAACACTTTGTGTAGGGATTAAATCTGATATTTTGTTTACATCAGATGAACAAAGGTATTTAGCTCATTATATTAATGATGCCGATTTTATAGAAATTGATTCAATCTACGGGCACGATGGGTTTTTGGTCGAAGGAAAAATCATAAATAATTTAATTTTAAAATGGTTCAACGAAAATCCAAACTTATAAAAAAGGGAATTAATGGATACAAAAATTAATATAGGGATGTTTGGTTATGGCTCTGTAGGTCAAGGATTTTACAAAGCTTTAAAATCAAGCCCTCAGTTAGACGCTCAAATAAAAAATATTGTAGTCAAATCAAAACATAAAAAAAGGGATATTGCTGAAGAGCATTTTAGCTTTCATGCGGAAGATATTCTCGAAAACTCAGACATCAAAATCGTTGTAGAGTTGATTGATGATGCCAACGCAGCTTATAAAATTGTTAAAACAGCTTTACGCTCTGGAAAACATGTCGTCTCAGCTAATAAAAAAATGATTGCACATCATCTTGAAGAGCTTATTACTATTTCAAGGCAAAACAATACCTCTTTTTTATATGAAGCTTCTGTTTGTGCCAGTATTCCTATCATTAGAAATTTAGAAGATTACTTTAAAAGCGATAAGATTAAAGGATTTCAAGGTATTTGTAATGGTACAACTAATTATGTTTTAAGTCGAACAGGTCAGGGCTTAAGCTACAAAGAAGCTTTGCAAGAAGCTCAAAAATTAGGTTTTGCAGAATCTGATCCCACTTTAGATGTTGACGGATTTGATGCTAAATTCAAATTAGGAATTCTAATAAAACACGCCTTTGGCATATATGTGACACTAGATAAAATATTTAATTGTGGTATCAGGCATATTCGCTCAGAGCATGTAGAATTTGCAAAACAATTCAATTACAAATTCAAACTCTTTTCCTTTGCACAACATATAGAGGATAAGGTTATAGGTTTTGTCGCTCCGTTTTTAGTCGATCAACAGCATCCAAACTTTAATGTTGAAAACGAATTTAACGCCATCAACATTGATTCTAAATTTGCACATCAACAGTTCTTTTACGGGAAAGGAGCAGGCAGTGAGCCTACGGCAAGTGCTGTGTTATCAGATTTTTCTGCTTTACTAAATCAATACAAATATAGCTACACCAAAACTCAAATTCAAAACTTTAGCTTTACCACCAATTTTTATTTAAAGATATATTTGGCAAGCCCTAACTTCAAGACCTTAAATCAAATTCCATTTCAAAAAACCGAGCAAATCCACCAAAGTAAAAATTACAGTTATAAAATCGGTTGGTTAAATTTTGAAAGCATAGCAGGAATTGACTTTAATAAAAACCTTGATTTATTTTTTGCTGTATATCAAGAACCATTTAAGCTAAGTCTTGAGGATTAAAGCTTTAGTTTATCAAACCAAAACTTAAACGTCAAAACATTTGTTGGAACTTCAGAAAATGTAGTCAAATCGCAAACATTTGGTAACTCTACGAGCAACTACATGATTTAGGGTTTCCTCAGAAAGTCAGAATTTAAAGTTATAGATTTCGCATTTGTTATAAAAAGAATGTCTCCAATCCAACCATTTAAAACCGTTGAAACGCTTAGGATTGTGCATTTTCCATAGCCCACGGTTTAAACCGTGGGCTATGGTTTGCAAACATTCGATTGTGAATGTATTTATCCATTTTTTATGATTTTAATTTCTTCCCTGTAAGTTATAGGTTTTATTGCCATACGGTTTCGCAGAACTGAAATTGTGAAGTGTATTTTATCATATGCAAAGCTATTGTGTAAATACGCATTAAAACAACAAAATTATTGACTTATTTTACTGAAATTTAGTGGTTTATAGAAGAATGAGGATGCCCTAATTATAGGAAGTTTTAATTTAAGCATAATGAGTTGAATTTACAGCTCATACGTAAAAAATGGCACTTTATTTAAAAAGAACTTCTCAGCTTATCAAATGGAAATAGTAATCAGATTGCTAAAACCTGATATAACACTACTTTTTCTTGGTCATGGAAATAAGGGAGTTGGTCTTTTAACCAATTAATCTTTCTCTTTATCTACGAGCAAACTTTCGCTATTGCTTCGGTAATTTCATCATCACCTTCGCTCATTTCAATAACCTTTCCATAAGTTTTTTTATTGTCTAAAACTGCTAAAACGGATGTTGCCACTCTTGCTCTTGGAATTTTAGAACCAACTTTAGTAGGATCATTGGTCATTAATATTTTCCCTTCTTTATCATCATCGGTTAATAATGTGGGTCGTAAAATGGTATAATCCAGATTACTTCTTTTTAATTCCATATCAGCGTAGTATTTAGCTATGTAGTAAGGCTTCATTCCCTCAGCTTTTTCCCAATAAGAACGATTATCGGTTTGGGAAGCACTAATCATCACAAAACGCTGTACCTGATGTTGGTCTGCGACTTTGATCACTTTAATTGCTCCATCAAGGTCAATTTCTATTGTTTTATCTGCGCCGGTATTTCCTCCACTTCCTGCAGTAAATACTACAGTGTATTATACTGATATAGGTTGACTCTTTTTTGGTTATTGATTAGATTATCGATTAAAAGTTATTTCCAATTTTTTTTCTGGCCTTTTGAATGTTTCCAAAAAAAATTAGAATAACTTTTTACTTTGTGCTCATATTTTAATTTCCTGTAAATTTAAGTTATTTTTTCTATACGACTTGTATTTGATGTTCGGATTTAAATGAACCTCTGCTGGTTTTCTAAGGTCGAGACTAAAATGCGTTCTTAGGTTATTATAAATATATACAGCTTGATGAGTCATATCTCTAGCTATTTCAGTGTTTTTGATGGTTTGCTTTAAACCATATTCATATTTAAGAGTTCTGTTAATTCTTTCAGCTACAGCATTTTCATAAGGGTCGTATTGTTCGGTCATGCTCATTGTAATGCCATTGTTTTCAGCAAAGCTTGTGTATTTAGGATTACAATACTGGAAGCCTCTATCAGAATGATGAATGAGTTCTTGGTTAGGGGACTTTCTGTTTTTAATAGCCATAGCGAGTGCATCTTTGCAAAGCGATGTTCTCATATGGTTGTCGAGTTTATAACCCATAATTTGTTTAGAATAGGCGTCTGTGACCAAGGCGAGATAGTTGTGTCCGTTTTGCGTTTTAATATAAGTGATGTCGCTTACCCAGAGTTGTTCAGGTCTTCTGGGAACTTGGTCTTTTACAAGGTTTTTATATTTTTTACATGTGGTTAGAGTTAGTTGTGGTGATGTAATTTTTACTTTTTGGAACAAGTAGATTATTGTGTTTTAAAAAACGATAGAACTTGTCTCTACCTATCTTAATATCGGTATCTATGAAGTCTTGTTTCAATTCAGCATATAGCTTGATACCACCTGTTTTAGAGCCAACTTTCTTACGATAATCTTTAACCATTTTAATTAGTTTTTGATGGTCTATTTGTTGTTTTTGTTGGGCTTTAAGTCGTTTGTAGAAGGCTTGTTTAGTGATCCCAAAACATCCATAGAGCCATTTTCTTTTATACGGTCTTTCTTCTTTCGCTCTATCTCTTTTGCTAATGTTTTGGGCAACGACTTTTTTGCCATATCCACTCCTGTAATGATTTCCATATCAGCAATGATGTCTTGCTGAAAGTCTTTAACGAACTCCAGTTCTTCGATCTTTTCTTTTAATTTCTTGATTTCTTGATTTTTACTCATACCTATTTTTTGTTGGGCTAAGGTACTATAAATTCTTAGCCAGTAGGAAATAGTTGTCCGAGGAACATCATATTTCTTTGAGGCGACTTTTCTTGAGAGCTGACCGTTTACGATTTGGTCAACAACTAATAATTTGGTTTCTAAAGTTACTTTTTGGTAGCTTTTTTTTCGCCGTTGTTCTTTTTTTGATTTCATAAGTGACTATAATTAATGGTTTAATTTTTAGTCAACCTGTTTCAGGAAATTACAGCTCTCAAATGCATTACAACGGGCGAGTGTATCATTAGTGGCGTGCAAAAAATCAACACATTTTCGTTTTAATTAGTAAAGATAGAAAAAAATCTCAAACCTTAAAATTTTGCCAAAACACAGCCATTAATGATACACATTGTTGGTAGTAGCGGTGGAGCAGGCGAGAACATTTGCTGAAAATAAATGAATTTTTAGTTGGTTTTTGACTCAGTTCTTTGTTGGCGATAGTGTTCTATCTGGAGTACCAATTTTCAACTTTTAAATCATCAAAGTTTTTAAAGTCTTTCAAATTGTCAGTCACTAAGGTTAATTTATTTTCAATTGCAGTCACACCAATTAATAAATCAAATTCATCGTGCATCGGTGTTCCATTTTTTCTCAATCTTACTTTTTCTTCAGCATATCGTTTCGCACACCCATATATTGGAATTATTGACAGACCTTGAATAAATCTATCAACTGCTTTATGAGATTTTTTACTATTCTTGCTGTTTTCAGCTCCAAACCTTAATTCAAAAACTGTAATTTCAGATATGTAGCAATTATCGAGTCCTTTGTCATTTATAATTATATTATAATCGAGTAAACCACGTAAAAAGAAAACACAGATATTCGTATCAAGTAAATACTGCATATTAAAAATTCAAATCTTTATTTCTAAACTTTCTACTTTCGCGTATTTCTTTTATCAGCTCATCAGCCGTTTTATCGGAATCGAAAGCCCCAAAAGATTTAAGAAATTCAGATTCTTTTGACTTCTTTTCCTTTTTCAGAGATTTGGTCAGTTTTTCAATAAGTTCAATTTTGGTTAACGGATTCAAACCTTCAAAAAGTTTTGAATATGTATCAATTATATGTTTATCTGTTATTGTCATTTTTATTTCAAAGATAATATTTTTATTGGAAACGAAATTTTTACATTATCGCCAACGTCTCGCGTATATGGTTTGTGGCGGGATAATAACCGCTCGCCTTTCGGTTAAGCTTTTGATTTTCTAAAAATACTACAATTTTCGATTCAGTACAAAATCCGCCATAGACTATATACGCTGTTATATGCCGTTTTTTATTCGGTTAATTATTCTTTCATAATATTTTAGTTTATAATTCCCATGTAATTTTTCTGGTATTGTTTCGACACCATTTACTTTAAACATCTCAAGTTTGTGTCTTGAATTTTTCTCATATTTACTTGGATAGAAATAAACAATTTTGTTGTTAATTGGGAATCGTTTTTCTACCATTACTCTTGCCCTGTAAGTTAGCAACCACCACAAGTGCATTTCGACAAAATCTAAATTCAATCCTAATATATAAATGTCGTGCGTAAAGAATAAGTCAATCCAACTTTCATATTTAACATCTTCCGATTTTATTCTTTTTGCCATTGGCAGAAAGTCCTTTTTTGAGTAATTCCCTTTTGTTCCAGTAGCAACATAATTTCTCATTTGCTGAAGAAAACCACTATAGTGCTCATAACCAAGTGTTATTGAGTTCGGCGCAATTTGACTTCCATGAATATGCCAAACTTTGTGTTTATTTGTTTGATGATATCTAAAAACACTATAAAGACTTTCTTTTATAAAACCCTTATTTCTACATTTTTTTAAGTCAAGATCTGCTGATTTTTCAAAAGATAAGTCATAATTGGTAGTTATTATATTTTCAATACCCAAATCTAAAATTGCCTTGTGCAATTCATTTGGCTTCATATTTCGAGTTTGAGATGCTATATATTTTTTTAAACGTCTTTCAGACGTTTTATATTTTTTTGCTGAATTAAGATAAATTTCTTCATAAAGCATCGGGAAAGGTTTATTTTTTTGATTTAATCCACGCTCAATCTTCGCATAATCCAATAGACCATTAATTAAGTCTTGCCAAGAATATGATTCAGTAGCATTGTTGATATCATTTCCAATTAGAAGTGCTTTATTTTTCATTTACGATGTTGATTTAAATTCTGACTAACGTAAATTAAGTTGCTGTTTTACAGATATTTGCATTTAAGCCTAAATCTTCATTAGTTAATCCAAATTTAGCGATTTGTTTCCTCATTCTTTTGGCTATGCCTAACTTTCTTTTTTGATCGAGGAATAGATATTCTTTTGGCGGTTTATAAGGTTCTTTTTTTGTAACCATATTCCATATGATTACACCCAATTTTCTTGCTGTTGCGCTTACTGTCGCTTGTCTTCCTTTTCTAAATGCGACACGCTTAAAGAAATCAGACAAGTGTGTATCTTTTAAATTTCCAATAGAATTAGTCGCTTGTCGTAATGCTATTTTTAATCTATTACTCCCTTTAGGAACTTTTGAACTAAGCACTTTACCGCCTGATATTTTGTTGTTTGGTGCTAGTCTTAACCAAGAGACAAATTCTTTTGAAGAATTAAACTTTATAAATCCTTCCGGACCTATCTTGGTATAATACTAAGTATTGTAGCATGACTTACGCCTTCAATGGCAAGCAGATCCACACCTTCAAAATACTGATAAGCTACTTGATTAAAATCCTTTATTTTGGGAGCATTCTTATTTTCTCTTTTATAAGGTTTTGGATTGGTTTTTAGTTTTTTTAATTCTGGATTTGTGTCAAGATGCTTTTTTATGAATTGGTCTATCTGTTTATCGCAAGCCTTTAATTGTTTTTGTAAAAACTGATAAGTTTGAAATTCTTGTTTTAACCCAAAAGAAAGTCTTCCTGTTATTGCCATGGAGGGCTTTTGCTATTTCTGCCTCAGACTTTCGGCAATTGTAGTGCCGATGCTTAGCAAGTTCATTAGGGTCTAAATTTCCTTTGCAAATATCTTCTATGATTTTAAGACCTGTAAGACCACAAATGTCTTTAACTACAACATCAAGTCTAAAATTTAAAAACTTAAGATGCTTTTGCATTTTTCTTGAAGTCGCACGCTTGATGTATAATATTGCCTCGCTGACGTGCATAAGTTCTAAGTATTTCAGTCTGCTGGTCAGGCAAAAAACTACTTGTAAGCAAACCTAATGCATGCAGTTTTTGAATCCATCTTGCATCTTTAACATCTGTTTTTTTACCTTTTGCGTGTTTGGTAAATTTTCCATTGCATAAAATAACTTCAAAATCATGCTTGATGAGTTCTGTAAAAAGATTTTGCCAATAATCTCCTGTGCTTTCCATGGCAACTGAGGTAATGCCATAGCTTTTTAGGTGTTGACAAATTGCAGTAAGATCTTCTGCATAAACCCCAAATTCTTTTACATCTTCTAGGGCTTGTCCAACTGCTACAAAGTGAGACCGACTTCCAATGTCAATACCTGCTGCATGTTGGTTTACAATTTACATTTCAACCAGAATGAGCGCACGGGCTCTATCTCAAGCACCATTTGAAAAATCTACCTTACAAAGGATCATTACAAAAATAATAACCAATATTTTATCGGCATCGTTAGCAATAGAAATTAATCGAGTTTCTTGATATGGGGAATGCCCGCTAACGTTTCGGGCTATAAGAAGTGCTGTGCAAAAATGCAATTACTTTTCAGCTATTCAACAAATTTAGCAAAAAATCTCAGAACAACGATTAAGCACATCATACAGCATTACTTATAGCCTCGTGTTGCAAGTAGTCTTTCTATTCAACTATTACTTGGTGTCCTTCAGTTTTACCATCATAATGGATTCTTAGTATATAAATTCCTTTTTTCAAATCGATTATATCAACTTGAGCTTTATTGTTTACCATTTCAATTTTCCTTAGAAATAAACCATTTAAGTCTAATATTTCTCCAAAAATTCCTTTTGAGCTTGTTGGAGTTTGATTTTCATTAATTAAACTGACATTAAAATATGATGAAGATGGATTAGGATATATTCTATAAATATTAGAATTTTTATATAAAACAGGTGTTCCGTCTCCTTCTTCTACATATATTGTTTTAGATAAAGAGTAAAAACCACAAGTGTTTATAATTCTCGCTTGGACTGTATAATAACCGCCTGGAACATCGAAATCAGGTTTTACCGTAAATGTGCTATTGCTAATTATATTTAGTTCAAAATGTTGATCTGCATTTGGGAAAGTATTACTAAAAAATAACCAGTCATAACTTGTAGCATTATTAAAGTAGGTAGTGTTGTATGAATATATACCTGTTTGCCCTGGATTTAAATTATTTGGACCATTTAAAGAAACACTTTGAGTAGTTGTTGGAGCTCCAAATTCAAGATTTTTTGTAATTTCACCAGACCCACAGTTTTGAGTTGTAACCACTGCTTTTAAAACTGCACTACCAAAAAAATTGGTGTTCCTAACCAGTGAAATGCTATTAGGATTTGTTTGGTTTATATTTATGGTTCCTGCATTTGAAGGCTCAATAGTCCATGAAACTGAATTAGTTTGACCAGTTATTGTAAAATTATTTGTGGTGCAAACTCTGTTTGACCCCTCTATATTGCCACTACAAAGATATGAACAGTCTGTAAAATCTATATTTGCGCCAATAATTTCTTTAGCCAACCAATCACCATTTCGTTTATTAAACTCTAAATGTCTTTCATTGTTATTTGTGTTAGGATTAGAAAAAGCTGTTGTAAAATTATCAAATGGAGATGCTTTTAGACCTGTTGGAGGAATTGCACCAACATATGAGTCTTTATAATCGGTATCATATAAAGTTACACTGCCACCACCAATATCTAAAGCACTTGCAGTAGGGACGAAACTAAAATTATCTTCTATAAAAATATTCAAATCGCTTGGTAAAAAACTTAAATCTACAGCATTACCAGTTTCAAAAAAGCCTCCACCGTAATAATCTAAAGGTAAATTTGCAAGACTTGGTTGGTTAACATTAACACTAGTAATAGTAACTTGTGAATTAAATATCCAATAGATTTTCTTTTTATATCTAATAAGCCCATTATATATTTGATGGTTTGCACCTAAAAAAGATTTCTTTAGCGATTTTGCTTCAAAATCAACTATATATTGTGAACTACCAGGCACTAAACCTAACAAAGCTACACCAAAAAAATCTTGGTCAAGAAATAAACCTCCAATTGTTCCTCCTAAAGGATTATAGATCATGCTTAATAAATCACCCCAAAATGATAGGTCTTTGTTATAATCAAGATCAAATAATGGGTCGCCAGGATTAAAATTCAAAGGCGTGCCACACTCACTACCATTACTTATGGCAATATTTCTAATGCCATTTTGATTAGGGTATCCATTATTTGAGTTTAAGTTTTGGAGTTCATTAAAAAAGTTGTTATGTATGGTATTGTTCATATTATATCCTAAGTCTGACCACACTTTTAAAAGTTGTCTTGAGGCAGGTGTATCTAAAATGGACAAATACGTTGAAACACTCCTGTTTTCGACAATTTAAAATCTTAAATTTCATAACTTACTCAAAGCGTATTAGTTACGATATTTTTGTTTTCATTTTGGGTGTCCCAGGGTGTCTTTTTAGTAAATTTGCACTGTGTTTGTTCGCAAAAAGAAAAATAAAAGCGGTGTAATTAGCGTCCAAGTCATTGACAAAAGTAGTGGCAAGTATCGCTTATTAAAGACCATTGGCAGCAGTGCTACTAAAATTGAAGTTGACCATCTATATGAACAAGGTAAACAATGGATAAAAAATTATACGGGAGCACAAGAATTAGATTTTAACGATTATAGACAGCACACAGAACTTGTTCTTCAAGGACTTGAAGAAATATCTGTTTATATCCGGAACTGCTTTTAGGAAAGCTTTTTAATCAGATTGGGTTCAATCAAATTAATCATGATTTATTTAAGCAATTGGTTCTTGCTAGACTTTGCTACCCTTCTAGTAAGCTTAAGACATCAGATTATCTTTTTAAGTACCAACATAAAGCTATTGATGTTCAAGTTATTTACCGATACATGGATAAGCTTCATAAACAACACAAATCCCAAATACAAGAAATTAGTTATAATCATACCTTGAAAATACTAGATGGAACAATAAATGTAGTATTCTATGATGTTACCACTATTTATTTTGAAATTGATAACGAAGATGAATTACGCAAAACAGGCTTCTCTAAAGAAGGCAAACATCAAAATCCGCAAATTGTACTAGGGTTATTAGTTAGCAAAGATGGTTACCCATTGGCTTACGATATTTTTGAAGGCAATAAATTTGAAGGACACACCATGCTACCAGTCATTGATAGTTTTAAGAAAAAATACGGATTAGATCAATTAGTCATCATCGCTGACTCTGGGCTACTTTCTTCTAAAAACATAGAAGAACTTCAAAGCAAAAGTTATGAATTTATTCTTGGAGCTAGAATTAAAAATGAGAAGTCCTTTATAAAAGAAAAAATATTAGCTTTAAAACTTAAAAATGGAGAGAGTGCAGTTGTAGAAAAAGGTAATTTGAGACTTATCATAAGCTATTCCGATTCAAGAGCCAAGAAAGATAAGCACAATAGAGAAAAGGGATTAAAGAGACTGGAAAAGAAAATTAGATCAGGAAAACTAACCAAGTCAAGTATCAATAACAGAGGTTACAATAAATATCTAAAACTTGATGGAGAGCTAAAAGTTTCAATAGACAAAACAAAATTTGAAACAGATGCAAAATGGGATGGTCTAAAAGGCTATATAACTAATGCTAAATTGAATAAAAATGAAATTTTAGAGAATTATAGTCATTTATGGAAGATTGAAAAGGCTTTCAGAATAGCTAAGACAGACTTGAAAATAAGACCAATCTATCATAGAGTTCAGCGTAGGATTGAAGCTCACATTTGCATAGCTTTTGCAAGATATAAAATACACAAGGAACTAGAAAGGCAACTCAATGAAAAGAAATCTTCATTAAGTCCTGAGAAGGCTATCAACATAGCAAAAACAATTTATGCGGTAAAAATAAAACATCCAATAACAAAAGAGATAACTTATCTAACTCACATCAAAAGTGAAGAGCAGAAAAAAATTGCAAATCTATTCGATTTTTGATTTGGGTGTCCCAGCGACGAAAACAGGAAAAAGTTGTTATGTATGGTATTGTTCATATTATATCCTAAGTCTGACCACACTTTTAAAAGTTGTCTTGAGGCAGGTGTATCTAAAATGGACAAATACGTTGAAACACTAAACTCATCTTCTAATAATGGCACTAAAACTGAACCACCGAATAGGGTTTGAGAAGCTGTGATATATTGATTGGTTAAATGTCTATACATATATTGAAAGCTGAGAGGCACATTAGCTCCCTGTTGTGGTGCATCATGAGATATAAAAAGTTTAGTATCGTGATTGTTATTATCATTTTCCATAT
This sequence comes from Flavobacterium sp. CS20, assembly GCF_018080005.1. Classification (NCBI taxonomy): domain Bacteria; kingdom Pseudomonadati; phylum Bacteroidota; class Flavobacteriia; order Flavobacteriales; family Flavobacteriaceae; genus Flavobacterium; species Flavobacterium sp. CS20. Next base: position 955,035 of record NZ_CP073015.1, on the reverse strand, counting down.
CAGTAAGTGCATATCTGGCAATGACTCCTCCCATACTCTGACCTAAAATTATGTTTTGCTCTCCACCGACTTTATTAGTATTTACCCATTCAATAACTTCTTGAAGAGCTAAGGCATTGCGTTGTAAGTAATCTACACCATTTTCCCAATCTACATAGATTATGTCGTATTCTTGCTCATTACCAAGAATTAATTCATTTAACTCACTATTAGACTGAAGAATAGAACCAGAAAAAATATTAATATCATTCGCACCAAACTGATTTTCAGGATTTAATAATGTACCCACATCAAAACCTTCAGCAACTATTAGGGGTTTTCTTATTTCACAATCATTATTAGCATCATCAAGAGTGACCTTTACATTCGCATTTTGACCTAAATAGGCTTCCGATGCTGTTAATTCAAAATGGTATCTGCCATTGCCATTACAGTTAAAGCTACTACTTGACCTTGTAGCCGTTTGTCTATCATACAATGGTGATGAATTTACACCTTCTGAGATCTTTATTTTAGAGTGGCTTTGCAGGATACTACCATCGGATAATTTAATTTTGTATTTCCATATTTTATTACCTTCCTCTTCATAAGTTGTAGAGATCCGCTGGTTGAAAGGCATGTTGCGATATCCTTGCCCGTCATCCATATCTATTTCTATACGTTCAACTTCAGCGACTACATTGCTATAAAAAAGACTTTCGGGTAGCTTTACATTAACTGCAAGGTTTTTGTAATGAAGCGACGGAGTTGTTATGGCAAAAGTCTTGTTTTCTTCGTAGGGATCTTGCCAGACACCCTCCACATATTTATCATACAACTTTTCGTCTTCTATAATTATTTTGTCAGGGTAAGCTTCATCGCTTAGCCTGGCATACTTAAAATATAGACCAGACAATACTATTTCATTTTTATTTCTTGCATTGTGCCAGTTCCTATCAAAGTCATCAGGTAACACAAAACCATCGCTCACATTTTTAACTCGTGATGTAAGTAGTGTTTTATAAATTTCTTTAAGTCTTATTTTATTTATAAAAGTGCTATCGGTCAGGCTTCCGTTAAAAGCCTTTACATTGGTAAATTCCATTCCGAAATCCAGTAATATTCCATGTGGAACCTTATCTTTGTCGAGATTTTGAAAAATGTCGTTCATTTCGTCCTTGAACGAAGTGTTGATTTCTTGTTGTGCCAACATAGTTTGGCATACAATAAAAAATGCAATTGAGAGTTTTAAAAATTTCATAATTAAAAGTATTTGGGTTAAACATTAATTTTAATTTTTGTTTGACTTTGAGCGGTTTTATTGGAGGTAAAACCGCTCTTTTTATTTTATTGAGAGTATGTTACATCAAAACGACCTTCTCTTACTTCTACAACCTCGCCATCTTCGTTGACAGCATCAAACCAAAATGTGCCGGAAACAATGCGGTTTTGTTCATCTAGGTGTGTGATTATTAGTTCTCCTGTAAAGTCAGTGTTTGTAAAATAAAAACTATCAGTTTCATTACTTAAAATAGAGTAATTACCACCATAACCGACTGAGTTGTCATCTTTATTTAATGTATAAACTTCATCTTCTTCAATAATATTTTCATTTGCGAAGACTTTAATACTTTTAGTTATATTATTTTCAGAATTTAATATACCAACATTAAAAAAATACGCTCCATCTACAAATTGGTAAAAAGCAATTAAATTAGGGTTAATGCCACCACCTTTTGGGGTTATCGGCTGTCCATCCACCAAAGCACCAGCGGTGTTAGCACCTATCTGTGTAGCCTCAGGGAGTTGGTTTACGGAGTTATTACCACCTGAGTTGTCGTCATCGCTACTACAACTTATTAAAAAGATACAGAGTAAAATTAAGCTTAAGGTTTTAAGTTTTGTTTTCATGTTATTAAGTTTTTTTTAAATTATTAATATTTAATCTCATATAATTACACTAAAAGTGTAGTAAATGTTTAAATAATTGTTAATTTATTTATTTTTTTGTTTTTTTTTAAAGATTCTGACTAACGTAAAATTATATTACTGTAAATCAGTTATTTATATTTTATTCAACATTTCAATTTTAAATCCTAAATCTACTCAATTTTACGTTAGCCGAGGGACTAAAGTTTCTATGAGTCTATGTATTATACTGATATAGGTTGACTCTTTTTTGGTTATTGATTAGATTATCGATCAAAAGTTATTTCCAATTTTTTTTCTGGTTTTTGAATGAATTTAAAAAATTAGAATAACTTTTTACTTTGTGCTCATATTTTAATTTCCTGTAAATTTAAGTTATTTTTTCTATACGACTTGTATTTGATGTTCGGATTTAAATGAACCTCTGCTGGTTTTCTAAGGTCGAGACTAAAATGCGTTCTTAGGTTATTATAAATATATACAGCTTGATGAGTCATATCTCTAGCTATTTCAGTGTTTTTGATGGTTTGCTTTAAACCATATTCATATTTAAGAGTTCTGTTAATTCTTTCAGCTACAGCATTTTCATAAGGGTCGTATTGTTCGGTCATGCTCATTGTAATGCCATTGTTTTCAGCAAAGCTTGTGTATTTAGGATTACAATCTGGAAGCCTCTATCGGAATGATGAATGAGTTCTTGGTTAGGGCATTTCTGTTTTTAATAGCCATAGCGAGTGCATCTTTGCAAAGCGATGTTCTCATATGGTTGTCGAGTTTATAACCCATAATTTGTTTAGAATAGGCGTCTGTAACCAAGGCGAGATAGTTGTGTCCGTTTTGCGTTTTAATATAAGTGATGTCGCTTACCCAGAGTTGTTCAGGTCTTCTGGGAACTTGGTCTTTTACAAGGTTTTTATATTTTTTACATGTGGTTAGAGTTAGTTGTGGTGATGTAATTTTTACTTTTTGGAACAAGTAGATTATTGTGTTTTAAAAAACGATAGAACTTGTCTCTACCTATCTTAATATCGGTATCTATGAAGTCTTGTTTCAATTCAGCATATAGCTTGATACCACCTGTTTTAGAGCCAACTTTCTTACGGTAATCTTTAACCATTTTAATTAGTTTTTGATGGTCTATTTGTTGTTTTTGTTGGGCTTTAAGTCGTTTGTAGAAGGCTTGTTTAGTGATCCCAAAACATCCATAGAGCCATTTTCTTTTATACGGTCTTTCTTCTTTCGCTCTATCTCTTTTGCTAATGTTTTGGGCAACGACTTTTTTGCCATATCCATTCCTGTAATGAGTTCCATATCAGCAATGATGTCTTGCTGAAAGTCTTTAACGAACTCCAGTTCTTCGATCTTTTCTTTTAATTTCTTGATTTCTTGATTTTTACTCATACCTATTTTTTGTTGGGCTAAGGTACTATAAATTCTTAGCCAGTAGGAAATAGTTGTCCGAGGAACGTCATATTTCTTTGAGGCGACTTTTCTTGAGAGCTGACCGTTTACGATTTGGTCAACAACTAATAATTTGGTTTCTAAAGTTACTTTTTGGTAGCTTTTTTTTCGCCGATGTTCTTTTTTTGATTTCATAAGTGACTATAATTAATGGTTTAATTTTTAGTCAACCTATTTCAGGAAATTACAATTTTTACATTATCGCCAACGTCTCGCGTATATGGTTTGTGGCGGGATAATAACCGCTCGCCTTTCGGTTAAGCTTTTGATTTTCTAAAAATACTACAATTTTCGATTCAGTACAAAATCCGCCATAGACTATATACGCTGTTATATGCCGTTGTGTGTCCTGCGTTACCAAGGCTATAAGATAAATAAGTTCTTTGAAATGGTAACAAAACTTTTACAGAGATGATAGGCTTTGTGAAGAAACGGCAACGAGCCAAGCCCTTTAGAGGTTCACTTGGAGGTCTCACAGAAGGAGTATTCATAAAGAATTGGACTATCGAATAAGTAGTGTAGTCTACTTTTTCAAACCGCCTTAAGGTGCTTTTGTAAAGAACAAGGGTATTGAGCGTTAAGGTCAAGGCATTTAAAGCCATCCCGATAGCTATCGGGATGGCGATTAGATGTATGGTGATTATATGGGAGTTGAGCGCAAGCGAACCTATCGAAGACGTGTCGAAAATAACATTTATTCTGTCAAAATCAAGGAGTAGAGCGGCTCTGAGAGACAAGCTAACCCAATGGGTTAGAAACATAGCAGAAAACTACTTACCGGCTATGTGGCAGGCGGTATTAAGAGGGCAAGAACCATATAAAGGCTCTGTAAAGGAACAGGAGAACCAAAACAGAAATGTAAAGCAAAACGAGCGAAAATCCTTTAGGGAAAAGCTTAAAAAGTAGCGATGTTCTGTATTGGGGCGGATGAAGCCGTAGTAGCGAAACTACCCAAGAGAGTTTTACAGAAATGTAGGACAAGCGAAGGGCTTCACAAAATCAGTTCATTTATTGTATAACAACTTAAATTCTATTTAAGGATGATTTTTAATGAAGAACACAAGTCGCAACCGATAACAAAGTTGCAAGTAAATGAGGCTTTTAAACAAGTAAAAGCCAACAAAGGGAGTGCAGGAGTAGATGGAGTAACCATTGAAATGGTAAGTAAGAACCCCCGCAAGTATTTGTATCCATTATGGAACAGAATGTCGAGTGGGAGCTACTTTCCAAAAACTGTACGCCAGGTACTTATACCCAAAGGAAACGGAGATTTTCGACCCTTGGGCATACCTACCGTTGTGGATCGGGTAGCACAGCAAATAATAACCACTGAATTGGAAAATGAGGTAGAACCTCATTTTAGTCCAAACAGCTTTGGGTATCGACCGAATAAGTCGGCACACGAAGCCATTGAACAATGCCGAATCAACTGTATGAAAAACAGTTGGGTAATTGACTTGGACATCAAAGGGTTCTTCGATAACATTGACCATGAACTACTGCTGAAAGCGGTAGAACATTACACCAATAAGAAACACATCTTATTGTATGTAAAACGGTGGATAGAAGTTGCAGTAGAACTACCCGACGGTACAATCAAACCGTCCGAAGGAAAAGGCACACCACAAGGCGGAGTAATCAGCCCTGTAACAGCCAATATTTTTATGGACATCGTGTTTGATAAATGGATAGCCAAGAATTATCCTGAAAACTCTTTTGAGAGGTATGCGGATGATATTATTGTTCATTGCAAGAATATCAAACAGGCATTGCGTTTATTGGAGGCAATAAAACAACGATTAAAAGACTGCAAATTGGAATTAAACCAAGAGAAGTCGAAAATCGTTTATTGCCGAAGAAATCAAAAACGCCAACCGCCTTTTAAAGTGAGGTATCAGGAGTTCGACTTTTTGGGCTTTACATTTAAACCGAGAATGGAGAAGAAAGGAGGGAAGATGCGATTAGGCTTTTCTCCTGCCATCAGTCAAAAGAGTATTAGTAGAATAACAAGTGAATTGGCAAAGATGAAAATCCACCGCTGGGTGCATTTACCATTGAGCAAAATCGCTTATCAGCTAAAGCTCAAAATACGAGGATGGCTCAACTATTACGGAGTGTATCGAAAGTCCGAAATGCGTAGGTTGTTCAAGACCTTGAATCAACGATTATACAAATGGGTACGCAACAAATACAAACGGTTTAAAAAGAAGCATTGGTATTATTCACTTAAACATCTGCAAGGTATAGCAGAGAGCTATCCGAATATGTTTGAGCATTGGAAATACGAAGGCTTTAGACCGTGACTTGGATTTTGAAGAGCCGTATGAATCGAGAGGTTCACGTACGGTTCTGTGAGAGGTTTAGGGGTGGAGATTCCCCTTTACCTACTCGACTTTATTTCATCCGTTCGATTAGTGTTGGGTAAAACTTATCGAAGTCCGTGAATTTGTTTCTATTCTGTTCGTACTCTTTTAAAATTCCTAAAATATTTTCTACCAACTCAAATCCGATTGATTTTTCGTATTCCAAGAGTTCTTTTACCTTTTCATTCCCAAAATGCTTTTCGGCTATCTGTATTGTAGTTGCTCTTATCAAAAGTTCGTTAAACACAAATTTCCATTCGCTGTAGCCTTGGTATTTAGAATATTTTTCAAGTTTTTCTGTAAAGTATTTAGATTTTAAGCTTTCTATTTCCTTGTCGTGTTTTTCCATTAAAGGATTTACAAATGAGTGACCAAATTCGTGAAGTATTAAATCCGTTTCTAAATAGTTTTTTTCAAAATATGGCATAAAGTCAATTTCTCCATTTGGACCAATTAATGCATAAACTTCTTTTTCTCCGTTTTGATTGATAATTTCTGAATTGAAACCGCCAGAGTGAAGCAATGGCGAAAGAATAAGATTGTATGAATTGAGTTTTTTGCCATAGAATTTTTCCAAATATGTGGGCAATTCGCTAATTGTTTGCGACTCTTTTATTTGAGAAATAACTTTTTGATTTATTGGCTTTATCTCGCCCAAATAAGATTGGAAAAGCGTGTCTTGATTGAATTTTATGAGTTCTTCCCTGAAGTTTTCGAGAAGATATTCTTTAGATTTTGAAACCGTTTTGTGGTTATCCGCTTTTTCCTTTATTTTTTTGAATTCGGGAAAGTCGGAAAACTGTAAAACCCATTCTACCGTTCGATAATAGGAAAAATTGTAGTTTTTTGATAAACTGTCGAAAAGTTGAACAGCTTTGTGGTTTTTTAGTGATTGTAAATTTTTTCGAAGTTTCTTTTTGTATAGATTTTCGTGTTTATTAATCAAGAAGTAGTCGTTTAAAAATGCTACCGAATATAGCGTTTCAATTCTTTCATCAATCGTGATGTTCAATTCCGATTTTTGCCCAATACTTTTTAATGAAATGAAGAGTAGTATTAAGACAGATATTTTTTTTCATTCGCTGTTTTTCTTAAATTCTGACTAACGTAAAATTATATTACTGTAAATCAGTTGTTTATATTTTATTTAACATTTCAATTTTCAATCCAAATTTACTAATTTTAAGTTAGCCGAGGGACTAAAGTTTCTATGATTCTATGAGGGATTATTGCTAACGGAAAGCATATATTTCAGTAGCGGAAAAATAAGCGAATTTTATTAAATATAATCTAAAATAACAAAAACAATAGCGACTCTTGATTTAAGCCAAAAGCCGCTATTGAATATATGCAGTGTTATGCCATGTTTACAATAATTTATTCATTATTCAATAAAAACTAAATCATTTATAATTATTATGGAAGATTTCTTTGAATTTTTATTTTGATTCTCATTAAAGTCATTCAAAATACCTTTTATTTTTAATTTATCATTTTTATTTAATCTAGAAATTATTGAGTCAAAATTTTCTAGATTCTTTTTTGATAAATTTCCAAACATAATAGAATCATTTTTGTCTATCAAGGTTAAACCAATTTGTGAATTAGTTTGCTTGATATCAATAACTTTAACTTCTATATAATCTTCAATCCTTGTTTCAGTTGCTTGATTACATGAAAATAAGAAAAGAAAAAATAATATACTAACTATATTTTTATAATATAATTTATCTCTAAACATAGTATCAAATTTATTAATCACAACAAACTGAATAAGAAGCGACACAACCATGATTATCCCATATACAAGATGAATCAACTTCACCAAAAGGCTCACAAAAATTTAGACCTTGCTGTTCGCCTAAGTCGTGGAGTTGTTGAGATAATTCCATTTGATGACCTGCTCTTGATTCAGCAACACTTCTAGTATTACCAAAATATGTATAAGTTATAGTATTCCACCATGAACATGTTTCACTTGCTGAAGCTATAGGTGTATAATCATCCCCAGGATTATTTGGATCATTTGGCTGTATAACACTAAATTTATTATCCTCTGATATTGTAACTTCTTTTAACAAAATAAGAGCTACTTTTTTATCAATATTATCAAATAGATCAAAATGGTTATCTTCTACAATACCTGTAAATCCATTTGAATTAAGGAATAGATTATTATTTGAAAATGATAATTTAAAATCAGGATTCCTTTCTAAAAATGCATAATTATTAACCACTACTAATGTGTAATCATTTAAATCAACTAATTCATCATCTAAGTAACATTGTTTTAGTGTTGTTGGATAATATTTTATAGCATCATTATCTCGTACAACATTCAATTTTATTACTCCTGAATTAATTAATAATTTCGATATAAATGTAGTAGTTCTATTAACGGTTAATTTTTCATCCAAATTTAAACCACCATTTTTAAATTGATACTCAGTTGAATTTGATTCATTTTGAACTGAAATATCCTCTGCAATTTCAGTGCATGAAAAAAAAATACTTACTATTATTAATGTTAAAAATTTATTTGATTTCATAATTTATACTTTTTTAAAATTTAACTTTAAGTTTAACATAATGGGTGGTTAGCCCTAATGATAATTTTTCTTTTAACCGTTTTTTTAATTTTAATATGGCATAACGGTTGGGCTATGCATAGTGTGATGGAAAAACAATCAAAATTTATTGCTTAGCCTAAAAGTTAAAAATAAATCCAAAACTTTGTTTATGCTCTTAGCCTCACATTATGTATAGCCTCGTGTTGTGGTTAGTTTTCAATCCCATATTAATCTTTTATACCTTCATTTCTCCAAATCACAGGATATTTTACTATACAATATTCGCTTATTTTTTCAATTACATAAGTTACAAAAACTGCATTTTTGTTTTTTATCCATGGATTCCTTCCAAATCTTTTTTTGTAATAAATACTCTCTAATTTTTCAATTTTTTTTAAATCTGAAAATTCAATTTTTTTTAAATAATCAATTTTTAAGGTGTCAGTTTTACTCTCAAAATTGTAATAAGTTCCAATTCCTTTGAAATATAGGTTTTTTCCATACTTTGGATGCGATAGAATTTTTTTAGAGTGTATATTCTTATTAAACTTTATATATATCGTATCCTTAGGAAATGAATTTTTTTCTTGTGAATAACCAATCAAAAATAAAAACAAAAATATCGAAAGTAAAAATCTATGGGCAGTCATTTGGAAATGTATTTTGAATTTGAATAATGGTTTGGTTTATAGCATCTCTTTCAGTTTGGGATAAATTTTGCCATGCTACAACATTGGCTTCATTCAATCCAATCCAAGATAACGAATTTTTTAGGTTATCACTTAGAGTTGAGTCATAATCAGTTAATGCATCTTTAATTATGTCTCTATAATGTTGAGCCATTTGTTGATGTTGTCCATTATCAGGTGTGTCGTCATTATCGTTGTATCTTACATAATATTCCCAAATACCAAAATACTTATTTTGTAAAGTCTCTAAATATTGATCAAATTCGAAACGATTCATGTCAGTCCAATCTAAAGTTGTGCCTTGCCCCTCTGCTTCAATCATTGCATCAAGCATTTTTCTATACATCTCCGCATGTATTATTTCATGTATCATTGCCACCGCTCTAAAAACATTTGGTTTATCCAATATATTTCCATTTGTTGAAGGGTCGGTATTAAAGTCAATCAAAATTTCATTTGAAGATAAGGGTGGGTTTGTAATTGCCATGGCATTTTCATAACCTTGATAATTTGGATTTTGTCCAAAATTATTATCAGCACTAAACCTTAAATCTGCCACAGACATATCAGCATCAAAGTTTTGTAGGTAGTTATTAAAAGTAGATGCTTTTCCCATTTGGTCGTAGACTGATTTAAGACATGGGTTGTTTTTAAAGTCATCATCAATGAAAATTTCTTCATCAAATTCTTCTAATAGGTCATCAATTACATCTTGTTGTGCTTGTTCACTGCAATTATTATCTTGTAGGTAAGTAATAAATTGTGAGCCCATTCAGCAATGCTAAATTCGAGTTGTTTTAATATCTCGGGATTTATCGTAGAATTATCTGAACTTTTGAATGACAAAGGATCATTTATACAATCTTCTATAGGTTGATATATAGGTGTTGGAACTATTACAGGAACACTTGGAGTGTTATTACTATTATCATCATTATTTGAGCTACCACCACCTCCAGTATTAGTAGTAGGATTATTACCATCAGGTGGAGTTGAATCTTCGCCACCACCACAACCTTGGTAAACCCAAACATATTGTAATTCACAAAACATTGAACCTGCTGGATCACAAGTATCAGGACTAGGGGTGCAATCACATTCTTCACCAGGATTATGCCCAGCTCCTGTACATTGTGTATTCGATGTACAAACAATTTCATCTAATACTTCAACGAATTCTGGCATACAACTGTTTTTTAAGACTACAAGATTAGAATCTTCAATGATTTCAACATCTAATATATTTGTATCAAAAATCATATTACCATTATTGTCAATTGTATAATGATACTTTATCAAAAATTGCTCAAATGTTCCATCTTTATATTCTTTATAAGTGTAGTTTTCTAAAATATTAGGATTAGGGTTATCTCTGTATACAAAAAAAGTAAATGTAGTAAAATTGTCATTTTCGATTACTTGAATTTTACTATCATTAATATAGAAGCCATATTTATTGGATTCATTAATATTTTTACTCGTTCTATTCTTTCTAAATTCAACTACTTTACTAGCTATATTATCATGATGAACTTTAAACTCTTCCCATGAGGTTAGATTAATATTTAGCCTCCTTTCTTGTTGTTTATGTGTATTTTCATTAAAGTTATCATTTTCGCATCCTGTAGTAAGCAATAACATAAGTGTTACTACCAATAAAAATTTAAGTTTCTGATTCATCCGTTTTAATTTATAGTTAATATTAATTTGTTGTTGAGTCATTCTGACTAACGTAAATTAAGTTGCTGTTTTACAGATATTTGCATTTAAGCCTAAATCTTCATTAGTTAATCCAAATTTAGCGATTTGTTTCCTCATTCTTTTGGCTATGCCTAACTTTCTTTTTTGATCGAGGAATAGATATTCTTTTGGCGGTTTATAAGGTTCTTTTTTTGTAACCATATTCCATATGATTACACCCAATTTTCTTGCTGTTGCGCTTACTGTCGCTTGTCTTCCTTTTCTAAATGCGACACGCTTAAAGAAATCAGACAAGTGTGTATCTTTTAAATTTCCAATAGAATTAGTCGCTTGTCGTAATGCTATTTTTAATCTATTACTCCCTTTAGGAACTTTTGAACTAAGCACTTTACCGCCTGATATTTTGTTGTTTGGTGCTAGTCTTAACCAAGAGACAAATTCTTTTGAAGAATTAAACTTTATAAATCCTTCCGGACCTATCTCTACCATAATACTAAGTATTGTAGCATGACTTACGCCTTCAATGGCAAGCAGATCCACACCTTCAAAATACTGATAAGCTACTTGATTAAAATCCTTTATTTTGGGAGCATTCTTATTTTCTCTTTTATAAGGTTTTGGATTGGTTTTTAGTTTTTTTAATTCTGGATTTGTGTCAAGATGCTTTTTTATGAATTGGTCTATCTGTTTATCGCAAGCCTTTAATTGTTTTTGTAAAAACTGATAAGTTTGAAATTCTTGTTTTAACCCAAAAAGAAAGTCTTCCTGTTATTGCCATGGAGGGCTTTTGCTATTTCTGCCTCAGACTTTCGGCAATTGTAGTGCCGATGCTTAGCAAGTTCATTAGGGTCTAAATTTCCTTTGCAAATATCTTCTATGATTTTAAGACCTGTAAGACCACAAATGTCTTTAACTACAACATCAAGTCTAAAATTTAAAAACTTAAGTGCTTTTGCATTTTTCTTGAAGTGCCACGCTTGATGTATAATATTGCCTCGCTGACGTGCATAAGTTCTAAGTATTTCAGTCTGCTGGTCAGGCAAAAAACTACTTGTAAGCAAACCTAATGCATGCAGTTTTTGAATCCATCTTGCATCTTTAACATCTGTTTTTTTACCTTTTGCGTGTTTGGTAAATTTTCCATTGCATAAAATAACTTCAAAATCATGCTTGATGAGTTCTGTAAAAAGATTTTGCCAATAATCTCCTGTGCTTTCCATGGCAACTGAGGTAATGCCATAGCTTTTTAGGTGTTGACAAATTGCAGTAAGATCTTCTGCATAAACCCCAAATTCTTTTACATCTTCTAGGGCTTGTCCAACTGCTACAAAGTGAGACCGACTTCCAATGTCAATACCTCTTTGCATGTTGGTTTACAATTTCCATTTCTAACTTTTTCTTTCTTGCCATAATTGAAAAATATTTAAGTATTAAACAAAAAAGATCCTAAGGAAATGTATTTTTGTATTGAAAATTATTCTGAACGGGGTCTGCGAATTATCGTAGCCACCACTGAAATTATCAACAAAGCCCTGAGAAGAGTCGGGGCTTTTTTACATTTCAACCAGAATGAGCACACGGGCTCTATCTCAAGCACCATTTGAAAAATCGGTCTTACAAAGGATCATTACAAAAATAATAACCAATATTTTATCGGCATCGTTAGCAATAGAAATTAATCGAGTTTCTTGATATGGGGAATTCTGACTAACGTAAATTAAGTTGCTGTTTTATAGATATTTGCATTTAAGCCTAAATCTTCATTAGTTAATCCAAATTTAGCGATTTGTTTCCTCATTCTTTTGGCTATGCCTAACTTTCTTTTTTGATCGAGGAATAGATATTCTTTTGGCGGTTTATAAGGTTCTTTTTTTGTAACCATATTCCATATGATTACACCCAATTTTCTTGCTGTTGCGCTTACTGTCGCTTGTCTTCCTTTTCTAAATGCGACACGCTTAAAGAAATCAGACAAGTGTGTATCTTTTAAATTTCCAATAGAATTAGTCGCTTGTCGTAATGCTATTTTTAATCTATTACTCCCTTTAGGAACTTTTGAACTAAGCACTTTACCGCCTGATATTTTGTTGTTTGGTGCTAGTCTTAACCAAGAGACAAATTCTTTTGAAGAATTAAACTTTCTAAATCCTTCCGGACCTATCTCACCATAATACTAAGTATTGTAGCATGACTTACGCCTTCAATGGCAAGCAGATCCACACCTTCAAAATACTGATAAGCTACTTGATTAAAATCCTTTATTTTGGGAGCATTCTTATTTTCTCTTTTATAAGGTTTTGGATTGGTTTTTAGTTTTTTTAATTCTGGATTTGTGTCAAGATGCTTTTTTATGAATTGGTCTATCTGTTTATCGCAAGCCTTTAATTGTTTTTGTAAAAACTGATAAGTTTGAAATTCTTGTTTTAACCCAAAAAGAAAGTCTTCCTGTTATTGCCATGGAGGGCTTTTGCTATTTCTGCCTCAGACTTTCGGCAATTGTAGTGCCGATGCTTAGCAAGTTCATTAGGGTCTAAATTTCCTTTGCAAATATCTTCTATGATTTTAAGACCTGTAAGACCACAAATGTCTTTAACTACAACATCAAGTCTAAAATTTAAAAACTTAAGGTGCTTTTGCATTTTTCTTGAAGTCTGCCACGCTTGATGTATAATATTGCCTCGCTGACGTGCATAAGTTCTAAGTATTTCAGTCTGCTGGTCAGGCAAAAAACTACTTGTAAGCAAACCTAATGCATGCAGTTTTTGAATCCATCTTGCATCTTTAACATCTGTTTTTTTACCTTTTGCGTGTTTGGTAAATTTTCCATTGCATAAAATAACTTCAAAATCATGCTTGATGAGTTCTGTAAAAAGATTTTGCCAATAATCTCCTGTGCTTTCCATGGCAACTGAGGTAATACCATAGCTTTTTAGGTGTTGACAAATTGCAGTAAGATCTTCTGCATAAACCCCAAATTCTTTTACATCTTCTAGGGCTTGTCCAACTGCTACAAAGTGAGACCGACTTCCAATGTCAATACCTGTTGCATGTTGGTTTACAATTTCCATTTCTAACTTTTTCTTTCTTGCCATAATTGAAAAATATTTAAGTATTAAACAAAAAAGATCCTAAGGAAATGTATTTTTGTATTGAAAATTATTCTGAACGGGGTCTGCGAATTATCGTAGCCACCACTGAAATTATCAACAAAGCCCTGAGAAGAGTCGGGGCTTTTTTACATTTCAACCAGAATGAGCGCACGGGCTCTATCTCAAGCACCATTTGAAAAATCTACCTTACAAAGGATCATTACAAAAATAATAACCAATATTTTATCGGCATCGTTAGCAATAGAAATTAATCGAGTTTCTTGATATGGGGAATGTGTGGCAACGGTTCTCGGCTATGGCAAGTGCGGGATTTCAAGGAACTTTCCTTTCCGTTTAGCGATTAGTTTATTTTGTGTAATTATTTTCATTTTAGCACTTTAGCCCGCATTTGCTATAGCCGATGTTACCTGCTGGCTGTGTGTCCTGCGTTACTTGGGGATACAAGATAGTGATTAAGTTCATTGAAAACAAGTAACATAACTGTAATTGAGATGAGAGTCTCATTGGTATTTAGAAACGACCCTGGCATTTGTTTCAGGTGGATTCACGTAAAGAGTACGATGAGGATTGGTCTCTCGGCTGGGAGTGATTAGGCACACCAGTCAAACCGCCTTATGGGGCTTTCCTTTCACGGGTTGGTCTTGAGCGATAAGGTTAAATGCACTACCTGTGTTGTTTTCAGAGTAGTTTGCTATGGTAGGAGTAAAGAAGCTGAAAGAGACGAGATTGAACCCTTGTAGAAGTGTCGTAAACAACTTTAGTATTGTCAAAATCGAGGGATGGGCGGTCTTGCGAGAACAGAACTTGACATGATACCTATTTCTGGTCAAGTGGCAATCGGCATAAAGAGGGCAGGAGCTTTGCTTACGGCTCAATTACGGAACAGGAGAAGCTAATTAATAGTGCAAAAATACCACAACCCCGAAGGGCAAGGTAGAAAGTAGCGATACTGTTAATTAGTGGCGGATTAGTCTGTAGTAGTGATGAAGTTTCTGTAATGGAAATGGAGCGAAGGGACTGACTTAACAGTTTTAAATTGTATTACAACTAAAGATTTTTTTAGGATGATTTTCAAAGAGAAACAAAAGTCGCAACCGATATTAAAGCGACAGGTATGGGATGCCTTTAAAAAGGTAAAGAGTAACAAAGGTAATTTCAGGTGTTGATAATTTGTCAGCATAAGAAGTACATTCACGTCCTATGAAATACTTATATCCTGTATGGAATAGGTTAGCCGCTGGTAGTTATTTTCCAGTACTGTGCGCGAGGTAGAAATACCCAAAGAAGACGGTCAGAATCAGGAAGCTTGGCATTCCAACAGTATAAGACCGAACGGCTCAAATGGTAATAAGAGAAGAATTAGAACAGATTGTAGATAAACAGTTTAGTAAAGATTCTTTTGGCTATCGACCAAACAAATCAGCGCATCAAGCCATAAAGCAATGCAGGGAAAACTGCATGAAAATGGATTGGGTGATAGATTTGGATATCAAGAGTTTTTTTGATGAGATAGACCATGACTTAATGCTTAAAGCATTAGGACATTTTACCAAAGAAAAGCATATTCACTTGTATGTAGCACGTTGGTTAAAGGCTCCAATTCAAAAGAAAGACGGTAGTATTCATTCACGAGACAAAGGCACACCACAAGGAGGTGTTATTAGCCCATTACTGGCAAACATTTTCTTGCATGTTGTTTTTGATAAGTGGATTGAGAACAACCACCCGGAAGTAAAGTTTGAGCGCTATGCTGATGATATTATCATCCATTGCGATAATTTTAAACAAGCCTTGCGGACGTTGGAAGCGGTAAAAGCCCGATTTAAACAGTGCAAATTGCAGATAAAAGACGGCAAGAGCAATATCGTTTATTGCAAACGCAACCAAAAGAAGCATCCACCATTTAAGGTTCATTATGTAACATTCGATTTTCTTGGATTTACATTTAAGCCAAGAATGGTAAAGGGCTATTTTGGGAACTTTCATTTGGGATTTACACCGTCAATCAGTCGTAAACGACAGAAACGCATCAATCAAACTTTGTTTAAGATGAAACTTCATCGTATGGTTCATTTACGCCTGCCAGATTTGGCAGGCATAATAGCAGAAAAAGTACGAGGTTGGATTAATTATTACGGCAAAGTAAGAATGAGTGAATTACACTATGTATTTCGTTTCTTGAATATGCGTCTGGCAAAATGGGTACGCAACAAATATCGGAGATTTAGGCGTAAACACTGGTTTTTTGCCTACAAATGGTTACAGGAAACTGCAAAGCATTATCCTAATCTGTTTGTGCATTGGCAATACGGTTTTACGCCATAGACTTGTTAAGAAGAGCCGTATGATGGGAGACTATCACGTACGGTTCTGTGAGAGGTTTAGGGTGGATTCCCCTTTACCTACTCGACTTTATTGTTTAAATTCGATATATTCTTTGTATCCACTATTTTCATAAAATTCTTTAAAAGGGATTTTATATAAGTCTTTCCAAGAATTTTTTCCGTGTTTTTCCACATATTTTTGGATAATTCTGAATCCTAAAAAATAACATAATTCGTCTTGGATATTTTCAGGTAAATCCTTGATAACTGGTTCACAATCATTACTTCGTCCACAATGTCTGTAAATTGGACATCCCTCTTCTTCTGTTTTGTATAAAAAGGGTTCTAATTTTGTGAAAATTTCTTTTTCTTTATCCAATAAGATTTTAGTGTTATTTCCGTATAGTGCTTGATTAATATCTTGTTTCAGATAGATATATGTAAAATAAACAGCTAAACCTTCATCTAAGGTAATACCAAGACCTGAATTTCCATAAGGGTCTTTTTCTGCAATAGGTTCAAAAATTAGATGCTCAATTTCGTGTGCAAATAGGTCATTTATTGATTTAGAATTCCACGCATCTCCAAACATATCTAAAATCATTGAATTTTTATCACATCCGCCAAATATTTGAAAATCTTTTGGGCAAATAAAATAGACTATCCAGTTTCCATTTCCTTTTTGTCCTGTTAATTCTTGAACGGCGTTAAGATGATTTTTGAATAACTCATTAATATTTACAGTATCCAAAACTGATAATTTTGAGACAATCAATTCTTTGTGGTTGTCAAGTAATTTTTCATTCCACTTAAAAATTCCATTGGGTCTGAATTTTTTTCCATTCTCATCGCCAAAAATCAATCCAAGACAATTATCAAAAGTGTATTTGTTTGGCAAGTAAACTTTGTTGAGTATCATTAGGCTATCAAATTTTGAATTTTGATGTGCAAGTATTTGATACTTGAAAGCGTTTTGAATTATCATATTGCCAACTTTGATACTGTCCTTGATGTTGCGGACTTTGTCAAATATATTTTTTTCAATGAGTTTTCTCCTGTAATTTTGGTTAGAATTCTTTAGGTTATCTGAAGCTTCTTTCCATTTAAAGTCATAATATCCTGAAGCGTTTGTTAGAGAGATATTGATTTTATAGTTTCCTTTGTTTGGTAATTCAACTATCTCATTATTGAACTCGATTGTTTGATCTTGTTCGTTTGTAATTACCCATTCATCTCCATTGTCGTTTACTATAGACAGACTGAAATAACCATTTGTAACGGCAATCATTCCGTTGAGCAGTAAGAGATTTGATTTATTTAGAACGAACTCTTTTGAAATTTTACCAGTGGCAATTTTGAAATCAGATTTTAATGATTGAGAATTAGCTTTCTTATTGCTGAAACGCTCTGCTTCAATTCCATCGAAGGACGTATTGTATTGTGTTTTACAACTTAAAATGAATAGGCTTAATATTAAGATTTTTATTGTTTTTCTCATTTTCAAATTGGTGCCAACGGTAAGTGTATCATCAGTGGCGACCATAGATACGATGCTCTTTATTTTTTAACCATAAATTTAGAAAAAAATCCAGAAACGTCAAATTTAATTCCAAACTTCGCCATTGATGATACACATGGTTGGTAGCCGTTTTATAATTTTCTAGTTCATATTTTATTATTCATTAACACTTAAATCAATAATATTTAAGTTCTTAATATTCTTGATTTTTTTGATTTTATCTACTCTTTTTTGTAATCTTCTACCCATAAATAGACCTGACAAATAATATAATTCAATATCTTTATCTTGTATGTTATTTCTATTATCGACTACAATTCTTGTTTCAGAGTTTAAAATTTTATTTAGCTTTTTTCTAATATCGTTGTTTGCTATCTCTAATTTTGAAAAATTCTTTTCATTTACCAAGTCGGCTTGATATTCAATATCTTCATAACAATTTAAATAGTAAAACTGATTATTTTCTTTATATTCAAGAACAAGCATTGGCATAGATAAGCCTTCTTTAAATGTATTTAGAAGTTTTGTAGAGTCACTAAATGTCCTTATGCTGTATCCATAATCAACATTACTAATCATACCTTCATAATATTCTTTTCTATCTTGATTGCTAACATAAATGTCGGCATCTTTAATACCCAAATACGTTTTGAGTAAAGCGTTACAAGAACTTAGCCCTATCACTATTAAAAATGATAAGACTAAGATTTTCAAGATTTTATTCATAAGCAATGTCTAAATCGACGTAACCATTAATTAATGAGCTATCATTATAATTAACAACATAATTTTTTGCTAAAATTATAATTCGATTATAACCTAAACTTTCAGATATATCATCAGGCAAAATAAAATCGTCATCTTCATTTGATATGAAAATTTCATTAACGTCATAATTTAACTGTTCTTCAAATATAAGTCTGATAACATTTAAATTATCTGTTGTTTCAAAAATAACTCTACTTTCATTATTATCATTTGATGTTCTACTAGATACCGTAGCAGTAACTCTCACGTTACATAAACCAAACGACGTTGTGCAAGGTTCAACATTATGTCTTTCACTCCATCTTCTTCCCCTATGAAGAGTTGCAGAAACACTAACACTTACCTTAGGTTTTTTGTTTTGATAAATAATTTCACTTTTAGAATCAAATTCATTTACATCTTCACTACAACTGATAGATACCATTGTAATTACTACTAACAGAAATAATAACTTTAGGATTTTTTTCATTTTTTAAATAATTATATGTTATATCTAAACTTTATAAGTTTAAGGTCATTATAGTTTAGTTCGTGGTCTATCCACTTTAGACCTGTCGGCTTTCATTCTTCACTTTCAGAGAGTCAATTTACGTTTTTTCATTTAAATTCCGTAAGTCGGATGGTCTTTAAATTGCTCTGTTTCTGTGCTCAAATGGCTACCAACGTGTCGCGTGTATGGCTCGTTGCGGAGTAAAAATACATAAATTTTCGAATTGGCACGAGCAAGTAAAGCGGTTTTACCTTTTAATTCTGGTTTTTTAAAACCTGAAAAACAAAATCAACATCTACAAAACGGCTTTACTTGCGGATTTTGTAATAATTCACAAGCTTTCGGGTTTAGCCTTCAGCCGCAATGAGCCATACACGGTGTTGGCAACTGTTTTTTATTCTTTTTCTCCTTCCTCTCCAAAGTCGAATTCGTTATCGTCAGACCCATCAAAATCTTCGAGGACTTCTTCATTGTCATTCTCTGTATCAGGCAGTTCAAGGACTTCTTTAGCCTCAATGGTTTCAATTGTTCCTACGTCTTTAAGTTTTCTGCTCATCACATTTGTCCTAGTAAGTCGCAA
Source organism: Flavobacterium sp. CS20 (assembly GCF_018080005.1). NCBI lineage: Bacteria > Pseudomonadati > Bacteroidota > Flavobacteriia > Flavobacteriales > Flavobacteriaceae > Flavobacterium > Flavobacterium sp. CS20. Next base: position 935,552 of record NZ_CP073015.1, on the reverse strand, counting down.
GTCGTTGAGGGATTTTGAAGCTGTATTAAGCTGTTTATCAACCTTGTCAAGTTGGCTTGAGAATTTCTTGAATTCTGTCTTAACCGCTTCAAGAATTTTCCAAACTTCACTGCTTCGCTTTTGAACCGCAAGTGTCCTAAAGCCCATTTGTAAGCTATTAAGTAAAGCAGACAAAGTTGTTGGTCCTATGACCGTAACTCTGTATTTTCTTTGAAGGATTTCAAAAAGCCCTGGATGTCTAAGGACTTCTGCATATAAGCTCTCAACAGGCAGAAACATTATAGCGAAGTCGGTTGTATGTGGAGGGTCAAGATACTTTTCACTTATGTCTTTAGCGAATGATTCGACTGCTTTTAAAAGTACTTTTTGAGCACTTTCTATTTTGTCTTTCTCTCCCTCTTCATAGGCGTTTAAAAGGTGTTGGTAGCTTTCAATGGGAAATTTGGAATCTACCGGCATCCATACATCTTCATCACTGTCCTTACCTGGAAGTTTAATAGCAAACTCCACATTCGCTTGACTTCCTTTTTTGGTTGCAACGTTCTTTGAGTATTGGTCAGCTGTAAGTAACTGTTCAAGGATATTCTCTAGTTGATACTCGCCAAGTACACCTCTTGTTTTAACATTTGACAATACCCTTTTAAGGTCTCCAACACCCGTTGCAATGTTTTGCATTTCGCCAAGTCCTTTGTGAACCTGTTCAAGACGTTCACTTACTTGTTTAAAGGATTCACCTAATCGCTTTTCTAAAGTTGTTTGAAGTTTTTCGTCAACGGTTTTTCTCATTTCCGTTAACTGTTTGGTGTTGTCTTCCCTTATTTCTTTTAGTTGTTTCTCTATAGTCTCTTTGATATCCTTGATGTTATCGACAGATAGTTTGTTAAGGTCAGTTTGTTGTTTGCTGAAGTCACCAAATTTTTGACGTATAAGTTCATTTAAGTCCTTATTATTTTGAGTGTTAGTGTCCGCAAATTCTTTTAGGTTTTTAGCAAGTTCATCTCGGTTTTCCTTTGCCGTCTGATTACTCTCCTGTCTGTTGCGTTGAAACTCGTCCTTGATTGATTTTTCATTTTTCTCAAATGCAGAGTCAAACTTAATTAACGCATTTTCTATGTCTTTAAGTTTGTCAGTTTGTCCATTGTCATCCGATTTTTTTCGGAAATGGAGAGCAATGTTTATTATTGTAAGAACGATAAGTCCAATGAGTAATCCTTCAATCATTTTTTCGTCTTTTTAAATAGTTGCCAACGGTTTGCGTATATGACTTGTGGCGGTTTTCGAAGCACTTTCTTGTCGGCTTGCACTAAATTTACTTAAATGTATCAAGCTCAAATTTACCATCATCCCCGCCATAAGTTATATACGCTGTTAGGCACAGTTATTTTTACATCTGAGATAAGTTAGAAATTGCATTATGAGCGAACCAACCGTCAATATTCTTAAATATTTGTGGTTTAGCTGTCACACCGTCTTTCTGAAGTCCGATTCCATCTTCATACGGTTCTATTGAAACCAATTTGTTAATCGGAATTTTGATTTTCTTTTCGGGTGAGCCGAAGTAGATATGTTTTGTAGTCAAAGCGAGTAAACCTGTTCCAATATATTTCATTTCTGAAATTTGTACTGGTCTGCCTTTGAAGGAACTTGTTCTATAATAAACTCCTTTTGCAACTCTTACACTTACTCCTTGACTGCCACCACGATATTCAGTTCTGGTGCGCTGTTCATAAAACTCAACATTCGTAAATACCCAAATCAAAGATTCTGATTTCTGAAAAAGAAATGGAAGTTGTCCGTCAATTTTTATTCTTTGTTCGGGTATTTTACCTTCCGTCAAGTCTCTAAGAATTGAGGACATGCCAACTTTCGTATATGAGCCATTTTTGTCTAAAATATTCTGGCTTAGTTGAAAACGGTCTTTAAATATTTCCACCTTCTCTTCTTCGTCAGGCGACAAAATACCATCTTCTAAAAAATGTTCAACAGCAAGGTCAAAAGCTTTTGTTGTTAAGTCGTTATGTAAGTTTTCACTTAAATAGCTTTGCTGTCTTATACTTTTGAGTTTCTCTTCAAGACCATTGAAGTTACTTTCGTCTAAAATACTCGATTTAATAACTTCAACATATTCATTTTTACCTTGTTGAAATTTAAATTCGCACTCCTTGTGTTTCTTTTTCAGAAATCCTACTTTTTCTCCGCAGTAAATACATTTTCCCATATCGTGAATGTTTTAATTGTGCCTAACTAGTATATATCCACAAAAATACACCACTTTTTTAATTTTTAGGCTTGTTTTTATACTTTTTTGCCATTTTGTCTAATGGACTTTCTATCTTTTTAGTGCTTTTTTGACTAATATGAGTATAAACTGTAGTCGTTTTGATACTGCTATATTCCAAAAACTTTTGTATATATCTTATGTCTGTCCCGCCTTCTAACAAATTCTGACTAACGTAAAATTATATCACTATAAATCAGTTGTTTATATTTTATTCAACATTTCAATTTTCAATCTAAATTTACTCATTTTACGTTAGCCGAGAGTCTGTTGACAATGACTGTATGGCTATGTATTGTTGTGTAAAAAATCCACAGGATTCTTTCTGTCGTAAACCAATTTTCGGTAAAAGTAAGGAATTTTAGATAGAAAATTACGAAGCATTGAACTATAGCTTGTGTTGTGCGTTTGTATTTTTTCGCTATTGACATTATTTTTTTCTTTTTTTCCGAGTGTAGCTTTTCCTCCAAAACTTTGGTTTGGGTAATTCATTTTCCACAATTTCGATTCCTTTATTTCTCAAAACCATTTCAATCAGTTCAGATGTTTGGTCAAATTGCATAGCTAAATCTTTTATTGATATACCTTTTAGATATCTTTTCTGAATTTTCTGTTGTTCCAAGTCAGTTATATGTTTGTTTACAAAGTCAGATTTATTGGGAATTTTTGCTTGATAATTTTGAAGAACTTTTATAATGTCAGAAAGGACAGTTGGATTAATTTTTATTGATCTTTTTTCGTTTTCTGAATCAATAATGTTTTGGACAATTTCGATGTATAATAATCCGTTATCCTGCTTAACTAAATCAATCAGAAAATCACTTTTGTCGAATTCAAGTTGAGTGGTTTCTATTATCGTTTTCATTCCTTAAAGATTGGTTCAGTATGACTCACAACGTTCAGGCTATGAGTAGTGCGAGAAAAGAACGCTCTAAACTTTCAAACTCTACCCAAACTCAAGCGAGCAATTCTCTATTTTTTAATTTTATAAATATATAAATCTCTCGTGAAAAAACACCCTTAATTTTTCGATTTTGCCAAAACATGTGCATTACTGATAGCTTTGTTAGCGGTTATTATTATTCTATTTTCACAGAAATTGGACCACCATGTGAAACGTATCCTCCACCAATTTCATCAATATTCACATTCAATTCATCACTTGTATTGACACCGACAATGTTTACATCAATTTCATCATGATTACTCAGTTTAACACTAATAGTTCCATCTTCATTTACTGGTACAATGCCATAATTGACATTAGGAGCAAGTTCCAATTTTTTTGTTGGCTCATTAGCATAAGTATTTGGAATTAAATCCAGATTTTTAATTGTCAAAATTGTAAGATTAACTGCAATAATTGTCAATACGATTTTAGTAAATTTGTCTGCTTTCATTTCTTTTAGTTTTAGTTATTGTTACATTTTATAAATATATAAATTGCTCCCGAAAAAACACCCCTAAATTTTTGATTTTGCCAAAACACGTGCTTTACTGATAGCCTCGTGTTAAACTCAATACATTAGTTCTACAAAACATAGAAAGGCGGATGCTTCTTTATTCCGTTAAGGCAATGAGCAAAGTTTTTAGAGCCAAGTTTGTGGCAGAATTGCGTTTTAATCACCTTGGCTGTCAATCTTTGTATGATAAACTCTTTTCTAAAGATTGGGTTATCTATGCCAAAATAGGTAATTTTTGCAAAAAGAAGGCTAAACTCAACGGTTTAGTTCAACATAATTTTTCATCGTTGGTGCTACGCACCCGACGAAAACTTAGTTGTTGGCAACAAACAGGCTTTCATTTCGTTTCGTCAAGTCTATTAGGGTTTTGTCTTGTATCAAAAACATTTGCTATTTCCACTCGGTTGAAATCATAATTTACCCAATAGACAATTTTATAGTTTTTATATACTATGTATCGAAATTCTTTTTCTCTGTGCTTTAAATTTAATTCAATTTGCCCGATTTCAGGTTGATTTTCTATTCCAATAGTCGTATTGACTACCAGTTATAAGTTTTTCAGCTATTTTTTTATTCGCTTTAATTGAATAATATTCGTAAATCGCTACAAGTTTATGTTCAGCAAGATCAAGCCAGTAAACTTCTAATTCCATTTCTGAATTTTAGCTTTTAATTCCGTTGCTTTAATCATTCGTCCATTTTTTGAATCATCCATCGCTTGGTCTATTTCAACGTCATATTGTTCCATTGTCATTGGCTTAAAACTTTCATCAATCAACTCAGCTTTTCTCTGGTGCAGAAATTTTTCAAGTTCGCTAACGATATCTTCATTCTGAAGTCTTAAGAATTCTTGAATAAATGATATTTTTCTTGTTTCTAAATTTTTTTAAACTTTAATCTAAGATACAAAAAATACAATTTATTTTCTATTGGTTTTTTAGTATGATTTTTTTTTATAGCTTCTGACTAACCTAAAATTATATTACTGTAAATCAATTGTTTATATTTTATTCAACATTTCAATTTTCAATTCAAATTTACTCATTTTACGTTAGCCGAGGGACTAAAGTTTCTATGAGTCTATGAGGGATTGTGGGTAACAGTTTTTATTAATTCGGGTTACAGTTTTTCATTCAAATCTTGTCTTCCGACAATTGCCATTATTTCTATAATATCTTCATTTACTTTAAAATAAATGCTATCAACTCCACAGACACAGCGTCTGTAGTCTTTTTTAATATAGTCAACCGATTCAAATGAAAAAGGTCTTTCAGCAATAATGTCGAAATATTCAAAAAAGATTCGAAATATTTGTCCGCTTGGGTTATTCCAAATTTTTCAATTCCGTAGTGATGAATTCGTATCAAATCATTTTTCGCTTCGTTGCTTAATCTATATTTAGCCATTAAATAAAGACTTTGATTGTGCTAAAATTTCTTTTTTGCTGTCAGACGTAAATCCGCTATTTTCAGCTTTATCTAATTTAGTACGAACCCAGTCAATTTGAGCTTGTTGCTTTCGAGCTTGTCTAATCAAGTCATTTACCAGTTCGCTTTTACTCGAATATTCATTACTATCAACTTGAGATTTTAGCCATTCCTCGTTCGGACTTGTAAATGATATACTTTGTCTTGCCATAATTCTATTTTTTGGTGTAAAAATACATCAATTACGCATCATTTCCAAATTCTGACTAACGTAAAATTATATTACTGTAAATCATGCGTTTATATTTTATTCAATATTTCAATTTTCAATCCTAAATCTACTCAATTTTAAGTTAGTCAAGGGACTAAAGTTTCTTAGGAGAAAAATGCTCAATTTTAGCAGTTCAGCCCGCATTATGCTTATACAATGTTGGGGTGCGTTTTTTCTTTTTCAGAATGGTAAATCGTCATCTTCAGGTTCAGGTAATCCATACCAACCTGAAAGTCGCAGATAGCACCTTTCAGGCATATCAGAATCTTCAGGACTCCACCACCTTGCCAACGAAACTCTCATTAATGTGCCACTAGGTATCACTTCAACATTTGGTTCAAAACCAACATAAGGGAAACGTTTAGTTCTTGCAAAAGCATTTGTTGCTGGATAGTTATAATGCTTATCATCTTCATCCAAGGTTAAGTCTTGGTCAGAAATCCAAAAACCAACACTGTTTTCAGGTAGATTATCTCTGTTACCAATGTATCCACTACCGTTGCTTGTCCATCCGAGTCGTCCACCAAAAATTGCAGTAGGTTCACCGCGGTATATCATAACTCCACAATTTCTTAAATAGGTAGAGATATCGCCAATATCTCTTACATATGTTTGGTTTTGGATAATAACATCTTCAATATGAGGTGGTTCTGTATCTTGTCGATCTACAAATTGAATATCCCAAACATCACCGATATCTAAATCAGTATCAGCATATTGATCCCAATTTCCTGGATTTAATAATCTTACTAGCCTATTATTGTTTAGAACTAAACCACCTACGCACGCTGCATTTCCTTTGTGTGTTTTTGAAGTGATTAAAATTTCCATTACAAATGTGTGATTTTATATCCAAGTTTTTCAAGCTTGTCAGTTACAATTGACCTATGGCAAGCTTCAGGTTTTTCTTCTACACAGAACAAAACCACTCGATTTGCACCAACTTCATCAAGTTTATCTATAAACGAGTCAAAATCAAAATGACTCAATATTCTGTCTTTGTAAGCAATCGTGAAAACCTTGCCGAGTTTATTTCTGTCTCTTTTTAATTCACCCTGTTGAGCATCTGCTTCTTTTTGAAGATCTCTAATGTCGGAAGTAGGGGCTAGGTCAATTACGTGCCCATATTTAATATCAAGCTCGTTAAGTTTTTCTTGAAGCCTATTGCTATTTACAAAGGCATATTTTGCACCTCTTACACCTCTTCTTTGGCGTATATCGCAAAATGTGTCAATGTTATTATCTGAAAGCTTTTTAAAATATTCCTGCTCGGTTGAGTTGTAAACTCCAATTGTAAAAAATTCCATTAATATGATTTTCTTGAAGTAAAGTCCATTTCGTTTCCAAATAGGTCAACTGTTCCTTTTCCTTTTGTTAGTTCGTTCATTACTGCTACTTGCGATTTAACTCGCTTCTCTGATACAATGTGTTTAAGAGAAATATTTTTGTTTAGAAGTTCTTGTCCGATTAGTTTACTTCTATGGCACTCTTCAGGTTTAGATTCACTACACATTATAGCAAGGTTGATTTTTTTTGCGTTTGCTATTGTTAGTCTTTCAAGCCCTTGTTTGAAAAAGTCCTTTTCTTTAATCAAGTCATAAACGACCTTACCGTCATAATCATAGCAACTTCTGTCTTCAGGAAGACCGCCTAATGTGTCGCCAACAAAAACATAGGTAATTCCATTATTTTTCAATTCCAAGTCAAGTCTCGCTTGATTAAATTGGGGATTCCATTTTGAGTACGGTTTTGAACGTATGTCAAGAAGAAATTGAATCTTAAACGACTTCAACTCGGCTATGAAGTCCTCAATCTTCTTATTTCCGTGTCCTATTGAGTATATTGTCGTGTCTTTCATATTTGCAATTTACGAAATTCTTGTCGTTTTTGTGTTTTTTTCAAATGTCCCCCAACAGGCTAGTGTAACGTAACATTAATGGCGTGCAAAAAATCAACACATTTTCATTTTAATTAGTAAAGATAGAAAAAAATCACAAACCTTAAAATTCTGCCCAAACACAGCTATTAATGATACACATTGTTGGTAGTAGCGGTGGAGTAGGCGAGAACATTTGCTGAAAACGCCCAAGCCTTTCGCACCCATTTTTTTCTTTCCCACGTTTTAAATTTCCCATAATTTCGATGTTATAACATTTCGTTGACATTTAGCTTTAATTTTTGATTTAGCATCGTTTGTCGTATTCTTTATTCGCTATTTTATTGCAAATCAGCCTTTTGTTTCGGATTGTGATTTTCTCGTCGTGATGAGATTTTATTCGTTATCAATCATCGTGATAAGCCTATCATTTAGGATTTTGAAAAATTCCACCGAAAAAAATCCATTCAACTTATTTAATCAAAAAATGGGTGAGCCTATAATTTTAAAAATATTATAGAGTAGTTGCTACCAACGGGCGAGTGTAACATTAGTGGCATACAAAAAGTCAACACATTTTCGTTTTTATTGGTAAAGATAGAAAAAAAAATTTCAAACCTTAAAATTTTGCAAAAACACAGCCATTAATGATACAAATTGTTGGTAGTAGCGGTGGAGTAGGCGAGGTCTTTTGCAGAAAAATGCCCAAACCTTTCGCACCTATTTTTTTTATAATCCACTACGGATTTCTATTATCAAATCACTATATGATTGGTCTATCAGGTTGGCTTTACCCAATTCAAAGAATTCAAAAAATTTATCACATTGTTGTTTCAACTCTTCTATTGTAAATTCTTCATTGCTATCTATGGCTTCAACTTCTAAAAAGGTTCCTAAATCTTCAACTAAATCAAAGTGAAATTTAACATTATTGATAAAATATATTTTTCGTTTTTTATCCACTATAACTTTGATGCCAAGCTGTTTTGTCAATATTTTTTTCAAAGCAACGTTGGGTTCATGTTGGTATAAAATAATTTTAGATTCTTTTGAACCTAAAATATCTTCTCTATCATAGTTTATCAATGAATTTTCAATATTGCCTTCTCTTAGTTTCAATCTACCGTGTTGAACATTAAAATATGTATCTATTTGGTGGTCAATACCTTTAAATTCTGGATTAAGTGTTAGTAACTTGTTTTCGTAAGTTTCAATTTTGTCTATTTTTGCCTTAAATTCAAAATTCTTAACGTTCATTTTTATTTTTTAAATATTTAAACCCTTCAGATTATATCATTCGGTATTACACATATTGACAAAGTTATATTTTTCTTTTTGGAAACATATTTAATTTTAGCGTAAGTTCAACTGATAAAATTTCGACATTTCACGAAGCGATGTGTTTTTAAACCACTAATTCATTGACTAATGCAAGCTTAATCAATGCATTAATAACAAAAAGTAGAATTTGAGATAAATATAATTTCTATTTATTGATTGAAGTTTTAAATTGCTGTGGTGTCATTAATTCTAATTTTTTAAACTGTCTGTTGAAATAGCTAATTGAATTAAAACCTGAATAAAAAGCAATATCTGAAATACACAAATCATGTCGTTCTTTTATCAGTTTTTTAGAAAACCTGATTTTTTCAGAATTGATATAATCTACAAGTGAGATGCCTAAGGTGTTTTTGAAAGTTTTGTGAAAATGGGACTTACTCATATTAGCTATTTTGGTCAATTTTTCAACGCTAATGTCTTTATTGGTTAAGTTTTGCTTGATATATTTTATAACCGAACCTATTCTTGTATCTGATAACGTATTTTGCATATCACTGATCAATAAAGCTTTAGCCTTGGTTTGAAGCAATCTGACAATCAGTTCTTGAATCATCAAATCAAGCAACACATCTTTTGACTTGGTATTATGCATAAAAGTGTGAACCAAACGATTGATCAAATCATTTACATCGCTGTTATGGGTTAAATGATTTGACGTATCATTCAAAGACCACGAATTATTTTCATTTTCAACACTTACAATTGTGTTGAACCTATCAACAACTTCAGCAATTTTAGCGTCATCAATACCAAGAGCTAAGCACTGCGTTGGATTTTGATTTGAAGCTAAAGGAAAGTCGATAAGCATTTTTTGTCCACTTGGCATAACTACAGACTCACCAGGAAAGAAATCAAAACTCGGTATGCCGTCAATGTGCATAATTTTTTTTCCTGAAAGCATACTGGCTATAACAGGAAAATTAAATTTCAATTCAACTTTCTCGGCATATTCATGCGTCTCATAAATATTAAGCTCTGCAAAATCAGCACTATATACAGTTCTATTTTCTACTAAGGTAGTGAGTTTTCTTCGTTTTTTATGATAATTTAAAAGGCGTCCCATTTGATTTAAAAAAAAATTGCAGATTATAAATATAATAGAATTGTGCAATAAAATGATATTATTGTTCAATAAATAAACAAAATAATTCAATAAATTTAGAAAATAATAAAAAAACACAAAATCATGAGTTATTCTAAACCTAAATTTAAAGCCAGTTATGGCAACTTTATTAACGGTAAATTTGTTGAACCTCTCGGTGGAGAGTATTTTGAAAACACTTCACCTATAGACAAAAGTCTAATCGCAAAATATCCCCGATCTCAAAAAGAAGATGTAGATTTGGCTGTCGATGCCGCTAACAAAGCCAAAGAAGCTTGGGGCAAAACATCTGCTACAGAACGAGCAACATTGCTCAATAAAGTAGCAGATATTATTGATGACAACTTAGAGGAATTTGCAAGCGTAGAAACCTGCGATAACGGTAAACCCATTAGAGAAACATTAAATGCAGATGTTCCATTATCATCAGACCATTGGCGGTATTTTGCTTCAAGTATTAGAGCAGAAGAAGGAACTGCTTCAGAGTTAGACGAGCACACGCTATCATTGAATATCAAAGAACCCTTAGGTGTCGTTGGTCAAATTATTCCTTGGAATTTTCCACTCTTGATGCTGTCTTGGAAGTTGCCACCAGCTTTAGCTGCAGGAAATTGCGTTGTTCTAAAACCTGCCGAACAAACTCCATCTTCAGCAACTCTATTGATGGAAAAAATTGCAGATGTCTTCCCTGCTGGTGTTGTTAATGTTGTTCATGGCTTTGGACCAGAAGCTGGCAAACCTCTTGCTTCACACTCAAAAATTGACAAAGTCGCCTTTACTGGAGAAACAACAACAGGTCAACTCATCATTCAATATGCTTCCAAAAACATAAACCCTGTGACCGTTGAACTCGGTGGTAAATCGCCCAATGTATTTTTTAATTCTGTCATGGATGCTGATGACGATTTCTTAGACAAATGTATAGAAGGTGCCGTGCTTTTTGCCTTTAACCAAGGCGAAGTTTGCACTTGTCCATCAAGAATCCTTGTTCAAGAAGATATCTATGATAAATTTATGGAACGCGTTGTTGAAAGAACTAAAGCCATTGTTCAAGGCAGCCCATACGATATTAATACACAAGTCGGTGCACAAGCTTCAAACGACCAATATGAAAAAATACTATCCTATCTAAAAATTGGTCAAGACGAAGGTGCCAAATTACTATGTGGTGGCGAAGCCAATAAAGAAGACGATTTGTCAAAAGGATTTTACATCAAACCTACAATTTTAGAAGGTCACAACAAAATGAGAGTTTTTCAAGAAGAAATCTTCAGTCCTGTAGTTTGTGTTACAAAATTTAAAGACGAAGCCGAAGCTATAGAAATCGCTAACGATACGCTATACGGTCTTGGTGCTGGCGTGTGGACCAGAGACGCTCACCAATTATATCAAATTCCAAGAGCCATCAAAGCCGGTAGAGTTTGGGTCAATTGCTATCACGCTTATCCAGCTCACGCTCCATTTGGTGGTTATAAAAAATCAGGCTTTGGTCGCGAAAATCACTTGATGATGCTCAACCACTATCGCCAAAACAAAAACATGTTAATCTCTTATGATAAAAACAAATTAGGTCTTTTTTAAATCAAAACTCCATAAAAGTAGGCTAAACTCAGCCTACTTTTTTTTTAATCTTAAACTTAAAATAAAACAAAGCAAGTAACTAAATATGAATTATATAATATAAATAAAAATAACAAATCTATACTAAAAATGAAACGCATAGACATCACACCCGAAGTCGCAAAAATTGTAGAAAAACTAAAAGCAAAACATGGCGACTTGATTTTTCACCAAAGTGGCGGATGTTGCGACGGCTCTTCACCTATGATTTTTGAAAAAGATGATATGTATCTCGACGAAAGTGATATTTATTTGGGTAAAATTGCAGACGTGCCATTTTATATGAATCAAGACCAATTTGAATATTGGAAACACACTTTTCTAACCATAAACATTACCGAAGGACGCGGTTCAAGCTTTTCATTAGAAATTCCATTAGGCTTAAGATTTATCATTCATTCTCGCCTTCTTAACAAAGAAGAACAAAACTTTTTTAACCAAACAGAACAATAAAATATTGACAAAACACATCTATATAATTTGGGCGTGCCTCCCGTCAAAAGCGGAATGTGGGATTTCCGTTGCAATCCATCACGCAGGAGCAACAAGATTGATCAACCTAAAAAAAATAGAAAATATGCAGGGTTTTAGTGTTTGCAAGCTTGTTAATCAAACCTATTTTCATAAAATCTTGCAGATTTAAATTCTAATTCTAATTAAAATTTTATTTTTAAGCATTGAAATACAACATTTACACAAAATAATAAACCATGAGCAATTACCATATCAAACACCTTGAAGAATATTATCAAGTTTACAGAAAGTCAATCAGAAATCCCGAAACATTTTGGGAAGAAATCGCTGAAGAACATTTTATGTGGCGCAAAAAATGGGATAAAGTCTTAGACTGGGATTTTTCTAAACCCGAAATCAAATGGTTTGAAGGTGCAAAACTTAACATCACCGAAAATTGTATAGACCGTCACCTCTACACAAAAGGCGATAAAACCGCCATACTTTTTGAGCCCAACAATCCCGATGAAGACGCTCAACATATTTCTTATAAAGAATTACACAAAAAAGTATGTCAAATGGCAAATGTCTTAAAATCAAAAGGCATTCAAAAAGGCGACCGCGTTTGTATATATCTTCCTATGATTCCAGAATTGGCCATTTCAATATTGGCTTGTGCACGAATTGGTGCTATTCACTCTGTAGTCTTTGCTGGATTTTCAGCCAATGCCTTAGCTACACGAATCAACGACTCTGAATGCAAAATGCTCATCACCAGTGACGGTTCTTATCGCGGTCAAAAAACAATTGACCTGAAAGGTATTGTAGATGAAGCTCTTAAATCTTGCAGTTGCATAGAAAATGTGCTTGTCGTTAAACGAATTCAAACGGACATCGATATGAAATCAGGACGTGACCATTGGCTTCAACCGCTTTTAGACCAAGCCGATACCAATTGCGAAGCTGAAATTATGGATGCTGAAGATCCGTTGTTTATCTTATACACATCAGGTTCAACAGGTCGTCCTAAAGGTATGGTTCACACCACAGCAGGTTATATGGTTTATACAGCCTATACGTTTAAAAATATATTTCAATACAGAGACAACGATGTCTATTGGTGTACCGCCGATATTGGTTGGATTACGGGTCATAGCTATATTGTTTATGGTCCATTGTGTAATGGTGCAACAACGGTGATGTTTGAAGGCGTTCCAAATTACCCTGATTTTGGTCGCTTTTGGGATATCGTTGAAAAACATAAGGTCAATCAGTTTTACACCGCACCAACTGCCATCAGAGCTTTAGCCAAAGAAGGTGTTGAACACGTAGAAAAACACGATTTATCTTCTCTCAAAGTTCTTGGCACAGTAGGCGAGCCTATCAATGAAGAAGCTTGGCATTGGTATGATGATAATGTTGGTAAGAAAAAATCTCCTATTGTAGATACGTGGTGGCAAACCGAAACTGGTGGGATTATGATTTCGCCCATTCCATTTGCAACACCAACCAAACCAACTTATGCCACATTACCATTTATTGGCATTCAACCAGTTTTGATGGATGAAAGCGGAAAACCTGTAGAAGACAATCAAGTTGATGGACGTTTGTGTATCAAATTCCCTTGGCCAAGCATAGCAAGAACCATTTGGGGCAATCATCAGCGTTATAAAGACACCTATTTTTCAGCTTTTAAAAATATGTATTTCTCAGGCGATGCTGCTTTTAGAGATGAAGTAGGCTATTACAGAATTACAGGTAGAGTAGATGATGTGATTATTGTTTCAGGACATAATTTAGGCACCGCACCGATTGAAGATGCCATCAACGAGCACCCAGCTGTGGTAGAAAGTGCTATTGTAGGTTTTCCTCACGAGGTCAAAGGCAATGCACTTTATGGCTATATCACGATGAAAGAAACTGGTGAGAGCAGAAATCAAGACAACGTTAGAAAAGAAATCAATCAAATCATTACCGAACAAATCGGTACTATCGCCAAACTGGACAAAATTCAATTTACTAATGGTTTGCCCAAAACCCGAAGTGGAAAAATTATGCGTAGAATTTTAAGAAAAATCGCATCAAATGATACCAGTAATCTTGGCGATACCAGCACATTGCTAAATCCTGAAGTGGTTGATGAAATAATTAAAGGTAAACTATAAATTATTTAACGTGAGTTCAATTCAAATTCCAATAAAATATATTCATATAAAATACAGATATTTAATCATTTGTCATGTCGATAGAGCGAAGCATGAGCGACGAGACATCTCAGATGAGATTTCTCCTCATTCTTCGTTCGAAATGACAAAATTTGCTAACAAATATATGTAATCATCTGATTTACAGATTTCAATAAATCGAACTCACGTTATTTATGTCAATAGGTGGAAGCCTAAGTAAAATAGTCCAAAACAAACTAAAAACCAAAGACAAATTCTGCTGAACCATAGATAAATTGGTTTTAGCTTTTGGTTTTGTGGGAAATCATCAGTTGTAACTAATTTCAAATTTAGCCAAGCAATAATTGGCGAGGTTAGAAACGCTAAACCTGTTGCAAAATCTACAAACACCGTAAAACTATTAGAAAAAAAGTAGAGGAGACCTAAACTCAAAATTGAAATTAAAAATAAGAATAAAACATAACGGTATTTTGACTGTTTACTGGTTTTTAATTGCAATTTTGTATATTCATCAAATACTCTTGGATAGGCATCAGTAACGGCCAATGTGGTGCTAAACATCGCAAAAAATGCAGCTATTGCAATAATGGTTTTACTCCACTCACCAATACTATATTGGTACATTTCTATCAACTGACCCGAAAAACCAACAGCAGTTGTTGATAATTCTATTTCTCTACCAAAAAAAACTAAAACTCCAAGCAAGAAAAACAATAAGCCGATAAACGAAGCTGATAAATAACCAATATTAAAATCAATTAAACTGTTTTTAGTAGAATTATTTAGGTATTGTTTGTTTTTTTCTTTAGTCCAAATAGAATGCCAAACAGAAGCATCAACTGGAATCGGCATCCAACCCATAAATGCTATGATAAAGGCTATTGAACTGACTTGCCATAAATCGGGATGTGCATAACTAAAAAGCTTGGTGTTTTTTTCATTGTCAATTGCTAAAAAGACAGCGATTAAAGTCGCTATGGTCAATCCGCTAATCAACAATTTCATTAAACGGTCAATAGTTTTATAACGTCCAAGCCAAAGTATAATAATACAAACACTCAAAATGATACAAGACCAACCAAAAATGCTTATTCCTAATCGAAATAAATATTCGGCTAATCCAGCAGTTACCAAAGTTACTGCGACTTGAGTAATAAAGGCACTACCTATGCTGACAAAAAAATACAATTGCAAAGCCCATTGGCCAATGCCTTTATAACCTTCAATTAAAGATTTGCCTGTTGCAGAAGTATATCGTGCTTCAAACTCCATAAATGGATATTTGGTTAAACAAGCAATGATTAAAGCTCCAATCAATACAAAACCGTATTCAGCACCAGCTCGGGTGGCTTGCACCAAATGAGAAACCCCGATTGCGACTCCAGCCAACAAAAAACCTGGTCCGATGGATTTTACTAAAGATGTAAAAGACTGTTTCAAAATCAATTAAAATTTTGGATTGGTCATACATTCGATATTATCTATAAAAAAACGACTTGGATAGGTTACTATTGTTGAATTTTCTATGTTTTGAATTAGCTCATCTTTCAAAACAAATGTCTTTTCATAATTTGTTGCACTTATTTTTATCAATACGATTTCAGATTTGATCAATTCATCAAAAGCTTTTTGTGTTAAAATAAATTTCGCATAGTTCGATACCGTTGTGTATTCTGTCTCTTCATCATATAATTTGATTCCACAGATTTTTTCATCAACTTGAGAGATACTCACAATTGATCCATTTTTGAGTGAAAAGTTTAACCGAGAGCCTTTTTCAAAACAAATAGGTTCTAAGTCTTGAGCAGATGAATCTTTAGTGATTTCAATTTCTATAAAATATTGATTACCAGTTCTTATCAATGAAGCCAATACAATTCTGCCGTTAAGCGGGGTTTCATAAATATCTAAAGTGATTGGAAGTGATTTTAAATAAGCTTTGTTAGTCGTATTATCATAAGCCATTTCGCTATATTCACATTGCCCAAAAGAGAAAAGCGAAAAAGTGAATATAAACGCAAATAAGTAAACCTTTATCATCAGTTCTGAATTTTATCACAAATTAATACTATTTTTTGATTATTAAAATCTGAAGTAAAAAAAACATAACAATCTCCACCGTCTTTTATTTTGTATTTTGCTTTAATCTGTTCGGGTTTTAGTGGATAGTTTCTGCTACTAACATTAGCTTTTAGATTGGGAATATGCTTTTTTAAATCTTTCTGTTTTGGCGATATCATGGATTTAATCATAAATCGTCGTCCTGGAAAATCAACTAATTTATCACTTGTGAGTAAATGCGTGTTTTTAGCTAAAGCCGAAAGCTTGAATTGTGTTGATAATTCGCCAAATAAACCAGATTTCATAATGGTCGCATTAGGTTCGTATAAATAAGTTTTTGGCTCAGATATTTTTGGCAAACAATCTGATAAACTCAATGGACTTTGAAAATTGATTTGCTCGGTTTCAAGATTTACAGCTTTTAAAACAGGTGAACTTTTATCAGGGTTAAAATCTATTAAAAGCAAAATTTCTTTAACTTCATTTGTTATTGCAACAATATGTATTTCAGTTATTAAATTTATTTTACTTAAGCAATACTTCAAGTCGAGTAGAGGTGAGGTTTTTATTAAAACACGATTAGATTTTGACTGAAATAAACCTAAATATTCTAAAACATTAGGCGTGGAATCTTCAAGTTTAAATACTTTTTTTTGATGTTTATTTCGTCTTGAAGGATCGATATAAATCAAATCATATTTAGTTTTATTTTTTTTGAGAAATTCTATGCCATCGGTTTGGTGTAATTCAATATTTGAATTTAGGATTTCAAGATTATGGTTGGCATAATCAAAAGTTTTGGATTGCATTTCACAATAAGAAATCTGTTTTGTTTTTTGTGCAAAAGCCAAGGTGTCAATTCCCATTCCGCCAGTAATATCAATAACTTTATCATTAGTATTGATAAATTGAGCTTTATAGTTTGCGGCGATTTCAGAAGAAGATTGTTCTAAATTTAACTTTGGTGGATAAATAATTGTTTCGCAATCATAAAATTTAGGAAATTTAGCTTTAGCAACTTGCCGACCTTTAATTTGCTGTGCAATCTGCTGAATGCTAACAGACTTAAAAGGACTTCCTTTTAAAATTAATTCTGGAATATTATGATTTTCGTGTTGTTTTACAAAATCAATAATTTCAGGTTTTAAAAGATTTCGGTCGATACTCATAATTGCTGATTTACACATGCGTAAAGTGCAATAGCTGTGGCTTGGGCTACATTTATACTACTGTTGTGACCATACATATCAACATGAGTTGACTTATCGACAAGATTTAAAATAGACTCAGATACACCTGATTTTTCATTGCCTACTATTAAAGCAGTTTTAGAGTTAAATCTTATCTGAGGTAAGGCTGTACTTTTGTCACAATATTCTATAGCGACATTTTCATAATGCTCATTTTTAAGAATTTTGTGTAATGAAATGAAATCAGTATAAAACCCAATATCAAGATGTTGATGTGTATGTCGAGCAACTTTTTTTAACCTATTAGATTTTAGAAAATCTTTATTGGTTTGGTGTATATACAATTTTGCAACACCAAAAGCATCAGCTATTCTGCAAAGATTTCCTAAATTGGCAGGCGATTTTAAAACATCACAAATTAAAATAATCGACAAATTGTGTTTTGCATTGGAAATATCTTTATAAGCCAATTGCTGCATTTTAAATCTTTAGTTTAAGAAAACGTATTTAATAATATTGGCACCCATTTTTAAAGCTTTTTGACGCACTTCTTCAGGATCGTTGTGAACTTCAGGATCTTCCCAACCGTTGCCTAAATCACTTTCATAAGAAAATATCAATATCAATCTGCCTTCGTGGCTCAAACCGAACAATTGCGGTGGCTTTCCGTCGTGAACGTGTATTTTGGGTAATCCTTTTGGAAAACTGAATGCACTTGAAAATATGGGATGATTGGCTGGTATTTCTTCTAATGTTTTGTCGGGAAATACGGTTTTAATGGCTTTTCTAAAATAAGGGTTTAAACCATAATTATCATCAACGTGAAGAAATCCGCCACTTAATAAATAGTTTCTGAGATTTTGTGCATCTTTTTCACTAAAGAATACATTGCCGTGACCTGTTAAATAAACGTAAGGATAGTTGAACAGTTCAGGTGAATCAGGTGTTACTGTGGGTATTTTTTCAGATATTGCGGTATTTATTTCTGCATTGCAAAACTTCACCAAATTGGGTAAAGCTGTAGGATTGCTATACCAATCGCCACCGCCTTTGTATTTTAGGACGGCTATTTGCTGTGAAGTAGATTTAAGGGATATCAGAAATATTAAGACAAAAAAAACTCTAATCATATTTTAAATTTGAATTCAAATTTAAGCATTTAATAGCGTTAAATAAATACCAAGTGTTTTAAATAACACGAATTTAGAAACAAGTTTTTTAATTGATTTTAAAAAAAATGCATACAGGTTTAATTTTCTTCAATCTTTTAGCATTAAAATATTAATTTAGCAACCCAAGATTAAAAACAGTTTATGTCAAATACTCATTATATTGATTCTAAAACACTTACTATAAATAAAGTAGAACAAATTATAAAAAAAGATGTTCAACTTAAATTAAGTGATAAAGCAAGACAAAATATCATAAAGTGTAGAGCGTATCTCGATAAAAAACAAGATCAATCCACATATCCAATGTACGGTATCAATACGGGTTTTGGATCATTATGTAATGTAAAAATACCAAAGGATCAACTAGCTCAGCTTCAAGAAAATTTAGTGCTGTCTCACGCTTGTGGTACTGGCAAAAGAGTATCAAAAAAGATTGTGCGTTTGATGTTGTTTTTAAAAATTCAATCTTTAAGTTATGGTTATTCTGGTGTAAGTATAGAATTAGTTGAAACCCTTATAGACCTATATAACCATAAGGTTTGCCCGTTGGTATTTGAGCAAGGTTCGTTAGGAGCTTCAGGAGATTTGGCTCCTTTAGCCCATCTGTCTTTGGTTTTGTTGGGTCAAGGCAAAGTAGAATACAAAGGCAAAGTTGAAGATAGTGCAAAAGTTTTAAAGCAAATCAACCTTAAACCGCTCAAACTAAAATCAAAAGAAGGATTGGCTTTACTCAACGGTACACAATTTATGAGTGCACATGGATTATGGGCTTTAATTCAAAGTCGCTATATTTTAGGTTTTGCCGATTTGATTGGGGCTATGTCCACAGATGCTTTTAATTGCAATTTGTCTCCATTTGACGATTTGGTACATCAAGTCAGACCACATGAAGGACAACGTCAAACTGCAAAACAAATTTTAAAGTATTTAAGCGATAGCCAAATTGCCCATACCAAAAAAGATAATGTTCAAGACCCATATTCTTTTCGCTGTATTCCACAAGTTCATGGTGCTACAAAAGATGCATTAAAATATGTTTCTCAAACTTTCACAACCGAACTTAACGGAGTAACAGACAATCCCAATATTTTTGTAGAAGCAGACCAAGTGATTTCAGGTGGCAATTTTCACGGTCAACCGCTTGCTATTGCTTTAGATGTCATGGCTATTTCACTTGCAGAAATTGGCAACATATCAGAAAGGCGTATATATCAATTGGTTTCTGGCTCTCGAGGTTTGCCAAATTTTCTAATAGATAATTCTGGACTCAACAGTGGATTTATGATTCCTCAATACACAGCTGCCAGTATTGTGAGCCAAAATAAACAACTCTGTACACCAGCTTCGGTTGACTCTATTGTATCTTCAAATGGTCAAGAAGATCATGTGAGTATGGGTGCTAACGCGGCAACAAAACTTGTGAGCATTGTCAAAAACATACAAACAATTTTAGCTATTGAATTGTTAAATGCAAGTCAAGCCTTATATTTTAGACAACCTTTAAAAAGCTCTAAGACCATTGAAGCCTTTTTAAAGTTGTATAGAGAGGAAGTTCCAATAATTAAAAACGATAAACTGATGTCTGATGAAATTGAGAAAACACGCCAATTTTTATCCACAAAACAAGCCCGAGCGTTTTTAGATTTTTAAACTTTCAAAGTCAATTTTAGTCATACAGTTTGATTTGATAAATATGCACACCTGCAGGAAGTCTTGAGAATTAGAGATATAATTGGATTAACAGTTTACAAAATCAATCAAAAAAGGCTTTTAGGATAGCTTAAACTTTAGTGATTAAAGATTAAAAAAAATACTATTTTTGCAAAATATTAAATTTTCGGGATGTAGCTTAGTCCGGTTAAAGTGCACGTCTGGGGGGCGTGAGATCAGAGGTTCGAATCCTCTCATCCCGACTTTTTTCTTTTAATTTCTTTTAAGATTTTTGCGACAGGTTCTACGGCTTATGTTCACTATATTTGCAGAGTAAACAAAAATTATGATAGTAGATTTTAATGAACTTTCAGATGCCTCTCGGGTATGGATTTATCAATGCAATAGAAGTTTTACCGATGAAGAAATCCAACAAATTTCAAAAGATATAGAAACATTTTTACAATCTTGGGTAGCTCACGGTCAAGAACTAAAAACATCTTATCTTATCAAATACAAGCGTTTTATCGTCATTAGTGTTGATGAAAGTCAGTCTTCAGCTTCGGGTTGTTCTATAGATAATTTAGTGAGATTTGTGCAAGGATTAGAACAAGAATATAATGTAGATTTGTTAGATAAAATGAATGTTTCTTACAAACATGGCAAGCATATTGCATTCAAACCACTTTTGGATTTCAAAAAAATGGTCAAACAACGTGCAGTAAATGCTAATACCATTGTTTTTAATAATTTAGTTGCCACTAAACAAGAATTTGAAGATTATTGGGAAGTTCCATTAAAAGATAGTTGGCACGCTAGATTTCTCTAAAATATAAACATTGATGAAATATTTTTATAGCTTAATCATAATTTTTTTATGTTCAAAAATTTTTTCTCAATCTTATTCGTATCTACCTTTACAATCAAAAGACAGCTTAGCCCAACAACAATGGGTAGATAGTTTATACCATGCTATGAACCTTGACGAAAAAATAGGTCAACTGTTTATGGTTGATGTTTTTTCTAGAAATCCAAGAGCTGATATAGAAAAACTCATTACAAAATACCATATCGGTGGTATTATTTTTTCTAAAGGTAGTCCGATGCGACAAGCTGATTTGACTAACAAATATCAAAAGTTAAGCAAAACCCCTTTAATGATTGCTATGGATGCCGAATGGGGTTTGGCTATGCGGTTAGATTCTACCTATGCTTTTCCTTGGAATATGACTTTAGGTGCCATAAAAGACACTAACACCGTTAAAGATGTTGCACGCCAAATTGCAAAACACAACAAACGCTTAGGCGTTCACATCAATTTTGCCCCAGTTGTGGATATTAATACAAACCGCAATAACCCGATTATCGGTAATCGATCCTTTGGTGAAAACAAATATAACGTTACCAAAAAAGCAAAACTATTTGTTGAAGCTTTTGATGAAGTTGGTATATTATCCAGTGCAAAACATTTTCCAGGACATGGCGACACCGATAAAGATTCTCATAAAACTTTACCATCAATTCACTTTTCAAAACAACGTTTAGAAAGTGTAGAATTATTTCCTTTCAAACAACTTGTCAACAGTAGTTTGAGTAGTATTATGGTGGCTCATCTAAACGTTCCAGCTTTAGAGCCACAACAAAATTTACCAACTTCGCTTTCCAGAAATGTAGTCACAGGTTTAATCAAAGAAAAACTGGGTTTTGAAGGTTTGATTTTTACCGATGCTTTAAATATGAAAGGTGTTGCCGATTTTGAAGAACCTGGCGAAATTGATTTACAAGCATTTTTGGCAGGCAATGATATTCTTTTAATATCTGAAAATGTGCCTTTGGCTATAAAAAAAATAAAAAAAGCTTATAAAAAAGAATACATAACCGAAGACAGATTAGCCTATTCAGTCAAAAAAATATTATACGCCAAATACAAAGCGGGTTTATCAGAATACAAACCTATTGATACTCAAAATTTAGTCGAGAATTTGAATACTCAAAAAAACGACGCCATTTATATGAAAGCGATTGCTGATGCTATTACTGTTGTAAAAAATAATGCTAATGTTTTGCCTTTTAAACACTTAGACACAGAACAGATAGCTTATCTCAAAATGGGAAAAGCCAGCAATCAACATTTTATAGAGGTTCTAAACCTATACGACCAAGTTGATACCATAGATTCAAGTTTACTTTTAAGTGATAAAATTGAACAATTAAAAGCTTATGATAAGCTGATTATCGGGCATCATTCTTCTAATGAAACGCCATGGAAATCTTATAAGTTTACAGAAAAAGAACTGGTGGCTATACATGAAATCAGTTTGCAAATTCCAGTCATATTGGTCAATTTTGCAAGTCCGTATGCTATAAGCGATATCAAAAGCACGGTGAACATAAAAGGTATTGTGCAAGCTTATCAAAATTCTGATTTGGCACAATCGGCGGCGGCTCAAATTTTGTATGGAGCAAGACCAGCTCGAGGTAAATTACCTGTAAGTATCAATAAAATATATCCTGAAGGTTCGGGTTATCGCTATAGTTCTATACACAGATTAGCCTATGGTTTTGCACAAAATCAAGGGATGAATCCCAACTATGAAGCCAAGATAGATTCAATAGTCAGATATGCCATCGCACAAAAAATGACGCCAGGTGCTCAAATATTAATTGCTAAAAATGGCGTGAGTATTTATCAAAAAAACTTTGGCTATCACACCTATCAAAACAAAGTTAAAGTCAAAGATAATGATGTTTACGATTTAGCATCATTGACCAAAATATTGTCAACTTTGCCTTTGTTTATGCGTTTAGAAGAAGAAGGAAAAGTAGATATAAATGACAGTTTATATCAACATATTCCCGAACTTTTAAATACCGATAAAGCATTTATCGATTTCAAACATATGCTTTCTCACTATGCTAGATTTCAATCTTGGATACCGTTTTATTTAGAAACCATAGAACACCCAGAAATTTATTATAAAAACAAATTAGATTTAGAATTTTCAACTCAAGTGGCTGAGAATTTTTATGTAAGAAATGATTACCGCGATAGCATTTATACAAAAATTTTTGAAAGTGAATTACGCCCAAAATTAGAATACAAATACAGCGATTTACCATTTTATTTATTACAAAAAATAATAGAAAACTACAACAAGGAAAGTCTAAAACGATCAATAGAAGACAAGTTTTATAGTAAAATGGGCATAAATAAAATGCGGTATTTACCATTAAAACATTTCAATAAAGATCAAATTATACCAACAGAAAACGACACCGTGTGGCGAAAACAACTCCTTAAAGGTTATGTTCACGATCAAGGAGCAGCCCTTTTGGGTGGCATTGGTGGTCACGCAGGATTGTTTGCCAATGCCAATGCCGTAGCCAAATTTATGCAGATGTATATTAATGGAGGAACTTATGGCGATGCTCAACTGTTAAAACCTTCTACCATAGACAGGTTCAATACTTGTTATTTTTGTGAAGATGATGTGAGAAGAGGTGTAGGTTTTGACAAGCCCCAATTGGATGAAATTGGACCAACATGTGGCTGTTTGTCAATGACAAGTTTTGGTCATAGTGGTTTTACAGGAACCTATGCTTGGGCAGATCCCGAAGAAAATATCGTCTATGTTTTTCTATCCAATCGCGTTCATCCTGATATGACTAATAGAAAATTAATTTCAGAAAATATCAGAACTGAAATTCAAAAAATTATCTATGAAAATATAAATAAACCATAATTTTGGATTTCCTTAAGACCAATACCTTAGAATTAGATTTATCTTAGTGCAAAAATTTATAAATGAAAATTGCAATTGTTTGCTATCCAACTTTCGGCGGAAGTGGAGTAGTGGCTACCGAATTGGGTATTGGCTTATCCAACAGAGGACATGAAGTCCATTTTATTACCTACAAACAACCCGTAAGGTTAAAATATTTGTCAGCTAACATTCACTTTCATGAAGTTTCTGTACCTGAATATCCTTTATTTCACTATCAACCATATGAATTGGCATTGTCAACAAAACTGGTCAACACCATAAAAAAATACAATATTGATATTTTGCATGTGCATTATGCTATCCCGCACGCTTATGCTGGCTATATGGCTAAACAGATGCTGAAAGAAGATGACTATGAAATTCCTATGATGACCACGCTTCACGGCACTGACATAACTTTAGTTGGAAGTCATAATTTTTATAAAGGAGCCGTCAACTTTAGCATCAACAAAAGCGACTGTGTAACTTCGGTTTCAAACAGTTTAAAAGAAGA
This sequence comes from Flavobacterium sp. CS20, assembly GCF_018080005.1. Classification (NCBI taxonomy): domain Bacteria; kingdom Pseudomonadati; phylum Bacteroidota; class Flavobacteriia; order Flavobacteriales; family Flavobacteriaceae; genus Flavobacterium; species Flavobacterium sp. CS20. The sequence goes on along the minus strand of NZ_CP073015.1, from coordinate 911,184 downwards.
TACTTTAAGAATATTTGATATAAGAAAAGATATTCATGTCATTCCAAATTTTATTGATTTTGATAATCTCATTAACAATGTTGAGGATTGCCAAAGACATACTATGGCAGATGATGATGAAATGATAATCACGCATGTCAGTAATCTTAGACCTGTAAAACGTTTGGGAGATGTCATAAAAATATTTGCCAAAATATCAGAGCATCAAAAAGCAAAACTCATCGTAATAGGCGATGGTCCAGATCGTGATAACGCGGTAAATATTGCTATGGAACTCGGTGTGAGAGAGCAAGTTATTTTTATGGGAAAAAGCAATGACATAGAAAAAATTCTTTGCTTTTCTGATCTTTTCATTTTGCCATCAGAAAAAGAAAGCTTTGGTTTGGCTGCACTTGAAGCTATGGCTCACGGCGTTCCTGTAATTTCGACTAACACAGGCGGTTTGCCTGAAGTCAATATCCACGGATTATCGGGATATTTAAGCGATGTTGGCAATGTTGAAGAAATGGCTGATAATGCTTTAAAAATTTTAAAAAACCCTGAAACACATCAAACCTTTAAAGAAGTCGCAAAAAAACGTGCCAAAGAATTTGATATCAAAAATGTCATCAAATCTTATGAAACACTTTATCAATCTATGTTAGTTGCCAATAATGTCGAAAAACAATAAAAAGTTTCTATTTATTGCGTGCTAAGCATTGCTATTTGTCAGTTGGTTGTAATCCCTTTATGAAATATACTAAATAACGTGAGTTTGATTTATTGAAATCTGTAAATCAGATGATTACATATTTTTGTAAGCAAATTTTGTCATTTCGACGAAGAATGAGGAGAAATCTTATCTGAGATGTCTCGTCGCTCATGCTTCGCTCTATCGACATGACAAATGATTAAATATCTGTATTTTATTAGAATTTATAACGAACTCACGTTAAATAAATTCGATTAATTCCAAATGGCTTTTATGTTCTTTCAACGACACCTTTTATTTCTTTATTATTCAGGAATTTCTTAGCATTTTCTGTCGCTTTTCTTGCTCCTTCAATCAAAATGTTTTCGACAATAGCTGAATTGTGTGGCGATCCTAAGAGATTGGGCAATTCAAAAAAAGGATAATTGATTTTAAAATGTCCAAACTTAAACGGCTCGATCCACCACGCATCAATTCCAGCTGAAAAATCGGGATGGTTTTTTAGATGTTCATATAAATCTTTTTCTTTAACAATTGGTCCTCTCGCTACATTAATCAATATGGCGTCATTTTTCATTAGCTCTAATTCTTTTTTTCCGATTAATCCTTCTGTTTCGTCTGACAGGGGAATGGAAATAACCACAAAATCAGAGTGAATCAACAGGTTATCCAAATCGTTTAATGTCCCTATAAAATCAACATCTTCAGTTGTTTTTCCGCTTGTGTTTAATGCCATTACTTTCACATCAAAACCACGCATCAACTTGGTAACTTCTTTACCAATTGAACCGAAGCCGATAATTCCGAGCGTGGCTCCTTTAATCTGCCTCGTAATGCTTTTCAGTTGTTCAAATTTTCCTTCTGCCATGCGGTTGTGATACAAGCGCAATTTTTTTGACAGTGCAAGAATCATTGCGACCGTATGTTCTGCCATCGCTGGTGCATAAGCACCTTGGTTTCTTGCAATTAAACATGTGGTGGGAAACATATCGAATTCTAAATGATCATAGCCGGCAGACAATAGTTGAATAAAACGAAAATTACGGAACAGGTTTTTATCAAATTTTTCTAATTCTCTTGTCGGATTCCACGCGATTATTATTTCACTTTTCAATAATATCTTTTCTTTTTTATCTGTTTCTGTATCATCTAAAAAAGAAATTGCATGATCCTTAAAAAAATTTCTATAAAATTCTTTTTCGTTTTCGTTGGTTTTATATGTTACTAAAATATTTTTCATTTGTGATAACTTTTAAAAGAGATATATTGATTTTGCACCTAAATCGCTATTGTTTTAAGAACATTATTGATCCGATATGTGATTTTTTATTTCTAAAGTTTCAGAACGGAATTTATTTTTACCAAAATCTAAAGTTCTAATTGGGAATGGGATATTGATGTTGTTTTCGTTATAAGCTTTCTTAATGGCTAAAATTGCCTTGTGTTTTGCAAGCAATTCGTCTTTTGCATTTCTTTCTTTAATCCAAAATCTAACTTCATAATCAATAGAGCTGTTGCCAAAAGCTTTATAAAACAACTCAACTTTCTCACCAGGTAACTGTGGTAAAGCTTTTTCAATGGCTTGCACAGTGATTTTTTCTACAAACTCTAAGTCGCTTTCATAACCAACACCACATTCTACAGTAGCAATGCTTCTATCGTCACTACTCAAGTTTTTAAATGGATTGTCAACTATTTTTGAATTGGGAATTGAAACTAAATTCTGATCTGCTGTTTTTAAGGTTACACTTCTTAGATTGATGTCTGTAACAAAGCCTTTAAAGTCGTTGGTTTCTACCCAATCTCCAATCTGTATTTTTGGGATAAAACTCAAAATAACGCCTGAAAAAGTATTGTTTAAAGTGCCTTGAAGTGCCAAGCCAACAGCTAAACCAACAACACCCGCGACTCCAAGAACAGAGGTTAATACGGTGCTTAAATTTAAAATTCCTAAGCCTACAAAAAAACCAATGAGTATAAAAATAGTTTTATAAACTCTAATGGTAATAACAACTACCGAATGTTGAGCAGAAGTTCGCTGTAATATCTTTTTTAGTAATCTAGAAGTAAGGTTAGCAAATACTATAAATAAAATAAATACAATAACTGCTAGCAAAAAATTGGGCAGACTCAATATAAATGAATCTACCCAACCTTGAAATTTATCATTAAGTTTATCCCAAGAATCTTGAGTTTGATTTACAATACTTTGTGAGACATCATCTTGAAAATAAAACATGTTTTTTTATTGCAAATTAACGCAATTTTTTGGTCCATACATCAAGCATCCAACTTGTTTTTTCAAGTTCTCTGATATATGCTCCAATCAAATCTATAGTCCCTTCGTCGCCAGCATCGCCTGCAACTTTGACAACCTTACGCATTTGAGAGATAATAGTGCCGTGATCTTCAAGCAAAATATCTACCATTTTAGCATCGTCTAAATCAGCACCTGATTCTTTGAGATTAGTGATTTTTAGATAATCAGATAAGTTACTTTTTGGCGAATGTCTTAAAGTCAGAATACGTTCAGCAATTTCATCAACTTTAAGTTTAGCATCATCATACATTTCCTCAAATTTTTCATGTAAATCGAAGAAATTTGTTCCAATCACGTTCCAATGAAAGTTTCTCAATTTTTGATAATACAAATGATAGTCAGCAAGCAAAATGTTGAGTTGTTCAACAGTTTTTGAAGTTTTGTCTTGGTCTAAATTCAGATAGCTCATAGTTTTTATTTATTGATTTATAAAATTTAATACAAATATACAATAGGTTAGGGGTTTTTAAACTAAAACCCTTTAGACTTAATATAAGTTTAACGTCTTCTAACGAGAAAGTTTTTGGTATAACTCATCCGAAATTTGTCCACCTGAAACGCCATAACCATCAACCAAAACTCCTTTTTTGCCATCAGAAGTTGTTATGGCATACAGAATAGAATTGTCATCAGGGTTTGACATACCTTCAAACCTAAAAACACCATCTACTTTAAACTCATTTGGTTTATAAGCAGTCTTGTCTTTGTGCTCAGATATTCTATCAGATTCAATATTAAAATCAAGTGTGTAGCCTTGATCTTTTAGTTCATTGATTTTTTGTGAAAGTGTTGTGTTACTCATAGTTATTATTTTTTTTATTAAAAAAACATTAGTGTCCGATAAAATATTTTAAAGTGGGATTTCCAATACAGGATTTCCCACTTTTTTATATCTTCATCTTTCGCAAAAAAAAAGAGATATGAACAAAAGTAAAAATTTCAGCGGTCAACCCATTATCAAACAGGTTTTAAATTTTATTTTACCCAACGATGTTTATCGGACAGCCGAAAAGCATAACAGCGACAGATACACTAAAAAGTTCACTACTTATGAGCATTTAGTTACTATGATTTTCACTGTCATTAGTGGTTGTAGCTCGCTTCGTGAAGTATCGAGTATTATGCTTGCTTGTGAAGGAAAAATCAACCATTTGGGGCTAAAAGATTTCCCAAAGCGAAGCACATTATCTGACGCCAACAGGAGAAGAAGCTCATCAGTATTTGCTGATATTTACCATTTACTCTATAAACGTTACCACCGATTTTTGTCGGACAGCAGAACTTATGAACCAGCTGTAAAAGACCTTAAAATTGTTGATTCATCAACTATAACACTCTTTAGTGACATTCTTAAAGGTGTAGGTAGAAACTCACTCAACGGCAAAAAGAAAGGTGGTATCAAGATGCACACTATGATAAATGCTATGGAAGATGTGCCCTGTCTGATAAAGTTCTCAAATGCTGCAACCCATGACCATACCTTTTTAAAGGATCTTGAACTCAAGAAAGGTTCTTATGTCGTCTTTGATAAAGGTTATGTGGATTATAAACAATACCAAAAATGGACCTTAGAGAATATTTACTTTGTGACCAGACAAAAAGACAATGCCCGTTATACAAGCCTTGAAGAGTTTGATATTCCCGACACGGTAGATGATGCTGTCCTAAAGGACGAAAAAATAGAACTCAAAGACAATGACGGTAAACCATTTTACCTTAGAAGAATAGCTTTTTGGTACGATAAACACCAAAAAGTCTATGAGTTCATTACCAACAATTATGAACTTCAGGCAGATAAAATTGCCGAGATCTACAAGAACAGGTGGCAAATCGAGACTATGTTCAAACGCCTTAAACAAAACTTCCCGCTAAAGTATTTTCTTGGAGATAATCAAAATGCCATCGAGATACAGATATGGGTCAGCTTAATCATACAACTAATAATGCTTGTCATTCAGAGAAAAGCAGAAAGAAAATGGGCATATTCTAATATGATGTCCGTGATACGATATCATTTAATGACCTATATTGATTTGTTCAAATTCCTTAAAAATCCAGAAGCAAAATGGGAAGATATTACAACAAAAAATATAGGTCAATTAAGCCTTTTTGACCCATAAGGAGGTTCTATTTTTAAAATACTAAAGCTACACAGTGAAATTAGGCGATACAAAAGATTTTTTTAGTAATTTAGATTTTTATCGGACAACAATGTTAAAAAAACTAAAACTTATCGGTAAAGCGAGAAAAAGGAAAAAATAATATCCTGTAACAAGCCCAATTATTGTGATGATGAGACCAATTATATTTAAAATCCATTTCGTATTCATATCTTAAAAATACAAATAACAATTTGTTTCAAATAGGTTTTTGATAAGTTTTTAACAAAAAAACGATTGATCTAATACCAAATCAAACCTCGTCGAGAAGACAAGCTTGGTGAGTAGAGTAGTGGGCTTCGTCTTGGCGTGCCTGTTAACTTGTCAGCACGTTGATAGACCGAGTTTTTAACTCTAAACGAACCAGAATATATCGGCTGATTGTTGTAATCCATAAAAATAGAAGATTTAGAATTATCTATCTCAACCTTAAAATTTGCATATTGAGACATTTGACGATCGATAGCGTCATAAAAATTCTGATAAGAAAGTTGATGAGTTTTAGAAACAGAAGCCTGCATAAAATCAAATGCATTTTCAGTATTGGGTGATGCAAATACGTTGACATTTTTTACTAACAAATCAAATTCGTTGACATCAAAATCTTGATAAAGTGGCGATTGAATTTGAGGTGATAACTCATCTGGGCTTAATGGTGGCAAACTGAATTCTTGAGCTAATCCAAAATTAGCAACAAAAACAATAAATATGTATATCAGCTTGGTTTTCATTATGATAAATATATCAAATTTTATTCCAATTCAATCAAATAGGCATAAAATCTAAAAAAGATTCATCTTTCCATAACTTTGGAAAAAACTGACGCCCTTGATGCTTGGGATGAAGATATTTTTTCCATTCAGAACCACCAGTAGCTTGCTTGTTTTCGCCTTTTTTATCCAAGTAATGTTGAGCAGTTTTTAAATGGACTAATGGCCATTTTACGTTATAAGTATGATCAAAAGTTTTCATCAAATCAATAAGATCTTCTGAAGGATCATTAAGCTTTTGAAAACGTTCAGCAATGGTTTGACCTTTTATTTGGGTTGCAAGAGCTTTAAATTGTGCAAGATATTTGTCTTCAAACAGACTTAAAGTCAGCGTTTTTGAGCCATCTTCGGGATTGTAACCTGCTTTGCTCGCCAATATATATGTTCAAAAAAATCATCTATATTTGGCTTATCGGGCAATAATTTTTGTTTTTTTTGATGTACAAGATTGATTAAAGGCGTGCAATATATTTCTAAAAATCTGAATTGTGCACTTTGAAAACCACTGGCAGGCGTAAGGCTTAATCGAAATTTGTTGTAATCTTCATAGCTCATACCGTCTTTCATAACATCAAAAGAGGTAATCAGCATTTCTGTATAGCGGATAAGGCGTTTGAGTTTGTCTTTGAATATAGGTTCGTTTAAATTTTCTTCAAAGACTATTTGCTTAATTTCGTGTATCATCAATTTTAAAACCAATTCGGTAACTTGATGATAGATGATAAAAACGGTTTCATCTTTAAAATCAGTTCGTGGTTTTTGTAAGGAAAGCAAAGTATCTACTTCCACATAATCCCAATAGGTTATAGGTTTAGAATGAAACAAACCGCTTAGGTAGTGCAAATGATTTTCGCCTAAATCTGTATATTTTTTTTTGAGTTGTTTTATGATGTCATCAGACATAGATATAGTTTTCTACAAAAATACTAAATTAAATGAACGTGAGTTCGATATAAATTCCAATAAAATATATTCATAAAATACAGATATTTAATCATTTGTCTTGTCGATAGAACGAAGTATGAGCGACGAGACATCACAATAGGATGAGATTTCTCCTCATTTTTCGTTCAATCTGATGTACAACTTTCAAGAAACCGAACTCAGGTTATATGATGATTTCTTTTATTAGTAGGGAAGCTTATCAATCCTTTAGAGTAAGAAATTATAAATTTCTATTTTACATAATATATATTATGATTTATTTAGATATTAAAAAAATCATCGCAGAAAATTATTACCAAATACCCCAAAATAGATATAATTTGCTCTGCGATGATGATATACAAATATAAAAACATAATTTGTTATAATCCTAATAAATCAAACTAAAACTTTTATATGAATGTTTAAAATTTTGATACTGCATGTTGAGCCACTATAATATTTTGTTTCTTTTAAACCAAATATAAATAGCAATACAAATCAAAACCATTATGCCTAAAACGATGAAATATGCATTTTTATATTCTAATTCAGGCATAAACTTAAAATTCATGCCATAGATGCCTGCAATAAATGTTAAGGGTAAAAAGAACACCGAAAAAACAGTCAATAGCTTCATCACATCATTATTTTTTTGTGCTGTGATAGATAAATATGAATTGAGCAAAGCTTGAGTATCTTCTATTATTTCATCTGCTGTGTGCAAAAGATTGAGCATTGAATCTTTGATATCTTGCAATTCGGAGTTAAAACCTGTGTTGTTAATTGCTAATTGATTAATGACATTTTGATTCATTTGTAAAATCTTTTTGTGCATTCTTGCTTTAGACTTGATAAAATATATTTTTTCTATTGAAAATTCTTCTGTGTTATCGAGCAAAACAAATCTTTCCATTTTGTCAATTGCTTTGCTGTAGTTGTTTAAAGGCTTTTCAAAGCTATCTATGATATGTTCAATCATATAAAAAAGAAATGCACCTGTGGAATTGAATTCTTTGTTAACTTGGCTTAAGAAATTGATTTTTTTTCTGTGAATACTAATCAGATTTTTGTCTTGAATTATAAAAGCAATTTTAGTAGAAAGTTGACCAACACTTAATATATCAGGGTTTTTAATGTCTGTTGAAACTCGCAGAATGATAAGTTCTATGTCTTCATTTTTCTCATATTTTGGCAAATGTCCTACCTCTAAACTATCTTCAATAAAATTATCAGGTATTTGTATAGGTGTATTGAGTTGTTTTAGGTCTTTGAAATTGGCTTGAAGACAGTCGTACCAAGTAAAGTTTTTATAGGTTTTGCTATTGAGTTTCATATTTTATTGAACATCTAAAGTCATTCCGTTGATATGTTCTAAAACGGCTTTAGCGAAGAGATTCGCCATTGAGCATTGCTGCATTTAAAGAACCGTTAGACAAAACATCACCGGCTAAAAATATACGGTCTTTTAATTTGGTTTCGGTATGCGGTATTTGGTAATTAACGTCTGCTATGTTTGGCAAGGCTTTTGGTATTTTGTAATGTTTAAGCAGTTTATTGATTTTTATATCGCAAACATCAAGCAGTTCTTTTTGTGTTATTTTTGCTAATTCTTCGTTACTTAAATTGTGATTTTTGACTACACTGACCGACAAAATTTGCTTTGGCTCAGAGGCTAAGCTCAAATAATGAAAATTGTTCACAAGTGTATTTTCTTCAGCAACCAAGCCTATCATAGGCAGATTAATAACTCGGTTTTCTACCTCAAAGTATAGATTGTCAACACTTTTCCATTCTTGTGGTTGATTTTTTAAATTGGAAACTAAATCTGAAGTTTCTGTAGCTATAATGATAAAGTCTGCTTCAACTTGAGTATGGTTTGCTAAGGTGATGGCATTATCTTCAACACTTTTGACTTTAGTATTAAAATGAAATGTTGTCTGTTTCAGTTGATTGGCCAATTGATTAGGTATAGCTTGTATGCCTTTTTCCGGAATGCCAGCTTTTGTTTCAGAAAACAATTTAAAGGTAAACTCAAACATACGGCTTGACGTATCTAAGTTTTCTTCGAGAAAAACACCAGCATAAAAAGGTTTAAAAAAATTATTGATAACCTTATCAGAAAACCCAAACGACTTAAGAAAGTCAAGCGTTGTTTGGTTTTTTGAATTAAAGATTTCTTCAAAAGTTTTATATTTTAATGACCGATATAGTTTTATGATTTTTAGCTTATCTGAGAAGTTAGCCAATTTTGAAAACAAAGTTGAAAACAATATATCAAAATCTTTTGCGGGATTGCCTAATTTTCCTTGTTCTCCTTTTTTAAACACAAATGCACCTGTGAAAAAATATTTTAAATGTAAAAGATCAATATCTAAATATTTTTGAACTGCTGGATAATTGGGCGACAAAATTTGAAACCCCTTGTCAAATGTGTATCCATCGATATAATCGGTTTGAACTCGCCCACCTACTCTATCCTTTTGTTCGTATATAATAGGTTCATAACCAGCCTTTTCGAGATTTATAGTCGCTACAAGTCCACTGACTCCAGCTCCTATAATTACAATTTTTTTATTCTCCATAAATTATTTATCACTCTATATTTATAAATTTTTACTAAAAATAGGTCAAGTCTTTGAAAATCCAAATGAAAATGCGTTATTTAATAAAAAAATATGATGATTTCAAAAGACAACAAACAAATAAACCTGTATTACCATCCTGATTATGCTTTGTCTAAGAAATGTTTAGCCATTGCTCAAGCCAATAAAGCTGTTATTTTTCCTATTGATATCAGCAAAGCAGGAATTAGCCAAACCGATTGGTCTGAAATGGCAAAAATGTTAAACCTTAGCGTTGTTGATTTGATTAACCTCAATCACGAAATCATTACTTCAAAGTTTGGTAAATCTCCAAATATAGACGAGTTTGATGCTTTAAAAATTATTGAAAAGCATCCAGAAGTCGTTGATAAACCTATTGCAATCAGAGGTAACAAAATTGTTCGTGCTTCTCACGCCAACGACATTTTGCAACTTCAATCTGTCGATACAGGAGAAATTAAAATTCCTTAGTATTTCTATTATCTGATATAATATTTAAAAGGATTTTTTTACTTTGCTATTTTATTGAATAATCTCACAATAATTTAGTTATGAAAATCCACCATATTTCTAATCAAAACTCTGTCTTAAATCAATTTTTAATAGAAATAAGAGACCAAAATATTCAAAAAGACAAATTGAGATTTAGGTTTAACCTTGAACGTATTGGTGAAATACTTGCCTATGAAATGAGCAAAAGTCTTGATTATAAGTCTCAAACTACAACAACACCTCTCGGGCAACACCAAAAACCACTCATTAAAAATGAATTGGTAATTTGCTCAATTTTACGTGCAGGATTACCAATGCATAATGGCGTTTCTAGAATATTTGATTGTGTTGATAATGCTTTTATTTCAGCATATCGCACAAAAAATGACAAAGGCAATTTTGAAATTCATTTAGAATATTGTGCAACACCTGATTTGACTTCAAAAGATTTAATATTAGTAGATCCTATGTTGGCAACAGGACATTCTATTGTTGAAGTCTATAAAACTTTAACTAAAAAGTTTAAAATTTCATCTGTAAACATTTTATCTGCCATAGCTGCCCAGCCAGGCATTGATTTTCTTCAAACTCGATTGGGTCAAAACACTCAACTTTGGTTGGCAGATATAGACAAGAAGCTTGATGATAATGGATATATTGTGCCAGGTTTAGGCGATGCTGGCGATTTAGCTTTTGGTCCTAAACTTTAAATGATTTACTGCTCACCTGGAAATTTGATATAATTTGGAACTAAAGATTTAGTTTTTGTTTGGTCTTTGTCTTTCGGAGTTTGTTTGTTGCTGTCATCAGATTCTTTTTTGTTGAGCATTTTTCTAAATAATTCTTCAAAAGTTTCAAAATCAACAGTATATAAAATACCTAAACCTTGAGTGTATCCTAATTCTTCACCGATAAACTGAATATTACTTTCTCTATTAAACATTTGAGCTCTTAATGAGCCTGATTCGTTGAGTAAAAAATTTAATTCAACATCGCCAAACACAAACGACTGCGTCTGCCCACCTACAGGAACGCCAAACCGACCATTAATAAAAATTCTATCACTCAATTGGGTTTGAAGGGTCATCCCTACTCTATCTGAGCCTATAGCGTTTTGGTTTGGAGTTTTTTCCGCTTGAATATAATCAAAACCAATGTTAAACTTACCTTCATCATCTTTTAGAATCTGATCTATAATACTTGTTGCTCTTTCTGCTAATAGATTAGAGCCAATGGCATTCATACCAACGCCTTCGTTGTTGTAGAAAGTACCTTGAACAACGAGAGACAAAGCTTGCTTTTCAGTGTTTTCACGACCTTGAATTCTGTAATTCAATTCAGATTCTACTGTTGAGCTCAGATTTGGGTATTGTATATCAAAACTAATATCTGGTTGCATAAGCTCACCATTTAGTGTAATGATGACATCTATGGGTATTTCTCTATTAACGGATGGGTTGTCCAGTAAAACAGCAGGATTTGCATTTGTGGTATATTTGGCTTGTATATCCATATTGGCGTCAACGGGATTGCCTTCCCACGATAAATAACCACCAGGAATAACTTCAAACTTTTTTTCGATAAGACCTTGATATTTATAAATATATTCTCCTGATAGTGCTACAAAATCTCCATACATATCAAATTTACCATTCGTATTTATCTCTATGAGCAAGTTGCCGTCTCCTCGACCTCTTAGCGTGCTTCCGCTTTCTTGATCAACTACAACTTCTACTAAGGCATCATTGGTGATGATCAAGTCAAATTTTAGACTTAGCCCAGAAACTTTTTCAAGCAAATAATCTTTGCCTTGTGCTTTTTTTTGTTTGTCTTCAGGTGTTAAAAAATAAATAAATGAATTATCTCCAATAGTTTCAGTATCTGAAAGCGGAATATTAAAAACGGTATTAGGTTGACTTGTAGCATTAACATTTATTGTTAAAGCATCGGTTGGTCCGCTTATCGATGCTTTTCCTGAAATAAATGCGGTTCCGTAGTACAAGCTTTCTTCAGTATATGGTGTGTCTAAAGTTAAAATATTATCTGATGTTAAATCTAAGTTTAAATTCCAATCTTTGAATTGATCGTGAGATATAAAACCACTCAATGTGCCTTGAGTTTTGTATTTAGTATCCGTTAGAAGAATGTCATCTAGCACAAATTTCTTTTTGTCTAAAATGATTTTAGCCTTGTTTTGAAAGTCAAAATCAATATTGAGGTAAGGAAATTTTAGACCTGCATCATCTAAAAGTAATTGACCAGAAAAATCAGGATTTGATAGAGAACCAAATAATTTTGCGTTTCCATTAATTTTGCCTCTTATCCTACTGATCACATCTGAACCCAATGGGCTGAGAGAACTTATATCTAAATCATCAAAACTTATATCCAAATCTATCAATTGCTCTTGTTGGTTGGTGGTTATTTGACCTTCTGCTGACAAAAAATTCTGTTGTGCTTTAGTCAAATAGGCTTTTAAATCAAAATCTGATAAATTTTCATTGCCATTAGCTGATAGTTTTAAATCGCCGTATTGCAAATCATTGACTTCAAAATCTCTTACCATCACATTGAGATTTGGGGCGTATTGACCATTTTTTTGATATATTCTCATATTAGCATTAACAAGACCACCAAGCTTTACACTGTCTATATATGGTGTGATATTGTTTAGTTCAACGGTTTCAAGTTTAAGGTTAATGTCTTTGTAGGTAGAATCTCGCATCTCTCCATTAAGTTTTACAACTTGATTTTGATAAGAAAATGCAAGTGAATCAAATATAAATTTTTGGAGTCCTGATTCTAAAATAACTCTGTTGTTTTTGTAATTGTTGTTTTTATTTATTTCCCAAGTATTATTTTTGAAAAGTATATTTGAGTTTTGAAAACCTACCACCGTATTATTGTCTTTATCATAAGTTTGATATAGACTCAAATTAAATTTATCATCTTTGTTTGCTCCACCTGAAAATTCTGTTCTAAAAAAAAGCGTGTCATTAAGTTTAACATTTATTAAATTTAAATTTGAAATAGGATACGTAGCATTTTGAATATCAGCTATTTCTATATAGGTATCAAAAAATGGATTTTGCTTATCAATCTGTATTTCAACATCTTTCAGAATATTTTCTTTATACCTTATTTGGGGTGATATAAAGCGCAACTTCATTTCGTCTTCATTTGAAGATATTTTACCATTTAAAAATGTTTGAGGAGCAATGCTGATTTCAGGAAAAATAGCTTCAACGATTTTGTTGTTAATTTTAAATTCAAAGTTCACATTTTTGTTTGTGAACTGGTTTTTAATAACATCTTTAAAATAAAGATTTCTAAAAGAAATATCTATAAAATGTGGAAGTTTTGAAGGCTCAAAATGACCGTAAATTCTACCATCAATAACATCTGGAGAATTTACTGTAATATAATGAATGTTATTTTTAATTTCAGAACTGAGGATAAAATCTTTAAACTTATAGGTGTCATAACTGGTTGTATAATTAAAATCATTAAACTTAATTTGTCCTACAGCATCATCAATAGTATTGGCTTTCATATCAATTTTGAAATTGCCTTTAAAAATTGAAATACTGTCTTTTTCAATAAAATTAAGCTGATACAAATCGGCATATTTGATGTTTGACTCAAAACTGAAAATGTTTTGAGTATTTGAAGCATTGACAGTGCCATCAAAATCAAATAAAAAATTAGGGTCTTGACTGTCAATCTTGCCGTTAAAAATAGGATATTTTAAATTTCCATCAATGCTAAGGGTTTTGTAAACATAGCTATTATACTCAAAAGTATGAATTTTTCCATTGACTTGAGTGTTCAAAGATTCTTCGGTGAAGCCTTTACCGTTGATATAAAAATTAAAACTAGCCAGTCCTAAATCATTAGACTGTGCCAATTTTGCCAAGTTAACCTTTTTAAGATTCAAAAAACCTTTGTATTCTACTTCATCAGGAAGGTTTAGGTTTTTAAAATCAAGTTTCACTAATCCCTGACCTACCGTTGATTTTAGATTGAGTTCTGCATTTAAATTTTGCCCAAATATTTGCGTTTGCCCATTGACAGAAAAATTGCCCATGTATTGTATAAATTCAGGTAAATTATCGCCTAATACTTTTGGTAACAAACGTTTTAAATCAAAATAATTGGTTGTAATGTCTATGTTTTGCGTTTTTAATTGAAATTTATCTGGATTGGTTATTTGACTAATGACGATGTCTCCAGAAATTTCACTTCTCTGCATGCCATCAATTTTGATGTTTTTAAAAGAAAAATCATTTAATGTGCCATTAAGCTGACCTGATAATACCAAATTTTCATTAAATCCAAACCCGCTGTAAAAATAATTCAAATCGGTAGTTGATATCTTTGATTGATCAAAATTTGCTGAAATTTGAACTTTATTTTCAAAATCAGACCAATCTCCCTTTTGAAATTCAAATTTTAAATCGGTTGCGATTTCAGATTCGGGCATTTTGAGTTTTAATTGATCCAAACGCATTTGTGATCCGTTCATAAAAAATTTAGTCTGCAATCTATCTATTTTTAAACCATAACCCGTAATGCCAGAAAGTGAATTGATGTTTATGCTCACTTTGTCATCAACGATATTGATATTATTGACATCAAAATTTAAGTTTTTAATACTAAATGCCTCTGGCTTGTCTAAGTTATAATCTATTACACTGAATTCACTATCAACCAAAAACACATCGTCAATGTGAAGTTTAAAAGTTGAAGTAGAATCTTTGGGTTTATCCGTTTCAAATTTCTGTAGAAAAACGCCAAGATTATCAGAATCTTCATTTTTATATCGTATCAATTTCATCTTTAAGCCTTCAATCTCAGTTTTGCTTAAATCTAAATTACCTTTATTTAAAAGCCCTGAAATGTTAAAAATAGAAGTCGATAACTTATTAACATCAAAAATTGTATCGTTATGATGGTCAAAAACCATCACTTCTTGTATTTCAATATCTGCATTTAAACCAATTTTTAACCTTTCAATATTGATTTGAGTCCCATAAGTTTCATTGATGTTTTTGGTTAACTTTTGTGCGGTATAAGTCTGAACACCAGGGATTAAAAAAATCAATACCAATAAGAGAAACAGCAGAACAACCGCTATAACTATATGTTTGATGATATGAAAAATTCGCTTTACGATGGCTTTACAATTTTGTATAACAAATATACATTTAATCTATGATTGATAATACACAAAAATATTTAGCTTTGTTAAACATTTCAATAACTGTACCTGATTACGTTTATGACTAAGAAATCAATTTATATTCTCGCAATAGAATCCTCGTGTGATGACACTTCTGCGACTGTTTTTGAAAACGACAAAAAACTGAGTAATATTATAGCTACGCAATCTATACACGAAGCTTATGGTGGGGTTGTTCCTGAATTGGCATCGAGAGCACATCAAAAAAACATTGTTCCTGTTGTTGACCAAGCCCTGAAGGAAGCACAAATAAGTCTTAACAATATCTCTGCAATTGCATTCACAAAAGGTCCAGGACTTATGGGATCGCTTTTGGTTGGAGCTTCATTTGCCAAATCTATGGCTTTGGCGTTAGATGTTCCGCTTATTGAAGTTCATCATATGCAAGCCCATATTTTAGCTCATTTTATTGATGACGGTCAAAAAACACCAGAGTTCCCTTTTTTAGCTTTAACAATTAGTGGCGGTCATACTCAAATTGTAAAAGTGAAGGATTTTTTTGATATGGAAATTATAGGCAAAACTCTTGATGATGCTGTTGGAGAAGCTTTTGACAAATGTGGAAAAATGATGGGTTTGGGTTATCCAGCTGGTCGATTATAGACAAGTTTGCTAAAGAAGGTAACCCAAAACGCTTCACTTTTTCAAAACCCAAAGTAAAAGGTCTTGATTTTAGCTTCAGTGGATTGAAAACTGCTGTTTTATATTTTATACAAAAACAGAAAAAAACAAATCCTAATTTTGTTGAAGAAAACATAAAAGACCTTTGTGCGTCATTTCAAAAAACCGTTGTTGATATTTTGATGGACAAATTGCAATTGGCGGTTAAAAAAACTGGTATAAATCAAATTGCCATTGGTGGTGGAGTTTCAGCTAATTCAGGTATTAGAGAAGCCCTAAAACAAGCTGAAAAAGAGCTTCAGTGGAAGTGTTACATTCCAAAATTTGAATACTGTTTAGACAACGCCGCTATGATTGCTATAGTAGGCTATTATAAATATTTAAATCAAGACTTTACAAACTTTAAAACAACATCAAAAGCAAGATTAGAATTATGAAATATTTTTACTTAACTATATTATTTTTAAGTTTTAATTTTATCACTGCTCAAAGAGCATTATTTAACCAACGCTACACTTCAGAAGCAGAAGACTTTAAAATTGATCAAAACAAATTAAACGAATACAAAAAAGAAGGTCAATTGATAATTTTTAATGAAGAAAAACACAAAACTAAACTGGTCAAAACACTTTTAAAATCAAGGCAAGGTAAAACTAAAACTTTTGATAAAGGTTTTTTTGAAGAAGAATATAAAATACTTAGCAAGCAAAAAATACCCCATTACCGAGTGAGATACATTTTGATAGACAAAGACAGATTTGATACTGAAAAAGCTTTTAACAACTATGCCAACAAGGTGAGAGAATTATTAAAAACCAATGCTTTCAAGTCTGTTGCTATGCAATATTCTATGGATTACAACAAAAACGTTGGAGGTGATTCAGGTTGGTTTAAAAAAGGAAAAACACATCCAGTATTTTTTGCAGAAGTAACAAATACCAATCGGCTATCAGAAGAAATTTTTGAATTTGAAATTCCAGAAAATAACTGGTATTATTTTGTAAAAAAATCACACTCAAAAAAAGATATAGAAGAAGCTCTAGTGCTAAAGCAAAAAACAAACAAATAACCATTCAAAATGTTTTATGAGCCGTCTATAACTCCGCATCAAAATACACATACACTCAATCCTAACGAGAGCAAACACATTTTGCGTGTATTGAGAAAACAAGTTGGTGATAGTATAAAAATCACCAATGGACTTGGCGATGCTTTTGAAGCAAAAATAATTGCTGTCAAATCAAAACAATGTCAAATCAATATCATTTCGCATTTTTACGAAAAACCACTACCCTATCAACTCCATATTGGTATTGCACCACCAAAATCTGCTGATCGGTTTGAGTTTTTTTTAGAAAAAGCTACTGAACTCGGCATTTCTGAAATATCACCTTTGATCTGTAAAAACAGTGAACGCAAACGCTTAAATTTCAGTCGCTGTGAGAAAATAATTCAAAGTGCTATGAAGCAATCTTTAAGGCTTTATATGCCAAAGTTAAATCCCATAATATCTTTTGAAGAGTTTGTAAAAATTAAGTTTGATAATTATACCAAACTCATAGCACATTGTGAAAATGACAAAAAACACCCTATTCGCGATAAAATAAATCAAGCAGACAAGTTTTGTGTTCTCATAGGACCTGAAGGTGATTTTAGCCTTAGTGAAATTGAAACTGCAATAAACCTAAACTTCTCTCCTATCAGTTTAGGAAACAAACGATTACGCACAGAGACCGTTGCTATAACAGTTTGTCAAGCCTTAGCTCTATTAAAATACTAATTGTGTGTTATGCCAATTTGAAAGAATAATATCGCTAATAAACAGATAAAAATATAATACCGAATGTTATTTTAAACCTGAATTATTCAAATCAAAAGACCGGCAGGCAAAAAAGTCGTTGCCCAAAACATTAGCAAAAGAGATAGAGCAAAAGAAAAAAGACCGAAAAAAGAAAAAACTCTACCTGTGGTTTTGAGTGTTGATGAGTGTCAACGTATTTTTAAAGCCGTAAAGCAACCTAAGCACAAATTGATATTGCTTTTGGCGTATGGTGCTGGACTACGAGTGAGTGAAATCTGTAATTTAAGATGGCGTGATATAGATTTTGATGCACATAAAATTATGGTTAAATCAGCTAAAGGAAAAAAAGACAGGCAAGTGATGTTGCCATATTCTATTGTAGAGTATTTTAAGACTTATGAAGAGTTGTATAAGACAAAAAATTATGTTTTTGAAGGTCAGATAAAAGGAAGACCATATTCTACAGAAAGTTGTAGAGCTATTATGAAGCGTGCGGTTAAGAAAGCTGGAATCCGTAAAAAGGTGAATATGCATACATTACGTCATTCATTTGCGACACATTTGTTAGAAGGCGGGACAGACATAAGATATATACAAAAGTTTTTAAGTCATAGCAGTATCAAAACGACTACAGTTTATACTCATATTAGTCAAAAAAGCACTAAAAAGATAGAAAGTCCATTAGACAAAATGGCAAAAAAGTATAAAAACAAGCCTAAAAATTAAAAAAGTGGTGTATTTTTGTGGATATATACTAGTTACCTGCAAGCTGAAAAAAAATGAACGTCCAACATTACAAGCCAAAAAATGAAACCTTGAGAAAGTATATTGATGGTTATTATTTTATGACAAAAGGGAAATCAAAATTGCCTTTACATTATATGACTTTTCCTTATAATTTATGCTTTGTTAGTACCACTCAAAACTCAGATGTAAAAATAGAAGAAGGACAAATCTTAGTAACCCCTTCTGAGAAGGAAAAAGTTGTAACCGACTTGGTAGTAAGATATACCAAACCTTTTAAAGTCACGTTTCAAGAACCTACCAATGAAATAACAATTAGGTTTAAACCTCTTGGACTCAATTATTTCATTACAAACCTTTCTGATTACTTTATTAATGGATTCTGTATGGATTTTCAACCATTCGATGATTTGAATACGAAAATGCAATCCATCTTTGATATAGAGAATAGAGATGAACAAATAGAGCACCTTGAGAATTATTGGCTATCTAAACTTAAAAATATTGAAACGGATAGAATAGAAAACATCGTTGCGGATTTGGAGAGCGAACTTAGTATTGCTGACATTTCAAAAAAGCACCAAATATCAAGACAATATCTAAATAGAATTTTTTTTAATACTGTCGGTAAAACGCCTTCTGAATATCGTAAAGTTCACAAGTTTAGAAATGCATTACTAGATTTTCAGAAGGTAAACAACTTAACAGAACTTTCCTATAAAAGTCTTTTTTATGACCAATCCCATTTTATAAAGGAGTTCAAATCGCTTACCAATATCAATCCAAGCTTGTTTTTCAAAAGTATAGATTCAAGTGAAGACGTAGTATGGTTATCCATATAGTTCGGTTTCCATTTATACAATTTTTTTACTCTGAAAAGATTTTATTTTGTGGCAATATTTTGAGTATTCTTTGTTATGAATAAGTTTTTATGTTTGATATTTTTATTGGGTGTTACGATTAATACCTATCCTCAAAAGATACAAATTGAGGCTATTGAGCCTTTCATTAACCAACTAATGAAAGATTTTGAAGTAACTGGTCTTTCAATTGGCATCGTAAGAAACGATTCTGTTATTTACTCAAAAGGGTTTGGCACGAGAAAAGTCAATGAAAACTTACCTATTGATGAAAACACCATCTTTGGCATAGGCTCAATTTCAAAATCTTTTACGGCTTTAACTCTTGGAATATTGGTAGATGAAGGAAAAATAGACTGGGATGATAAGGTAAAAGACTATCTACCCTATTTTGAGTTGTATGATTCCTACGTTTCGGAAAATTTTACTATTAGAGATTTACTTACTCATAGGAGCGGGCTTAAAGAAATTAGTGGAGGAACACTTTGGTATCATTCAGATTTGTCGAGAAAAGATATTATCAAAAAATTAAAATATTTAGAACCAGTATCAGGTTTTCGGGAAAAACCAGCGTATCAAAATGTGATGTATCTCGTTGCGGGAGAAATAGTAAGCGTGGTTGCAAGAACAAGTTGGGATGATTTTTTAAAAAATAGGATATTCGATAAACTTGAGATGAGAAATAGTACCTCAATTTCTTCGGTCAGAGAACGTAATAAAAATTTGGCGTTTCCGCACGTTTGGAATGAAGATTACAAGAAAATGCTAGTTGCTCAAGAAAAAGGAGATAATCTTGCACCTGCTGGTTTTATATACTCGTCAGCAAATGATATGAACAAGTATATGAAAATGTTGCTTAATGATGGTATTTTTAAACAAGATACTATAATAAGCAAATCGACCCTCGCAGAAATTTTCAAACCCCAAATAATCTATCCTATTGAAGGCTCACCTTTTGGTAATGAATTCTCTTCCTACGGTTTTGGTTGGTGGGTTACACCGAAAAATAATGATAAACTAATTGAACATAATGGTGGCATTGATGGAATGGTCGCAAAGCTTTTTATGATAAAAAATCTAAACATAGGTGTAATCATATTAACCAATATTTCAAAAGAGCCAGCTTCCTTTTTGCTAAAAGCTAAATTACTTGAACAGATATTTGAGGATAAATCCCTTGACTTTTATGAGACTGTTAAAGGGTATAGAGATAGAAGGGTAAATGGAGAACCTAAAATCAAAACAAGAGTCAATAACACATCGCCATCGCTTGGATTAAATGGTTATACGGGAGTATACACAGATAAAATGTATGGAGAAATTAATATAGAACCGTTGAACCAAAAAGAACTAGAGATTTCTTTTTCACGCTCTTCTATATTTAGAGGAAAGTTAGAACATTGGCATTTTGATACATTCAAAATTGATTGGTACGACATAAGAGTGCCTGATGGATATTTAACATTTAATTTCAATTCAGACAGAAAAATATTAGGAATATCCTTTGACCAAGAAAGCCTACTTGATGTTGACTTTAGTGAAATTAATTTCCTAAAAAAAGAATAAATACACAATTATGAGAAAAATAATTTTAGTAACCATAATACTTCTTCAAGTCTATTCTATGAAAGGACAGACATCCTTAAAAGAAATCGGGCTTAAAGCCGGAAAATATGAAGTAGGCTTTAAACACTATACAGTCAATGATAGCACAAGAACCTACCGAATTCATAATGAGTTTAACAATCGACTTATTAAGAGACCCATTCCAATAAGTATTTGGTATCCTGCGAAAATAGAGGATAGCAATTCTGAACAATTAACAGTCTTAAACTATTTAGAGATTTTAAAAGAAGAGGAGGAATGGAAAAATTTACCGAATTACTTTCTGTTGGATTGGTTTCCGTATTTATGGAACACGCCAGAAAATAAAGCTCATCTCTCTGAAAAGACAAATGCTTTTTCTAATCCAGCAATTTTAGAAGGAAAATTTCCAGTAGTAGTTTATGCACCAAGCTATCAAGCCTCGTCAATTGAAAACTTTGCGTTATTCGAGTATTTAGCCGATAATGGTTTCGTAGTGGTATCCAGTCCTTCAAGAGGAACGGAGACACGTTGGTTAGAAGGAGGAACTACAAAAGATATGGAAACGCAATCAAGAGATGTTGAGTTTATTCTAAAAGAAATTTACAGCTACGAAAATATTGACTTAGAAAAAGTGGCATTAATGGGATTTAGTTTTGGTGGGTTGTCAAACGCTATAACTGTTATGAAAAACAAGAATATAAAAGCAATTGTTAGTTTGGATGGAACCGAAAGGTACAATTATCCTGTTTTGGAAAAATCCCCCTATTTCAATTTAGATAAGTTTTCCATTCCTTATATCCATTTCGCTCAAAAAGAGATTCCGAAGGAAGTTCTAACCACGGAGAAAATCCCTGAGGAGTTGAATTACAAATTTCAATTATACGACTCTTTGGAATATAGCAACATTCACAGATATAGATTTCACGACCTAACGCATTCTTATTTTAGTTCTTTCGGTGTCTTATTCGCTAACAGAGATAAAAGGCAAGATAAAAGTGATGATAAAATAATGGCATCCTACAATTTGCTTTGTCAACATACTTTAGACTTCTTAAATGCAACATTAAAAAATGAGAAAAAGTCGATTGATTTCATTGAAAATAAACCTGTTGCAAACGGATTTTCCAATAGTTTGATTTCCAAAGAATCAAAAAAAGCTAAAGAAAAAGGCTTTACATATAGTGATTTCAATGATTTAGCTTTCAAACAGGATTATGAAAATTTAATCACACTATATACAAAAACCATTTCCGATTATCCAAATCTTGAACTTCAAGAAGGAATGTTAAACACTTTAGGACTGCGATTGTCATTCAATCCTGAAAAGAAAGAGCAAGGCGTTAATGTGTTTTCATTGGCTTTACATCTTTATCCAAAATCAGCTAATTTATATGATAGTTTAGCTGAAGCATATTTTTATAATAAGGATTACTCTAACGCTATTTTGAATTACAAAAAGTCATTGGAATTGAATCCGAAAAATCAAAATGCAATTGACAGATTGAAACAACTAAAGGAATAAAGCCAGCAGGTAACAATGTATATAAAAAATAGGCGGAGTAGTAATAAAATCAAGGCTTTTAGCACGTATCAAACTTTGCACTTAACCGAAAGGTTGGTGCTTAAAAATCGCCTACTTTTCATATACTAACCGTTATGCCATATTCCCCATATCAAGAAACTCGATTAATTTCTATTGCTAACGATGCCGATAAAATATTGGTTATTATTTTTGTAATGATCCTTTGTAAAGTCGATTTTTCAAATGGTGCTTGAGATAGAGCCCGTGCGCTCATTCTGGTTGAAATGTAAAAAAGCCCCGACTCTTCTCAGGGCTTTGTTGATAATTTCAGTGGTGGCTACGATAATTCGCAGACCCCGTTCAGAATAATTTTCAATACAAAAATACATTTCCTTAGGATCTTTTTTGTTTAATACTTAAATATTTTTCAATTATGGCAAGAAAGAAAAAGTTAGAAATGGAAATTGTAAACCAACATGCGACAGGTATTGACATTGGAAGTCGGTCTCACTTTGTAGCAGTTGGACAAGCCCTAGAAGATGTAAAAGAATTTGGGGTTTATGCAGAAGATCTTACTGCAATTTGTCAACACCTAAAAAGCTATGGTATTACCTCAGTTGCCATGGAAAGCACAGGAGATTATTGGCAAAATCTTTTTACAGAACTCATCAAGCATGATTTTGAAGTTATTTTATGCAATGGAAAATTTACCAAACACGCAAAAGGTAAAAAAACAGATGTTAAAGATGCAAGATGGATTCAAAAACTGCATGCATTAGGTTTGCTTACAAGTAGTTTTTTGCCTGACCAGCAGACTGAAATACTTAGAACTTATGCACGTCAGCGAGGCAATATTATACATCAAGCGTGGCGACTTCAAGAAAAATGCAAAAATGCCTTAAGTTTTTAAATTTTAGACTTGATGTTGTAGTTAAAGACATTTGTGGTCTTACGGGTCTTAAAATCATAGAAGATATTTGCAAAGGAAATTTAGACCCTAATGAACTTGCTAAGCATCGGCACTACAATTGCCGAAAGTCTGAGGCAGAAATAGCAAAAGCCCTCCATGGCAATAACAGAAAGACTTTCTTTTTGGGTTAAAACAAGAATTTCAAACTTATCAGTTTTTACAAAAACAATTAAAGGCTTGCGATAAACAGATAGACCAATTCATAAAAAAGCATCTTGACACAAATCCAGAATTAAAAAAACTAAAAACCAATCCAAAACCTTATAAAAGAGAAAATAAGAATGCTCCCAAAATAAAGGATTTTAATCAAGTAGCTTATCAGTATTTTGAAGGTGTGGATCTGCTTGCCATTGAAGGCGTAAGTCATGCTACAATACTTAGTATTATGGTAGAGATAGGTCCGGAAGGATTTAGAAAGTTTAATTCTTCAAAAGAATTTGTCTCTTGGTTAAGACTAGCACCAAACAACAAAATATCAGGCGGTAAAGTGCTTAGTTCAAAAGTTCCTAAAGGGAGTAATAGATTAAAAATAGCATTACGACAAGCGACTAATTCTATTGGAAATTTAAAAGATACACACTTGTCTGATTTCTTTAAGCGTGTCGCATTTAGAAAAGGAAGACAAGCGACAGTAAGCGCAACAGCAAGAAAATTGGGTGTAATCATATGGAATATGGTTACAAAAAAAGAACCTTATAAACCGCCAAAAGAATATCTATTCCTCGATCAAAAAAGAAAGTTAGGCATAGCCAAAAGAATGAGGAAACAAATCGCTAAATTTGGATTAACTAATGAAGATTTAGGCTTAAATGCAAATATCTATAAAACAGCAACTTAATTTACGTTAGTCAGAATTAAAATTAAAAAAAAGGTTAAAAGAAAAAATTATCAATAGGGCTAACCACCCATCGTTTATGTGAGTAGCAAGGATTATGCAGATTAATTGTTACAAAATTTAATTTCTGCAATTAACAAGTTAAATAATAAATTATGAAGAATACACTAATATTAATATTCGCTTTCACTATTTTAGTATTTTTGGATGTACAGAAAGTGATTCAGATCAAACTATAAATAATGAAACTACAGAAGAGTTTTCATTAAAGTCCAATCCTTTATACAATAATTATTCTTATGAAGATTATTTGTTACAAGTTACGAATGAAATTGACACGTCATTAGGAATTCTAAATAATATTGATGCTTCAAATTTTGAAAATGAAGATCAAGTTATGAATTATATTCTACCACTAGTAGAAAATCGAAGAACAAACGATATAAATTATTTTGATACTGAATGGTATTTAGACAATGTTCCTAATTTTGATAATGAAATTTCTTTAGAGGATGTTAATTTGTCATCTGAAACCTTGAACTATTTTAATTTATTGATTCAATATTATGATAATAGTGATTATGAGGCATTACTTAGTCTTAAAGATGAATACATAAGAAATTTTGATGCTAATTCTGATATGATTTCTTTAGCAACTACTTTTGCAGTAATTGATTATTTTGAAGATGATTTAATTAATTCGTTCACGACAAAAAGTAGTGATTGTGCACCTGATGGAGGTACAACCGCAGGTGCGTCCATAGGTGGTGCGATTTTAGGTGCAAGAGTTGGCTTCATGTTTGGTTCCTTCTTAGGACCTGCTGGTACAGTGGCTGGTACCGTTGGTGGTGCAATTGTAGGTTCACTTTTATCAACAATTGTAAGTATTGGTGTTCAAGGAGTTGCTTGCGAAGCAGGATGGTGGTAAAATGAAAAATAAAATTGAAAAAATCATTTTAAGAAAATTTGCTATACCAATTCTTGTTGTTGTACTAATTGCAATAAACAAAGATGTTAATTTTTGGCAAATACTTTTATTATTTGGTTTAGCATTTTTCATAAATTGGATATTTGATATCACAATTGTTGAATGGTCAATTAAAAAAGGTAATAAGGACTAAAATAACATGGCATAACATTGCATATATTCAATAGCGCCTTTTGGCTTAGAACAAGAGTCGCTATTGTTTTTTTTATTTTGGTTTTAAATCTAAAAACTTGCTTATTTTTCCGCTACTGAAATATATGCTTCCCGTTATGCACAAGGTTGAAAAAGCCAACGCACGTAAGGCACATTTGTTTTTTTGCCCACGCTACACCAGCCGCAGAAAAAAACAAAAGAGCCTTTTTGCCAACGCTCGACCGAAAAAACTAACGGAATTATGAGAATATCAAAACTTCTAAATCTGACCTTAATTATCGGACTGGCTGTCCAACTGACTTTCGGGCAAACACCTAAAATTCCGACAATCGAAATCCCATCGGTGCCAAAACCTACCAACTTCACACCACAATCTATTTTTGATATACCGAAGCCCTATTCCCCGACAAATCCAATGGACATTTTTCAGGGAACGGACGAACAAGAACGTATCAAAAGGCAAAACGAACAAATTATTCGTGAAGTTCAACTCAACGAACAACGACAAATTGAAGCCCAAAAGAAAATTTATGCCGACCTGAAAATGGAACGTACCAACTTCAGACTTCCAAGCCTAAACCACATTGCGGGAACTGAATATTACCGAAAAGCCTTTGACAAACTTTCAGGAATGAATCCCGATGATTTCTCAATCAAAGATGCGACTTTTATCATAGAGAATGCCTTTTACGAAGAACAAAAAGACCACGAGGAGTTTAACCAAATTGTTAAACAAACAGGCGA
Source organism: Flavobacterium sp. CS20 (assembly GCF_018080005.1). Classification (NCBI taxonomy): domain Bacteria; kingdom Pseudomonadati; phylum Bacteroidota; class Flavobacteriia; order Flavobacteriales; family Flavobacteriaceae; genus Flavobacterium; species Flavobacterium sp. CS20. Next base: position 885,155 of record NZ_CP073015.1, on the reverse strand, counting down.
TTTTTTGAAAGAGAAAATGGACGAACTCGGCTATGACCGAAACAGCAACCTTGCCAAAAACCTAATCCTTTTTCAATTCTTTTCAGACACACTTGAAATCAAACAGAAAAACCTAAAACACTTACCTTTCAAATACGACTTTGAGGATTATTGGGGTGCTGACGACTGGACGAAAATGTTTGTTCACAAACTTCTGCAAACAGGTTCGGGGCAGTGTAATTCTCTGCCAAGACTTTACTTAATCCTTGCCGAAGAAATCGGAGCAGAAGCCTTTTTGGCTCTTTCACCCAACCATTCGTACATCAAATTCCGTGATGAAGAAGAAAATTGGTATAATGTAGAACTGACAAACGGAATGTTCACGTTGGACTCTTTTATATTGCAATCGGGCTACATCAAATCCGAAGCCTTGACAAACGGAATCTATATGGAACCACTATCGAGTAAGCAGTTGCTGTCGCAACTGCTTACCGATTTTGCTTCGGGTTACGTTCACAAATTCGGTTACAGCCCATTTGTAAAAGAAGTTACGGACAAAGCTTTTGAACTTTACCCAAATTCGCTAAACGCCAATATGATGAATTCCAATTTTATGACCGTTCAATTTGAAAATGCGACCCATCAAATAGGTGTTAATCCACGAGACAATCGAGATTTACAGAACATTCGTTTCTATCCGCCAATCGTGGCAATGCTCAATGAAACCAATGCACAATACCGAAAAATTGACGATTTGGGTTATGAATATATGTCGGCACAAGCCTATCAAAAATGGCTTGACGACCTAATGGATGCCAAACAACAGCAGGACAACGAAACCATAAAACAACAATTCAATATCAAGTTAAACCAACTTAAAAACTGATGAAAAAATTACTTTTACTGATACTTTTTGCAAACTTTTCAGCTTTTGCTCAAGTGCCAAATCAAGTTTTATACAATGAAGTGTATCAAAATCTTTCAGATATGTTGGACGGCAAAAGAAAATTGAGTTTTAAAGAGGCTGTTTTTACTGTTGAAAATGCTTATTTACAAGGAACGTTAGACACTGCCTTTGTGAACAAAAAGATACATTTTCTTAAAAACCTTAGTATTCAAGTTCAAAAAAATGGTGTATTAGATTATCAAGAGAGGGACAAGGAAACCGTAAGCAAGTATGCAAGTCTTTTTCTTGTATTGAAAGACACTACAAAAATACTTGATTCAAATGGAGAAATCTTTTTACACCCACCCTTTTCGTATGATTTTGAAGATGTTTTCGGACATCAAAAATGGGAAAATATGTTTGTTTCCAAACTTTTGGGAACGCATACAGGAAATTGTCATTCCTTACCTTATTTATACAAGATTCTGGCAGAGGAAATTGGCGTAACGGCACATTTAGCACTTGCACCAAATCACACTTATATCAAACATCGGAGTGAAAGAGATGGTTGGTACAATACAGAATTAACAAGTGGAATTTTTCCGATTGACGCTTGGATAATGGCTTCGGGCTACGTTCATTTAGATGCTATTAGAAACGGTGTTTATATGAAAGCTCTTGACGATAAAGAAAGTATTGCCCTTTGTTTGGTGGATTTGGCTTTGGGCTACCAAACACACGAGTTTTACGACTTGGATTTTGTAATGAAGTGTGCTTACAAAGCATTGGAATATTTCCCCAACTACATCGGTGCAATGATGTTGATAACAGAAGCCAAAGGAAAAATGATTGAGAATATTTTATACAGTAAGGGTAAAGACTTTTCACAAGCAAGGCAATACTCCGAAACAAGGGAAATACTCGAAGAAGTCAGGCAAGACTTGATTAAAATACACGAACTCGGTTATCGTCAAATGCCCGAAGAAATGTATTTGGATTGGCTTGTTTCGCTTTATCACGAAAGAGACAAATATCAAAACAAAAAAATCAATACCTTTAACACAACCGATTAGACTATGAAACGTAAAATTTTACTTTTTGGACTGCTGTTTTCTTTTGGTTTAGGCTTCGCCCAAACCGAAGAAGAAATAACCCCCGAGGAAAAAGAACGCAGGGAAAGAAACATCCAAGCGGGAAACCCATTTAAAAAATACGGCTACACACCTAAAATTGCCACATTGAGCAAGGGAAAATACCTTGAATGGCACGATTTGGACAGTATTGTCCGCATTGGCTCGTATTCTTTTCACGTAAAGAAAAAGGACATTGACGGTTACGCCTTATACGAAGATAAAAATTCGGAAGCAACTTTGCGACCCGAACTCACAAGCCGTTGGATATCCCCCGACCCATTGGCAGAGGAATTTCCGAGTTGGAGTCCTTATGTTATGAACTTCAATAATCCCATTCGATATGTTGACCCAGACGGAAGAGCACCTGTAGATTGGATTAAAAGTAACCTAACAGGTAAGTTTGAATGGAGAAACGAAGTTACTTCTGCTAGTAACACTCCTCATAACTATACCTATATAGGTAAAACCGACCAATCTATCGTTACGAATTTATTTGGGCAATCAAATTTCAAAACTTCAGACTGGGATGTGGGATTGATAGGAGTAAACGACTTTAACAACCCCTATTCAGCAAAAGGTGCGACTTTCAACAATATGAGTGCAAATACCACTATGTCTGTAAGTTTGAGAGCAGACGTATCAACGACTTCAAATAGTGACGGCACAGTTTCAAAAGAATTTAATGGAATTGATGTAGGGGTATCTGTTTCGGGCAAAGTTAGCGCTCCTTATCCCGGAGTAAATATTAAATTAGGAGGTCGTGAAATGACACTTGGTGGCGAAAGTATGAGTGTACATACTCCATCACCCTTTGGAGAATTTATACAAGGAGGAGATGTCCCTACTTTAACGTATGATGGTTTTTTTAGTGCTCAATCCATCCAAAGCCAATTTCGTAACCCAACAAATATAGATGTAAATTTCAAGGGGCAATACTCAAACAATGGAATGCCAATGTCATATCCAGGAGCTTCTGGATTATTGGGTATTCCGAACCCAACAAAACTTAATGCGACTCTACCACTAAATAATACCGCAAATCCTTATGAAATTGACAAAACTAACAATTAAAACAATGAAATATTTTATTTTCTTATTTCTCTTAACCGCTTCTACCTGTCAAGAGAAAAAGCAACCTGTATCCAATGAGGAGCTATCAAACATTTTGAGTAATAGCATTTTTAAATACCACGAAACTAAAGACCATCAATATTTAGATTCAGCTTATGTAAAGCTTACTCAAAACAAAGATTATAAAAATTCTGAATTAACAACTGCAAACTTACAATTGTCAATTTCATTATTGCTAAATATGAAAAAGTATGATGAACTTGAAAAAATGTTAGATAAAACAAAGAACCTTAATGAATATAACAGATTAAACACCTTAAACATAGTTAGATACCTGAAATTAAAAAATGTAAACAAACAAAAAGCTAACTCTTACATTGAAGAAAACATTGCAAGAATAACAGATTCATTAAATACAAAACCCAAAGATTCTCTTATTTATGCTGACTATTTCTCGATGAGAATGTTTTTAGTTGGAAAGGAAAAGACTATTATGGAAATCGATAGTATGCAAACTGATAAAGTATATTCAGAAGATTTTTATGAACTATTAAAAGAATCTATAAAAGTCTATCCAGATGAACATTTGTAACTAAAAACACCGCAAGCACATTTGCAATTCGCACCACCCGATGCCACACCCAAAATTGCAAAAGAGCTTGCTCGTTTAGATATTTTAAAGAAAAATACGGCTGAATTACCAAGCAGAACGCAGGAAACCCAGTGCATAACAGCGGCTATAAAAAATAGCTTCTAAAGGCTTAACCCAAAGTTTTTTGTATTTTTAAAACCAACTAAGGCTACTCGGAAAGGTTTGCGTGTACTTGCACGCTACTTTTCATAGCCGCAACCCGTTGGTAGCAACTACTCCATAATATTTTTAAAATTATAGGCTCACCCATTTTTTGATAAAGTAAGATGTAGGATTTTTTTCGGTGGAATTTTTCTAAATCCTAAATGATAGGCTTATCACGATGATTGATAACGAATAAAATCTCATCACGACGAGAAAATCACAATCCGCAACAAAAGGCTGATTTGCAATAAAATAGCGAATAAAGAAAACGACAAACGATGCTAAATCAAAAACTATGGCTAAGCGTCAACGAAATGTTATAACATCGAAATTATGGGAAATTTGAAACGTGAGTATGAAAAAAAATGGGTGCGAGAGGCTTGGGCGTTTTCAGCAAATGTTCTCGCCTACTCCACCGCTACTACCAACAATGTATATCATTAATGGCTGTGTTTGGGCAGAATTTTAGGGTTTGAATTTTTTTTCTATCTTTACCAATAAAAACGAAAATGTGTTGACTTTTTGCACGCCACTAATGATACATTCGCCCGTTGGTAGCAACTACTCCATAATATTTTTAAATTTATAGGCTCACCCATTTTTTTTTGATAAAGTAAGATGTAGGATTTTTTTCGGTGGAATTTTTCAAAATCCTAAATGATAGGCTTATCACGATGATTGATAACGAATAAAATCTCATCACGACGAGAAAATCACAATCCGAAACAAAAGGCTGATTTGCAAATAAAAATAGCGAATAAAGAAAACGACAAACGATGCTAAATCAAAAATTAAAGCTAAACGTCAACGAAATGTTATAACATCGAAATTATGGGAAATTTAAAACGTGGGAAAGAAAAAAAATGGGTGCGAGAGGCTTGGGCATTTTCAGCAAATGTTCTCGCCTACTCCACCGCTACTACCAACAATGTGTATCATTAATGGCTGTGTTTGGGCAGAATTTTAGGGTTTGAATTTTTTTTCTATCTTTACCAATAAAAACGAAAATGTGTTGACTTTTTGCACGCCACTAATGATACACTCGCCCGTTGTGGTTAATTCCCCATATCAAGAAACTCGATTAATTTCTATTGCTAACGATGCCGATAAAATATTGGTTATTATTTTTGTAATGATCCTTTGTAAGTACGATTTTTCAAATGGTGCTTGAGATAGAGCCCGTGCGCTCATTCTGGTTGAAATGTAAAAAAGCCCCGACTCTTCTCAGGGCTTTGTTGATAATTTCAGTGGTGGCTACGATAATTCGCAGACCCCGTTCAGAATAATTTTCAATACAAAAATACATTTCCTTAGGATCTTTTTTGTTTAATACTTAAATATTTTTCAATTATGGCAAGAAAGAAAAAGTTAGAAATGGAAATTGTAAACCAACATGCGACAGGTATTGACATTGGAAGTCGGTCTCACTTTGTAGCAGTTGGACAAGCCCTAGAAGATGTAAAAGAATTTGGGGTTTATGCAGAAGATCTTACTGCAATTTGTCAACACCTAAAAAGCTATGGCATTACCTCAGTTGCCATGGAAAGCACAGGAGATTATTGGCAAAATCTTTTTACAGAACTCATCAAGCATGATTTTGAAGTTATTTTATGCAATGGAAAATTTACCAAACACGCAAAAGGTAAAAAAACAGATGTTAAAGATGCAAGATGGATTCAAAAACTGCATGCATTAGGTTTGCTTACAAGTAGTTTTTTGCCTGACCAGCAGACTGAAATACTTAGAACTTATGCACGTCAGCGAGGCAATATTATACATCAAGCGTGGCGACTTCAAGAAAAATGCAAAAATGCTTAAGTTTTTAAATTTTAGACTTGATGTTGTAGTTAAAGACATTTGTGGTCTTACAGGTCTTAAAATCATAGAAGATATTTGCAAAGGAAATTTAGACCCTAATGAACTTGCTAAGCATCGGCACTACAATTGCCGAAAGTCTGAGGCAGAAATAGCAAAAGCCCTCCATGGCAATAACAGGGAAGACTTTCTTTTTGGGTTAAAACAAGAATTTCAAACTTATCAGTTTTTACAAAAACAATTAAAGGCTTGCGATAAACAGATAGACCAATTCATAAAAAAGCATCTTGACACAAATCCAGAATTAAAAAAACTAAAAACCAATCCAAAACCTTATAAAAGAGAAAATAAGAATGCTCCCAAAATAAAGGATTTTAATCAAGTAGCTTATCAGTATTTTGAAGGTGTGGATCTGCTTGCCATTGAAGGCGTAAGTCATGCTACAATACTTAGTATTATGACCGAGATAGGTCCGGAAGGATTTAGAAAGTTTAATTCTTCAAAAGAATTTGTCTCTTGGTTAAGACTAGCACCAAACAACAAAATATCAGGCGGTAAAGTGCTTAGTTCAAAAGTTCCTAAAGGGAGTAATAGATTAAAAATAGCATTACGACAAGCGACTAATTCTATTGGAAATTTAAAAGATACACACTTGTCTGATTTCTTTAAGCGTGTCGCATTTAGAAAAGGAAGACAAGCGACAGTAAGCGCAACAGCAAGAAAATTGGGTGTAATCATATGGAATATGGTTACAAAAAAAGAACCTTATAAACCGCCAAAAGAATATCTATTCCTCGATCAAAAAAGAAAGTTAGGCATAGCCAAAAGAATGAGGAAACAAATCGCTAAATTTGGATTAACTAATGAAGATTTAGGCTTAAATGCAAATATCTGTAAAACAGTAACTTAATTTACGTTAGTCAGAATTTGAATAAAAATAAACCATTTAAAATCAAACAATTATGAAAACTATTAAAAAACACACACGAAAAATTTCACTGCTTTTTGCGACTGCATTATTATTTGTGAGCTGTTCACAGTATGATTACAACGAACAGTTGCCTGAAAACAAGGATAATGTAACCCAAATGCTTCAAAGAGGTAAATCTTTTTCAGGGGAAGAACTTTTTAAATCAGTATTTTTTGGGATTGGTGAATTTGCAAATGAAATTCGTCAACTTGAAAAGCAAGTTGAATTAACCAATGAATTAGACAGCGAAAAAAGAGAGGAAGTTTTAACAAACCTTGGTGTATTTACCAACAAGGTTAACAACGAAAATCCAACCTTTTTTAAGGATTTTAAGGATTTAATTACGAGTGGTAATCATTTAAAAATTAAAAACTCGATAGAATTAGGGTCAGATATGATAGAAAATAACATTGAAATCATCTTTCCCGAGTTCAAAAAATTATTTAAAAAAGTCAAGTCCGATATTGACACAAGTGAATTGGTATTTAATGAACAGGGGAGATAACCTAGATTCTTATACCGACACAATTCAAACCGCCTTCGACAATGGAGAATACGACGATTTGTTAAACGAAAATATGATTTCCGATAGTCAAGCGACTTTAATCCCTTGTTCCTGGGCTATTGCTTAATTTATTTTAAGTTCGCTGGCAGTTCATAATACAGTTGCAATTACCGCTTTAATTTATTTTAAGTTCGCTTTTTGGGAATAAAGTATTGATGCTAAAAATCAAATCATAGGAAGCAGAAGACCTACTAATGAAACAGAGGATAGTCTAAAAACTGAAACATTAATAAATGAAATTGCAGAATATTTTACAACTAATTAATAAAAGTAAGTTTCTTATTTCTTTTATAGTATGTTCTATATGTACTCTGGTTTTCTTGACCGGTGTTTTCCTATATTCAATGGAGAGCAACCCAATAAAGTTGAACATTGATTTAGAACATAAGATTTTCACATTTGTGCCTCAAGGTTGGGCTTTCTTTACAAGAAATCCAAGAGAGGCACAAATAATTATCTATAAAAAGGAAAATGAACAAATATCAGAAATAGCTCAAAGACATTCAGCTTATCAGAATTTATTTGGTTTAAATAGGAAAGCTTCTAAAATTATGTCTGAACTTCAATTCATAAAAAATGGCTTAAATGACTCGCTATTTGATAATACGAAGTGGAATTATCAAGAAAAAATTTATAATAAAATTCCCACAAAACCTATTTGTGTTAAAAATCAAATGGAAGAACCAATATTATGCGGAAATTATATCATCGTTTTTCAAAAAACCATCCCTTGGGCTTGGAGTAAATCCATAGAAAAAATAGAAATGCCCGCAAAAATTATAAACTTGAATATTGAATGTGATGATTGAAAAATTAAATAAACATTTAAAAAAATTAAGCTATAAATATTTTCCATACACAAATATTGTTGGTCTTTCTAGAAGCATCATCGCTTTAGGTACATTATTAACTTTATTGGTGAATCCAATTTATTTGTTGTTTCATAAACGAATTGATGGCGAAATTATAAACCCACTTTTAAATCCAGTAATTCCAATTAATAAATTTAATTTTTTCACGCTTTTCGGGTTTGAAAATATTCTATTTATGAAATGGTTAGCTATTCTTATATTGTTAGCAGTAATTTCAGGTTATTTTATTAAGATAACTTCTATTTTACATTGGTGGGTATCAATAAGCTTTTTGTATTTCTCTTCGATAATTGATGGTGGTGATCAAATTGCGACGATATTAAGCTTTTTGTTAATTCCATTGTGTCTTACCGACCCAAGAAACAACCATTGGTCTAATATAAAGTCATATCCTGCACCAAAAAACCTTATTGGTATTTTCACTATTTGGATAATCAGAATTCAAGTTGCTATAATTTATTACCACGCATCTTTTGGTAAATTTATAGTTCCTGAATGGATGAATGGTACAGCTATTTATTATTGGTTTAATCATAGTGTTTTTGGAATGCCATTATGGGCTTCTCACTTGATGAACAAACTATTAAGTAATTACTTTGTTATTTCAGTATTAACATATGGTGCTATTCTACTTGAAATAATGCTATTTTTAAGCCTAACCGCATCAATAAAATATAGAAAAAGAATACTTTATTTTGCTTTAGCTTTTCACTTCTTTATAATTTTTTACCACGGTATTTTTTCGTTCTTTTTTTCTATCTGTGCTGGACTAATTTTATTTCTTTTACCTAATAAATCCTTAAATTTTAAATTATGGTTACAAAAATAATTAAAATATTATTTTTAATAAGTATTTCAGTATTCATTACTTATTCACTAATTCTTTTTCTAAATTATTCTGAAGTACCAGAAACAGTAGTCTCTCATATAAACATTAAGGGAGAGGCTGATGCATATAGTAATAAAAATTCTTTATTGATTGCTACTGGTGTTAATCTCATCATTTTAATAGTGATTGGGTTATTAATAAAGAATCCCCAATCTGCAAACTATCCTTTTGAAATAACTGATGAAAATAGGGAACGCTCTTACTATAAAATGCAATTATTATTATCAATAGTTGCTATTATAACTACAACTGTTTTTTCTTATATGATATTTAAGGCAACTGATTTTTTGGATAGTTTTATGTATTTAATAGTTTATATAATAGCTATGCCAATATTAACTTTATTATTCTTCAAAAACAATTAAAGTCGAGTAGGTAAAGGGGATCTCACCCCTAAACCTCTCACAGAACCGTACGTGATAGTCTCCCATCATACGGCTCTTCTTAACAAGTCAAGGCATAAAACCATATTGCCAATGCACAAACAGATTAGGATAATGCTTTGCAGTTTCCTGTAACCATTTGTAGGCAAAAAACCAGTGTTTACGCCTAAATCTCCGATATTTGTTGCGTACCCATTTTGCCAGACGCATGTTCAAGAAACGGAATACATAATGTAATTCACTCATTCTTACTTTGCCGTAATAGTTAATCCAACCTCGTACTTTTTCTGCTATTATGCCTGCCAAATCTGGCAGGCGTAAATGAACCATACGATGAAGTTTCATCTTAAACAAAGTTTGATTGATGCGTTTCTGTCGTTTACGACTGATTGACGGTGTAAATCCCAAATGAAAGTTCCCAAAATAGCCCTTTACCATTCTTGGCTTAAATGTAAATCCAAGAAAATCGAATGTTACATAATGAACCTTAAATGGTGGATGCTTCTTTTGGTTGCGTTTGCAATACACGATATTGCTCTTGCCGTCTTTTATCTGCAATTTGCACTGTTTAAATCGGGCTTTTACCGCTTCCAACGTCCGCAAGGCTTGTTTAAAATTATCGCAATGGATGATAATATCATCAGCATAACGTTCAAACTTTACCTCTGGGTGGTTGTTCTCAATCCACTTATCAAAAACAACATGCAAGAAAATGTTTGCCAGTAATGGACTTATGACACCTCCTTGTGGTGTGCCTTTGTCTCGTGAATGAATACTACCGTCTTTCTTTTGAATTGGAGCCTTTAACCAACGTGCTACATACAAGTGAATATGCTTTTCTTTGGTAAAATGTCCTAATGCTTTAAGCATTAAGTCATGGTCTATCTCATCAAAAAAACTCTTGATATCCAAATCTATCACCCAATCCATTTTCATGCAGTTTTCCCTGCATTGCTTTATGGCTTGATGCGCTGATTTGTTTGGTCGATAGCCAAAAGAATCTTTACTAAACTGTTTATCTACAATCTGTTCTAATTCTTCTCTTATTACCATTTGAGCCGTTCGGTCTTGTACTGTTGGAATGCCAAGCTTCCTGATTCTGACCGTCTTCTTTGGGTATTTCTACCTCGCGCACAGTACTGGAAAATAACTACCATCGGCTAACCTATTCCATACAGGATATAAGTATTTCATAGGACGTGAATGTACTTCTTATGCTGACAAATTATCAACACCTGAAATACCTTTGTTACTCTTTACCTTTTTAAAGGCATCCCATACCTGTCGCTTTAATATCGGTTGCGACTTTTGTTTCTCTTTGAAAATCATCCTAAAAAAATCTTTAGTTGTAATACAATTTAAAACTGTTAAGTCAGTCCCTTCGCTCCATTTCCATTACAGAAACTTCATCACTACTACAGACTAATCCGCCACTAATTAACAGTATCGCTACTTTCTACCTTGCCCTTCGGGGTTGTGGTATTTTTGCACTATTAATTAGCTTCTCTGTTCCGTAATTGAGCCGTAAGCAAAGCTCCTGCCCTCTTTATGCCGATTGCCACTTGACCAGAAATAGGTATCATGTCAAGTTCTGTTCTCGCAAGACCGCCCATCCCTCGATTTTGACAATACTAAAGTTGTTTACGACACTTCTACAAGGGTTCAATCTCGTCTCTTTCAGCTTCTTTACTCCTACCATAGCAAACTACTCTGAAAACAACACAGGTAGTGCATTTAACCTTATCGCTCAAGACCAACCCGTGAAAGGAAAGCCCCATAAGGCGGTTTGACTGGTGTGCCTAATCACTCCCAGCCGAGAGACCAATCCTCATCGTGCTCTTTACGTGAATCCACCTGAAACAAATGCCAGGGTCGTTTCTAAATACCAATGAGACTCTCATCTCAATTACAGTTATGTTACTTGTTTTCAATGAACTTAATCACTATCTTGTATCCCCAAGTAACGCAGGACACACTACTTTTGCCAACATTGCATATCGCTCATTGCGGCGTTTTGTCTGAAATCAGGGTTTTTGGATTTTCTGGAAGTTAAATTATAAAATTGAAAAATAATTACTAATTTTCCCGCAACGAAGCGATATGCGAGAACGTTAGCAAAAATTAGAAAAAAACTTCATTCTGCCATTTTGACACATAGTATTGTTTTGGCATTTCAGTTGCTAATTCTGTTTAAATATTCAATAGGTTAAATTAGGTCTGACCAGCCACTATATCCAAAAATCATAAAATATTTTTTTAATTATTAACTTAAATTTTTTTGTTATGAAAACTTTTAAATTTTCAATTTTAAACTTTATTTTATTTTTATTCTTCACTTCCTTAATCTCTTGTAGTAAAGATGATTTATCAGAGACTTCTACAATCGATAAATCAGAATTAGAGTTTAAACAATCCTTGAATAAAAATTTGGATGCTAAACAGATTGGAGAGTATCACAACATTGCTGTCAATTTATATCTCAATAATGGCAATGGTGATAAAAAAACCGTCAAAGAAATCGAGCAGTCTGTTATTGATTTAATGTCTGAACATTATCCGAGTTTAATGACAGAATTTGAAATTTCAGAAGAATATAATTTCTTGAGAGATGCCTATAATGATACTTCAATTAATCAAAGACGTTTAGAGCAAATTATAGATAAGGCTTTTTCAAAGATTACAAAAGATAAAAATGTTTCAGTCAAATTCTCTGAATTTATAAAAAATCAAACGTTGGACGATAGTACTATTCAAAATAAATTAAGTTCAATTCAATCCTACAATACGGAAAGTAAAGATGAAATAGAACTTTTAAATACATATAAAGAAGTTTTGATTGCATCAAATGAGCTATGGAGTAATCGTTCTTCGGGAATGAAAATATCTTGCAGTTCTGGAGTAATTGCGACTGATGCGGTAGGTCTTGCAACAGGTTTGTTCGGTGGTCCACTTTGGTCTATTGTTCAAGGTGCAGTTGTGTCGATAGCTGTAAATGAAGATTGCGAAGAGTAATTGTTTAATTAAGGATGCTGTTGTACAACAGCATCCTTTAATTTTATTATTATTATTATGAAAAAGATAATTTTTACATTATTTTTAATTGGTTTAATGACCGTATTTGTTAGCTTATTGTTTTTGGCACTTGATAATTTTTCATTTTATCTAATAACTTTAAGTCTTACTTTTTTAGGTGTTTTTCTTTATCCAGTAAATAAAAATTTTATAGTGAAAAAGGATTTTTTATTTTTTCCGTTCTTATTATATATTTTGTTTTCGATAATAAATTTACTTTGGATAAATAGCTACGATCAAACCTTATCAATCCTAAACCTTATTTTTGGTTTTTTTGGTTTTGGAACATTTTATCTTGAACAAAAGAAAAAATTAGTGTGTAAATAACTTTTGCTAACAACGTATATATCTCATAGCTAGTTAGTTGCTAAATCAAAGTTAAGGTATATTTGGAAAGTCGCCAAATTTTTAAATTTGACGATTTCCAATAAAAAAGATAAATAGTAAAATTTAAAAATCTGGCTTGAGCTCAATCCGAAAATAATTTTCTAATTTGCACGCTACGAGCCATATACAAGACCGTTGCCAGTAATCCCTCATAGACTCATAGAAACTTTAGTCCCTCGGCTAACGTAAAATTGAGTAAATTTGGATTGAAAATTGAAATGTTGAATAAAATATAAACAACTGATTTATAGTAATATAATTTTACGTTAGTCAGAATCCCTCATAGACTCATAGAAACTTTAGTCCCTCGGCTAACGAAAAATGAGTGAATTTGGATTGAAAATTGAAATGTTGAATAAAATATAAATAACTGATTTATAGTGATATAATTTTACGTTAGTCAGAAAAGAAAAAACGGAATGATTGCGATTGACCAAATTCGAACAATTGACAAAACTCGTATTCTAAGAAAATTTGACCGATTAACGAAAGCTGAAATAGCGAATTGCAAGAGTGTTATAAAAGAAACATTGGTTAACTAAATTCGAACGCAAAGCGTTGTCAAGACATGGTCAAAATTGTTAAAATATATTTTTATTTTTTTGGCGGTTGTGTAGGTCTGACTTCAATTTTGCTGGGTAAAGTTCTGGGATTGAGCTTGAAAAGGTCAACAACAATTTCGCCCAAATCTTCGGTTTGTATTTTCCAGGCGTCGCTGTCGTCTGGTTGATTGCCATTGAAATGGGTTGAAACCGAACCTGGCAATATGGTTGTGACCTTGATACCTTCTTGTCTTAAATCGAGCATTACGGCTTGTGTAAATCCAGTAACACCAAATTTGCTAGCGTTGTAAGTCGCACCGCCTGCAAAAAAGTTTTCGCCTGCTAAACTGGAAATGCTGATAAAATAGCCTTTGGTCTTTTTGAGGGCTTCGACGGAAGATTTTATGGTGTAAAACACGCCACTTAGGTTGGTATCAATCACCTCTTGCCACTGCTCTACTGTGAGTTCTTCAATGCTTCCAAAACGACCCAAGCCAGCGTTGGCGATGACGTAATCAATTTGCCCAAAGTCGTTTTCAGCTTGGTCAACTGCAGATTTTACGGCTTTGTAATCGCGAACATCGGCTTCTATGCCAAGACATTTGACGTTGTATTTTGAAGAAATTTCTTTGGCGACTTGGTCTGCATTGGCCTGGCTTCTACTGGTTAACACACTGTGAACGCCTTCTTGTGCAAGACTTTCGGCTATGCCGTAACCAATTCCTTTTGAACCACCTGTTATAAATGCTACTTTTCCTTTCATAATTTTTGTGTTTTTTGTTATCCCAAAAGTAAAATTTATGTTTTAACTCAACCTTGATTTAAAAAAGGTTTAACCTTCTTTGTGTTGCGTGTTATTTTAATCTCTTGGTTCGCAATTGTTTTGCTAAGGTTGCTTAAAATTATCTATACTTTATTTTTTAGGAAAACCATTAAGAATTAAGTTAAGGGAATTAAGGGTTTTAGTAAAACACAAATTCTACTTGATTTCGAATTTTATGTCTCAATTTCTAAAAAATATTCCATTATTAACCTGACGGCTATATACCGTAATTTTTTATGCAAGATATTTGATGTCATGATGATGAAAATACTTCTTTACTCTTTCACTATTTTGAGATAGCATATTCATATGGTTTTCTATATTATCTTGTAGTTGTTTCTGATTTTTAGGAGCAGGTTTTTCAGACAAGCCATATTTTAAATCACAGTTTAAATATTCATCAGGATTTTTCTCTGGAGAATAAGAAGGTAAGTAAAAGAGTTCTATCTTTTCTTTATTCTCCTCCGCCCATTGTTTTACAATTTTACTATGATACACCCTTAGATTATCTAAAATCAAATACACCTTTTGTTCTTTATTTTCAATGAGTTTTGACATGAATTCAATGCACCTATCAGCGTTCATACTTCCTGTATATAGCATAAACCTGACTTGACCTTGATTTGTTACAGTTGAAAACATATTGACTGAAAAGCGCTGAGCTTTGTGTTTTTTAACAGGGGTTTTACCTTTAGGTGCGTAAGAACGACCGTGCTGATTTGAGTTCCTTACACCAGTTTCGTCTCCCCATTGAATTTCAGCAGATTCTTTCTTTGCTCGTTCTTTAATTGCAGGATATTCCTCATCTAGCCACTTTTGAACTTTCTTATGACATTGTTCATAGGCTCGTTTCTTTGGTTTTTGGGGCGTGAATCCCCATGACCTCAAGTAATCTCCCATTGTATTGACAGCTAAAACAACCCCAAATTCTCTTTCAACAAGTTCTTTAACGGCTTTTCTTGTCCATAAAGCATAGTCTAATTTCAATTGATCTGGCATAACATCTATTATCATCTTTTGTATCTCTTTTTCTTGAGCCGTAGAAAGCAATTTTTTGTCTTCGGATTTAACACCTCTGGTATTTTCCTTTAAAGCTTTATTGCCGTCAAGCTTATAAGATTTCATCCAACTGCTAACTGTTGCTGGTCTGACTCCAAATAATGAAGCGATCTCTTTTTGTTTTTTTCCTGATTTTACTAAAGTTACTGCACGTTTTCTAAACTGGTAACGTTCTGAACTTGTAAGTTTTCTAAAGTCTGTTTTTTCCATGTGGCTATTATAAGAAATATTACTATATATTACCGCTATGTTAATAATTTAAATTTAGTATTTTTGTTTAAAAAGAGTTATGGATGGTATGATAAAAATAGAATATCCTAAATCTTTAGCCCATTCTTTAAAATTGAGTGATAAAGATTTTGAGAATGAAATAAAAATCAGTTCTTTGGTAAAACTATTTGGGTTGGGGAAAATATCGTCTGGTACAGCCACCAATGTATTAGGAATAAGCAGAATAGATTTTATTGAATTATTATCAAAATATAAAGTTTCTCTTTTTAGTCAATATGACTATGACAATTTAAGAGATGATATTTCAAATGCATAAAGTTGTTTCAAATACAACGCCTATAATTTCACTACTAAAATTATCACTTTTAGATATTTTAAAACAATTATATACTAAAGTGATTATACCAAATGCTGTATATCAAGAGATTGAAGCTGAAAAGATAAAGCATACTATCAAGATTTATCCAAAATCGATTGGATAGAAATTGTTGATATAAAGGATAAAACAGCACTTAATTTTTTTTCTTGATTTAGACGCTGGTGAAGCTGAAACAATAATACTTGCAACAGAATTGGACGCAAATTTGATTATTATCGATGAAAAACTTGGTAGATATCACGCTATGCATTCAAAATTAAAAGTAACTGGAACCATTGGTGTTTTAATTAAAGCCAAAAAAAATGGGATTATTGAGGAAATAAAACCTATACTTTTCGAATTAACTAATAAAAATGTATGGATTAGTAAGAAATTAATTTTTTATATACTTGAACAAGTAAATGAAAATTAATTTTTTTTGATTTATTAACTTAAACCAAAACGCAATTGTAAAACTGATAAAACCAAGCTATTGATTAAGTTCAATCTCATAAATATGTGGTGTAACGCCTTGATTGGATTCTGTTGATATAAAGTGTTTGTCTTTATAAAATTGCTTGTGTTAATTCTGCATCATTGAGGTTGCAAATGGTTTTAGGTTTTAATGTAGAATCTAAAATGAGTAATCTCATATGCCAGCCGTCGAGTATGTAAAAATCTTTATTGTTAGGATGATGAATTAATGATGATGGCATAAATTCTGGTTAATTTATAGTGGTATTCTTCTTGTTCATTTCCTAAAATAAAATCTTTAAAAATGAGAAATGCTACCAGAAATACAACAATTAAAAACAGAATGATTTTTAAACTTAGTAAATTCTTAAGCATAATAAAATATTGAATAACGATTTTATTAATTTATATTTGAATTCAAAATGTCTTTCATATGAAACCGCAAACGCCTATTCATTTTGTTTATGATATAATAAAATCTAATACAGATTTTAATGATACATACCTACTGATTTTAAATGCTTTAGTAAATACTATCATCCTTGTCATTC
The DNA here is from genome assembly GCF_018080005.1 of Flavobacterium sp. CS20. Taxonomy (NCBI): domain Bacteria; kingdom Pseudomonadati; phylum Bacteroidota; class Flavobacteriia; order Flavobacteriales; family Flavobacteriaceae; genus Flavobacterium; species Flavobacterium sp. CS20. The sequence continues at coordinate 868,299 of NZ_CP073015.1, read as the reverse complement.
TATCGTATTTATTATATAGAATTTTGAGAGGCGTTGGTTTAAATTTGGTCAATAGATTTGCCAAAAAATCTAAAACCCATTTTGATGATTTGTTGGTTCAAAATAAAACTTTTGTCAACCTATCAAATCTTCTTGTTTTTTACATTATATCTGCTTTTACAGACGAATTATATATAGATTTTCCTGTTTTTGAAAATGTGGTAAGCAAGATTGTTCAAATATTTTTAGTTGTGTTTACGATTTGGACCATAAGAAGCTTCTTAAAAACCATAAAAGATTATCTCAAAACACTTGACAATTTTAAAGATAAACCTATAGAAAGCTACATTCAAGTCTTTATGATTTTGCTTTGGATTATTGGGATTATCATTATTTTTTCAATTGTTACTGGTAAACCATTGATGAAGTTTTTAATTGGTTTAGGAACGGTTTCAGCAGTCATTTTATTGGTATTTAAAGATACTATTCTCGGTTTTGTAGCCAGTATTCAAGTAGCGACTAATGACACGGTAAGAATAGGCGATTGGATCACGATGGAAAAATACGGTGCCGATGGCGATGTGTTTGAAATCAATTTGGCTTCTGTGAAAGTGAGAAATTTTGATAAAACCATCACCACTATTCCAACCTATTACTTGATATCAGATTCGTTTAAAAACTGGCGTGGAATGAGTGAATCTGGCGGTAGAAGAATAAAACGGGCTATTATCATCAAAGCCAACAGCATAAAATTTGTTGATGAAGATTTATTTCAAAAGCTTAAAGGTATTCAGCTTATTAGTGATTATATAGAACATCGACAAGCTGATATTGATGACTACAACAAATCTAATAACATAGATAAAAGCTTGACTATTAACGGCAGGAACCAAACCAATTTTGGTGTATTTAGAAAATATATTGATGAATATTTGCACCAAAATTCTGCTGTGAGTGATGATATGACCATTATGACTCGACAACTGGCACCAACCGCTCAAGGCGTGCCATTAGAAATTTATTGTTTTAGTGTTGATAAAATTTGGAAAAACTACGAATATATCATTGCCGATATTTTTGATCATCTGCTGGCATCTATCCCTTATTTTGAGCTTGAAGCCTTTGAACTTCCAAGCGGTAAAGACTTAGATTTAATTAAAACTTAACGTCTCAACGCGGTTTAAAACCCTATTTTTGCACCTTGGAAAATAGGCATGATTCAGTTTTTGAAATTTATTCGCTATAATTTAAAACCTTTGAGTTTTGGGTGGTTATTGACGTTTTTGTCAAGTTTTGGACAGACGTATTTAATTTCACTTTATGTTATTCACATCACAAAAACTTTTGAGATTACAGAAGGAACTTTTGGTGCAATTTACGCTATTTGCACGGTGGCTTCGTCATTAATTATGCTCAGTATAGGTCATACGGTTGATCATATACCTGTTAAGAAAGTCAGTTTTTTTACCATTTTGGCTTTGGCATTGTGCTGTATTTTGATGGGATTTTCTTATCACTTGGCTTTTGTATTTTTAGCGTTAATAGGCTTAAGATTAAGCGGTCAAGGTATGTTAAGCCATATCAGTTTTACGATTTTATCCAAATATTATGATAAAGACCGTGGCAAAGCTATTAGTTTTTCTACATTGGGTTTTTCGGTTGGTGAAGCCATTTTGCCAATTATCATAGTCAGTACCATTGCGTATTTTAATTGGCGTATCGCAATGATTGGCAGTGGTGTTTTATTATTGCTGTATCTAATTCGTTTGAAATTTACAGATTTAAGTCATTTTGATCAACAACTCAATAAATTTAAACCGAGTTCCAAAACTCTGTTCAAAGATTTTTTTGATATTGTAAAAGACAAGCGTTTTTTAATTTTGATGCCTACGAGTTTTGTATTGAGTTTTACGACAACTGCAGTGGTTTTTTATCAATACGTTTTTGTAGAACAAAAGGGATGGAATGTTGCCTTGTATGCTTCATTTTTTACGGTTTATGCCATAACGCGATTGTTGTTTTCGCTTTTTGGTGGGCTTTGGGTTGACCGATTTACGGCTAAAACTTTGTTTAGGTTTTATTTGATACCAATTATATTAGGTTTGCTGGCTTTTGCTTATATCAATTCTATTGTTGGTGCACTTGTCTTTTTGATTTTGATGGGAATTACCGTTGGGATGTCAGGCACCATAAAAACGTCGGTTTTGGCTGAAATTTACGGAGTTAAAAAATTAGGAACCATTAGAAGTTTATTCACAATGTTTATGGTGCTCAGCACAGCTCTTGGTCCATTGCTTATCGGTCAAATGATCGATATGGGATTAAGCATAAAAATTATTATGATCAGCTTATCCATTTTTGTTTTACTTTGTATTTTGAATGCTCAGCGAATAAAATATATACCAAAAATTAAAACAGAATTATAAGATATAAACAATAATTATTTATCTTATAAGTTAATGAAATATTTTTTGAAAAACTACATTTGTAATTTTAATTATTTTTAATGGAAAACACTCCAAAAAAACATCAAAAAAAACCACGTTGGAAATTACTGCATCAGTATTATACTTATACGGGGTTTTATAATTTTATAGGAAGAAGTTTACTTAAAGCTACACCACCTGTTATAGTATTTGTAGTGATACTACTCTGCATACATTTTTTTGTGATAGATGTCAATGATATTCTATTGTATATTACAGAAAACTTTCACCCCGTAGGAGTATTTGGAGTGTTTTTTGCATCTGAATCTATTTTAGGCTTAATTCCGCCTGAAATTTTTATTGCTTGGAGTGGTAAAAATGAATATCCTTGGTTTTTCTTGAGTATTCTAGCAACTCTATCGTATCTCGGTGGTGTTTTATCTTATTTTTTTGGTCGTGGTATTGCAAATATTCCAAAAGTTTTTGTCTATTTGGAAGTCAAAATGGCTAAACATATCAAAAACATGAGAAAATGGGGTGGATTGTTGATTATAGCTGGTGCACTTCTCCCCTTGCCTTTTGCCATTTCAAGTATTGCTGCTGGCATTATAAAGTTTCCTTTTGGAAGTTTTTTGGTGTTTGGTTTATTGCGTTTTTTACGGTTTTTAATTTATGGACTCTTAATTTTTGGTGTACTTTAATTAGTCCATAAAAATCTCATTTATTTTTGATCGTAATTTTCTTGTATAATCTTCATAAAGCCAATCTCTGTAGTTTTTTGTATTTCTAATTATACATCTAGAATATTGCTTGATACGGTCTTGAATATCTTCTTTAAGCTCTCTGGCTAAAATACGAGCATCAAATACATCTTCAGAATTTTCTGCACACATTTGTGCGTGTTGAGCTATAGATTCTTCAAGAACTAATTTTGATTTTTCACCGTTGTTTACCGTTTCGTCATAGCGTTTTTTAATATCAAAACTTATATCTTCAGTGTTTTTGAATTTTTCTCGAACTTCTTCGGGCATTTCATAAACAAACTGGCTTTCAATTTCTTCGTCAGAAACTACATTTTCTAAGAAATAATCAGGATTTTTAAAAATCATTTGCCAATCTACTTTGGCATCCCAAGGACCAAAACGTGCAAAATTATTTCCTAAATCAATCACATTAAACGTATCTTTATTTGGTAACTTACGCGAGCCACGACCTATCATTTGAAAATATAAAGTCAAAGATTTTGTCGCACGATTTAAAATAATGTTTTCTACTGTAGGTTCATCAAAGCCTGTTGTCAAAATACTTACAGAAGTTAAAATAGCGTCGGGTTTTTCCCTAAACCACTTAAGAATAGCTTTTCGTTCTTTTTTATTATGTGTATTGTCTAAGTGCTTAATTTCGTATCCTGCTTCTTTAAAAGTGTGATAAACGTACCAAGAGGTGTTGATACCATTATTGAAAATCAACGTTTTTTTGCCTTTGCATTTTTCTTCATAAGCTTGCAAGAGTTTGGTTTGCATATTCATATTGGTGTACAAATCTTCTGAAGATTTTACTGTATAATCACCATTAATACCAACTTGAAGTTGACTTAAGCCAACGTTGTATGTATAAGTTTTTGCTTTAGCTAAAAAACCCTGCTTGATCAGAGAAGGAATAGACTCACCCACCAAAAGTTTGTCGTAGTTTTTGTACATGGGTAATTTTATGTTCGAGCTTAACGGTGTAGCTGTTACTCCGAGTAAAAAGGTTTTTTCAAAAAACTTAAAAAGTTTGGTAAATGAATTATAATGTGCTTCGTCAATTATGGTTAATCCAATATTTTTTAAAGTTACTTTTTCATCATTAAGGCGGTTATTAAGCGTTTCTACCATAGCGACGAAACACATATAGTCATTGTCATCGCTGAGTTCTTTAACTTGGGAGTTAATGATCTTGTTGTGAACGCCAAATTCTTTAAGCATTTTTGAAGTTTGCTTACACAACTCTATTCTATGAGTAAGCACAATCACTTTTTTACCTGTTTTATTAATATAGCGTCTTACAATTTCTGAAAAAACAACAGTTTTTCCTCCACCTGTAGGTAACTGATACAATAAATTAAAATCGTTTTTTTCATTCTCGATATGGTCAAATATTTTTTCAAGATCTTTCTCTTGATAGTCATAAAGGGTTTTATCAGCTGTTTTTGTCAACATAAAGAGGTGTTATTTTAGTTTAAAAGGTTTGCAAAAATAAGCAGAAATAAAAGTTAACTAAAATTTAAAAGGATAAAAAGCATTAAAAAACGTTTTTAAGTCCAATAATCTCATAAATAATTTATTTTTGTGCCTTTAAATATGATATTTTGAAAAACAAAAAAGCACAACAAAAAATAGAACACATTGTCAGCGAAGTACAACAAAATGATTCGGTTTCTATATCTATTGTAGAAGAATTAAAAGACTTAAGAGCCTATGCTGTCAAAGAAAAGCTTCCCGTAGTTGCAAAGGCACTTCGTTTAGCTTATGAACATATTGAAGAGAATGAAAACTTTATCATTCCTATCCCAACAGATGAACCTCTTGAAGGCGAAGAGGAAGATGTGCAGTTAATTACAGGTGTTGAAAGTTTTGTGTATTTTATGGATTTGATTAAAAATTCAAATAACAAAATTAATCTACAAGAACTCCGAGAATATAATCGATTGATGGAACTATAAAAAAAAGCTACTTCAAACAGTAGCTTAAAAAAAAAAAAAACAGATTGTTTGATTTACAATTCTTCAAAAATAGAATGTATCAAACGTTTTTTATCATTGATGCTTTCTTCTAATGAAATCATGGTTTCGGTTCGTTGAACCCCTTCAATATCATCTATCTTGAAAATGATACTTTTGGCGTGATCAGTGTTTTTAGCTCTCAATTTGCAGAAAATATTGTATTTGCCCGTAGTTATATTTGCTACAGTAACATTTGGAATTTCAGAAATTCTATTGATAACAAATTGAGTTTGAGAAGTTTTTTTCAAAAATATACCCAAATAAGCAATAAATGTATAACCTAATTTCTTGTAATCTACGATTAAACTAGACCCTGTAATTATTCCAGCATCTTCCATTTTCTTAACTCGAACATATACTGTTCCTGCTGAAATAAGTAGTTTTTTAGCAATATCCGTAAATGGCGTTCTGGTGTTTTCAATTAACATTGCTAAAATCTGGTGATCAGTTTCGTCTAATTTCATTTTTGGCATATCATATGGTTTTAATAAATTAAAAAAACAAAAATAATGCTTTTTTTTCAATATTTATCAATATTAGCAAGTGTTTTTTATGTTTTTTATGAAATACTATAAGGTTTTCGTAACTTTAAAAAAAATAAAATTATAAGTTCACAAGTTTTTGATTGATATTTAATTTTTTTATGAGTAAGTTGGTTTTCAGTTCATTAGAATCGTTTATAAAAACATTATTATGTTCTGCATTAAGATATTTATGTGCATAGCATAAAGATAAATCCTCAAGGCTCGTAACATAAGGCTGGAATATAACTTTCTTATTTTTTAGGTGTTCTGTAAATTGAATTCCTATAAAATTTGAATTAGAGTTTTTAACGTTTTTAATGATGCAATCGTAATATAATTTTTGATTTAAAGGAATTTGAAAATACTTTTCATCAATATAGCTATGGATATTGTTGTTTGCTACGACTTCTAACATTTTAAGATAACTTAAAAGCACGTATTTTCGAGTTTCATTCCTTTGGTAATCATTGACAAAATGACCCGCTTCAAACAAAACTGTTGGAATATTCATATGTTGAATATAATCGCCAAAGCAATTTATATTATGAGTATCATCATACCTACCAATCTGATCAGGTATAGTTTGCATTAAAACCTCATAAGCGGCAACAATAAGCTTCATCCCGATTCTACGAGCATAATTAACATTTAATTGCTCATCATACGAAGGCGACAAAAAGGATAAGGTTGCTGGATATTCTTTCTTACCTGCACTAAATATAGTCCGTTGATCGTGCATATTAAAACAAAAATCTGGTTTGAATTCATTTAAGGCTTTAAAAAAAGACTTGGTTTCTATTTGGGTTTTGTTTGAAGCATCACGATTTAAATCAACATCATTTGCATTTTTTCGCGTATATAAAGAAGCACCATCGGGGTTTAACATCGGTACAATTCTTAATTGACAGCAGTTTAACAGACTTTGAACATTAAAATGAGAGCGATTCAGCTGTACATAGTTCAAAAAATCTAAAAGTGCTTTGGTCGTGGTGCTTTCATTGCCATGCATTTGTGACCAAATTAATACTTTTTGAGAACCCTGACCGACATCTATTCTGTATATTGGTTTATGTTGTTCAGAATATCCTATAATATCTGTGCTAAATGTGTTAGCTATATTTTTTTTTAGATACTTCTCAAATAATTCAAATGGAATATATCGATCTCTAAAGTCTGAACATTCAAACTTAGAATATGTGTTTTCAATTTCTTTATAATTAAAACTTATTTCCATTTTACAAATGTAAACTTTTATAATTTTACAAATGTAAACTCTCAAAAATAAACATTAGTAAACAATTTTATGTTGTTTTTTATTCTTGTAAACATTTGATAGAATCGGATTAAGGAATGATTCCATTTAAGTTATTTATGTAACTTATAAATTTAAATATCAGCATTTTATGTTATTTTAAATCAAGTGTTAATTTAATATTTTATAACTCCTATTTTTAGTTGTCATCAATCAAAATAATTTATTTACATTTGTAATTCAATATAGGATTGCAAAATAATTTACAATGGTAAACAGTGAAGACTTTTCAAAACGCCTCCAAATAATATTTGAACATTACGGCTTAAACGCTTCTGCATTTGCTGAAAAAATTGATGTTGGTCGTGCTTCAATTTCTCATCTATTGTCTGGAAGAAATAAACCGAGTTTAGATTTTGTAATGCGTGTTGTAAAAACTTTTCCCGAAGTAGAACTGTATTGGTTATTAAATGGAAAAGGCAGTTTTCCTAAAAAAGAAAAAGCAACAAATGCTCCTACTTCTCTATCTCATTTTGATTCTGTCGTTGATACAAAAAGCGAAACCGTACAGGCAAATAAAAATGAAGAAGATAAAACATCCGACGATATAGAACGCATAGTCATTTTTTATAAAAATGGGTCTTTTAAATCTTACAAAGCCGAATAAATTTTATTTTTGCACCTATGAAATATTATTTATTGATTATAATAGTAGTCAGTTTAAGTTCCTGTTATTCTCCTCAACGCGATTGTGATAATTTTAAAATTGGTAGATATAAATACGAAGCTTTGGTAGATGGAAGTCTTGAAAAAACAATATTTGTCCGTAGTGATAGTTTGCAAATAGAGATATATAAAGGCAAAACTGATACGTCTAAAATCAGATGGCTTAATGATTGTGAATTCATACTTACACCAGTAAATCCAAAAAGTATCTTAGATCAATACCAGATTCATATGAAAATTCTTAATACAACTTCAAACTCATATAGATTTGAATATAATGTTGTAGGTGAAACACAGAAAGAAACAGGTATAGCTATTAAAATAAAATGATGCAAAAGCTTTATTGTCAGTAAAAAAAATGTCATATATTTGCACCCACTATTAATATACATAATAATCATTGAAATAATATTTGCATGTACTTAACCACAGAAGAAAAAAAAGAATTATTTGCTAAGCACGGTAAAAACGAGAAAGATACCGGCTCAACTGAAGGACAAATTGCATTGATGACTAAACGCATCGAGCATATATCCAATCATTTAAAACACAATCAAAAAGATTTCAATTCTGAAAGAGCTTTGGTAAAAACAGTTGGTAGGAGAAGAAATTTGCTCAACTATTTAATGAAAAAAGACATTACACGATATAGAACTATTGTGAAAGATTTAGGTTTAAGAAAATAGATTTGATAACCAAACGGGGCAAAAGCCCCTTTTTTTTTATGATTAAACTTGCTTTCCTGATTTGAGTTTCCTTTGGTCTTTACAACGCATCAACAACACAACCGGACCGTCACGAAAGACGGAAACTTAAATTAAAATTATTATGATTCCAAAAACATTTAAAGAGGTCATTGACCTCGGCGAAGGTAGAGAAATCTCTATCGAAACTGGAAAACTCGCTAAACAAGCTCATGGTGCTGTAGAAGTCAGAATGGGCAATGCAGTATTGCTGTGCACAGTTGTATCATCTTATAATCCCACAAGTATGGACTTTTTTCCTTTAACTTTAGATTATAGAGAAAAATTTGTTGCTGCAGGTCGCTATCCTGGAGGTTTTATGAAACGCGAAGCTCGACCAAGCAATGAAGAAATCTTAGTAATGCGTCTTGTTGATAGAGTTTTAAGACCTTTATTTCCAAGTGATTATAAGTTTGAAACTCAAGTTATGATTCAACTTATGTCTCATGATGACGAAGTGATGCCCGATGCCCTTGCTGGTCTTGTCGCTTCTCTCGCTATTCAACTTTCAGACATTCCGTTTGAGTATCCTATTTCTGAAGTTAGAGTTGGTCGAGTCAATGGTGAATTTATCATCAACCCCAGCCGTTCTCAGCTTGAAGAATCTGATATCGATATGATGGTTGGTGCTTCTGAAGACAGCGTTTCCATGGTAGAAGGTGAAATGCTTGAATGCTCTGAAGAAGATATGACCGAAGCTATTAAGTTTGCTCATGAAGCCATCAAAAAACAATGCCAAGTTCAAAGAAAACTTGTTGAACAAGTAGGCAAAAAACCAACTCGTGAATACGAAACCGCTAAAGAGGACGAAAATTTAAAGCAAAAAGTTCACGATGCCGCATATCAAGCTTGTTATGATGTAGCCAAAAAAGGATTGTCAAAAAAAGAACGTTCAGAAGCTTTTTCTGAAATTGAAGACAATGTCAAAGCTTTGTTTACAGAAGAAGAAAAAGAAGAGTTTGGCGGTATGATTTCAAGATACTTTAAAGAAGTTCATAAAAATGCCGTTAGAGATTTAACCCTTAACGAAAAAATACGTTTAGACGGACGCCAAACTACTGAAATCAGACCGATTTGGTGCGAGGTTGATTATTTACCTTCAACTCATGGCTCTGCTGTATTTACTCGAGGCGAAACTCAAGCCTTGGCTACAACTACTTTAGGAACTTCTAGAGAAGCCAATATGGTTGACAACCCGACTTATCAAGGCGAAGAGACCTTTTATTTACACTACAACTTCCCTCCTTTTTGTACTGGTGAAGCTTATCCTATTAGAGGAACTTCAAGACGTGAAATTGGGCATGGCAACTTAGCTCAACGTGCCTTGAAAAATATGATACCAGACGATTGTCCTTACACTGTAAGAGTGGTTTCTGAAGTTTTAGAATCTAATGGTTCTTCTTCTATGGCAACGGTTTGTGCTGGAACAATGTCTTTGATGGATGCTGGAATTCAACTCAAAAAACCAGTTTCAGGTATTGCCATGGGATTGATTTCTGAAGGAGAAAAATACGCAGTGCTATCTGATATTTTAGGCGATGAAGATCATTTGGGCGATATGGACTTTAAAGTTACAGGTACTGAAGATGGTATCACAGCATGTCAAATGGATATTAAAGTAAAAGGTTTATCATACGATATTTTGATTAAAGCTTTAAATCAAGCTCGTGAAGGTAGATTACATATTTTGAACAAAATTACCGAAACCATTGCTGAGCCAAACAAATCTGTTAAAGCTCACGCTCCTAAAATTGTAACTACCACAATTCCTGGCGATTATATTGGTAGTTTAATTGGACCTGGTGGCAAAACCATTCAAGAATTACAAAAAGAAACAAACACTACTATTGTTATCAATGAAGATGAAGAAACTGAAAGTGGTATTGTTGAAATTTTAGGAACCAATCAAGAAGGTATAGATAAAGTTCTAGCAAAAATAGAAGCTATGCTTTTTAAACCAGAAAAGGGAAGTGTCTATGAAGTAAAAGTCATTAAAATTCTCGATTTTGGTGCTGTGGTAGAATATGTTGATGCTCCAGGAAATGAAACTTTACTTCACATTTCTGAATTGGCATGGGACAGAACAGACAATGTTACCGATGTGGTTAATGTTGGTGATGTTATAGACGTTAAATACTTTGGTTTTGATCCAAGAACTAAAAAAGAAAAAGTTTCTAGAAAAGCCTTACTTCCTAAACCAGAAGGTTACAAAGAAAGACCATCAAGACCTAATAGAGATAATTCAAGAAGAGAGCATAAAAAATAATTTATTTATAAACTTTCAAACCTAAGCCTGTCATTTATTGGACAGGCTTTTTTTATTTAATGTGATATAAACAAATCTTACAAATCACTAGCTTCTGCTATCATCTCAACCACATCATAAACTTTGATGCTATCTTGTTTTTCCTTGATTTTTACACCGTCAGTCATCATAGTGTTACAAAAAGGACAGCCAGCAGCTATGGCTTCAGGTTTTGTTTCTATAGCTTCTTCGGTTCTGAGTACATTGACTTCCTTGTCACCAGGCTCGGCATCTTTAAACATCTGAGCTCCTCCAGCACCACAACATAAACCTCTACTTTTGCAACTTTTCATTTCCACAAGTTCAACATCTAACTTTCTTAACAATTCTCGTGGTGCTTCATATTCGCCATTAGCTCGACCGAGATAACACGGGTCGTGGTATGTAATACGTTTGCCTTTAAACTCGCCACCTTCTATTTTAAGTTGACCTTTATCGAGAAGTTGTTTTAAAAATTGTGTGTGATGAACAACTTCATAATTACCGCCTAAAGCGGGATATTCATTTTTTAAAGTATTGAAACAATGCGGACAAGTTGTTACTATTTTTTTAACCTCGTAGTTGTTTAGAACTTCAATATTTGTTGCGACTTGCATTTGAAACAAAAATTCATTTCCAGCACGTTTTGCAGGATCGCTCGTGCAACTTTCTTCGGTTCCGAGAACTGCAAAATCAATATTGATTTTGTTAAGTATTTTCACAAAAGCTTTTGTGATTTTTTTGGCTCTATCATCAAAACTTCCAGCACAACCTACCCAAAACAAAACTTCGGGTTGTTTGCCTTCTGCCATAAGGTTTGCCATTGTCGGTACTTTTATATTTTCACTCATAATTCACTAATCTTTAAATACTTGTATGTTGACGTTTTTCATCACTAAATCTGTAAACTTTCCTTTGTATCTTGTGGCTTTAACTAAATGATTATCAATCCAATGATAATTTCCGCCACGAGGTTTGCCCATAAGCAAACTGTGGTATTTAAACCCGTGTTTTTTAAGCCATTTTTCTGTTATTTCTCTATGTTCTTCGGTTCTTGAAGTAAAAAAACAGATGCGATGTCCTTTTTCATACCATTTATTCAATGTTTTTAAGGCATCAGGAAATGGCTCACAAGTTGCCATACGTTCGGGTTCTTCATTTGGGATGTCTTCTGTTATAGTACCATCAATATCAATTAAATAGTTTTTGATATGATCGGGCAACATCGGGCTTATATGTTTGTCGCCATCTAAGGTTTTTTGTAAAAGCTTGTCGTCTTGTTTTTTGTTAGACATTTTAAATGTTTTTGGTTAGATTTCTTGAACCCAATTTAAACGGTCTTGTTGATTATATACCACGGTGCGACGTTGTTTTCTATATTGGTCATAGCATTATTTAATTCTGCAGGTCTTGCACTTTCTTCCATGACTAAATACTGTCTCATTTCCATAATAATAGAAAGCGGGTCAATACCAACTGGACAAGCTTCTACACAAGCATTGCAAGTGGTACAAGCCCACAACTCTTCTCTACTGATATAATTGTCTAAAAGTTGTTTATCGTCAGGTTTAAACTCACCATTTTTGTTGATGTTTTCACCTATTTCTTCTATCCTATCTCTGGTATCCATCATTATTTTTCGTGGCGATAATTTTTTACCTGTTTGATTGGCTGGACATTCAGAAGTACATCGACCACATTCTGTGCAGGTATAAGCATTTAGAAGTTGAAACCAATTCAAATCAATGACATCGCTTGCACCAAATTTTTCAGGCACATCATCTTCATCTTCAGCTGGTCTTGCGTATGGATCAGCTTCGGGATCCATCATCATTTTAACTTCTTTAGCCACGGTTTCGTTGTGGCTAAATTGACCTTTGGGTTTTAGTTTTGAATAATAAACATTAGGAAATGCCAATAAAATGTGTAAATGCTTTGAGTAGTATAAATAGTTAAGAAAGAAAAGAATACCAAGGATATGCAACCACCATGCTGAACGTTCTATTGCCATAAGCGTTGTGTTTGATAATCCATCAAACAACGGCATTAAATATTGACTGATGGGAAATGCACCAGCTTGGCTATAATGTTCTGCATTGTTTAGTTGCAATTGATAATCTGTAGCATTCATAGTTAAAAACAACACCATCAACACAACTTCAAAGTATAAAATATTGTTAGCGTCATTTTTGGTCCAAGAAGTCATTTCTTTAGACCAAAAACGTTTGATTTTTAAAATATTACGTCGTATCCAAAATAATATTACACTGATTAAAACCAATAAGGCTATAACTTCAAAGCAACTTATTAAAACATCATAAACTGGTCCTAAAAAAGCAAATATGCGATGCGTGCCTAAAACACCATCAATAATAATTTCTAAAACTTCTATATTGATGATCACAAAACCAAGATAGACCAAAACATGCAGAACTCCTGCAACAGGTCGGGTAACCATCTTTGATTGCCCTAAGGCAACACGTATCATTTTCTTTAATCGTTTTGGCTTTTGGTCGGATTTATCAATATCTTTACCTAACAGAATATTTCTTCTTAGCCTTTTGATATTTCGAGCAAAAAACCAAATTGAAAATGCTAAAGCTAAAACAAATAGTATTTGTGGAATATAAGTCATCATATTAATTATTGGTCTCGATTTTCTGGTTTTTCGTATTTTTTATTCTTTTTTCCAAATACAGAAAAATGTACGTATCGTTTAGGATTGAGTTTTATATCTTGCAACAATTCTTCAAGTTGTTTTGAAGCTTTTTCGAGATTGACATATAGTCTATCATCGTTTATGAATTTGGCTAAACTTCCATCGCCACTATCAATTTTTTGGGTAATATTGTTGATGTTAGCTATTGTTGTATTGATATTATTCACCATTTTATTGATTTCTACTTTAGATAAAGTATCTGAAAATTGCTTTAATCTTTCTGATGTTTCAGAAGCATTTTTTATCACATTTTGAATATCATCAAGGTTTTCTGATAAAACAAAATCTACATTTTCAGTAGTTGAGTTTAGGTGTTTTACGGTTTTATTAAAATCATTAATCGATTTTTTAATAGATTCTCTTGTTCTTATATCTAATACATAGTTGACAGACCGCACCATGGTATCTATACTTGTTACTACACTTTCTACTTTAGTTTGTAGTGGAGATAATTGGTCGTTTACGAGTTCTAATAAACCTGCTTCTATTTTGCCTTGTAGGGTGTCGCCAGATTTGGCTTGTTCATTGTTTTTAAAGTCTGGAACAATAGCAATAGATTTTCCACCAATTAAATCACCACCATAGATTTTAGCAATACTTGTTTCAGCAAAAGGAAAATTATTTTTGATGTTCATAGTAACCACCAATTTTGCGTCATCTCTGATATTGATGTTGGTCACAGAACCAATTTGAAGACCGTTGATGGTAACAGCAGAAGATGGTTTCAAACCTTCAACTTGGTCGTAAACTGCATAAAAAGTTCTTGAATCTTCAAGAATGTTTTTTCCTTTTAAAAAATTATACCCAAATATGAGTAAAGCTATCGCAACAATAGCCATAAGACCAACTCTTAGTTCTTTAGAAATTTTCACAGACGATGAATTTAGTTAGGGTAAAAATAATTATTTGATTTGGGTTTTCAAGGCTTGTTCAATACTAATTTTTTTATCGCCTAAGTAGGCAATGATAAATGCACCTTTATAACCTTTGTCTTTTGCTTCTAAAAGCTTGTTTTGTATATACTTATGAGAGTGAGATTCTGCAAATCTATATTTATACAAATCGCCTTCTTTAACTCTTGAAATAGGAGATAATCCTTTAAAATTTTCAGAACTTGCTTTAATTTTACGTTTTGTAGCGACAATTTGTACGTAAAATGTGGCTTTGTATTCGTCGCTTGTATCTTTGTTTTTTTGTACATCAGACGATGCTACTAATTCTTCTTCACTTTCAATATGAAGTGCATTTTTATAATTGATGATAGCCTGACTAATTTGCTCTGCCAAATGCATTTGCCCTTTTTCTGATTTCAAAAAATTGTTTTCACTTTTATTTGATAAAAAACCTAACTCCACCAAAACACTAGGCATATATGTTTCTCTTAAAACTAAAAATCCAGCTTGTTTTACCCCGCGATTTTTTCGTTTCAAATTTTGAGTAAAGTTTTTTTGAATATAATCTGCCAACAAAATACTTTGGTCTAAATATTCTTCTTGCATTAAACTAAACCCAATATAAGATTCTGGTGTTTTAGGATCAAATCCACCATATTTTTCTTCGTAATTTTCTTCTAATTCGATCACTTGGTTTTCTTTCATAGCAACTTCAAGATTATCTTGGTTTCGGTGAAGCCCTAAAACAAAGGTCTCGCTACCATATGGCGAGTCGCTTCTTACGCCGTTACAATGGATTGATACAAACAAATCTGCTTTGGCCTTGTTGCCAATAACGGCTCTTTCGTTTAAACCGATAAACTCGTCTTTTTGTCGTGTATAGATTAGCTCAATATCTTTGTGTTGTCTAAGTTTTGCACCAACTTTTAGTACCACATCAAGCACAACATCTTTTTCATAAACACCATATCCATGGGTTCCTGTATCTTTTCCACCATGACCAGCATCGATAACAACTTTAAAGAGCTGTTGAGATTGGGCTTGAATTTGAAAATTATTAAATACACTTAAAATAACAATAAACGCAAAAGCCAAGTGTTTTTGGAGTAAGTTAATTTTAAAATCACTTTGAAGCTTTAATTTTAATTTTTGTAATCTATTCATTTAATAATATGTAATTTTGACGGTTTTTATAAAGCTATCTTAAAAACAAAAATACGACTATAAATCTTGCAGGCAAGAATACTACATATACTTTTATTCATTTGTATTGGGTTTAGTCTCAATATTCATGCCCAAATTGATAATAACGACTTGCCATCAACACCAGATAGTCTTCATAAGAAAGACATTATTCAAAAAGATACAATAGATTTTCAATCAAAAAATATTATAAGACTACAACCTGTTACTGTCAAAGATAGCGTAAAGACAGACACCGTAAATAGTCTTGCACTTACAGATATTGTAAAAAAAGAAGTCGCAGCTTATCAACGTCTTTCAAGGGCTGAAAACAAAATGTATCTGTATGACAAAGCCAAAGTTGTGTATGGTGATATTGAGCTAACTGCAGGTATTATCATCTTGAATAACAATAATGACAACGTGTTTGCCGCTGGAATAAAAGATTCAACGGGTTATACCCAACGACCGGTTTTTAAACAAGGAAGCAATGTTGTAGAACCTGATAGTATCTTCTTTAATTATAAAACCAAAAAAGCTTTGATCTATAATTCAAGAACCAAAGATGGCGAACTGAATATCATTGCCGAAGCTTCAAAACGGGTAAACGATTCGGTCTTCTATATGCGCAACGCCAAGTTTACCACATCTGAAGATATTGAAAATCCAGAATATTATTTTCTTGCCCGAAAAATAAAATTTGTCCCTGACAAAAAAGTAGTTACAGGATTGGTCAACATGTATATTGCTGACGTTCCCACACCTATTGGTTTGCCGTATGGTTTTTTTCCACTATCAGACTCACAGACTTCTGGGTTTATCATTCCGTCTTATGCTGATAGTAGAAATCGTGGTTTTGGTCTTCAAAATGGTGGATATTATTTTGCTATCAACGATTATGTGGATTTAAAAGTGCTTGGCGATATTTATTCTAATGGTAGTTATGGTTTAAGATTTGACTCTAACTATGCTTTGAGATACAGTTTTGGTGGCAGATTTAGTCTTAGAATTGAAAGACTTTTAACTGAAGAACGTGGTTTTCCTAATTTTTCTGAACAGCAGATTTTTAACCTTACATGGAATCATAGTCAAGACCAAAAAGCTAATCCGAGTTCTAGGTTTTCGGCTTCGGTTAATGTGGGTTCTAGTAAATATTTTAGACAATCTATCAATCAACTTAATACAGGTAATACTTTAAACAATTCATTTAATTCTTCTGTATCCTATTCCAAAACATTTGAAGGTGAGCCAGGTATGAATTTAACACTTTCTGCTACGCATAGTCAAAATACTAATACAGAACAAATTAACATGACCTTGCCGACCTTACAGTTTAGCATCAATCGTATTTATCCGTTTGAACCTGAATTTAGAGCAAAAAAAGGAGCCTTAGAAAACATTAACCTTCAATATAATTTAAGAGGAGAAAACCGTATTCAAACTACAGATTCTTTATTTTTTAAGTCCCAAATGTTTAAAGATATGAATATGGGGTTACAACACAGCATTCCTATTACCACAAACTTTAAAATTTTTGAGCATTTTAGTATGTCAACTGGTGTTAACTATCAAGAAACTTGGGTGTTCAAAACCTTTGACCCTTTTTTTGACGAAGAAACGCAAACCATTCAACGCGATACCATCAACGGATTTGATTCTTACCGAACTTACAATGCACAAGCTAGTATTGGAACAACCGTTTATGGGATGTTTAAATTTGGTGATGATAAAAAAATCAAAGCCATTCGGCATGTCATGAGACCAAGTGTCTCCTACTCTATCAATCCTGGTTTTGATGAGTTTTTTGAACAAATTACTATTCCAGGTGTTGGAACAGCACCTGATAGAACACGACAAGTATCGCGATTTGACGGCACATTATATGGATCTCCAAACCCTAATTTTTCCAGTAGTATGTCTTTTGGTTTAACCAATGATTTTGAAGCCAAAGTTAGAAAAAAAGATACTACACTAACAGGCGATGAAGCTTACAAAAAAGTAAAACTATTGAGTAATCTCGGGTTTAATACCAGTTATAATTTTGCAGCCGATTCTTTAAAATTAAGTCCAATATCTGTGAGAGGAAATATTCCTTTATTTGATGAAAAATTAAACATCAATTTTAATGGTGCATTAGATATTTATGCTTTAGATAGTAATAATAGACGTATCAATACTTTGAATATAAACAACGGTGGAAGTCTGTTTAGGTTGACACGTGCTAACATGAGTTTCGGATATAGACTATCTGATAAAGATTTTACAAAAGGAGATGATGATGATGAAGACGAAGAAGAAGAAGAAAACTTAAATGACGACACATTTTTAAATGGTGGACGCCCTGATGATTTGTTCGGTAGTGGAAATCCTTTAAACAATCGTCTAAACCCAAGAGGTAAAAAAGACGAACCCAAAACCGACGAGAACGAATTTTATAACTACAAACCACCTTGGTCACTTAATTTTCAATATACTATGACCTATAACAATACGGCTAGACAAAATGAAATTTCTAGTCATTCTATTATGTTTTCAGGTGATATTGATTTGTCACCACGTTGGTCAATTGGAGGTTCGTCAGGCTTTGACTTGGTCAATCCTGGGTTTACATTTACTCAACTTAGATTTAGTAGAGATTTAAAAAGTTGGCAAATGAGTTTTAACTGGCAACCTATTGGAAATAGAAGATCTTGGTTTTTCTTTATCGGTATAAAATCAGGTATATTTAGAGATATTAAATATGATAAAAATCGTGAACCCGACAGAACTTTAAATTAATAAAACAGACAACATATGACAAAGCAAATCATCAATTCTAACCACGCACCAAAACCTATCTACCCATATAATCAATCTGTAAAATTTGGAAACTTACTATTCACTTCTGGACAAATTGCTTTGGATTTGGATGGAAATTTAGTTCAAGATTCTATAGAAATAGAAACGCATCAAGTTTTTAAAAATTTAAAAGCCATTCTTCACAAAGCCAATTTGAATTTTGAACACGTTATTAAAGTGAGTATATTTTTAAAAGAAATGTCAGATTTTGAAGTTGTCAATTCAGTCTATAGTCAATATTTTAAACCTGAAAATGCACCCGCAAGAGAAACGGTTCAAGTTGCCAAGTTGCCTAAAGATGTCAATATAGAAATTAGCCTCATAGCTGGTACAGACTAAAGCCTATGAGTTTATCCTTTATAGATTGGGTCATTGTTGGAAGCTTTTTTGCTTTAAGCTTATTTATAGGAATTTACACCTTAAAATATAGTAGCAAAAGTGCTTCAAACTTCTTTTTGTCTGGCAGAAATATGCCTTGGTGGGTTCTTGGGGTTTCTATGGTGGCAACAACATTTGTCGCCGATACGCCAGGTTTGGTTGCTGGAATCGTTAGACAAGATGGCATCAGTGGCAATTGGGTGTGGTGGAGTTTTCTATTGACAGGAATGCTTACGGTTTTCTTTTATGCTAAACTTTGGCGTAGAACTGGTATCACAACCGATTTGGAGTTTTATGAGTTGCGTTATAGCGGCAAAAGTGCTTCATTTTTAAGGGGATTTAGAGCTTTGTATCTTGGTGTGTTTTTTAATATCGTAATTATGGCAACGGTTTGTTTAGTCGCCATCAAAATCGGTCATGTTCTTTTTGGTTTTTCTGCAACAAAATCTTTAATTATTGCTTGTAGCATTACAGCCTTTTATTCAATGTTAGGTGGCTTAAAAGGTGTGTTGATTACTGATTTTGTTCAATTTATTATTGCAATGACAGGTAGCATTTAAATAGTATTTATGTGGTCAATAGACCTGAGATAGGTGGTATTCAAAATTTAATACAACAGGTTGATATTCAAGATAAACTCAGTATGTTTCCTGATTTTAATCAACCAGAAGTTTATGTTCCGCTTTTTGTAATTCCATTAGCCGTTCAATGGTGGAGTGTTTGGTATCCTGGTGCTGAACCTGGCATCGGTGGCTATATTGTTCAACGTATGCTGGCTGCAAAAAACGAAAAACACGCCACCTTGGCTACCTTGTTTTTTAATGTCATGCATTATGCCATCAGACCTTGGCCGTGGATCATTATGGGTTTGGCTTCAATTGTGATTTATCCAAATCTCGTTGACCTTCAACATGCATATCCAAACCTTAGTCCTGAATTTATCAAAAATGATTTGTCTTATGCGGCTATGCTTCAGCTTTTACCCGCGGGTTTGATCGGTATCGTTGTTACATCGCTCATTGCAGCATTTATGAGTACAATCTCAACCCACTTGAATTGGGGCAGTAGCTATATTGTCAACGATTTTTATGTCAGATTTATCAAACCTGAAGCTTCTTCTAAACAGCAAGTCCTCATTGGAAGACTTTCTATATTGATTATGATGGTGCTATCAGCTTTGTTGGCTTTTGTTTTAGAAGAAGCTAAAGACGCCTTTGACTTGCTTTTGCAGATCGGTGCCGGAACGGGCTTGTTATTTATTGTGAGATGGTTTTGGTATCGTATAAATCCTTATAGTGAAATTACTGCAATGTTGGTTTCATTTGTTATTGCTTTGGTGTTTTTTATCAATAAGAAAAATAATTATTTCTGGTTTGAAATTCAGCAATACGAAGAACTCATCTATGGTGTTGTCATCACTAGTTTGGCATGGATATGCGTAAGTTTATTGACAAACCCGAGCAACAAAGAAACCTTAAAATCTTTTGATCAAAAAGCGTTTAATAACACGTCAAAATTTCATAATTTCAGATACCAAATCAGTTCATTTTTGGTCGCAACTATCGGTGTTTATGCTCTTCTTTTTGGTATTGGACAAGCTATTTTTGGCAACTTCACTTCTACTCTATTTTCAGCATTGATATGTGTGATTTGTTCGATAGTGGTTTATAAATTTTGGAAAAAGATATAAATTACTGATTCCAAATTTTCCAGGCTTTTTCAGCTTGAAATTTTAGCATATTGTAGCCGTTGCATATTTTGGTCTTTTGTGCTTTACCTTGAGCTAAAAACGTGCTGATTTTAGGATTGTAAACCAAATCATACAACAAGTGTTTTGAAGTTAAATATTGATATGGAATATTTGGTGCATCTTCTATATTAGGATAAGTGCCAAGTGGCGTACAGTTGATAATTAGATAGTGAGATTTCATTAATTTTTCATCGATATCTGCATAACCAATTTGATGTTGTTGGGGTTGTCTTGATATTATTTTATAGCTAATATCAAAAGATTTTAAGGCATAACAAATCGCTTTTGAAGCACCACCAGATCCTAGAACTAAGGCTTTTTGATGGTGTTTTTCTAACAAAGGAAACAGCGAGGTCATAAATCCATAAACGTCGGTATTAAAACCGTGTAACTTATTGTTCACAATTTTGATGGTATTTACCGCTCCAACGGCTTTTGCTGTTTTATCTAATTCGTCTAAAAATTCAATTACACTTTCTTTGTATGGAATAGTCACATTTAAACCTTTAAGGTTTTTTTCGCGATTCAATACAGTTTTGATTTTTAAAATATTATCGATATCAAAATTCTCATAAACGGCATCAATATTTAAGTCTTTAAACTTTTGATTAAAATAAGTTTTTGAAAATGAGTAGGCTATATTTTTTCCTATTAAACCGTATTTAAGCATAGCGTGATGTCTTATTTCGTTTATCATACCAAACTAAAAATAAAATAACAGAAACACCAATAAGTATAAAAAAAATAGCGATATAAGTTGATGATGAACTAAAATCTGGCCAAAAGCGTTGATAATTTTTAATGATAGGTTGATGATTTGAATCATACAAAATTTCACCAAATTTATTTCTATCATATATTTTTTCTTTCCAAGTCCAAACCACGCCCAGACTTCCAGTAATAAACCCAATGATAGTTGCAAAAGTAATATCTTTAAAACGTTTCATCACATAACCCAAAATATGAGAAATACTCACTAATCCTAAGATTGAACCTGCTGTAAAAACCCCTAATATTTTTAGTAAATGAATGCGTTGAGCATTATCGACAAAGTTAAAATCCCACTGAATAATTTCAGCTATAGTATCATAAAGTGCATTGACAGAATCGACTAAAAGCAACACATAATTTCCCATCAAGATAAGCAAAAACGAACCAGATAAACCCGGCAAAGTCATACCAGAAACACTGACAAAGCCACAAAGTAGCACAAACCAAAGGTTATCATTTTGTGTTGCTGGCTCTAAAAAACTAATGAATAAACCGCAAATTGTACCTAAAATAATAAACAAAATCTGTGCTTTTGACTTTAAGTTAAAATCAATACTGAGATAATATATAGAACCTAAAATCATTCCAAAAAATGTAGCCCAAACGTATATTTCAAATCTTAATATCAAATAGTCTAATATTTTTGATACGCTGAAATAACTGATAATCATACCTAAAACAAGAAGGCTGATAAATTTGTAATTGATATATTGTAGAAAGCTTCTAAACCTTCCATTAAAAATCAACTTTAAAGCTTTGGTATTAAATTTTTGTAAGGAATAAATAAACTCTTCATAAAAGCCAGCCACAAAAGCAACAACACCTCCAGAAACGCCTGGAACTTTATTAGTCGCACCCATAGCAATTCCTTTTACTACGAGCAGAATTTTGTCTGTAAAACTGCGAGTGGCTTCCATACTTATGACTTCTTATACGACCACTTTTCTAAGATTAAAATTAGCGCAAAACCCAAAATAGAAAGAACAACTGCTGATAAAATTTGTGGATTGCCTTCAAAAGCATTAGGCCAAACTGATTTTTGACTTAAAATAACTTCTTTACCGTGTATAATTTCTGAATCAATAATGTTTTTCCACGGCCAAATTTTATTGAGAGACCCAATAATAAAACCGGTTAAAATAGAGAGAGTCAAGTTTTCATAACGTTGAAACAGCCATTTTAAAAGTCGAGAAAAAGAAAGCAATCCAACTATAGCTCCAGCAACAACAACGGCTACAGTTTTGATTTCTAAATTACTGACAGCTTCTATAATTTGTTTGTAAGCACCTAACAATACCAAAATAAATGCACCTGAAATGCCTGGTAAAATCATAGCACAAATGGCTAAAGCACCACAAAAAAACAAATACAATAAGCTTTGCGTTTCACCAGCTGGAGTCAAAGTTGTAATGAAATAAGCCACAACCGAAGCTATGATTAAAGCAATGATATAGCTCAATTTCCATTTCGGAATTTGCTTGCCAATATACCAAACACTGGCCAAAACCAAGCCAAAGAAAAACGACCAAACCATCACAGGATGTGTTTCTAAGAGATATTTCATCAATTTCATCAAAGACAAAATACTAATGCCAATTCCGATGATTAATGACAACAAAAAAGAACCGTTGAGTTGTTTCCACATTGCTAAAAAACCGCGTTGTTTCCAAGTTTTTAATAAACTAAAATCAACATTGCTAATGCTGGTGACCAACTCTTCGTAAATCCCAGTAATAAAGGCAATTGTCCCACCAGAAACGCCAGGTACAACATCGGTCGCACCCATGGCTATTCCTTTGAGAGAAACAAGAATATAATCTTTAAACTTTCTATCGGTCATTGTTTGATTTGATGTGAATTTCAGAAAAATTCTTGGTGATTTTGAAATTGGTTTTGGACTCATCAAATTCTAATTCGTCTAAACTCACTTTTACGTTGTCAATTTCAATTTCAAATATATCAAATGGCAAGCCAATCAAATTAATTTTAAAATAATCGTATTCGGTGTTATACTTTCCGAGTTTGTGTTGAGTGATGATTAAATCATCTTTTTTGCCAGTTAGTTTAAAATTTCTATAGCTATATCGCCCTTTTTGATAATCGTAACCATCTTGAGCATCTTCGTAAACTTGTGACTTTTCTTCGCCAAATTTAAAATAGATGTCAAGTTTTAATTCTTTAATTTCAAGTTCTCCAACGTATTGTTGAACAGGATATCTCGGAATAATAGCACCAGCTTTGACATACACAGGAAGACTGTCCATATCAGCATCGACCCACATTTCTTTACCACCGCTAAAACGTGTATTGTCCCAAAAGTTATACCACTCGCCTCTCGGAAAATACATTCGTCGCCCTTTGGAGTTGGGTTCCAAAATTGGACAAACTAAAATTTTGTTTCCAAAAATAAATTCATCTGTTCTAAAATGGGTTTGTGGATCGTCTTGATCAAAGTAAACCAAAGGTTTTACTATAGGAATTCCTTCTGTTGAATACTGATAAAATGCTGTGTATAAATAAGGTAAAAGCGTATAGCGTAGCTCAATAAATTTTCTGGTGATGTCAGTCACTTCATCATCAAAGCTCCAAGGTTCTTGGTCGCCGTGATGACCGCTTGAGTGCGTTCTGCAAAACGGATGAAACACCCCAAGTTGAATCCATCTGACAAACAATTCGCTGTTGGGTTGCTCTGCAAATCCACCAATATCTGAGCCTGAAAACGCCATTCCTGATAGATTCATACGTTGAATTTGGACATTGGCAAGCCACAAGTGTTCCCACGTGGCTACATTGTCGCCTGTCCATGACGTGCCATATCGCTGAGCACCGCTATAAGCTGAACGAGTAATCACAAAAGGTCTTTTAGGATAAGCATATTTTTTGACGCCTTCAAAAGTGGCTCTTGCCATTTGTGTGCCATAAACATTATGTGCTTTTCTGTGGCTACAAGGATGACCGTCGTAATCGTGTCTGACATCATCGGGAAAAGTTTTGTTAGGTACTTCCATTACCGCAGGTTCGTTCATATCATTCCAAACGCCTTTGACACCAACTTCTGAAATCAATTCTTTATATAAATCTGCCCACCATTCTCTCACTTCTGGTTTTGTGAAATCAGGAAAACAACATTCACCAGGCCAAACTTTACCAATCATATGTGGTCCGTCAGCACGTTTGCAGAAATAATCTTTTTCAATACCTTGTTTATAAATGTCGTATTCATCATCAATTTTTATTCCTGGATCAATTATTACAATGGTTTTAAAACCATCATCAGCCAATTCTTTGACCATTTTTCTCGGATCTGGAAAGTATTCTTTGTTCCAAGTAAAACACCTAAAACCATCCATATAATCAATGTCGAGATAAATACCGTCACAAGGAATTTTAAGTTCTCTAAACTTTTGAGCAATTTCTCTAAATCGACTTTCAGGATAGTAACTCCATTTAGATTGATGATAGCCCAACGCCCATAATGGTGGTAGTTCAGCATGACCTGTTAAATTTGTATAATTGCTGACTACGTTTTCCATTTTTGGGTCATAAATAAAATAGTAATTCATCTCACCACCTTGAGCCCAAAAACTCGTGATGTTGTGCCGTTCTTGACAAAAGTCAAAAAATGTTTTAAATGAGTTGTCAAAAAAAATCCCGTATGCTTGTTGATGATGCATACCTATATAAAATGGAACAGCCTTGTATATTGGATCTTTATCTTTGGTAAAGGCGTATTCGTCTGTTAGCCAGTTTTGAATGCGTTTACCTCTTAAATTAGAATGCATAGGTTTGTCACCCATGCCGTAAAAGGCTTCTTTTTCTTGAGTTATTTTACTCATTTTTACAACGTTGCCGCCTTTTTCGTAAAACTCTTCATAATGAAATCCCAACTCATCTTCATTGATAAGCTGACCATTAATATCATATATTTTCTTTTGAAGACTTTTCTTTTCTATTTTACAGACCAACTTTGATGTGGTAACGATATAGTTTTCAACATCTTCAGCAACTTCAAGTTTGTTATATCCTTTGATGATTTTATCAGAAATAGCATAAGAAAAATCCTCTTCTAACTGTCCTCTTGTTCCATATCTAAATCTTAAAACACTGTCTCTTAATACGCTAAGTTCTAAAACAATATTGTTTTTGGTTTTAAAATATAATTTATCAACATTTTGATCAAAAGAAACGATTTCATCAGGAAATTGATTTCCTAACAAATGCAACTCGGTGTTTGTTATCATAGTTTAAGTGATTGATTTTTCACAACGCAAATATAAGATTTGGTTTGTTTAAACCGCTTTAAAAATTAAAAATCCTAAAGGAGGTAAGTCGAGATTTACCGATGTATTTTTGGCGTGATGTTCTACGGTTTCAATTTTTGGATTTGAATTTTTGTAATAGCCTGTTCCGCCGTAGATTTTATCATCAGAGTTAAGTAGGAGCTTAATCGATTTAACACCCTCAATACCAATACGATAGTTCTCACGTGGAACAGGTGTAAAGTTGCAAACCACGATTAATTTGTGTTCATCTTTGTCTTTTCTGATGAAGGATAAAACTGAATTTTCTGCGTCATTATAGTCAATCCATTGAAAACCTTCGGGTATAAATTGTTGGTCATACAGGGCTGATTCTGATTGATAAACTGAATTGAGTTTTTTGACTAATTCTAAAATACCTTGATTAAGATTGTTTTCTAATAAATGCCAATCCAAGCTTTTTTGAAAATTCCATTCGTCGTATTGTCCAAATTCGGCACCTTGAAAAATTAAATTTGTACCAGGATGCGTAAACATATAGCCAAATAGCAATCTTAAATTGGCAAATTTTTGCCACTGATCGCCTGGCATTTTATTAACTAAAGACCGCTTGCCATAAACAACTTCATCGTGAGATAAGGGCAACATAAAATTTTCAGTAAAAGCGTAATTCAAGCTAAAAGTCAATTCGTTGTGATGATGTTTTCTGTAAATAGGTTCTTTAGAGAAATATTCTAAAGTATCGTTCATCCAACCCATCATCCATTTCATCCCAAAGCCAAGACCGCCTAAAAATGTAGGTTTTGAAACTTTTGGATAACTCGTTGATTCTTCGGCAATGGTCTGAACATCTGGATAATTTTTATAAACTTCTTCGTTAAATTCTTTGATGAATGAGACGGCTTCAAGATATTCGTTTCCACCATAAATATTTGGTTCCCACTCACCTTCTTCTCTGGAATAATCAAGATAAAGCATTGAAGCTACGGCATCAACTCTTAAGCCATCAACATGGTATTTGTCTAACCAAAACAAAGCATTGCTGATCAAAAAAGCCTTGACTTCATTTCGACCGTAATTAAAAATCAATGACTTCCAATCAGGATGATAACCTTTGTTTCTGTGTGGATGTTCATATAAGTGCGTACCGTCAAAAAAGCCTAAACCGTGAGCATCTTCGGGAAAATGTGATGGTACCCAATCTAAAATGACTCCAATATCATTTTGATGAAATTTTTCTACCAAACTCATAAATTCTTCTGGATAACCAAATCTTGAGGTTGGTGCAAAATAGCCCGTAATTTGATAACCCCAACTCGGGTCGTATGGATATTCCATAATGGGCATAAATTCTACATGAGTAAAATTGAGTGATTTGACATGTTTTACCAAATCTTCTGCCAATTCTAAAAAGCTTAAACTCCTGTCTTCTTCAACTATTTTTTTCCAAGATCCCAAGTGGACTTCATATACAGAAAATGGAGATTTAATTGAGTTTTTAGATTTTCTGTTTTGCATCCAAGTACCGTCTTTCCATTTTTTGTCTAATTTCCAAACCACAGAAGCAGTTTTTGGTGGATGTTCACAACGTTTAGCAAAGGGATCTGCTTTTTCAGTTTTGATGTCGTTGTTATGAGAAAGAATTTTGTATTTGTAGATATCGCCTTGTTTTACGCCAGGTATAAAACCTTCCCAAATGCCGCTTTCGTCCCATCTGACATTCAATTGATGTTCGCCTTCAATCCAATAGTTGAAATTGCCTATAACAGATACTTTTTTGGCTGATGGAGCCCAAACAGCAAAATAAGTCCCTTCTACTCCATCAACAGTCATCAAGTGAGAGCCTAATTTTTCATAAAGCCTATAGTGTTTACCGGATTTAAAAAGCTCAATATCAAAATCTGAAAATAAGCTGTGTACTTTGACTTTATTCATTTTTGTTGTGTTTTAAAATGTTTACAATTCCTTTAAGCGGAATAATAGACCAACGCGGTCTGGCATTAAGTTCATAACCTAATTCATATATGGCTTTTTCAAGCAAACAATATTCTAATAAAAATTCAATTTCTTTGAGATAACCTATATTCAAATTGTTGTTTTGAACTTTTTGAATATAAGTGTTTAAGAACACACCTACCATATTAGTATAGATTACTTCTGCACTGTGAAATAATTCTTCTCTGGAATGATTGTATTGGTTGAGGTTATTAAATATAGTGGCATAAATGGCATAATTAAACGACCTAAACATACCTGCAACGTCTTTAAGCGGTGGTTGTTTAACTTTTCGGTCTCGAATGGTACTTTCGGGTTCGCCTTCAAAATCAATGATATAGAAATCGCGGTTTTGAACAAGCACTTGCCCGAGATGATAATCTCCGTGTACACGGATGCGTTCGCTTTTGAGTTTACTTTCGTCAAAATCTAAAAAGCGTTTTTTCACTTCTTTTTTGTTGTCCAAAAGGTCATTTGCCATTTCAAGCATCATACCATCGAGTTTGTGTATATTGTTTTCTAAAAGATTGATACGGTTGTCTAACATATACATCAATCGGTTTTTGAGCCAAACGGTGTAATCATAAGTGTATGGCGTTGGTGTAAAACTGGCATTGATGCGTTCCATGCCTAGTGAGATATGCATTTCGGCAGTTCTGAGAGCTAATTTTTCAACATCTTCAAATATCTCTTTATCAAACCACTGAAGCAGTTTTGGATCGATATCATTTAAGCTTATTTGTTTGTATTTTTTAAGGATTTTTAGCGATTTGATATTGTAATTATTTTCAGCGAGTTTTTTATAGGCTTTTTCAATATTGTTGACAAAATATTCCCAAGCATCACCTTGATTAGGGATCAACTCTTGCATCAAAGCTAAGGTCATAATATTTTTATCGCTAAATCTCAGTGTAATACTTCCTGAATAGCCTGGTGTATTTGTAAAATAACCTTTGTTAGTCAGGTATTTACTGATTTCATAATCTGGGTTTTGGTCGGTGTAAACTCGTCTAAAAAACTTTAAAATGTATTTGTCATTAAAAACAATTGAGGTATTGCTCTGTTCTGCGTTTAAAAACTTTGAACTTTTATATGCGTTATCTTTGCATTTTCGACCGCGTCGATATTCAACTTGATTGTATTTATGCTTATCGCCTTCGACTATTTTATTAAAAATTTGAGCTCTAAAGGATTCTAAAAGTGTAGCATCAACGAGATAACCACGTTCGCCATTCAAATCTATTCTTGCAATGATGTTGTGGTCAACATAATCTTTTTCTTTGACCAAACCAATGGGCATAAAATATTCTTGAACAAATGCTTCTTTAAAATTAACTTCTAAAACTACACCATAAAATAAATCGTTTTCGTCTTCAATTTTAAAAAAATCTTCAATACCTATATATTTTAATGCACTGGCTTTACCACCATACCAGCGTTGCAATTGGATATAATCTTCTAAAACATCACTGCAAAATTCATTGATAAATCTCTTGTTGTTGAATAGATCATCCCACTGGGAATCATATTTAAATATATTATTGATATGGTCTTTTTTTTCTGACATTAAGCTATTTCTAATTTAAAAATATGAAATGGTAATGAAGGGTTAAGTTCGACATAATTCCACTCGTCATACCAATCGTAATAATCATCAGTAATGAGGTCGGTTAATTTAAAATGTTGACCAGCATTGAGTTTTAAAGCTTCATAAGGTAATCTTAACATCCCTTTTTGAGTGTAATACGAATCGAGATTAACAACCACCAAAACAAAATTATTTTTTTCTTGATTCCATTTCAAGTAGCCGAGAAGTTTTTCATTTTCAATGCTACAAAATTCTATATCATTGGTTTGTTGTAAACTCAATTGGGTTTTTCGGATGTGGTTGATTTTAGAAATCAAATGGGTGATTTTATTTTCAACAAACCAATCCCAATGTTTGATTTCATATTTTTCAGAATTGAGATATTCTTCTTTGCCAATCACCGCTTCGTTGTGCATTTGTTCAAAAACAGGTCCGTAAACTCCTGTGCTACTGGATAAAGTTGCTGCAAGCACGTAGCGGATGATGTGCATAGTTTCATTAGCCCCTTGTAAATGATAAGGATTGATATCTGGTGTATTGACCCAAAAATTAGGTCTAAAATACTCTTTCATTTCTGATTTGGTCAGCTCGTTTATGTATTCAATTAATTCGCCTTTATCCACGCGCCAGGTAAAATAAGTATAAGATTGACTAAAGCCTTGTTTTGCCAACTGTTGCATTACTTTAGGTCTTGAAAACGCTTCAGACAAAAACAAAGTATCTGGATATTCTTTTTTGATATTGTCTATGAACCAATTCCAAAATCTATAGGGTTTGGTGTGTGGATTGTCCACTCTAAATACTTTAATGCCTTGCTCAGCCCAATATAAGCCAATGCTTAATAGTTCATTCCACAGTTCATCAACAGCCTGACATTCAAAATTAAAATTGACTATATCTTGATATTTTTTAGGTGGATTTTCAGCATATTGAATGCTTCCATCAGGTCTAAACTTGAACCATTCGGGATGTTCAGTAAGGTAAGGATGGTCTGGAGCTGTTTGAAATGCTAGATCTATTGCCACTTCAATACCGAGTTCTTTTGCTTTATGAATAAGTGTTTTGAAATCGTCAAGGCTACCCAAATCAGGATGAATGCTTTTGTGACCACCAAGTTTTGAGCCAATTGCCCAAGGCACGCCAGAATCGTCAGGCTCCGCTTGAGTGGTGTTGTTTTTTCCTTTTCTGTTTTTTTCTCCAATAGGATGTATTGGTGGAAAATACAAAGTATCAAAACCCATTTTTGAAACCCGCTCTAACAAGCGTTCACAATCTTTAAATGTTCCGTGTTGAGCTTTATTTTGTGAAGATGAACGTGGAAAAAACTCATACCAAGTGCTGAATCTTGCTTTTTCTCTATCCACATAGATTTGAAAATCTTGTGTTTCTGTAGCAAACTTTTTTGTAGGATAATCGATAAAGAGTTGTTTTAGCCTTTCTGATATTGCGTTATTGCAGGCTTCTTGATATTGGTTTTTGTCTTGAAATAAGTCAATTAAATGTTTGACAAAATTCAAATCATCTTCATTTCTGATTTTATCTTTCAAAACTTCCAAATATTGAACACCTTCGAGAAGTTCACTTTTGACGTGGGTTTCAGCGGCAATTTTTGCAGAAATCCCGTGGTGCCAATTTAAAGCGTGATCAACCCAAGCTCTGAGTTTATAGGTATAGAAACCTTGATGCACCACGTGGAAAAAGCCCTTAAACACATCATTGACTTCAGGATGCAATCTTACAGAAAAGTTGTGTTTATTGTCTTGATGTTTTACTTCAACTTCAGCTTGAATAACATCGTGTCCATCTCCTAAAATATCTGCTGAAATGTTGACAATTTCGTTAACAACACGTTTTATAAAAAAATGACCACAGTTGAGTTGTGGAATTACATTTTCGATGACAATACGTTGCTGTTTAATCATTATTTTGGTTTTGACGTTAAAGTAAGGGAATTTTTAAATGTTTTACAAAAAAAAGCTTGTATAATTTTTAAATTTAAAACTAATCGATACCATTTCTAGAATATATAAAGTCTTTTGTTGTATGAAAATTGTCTGACAAGCTTAGCCAAAAGTTCTGAACTATGATAAAAATCAGTTAAGGTTTAAAAGGATTTAATAACTTTGTGATTTATTGTTATCTTAGTAAAAACTTAAACACAAAAGTTATGGATATTAATTTTAATTATATACATGTATCAGCAAGTGAACGTCTTGAAGAATTTACCTCAAAACGCCTAAACAAATTAAAGGACAGATACAGTTGGATTGTTAGAGCTGAAGTCTATTTCAAAAAAGAAAACACTTCTAGTCCTGAAAGTGGAATGATATGTGAAATAGAAATCAGTGCACCTGGGCAAAATATTTTTACCTCTTCA
The DNA here is from genome assembly GCF_018080005.1 of Flavobacterium sp. CS20. Classification (NCBI taxonomy): domain Bacteria; kingdom Pseudomonadati; phylum Bacteroidota; class Flavobacteriia; order Flavobacteriales; family Flavobacteriaceae; genus Flavobacterium; species Flavobacterium sp. CS20. The sequence goes on along the minus strand of NZ_CP073015.1, from coordinate 836,851 downwards.
AATGAAAAAAACTTTGAAGTCGCAATCAGTAAAAGTATAGATGAACTTAAGCGTCAACTTCAGAAGAAGAAAGAAAAAATGACTACGCATTAATTTGGGGTAGCATCAAAAAAAAAGCGGTTGAAATGTTTCAACCGCTTTTTTTTATACTGAATAATATTTAAACTATTCTTGTTTACTTTCTGCTTCTTTAATCAACTTATCAATTTCTTCAGCTTTATCATTTTCTTGAGTTTGATAGTAAATACTCTTCAAGTATTTCATAGCATTGATGTTTGTTGAGTCTAACTCAATGGTTTTCTTTAGATAAGGAACAGCTGTTTTAAGGACTTTGATTTTTTCTGCTTTTAGCTCATCGTATTTTTTGGTTTCAGCAGGCGACATACCTAACTTATTCATTTCTTCAGTGATTTCTCTATCTTTTGCCAAGATAATACTGGCAATATTGTTATAGGCATTGGCCATTTCAGGGTCTAATTCAATGGCTTTTTGATACATTTTTTTGGCTTTATCAAAATCTTCTAATTTTTCAGCACTGACTCCAAGATTATAAAACACAATTGGGTCGTTAGGATTTTTTTCTGCAATTGAAGACATGATTTCGTTATACTTTTTGATATTGCCCAAATTGTAATACAAATCAGCTTCTGCTTGCATTAAAGCAACATCGTCTGGATTTTCTTGTTTTGCGCGTTTCATGGCTTCAATTGCTTTTTCGGGCTTGTTTTGTTCAATATAAATCAATGATATATTTTTAGCAATTTCGCCTGTTTTTGAAGGTGAATTAATATCTTTTGGATCTTTGTGAGAGCCAGACTTCACAGATGCATCTCTAAGAGTTTTATTGCCAAAAGTTTCAACCACTCCTGTCTCAACATTCGTTGCTTGGTAAAGGACTTGAGAACCATCAAAGTTGAGGTCTAAAAGTTGTTTATAATATTTTAAGGCTCTGTCATAATCTCTACCATTCACTGCACTAGATGCGGCGTAGTAAAGATATAATGTGTCTTGTTTTCCTAATTCATAAGCTTTGTAAAGCTTATCGGCGACTATAAGGTCTTTTTGTTTTTCTTGGTCTTCTACAGCACTGTTGACCAAGGTCGCTCTAACGTCATCTAATCCTTTTTGGGCTTCTTCAACATCTTTTCCCAACTCAATGGCTTGTTGAAAAGCTTCAGTCGCTGTTTTCAGGTCTTCAAAAGGAGATCCTATACCATTGGCGAGATAGGCTTTACCTTTAGTGAGCAAATAGGTTGATTGCCATTTTTCATTTTCTTCTTTATAAGTGTTTTCTACTTGTTTTAGCAAAGATTTAGCTTCGTCAAATGCTTTGTCTTCTACAGCATCTTCAGCTTTTCTGATTTCTTTTTTTTGTGCATAAGTTGTTATGACAAAGCACATTAATAATAGTGAAAAAATTGTTGTTTTCATCATTTAAAATTTTGGGTTTTGTTTTCTTTTATTTAAATTATGCGTCTGAATTTGTTTCTTCGTTATTTGTATCGTCTTGGGTTTTATCGTCTTGGGTTTTGATATCATCAACATTTTCAACTTTATCTTCATCATCAACCATAATTTTGGCAACAGCAGCAATGGCATCTCCATCTTTAATATTGATGAGTTTTACCCCTTGTGTAGCTCTTCCCATAGTTCTCAATTGGCTCATCGACATTCTTATGGCAACACCTGATTTTTTGATAATCATCAAATCGTCTTGGTCAGTTACAGATTTTAACGAGACTAAATGTCCAGTTTTTTCAGTAATAGATATGGTTTTCACGCCTTTTCCACCACGGTTGGTCAATCTGTAAATTTGGTCACCAGTTTCTGGATCATCTATAAAGGTTCGCTTACCATAACCGTTTTCTGAAACCACTAACACGGTTTCTTCTTTTGGGTTATTTACAATTATCATACCAACTACTTCGTCGTTATCGTCAGCAAGCGTTATTCCTCTAACACCAGAGGCTGTTCTGCCCATAGGTCTGGTTTTTCCTTCTTCAAAACGCACTGCTTTTCCGCTTTTTAGAGCTAACATCACTTGGCTATCACTTGTTGTTAAGCTTGCTGATAGCAATTCGTCACCTTCTCTTATAGTAATGGCATTAATACCATTTGTACGAGGTCTAGAATATTGTTCTAAAGAGGTTTTTTTCACTTGCCCTTTTTTGGTTGCCATCAAGACATAATGACTATTGACGTAGTCTTCATCTTTTAAATCTTGAGTACAGATAAATGCTTGAATTCTATCATCAGGTTCGATATTCATCAGGTTTTGAATCGCTCTTCCTTTAGAAGTCTTGCTACCTTCTGGAATTTCAAAAACACGCATCCAGTGGCATTTTCCATTTTTAGTAAAAAACAGCATATATTGATGGTTAGTGCCGACAAAAATGTATTCTAAGAAGTCTTCATCTCTTGTTGTTGAAGCTTTTAGGCCAACACCTCCTCTACTTTGTGTTTTGTATTCTGACAGTGGTGTTCTTTTGATATAGCCAGCATGAGAAATAGTAATGACGACTTGCTCATCAGGTATCATATCTTCCATACTGACATCACCACCTGCATAATCAATGTTTGAACGTCTTTCATCGCCGAATTTTTTCTTAATCTCTTCCAATTCTTCTTTGATGATGTTCATTCTTCGGTCTTCACTAACTAAAATATCTTTAAGGTCTTCAATGGTTTTTAGGAGTTCGTCATATTCATCTCTTAATTTGTCTTGCTCCAAACCAGTGAGTTGTCTCAATCGCATTTCAACAATAGCTTTGGCTTGAACTTCTGTCAATTCAAAGCGTTCTATAAGTTTAGCTCTGGCTTCATCAGCATTTGAAGAAGCGCGAATCAAAGCAATGACTTCGTCAATATTGTCTGATGCAATAATAAGACCTTCAAGAATGTGAGCCCGATCTTCAGCTTTTTTAAGTTCAAATTTAGTTCTTCGCACAACCACGTCGTGGCGGTGTTCAACAAAATTGCTGATCAAATCTTTAAGGTTCAGCATTTGTGGTCTGCCTTTGACTAATGCAATATTGTTGATGCTAAAACTCGATTGAAGAGCGGTGTGTTTGAACAAGGTGTTTAAAACCACATTAGGAACAGCATCGCGTTTTAAAAAGTAAACAATTCGCATACCGTTTCTATCTGATTCATCTCTTATTAAAGAAATGCCATCCAGTTTTTTATCATTGACCAAATCAGCGGTTTTTTTGATCATATCCGCTTTATTGACTTGGTAAGGAATTTCGTCAGCTATGATACATTCTTTGCCATTGACTTCTTCAAAATGGGTTTTGGCACGCATAACTATTCTACCTCTACCTGTTTTATAGGCTTCTCTAACGCCAGCATAGCCATAAATAGTTCCTCCAGTTGGAAAATCTGGGGCTTTGATGTCTTGCATAAGCTCATCAATTTCTATATCTCTATTGTCTATATAAGCAATTGTTCCATCGACCACTTCAGAAAGGTTGTGGGGAGCCATATTGGTAGCCATCCCAACCGCTATACCGCTAGCACCATTGACAAGAAGATTAGGAATACGGGTTGGTAAAACTGTGGGTTCTTTGATAGTATCGTCAAAATTGAGTTGGTGGTCAACGGTATCTTTGTCGATATCAGAGAGCATTTCCTCACTAAATTTCTGCATTCTCGCTTCTGTGTAACGCATTGCAGAGGACTATCTCCGTCAACAGAACCAAAATTTCCTTGGCCATCGATGAGCTGATAACGCATACTCCATTCTTGAGCCATCCTGACCATTGTATCGTAAACAGAAGTATCGCCGTGTGGGTGATATTTACCTAAAACTTCACCGACAATACGTGCTGACTTTTTGTAAGGTTTATTAGAAGTTATACCGAGTTCGTGCATACCAAAAAGCACTCTTCTGTGAACAGGTTTTAAACCATCTCTTACATCTGGTAGTGCTCTTGAAACAATAACCGACATCGAATAATCAATGTAGGCTGTTTTCATCTCATCCTCAATATTGATAGGAATAAGTTGTTCTTTATCTGACATTTTTTTTAATTTGGATTATTTATTATCAATCTGCTAATTTAATTAATTTTTAAAAAGTAATTTCTTTATTTGAAGCTTTTACAAATTTTTTATTAACAAAGAATTATTATATATTCGTTGATAACTTAATAATATTTTATGAGCGATTTAAGTAAAAAAATTGTTACTTGCTGTCATGTATGGCGTAATTTATGCTATTAATTTTAAGAAAAAAAAGAAAATAAACATATGGATGATAATTTTTCACCAAAGGTAAAAGATGTAATTGCTTTTAGCAAAGAAGAAGCTCTTAGACTTGGGCATAGTTTTATAGGAACAGAACACTTGCTATTAGGTCTTTTAAGAGAAGGCGATGGTATGGCTATAGATATTTTAAACACATTAGCTATTGATTTAGACCACTTAAGGCGTAAAGTAGAAATTTTAAATCCTACTGAGCCTAATCCTGTTCATGTTTCTAATGAAAAAAAGAATTTGCACTTAACAAGACAAGCTGAACGGGCTTTAAAAACTACTTTTTTAGAAGCCAAATTGTTCCAAAGTTCTTCAATCAATACGGCTCATTTATTGTTGTGTATTTTGAGAAATGACAATGACCCAACGACAAAGTTGCTCAACAAGTTGAAAATAGATTATGATGTGGTCAAAGAAAAGTTTAAAGCTTTAAAAGGTATGGAAGACGATTTTATTGAATCTCCACAAGCAAGCTCAATTTCAGACGAATCTGATGATGATAAGCGAAAAAATCCTTTTGAAAGTAGCAAAACTTCAAAAAGCACCACTTCAAAGAAATCTAAAACTCCTGTTTTAGACAACTTTGGTCGCGATCTTACAGTCTTGGCAGAAGAAGGTAAACTTGACCCCGTTGTAGGAAGACAAAAAGAAATTGAACGCGTTTCTCAAATTTTAAGTCGTAGAAAGAAAAACAACCCTTTGCTTATAGGCGAACCTGGTGTTGGCAAAAGTGCCATTGCCGAAGGTTTAGCCTTGAGAATTATTCAGCGTAAAGTTTCTCGTATTTTATATGACAAACGTTTGGTTACCCTTGATTTAGCAAGTTTGGTTGCAGGTACCAAATACCGAGGTCAGTTTGAAGAACGGATGAAAGCTGTGATGAACGAACTCGAAAAAAATGACGATATCATTTTGTTTATAGACGAAATACACACCATAGTCGGTGCTGGTGGTGCTACGGGAAGTTTAGATGCCAGCAATATGTTTAAACCCGCTTTGGCAAGAGGTGATATACAATGTATCGGTGCTACAACTTTAGATGAATACCGTCAAAATATTGAAAAAGACGGTGCTCTTGAAAGACGTTTCCAAAAAATTATTGTTGAACCAACTAATAGAGAAGAAACCATTGAAATATTAAATAATATTAAAGGTAAATATGAAGATCACCACAATGTGAAATATACTGACGAAGCTATAGAAGCTTGTGTCACATTGACATCTCGCTATATGACAGAGCGATTTTTGCCTGACAAAGCTATTGATGCTTTAGATGAAGCTGGGTCTAGAATTCATATTACTAATATTAAAGTTCCCCAAAAAATCCTCAATTTAGAACAACAGCTTGAAGATATCAGAAATCATAAAAACTCTGTAGTCAAAAAACAAAAATATGAAGAAGTCGCAAAATTAAGAGACGATGAAAAAGCTGTTGAACAAGAATTAGAACTTGCCCAAGAGGAATGGGACAAACATTCTAAAGAAAATCGAGAAACCGTTACTGCAGACCATATTGCAGATGTTATTTCTATGATTACTGGTATTCCTGTCAATCGAATTGCTAAAACAGAAAGCAATAAGTTAGCTCAACTTCCAAAAGTTATCAAGAGTAAAGTTATAGGTCAAGATGAAGCGGTGGCTAAAGTTACAAAAGCTATTCAGCGTAACAGAGCTGGACTGAAAGACCCTAACAAACCTATTGGCTCGTTTATCTTTCTTGGACAAACTGGCGTTGGCAAAACCCAATTGGCAAAAGTGCTTGCCAGAGAATTATTTGATAATGAAGGTGCACTTATCCGTCTCGATATGAGCGAGTATATGGAAAAATTTGCCGTCTCTAGACTCATCGGTGCTCCTCCTGGTTACATTGGTTACGAAGAAGGTGGACAATTGACCGAAAAAGTGAGACGCAAACCTTATGCGGTTGTGCTTCTCGATGAAGTTGAAAAAGCCCATCCTGATGTATTCAATATGCTATTGCAAGTTCTTGATGATGGCTATCTTACCGATAGCTTAGGTCGAAAAATTGATTTTAGAAACACCATTATCATCATGACTTCAAATATTGGAGCGAGAAAACTCAAAGATTTTGGTCAAGGTGTTGGTTTTGGCACTAAAGCGAGAAAAGAACAAGAAGATTCTAATACTAGAAAAGTCATTGAAGGTGCACTCAAAAAAGCATTTGCTCCAGAATTTCTCAACAGAATTGACGATGTGGTGATATTTAATGCCCTTGAGCAAGAAGATATCTTTAAAATTATTGATATTGAACTTGATAAACTCTTTAAGCGTATTGATGAAATGGGTTATGAATTTGATTTGACTGATGATGCTAAAAAATATATCGCCGAAAAAGGTTTTGATAAACAATATGGTGCAAGACCTTTAAATAGAGCTATTCAGAAATATATTGAAGATGCTTTAGCTGAAAAAATTGTCAATTCAGATATTTCTGAAGGCGATCATATCAAAATGGATTTTGATAAAGAAGCTAAAGAATTGATCATTGATATTCAACATCAGCCTGCAAACTAATTCTTAAGTTTGTTTCACTGAGAGATTCCTCTACCGAGACTTCGGTATCAGAATGACAAGGGAATGTCATTCCGACGATCGGTTGTCATTCCGACGGCAGGTTGTCATTCCGACGGCAGGAGGAATCTTTTTTCACGTTTTGGGGTTCGGTTCACCAAAAGATTCTTCACTCCGCAGGCTCCGTTCAGAATGACAAGGGGTTTGGTTCACTGAGAGATTCTTCACTCCGCGAGCTCCGTTCAGAATGACAAGGGAATGTCATTCCGACGGCAGGAGGAATCTCTCTTTCACGTATTGGTTTTCATTTCACCAAAAGATTCCTCTACCGAAGCTTCGGTATCAGAATGACAAGATTGGTTTTCATTTCACTGAGAGATTCTTCACTTCGCAGGCTCCGTTCAGAATGACAAGGGAATGTCATTCCGACGATCGGTTGTCATTCCGACGATCGGTTGTCATTCCGACGGCAGGATGTCATTCCGACGGCAGGAGGAATCTTTTTTCACGTTTTGGGGTTCGTTTCACTGAAAGATTCCTCTACCGAGGCTTCGGTATCAGAATGACAAGATTGGTTTTCATTTCACTGAGAGATTCTTCACTCCGCGAGCTCCGTTCAGAATGACAAAAGGGGTTTGTCATTCCGATACCGAAGCATTGTCACTGCGTTTATCTTTGAATGACTATTGTTAAGCTTTGTTTGGGGTGAGAAGTGTTAGGCTGTTGCTGGTCTAAGCATAGTTTTCAACGTTTGTTGATAACTAAATTTGGTATGCTCTATTCTATTTTATATTTTTGGATATCGATAATACGGAAAATATCGGTTTTAATACCAGCTCAAAAATATGAATACAGGCTAATCCTCATTCTTTTTTTGAGCTTTTTTTATTTTTTTTGAGTAAATATTTCACAATAAATCGGCTTTTTTAATACTTATATTTAATGTTTTTTTAATATTTTTTGCATATTTTGAATCCATAAAATGTAAGTTTCATTTTTTTTATCAACTTTTTTATTCAATATGAGCATTTTTTTTAGGGTTTACCCCGATATACCTATGTTTTTATCTGCTCAAATGCATAATTTGGGTTCAAATTGATTTTTTAAAAAAAGCTGTAGCAGCAAATTTTAAAACCACCTTAGGTTTTGAGTAAAACCACCTTAGGTTTTGAGCATAACCTAAGCAGGAAATTGAAGAAACCTGCGGTTGTTTTTGTGATAAATCTTTAGATTTTACATAAAAAAAACCTTGGTTCACGGAAAAAACCAAGGTTTTAATACAAGCTTAAAACTTATGAATACAGGCTAATCCACTTTTTTGAATTCTAAAGTTTTAAGCAAATCACGGAATCTCTTGCCAGGTCTAAACAAAATTTTAGAGTCCTTTATGGCGTTTGAGCTCACATCTTCTTCAAGGTCGAAACCTTCTGAGCTAAGGCTGACGCGAAAAGAGCCTAAGTCTCCTAGATACACAATATGTCCTTGGCTGAGCTCGTCAGACATGTTGTGGACAAATGCTTCCATGCACAGCAAGGCAATCTGCCTTACGGACTGTTGATTGATTGGAAATTAAAAATGCCAATCGATTCAGATCTGTACGCCCACTTGTTTTGACCTGGGCGTAAAACTTGCGTGGTGCCGCCACATCTTGTGGGTTCACCTTTTGAACGGTTTTAAATGTTACCATTGTTAAAAAATTTATGGCAGATAAAACTGCCTGGTTAATATTGGTGTAAATTTAAAAAGCTTTTTTTATTTTTTTAGTAATACTATAAATAAGGTTTTCAACAAGTTATGAACATTTAGTTTGTTTATTGATTATTAATAAGTTAGTTATAATACTGATATATAATGTATTATAATATTATTATTTTGTATATTGTTGTTTTACAGTAGTTTAAATGTGTTAAAAAAAATAAACGATAGGATGATTTTTTTTTTTTTTTTTTCACTTATTGAGTTTTGTTTCGCGGATAGATTCCTCTACCGAGACTTCGGTATCAGAATGACAAGATTGGTTTTCGGTTCACTGAGAGATTCTTCACTCCGCGAGCTCCGTTCAGAATGACAGGGGAATGTCATTCCGACGGCAGGAGGAATCTCTTTTTCACGTATTGGGGTTCGGTTCACTGAGAGATTCCTCTACCGAAGCTTCGGTATCAGAATGACAAGATTGGTTTTCATTTCACTGAGAGATTCTTCACTTCGCAGGCTTCGCTCAGAATGACAAGGGAATGTCATTCCGACGGCAGGAGGAATCTCTCTTTTACGTATTGGTTTTCATTTCACTGAGAGATTCTTCACTTCGCAAGCTCCGTTCAGAATGACAAGGGGTTTGTCATTCCGACGGCAGGAGGAATCTCTCTTTCACGTATTGGTTTTCATTTCACTGAGAGATTCTTCACTCCGCAGGCTCCGTTCAGAATGACAAGATTGGTTTTCATTTCACTGAGAGATTCTTCACTCCGCGGGCTCCGTTCAGAATGACAGGATTGGTTTTCGTTTCACTGAAAGATTCCTCTACCGAGACTTCGGTATCAGAATGACAAGATTGGTTTTCGGTTCACCAAAAGATTCTTCACTTCGCAGGCTCCGTTCAGAATGACAAGGGGTTTGTCATTCCGACGGCAGGTTGTCATTCCGACGGCAGGTTGTCATTCCGACGGTAGGAGGAATCTTTCTCACGTATTGAGGTTCGGTTCACTGAGAGATTCTTCACTTCGCAGGCTCCGTTCAGAATGACAAGATTGGTTTTCATTTCACTGAGAGATTCTTCACTCCGCAGGCTCCGTTCAGAATGACAAGGGGTTTGTCATTCCGACGGCAGGAGGAATCTTTTTCACGTATTGAGGTTCGGTTCACTGAGAGATTCTTCACTCCGCGAGCTCCGTTCAGAATGACAAGGGGTTCGCGGGCTCCGTTCAGAATGACAAGATTGGTTTTCATTTCACTGAGAGATTCTTCACTCCGCAGGCTCCGTTCAGAATGACAGGGGGTTGGCAGGCTCCGTTCAGAATGACAAGTGGGGTTTGGTTCATTGAAAGATTCCTCTACCAAGGCTTCGGTATCGGAATGACAGGGGTTGTCTATGAGGGAATTATGGATAATTCAATATTTTGTTTGTTTTTTTGTTGAGGCTGTGTTGTTATTTTGTTATGGGTTTAATACACTATCCATACTTTAGCTATACCTTAGCTATACTTTAGCTATGGAGTAGCTATACTGGAATTGAAAATATGGAATTATTAATAAATGTCTTAAATTTTTGCGGAATTATAAATTGGTGTTTTTTTAATTTGTTTGGATTATGACTTATCATATAAAATGCTATGGTGAGAAAAATGGCAAAGTCAAGGGTGTTGAAGAGCATTTTTAATGGGTTAGTGTTTTATACAATTCTAAATATTGTTGTGTAGTTTTTTTATGATCAAATTTTGAGGCGTGATTGATGGCGGCTTTAGACATTTTTGCATATTGGTTGGGGTGAGTGATTAGATACTCAATTTTTTCTGATAAGGCTTCTACGTTTCTGTCTTCTACTACAAAACCTGTTTGACCATCTATTAAAGTCTCGGGGAAACCACCAGAATTAAAACCAACTACAGGAAGACCTACAGCTTGTGCTTCTACTGAAACTAAACCAAAGGTTTCTCTGCGACCTACTTTATTATCAAAAGTAGAAGGTAGTAAGAAAATATCACTTGATTTCATGTATTTAAAAACTTCTTTTTGTGGTAAAGCTCCTAAAAAAGTTACGGTATTATAAATATCTAATTTTTTGGCTTCATTTTTTAACTCTTGTTCTAAATTTCCAGCACCAATAACTGTATATTCTACTTCATAACCTTTATCAGTTAGATGCTTTATAGCTTTTAAACCATAAATATGACCTTTCCATTGAACTAATCTTCCTACAGATAATATTTTTATTTTTTTTACATTAATATTTTTTGGAGAACCTCTAAAAAAATCAATATCTATACCAATAGGTACTATAGTTACTAAATTTTTATCAACTCCTAATTTTAATACATCTATTGTTAAATGTTTAGAATTTATGGTTACCCCTACGACGTGTTTTTTATAAAATTCACTGTATTTTATTTGAAAAGAATTTTTATCTTCTAAATAAGCATCATATCCATGAAAGGTAATAATGCACTTGGGATTGATATACCCTATACTTGAAAGTTCAACCAAAGGATGTGTTGCATTGTTAAAATGTACGTGTACAATTTGATTTTTAAAACTTCTATATTGATAGAGTTCAACCAATGGAGTTAAATTTTTTTTACGTTTTAATTTATAATAAGGAATTAAATAAAAAAGAATTTTTAAATTTAAAAGCATTCTTAAAACCTGAAATGTTTTCTTTACTTTATTAGTACTGAAAGTAATGGGTTTTATAATATCTCTTTCAATATTATATTTTTTCAGTAATTCAGATTGAGAAGAATTTTCAATACCATTATAGCAATCTACATAAATACCAACTTCATAGCCTTTACTCTTAGCATAGATAATATTGTTGACAATAAATGTTTCTGAAATTTGTGGAAATGCTTTGAGTTTAAAATATATCTTCAATTGTCTAAAAAATTTTTGTTAATCTAAATGCTAAAATTATTATATATGATTTGTCAACCATTTATCTATTGATTTGTAGTTGGTTTCATAAGCTTTATATGAGAACAACAAACGCTTTAATTGCCTGAAATATTCCTTAGCTTGTTCCTTTTGTTCAAAATTACCCACTAGTCTTTTTGCTACATTTTTTATAAATTTATGCTTGACTAGGCTTAAAAACTTTCTTTTAAACCTTTTAGAGGTTTGCTTTTGGTTATTCAATTTATCTACATAAGCACTGACAACAAAATTTGATTCAGACATGGCTTTTCGAATTCTACTAACATAGTTTAAATTCAATCGCCCTTTGGTCATAAAATGTTTAAAATATAGGCGTTCGTCAAACCACATTTTGTATCCTAACAAGCGTAAAACATAACTGTATTCTGTATCACCACCAGAGGCCAAAGTATTACCTTTACGGCAAGTTAATAATGGTTTAAAGCCTAACTTATTTAAATAAACCCAATGGCTTTTTTTGATTACCATTCCTGCACCATACAAACACCCTTTTTTATGTGTAACGTCTCCACTATCTGTACCTTGTTTTGATACTGCAAAATATTTTGCATAAGTATCAAACCAATCAGGTTTTTCACTTTCAAAAACAGCTTCACACCAACCGCCAAGAGCACCAATTTCAGAATTAGATTCCATAATTTCAAATGCGGTTTGAACATAGTCATTGCACAACCAATTATCATCATCGCATACAAGCAGATATTTATATTTAGCTTTACTATATCCTAAATCCTGTGCATAAGATTTGCCTGGAATTGGCTGTTGATATGATGAGTAGTCTATATAACTCACTCCATTATTTTTCCACCATTTGTCCGCAAATTGTTTAGTGCCATCAGTAGAAGCATTATCGACTAAAATAATCTCGGTAGGACAACTTAGCTTTTGATTCCTTAAGTGCATTAATGTATTAGCAAGCCTATCTTTTCCGTTGTATGTTGCAATTACTATGGAGATGCCTAAATTCATTTATTTACCTTTTATTAAAATACGAGCAGATTTTTTAAACAATTTAAATGCTGTTTTTGTCCTGCTAATGCGAGCTTGTTTTTTATTGTTATCAATGCTTGGTTTCTTTCCAAAAAAATAATCAATGGTCTTTAATTTTTCATAATCATTATCGAGCAAATCTTGCTTGTACTCCATATATGGTGCCACAATATCTAACCTATTATCTAAAGTGAAATTTTTATTATAAGAAGCTAATATTGGTAGTTTTTCCATTTTAAAATGGCTATAATGAAAAAAACGTAAAGGCGTATTTTTATCATTTATAAAATAGATTTCATTATCTTGAATTACTTTTCTTTCGTGTAAATTCCAATTAGCAACGTTATAACCTAAATGTCTTAATATAAACACTTTATCTAAGAAAGCAGGTGCATAACCCAACCAAATCTGATCGTAAAAGTAGCCCTTTTTTAAATCGTGATAACCATATTTTTTACATCTCTTATCCCACCAATCTAGAAACAATTGTGTTTTTTGAGTTTTGTTAAGAGCTAAAAAGCCTAAGTTATAAATACCTGTTCGCATTAAATCTTTGTCTTGTGGATGGCCTATTTCTGGTGTTGGGTCGCAGATATGAGGCGTAAGCACCATATCGTTTTTTTCTAATTCTGAAAATACCTCAATAAATTTTGAAAAGATTTTAATATCTGGGTCAATATACAAAATGGTTTCTTCCCCTAAATTAAAAAAATATTTAAAAAGTTCTGGTTTTACAACTGTACAAATTTCTGCTATGCTGTAGGTCTCTTTTATTTCACCTATTAACTCTGGCAAAAGTTCGTGTATCCATACAACCTTATCTGCTCCTAAAGACTTATAATCAATGTTTTGATCAGGTTGATCTAAAATTGCCGTAACAAATTTATGACTAGGATGAAATTCTTTATACGATAGAGCTAAAGTCTTTGCGTGAGCAAGATAGTTATTAGCACATATAGTGAATGCTGTAGGCATTGTTATAAAAATTTAAATTTTAAAAATGACTTAATTCTTTTAATTCTTGAATAGTTTTTAAAACTGATATCTCTTTTAATATACTTTGAATAAGGATTATTTATTTTAATTAAAATTATTTCGTTTTTATGAGCAAGGTAATTACCGTTTTTATACATTTTGTAGATTGAATTTATAACTTTTCTTCTAGCAATTGAATTACCAATATGTTTTTTAAAAATATAGAAGGTGTTAATTGTTGATACTTCATCAAACTTTGAAGAGGTATGCATATTATTATCATGAATTCTGTACTTACATGATTTATAATTTGAAAAATAAAATTTGTAATTTTTGGCTAATCTTAGCCATAAATCGTAATCTTCGTAAGTTAATTTTTCATCATAGCCATCTATTTTTCTAACTAAATCTGTTTTAATTAAAACTGACATTGCAGGTATAAAGTTAGTATTAATCAATTCTTGATATATATTGCCGTATGGTACTTCTAAAATCTTAGGTTTATATCTTTGTATAAAATTACCATAATACAGTTGGCTTTTATCATTCATTAAATAGGCATCACTATAAATAACGGCATATTCATCTTTTAATTCTTTAAAAAGTTTAACTTGAGTCTTGATTTTTTCTTTAAGAATAACATCGTCACAAGCTAGACCTTGATAATACTCACCTTTTATAAGTCTTAAAGCTTCATTTAAAGTTTTGCATAAGCCTTGATTTTCTTGGTGAGCAATTAATCGACAAGGATAATTTGTTTTCTTAATCCATAACTTAATGACCTCTACAGAATTATCTGTTGAACAATCATCCATAATAATCAGCTCAATATTAGAGTAAGTCTGATTTTTGATACTTTCTAAAGTTTCAATTACATACTTAGCATGATTATAACAAACCGCTATTATAGAAACCAAAGGTAATTTCTTCATTTAAAACTCATTTAAAGCATTAATCACTTGGTTTTGTTCTTCTTTTGTAATAATGGAGCTTATTGGCAAGCTTAAAACTTCTTTGTGAATTTGTTCTGTTATAGGAAAAGATAAAGTATTCCAGTTCGAGTAGGCTTTCTGTTTGTGAGGTGGAATGGGATAATGAATTACAGTTTGTATGCCTTTATCCTGTAAATAGGTTTGTAAAATATCTCTTTCTTTACATCTAATGACATACAAATGAAACACATGATTATTTACTTCTACATTCCAATTTGGTTTTTGAATTTTGGGATTGTTGATGTGTTCTTGATAATATAAAGCCGCTTCTCTTCTTTTAACAATCTCTTGGTCAATATATTTTAATTTAACGTTTAAAATAGCGGTATGCAGTTCGTCCAATCGAGAGTTGACGCCTTGTTGGGAATTATGGTATTTCTTTTCACTGCCATAATTACCAAGTTGACTAATCAAATCGGCCAAATCTTTATCGTTTGTGGTTACGGCACCAGCATCACCTAAAGCGCCAAGATTTTTACCTGGGTAAAACGAAAAACCTGCGACTACGCCAAAACTTCCAGCTTTTTTACCTTGAGCGTTTTCACCCCCATGTGCTTGAGCAAGATCTTCAATTAATAATAAATTATTGTCTTTACAAAAATCGCTAACATCCTCTGCCAATTGGCCGTATAAATGCACGCTTAAAATGGCTTTAGTTTGAGTTGACATATTCGATTTAATACCTTTTATACTCAAATTAAACGAGGATTCGTCTGGCTCCACCAAAACAGGTTTTAAGTTGTTTTCTGTAAGCGCTAAAATACTGGCAATATAGGTGTTGGCAGGCACAATAACCTCATCACCTTCATTAAGTCTTCCTTGAATTATTAAGGCTTTAAAAATTAAAATTAAAGCGTCTAAACCATTGGCAACACCAACACAATGTTTAACCCCACAATATTTGGCAAAGTTTGCTTCAAAATTTTTAACTGATTGCCCTTTGATATACCAACCTGAATCTAAAACGTTTTGCATAACTTGGTTTAGTTCATCTCGATACTGGTCGTTAATGGCTTTAAGGTCTAGAAATTTAATCATTTATATATTTTACGGCCAGATTTGAAATGTAAAGTATTAAATTTTTCTATGATTGATACTATAATATCATTCTTTGGGAAAATATCTTCAATGACATATTTAGTTATCTCATCAATTTGCTCTTCAAAGCCATATTTTTCAATAGCATATTTATTAACACTAATTTTTTTTCCTGGTATGTATTTTGAAAAGGGTTTTACATTATTCATTGTAGCTGAACCAGTTGCAATAATAGAATATTGCCCAATAACATTATATTGATTTATAGTTGCACCCATTCCTATATTTGCTCCATCTAGTATTCTTGTAATACCAGCTAATACACACATCGGCGTTATAACCACATTATCATAAATATGAGCATCATGTGGTATATATACACTTTGCATTAAAAACACGTTATTACCAATAAAAGTTAAATTTTCGTAACAAGGTTTTTGAATAGCTGTAAATTCTCTAATAATGTTATTATTGCCAATTTCTATTTTGCAATTTGAATAGTCATATCTTGGATTTCTTGTATCCTGTCCAAGTGAACCAATTATTACATTAGGCCCAATAATATTATTGTCTCCTATTTTTGTCAGTCCTTGTATTATAGTGTTTGGATGTATGATATTATTTTTACCCAAGATAACGTCATCATCAATTAATACTGTTTTATGTATTTTATTTTCCAAAATATTTGATTTTTGCTTTGCCTATTAATACTTCAATTTTAGTTTTAGCTTTTAAAATTGAAGTGTCCAAAATATAAATATCTTTTTCATAATCAATTTCAATTATTTCAACTTTAGATAATAATTCTTCATTATGATATACTGGATTAACAAATTTCATATCTTGATACATATATATACTACCTAGCCCAGGTAATTTATTTGCAATTATTGAACTTATCGTAGAACCATATAAAAAACCATGTACAATTCGTTTTTTAAATACGGTATTCTTAGCGAAATCTTCATTTAGATGAACGGGGTTAAAATCACCACTTATTTTTGCAAATTGATTAACATCTTCTGAAGTAAATTTACTTTTTAGTTCATAGTAGTCTCCTATTTTATTTTTCATGCTATAAATTTAAAAAATTGTTATAATTTCTAATATAATCGCTTTCGTTATATAAATCTGATGCTAGACACAATAAAACGGCATTATGAGAAAATTTAATGGTTCGCCAATGCATCGGTGGTATATAAAGACCTTGGTCTGGAGAATCTAGTAAAAATTTAGATTTTTCGCCATTCTTATTTATTAACTCAAACTCAATTTGCCCACTAACTGCAAAAATACATTGCTCTAAAGTTTTATGAGCATGATGACCACGAGTTACTTGATTAGGCGTATAATACGTCCAATATATACGTTTGATTTCAAAGGGAATATTACCCTGTTGTTCAGCTATCGTAATGTAGCCCAAATCAGAAGAACCAATAGAGTTTAATTCTATGATATGAGGTTGTTTATTATTCATCAATATACTTTTTGAAGAAGATCTTGTTTTTTTTTGAAAGCTCATCCACTTTAACAGAACTGTCTATTTTGATGTAGTAGTTTTTTTGAAAAACTCCTTTAAAACTAATATTAAACTTTTTTTCTATTTTTATCAAAAGAGACTTTAATTTAGTTGGATATTTAGGTTTTTTATCGATTACCTCATAAATGTTTCCTGATTTATTTTTTCTCGAATTCTCTTTAGATATTTCAATATTTTTGTTAAAATCAAACCCCTTAAAAGAAGTATTAAAAACACTATTTAATGTAAGAGTATTTTTGATTAATTCTTCAAATTTAAAAATATTCAAACTTAGTTTTTTTTCAGTAATTGCATCTAAGATTTTTTCTAAATCATATGCTCCAACTCTATCGTCTTTAAGAAATAATTCATAACTGTTTTTCATTGCTAGTGGTAGTTCGGAATGTATTTCAGCATAATAAGATGGTAATGCCTTTGTTGTAGGGCGGTAACAATAAGCTAAATGTAAATCAAAATGATTTTTCAACTCTGCCAAGCGATTTAATTTATTTTTCCAGTTATCAGTTAAAATCATTTCTTCAGAAAAAATTAAAACTTGTTTAGTCTTTATATTTTCTAAAAATTCAATTAACTCTTTACAGGTCATTTTATTATTTAAGAATAACCAAAACTTATTATAAACAATATTATCCTTAGGTCTTCTGGGCTGGTTTATTCCTAAATAAGTATAGCTGTTTTGATTGTCATATATCCAATGTTGAAGTGACGTTGTTGCGGTTTTTGGAGGTCCAAGATGTATTAATAGTTTTTTAGGCATCATTATAATTTTCAATATTCCATTTTAACTTCTTATAAACAACACTATACATTCTTTTATTATACTTAATATCTTATGACTAAATCTGCACTTCCTGAAACAACACAAATGTCTTCGTTTTGTGTTTTATAGATATGACCACCACGTTTAAAAGGGATTTTTAAATCGTAAGTCCATAATAAACGTTTTAATTGAAATGGCAAGCCTACACCATCTTCAATAAAAGCAAGGTCTCCACGCTCATCTGAGATTTTTGGCAAATCTAGTTTTTTAACTTTCATCAAATGAATTTATTAACGGTTTCCTATTTGGGGAATATTAAATTAAGCTTCTTAAGTAATTCAACATTATTTTTTAGTAAATCAAATATAAATATTCCATCTTGTTCAATAAAAACAAGCGGCTTTAATTTTTTATTAAATAACAAAGAATCAGTAATTAAATTTAAACCTACCTTTTTCTCTAATAGTTTAATATTTGTTGGAATTTTTCTTTTAATGATCCTATGAGTTGGAGTTTTATTTTTTTGTGCTTTATCAATGACAACAGGTTCTAATTCTAAAAAACCAAAAATATTATTTATTGTTTGCACAAAATTGTTTTTTAAACTCTCAAAACTTAGAACAAAAATTGGATTCTTGTCAAATAAGGTAAAACATTTTTTTAATTGCTTACCATATTTAGAAATCACATAGATATTACTTGCATCTGGTATAAATTTAAAAGTTTTAGACTTACTGTACATTTTTTTAAAATTAAAATCACCTTGATTTGTAAATCTATTTTTATACCTATCATCAAAAGCATAAATATGTGGTTTTTTGAATTTTGACCGAAAAATATCGTGGTGTTGACATAAATAATCAAATAAGCTAGATGTATCGCTTTTAAGGAAACCTGGGATAATTAAATTAGGGGTTGGCATTAGAACAAATCAATATTAAGTTTATTTTTAATCTTTACAACATCCTTTTCATAGAAGGCTTTTAATTTATCTTGAGTCTCTCTTTTGATAGTTTCATCATAATTACCTACAAATATTTTATTATTAGTAAGTTGAGACCAATTATAAGGTTTTACATTTAAATATTTTTCAATTTGATTCAAAGTAGTTTCTGTTTTATTAGATAACTTCTTATTTTCAACTATATAAACATTATTAAACAATTTCAAATAGTTTAAAATCTTTTTGTAGTAAAAACCATTTAATAGTGTAGGACACTCAATTTCATTATTGTTTTTTAACATCACTAATTCTTCTTCAATAAAAGTGTCAAAATTTGTATAACTTTCTAAACTACGTCTTTTTACATTAGATACGTCTTCGCCTCTTTTTCTTTTCCATTCAAACCACCAGTTTACATTACTTTCTTTAAATCTGTTTTTATACATCATGTAGGCACTAAAAGCTCTTTCTATTGGATTTCTCAACATTATAATAATGTAAGCGTCTTTATTATAGTCATATATCCTAGATGCTGTTTTTTCACCAGAAGATAAGTAAGACGGTGACGCATCTATGAGTTTAATCTTCTTGACATACTTCTCATAAAGACTACATGTAAATAAAGAATGGTAATAATCTATCCCCTTATTGTACAAACCATCGTAACTAAAAAAATCGATTTCTTTTTGTTTTCCAGATTTTATTTGTGGATGTTGGGTTAAAAACTTATGTAAGGCTGTTGTTCCACATTTTTGCTCCCCAACAATAAATATATCAACTTTCATACTTTTAGTTTAAATTTATAACTTTTGAGTTAAGCATAAAAGGTCGCCAAACGTGTTGATTATTAGTTATCTGAAATTCGCAAATTGAATTTACTCTGTACTTAGGACCAAATTGATCAACAATAGAAATGTTTATTGAATATATACCTTGAGAGAATTGTAATTTATGATGTTTTAGTAAAATTTTTAATTTTGAGCTTTTAATTAAACTTTTATAATTAAAACTAGTATCTCTTTTTAGTGAAGCAATTGGTCTCTGTTCCTTATCATAAAATATAACATCTATTTGAAAAGTATTATCAATATCATCAAGGATTTCAATTTCTAATTCAAGCTCTAAGTCATCACCCCATTTTAATATTGGCACTTTTCTTTCTGAATATTTACTAAGCACTTTTGCTTTTAAGATTTTTAAAGATTTATCCGTGAAAACAACATTTGAATTGTTTGTTGTAAAACGTGTATAATACAAATCAATTGCCTTAGAAACATCATCACCTTGAAATTTAGCTTGACCTTTATCCATTAAAATAATTTGGTTACAAATTCGGGAAACCATCGGCATAGAATGCGATACAAAAATTATTGCTGTATGTGGTAAAATAGTATCAATAGTTTTAAAGCACTTAAGCACAAAACCCATATCCCCAACCGCCAACACTTCATCAATAATCAGTATATCAGGTTCCATTTGGGTAGCTACGGCAAAACCCAAGCGTACTTTCATTCCGCTGGAATAATTGCGAACAGGCATGTCAATAAACTCTTCTAACTCCGCAAAACCTATAATGGTTTGGAGTTTTTGGTCTATTTCTTTTCTTGTAAAACCGAGTATTGCTCCATTGTTGTAAATGTTTTCTCGACCAGTCAAAACAGGATTAAATCCTGCACCGAGTTCTATTAAAGCCCCTACTCGACCTCGCATTTTCACTTGTCCTTCGTCAGGGTTGATCAGACCGTTGAGGATTTTGAGTAAAGTTGATTTACCTGCCCCATTATGACCAATTAAGCCGAGACATTCGCCACGTTTTAAGGTAAAACTAATGTCTTTTACAGCCCAAAATTCTTTAGGTCGGAGTTCGCGTTTCTTTTTATTACCCGAATAGCCTGAAATTAAATCTTTAACACCATACCAAAGGCTAGTTTTAAGGTCTTTGCAAAACTTTTTAGACAAGCCGTTAACCTCTACCAACACTTCTTGAGAAGTATTGATTTTATTTTGAGTTTGAGGTGTAGTCAAGGTTTTACTCATATATTATGCGCTTAATCGTTCAACAAAAATAGGAATTGAAATGCGATAAAACACCAATGCAATAAAAAATAATGGAATACAAGCCGCTAAAACAATTAAAAAATAACTTAAATACGTTGGCGGTAAACCTACGGCAAGGTTTCTTCCTACAGTAATAATAGGTGTTAAAGGGTTAATCTCCATAATCGTTTTCATAGTTCCCGATTCAGGTACAGCAAACACGACAGGTGTGACATACATGATAAATTGCATACCGAAAGTAATCAACTTGCTGATGTCTTGATAAAGCATGCCAATTGGTGTAAGCAATAGACCAATAGTACTACCCACAATTAAGCCTCCAAGAATAGCAAAAGGAAACAACAATAAACCCCAACTGAGATTAACACCGTAAAAAAATATAAAAATTAAAAGTAAAATTACTTTTACCGATGAATTAAATAAGAGTTTTAAAATCCCCGAAGTGATTAAGGCTTCTTTTGGGAAATTAATTTTAGTTAAAATAGACTTGGCCGCAGTAGTACTTTGTATAGGTGAGTTGATAGCTTCTGTAACAATAGACCATAGCAAGGTTCCAGCAAAAGCATATACAGGATAAGGAATGCCGGTATCGGTTAATTCAACAGTTCCGCTAGAGTTGAGAAACATCCATACAAAAGCAGTGGCTAAAGGCGGTACAAACGCCCATATAATGCCAAGATAGGATTGACGGTATTGAGCTGATATATCTCTTTTAGCTAATTGAAATGCTAAAAAACGAGATTTGTTAAGATCGCGAAGACTTTGCCCAATAAGCTTGGGGATATTTCTATTGGTCTCTTTTTGGTAAATCTGTTCTTGCATGTTTTGTCGTTAATCGTTGTTGGTTTAAGCCTAACCCTAAAGCCTCTCCCTAGCCCTCTCCAAAAGAGAGGGAACGGGTTTTTGTTGATTGATTATTGTTCATTTTTATATTTCGCGTTTATAATTTCTAATTACTGCTCACTACTCACTGCTCACTACTCACTACTCACTGTTCACTGCTAACTGCCAACTGCTGACTGTTCACTCATTTTATATGTCTTATTTATTATTTACTATTTACTAAAAACTATCCTCTACGAACTACCTACTATCAACTACCAACTACCCACTAACTAAACCAATTTTTTAATTTATGTTTGATACGTCTTTTTAAGCTTTTGTTGCGTTTTTCTTTGTTTAGATAGCTTCTACCATAAGTGCCATATCCATATCCAAAGCCATATCCGTAGCCATAGTTGTAATAGCCGTATTTACTTTTTACCTTAAAGTAGTTGAGAACAACATTAACATTTTTGAGTTTACCTTTTTTGGTATTTTCTTTAAGTAAGCTGAGCATGCCTTTTTTGGTATAGTTTTGCCTGACCACATAGATGGTTGTGTCTGCATATTTAACCAGGTTGATAGCATCAGAAACCAGACCTATGGGTGGCGAATCAAGGATGATGAAGTCGTATTCGCTTTTGAGTCGGTTCATCAATTCATCCATGCGGTTATCAATGATCAGCTCAGAAGGGTTTGGAGGAATAGTTCCTGAGGTCAAAATATCTAAGTATTCATAGTTAGATTTTTGGATAATGTCTTTGTATTCTAATTGATTTGAGATATAGTTTGAAACGCCTTTTTCTCTATCAACGTCAAAATCTTTATGAATTTTGGGTTTTCTTAAATCTAGTCCAACTAAAATGGTTTTCTTTTCACTAAGAGCCATGATAGAGGCGAGATTTAAGCCCGTAAAGGTTTTGCCTTCGCCACTAATACTAGAGGTGATTAAAATGGTTTTTGCTCCTTCGATGCTTTTGTTTTTAAATACAAACTGAAGGCTGGTTCTGATGTCTCTAAAGCTTTCAGAAATCACAGAATTGGGTTGGGCAAAAACTGCTTTATTGGTTTCGAGTTTAGATTTGCCTATCACACCAATAAGAGGGGTTTTAACAAGTTTGGTGATATCGGAAGGAGTGTTGATTTTGTTGTCGAGCAAGACCAAAACAAAAATAACTGCCAAAGGGACACCAGCTCCAAAAAAGATAGCCATGACATAGTTGAGTTGGTTGTTAGGACCGATTTTGTGACCACCAACGTCTTTGGCTTCGTCAATGATATGGATATCACTAACATTAGAAGCTTTGATCAACTTGGCTTCATTAAGTTTAGACAAAAACAGGTTGTAGCTTTGTTGAGTAAGGTCGTATCGTCTTTCTATTTTTAAGAGGCCTTGTTGTTCTTTAGGAAATACACTTACTTCTTTTTCGGCTTGTTTTAGTTGTTGTTCTATGTCTTTAATTTGCTGAGACATATTATCTTTAAACGAGTCTATAGTTTCAAACAGTATTTTTTTTGTGGCGTCAATTTGACGGTCAATATCTTTAAATTTGGGCAAATTGCTTTTGGCAAGATATTGAAATTTACTGCGTTGTAGCGACAATTCAACCATTTTTTGAACGCCTTCAACGATGCTTTCTTCATTGATGCCAACGACGCTTGGAGCAGGTGGATTTTCGTAGGTAGAGCGATTTTGTAGATAAGATTTCAGCCTGTCAAGGTAGTTGATTTGTTCCTCCATGGCTTCTTTTTCCATGTCAAGGCTGATCAGTTTATCTTTAAGTCTTTCGGTTTTGGCGTCAAGGTCAATAATTTTGTTGTCTAACTTGTAGGCATTGAGTTCTTTTTCAAAGACATCAAGTTCAGAAGCTTTTTCGCTTAGTGTGCTGTCGATGAAGCTAATGGTTTTGGTGGCAAATAGGTTTTTTTGAGCTAATAAGTCATCGCTTAAAATTTTTGATGTGGTGTTGAGATATTTTACAAGTTTATCTTTGTTGTTTCCTGTTAGGCTGAGATTTATTATTGAGCCGCCGTTTTCACTGGATTCAACAACAATGTCTCTGTAGTTTTTTACAACTGAATTAAAGTCTAAAAATTGTATATAGTACACTTTTGACTCAGTATTATCACCATCAATACGGGTTAATTTTCCTGTAAAAAATTTGCTCGCAATAGGTTTGTCGATATCAAAGGTATCAATGTATTGTCCGGGTTGATATTTTTCTTGTTTAGAGCTTTCTTTTGCGTAATTATAGTAAGATAGATATTGGGGTTCTTCTTCAATGTCAAAAGAAATCACAAATTGCTTATCGTCAAGCAATTGGACTTTCATGAGTTTTCCCTTGAGTTGAAATGCGTCTTGCTGGACATCAATTTGAAATGGTGTTCGTCCGTAAGCATCTACTTTTTGGTATTTGCCTTGTTCGAGGTATTGTAAATAATATTGGAGGTGTCTAACTACCTTTTCATTGTGAGTTCGGGTTTGGAGGGTCATAACTGTTGAACTCATTTTGTTGGATTGTCCACCCCAGTTAAAGGTTAAACTGGTATTAGAGTTGGCAAACAAAGAGTTCTGCTCGTCTTTTAGAGCTATGATTGAACTCATTTTATAGATAGGGAGTTTTCGTACACTGATATAATAGGCTATACCAAGACCAATAGCGATACTAAAGACAAACCAATACCACTTGGCAAGCATTTTAAACAAAAAAGCCTTGAAGTCAAAATATGAATTAGCGTTGGAGAAATCGAGTTCTTGCATTAGAGTCTTAGAGCTATAACGGTTAATGAAATGGCAAGAGAAATCAACGATGACAAGGTACCAAAAGCGTTTGTGCCTAAACCGAGAGATTTTTGTGGCAGAGGATTAACCACGATCAAATCGTTAGGTTTGACATAATAGTAAGGAGAATTAATGGCATCGATATTTGTAAGGTCGATGGTGTGGCGTTTGACCCCAGTTGGGTATTGCCTAAAGACAATAACATTTTGTCTGTCGCCAGTTAGGGTGATATCGCCAGAGTTGGCTATGGCTTCCATAATGGTTAATTTCTCTTTGTAAATCACTTTACTACCTGTACTGCCAAACTCACCAATGGTGGTATATGGAATGCCAGGAAGTTTTACGGTTACAAAAACGTTAGAGGTGTCTTTAAAGTATTCGTCAAGGAGTCTTTTCTCTAATTTTTTTTCAATTTCTTCTAAGGTAAGACCAATGACTTTTAGCTTACCTAGAACGGGGACTTCTATTTCGCCTTGTCTGTCAACGGTGAACCCGTCAAAATAAACGCGTTCTTCAGTGGTTGCATTAAGTTGAGATTGCCCAATGGGGTTAAAAGCATTGACCAACTCTGGATCAAGGGCTTTAACTCTAATACTCAACATATCACCGATTTGGATTCGGTAGGGCTTTTGTGTCATCCTAAGTTGAGCAATGCTGTCTATTTGATAGGCTTGTTCGTCTTGTTTTTTTTGCAAATAGGTCAACTTTTTTTTGCTCACACAAGATTGAAGCACTAAAAAACCTAATACAAAACACAAGAATCTAAAGATTGGCATAGATTTTTTTTTAAGCCAACAAATATAAACTTTAGGTTTGAATATGAAAAATAAATAAACTTTAAACTCAATAAGACCTGAGATGTATTGATTATAAAAAGCCACAGTATGGCTCACATTATAGCTATGAGGAGAGAAAAAATTAATATTAGAGTAACAAAAGCCATAGAGTTGTTAACAATAATACTTCGTAAACGTAATATTAGCTTGACTTAGTTTAGAGCAATACATCGTTAATTTGTTGTAAACCTAAAAATTTGAAGCAAAAACGTCCTCTTGAGATAGCTGTTATATCAGATGTTCATCTCGGCACTTTTGGTTGTCATGCCAAGGAACTGATGGAATATTTGAACAGTATTGAGCCTAAAACATTGATACTTAATGGCGACATTATAGATATATGGCAGTTTAGAAAAAATTACTTTCCAAAGTCTCATCTAAAAGTGATACAAAAGATAATAAGTCTATCTGCAACAGGTACTGAAGTGATTTATTTGACTGGTAATCATGATGAAATGTTGAGAAAATTCAGCGATACAAAAATCGGTAATCTATCAATTGTTGATAAAAAAATCATGACTCTTGATGGCAAAAAAGCTTGGTTTTTTCACGGTGATGTATTTGACTCGTCTATCCAAAAAGCCAAATGGCTTGCCAAACTCGGTGGTTGGGGCTATGATTTGTTGATTTTATTGAATAGGTTTATAAACTTTTGGCTAATTAAATTTAAAAAAGAAAAATATTCATTGTCAAAAAAAATCAAAAATAGCGTCAAAAAAGCTGTTAAATATGTCTCTGATTTTGAAAATGTAGCTTCTGATTTAGCTATAGACAACAATTATAGATATGTGATTTGTGGACATATTCATCAGCCACAGATCATCAGAAAAGTCAACAAAAACGGTACTTGCTTGTATTTGAATTCTGGAGATTGGGTAGAAAATCTTACCGCACTTGAATATAATGACAAAAAGTGGAAACTTGTTAAATATGATGAACTCAAATTTGACACAGATAGCATTGATAAAGTTGATCAAGTTGATCAAGAGAAACCTAATGATTTGTTGACTGCCATGACAATAATTTCAAAACTCAAAAACAAATAGCGTTTATATCAAATCAATTTTAGAAAGATTTGTTTTTTTTGAC
Organism: Flavobacterium sp. CS20; assembly: GCF_018080005.1. Taxonomy (NCBI): domain Bacteria; kingdom Pseudomonadati; phylum Bacteroidota; class Flavobacteriia; order Flavobacteriales; family Flavobacteriaceae; genus Flavobacterium; species Flavobacterium sp. CS20. The sequence continues at coordinate 810,590 of NZ_CP073015.1, read as the reverse complement.
TACATCTTTTTTCACGTTTTGGGGTTCGGTTCACTGAAAGATTCTTCACTCCGCAGGCTCCGTTCAGAATGACAAGGGGTTTGTCATTACGACGATCGGTTGTCATTCCGACGGTAGGAGGAATCTTTCTTTCACGTATTGGGGTTCGGTTCACTGAGAGATTCTTCACTCCGCAGGCTCCGTTCAGAATGACAAGGGGTTCGCAGGCTCCGTTCAGAATGACAAGATTGGTTTTCATTTCACTGAGAGATTCTTCACTCCGCAGGCTCTGTTCAGAATGACAAGGGAATGTCATTCCGACAATCGGTTGTCATTCCGACGGTAGGAGGAATCTTTTTTCACGTTTTGAGGTTCGGTTCACTGAAAGATTCTTCACTCCGCGAGCTCCGTTCAGAATGACAAGATTGGGGTTCGGTTCACTGAAAGATTCCTCTACCGAGACTTCGGTATCAGAATGACAAGGGAATGTCATTCCGACGGTAGGTTGTCATTCCGACGGTAGGAGGAATTCTTTTCACGTATTGGGGTTCGGTTCACTGAGAGATTCTTCACTCCGCAAGCTCCGTTCAGAATGACAAGATTGGTTTTCATTTCACTGAGAGATTCTTCACTCCGCAGGCTCCGTTCAGAATGACAAGTGGGGTTGGCAGGCTCCGTTCAGAATGACAAGGCAATGTCATTCCTCTACCGAAGCTTCGGTAGAGGAATCTTTTGCTTTGATAATATTTAATTTTTTAATAATTTTAAGCCATGCTAAAGACCTTAGGAACTCATAATTATTATGTTTACATCTTAACTAATAAGAATAAGTCTGTGTTATACACTGGAGTAACTAATAACCTTAATGAAAGACTACATTTTCACAAAAATCCTCCCGCAACATCAAAAGCTTTTACGACTAAATACCGTTGCTATTATTTGATATATTATGAGCATTTTACTTCTATAGATGATGCTATCATTAGGGAAAAACAGATAAAAGGATATAGAAGAGAGAAAAAAGAAAAATTGATTAATGATTTTAACCCCGAATGGAAGTTTTTAAATAATGAGATTTGAATGTAGTATTAGGGATTCTTCACTCCGGCAGGCTCCGTTCAGAATGACAAGTAGAATGTCATTCCGACGGCAGGAGGAATCTTTTTTCACGTATTGGTTTTCATTTCACCAAAAGATTCTTCACTCCGCAAGCTCCGTTCAGAATGACAAGGGAATGTCATTCCGACGATCGGTTGTCATTCCGACGGTAGGAGGAATCTTTTTTCACGTATTGGGGTTCATTTCACGAAAAGATTCTTCACTCCGCGAGCTCCGTTCAGAATGACAAGATTGGTTTTCATTTCACTGAGAGATTCTTCACTTCGCAGGCTCCGTTCAGAATGACAGGATTGGTTTTCATTTCACTGAGAGATTCTTCACTCCGCGCGCTCCGTTCAGAATGACAAGGGGTTTGTCATTCCGACGATCGGTTGTCATTCCGACGGTAGGAGGAATCTTTTTTCACGTTTTGAGGTTCGGTTCACTGAGAGATTCTTCACTCCGCGAGTCGCGTTCAGAATGACAAGTGGGGTTCGGTTCACTGAGAGATTCTTCACTTCGCAGGCTCCGTTCAGAATGACAAGGGAATGTCATTCCGACGGTAGGAGGAATCTTTTTTCACGTTTTAGGGTTCATTTCACGAAAAGATTCTTCACTTCGCAGGCTCCGTTCAGAATGACAAGGGGTCGGCAGGCTCCGTTCAGAATGACAAGATTGGTTTTCATTTCACTGGGAGATTCCTCGTCACTGCGTTTGCCTCGGAATGACAAGGGAGGTTTGGTTCACTGAGAGATTCCTCGTCACTGCGTTTGCCTCGGAATGACAGGGAGAATGAGGAGAAATCTCATCTGAGATGTCTCGTCGCTCATGCTACGCTCTATCGACATGACAAGTGATTACATATCTGTATTTTATTGGAATTTGAATTGAACTCACGTTGTTATAAATAGAATGGCTCCAATCTAACTATTTAAAACCGTTGAAACGGTTAGGATTGTGCATTTTTCATAGCCCGCGGTTTAAACCGTGGGCTATGAAAAAGCTTAACAAAACAAAACAAGCAAATATCTTAAAAAACATCAGTTTAAATTTGATATAAATTTAAGAAAAAAAATAACAAGTCAACACAACTTTACCTACTTCAATTAAGATTTGTAGTATTTTATCAATCTGTGAGTCGATGCATCATGGGTGTCAATTTCATTGCCTTTGAAATCTTTAAGCACTTTTTGGGCTAATTGTTTTCCGAGCTCAACGCCCCATTGGTCGTAGCTAAAAATATTCCAAATCACACCTTGCACAAATATTTTATGTTCGTACATAGCGATAAGCATACCGAGGCTTTTGGGCGTGAGTTGATCAAATACAATCGTATTGGTGGGTCTGTTGCCCTCAAAGATTTTAAAGGGTGTTAGTTTTTTAATTTGTTCAGCATTTAAGCCTTGAGATTGAAGTTCTTGTATCACAACATCTTCATTTTTGCCATTCATCAGAGCTTCGGTTTGAGCAAAAAAATTAGCCATCAAAATGTCGTGATGATTTTGATAGTGGTTTAAGGGCTTTTTAAAACCGATAAAATCAGCAGGAATCAATTTGGTTCCTTGGTGCATCAATTGAAAAAATGCGTGCTGAGAATTGGTGCCAGGTTCACCCCAAACAATGGTTCCTGTTTGATAATCAACTGGTTTTCCGTTTCTGTCAACGCCTTTGCCATTGCTTTCCATACTGGCTTGTTGCAGATAAGGTGCTAATTTTTGTAGATATTGTGTGTATGGAATAATGGCTTCGCTTTCAGCATCATAAAAATTATTGTACCAAATACCCAATAAAGCAGACACCACGGGAATATTTTTTTCAAAATGTTCGTTTTGAAAATGTTTGTCCATTTGTTGAGCCCCTTGCAATAGTTCTTCAAAAGCTTTGAACCCAACAGCACAAGCTATTGAAAGTCCTGCAGACTCCACAGCGAAAATCGACCTCCAACCCAATCCCACATCGGGAAGATGTTTTTAGACGAAACGCCAAATCGGTTAGCTTTTTCTACATTGGCAGAAACTGCTACAAAATGGTGTTGAATTTGGTCTTGGCTGGTGTATTTTAGAAACCAGCTTCTCAGCGTATTGGCATTGGTCAAGGTTTCTTGTGTGGCGAAGGATTTTGAAACCACAATGCAAAGTGTGGTTTCTGGATTTAGATTTTTAATTGTTTCAGCAACATGGTCGCCGTCAACGTTTGAAATAAAATGTATATTTAGTTTTTTGTGATAATGTGTTAAAGCTTCAACAACCATTTGCGGACCAAGGTCTGAACCACCAATGCCAATATTAACCACATCGGTAATAGCTTTGCCTGAATAGCCTTTCCATTCTCCTGTTTCTACTTTTTGGACAAAATTAGATATTTGAGTTTTGGTGTTTTCAACTAATTCTTTTATTGATACTTCATTAATTTTTACATCATCCTTAGATCTTAGAGCGGTATGCAAAACTGGTCTGTTTTCGGTTTGATTGATAACTTCGCCAGAAAACTGAGCTTTGATAGCCGTCTTTAAATCCGTTTCATGAGCAAGATCGATTAAAGCATCAAAGGCGTTTTTTGACAATCTATTTTTAGAAAAATCAAATAACAAGTCTTCAAATTGAATGCAAAAATCATCCGTTCTGTGTTTATCGTCCTCAAAGTGTTGAAGAATACTTTGATGCTTTTCTGCTTTAAAAATCTTTGAAAGTTTTTGCCAAGCTTTGGTTTGGGTAGGTTTTGTATGAGGTAAAGGCATTTTCAGGTTTTAAACTTTTTTATAATGTGGAATGACATTTTTTTGATAATGATTGATCAAACCATCTATTGGTCTTCTGATAATGTTGCCAATATTCAAGTGGTAACGCTTAGCGACATCTCTGATGATGTCTTCAGAAAAGAAAGCAATAGAGCCAATAAAATGAATAGGCACATTTTGTGCGTTCTTATAACACATCACACGACGTTCAATAAATTTTTCCATTCCTTCATAAATTAATTTATAGAAATAGCCATTGCGTTCTTCAGATGTGAAAATAAATTCAGCAAAAGAAGCTAAATAAGTATTGGGATTTTCTTTTTTATAAACATTTCGTTTTATGGTATCTGCATCTAAATCGTATCGACTTGCAAACTCACGGCTCATATCATCGCCCATAAATTTATAGTAATAATCTCTGATCAAGCGTTTGCCAAAATAGTTACCACTTGCTTCGTCCATCAAAACATAGCCGAGAGACTCAACTTCCATATATATTTTTTTGCCGTCAAAGAAACACGAATTTGAGCCTGTACCGAGAATACAAACTATACCAGGCTCATTGGTAGTCGCATAAGCACCTGCCACCATATCTTCTTCCACGTTAATTTCGGCATGGGGTATAAATTCTTGTAAAATATCTTTTAGAGTTTGACGTGGCGTTGGCGTGCCACATCCAGCACCGTAAAAATCTATACGTGTAATATCATTTTTAATTTTGGCTAAATCTTCATTTTCTTCTAAGCGTTCTTTTAAAACATCGGGTTTAAAAACAGCTGGATTTAGACCTTTGGTTCTGGTTTTTAAAACCTGTTGACCTTCATCGTCAAGCAAAAGCCAATCACATTTGGTTGAACCACCATCAGCAATAATTATCATAATCGTAATTGTTATATCAAAAAGGCTTGTGAATGCTCACAAGCCTTTTTGATTAGTTTTATTTATTAAACTTTTGCAACATGAGTTGCTAGGTCAATCATTTTACTTGAAAAACCCCATTCGTTGTCATACCAAGAAATCAACTTAAAGAAGTTGTCATTCAAAGCGATTCCAGCGTTAGCATCAAAATTTGAAGTTGCTCCTTCAGAAACAAAATCTTGAGAGACGACTTCATCATCAGTGTAAGACAAAATACCTTTTAGTTCGCCTTCAGAAGCGGCTTTAACGACAGCTTTTACTTCTTCGTAAGTTGCTGATTTTTCAGTTCTTACGGTTAGATCTACCACAGAAACATCAGCGGTTGGAACTCTAAATGCCATACCTGTTAGTTTTCCTTTTAGTGAAGGAATAACTTTGGTTACAGCAACAGCGACTCCAGTGCTTGTAGGAATAATATTGTTGATAGCACTACGACCTAAGCGATAATTTTTGCGTGAAGGCGAATCTACTGTAAATTGAGTAGAAGTAGCAGCGTGAACCGTAGTCATCAAGCCTTCTACAATTCCGAAATTATCATCGATAACCTTGGCAATTGGTGCTAAACAGTTGGTTGTGCAAGATGCATTAGAAACCACTTTGTCTTCGGGTTTCACATCTTTGTGATTGACACCCATCACAAACATAGGTGTGTCTTTGGTAGGTGCAGAAATGACTACTTTTTTGGCACCAGCTTGTAAGTGAGCTGAAGCTGAAGCGAGGTCTTTAAAAATACCTGTACAATCACAAACCACATCAACCCCAACTTGATCCCATTTAAGGTCTGCTGGATTTTTTTCTGCGGTTACTCTAATGGTTTTTCCATCAACAACGAGATTGCCATCTTTGACTTCAACAGATTTGTTGTATTTTCCGTGAACAGAGTCGTATTTTAAAAGATATGCCAAATGATCAACATCAAGCAAATCATTGATGGCTACAACTTCTACGTCTTGTCTTTCTTGAGTGATTCTGAAAGCAATTCTTCCAATTCTTCCAAAACCATTAATTCCAATTTTTGTTTTCATTATTTTTTATTTTAAATTAAATTTCAATTAAATTAAGTCGATACGATATCAGCAACTCTGATAAGATCTAAGTCTAAAGTTTTTTAAACATTTATAGCGGTTTCAAAAGGTATAAACACGATGTTTTTATTTTGAATACCAACCATAATGTTGCTTTGTCCTTGCAATAAAGCATCAACTGCACCAACACCGAGACGGCTGGCAAGCACTCTATCATAGCGACTTGGGAACCGCCGCGTTGAATATGACCTAAAACAGTAACTTTTATCTCGTAATCTGGTAAGTTTTTTTCGATATCAGAAGCCAGTTTAGTTATGTTTTTACCAATTTGATCGCCTTCAGCTACAACTACTATGCTTGAGGTTTTTCCCGAAATTCTACTTTTATGTAGAGATTCAATCAATCTTTCAATGCCAAGGTCTTGTTCTGGTATCAAAATTTCTTCAGCACCAGCTCCTATTCCACTATTTAGAGCAATATCACCAGCATCTCTTCCCATCACTTCAACCAAAAACAAGCGGTCGTGAGAGCTTGCGGTATCTCTGATTTTATCAATAGCTTCTACCACGGTGTTAAGTGCAGTATCGTAACCAATGGTATAATCAGTGCCATTGATGTCGTTGTCAATGGTGCCAGGAATACCGATGACAGGCATATCAAATTCTTTGCTAAAGATATCTGCACCAGTAAAAGAGCCATCGCCACCAATGACCACCAAAGCGTCAATTTTTCTTGTTTTTAAATTATCAAAAGCTTTTTGGCGACCTTCTTTGGTTCTGAAGTCTTTTGATCGTGCAGATTTCAGAAACGTTCCACCTCGATTGATGGTGTTTTTTACACTACGTGGACCGAGTTTTACAAATTCGTTTTCTATGAGTCCTTGATAACCTCTATATATGCCGTAACAATTCAGCTTGTTATAAGTCGCATTTCTGACAACGGCTCTAATGGCAAGATTCATACCAGGCGAATCGCCACCTGAAGTCAAAACTGCAATTGTTTTTAAAGTATGTTTCATGATTTCAAAAATATCAGTTTTTTTAGTTATATGCTAATATTTCTACAGTCTAAAACGTTTTCGGTTGATAACTCTTATTACAAGGCTTAATTCTTTTAAGTTTACTCTGTTAAAATCCAAAATTGCCAAGGTTTAAAATCATAAGACTTGTCAGATTTGAGTTCAACTGTTTTACCGTTGATGAGAGATGAAAATTTTCCATTATAATCAATTGTAAAGCTTTGTTCTTCATCAGAAAAATTTGAAATATAAATCACTTTATCATCGCCTTTTGTTCTTTCAAAAGCTATGATGTTTTTATCCTTTGAAGTTGATAAGCGTTTATAAGACGCGGCTTTTTTTGCACCATTTAAGGCTTTATTAGTGTTTTTTAGCTCTCCTAATTTTGCTAATAAAGCCCAATTATGTCCTTTGGTTTTTGGAATTTCATCTTTTTCAAAAAATTTCAACCTGTGATTCAAATCATATTCTAAGCCACTATATATCAACGGCATACCTGGTATAGCATAGGTAAAAGCTATCATAGCATCAGCAGCATCACCCATTCGTTCTTCAACGGTTCCACTCCACGAATTTTCGTCGTGATTGGTTACAAAGTTCATCAGATAATCGTCTTTTTGGTAGGTGGTATCAATCTTAGTCATATACGCATCCCAATCTTTGACGTTCATTTTGCCTTGAGCTATTTCATTCATAATATGATGACCTTCCCAGTTGTAGCCCATATCAAACGATTTGTAGAATAAATCTTTGTCTTCGCTTTTAGCCAACATAAAAATGGGTTTAATCTCTTTGAGTTTGGGCACAGCATAATCCCAAAAGGCTGTCGGCACATTGCCTGCGACATCACATCTAAAGCCATCGATATTGTAATTTTTAATCCAAAACGCCATTTCATCTTTCATAGCATCCCACAGGTCTTTGTTGTCGTAATTTAAATCTGCAACATCTGTCCAACCCCAAGGTTCGCCAGTTTCAGGGTTTAATGGATCGGTGATTTCACCTTTTTTGTTTTTTGTGTAATATTCTGGATGTTCGGTTATCCAATGGTGGTCAAAACCAGTATGATTAGCTACCCAATCTAAAATGACATACATATCATTGTCGTGAGCGGTTTTGACTAATTTTTCAAAATCATTTAGTGTTCCAAATTTAGGGTTTGTTGCGGTGTAATCGGCAATAGCATAATAGCTTCCAAGATATTTCTTTTTTTCTTCTGGGTCTTTAATATCTTCGATAGACAAATCAGGTGTGGCTTTTCTTCTCTTCATTGAAATGGGATAAACGGGCATCAACCAAATGACTTTAACCCCAAGTTCTTTGAGTCATGGAATGTCTTTGGTGAAAGCCTCAAAACTTCCGTCTTTAGAATACTGACGTATATTGGCTTCATAAATCACCGAAGTTTCGAGAACATCATTTGAAATGGGTTTATGGCTTGTTGTTTTTGTTTGAGGCTCATCATCGGTTTTCTGTTTTGTTTGTTTTTTGCAAGAAAAAACAATAAAACAAAGTAGTAAAGGATAAATCAAGTATTTCATATTTGTTGAGTTTTAAAAGTTTATATTGAGTTTGTTTATAATTATAGCAATTGGTTAAGCATAAATTTCAAAGGAATATGTAAACGTTCACGCCAAGAATTTTCGTCGTTGGCATCGCTTTCAAATTTTAAGTTTTTGAAGTTATTGTCGTCAAAATTGTGTTTGGCAAATAGTTGATTGAGCTTTTCTTCATATTGTGGATATAGCTCATCAAGGGTTTTGGTGCCAAAATAAAATTTATGTGTGTTGGGTTCATTAATTGGTTTGCGTTCAGATTGATTGTTTTTACAAGCCATAAAACCAATACTTATTAATAAGGCTGTAAAATTTTTAATTAAATAATTGTTATCTATTTTTTTCATATTTAATGTTTTACCGCAAGGAACGCAAGGTTTTCGCAAGGGTCGCAAGGTTTTTTTAATCAGTAGTCTGAGGGTTTGCTGTTTCGTAATACTTTCAAAAGTTTTTTTGGGGTCTTGTCTATTATCCCAAAAAGCAGTTATGATTATATCTTCATCTGTTACTTTATAATAAATACTGAAATTACCTAATGATGCAACTCTTACATTTTTAAAATCTGTAGCTTTATAAATCAGTGGATTCTCGGTAATTTGTTTAGTTCTATTCGAAACTATTTTTATTAATTTTTTTGAGTAAATAGAAGATTTATTCCTTTTTACCCAATATTCTAAAATTCCAACAAATTGAATATCCGCAGTTTTTGTCCAAATCACATAGCGTCTAACCACTCTAAATTTCTTTTATTCATAGATTCTTGGGAAATTAGTTTTCCGTTTTTGATATCTTGCTCACTCATTTCTAACATTATTCGTTGTTCATCTGTTAGCTCAACAATTTCGGATTCTGATGAACTTGATGTAATTAGCTTGTCAAGAGCAATCAAAAAATCTTTGTTTTTTATGGACAATATTTTATCTATCAATCCATAACGAACATTATCTACTGTTGCCATTTTATTTTAAATTTAATTTAAATATATGAAAAAAAAATTGTTTGTGTGGTTTTATACATTTTCATTTTTTATTAATCGCAAGGGGTTTTAACCGCAAGGGTCGCTAAGTTTTTTTTAATATCACATCTTATATTTAATTTTGATTAGAAAACAAATTCACACCAGGCTTGACGGTCAATTTATCTGACAGTTCAAGGTTGTTTTTGCCGAATATTTCAGTCCATTTTTGCTCTTTTAAATTCAACTCTTGAAAGCGTTTTAAATTGATTTCAATAGGTTCTTCATTTTTACTGATTATTAATAAAACTGATTCGTCTCCATATTGTCTATACAAAGTGTAAATGTTATCAAATGGTGCAAAGTGTTTGGTTTTGCCTTGGTGAATAGCTTTAGAAGTTTTTCTAAAATTCAATAAAGTTTTTAGGAATGACTTAAAATCTTGTTGTTCATCTGTCAAGCCTTTGTTTTGAAACGCATCAACTTCATCGTTAGCCCAACCGCCAGGAAAATCAGTTCTGATTAGACCGTGGTCACCTGGTTTGGCTGTGTTTTGCATCAAAATTTCTGTGCCATAATAGATCTGTGGCGTACGTGGCATGGTTAAAATTAAAGCTAAAGCCATTTTAGTTTTTGTGATATCTTCATTCAGTTGAGTAAATATCCTGTCCATATCGTGATTGTCAGGAAAAATCAACATATCACTTGGCCGTGGATAATAGAAATCATTAGCCAGACCTTCATAGATTTGATCCAAACCACTACCCCAAGTTTCTTTTTGGTTAAGTGCTTTTACGATGGTTTGTTGCATCGGAAAATCCATCGAAGATTTTAAATGAGACTGATATCCATCAGGCGTGTTTTGACCAGATTGCCAATAACCTACAATCAAAGGGTTGGTACTCCACTCTTCTCCTACGATATTAAAATTGGGATATTCTGTCATAATCGCTTTAGCCCATTTGCTCATAAAATATTTATCTGGATACGGATAAGTATCTTGGCGAATACCACCGAGATGAAGCGTTTCAATCCACCAAATACTATTTTGAATTATATATTGTGCTAAAAACGGGTTTTCTTGATTTAGATCTGGCATTGATGGCACAAACCAACCTTCAGTCATTTTTTGGCTGTCATAATCGGTGGCATATAAATCTTGGTTTGTCGTGCGTCGGTGATTTGATGTCGGGATTTTTTTGCCGTTTTCATAGGCATCTTGTGCGTTTATCCAATCGTTAAAAGGCAAATCTTTCATCCACCAATGCAGGCTTCCGCAGTGATTAGCAACCATATCCATAATGATTTTGATACCGCGTTGATTTGCTTTTTGACTGAGTGTTTTGTAATCTTCTAAACTACCAAAACGCGGATCCACTTGATAAAAATCGGTAATGGCATAGCCGTGATAAGAAGCCCTTGGCATATCGTTGGTCAACAAAGGCGAAGACCAAATGGCCGTAAAACCCATAGTGTCGATATAATCTAAATGTTCAATAATACCTTGAATATCACCACCATGGCGAGCGTAATCATCATTACGATTAACCCCTGTTTCTTTTAAGTATTCAAAACTATCATTATCGGGATTGGCATTGGCAAAACGGTCGGGTGTGATCAAATAAATGACATCAGAGCTATCAAAACCTTTGTAATCTTCAGCTGAACGTTCTCTTGATTTTAATTCGTAATCATAAGTAAACTTGCCGTCTTTGGTTTTAAATTTCAGCTTAAGCTGTCCTGCTTTGGCATTTTTTTCGATTTTTAAATCCAAAAACAAATAATTAGGACTATCCGCTTGATGGATGTTTTCAATGCTAAGGCCTGGATATTTTAAGTCAACTTCAGCTTTACCAATATTATCACCTTGCACCAACAATTGAAGATTTTGATGTTCAAAACCAACCCACCAATGCGGTGGCTCTATTCTTTTAATTTGAGCAGACATCGTGTTGACAATTAAAAAGAATAATACATAAAACAAATTTATTTTTTTCATCAAGCATTTACAGTTTGACCATTTTTCAAAATAACAGGTTCTTCGTTCACTACAATTTCTAATTCATCTTGACCTTCAAGGGTGAAATCGGTAACATTTTTTGAGACTTTCACAGCAACGATATTGTCCCTAAAATTGACTTTAAAAGTGTAAGAATCCCATTCATTAGGAATTTTTGGAGCAAAATTGAGCATATCATTTTTAACACGCATACCGCCAAAACCCTCTACTATACTCATCCAAGTACCAGCCATACTGGTGATATGACAGCCTTCTTTGACTTCCTTGTTATAGTCGTCTAAATCGAGACGTGAGGTCCTGAGATAAAATTGATAAGCCTGTTGCATACGGTTGAGCAATGCCGCTTGAATACTATGCACACAAGGCGAAAGTGAAGACTCGTGAACTGTATAAGGTTCATAAAAATCAAAGTGGCGTTGTAGCTCTTCATTCGTAAAATGGTCTTCAAAGAAATAAAACCCTTGAAGTGTGTCGGCTTGCTTAATGTAAGGTGAACGCAAAATTCTATCCCAAGACCAATGTTGGTTAATTGGTCTTTGTTTTTGGTCTAAGTCTTTGACTGTGATGAGTTCTTTATCTAAAAACCCATCTTGTTGCAAATACACCTTATGTTCTTCAGAATATGGTAAATACATTTCATCGGCAAGTGTTTGAAACGCATTGATTTCATCTTCTTTAAAGTTTGTTTTCTCTACAATTCTATTGTAATCTTCAGTATAATCTTTTTTAAGAATATTGAGGTTTTCAACCGCATAATTTAAACACCACTTAGCGATATAATTGGTATAAAAATTATTGCTAACGTTGTTTTCATACTCATTTAGTCCTGTTACACCAAGGATGACGTATTTATCTTTTTGTTTAGAAAACGTGGCACGTTGTTTCCAAAATCTGGCAATGGCCAACAAAACTTCCATACCCATTTCAGGCACGTAAGAATAGTCGCCTGTGTATCGAACATAGTTAAAAATAGCAAAGGCAATTGCCCCATTTCTGTGGATTTCTTCAAAAGTAATTTCCCACTCGTTGTGGCATTCTTCGCCGTTCATCGTTACCATTGGGTAAAGTGCAGCTCCATTTGTAAATCCGAGTTTCTCTGCATTTTCAATGGCTTTTTGAAGGTGTTTGTAGCGATAGACCAAAAGATTTCGAGCCACTTTTTGATCTTTGGTAGCCATATAAAATGGTAAACAATAAGCTTCGGTATCCCAATAGGTGCTACCGCCATATTTCTCACCTGTAAAACCTTTTGGTCCAATATTCAGCCTAGCATCTCTACCGAGATAAGTTTGGTTGAGTTGAAAAATATTAAAACGAATCCCTTGCTGTGCTTTGGTATCGCCTTCAATAATGATATCACTCATATGCCAAATGGCTTCCCAAGCTTGTTTTTGTTCGTTGAGCAAAGCATCAAAACCTTTTTCTGTAACGACATCCAAAACGCCTGAAGCTACTTCGACTAAGTCGTTTTTGTCGTGATTTAAAGACGTGACATAACCAGCAAATTTATGAATGGTATAAGTTTGTCCTTTTTGTACATCTTCTTCGTAAGCTATAAAAGCTTTATGGGCTTTTTGGTGAGGTTCTGGATTGTTTTTTAAAGCTTTTCCATCAATAAAAACCGAAGACTGCATAAAGGTACAAACGTGAAATTCAGTTTTCAGAGTATGTGAATTTACAAAAGCCTTATGGTCATTAATTTTGACCTCTGTGATTTCCCAAAACTTATCATCCCAATTAGAATCTTGGTTTTTAATTCCCGCATCCACATAAGGCGAATAAGTGATATTTGCAGAAGAGTTTAAAGGTGTAATTTGAAATTGTATCGCTCCCACTTCGTCGTGACTTAAACTTAAAAACCGTAAAGCTTCAACTTTTATTTTGATGCCATTTTGCATTTCAGCTTCAAAAGTTCGCTTGTGCCAACCTTCTTTCATATTGAGTTCGCGTTTAAAATTGTCAACACTTTTGCAAGTATTCAAATCAAACACATCACCATTAATATGGATGTGAATACCAATCCAATTTGGAGCGTTAAGCACTTTAGCAAAATATTCAGGATAGCCATTTTTCCACCAACCTACGCGGGTTTTGTCTGGATAATAAATACCTGCAATATAACTGCCTTGAAAGGTTTGGCCAGAGTAATCTTCTTCAAAATTAGCTCGTTGCCCCATAGCACCGTTTCCTAAGCTAAATAAACTTTCAGAAGATTCAACGCGTTGTGGTTCAAAGCCTTCTTCAATAATAGACCACTCATTTGGTGTGATATAATCTTGATTCATATTGTCATGTCTTTAAAATGTGATTTAAAAAAAGGTTTTTAAATATATAAATTTTATCTCAAGTTTTTGATTTTATGTTTTTAAAAAATTGGTAATCAAATTCATTGAAATTTTTAAAGCAAAAATCAGCTTCTCTTAAGGTTTCTTTATCACCTATGCCAATGCTAATCATTCCGCCAACATTTGCAGCTTTAATCCCAGCAATTGAATCTTCAAACACAAAGCAATCTTGTGGTTCTGTATTCAAGAGTTTTGCGACTTTCAGAAATACTTCAGGATTGGGTTTGGCTTTAGTCACTTCGTTGCCGTCAACTATAGCATCAAAAGTATCATTTAGGTCAACGCATTTAAGAATGGTTTTGGCGTTTTTGCTGGCTGAGCCCAAAGCAATAGGATGGTGTTTAGACTTTAGTTCATCTAAAAAAGATTTGACCCCAGGCAAAATATCATCTTTACTCATTTGTTGGACGTAATTGAGGTAATCTTGATTTTTTTCTTCCATCAAACGTTGAAATTCTTGATCAGAAAGGGTTTTGTTTCCCCAAGAAAGAATTTTTTCTAAAGATTTTACACGACTGACGCCTTTGAGCTGTTCGTTTTCCTTTTCAGAAAAATCAATACCAATTTTATTGGCGAGTTTTTGCCATGCCAGAAAGTGAAATTTTGCTGTATCGACAATAACACCGTCGAGGTCGAATATAAAAGCAGTTTGGTTTTGCATATTGTGGTTTTAAGTTGATTGAACATCATCGACATCTTTGACGCGAATGACCAGAAATGCCGCGATAATCATACTGATTCCTGACAAGACTAAAGCGAAAATAGCCTGGTTGTTGTAAAAATATTTAACCATAGGACCGCCGATGATGCCATTTAAAATTTGTGGTAGAACAATAAAAAAGTTAAAAATACCCATATAAACTCCCATTTTTTTAGGGTTGATGGCACCTGCTAAGATGGCATAAGGCATAGACAAAATACTCGCCCAAGCGATGCCAATACCAATCATTGGCAGAATGAGCCAATAGCGATCTGGCATGATGTAAATAGACAGAAAACTAATGCCCCCAATAAACAAGGCATACATATGGGTTTTCTTTCTGCCGAGATGTTTTGAAATTTTGCCAAGTGATAAAGCTACTGGAATTGAAACCAGATTGTAGATTCCAAATAAAATTCCTACCCAATCGCCAGCATTATTGAAAGCTTCACTTGAAGAATCGGTATATGGTAAGTTGTAAAAATGTTGAGCAATAGCAGGTGTAGAAAACACCCACATTCCAAACAAAGCAAACCAAGAAAAAAATTGCACCCAACTGAGTTGCTTCATCGTAGCTGGCATTTTGACAAAATCAGTAAATATATCGGTGAGTTTGGCTTTCTTTTTCGGTTTGACTTCTATAGATTCACCGAGTTTTTTGACTTTGGCTTTTTCAATTTTATCGAGTTCATCTGGCGAATATTCTTTGGTTGTAATTATGGTAACTAATATAGTGATCATTAAAACCGCTGCACCAATGACAAATGACAAAATAAGATTTAGTGGTACTGTGCCTTCTTCTGCTCTATTGGCAATGCCAAAATATTCAGTTAAAACGTAAGGCAACCAAGAGCCAACCACAGCACCAATACCGATTAAAACCGTTTGTGTGGTAAACCCAACGGTGCGTTGATCTTCGTTTAAAATATCAGCTACAAAAGCCCGAAAAGGCTCCATAGAAATATTAAAGGACGCATCCATAATCATCAACATTCCTGCACCAACCCACAAGGCTGGCAAAAAAGCAATGAACAAATCGGCTTGTGGCAATAATACTAAACCTATTGATGCCAATATAGCTCCAACAAGAAAATAAGGTTTACGCCGACCGAAACGATTCCAAGTGTTATCGCTGTAATGACCAACCAAAGGCTGAACAATTAAACCCATGATAGGTGCGATGAGCCAAAACCAAGACAGTTCGTGTACATCAGCTCCAAAAGTTTGTAGAATACGGCTTGCGTTGGCGTTTTGCAAAGCAAAACCCATTTGAATACCCAGAAAACCAAAACTCAGATTGATTATTTCTAAGGCAGATAACCTGCGTTTTTGCATATCGCTTGAATTAAATTAAACAACGATAAGCCTTGTAAACAAAACTTAACGGGAAGTAAAAAGCAGTTTTGTTTGCCACAAATATATAAATTATTTCAATTTTTGAGTGGTTTCTCTTTCAATTATATTGGTATTAACAATTACCGTTTCAAAATGTTCTATTTCTTCTCTGTCTTTTTCCAGACGATTTATCAACAACTTAGCGGCGGTTCCTCCCATTTCAAAACCATTTTGACTCACGGTTGTCAATGGCGGAAAAGCATGTTTTGATAAAACACCATCTGTAAAACCAATGAATTGAATATCGTTAGGAATGCTCAAACCAAGCTTTCTAGCCACTTTCATAGCAGTAACAGCATAAAGTTCATTGACTGCAAAAATAGCGTCAAGGTCTTTGTTTTTTGATAGATAATCAAAAATCTGTTGTTCTAAAGCTTCAAGGTTGTCGTCAGAACTAAACTCATCGTGAATTTTTAAAATATAAGATAGATTGACATTTTTTTGATTGACTTCTAAGGCTTTTAAATAGCCTTCTGTTCTTAATTTACCCACACTTACGTAGTCTTTTGTACTGATAATTCCGATTTTTTCACAGCCGTTGTCAATCAGTTTTTGAACGGCACGTTGTGAGGTTTTTATATCATCAACGATAACCTTATCGCAATCTATATCATCTATAACGCGGTCAAACATCACAATAGGAATACCTTGATCAATAGTTTCGTGTAGGTGGTGATAATCGCCTTTAGACAACGTTTCCTTAGCTACTGAAAGTATAAAACCATCAATACTGCCGTTGGCTAAAGTATCAAGGTTGATAACTTCTTTTTTAAAAGATTCATTAGACAGTCCTACTATCACATTATAGCCGTGTTCATTGGCATAAGATTCTATACCCGAAATGACTGTTGTGAAAAAATGATGAACAATTTCAGGAATGATGATGCCAAGAGTTTGAGTTTTTCTGTTTTTTAAACTTAATGCGATATTATTTGGTCTGTAATTGTAAAGTTTAGCAAAAGCTTTGACTCTTTCTTTGGTTTGCTTGCCAATTTCTTTGCTATCTCTCAAAGCTTTAGACACTGTAGAGACAGACACATCAAGTTCTTTGGCAATTAGTTTTAAAGTTGGTTTTTGATTCATTAGATTGGAAAAATATGATTTTTTATCTGAATAAGTTTCTAAAAATACAATAAATTAAGATAACCTTCAAATTCAGATTTATTCAAAATTAATTGGGTTTAAAAGATTTTTTTTATCAAAATCATATTTTTGAGTGTTAAAATCAAAAAGTTGTCAACACGAAAACGTTTGCGGTTCATCGAAAATGTTTGCGTTAGATATACTTTAGTTAACTTTACGCTTGGAAGTAAAAAGTAACATATTCTTAACACAAATCACTCATTTATGAACACATTCAAATATTTATGTCTGTTCTTGTTTTTGCCACTAGGTATTTTAGCCCAAAACACCCTTAGTGGAACTGTGGTAGATGATCAAAATATGCCCGTTCCTGGGGTCAACATTTTGATAGAAAACACTCAACGTGGGACAACGACAGATTTTGACGGTAATTACACCATCGAAATTAACAATGGTGAAGTATTAGTATTTTCTTATTTAGGATTTAAAACCCAAAAAATAAGTTATACTGGGCAATCTGAAATTAATGTTGAACTCGAACCTGACCTATCTCAATTAGAAGAAATCGTTTTAATTGGTTATGGTACCAGTACCAAAAAAGATTTAACAGGATCGGTAACAGCAATTTCTCAAAAGGATTTTACAAAAGGTAATATTATTACGCCAGAAAACTTAATCAGCGGTCGTCTTGCTGGTGTTACCGTAAAAACAAGTGGTGCACCAGGTTCGGGATCTGAAATCAGAATTCGTGGTGGTGGTTCTCTTAATGCCAACAATCAGCCCTTGATTGTGGTTGACGGCTTACCTTTGAGCAATGACAACGTTGGTGGTGGTCGATCTATTTTATCATCTATTAATCCAAATGACATTGAATCTTTTTCAATCTTGAAAGACGCCGCTGCAACAGCTATTTATGGTAATCGTGCATCTGCGGGTGTTATTATCATTAAAACTAAAAAAGGCTCTAAAGATTTTCAAGTTGATTTTAATTATACTGCAGGTGTTTATAGCCTAAACGATCAAATTGATGTTTTTTCTGCTGAAGACTTTAGACAAATCATCGCTCAAGAAAGACCCGATGATGTCGGTAAACTTGGCAATGCCAACACCAATTGGCAAGATGAGATTTATCGTGTAGCCAACTCTTTTGACCACAACTTATCAGTCAGAGGTCAATTGTTTGATAAAATACCTGTACGTTTATCTCTCGGTCATTTAGATCAACAAGGGATAAGATTAACCAGTGAGTTTAAACGTTCTTCAGTTTCAACCTCTATTAACCCAACTTTTTTTGATGATCATTTAAGAGTTAACATTAATGCTAACTATACACGTGAAAGCAATAGATTTGCTAATGGTGTAGAAGGTGATGCCATCAGATTTGACCCGACACAACCTGTGAGAGATCCTAACTCCCCTTTTGGTGGTTTTTTTGAATATTACGATCCAAATAACAATAACGAACCTATCTTGGGATCAAGAAACCCAGTGGCAAGTTTATTACAACGCCGAGACGAATCTGATGTAGATCGTTTTTATGGTAACTTAAATTTAGATTATAGGCTTCACTTTTTACCACAAGTAAGAGCGGTTTTCAATTTAGGTTTAGACGACTCCAGCGGTAGTGGTTCTAATGAGTTGTCAAGAGAAAGCATAAACGGAGCTCGATATGGAGATGGTACATTTAATGGAAGTTATTCAGAATTTACCAGTGATATTAAAAACACTTTATTTGATGCGTATTTAAATTATGATGATGATATTACTGAAGATATCAGTTTAAGAGGTACGGTTGGATATTCATACCAAGAGTTTACTAATAAGAGCTTTTCTACAGGCGAAACCCGTGAAGAAGCACAAATTGACGACTCTGACGTTAACACATTACCAGATATTGTATTGATAGGTTACATAGGTCGTGCTTTTGTGAGCTTTAAAGATAAATATATCGCTTCTTACTCCATAAGACGCGACGGATCTTCAAGATTTGCTAAAGGCAACAAATGGGGAACATTCCAGTCGGTTGCTTTTTCTTGGAATATATCAGATGAAAAATTCTTAGAAGATTCAAAGGTAGTTTCCAATTTAAAACTTAGAGCCAGTTATGGTGAAACTGGTCAACAAGAGATTGGACCTCGTATTATTGGTATAGAAAGTTTTGCAACTTCACAACCCACTGCACAAGTCATTTTTGGTGGAGCTCCATTAACAGCAGGATTCCCTATTGCGAGAAATGAAGGTTTGACCTGGGAAACAGCCAAAACATACAATATTGGTATAGACTATGGTTTCTTTAACGATAGAATTACCGGGACTTTAGACGTTTATACAAGAGACACTGAAGATTTATTTGTAACCGCTCCAGTTCCAGAAGGCTCTAACTTTACAAACACCATAGAACAAAATTCAGGAACTTTAAATACCGAAGGTATTGAATTTGGAATCAATGCTCAAATTTTTGATGCTCAAGGAGATTCGGACAAATTTGATTGGAATGTCAATTATAATGTTACTTTTCTCAATCAAGAATTAGACGAATTGGCCAATGATTCTGATATTCCTGTTGGAGATATTGGTGGCGGTACTGGTGGTTTTATTCAGTCGCACAGTGTTGGTCATGCCCCAAATTCGTTTTGGGTATATAACCAAATTTATGACGACAATGGCAAACCAATTGAAGGGGCTTATGCCGATTTGAATGGGGATAATATTATCAATGACGACGATAGATATTTGTTTAGAGATCCTGATCCAGATGTAACAATGGGTTTCCAATCTACAATGAATTATAAAAACTTTGACCTCTCATTCAATATGAGAGCCAGTATTGGTAACTATGTGTATAACAATGTCAATTCAGCTAGAGCACAATTTAGATTTTTACAAAATGATGCGGTCTTAGGAAACATCCCTACTCAAGTTTTAGAGACAGGTTTTCAAAACACATCTGATGTGATTCGCTCTGATATTTATATAGAAAACGCTTCTTTTTTAAGAATGGACAACTTTCAAATTGGATACACCTTTCAAGATGTTGTCCAGAAAAATACAACCTTAAGATTTTGGGCAGGTATGAATAACGTGTTTGTGATTACAGATTATTCTGGTTTAGACCCAGAAGTATTTGGTGGAATTGATAACACTATCTTTCCAAGACCACAAACCTTTTTACTCGGTGCTAATTTCAAATTTTAAGATATGTTTTATAAACTTAACACTTTGAAAACCTTATATTTATAATCAAAATATGATGACAATGAAAATAATAAAAAAATTAAACCTAATCTATCTATTTGCGGGACTGCTGTTTATAGTTTCTTCTTGCGAAGACGATTTGAATACCGTTCCATTAGATGATGATGCCTCAACGGCTGAAGACTTTTTCAACCAAGATAATGCCTATAAAAAATTGCTTGCTGGCGTTTATGGCAATTTAAACCTCACCAGTGCTGATGGTGCTTTTGGTTCAAATATTGGCGGTTTAGACCCTGGTACAAGTCAATACGGAAGAGCTTTGATGAACCTTCAAACCTTTACTACTGACGAAGCCATTTGGTCTTTCGAAAATGACCCTGGTATTGCGGAACTTCAACGCACAACTTGGACACCCGCTAATGTGATTATTCGTGGAGCCTTTGGTCGAATTATGGGTAGTGTAGCATTTGCCAATGAATTTTTGAGACAATCTACAGATGCAAAGTTAGATGAACGTGGAGTTTCTGGTGCTGAAAGAGAAGAAATTCCAACTTTTAAAGCTGAAGCCCGTTTGCTGAGGGCTCTATCTTATTACCATATGTTAGACTTGTTTGGAAAAGCTCCGTTTGTTACCGAAGAAACGCCTGTAGGTGTTTTTAGAAGTAACGAAATTACCGGTGTTGAACTATTCAACTATATAGAATCTGAACTTTTAGAAGTTATACCAGATTTGAAAGATGCAAGAACCAATGAATATGCCAGAGCCGATAAAGCTGTGGCTTGGATGATACTATCTAAACTTTATCTCAATGCTGAAGTGTATATTGGAGAAAACCGTTATGCCGATGCTTTAGAATATTCTCAAAAAATCATTGATGCAGGCTATAGCTTAACACCAGATTATCGAGACGTATTTAGAGCTGATAATGATGTTAATGGTGCTCAAAATGAAATTATTTTTCCAGTTCCAGCAGATGGAAGTTTTTCTCAGTCTTTTGGACCAACAACAGTAATGACCAACGGTGCTGTAGGTAGTATTGAACAAAATGGTGCTAATCTTGGTGTCATTGAAGGTGGTTGGGGTGGAGCCATTCGTTTAACCCCTCAGTTTGTTAGTCTATTTGAAAGTTCAACATTCAATAATGATGCTAGAAATACTATAATTTCAGAAGATAGACCTATCAATATTTCTGATGTTTCTAATCGTGATCAAGGTTATATCTTAGAAAAATATACAGATATAAGATCAGATGGAACACAAGATAACGACCTGACATTTTCCTCTGTTGATTTTCCTATGTTTAGATTAGCTGATGTCTATTTGATGTATGCCGAAGCACATTTAAGAGGTGGCGGAGGAACAAGAGCTCAGGCTGTAGAATACATCAATTTAATAAGAACACGTGCAAATAATGGTAGCACGTCCTCAAATATTTCTGATGCAGATTTAACTTTAGATTTTATTATTGATGAAAGAGCTAGAGAACTTTATTGGGAATCTCACAGAAGACAAGATTTAAGACGTTTCGGTTTATTTACAGGAGCATCTTATGTCTGGACACTCAAAGGCAATTCACTAAGCGGAATCCCAATAGCTGATTTTAGAGGTTTATTTCCCATACCAAGTGAAAGTATGTCTGCTAATCCAAATTTAACACAAAACCCAGGTTACTAATATTTTAAAACTCAAAACAATGAAAAATAAATTTTTAATCTTAACAATAATTTGCTTAGGTCTTTTTGGACTGAAGTCGTGCACAGATGATGACAACTTTAGATTTCAAACACCAGCAGAAGTAGAACAGCTAACAATCACAAACAGTGTTTTAAGTGAATATGTTTTATCAACTGAAACATTTAGTAATATAGCAGAAAGATTTACATGGGTAAGTCCCGACTTTGGTGTACAATCTAATATTTCTTATTCTTTAGAAATGTCACCTGATGGCTCTTTTGATAATCCTATTGAAGTTGCAAACACAGCAGATACTCAAGTTACCCTTACAGTTGAACAGCTTTGGAATTTAGCACCTGAAATTGGTGTCGATGGGATTCCATCAACAAGTTTAACCGATGAAAATGGCGATCCTATATTAGACGAAAACGGTGACCCAATTCCAAACGACAGAGGTGAAATGTTTTTTAGAGTTGTAGCTGATTTAGGAACAAATGCAAATGGAAACTCGCCAGAGTCAATATCAGAAACTCAAGTTTTGTTTGTGAGACTTATAGAAGTTGAATTTATTCCACCAAGAGATTTATTTTTAGTTGGTAATGCAACAGTCGCTGATTGGAATAACAATAACAATAACACTCCATTAGTCAGAGATCCTGACAATAGTGATTTATACACATTTACAGGTAAGTTTTTAGGAACACCAAATCAATTTAAACTCTTAGAGCAAAGAGGTTTATGGCAACCACAATGGGGTTTAAGCGGAGGAGCATTGGCTAGTTCTGAAGATTTAGGTCAAGACCCTGATCCATTTGACATTCCTGGTGGCGATGGCTATTATAGTATCACTGTTGATATAGAAAACGCTACATTTGACATTCAACCTTTTGATGAAACTGGGGCTACAACATACACTAATATCGGTATAATTGGTAGTGCCACGCCAAACGGTTGGGATGCTGATACAGCTATGACTCAATCAACTTTTGACCCACATTTATGGTATCTTACTGGCGTTGAATTAATTGACGGTGAAGCCAAATTCAGAGCAGATAATGATTGGGCTGTCAATTGGGGAGCCGATACAGAGTTCACAGGTTTTGCTTCTCAAGATGGACCTAATATACCTGTAATGGGCGGAACTTATGATGTATGGTTTAATGACCTGACTGAAACTTATGTCTTTGTCTGGATACCACAAGAATAACATCTTATTAATAAAAAGGGCTTTTGATTTCAATTGCCCTTTTTTTTAACTTTTATTATGAAAAAAATATTATTCAATTTATTTTTATTTTCGTTTGTTGTTTTTGGGCAAGCTCAAGTTCAGCAAGGAACATTTACTGTATCGCCTCCAACATTCGAAGAAGATGAACAAATCACCATCACAGTTTCAGGTATAGATCCTTCAATTTGGGGCGTTACCGACGTTTATCTTTGGGCTTGGTATCTCAATCCTGATGGCACATTTGGTGGTGATTCTCCAACTAATGGTTCTTGGACAAATTCTAACGAATCCCAAAAAATGACAGACAATGGTGATGGCACTTTTTCCTTTACCATGACACCTACCAATTTTTATAATGCAACTAATATCGGAACACTCGGTATGCTGGTTAAAGCAAAAAACGGAACGGGAGACAAAAAAACCCAAGACCATTTGGTACCCCGTTGGGAGTTTTCAATTGTTTTTGGACAGCAGTCTCGAAGGTGTCAATATTGTTGATCAAGGCAATACTCTTTCTATTTCAGCTACAACAAGTTTAGTCGCTAATTTTGAATTGTTTGCTAATGGAACTTCTATAGACACGCAAAATAACACAACAACCTATAATTTTAATTACACTGTTAATAATGACGCTACATTTGAACTGGTTGCCACAGAACCTATCAGTAGTGAAGTTCAAACTGCTGAATTTAATGTCATAACTACACCTGTTGTGAATAATGCCCCAGTTCCAGCTGGAATGCAAGACGGTATAAATTATGATGTAAATAATCCTGACGAAATAACTTTAGTGCTTTTTGCACCAAACAAGAGTTTTGTTCACGTCATTGGTAATTTTAATGGCAACGATTGGAATCTCAACAATACCTATTTGATGAATCGAGATCCATCTAATGATAGATTTTGGATAACTATTACTGGATTGAATAATCAACCTACTAATGATTTTCTGTATCAATACGTCATCGATGCCGAAATTAAGGTTGCCGATCCTTATTCTGAATTGGTATTAGATTCGTTTAATGATCCATTTATTGATAATTCAGTATTTCCAAACATACCTGCATATCCTGATGGAAAAACCAGCGAAATGGTCACTTGGGTAAGATTAAACCAACCTGAATACCAATGGCAAGTCCCAAACTTTCAGCGTCCAAATCAAGACGAATTAGTGGTTTATGAATTATTGATCAGAGATTTTGACGCAGCTCACACCTTTGATGCCGTGGTCAATAAACTTGATTATTTAGAAAATTTAGGAGTTAATGCAATAGAATTGATGCCAGTTAGCGAGTTTGACGGTAATATCAGTTGGGGATATAATCCTGCGTTTCATGGTGCTTTAGACAAATATTATGGTACGCCAGAAGATTTTAAAACCTTTGTAGATGAATGCCATTTAAGAGGCATAGCTGTGATAATTGATGTGGTTTACAACCATGCTACGGGTCAAAATCCTTACTATAGAATGTGGAATGATTGCAATGGTTGCACAGGAGGTCAAGCTACAAGTGAAAATCCGTTTTTCAATGTCAATGATCCCAATACAACTTTTTCATTTTTTAATGATATTGATCACGAATCACCAGCAACCGAAGACTATCTTGATCATTTGAATTTGTATTGGTTAGAAGAATACAATGTAGATGGTTTTAGATATGATTTCACTAAAGGCTTTACCAATGTAGTTGGTGATGGTGGTGGTTTTGATAGTTCAAGGATAAACAACCTAAATAGAATGTATGATGTTGTGAGAGCAGCAGATCCAACAGCTTATTTGATTTTAGAGCATTTTGCACCAAACAGTGAAGAAACACAGTTAATCAACCACAAATTGACTACAGATCCTAACGAGCCAGGAATGCAAGTTTGGGCAAACTTTAACTACAACTATAACCAAGCAACTATGGGCTTTGATAACACAGATTTTTCTTTTATCAAATACCAAAACCGAGGTTGGTCAACGCCATCTAATATGAGCTATATGGAAAGCCATGACGAAGAACGATTGATGTTTAAAAACCTTGAATTTGGAAATAGTTCAGGATCTTATGACATCCAAAACTTAAACACAGCACTTGAACGTATGGAAATTGCTGGTGCCTTCTTCTTCCCTATTCCCGGACCGAAAATGATTTGGCAGTTTGGTGAATTAGGTTACGATTTTAGTATCGATCAATGCCAAAACGGAACTATTAATGGCAGCTGTAGAACTGATCCTAAACCAATACCATGGAGTTTAGGATATGATACTAACCCAAACAGAACTCAGGTTTATGATACTTGGAGTAAATTAATTCAACTCAAACTTCAAGAACCAATTTTTGAAACCCAAAACTTCACATTAGAAGTTGCTGATGATATAGAAAAGAAAATTTTCTTAGTCGATGACAATGCTGGTCCAAATGATCTGGAGTTTGTAATCATAGTTGGGAATTTTGGAGTTAATACCATAACAACCCAACCGTTCTTTCAAGAAACTGGCACTTGGTATAATTTGATGACCGAAACAACTTTGCCAGTCAATGATACCAATATGTCTATTACTCTTGCTCCAGGCGAATTTAAGATTTACGGCAATGAATTAGTAACTCTATCAAATGAAGATTTTAGTTCTTTCAAAAATGATATTGTCATATATCCAAATCCTTCATCAAGTTATTTTTCTCTGAATAAATCTGTTGAAAATATTGTGATATATAATGTTACAGGTCAAGTTGTAAAACAATTTGAAGGTGATTTTGATACCAATCACCGATTTGATATTGAAGATTTGAATAGTGGCTTGTATTTTGTAAAAGCCCAATCTCAAGATAAAACTTTGTCTGTTAAACTTTTAAAAGATTAATAGGGATTGATTTTGTTCTCAGTTAGCAAAAAGGCGACTTCAACAAGTCGCCTTTTTTTTTTAGAACAAATCATCAGATTATAAAATCTGTTCAGCGTGAGCTTTGGTATTGACTTTTGAAATGACTTCTTCAATCTTTCCTTCTTCATCAATAATAAAAGTTGTTCGGTGAATACCTTCGTATTCTTTACCCATAAACTTTTTTGGTCCCCAAACGCCAAAGTCCTCTATCACAGATTTATCTTCATCAGCAAGTAAAGGAAATGGCAAATCGTATTTTGCTTTAAAATTTTGTTGACGTTTTGGTGAATCTGCACTGACACCAAGAATTTCATAACCTTTTGCTTGAAAAGAATTCCAGTTGTCACGAAGATTACAAGCTTCTGCTGTGCAACCTGGTGTGCTGGCTTTAGGATAAAAGAAGACCACCAGTTTTTTACCCTTGTAGTCTTCTAATTTATGAACATTGCCATCTTGGTCTTTTGCTGAAAAATTCGGGGCGTTATCGCCGGCTTTTAAAGTTGTCATAATGTATTTTTGTTTAAAATTACAGAAAATGAAGAAGTCTGAGAAAGTAAATTTCGTTATAAATACGTTAAATGAAATTTATCCACAAATTTCTATCCCTTTAGACCATAAAGATCCATATACATTACTGATTGCTGTTTTATTATCTGCACAAAGCACTGACGTTAAGGTTAATCAAATTACACCATTGCTTTTTGAAGAGGCTGACAATCCTTATGATATGGTTAAATTGAGTATCGACCAAATCAGAGAAATCATCAAACCTGTTGGCTTATCACCAATGAAATCTAAAGGCATTCACGGCTTATCAGAAATACTCATCGAAAAACACAATGGTCAAGTGCCACAAAGTTTTGAAGCTTTAGAAGCATTGCCTGCCGTTGGGCACAAAACCGCAAGCGTAGTCATGTCTCAAGCTTTTGGTGTGCCAGCGTTTCCTGTTGATACGCATATCCACCGACTGATGTATCGCTGGAATTTGTCGTCAGGCAAAAATGTAAAACAAACCGAAAAAGATGCCAAAAGATTGTTTCCAAAAGCTTTATGGAACAAGCTTCATCTTCAAATCATCTGGTATGGCAGAGAATATAGCCCAGCTCGAGGTTGGGATTTAGATAAAGATATTATTACCAGAACCATTGGCAGACCATCTGTAATAAAAGCCTACCGCAAAAAAAGCACCCGAAAGTAAAACGGGTGCTAAAAATGAAACTAACAAATAAAGACTAATTCTGAATACTTTCAAATTGAAGATTGTTATGATTGGTAATCTTCAAGGCTTTTGAATAGTTAAGAAGGAAATCTATGCATTCCTTCGTAGGTTCAACATTTTCCACCTTTTTTTGCGGTGATGGATTTAAGTAAAGGTTTGTCATGTAAACTTTTTTTATTTAAATAACAAACGCTGTGCAAATTATTTTATTGCTTTTATTTTCAGTTATTTTTCAGTTAAAATGATATTTCTTTCCTCAATAATTTTTCTTAAATTAATCAAGGCATAACGCATACGACCTAAAGCGGTATTGATACTGACATCTGTTTTGTAAGCTATTTCTTTAAAGCTATATTCGTTGTAAATACGCATTTCTAAAACTTCTCTTTGGTCATCAGGAAGTTCTTTCAATAAAGATTTAACATCGTTTTCAATTTGATCTTTAATTAAATTTGACTCCACATTCAAATCTTCATCTTTAATGACAGAAAAAATATCAAAATCAGTTTTGGTATCAAATTTTGGCATCCGATTGCTCTTCCTGAAATGGTCAATCACCAAATTGTGTGCTATACGCATAACCCAAGGTAAAAACTTACCTTCTTCGTTATACTTACCGCGTTTTAGCGTATTGATCACTTTTATAAACGTGTCTTGAAAAACATCTTCGGCTAAATTTCTATCTTGGATTTTAGATATAATAAATCCAAAAATTTTATGTTTATGTCTATTGATAAGCTGACATAACGAATGTTCGTTACCGTCTAAGTAACTTCTGATTAATTCTGCTTCAGAAATGGTGTGTTGTTGTTTCATAACATTACTCTGTTTCCCATTATATGGGGCTTGATTTATAAAGTCTTAAATAGAAAAAGTAATGCTATGCTATAGGCAATTATATTTGTTTGAACGCCAAATATATAATTTTATTTAAAACACCAAAATTTTAATTTATTATTTAACATTTAACAATTAGCTTTATCTAAAGCTAAATCGGTCATTCTATATTTGTATTTTTTTAGAAATTATGACAAAAAATCCATCTCAACCAAATCCGTTACAAAACATCATCATCAAAGGTGCAAAAATGCACAACCTTAAAAATATTGATGTTGTTATACCTAGAAATAAACTCGTTGTCATTACAGGATTATCTGGTTCTGGAAAATCTAGTTTGGCTTTCGACACGCTATATGCCGAAGGTCAACGCCGATATGTAGAGAGTTTGTCGTCTTACGCCAGGCAATTTATGGGTAAGCTCAACAAACCTAAAGTTGATGATATTAAAGGTATTGCCCCTGCTATTGCTATCGAGCAAAAAGTCAACAGCACTAATCCACGCTCTACGGTTGGCACAACAACAGAAATTTATGATTATTTAAAATTACTTTACGCCAGAATTGGCAAAACCTACTCACCTATTTCAGGCAAAATCGTCAAAAAAGATCGCGTTGCAGATGTTATTGATATGGTTAAAAGCCTTGAAGAAAAAACAAAACTCCTTCTACTCGCTCCTGTTCAAATTGACAAAAAACGTAAAATCAAAGATCATCTCGAAGTTTTGATCAAGCAAGGTTATAGCCGAATTATGTATAAAGGTAATGTGTTACGACTTGATGAAGCCCTCAACAAAAGAATTACTCGAAAAAACCTTTTCTTAGTTGTTGACCGTATCGTGGTTAAACATAATGAAGATTTTTACAATCGATTGGCAGATGCCGTTGAAAATGCTTTTTACGAAGGTCACGGTCATATCATTTTAAAAGACACTAAAACTGAAAAGGATTATAAATTCAGCAATGTCTTTGAGCGTGATGGCATGAAATTTCTTGAACCTAATATTCACTTATTTAGTTTTAACAATCCTTATGGTGCTTGTCCTGAATGTGAAGGATATGGCGATGTGATTGGTTTAGATGAAAATTTGATTATCCCAAATACAGGATTGAGCGTTTATGAAAATGCCATTTATCCTTGGCGTGGCGATTCTTTAAGTTGGTATCGCAACCAATTGGTAAAAAACGCTCATCATTTTGATTTTCCTGTTCACAAACCCTATTATAAACTTTCGGAT
This sequence comes from Flavobacterium sp. CS20, assembly GCF_018080005.1. Classification (NCBI taxonomy): domain Bacteria; kingdom Pseudomonadati; phylum Bacteroidota; class Flavobacteriia; order Flavobacteriales; family Flavobacteriaceae; genus Flavobacterium; species Flavobacterium sp. CS20. Next base: position 781,501 of record NZ_CP073015.1, on the reverse strand, counting down.
GAGCAAAAAGATTTGATTTGGGAAGGCAATGAATATTTTACAGGGCTTAATGCTTTTTTTAAAGAACTTGAAGCCAAATCATATAAAATTCAAAATCGGGTTTTATTGTCACGCTATCGAGGTAAAACCAAATGCAAAACTTGTAAAGGAAAACGCTTGAGACCTGAAGCCAATTATGTTAAAATTCAAAACAAAAGCATTTCAGAATTAGTAGATTTGTCGCTTGATAAGATTTTAGATTTTTTTAAACATTTAAACCTATCAGAACACGACCAAAAAATATCTAAACGGCTTTTAAAAGAAATCACCACAAGACTTCAATTTTTGATAGATGTCGGTTTGAGTTATTTAACACTCAATCGAAAATCAAATACCTTATCGGGTGGCGAATCTCAACGCATCAATTTAGCAACTTCACTTGGAAGCAGTTTGGTGGGTTCAATGTACATTTTAGACGAACCTTCCATCGGATTACATTCTCGAGATGGCGAACGCTTGATTGGGGTTTTAAAAAACCTGAGAGATCTCGGCAATACCGTGATTGTAGTCGAACACGATGAAGATATCATGAGAGAAGCCGATTTGATTATCGATATAGGTCCTGAAGCTGGTGTTCACGGTGGAGAAGTTGTGGCTTATGGTGATTTTAAAAGGGTTTGTAAATCCGAATCTTTAACAGGACAATATTTAAGTGGCAGACAAAAAATTGAAGTCCCAAAACAAAGGCGACAAATTAAAAAACAACTGCATATCAAAGGTGCACGTGATAATAATCTAAAAGATATAGACGTCAATATCCCGCTGAATATGTTGACTTTGATCACAGGTGTTTCAGGAAGTGGCAAAAGTACATTAGTCAAAAATATTTTATATCCAGCACTGTGCAAAGCATTGGGAATTTACGGCAAAAAAACAGGTCAATTTGATGCCTTAGAAGGCGACATCAAAAGTCTTGAACAAGTAGAATATATTGACCAAAACCCGATTGGTCGTTCATCACGCTCAAATCCTGTAACATACGCAAAAGCCTATGACGATATCCGATATTTGTTTGCTGAGCAAAAGTTGTCGAAACTCAGAAATTTTAAATCTAGACATTTCAGTTTTAATGTGGATGGTGGCCGTTGTGAAAAATGTCAAGGCGAAGGTGAAATCACCATTCAAATGCAATTTATGGTCGACGTGCATATTTTATGTGATGCTTGCCAAGGCAAACGCTTTAAGCCAGAAGTCATTGATGTAGAATTTGAAGGTAAAAACATCGATGATATTCTTAACCTTAGCATAGATGAAGCTATAAAGTTTTTTGGGCAACACAAAAAAGAAAGAATCGTTAGCAAACTCAAACCGCTTCAAGATGTAGGATTAGGCTACGTGGCTTTAGGCCAAAGTTCTTCTACGCTATCTGGCGGTGAAGCTCAACGGATCAAACTCGCTACCTTTCTCGGCAAAAGTCACAATACGCAAAACACCTTGTTTATTTTTGATGAACCCACAACAGGACTGCATTTTCACGATATCAAAAAACTGTTAAAATCCTTTGATGCCTTAATTGAAAAAGGACATTCTATTATTGTGATAGAACACCAACTGGACTTGATAAAATGTGCTGATCACATCATAGATCTCGGACTTGAAGGTGGAGAAAACGGTGGTTATCTCGTAGCTGAAGGAACACCAGAAGACCTTGTGAAATCTAAATCATCTTTAACCGCTAAATATTTGAAAAGCAAGTTAGAATCTTAATCTTCGACATCAGTATCAAAAACCAACTGATTTATGGAAATCACTCTACTTCTACTTTGCCAATCACTTTTATAACAACAACTGATTTTTAATCTATCAATAATTCTATAGATTTATGAGTTCAAGTCTAGCTAAATTAACTTTGATTTTTTGTTACTTTTTTTGGGGTGAAAAATTATACACGCCTTTTCCATCTGCAATAAGTTCGTCATTTTGAAAAGCTTTCATTTTGGTTACAAGTATTCTATTTCCAAATCTAACTATTTTACCTTCTACAATTATTGATGATGCTTCAGCACCTTTGAGGTAATCTATTCTTAAATCGATGGTTGCTAATTTGTCGTCAAAAGATTTAAAATGTGTTCCGCCGACAATTCCACCAACAGAATCCATTATTGTAGCAATAATTCCGCCGTGCCATCTGTTTCTTCTAAAATCTCCAACCACTTCATCTCTAAAAGGCACACTGACTCTGACAAATCCTTTTTCTATCAATAATAATTTTAGACCTAAAAATTTATGAATTGGGACATTTTGTTCAATAACTTGTTTAAAAAAATCAATGTTTTTATTTATCATTTGTTTATGTTTTAGTTTTATTAGTTGTTGACAAACCTAAATTTATACCATAGATTATCAGTGCTTTAAGTTTTTTTAGCATTTTTATTTTCATCCTATAAATATAAAAATTGCTATCGACATAAAATGCCAAAATTTTCGATTTTGCCTAAACTTCTGGTTTTAGATATAGACTCGAGTGATTTATTCTCATCAAGCCATTTAATTAACTTTCTTTGATCAGCTTTATCAAATTCATTTGCAAACATTCTTCTTGAGTCCTTTGTATCTTTAATATTTTCGGCATCTATGCTTTATCGTTATTTAGACTTGAACATCTGCTTTATGACCTGATAAAACAATAGCTTTTACGTATTCTATTTCTTTAAGTTCATAGTGCATTAAAGATAACCACAGTTGAGCCTCATTATCACTCTTCCAATTATTGAATTTCTGGACTATGTCTTTTTCGTTCCTGAATCCATTTTTTGCTGTCTGTGAGCCTAATTCTTGATTTTCTGTCATTTTTATTAATAGTTTTTACTATTTCTTTGATAATATGTTGAAGCGTGTTGATTGATACACTATTGCCAAATTGTTTATAAGCTTCTGTTGAATTTTTGGGTAATTTGAAATTTTCAGGAAAGCCTTGAATTCTTGCACATTCTCTTGGAGATAGTTTTCTAATTACATTTTTTACTTTGTAGAGACCTGTTTTAGAACCTACGCCACCTCCATACGCAGAAAGAGTTATTGCGTGACCAATTGGATGATATATTCTTTCGCCTTGACCACCTTTATTAACTTTGCCAATTTGGATGGGCTTATTCGGTATTTCAAGTTCACCAAAAATATTTTTAGTAGGTTTAAAATCTTTGTATATATCAATGTCATCTCTTTCGATAACCATAGCATCGACAGGATTATCATCCATGATTTCTTCTAATGATGATACTAAATTTGGATCAGGAAAGGAAAAATCAATAAATTCAAATTCATTTTTATTGAAACCTATAATATAAACTCTTTCTCGATTTTGAGGAAGTCCAAATTTGCTTGTGTTTAAAACTTTGTAAAACACTTCATAATTAAGATTTTTTAAGGTGTTTAAAACAGTTTTTAAGGTGTTAGCGTTATCGTGTCTAACAAAGTTTTTAACATTTTCAAGAAACAAAATCTTTGGTTTGTGAAAATCTACAATACGAGCTATATCAAAGAATAAAGTTCCTCGTGTATCTTCAAAGCCTTTTTGTTTTCCAGAAATTGAAAATGCTTGACAAGGAAAACCAGCACACAATATATCGTGTCTGGGTATTTCATTTTCTTTAATTTTCGTTATATCTCCATTTGGCTTTAAACCGTGATTGATTTCATATATTTCAGAAGCTTTACTATCAATTTCCGATGCAAAAACACAATTAGCTCCAAATGATTTTAAAGCATAGTGAAAACCACCAATGCCCGCGAAAAGATCAATAAAATTGTAGTTTTTTAATTCTTTATTTTGATGATTAACTTCTATCATTTATACAATTTTTCAAATTTACTCATTTTTCGTTAGCCGAGAGATTATGTATATACCATAGTGAGCAATTTTAGGTCTGTCAATTTCGCCTCTCAAATATAAAAGTTGTAAGCTAAAAAACGCAGCAAAATTTTCGGTTTTGCCAAACTTCCCACATTACTGATAGCCTCGTGTTTACATGTAGGTTTTTTATTTTTCGATTTCAAAATATTTCATTAATTCCATATAATTATCTTGTGCTGATAGACAGGTATCAACCAAATAGCCTTTTATTTTTGGGTATTCAGTCAAACCTCTGTAATAGAGAAACTTAAATTCATCCTCAATAATAAATGGGACAATGTTATTTTTTAAACATTCTTTAAACATTATTAGTCTTCCAACTCTTCCATTTCCGTCTTGAAATGGGTGAATTGCCTCAAATTCATAATGAAAATCAATAATATCATAAATTTCAATATCATTCTTTTTATTATAAGTTTTCAACAACTCATCAATGTGTTTTTCTACCTCATTGGGTTTGGATGTTTCAATTCCTCCAACAACATTAGGCTTTGACTTATATGCCCCAACTCTAAACCATTCTTTTTTAGCATCAGAAGTGTTTAATTTTAAGATTTTATGAAATTTTTTTATGTGTTTTTCTGATAGAGGTTCGTTTGCTATTTCTAACATATAATCAAAACAGTGAAAATGATTCACTGTTTCAATAATATCGTCAATGTTTGCAGTATTTGTTCCCTTTTCAGTAAAAAAGGTATTGGTTTCGTATATGTATCTTGTTTGTTCTTCAGATAATTTACTGCCTTCAATTCTGTTGGTATTGTAAGTTAACTTTATTTGAGTTTTATGATAAATTCCACCTTTTAGATCGCTCGATTTTTCTTCTTGTAATGTTTCTAAAAGTTTCATTATTGTAGATAAATTTAAATAACAAAGATACTTTTTTCTTTTTAAAGCTTTTCGGTTTTATGCTTTTAAATTCTCACTAACGTAAAATTACATCTCTGTAAATCAATTGTTTATATTTTATTCCAATTTACTCATTTTACCTTAGCCGAGAGATTGTGTATATACATAAATCAGCCATTTTAGGGTAGTTAATTTCGCTTCTCAAATATAAAAATTGCGAGCTTAAAAACGCACCCAAATTTTTGATTTAGCTCTAAAACTCGCATTATACTTGTAGCTATTGCTAAAGCCTGGCATTGTTTTTATATTATTTCTTTTTAGTAATTCAATCCAAAAGCCCAAAGCGGAATCACATTATGATAACCATATTCTATATCGTCTTTTTCTATTTGGTTTTGTTGCTTATTTTTTCCTCCGACTTACGCTTCACAATTTCAGTACTGCGTAACGGTATGGCAGTAAAGCATAGAACTTACAGGGAAGAAATTGAAATCATAAAAAATGGATAAATCCATTCACAATCGAATATTTTAAAACCATAGCCCGCGGTTTAAACCGTGGGCTATGGAAAATGGACACCACGGCAAAAATGCCATACTGAATCCAAGTTTTCTTTTTATTCTTATCCATAAATTTATTATTGAAATTTATAATCGGTTTTGGGGACGGTAGAAAAGGAATACTTGCCAAGATATTCACAATAGGCTCTTCCTTCTAGTGTTGGTGCTACAGGTGAGTTTTTTTGAAGGTATTCTTCTACAAGCTCGTGAATGGTATAATCCTTAACTTCAATGTCTTTAACATTGGGCATCCTGCATAAATTATCGATAGGGTCACCAGGACGTACTGGTACCGAGATGGTATAATATTCATCATCTTTCATCGATTCGCCGTTTACGGTTATGCTATTGATTCGTTGGCCCTTTTCATTTTGGCTATTGAAGTTGACCTTCATTCCTGAAAAGCGCACTAACCAGCCGCCAAAACGTTCGGTTGGGTTTTGAGAAAAGGCATTGTGCATTTCTTTTTCCAACCAATCCTTTATCTGTTTTCCAGTTGCTTTTCCTGTCTTTACCTTTTCATTTACCGGAAGCAAGTTCCATAGATTAGCTCTTGTAATCGGTGCTGGTTTTCCATCTTGAGGTACAATGGGATTACCAAACCGAAAACCATTGGAAATTGAAATATCTGCACCTGTTTTCCAGCGAGCGGCATCGGTTATCATATTATCCATTGGGTTTTCAACCGTTAAATATCTATATATCGGTGTGTTTGTATAACCGACTATAGTTTCTAAATGTGCTTTGTAAGGTGCTTTTGCCTTATCCACAAGTGCCTGTATTTCTTCATCGGCTGAAAAGACTTCCGGGTCAACATCAATTAGTTCATAATCGTCATCCACTAACACGCCATTCACAAAATGCAGCGTCAACTTACCTACAAAAGAACCGAACGCCCCGGGTTCAGTTACTTTTGCATATTTGCCTTGTATGGGTTCGCGTACACGTTCGTGGGTGTCGTTACCCAATATATAATCTGCGTGCTCTGCTATAGAATTATTGGCAAGCTCTACTTGTTTGAATATTCCAAGATGCGTTATTAAAAACAAAACATCTATCTTTTCATTGACCTTAAAATCATCTACTATTTTCTTTAGATTATCGTCTAGTCCACTAAAACCAATTCCTTTGCTGAAAATGGGGTTTTGTCTAACGGGCACATCTGGGTCGTTGATACCTATAAATCCTATGCGAATTCCTTCAATTTCCTTTACCCAAGAGGCTGGAAATAAAGGTTCTTCATTATCATCGTGAAACATATTCTGGGCAATTACCTGTGTGTCATACCCTTTCATTACATTCATCATAACTTCCTTGCCGTAAACCACTTCCCAGTTTCCGGGAATGATGACATCATAGCCCATATTTTTTATAATATCAGGCATCACTTTTCCTTCAGATAAAGCAGTGTAACCGCTACCTTGTATAAGGTCGCCACCATCCACAATAATAGTTCTATTTGGGTTTTTCTGTCGTTCCTGGTCAAAAAGGGTTTTTATATTAGCGAGACCGCCACGGTTTTTAAATACTATCTTTTCTTTTTCCCAGAACAGTTCGGGGTGGGTGTCCAGTTGACCGTGTATATCGGCTGTTTGTAATATCGTTATACTCAATGTGTCTTTAACTGAATCATTATTTTCCATTGTGTTCGATTTTTCTGTTTTACAAGAAACCAACACCAATAGTATTCCTATTATGGCAAAAGTTGTTATGAGATATTTCTTATATGAGGTCATAATTATAAGCTTATACTTTTATACCCTTTTTTCTGAAGTTGAAAGTTGTACAGAATTCCGTTCTCTACAACTTCAATTTCTTTTGGGACTTTGGTTTTATCTACTTTAAACTTATTGAGCGAAAACCCACAGGCTATGATTTGTACGCCAGCTTTTTCGGCTTTTACGATGAAGTCACGTATCTTTTCGGTATCGGTGATATCGCCTATTTCCTTTCCACAAATAATGACCTGAAAATCGCCAAAGGCATCGCCGTCTTCGGCTTTCAGGGATTCAGCAGTCATTAATATAGGCTGTAACTGTGGCACTTTTTTGGTCAGTACCACATAATTATTTTTATCATTATTCATTTGCTGTGCCTGTGTGTTTAGGGTTCCGAATAGAGTAAGCATTAAAAAGATTGAACTAAATATGTATGTTTTCATTTTTGTTTATTTTAAAAGGTTATTAGTGTCATTCAATGTAAAAAAAAGAAGTCCACCGAGAATTGCTATGTTTTTAAAAAGTGGACCTAAAGTTGATATTTGTCCAACTTGAATTGTTAATGTGATTGGGATTAGAACGGCAATTAATACAATGGCGACAATTCGAGATTTGAAACCCATAAGTAATGAAATGCCTGCTATCAACATTACTATACCTGACAGAATCACTGCTGTCTCAGGTGTACCAAGAATATTACCAATAAAACCCATGGATGCATTTTCTATCCTGCTCACGGTTTTTTCGGTATTAAAAAATTGATTAGTGCTTGCTACTATAAAAATTAAGCTAAGCATAACTATAGGTTTGTAGCTAACTTCAATTTTAATTCTTGAAATTTCATTTTTGTTATTTGTAATTGATAAATTTAGTGACTGCTTTAGTTTTCTTGGTCAGAAAATCAATTACGAATAAACCTTGAGATTTTGGTATAAAATGTACAAAGGAACATCAGAGACCGAGTGGTTTCTTGATGACTTATGAATAAAGGAATGCCTAAGTAAATTAATTGTAAACTCACAAGGATAAATTTCTGAAACCAAAAAACCAGGTTGCTGGAAAGTTGGTTTTGAGATAGTTTGAATAGTTTCAGTAGCCTGAAAAGTCTGGCAATTTGATTGAGAGATTGTAGATTGACTCTTGTTTAAGACTTTTGTTTGAGAAATCCCTAATTCAGCTTGTATAAAATTCCTAACCTTGCAAGGAGAAAGCAATAACAACAATGCAAGTCCAAAAATGGACAAGATTGAATATACTTTTTTTATTGTGCTACTTTTTCTCATCTATGCAAATGTAGATACAAATCTTATGCAATCGTGTTATTTTTTTCTTAATAAAAGTTAAGGATTTGTCTATGACTAATGCTGGGCAAAAATGCTATCACTTTTCTGCCGTTTAACAAAGAGCAAAAAATCTCAGAACTTCGGTTAAGCACATCATACAGCATTACTTATAGCCTTGTGTTAGCAATAGTAATTTACGCTATCCTAAGGATGAGGTTTTACACAAAAAATATGACAAAGGCAGTTTTTACATTCTACTTGGGTTTTTGGTCTTTGTGCTGATTTTATTTTTGATGAAAATTTTTTTGAGCCACGAATGCACTAATAAATTTTTTTTTAAAGCCACGAATGCACTAATAAATTTTTTTTTAAAGCCACGAATGCACTAATGTTGGTTTTTTGAGCCACGAATGCACTAATGAATTTTTTTTAAATGCCACGAATGCACTAATGTTGGTTTTTTGAGCCACGAATGCACTAATAAATTTTTTTTTAAAGCCACGAATGCACTGATGAACTTGTTTTAAATGCCACGAATGCACTAATGAATTTTTTTTTTAAAAGCCACGAATGTGCTGATGATTTTTTTTTAAAGCCACGAATGCACTAATGTTGTTTTTTTTGAGCCACGAATGCACTAATGAAATTTTTTTTAATGCCACGAATGCACTGATGAATTTTTTTTTAAATACCACGAATGCACTGCAATGAAAGTTTTTCGCATTTCCTAAATCAAAAACATGGATTGAGAGAAAAGTGTAATTACAAAATTTTATAAGCCTGTTTAGCAATTTCAAGCTCTTCATTGGTTGGAATAACCAAAATTTTTACTTTTGATGTTTTGGTGCTGATGTCTCTAATTTCACTTAAAGCCATTTTGTTATTATTTTGATCTAACTGAAGTCCTAAAACATCCATGTCTCGACAAACCAAATCACGCATTAAAGCAGAGTTTTCGCCTATTCCAGCGGTAAAAATTATAGCATCTAAACCATTTAATGCCACAGCATAAGCTCCAATGTATTTTTTAATTCGATAAGCATTCATCTCTAAAGCCAATCTACAATCTTTATTTCCTGCTTCTGCTTTTTGCTGAATATCTCGTAAATCGTTTGAGCCTGTTAAGCCCAACATACCGCTTTCTTTTAGCAAGATATCGTTGACTTCTTTAGCAGAATAACCCAATTTATCCATCAAATAAAAAATCACAGACTGATCAATATCGCCAGCACGTATACCCATAATCAAACCATTAGCTGGACCAAAACCCATTGAATGATCGATGGCTTTACCGTCTTTTATAGCCGTCATACTACAACCGTTGCCAAGATGAATACTGATCAATTTTGAGCTGGATTGATTTCTATAATCTAAAAATTCCTGTGCTTTTTCAGATACATATTTATGGCTCGTGCCGTGAAATCCATAAGCTCTAATGTCTTCTTTTTCTAAAAATGATTTAGGAATAGCATATTGATAAGCTTTTTGTGGCATGGTTTGAAGAAAAGCCGTGTCAAAAACCGCCACTTGTCTCGCTTTGGAAAACACATTTTCAGCGACTTCTATGCCTTTTAAGTTTGGTGGATTATGTAATGGTGCTAAAGTGCAAAGACTTTGAATTTTTGATTTTACTATTTCGGTAATTTCTACTGTTTTTGAAAACGATTGCCCGCCGTGAACGACGCGATGTCCAACGATTTTAATGTCGTCTTTATCAGCAATCACGCCAAATTCCTTGTGCATCAAAAACCTGTTCATTTGAGTCAAACCTTCTTCGTGGTTTGCAATATGGAGTTCCTTTGATGTTTTAAAATCGTCTTTTTTGTAAGTGATTTTAGCGTTTTCTGCACCAATACGTTCAATTAAACCAGTGGCTTTCACTGTTTCGCTGGGCATATCAATCAACTGATATTTGATTGAAGAACTGCCAGAATTGATAACTAATACATTCATAAATTAAATATCTTGAGCTTGAATAGCGGTAATCACCACAGTGTTAAAAATATCGTCAACTGTGCAACCTCGACTTAGATCGTTTACGGGTTTATTTAAGCCCTGCAACATCGGACCTATAGCTACAGCACCTGTTTCACGTTGAACGGCTTTATAGGTATTATTTCCTGTATTTAAGTCAGGAAATATCAAAACTGTGGCTTGACCAGCAACTTTAGAGTTAGGTATTTTACTTTGCCCAACAGCCATATCAACAGCCGCATCATATTGAATTGGACCTTCTATGTTGAGTTCTGGTCGTTTAGATTTTACAATCTCTGTGGCTTTTCTTACTTTATCCACATCTTCGCCTTTGCCCGATGAACCTGAAGAATAAGACAGCATTGCTATTCTGGGTTCAATGCCAAAGGCTTGACTTGATTCGGCTGACGAAATAGCAATTTCAGCTAATTGTTCTGCATTAGGATTAGGGTTAATCGCACAATCGCCAAATACTGAAACTCGATTTTCGAGACACATAAAAAACACAGATGAAACGACAGAAACATCAGGTTTCATCTTAATAAATTGCAAAGCGGGTTTTATGGTATGTTGCGTGGTATGAGTCGCACCTGAAACCATTCCATCTGCCAAGCCTTTGTAAACCATCATCGTGCCAAAATAAGACACATCTCTGATTAAATCTTCGGCAATATCAATGGTCATTCCTTTGTGTTTGCGTTGCTCGTAAAGCGTTTGTGCAAAATCATCTATATATTCAGAATCTAAAGGATTGATGATATTCACTTGATTAAAATCCAAACTTAAACCTAATCTTGAGATGGCTTCTTTAATTTTATTTCGTTCACCGAGAAGGGTTAAATCTACAAAATCCATCAAAGCCAGTTGAGATGCTGCTGTGATAATTCTATCGTCGTTACCTTCGGGCAAAACGATATGTTTACGCTGTTTTTTGGCTCGTTTAAGGAGGTTGTATTGAAACATTCTCGGCGTCATCCCTTTGTTTGTAAAAGTAATCAGCTTGTCTGAAAGTCTTTCTACATCGCAATATTTTTCAAATGTATTTAAGGACAACATGATTTTTTCTTTGTTATCCGCATACATATGTGAGCGCATATTACCAATTTTATTAGCGACTTCAAATGTGCCTTGTTTTACAGAAAGAATAGGCACTACATATTGCAAGCCGTCTATGAGTTTTGCAATAGACGCTTCTGGCACCAATCCGCCAGTCAAAACAATGCCAGAAATTTTAGGATAATTACTCGAAATATTAGCTTGAAGTGCACCGAGAATGATATCTGCTCTATCGCCAGGTGTGATGATCAAGCAGTTCTCTTCAAGATATGTCAGATAATTTCTCAATTGCATTGCTCCTACTTTAAAACTGTTGCTTTGGTTATTCAAATGATCTTCTCCAAATAAAACTTTAGCTTCAATAGATTTAGCAATTTCTTTGACCGTAGGGTTTTTCAAGCCAGAAGTTAAAGGAATAGCATTGACAATAATATCTTTTGGTAAATGCTTTTCTACGCCATTAATAACAGTTTGTAAATTTTCTTCTTGAACCTTGTTGGCAATTACAGCAGAAACTTTAACGCCTTTGTCATCAAAAGAATCGTAAGCTAAATGTAAACCATTTATAAATTCATTTAAACTTTTTCCTACGCCAGTGGAAACAATAACTGTTGGTAGCCCAAGATTTTTAGCAATCAAAATATTGGCATCTAATTCTATAGCTGTGCCTTCACCAGAAAAATCAGTGCCTTCAACCAACATAAAATCGTTGCGGTCTTCAAGGGCTTTATATTTTTCAATAATGATATCTAAAATTTCGCCATCTTGATCAGCATTGCGTTTACTGATAAATTCTGAACGTGTAAACGCATAAGCTTCCTCATATTTGATGTTCAAACCAAAATGAGAAAGAACAGTATTGATATGGTTGTCTTTTTTGCCTGGAGAATTGTTGTCGATAATTGGTCTAAAATAACCTACTTTAGCCGTTTTGGTTAATAACATTCGCATCAAACCTAAAGTAACAATAGATTTTCCGCTATTGGGTTCACTGGTTGCAATATAAATTCCTTTGTTCATTTTTAATTTTTTAATTCAAATTGAGAATAGAAAATATTTAATTTGCAAATGTCAGGTATTTTAACAATTTTTATCTTAAGAGAAAAATAAAGTTTAAGATAGATATTAAAAAATATGATGTTTCTCATATTAAACACTAAAGTAACCGATGTTTAGTTTTTAACCGCAATGGGCACAAAGGTTTCGCAAAGTTCGCCATGTTTTGTTTATTATCTCAGTCATCTGTTATATTTATAAGAATATACTTCGTTAAATTTGGAATTTAAACATAGATAATTTTATTTAGAATGAACATCAAACTTCTACAAATCGGTCAAACCAAACAAAATGAAATAGAAAGTTTGATTCAACATTTTCAAAAACGACTGCAACACTTTATCAATTTTGAAATTGTGAGTTTACCAGATATCAAAAACACTAAAAGCATAAGTGAAGACCAGCAAAAATCTAAAGAAGCGGAATTGTTTTTAAAACATCTTAGCACATCAGATTGGGTTGTTTTGTTAGACGAAAAAGGAAAATCTTTGACTTCGCGGGATTTTGCTAAATTCTATCAAAATAAAATGAATGCAGGCACAAAAACCTTGTGTTTTCTTATCGGTGGACCTTATGGGTTTTCAAAAGATATCTACCGACGTGCCCACCAAAAAATAGCACTATCTCCAATGACCTTTACCCACGAGATGATACGATTGATATATGTTGAGCAAACCTATCGAGCGTTTTCTATCATTCACAATTTGCCTTATCATCACGATTAGTTTTAATATTTCTTAATGGTTGATTTTTCATCATCAATCTTAAAAGATTTCTTAATATTCAGCTTGAAAACACAATATGTAAAGCTAACTCATCTTTATTTTTTAAATTTGTATAAAATTGAAAACTATGAGCACTGCAGTTGCTACGCCAGATATCAAAGAAACATCAAAAGTTGTCAATAAAACTACTGATAAACAAACTACTACCAAAGGTAAACCCAAATGGTTAAGGGTGAAATTACCCACAGGTGAAAAATACAGAAATCTGCGTAAACTTGTAGATAAATACGATTTACACACCATTTGCACTTCTGGTAGTTGTCCTAATATGGGCGAGTGTTGGGGTGAAGGCACAGCAACTTTTATGATTTTGGGTAATGTTTGCACACGCTCGTGTGGTTTTTGTGGCGTTAAAACCGGTCGTCCTGAAGATGTAGCTTGGGACGAACCCGAGAAAGTAGCACGATCCATCAAAATTATGGGCATCAAGCATGCTGTAGTAACAAGTGTTGACCGTGATGATTTAAAAGATATGGGATCTATCATTTGGGCAGAAACCGTTCAAGCCATAAGACGTATGAATCCTGAAACGACTTTAGAAACCTTAATCCCTGATTTTCAAGGCGTCAAAAGAAATATAGACCGCATTATAGAAGTCAGTCCTGAAGTGGTTTCACACAATTTGGAAACGGTAAGACGTTTAACTCGTGAAGTGCGTATTCAAGCGAAATACGATAGAAGTCTCGGCGTTTTAGAATATTTAAAACAACAAGGTATTCACAGGACTAAATCTGGTATTATGCTCGGTCTTGGCGAAAAAGAAGAAGAAGTTATTCAAACCTTAAAAGATTTACGTTCTGTTGATGTCGATGTAGTGACGATTGGTCAATATTTACAACCGAGTAAACAGCATTTACCAGTCAAACAATTCATCACGCCAGACCAATTTAAAAAATATGAAACTATAGGAAAAGAACTCGGTTTTAGACACGTAGAAAGCAGTGCTTTAGTACGTTCATCTTATAAAGCACAAAAGCATATAGAATAGTATTTTAATTTAAAATTATATCTTATGGAAAGTAATGATTTTAAAATAAGTCAAAACGTAGTTTGGTTTTTAGTTATTGGAAATACTTTAGTGATGATTTTAGGTGCTTTTGCAAAGCTAAATCATTGGAATTATCCTGAGTTTTTATTGACTTTTGGATTAATGATGTTTTTTTCGACTTGGATTATCATTTTGAATGATATGATACGGAACAAAATTTACAATAAAAGCTTTTGGATTTTAAGCTTATTTATCATTCCTTTTATTTCGTTTATTTTTTATATGATTCAACGCAAAAGATTGATCAGGTTAGGTCATAAATTGTCTTAGTAAGAAGCCTTTAATTTTTATCTGGTTTTAACCCCAACTCTTTCCCTTTTTTAAGCATAAATTCCCGAGTTGCTTCTTTCTCGTTTGGAATTTCTCCTTCGAGAATGGCTTCTTTAATGGCAGATTTTATGATACCGATTTCTTTTGATGGTTTGATATTAAAGGCTTTCATAATTTCTTCACCACTGATTGGAGGCTGAAAATTTCTGATATGATCGCGTTCTTCAACGTCTTTAATTTTATCCCGAACTCGCTTAAAGTTATTGTGATAAGCTTTAAAACGTTTAGGATTTTTTGTAGTAATGTCTGCTTCGCAAAGTGTCATTAAGTCTTCTAAATCATCGCCAGCATCAAAAATAAGTCGTCTAACGGCAGAATCAGTGACGTTTGAATCAACCACGGCGATAGGTCGCGAACTCATAAAGACGAGCTTTTGAACGTATTTCATCTTTTCGTTCAAAGGCATTTTTAAGCGTTTAAAGAGTTTATAAACCATTTTTGAGCCTTTAAACTCGTGTCCGTGAAATGTCCAACCAATGTTTTTATCAAAGCGTTTGGTGGGAGCTTTGCCGATATCGTGTAACAGTGCAGCCCAACGAAGCCATAGATTTTCTGTGTTTTCTGAAATATTATCCACCACTTCTAAGGTGTGCCAAAAGTTTTCTTTATGCGTTTGTCCTTCAACTTCATCAACGCCTTGAAGTGCTGTGAGTTCTGGTAAAAAGTGTTTTAATAAATTTGCTTTCAATAACAATTTTAACCCAAAAGAAGGTTTGGGTGTCATCATAATTTTATTAAACTCATCAATAATACGCTCGGGCGAAACAATTTTGAGACGCTCAGCTTGTTGTTGAATAGCTTTAAAAGTTTGTTCTTCAATCTGAAAATGCAATTGACTTGAAAATCGAACGGCTCGCATCATCCGCAAAGGATCATCAGAAAAAGTAACTTCTGGTTCAAGCGGTGTTTTTATGACTTTGTCTTTGAGATCTTGAATGCCATCAAATGGATCTAAAAGTTGTCCAAAATCTGATGAATTAAGTTGTAAAGCCAATGCATTTATCGTAAAATCTCTTCGGTTTTGGTCATCTTCAAGGCTTCCAGGCTCAACTTCTGGATTGCGACTATCTTTGGCATAAGACTCTTTTCGCGCCCCGACAAACTCAATGTCAATACCTTTGTAATGCAACATTGCTGTGCCAAAACGTTTAAAGATTTTAACTTGTTTTTTGTTGATTCCTAAAGCTTTTGCAATTTGTTCAGCCAAGTGAATCCCATTGCCAACGCAAACAATATCAATGTCTTTAACTTGTTGTTTGTTGAGAAAATAATCACGCACATAACCACCAATAACATAGGTGTCTAAACTCAATTCATCTGCGACTTCAGATATAATTTTAAAAATAGGATGTGTTAATGCTTCGGTGTGTTTTGACATCATTTAAGTTAGTCTCTAATAATTTGCACTTGACCTTTTTCGTTAAATTTAATAATTCTTGAAGGTTTAGTATCGCTGTTTTGATTTTGCAAATTTACGACATAGTCAACGCCCGTTAAAATTTCTTGTTGAATATCCTTAAATCCTTTTGGCGTTGGTGTTCCACTGATGTTTGCCGAAGTTGAAACAATAGGTTTACCAAATTCTTTTAATAGGTTTTGACAAAATTCAGTTTGGCAAATCCTTATGGCAATCGAGCCATCTTTAGCGATGAGATTTCTGGCTAAATGTTTGGCTTTGGGGTAAATAATAGTTGTGGGTCTTTCGGTTTGTTTTAAATATTCTAAAGCCATATCAGGAATGCTTTCAACATATTTTGATAACATATCGACGTCTTTTACTAAGCAAACCAAAGCCTTAGAATCATCTCGTTGTTTGAGTTGATAGACTTTTTTTACCGCATTTTCATCGGCAAGATCACAACCAATGCCCCAAACGGTGTCGGTTGGGTAAAGGATTGTTTTGTGATTTTTTATATAATTTAAAGGGGTTAGAATATCTAATGTGTTCATGAGAGATGTTGAATGTATTTTTGCCAAAAAGATTTAGTTTTAGACTTTTCAAAACCATGACAACCAAAAGGCAATTGACCTTCATTTATTTTTAGACCAATTTTCGGTTTTCTATCCAAACTAAACTTTGCGACTTCTTTATAATCAGGGATTACAAATTCAATATATTTTGGTGCAATTAATGACCAAAAAACATCTTCAATATTATATAAAGGATGATTTTCATGTCGTGTAATAATGTCATCATATTTTTCGATAAATTTCAAAAATGTTTTTACTTTTCTAAGCGAAAAGCCACCATTACCAACATTGTAAAAAATGGGTTCTCTATCTTTGAGTTTTTTGCTTTTATATAAATTATTAAAAGGATTTTCTGATTTTAACCATGGAGCACCTACATAATCATAATCTTTATCACACCACAATTTTAATTCATCTTTAAAAATATAAGCATCTAACTGGTGTATTAAAATGTATTTATATGATTTAAAACTTTCATAAAAAACTTGACTTAGCATAAGTTTATTGTAAGATGAAACACTTTCAAAAAAAAAGTCATCAAATCTCACATTTTCATATTTGTTTAAACTTTCACCTAATAGAAGATTTTTAGGTATGCATAGACATATATCTGATTTGGAATAATACTTAGATATATTGTTTAACGATAACCATTCATTATCAGATAGATTGTTTCTATACAGTGGAACGACGATTTTAAATAACACTTACATTTTTTTACAAATTTAATTAATTATCAGAAGGTTTAACTCTTTTTATCGTTTTAGACGTTTTTTTGTCACATCAAACACATTTTATATTACGGCATAGAATCAATCACACTGCCACATTTCAGCATTGAAGCGCCGTAATATGGATTTTTTATTTCTTTAGAAAAACTCAACCAAGACGCACCCTGACTTTGATTAGCCATTGGACAATGTTGCACGTAGATTTTATTTTCCAACGGATTTGAAGTGTTAACTAATGTGATTATTTCATCAGAAATTTTTATAAAACTGTCTCTTAAATCTTCAATGTTTTTAATCTCATTTAAATTTTTAAAAGTAGTATCGCTATAGTTTGAAAGTTTTGATAAAAGATTATGATATGCTTGTTTTGAAGCTTCAAAGTTATCGTTTACCAAACTATTTTTTAATTCAATATAATTATTAATAAGCTGAATAATGGTTTCATTATCTTTAGCTGAATGAGTTTGATTTGTCTTCGGCATATCCATATTTCCGTGATGGTGTCCTGTCATAGCTACACCGCCTTCGGGATTCATCATACTAGGTTTACCTGATAGTTGAGCAGTAAGATCAATACTAAATGTTCCATTTACGGCAATTTTATCGCCATCTTGCAACCCAGATTCTATTATATAGTTTTCGCCTAAGTTTTCACCCAAAATCACTTCTCGCATTTTAAAACTGACACCTTTTGCGGTTTGATGCATCACATAAACCACAGAGCGTTTTCCAGTCCACATCACGGCAGATTTTGGTACACTGATTTGGTTATTGTTTTCAGTTTTAGCTTTTACCACACCGCTAACAAACATTTCTGGCAAGAGTTTATAATTAGGGTTTGGGAGTTCAACCCTTGCTTGAGCTACTCTTGTTTGGGGATTAATCATAGGGTCGAGATAAGACACCTTTCCTTTGAATTGTTTACCTGGTAAGGCTTTAATCGTGAAATTTACCTCATCATCTACTTTAACTGAATTAAGATCAGATTCATAAACATCAAACATGACCCAGACTTTAGAGAGGTCAGCAATTTCATAAATAACTGTTCCTTGTTTGATATAATCACCTATGTTTATCATTTTTTTCGTCACATAGCCTGATACATTAGCCAATACGGGAAATTCTTCTATAACTTCATCAGAATTTAAAATTTGCTCTATTTGATTGTCAGAAAGTTTCCAATTTTTTAATTTTTCTTTGGTCGCCCTAAATAGTGCAGGTTGTGTAGCTTTAATTTTTTTAGCTTCAAAGAGTTCTTCTTGTGCAGTTACCAATTCAGGAGAATAGATATAAGCGATAACTTCTCCTTTATTTACAAATTCACCTGTAAAATTCACTGTCAGTTTTTCAATTCTACCAGGGATGTGAGAAGATTGTGTATATAGCAAGCGTTCATCAGCTTGAACTTTGCCATTTAGGCGAACAGATTTTTGGCTACTACCCGAGCTTACTTCTAAAGTTTGGACTTGTGCCAACTGCATAGCGGTAGGCGACATGCTTATCGCCATAGGGTCAAGTTCAGTAATATCTTCAGAGCCAACAGGAATCAATTTCATTCCACATATTGGGCAATTGCCAGGTTCATTTTGACGTATTTGAGGATGCATTGAGCAAGTCCAAGTTTGATTTTGTGAATTTTTGACCGAGGTATGGTTGTCTTCTTTGTTGCTGTTTGATGATGAACCACCAAAAATCACCCATCCAAGCAATATCCCTATAACAAGTGTGCTTGATATAATAATTATTCTTTTTTTATTCATTGTTTTCATTTTTAATTTTTGATTTGTTTTTTAAGTAATTGAGCATTTATAGCCACTATCACTGTGCTTAAACTCATTAAAACGGCTCCAATAGCTGGACTTAAAATAATGCCTATACTTGCTAGAACACCAGTTGCCAATGGTATAGCTAAAATATTATAACCAGTCGCCCACCAAAGGTTTTGTAGCATCTTGTTGTATGTAGTCGCACCAAACACTACCAAGTTGGCAATGTCTTTAGGATTGCTATTGACCAAAACAATATCCGCGGTTTCAGCAGCGACATCGGTGCCTGAACCAACAGCAATACCAACATTGGCTTGAGCAAGTGCAGGAGCATCGTTTACGCCATCACCTGTCATGGCAACAAACTCTCCTTTGTCTTGTAAATCTTTAATGATGTTTTGTTTGTCCTCTGGAAGCACTTCAGCATAGTATTTGTCTAAGGACAATTGTTGACTGACTGCTTTTGCAACTTTATCGTTATCTCCAGTAGCCATAAAGACTTTTATACCTCTATCTTTCAAAGTTTGAATGGCAGACATAGATTCAGGTCTAATTTCGTCAGCTAAGGCAATAAAACCAACCAAGTTGTCATCTAATAAGACAAAGACTACCGTTTCATCTTCTGTTTTAAAAGCCTCTGATGGCATATCTATGTTCAATTCTTTCAGCATACCTGGACTTACAATTTGTATTTGCTGATCATTAAGCGTTGCTTTTATTCCTTTTCCTGTGATATTTTGAAAGTTTTCAGGTTCGTTTAATGACAATTCTTCTGATTTTGCTTTTTTGACAATACCGCCAGCAATAGGATGTTCAGAACTGTTTTCGACTGATGCTGCCATTTGTAGCAGTTCTTTGTCTGATAGTTTATCTGACGTGCTTTTAAAACGCGTTACGCCAAATTCACCTTTAGTTAAAGTTCCTGTTTTGTCGAATATAATTGCCGTTAATTTACGTGCATTTTCAAAAGCTGTTCTGTTGCGAATCAGCAATCCGTTTTTAGCAGAAACTGCAGTTGAAATAGCTACAACCAATGGAACTGCAAGACCTAAGGCATGTGGACACGAAATAATCATTACCGTAACCATACGTTCCAAGGCATATACAAAATCTTTTCCAAGGCTTAGCCAAACAATAAGCGTGGTGATACCAGCACCAAGAGCAACATAAAATAGCCATGCATCAGACTTTATCGGCCAAGTTTTGAGTTTTAGATTTGACCTTTTGGGCTTCTTTGACCATACCAATTACTTTAGTCAAATAAGAATCTTCACCCGTATGTTTGACTTTGATTTTTAATGTCCCTTTATCATTAATAGAGCCACCAATTACTTGATCGTCTTTTTGTTTTGCTACAGGTTTTGATCTGCCCGTAAGCATAGACTCATTGACATGGCTTTCGCCTTCTAATACAACACCATCTGCAGGAATTTTTTCACCTGGTCTAACCAAGATAGTGTCATTTGCTTGTAAGTCTTCGATAGAGACATCTTCGTGATCACCATTTTTGTTAATTTTTCTCGCAGTAGAAGGCATCATTTTGGCGAGTTCTTGAAGAGCATTAGATGCTCCCATAACCGATTTCATTTCTATCCAATGACCGAGAAGCATAATAACAATCAAGCTAGCCAATTCCCAAAAGAAAATCTTACCCTCAAGACCAAATACGACAGCCGAACTGTAGAAATACGCTACTGAGATAGCGAGAGCAATGAGTGTCATCATGCCTGGTGTTTTCTTTTTAACTTCATCGAATAGTCCTTTTAGAAAAGGCCAACCACCATAGAAAAAGATGATAGTTGACAAGGCAAATTGAATATATCGGTCGCCTTCAAAACGAAGCTCATAATTCAACAATCCTTGAATCATTGGAGCGAGTACAACTATTGGTAGAGTTAAGACTAAAGAAATCCAAAAACGTTTTTTGAAATCTTTAATCATCATAGCATGATGGTCGTGATGGTCATGATTTTCATGACCGTTTTTTGATGATGAATGTTTATGAGATTTAGGTTCCATAATTATTGTGTTTTAGCAGTTAAATAATCTAATTGAGCTAAAGCGGTATGGTATTGAGCTAAAGCTTTAACTTTCATTTTTTGATACTTCAAGATTTGTTGTTGCATACGCAACACTTCTTCAAACTCTTTACCTGAATCGCTATACGCTCTGAATAAAAGACGCAAGGATTGTTTTGATGTTTGTATTTGTTCTTGGTATAAAGTTATGAATTCCAATTGTTTTTGAATTTCAAACCAAGTTAAATCATAAGAACTTATCAAATTATTTGTAAGGTCTTCTTTTTGTAATTTGTAGGCTTCTTGCATCAATTGGGCTTCTTTTTTGGCGACTTTATACTTTCCTCTGAAAATAGGAATACTCAAACTTAACATAGGCATTAAAACATCCTGACCATTGTCAGAGAGAGAAACATTTGACCGTTCTTCAACAATGGCATAATCTATTCCCACGCCAAATTTGGGCAATCCTTGTTTGACAGTCGCTTGCTCTTGAGCTTCACTGGCTTTGACTTTTAAATCCAATTGTTCAAGCATAGGATTAGCTACTAAAAGAGAATCCTTTCTATAATTATTGCTCATCGGTATAACTTGTAAAGTATCTTGAATAAGGATCTTTGAAGTTTCATTTCTATTGAGCAACTTGTTAAATCGAGTTTCAAGTGGTTTTATTTTTTTGTTAAGAACAGAAAGATTTGTTGTAGCATCTTTCAGCATAATATCAACACGTAATACATCAACCATAGTTCCTTTGTCGTTACCGAACTGGGTTGTTGCAATGGTTTTATAGGACTTTAATATGCGTTGATTTTCTAATTCAATTTCTATAAATTCATTTAATTCATAAAGCGGATAATAAGTCACCGCTACTTTATAATACAATTGATTTCGGGCATCTAAAAACGCTTGGTATTTGGCTTCAGCAAAAAACGTAGCAAGATCTCCCTGTGCTTTTAAAGTGCCAAACCACGGAAACATTTGTGTTAATGAAAACTTGGCTTGCTGTGGACCAACACGTGTTTCAACAGGCGAAATAAAATAACCAAATGATAAACTAGGATCAGGAAGGTCACTGCTCTGAGCCACTTTTTCCATAGTCGCTTCAAACGATTTGTATTTAGCCTGTAAGCCAGGATTGTTTTCAGCGACTATTTTGAAATAATCATTTAACGATTGACTTATGCCAACTGAATGTATGCCTATGACAGCTATTAAAATAAGGATATACTTTTTCATAATTGTGTTTTTGAAAGTTTACGCTCTTCTCTCCAACAATAAATAACGGGAACGATAAAGAAGGTAATGGTCGCAAAAACCATCCCGCCAATTGATGGAATAGCCATTGGTATCATGATATCTGAGCCACGTCCAGCTGATGTAAGAATAGGCAATAAAGCAATGATGGTAGTGGCTGATGTCATTACAGCTGGCTTAATTCTACGTTGACCAGCTTCTACAGTGGCAAACCTAATGGCCTCAAGACTTTTGGTTTTATTTCTTTTAAAGCTTTGGTCTAAGTAAGTTGCTATCAAAACCCCATTGTCAGTTGCTATGCCGAACAATGCAATAAAACCAACCCAAACGGCCACACTTAAATTGATGGTATGTATTTGAAACAAGTCTCTAAAATTTGTTCCAAAAAGCGAAAAATCAGCAAACCAATGTTGACCATAGAGCCATAAAACAATAAAACCACCACTAAAAGCTATTGCAATTCCTGTAAACACCATAAGAGATGTGCTTACAGACTTAAATTGGAAGTAAAGTATAAGAAAAACAATAACAAGCACTATAGGGACGATAATAGACAGGCGTTTCTCGGCTCTAACTTGATTTTCGTAATTTCCTGAAAACTTATAACTTACACCAGAGGGAACATTCAACTCACCACTGTCAATTTTGTCGTTTATGGTTTTTTGAGCATCATTTATTACCGTAACCTCTGAAAAACCATCACGTTTATCAAAAAGCACATAACCCACTAAAAAAGTTTCTTCACTCTTGATAGCTTGTGCTTCACGGACATACTCAAAATCAATGATTTGAGATAAAGGGATTTGGGATCCAGTTGGCTGACCTTCCCTAAATAGCGTTGACCGTTTTGGTTATTATTCATTTTTAATTATTATCGGACAATTATGAGCCAGAGGTCTTTCTTGGGTAATAAAGTCATGGTGGCTCGATGCCACCTTGACTTTATAATTACCATCGGCATAAATAATCACCGTCGGTCTTTCTTGGGTGCTCAAATTTAATAAAAGTTTTTCAAACTGGTTAGGCGAAAAGTCATTAGGTAAATTACTATGACCTCTTTTGGTGTTGTAATGCTTTACCGCTTTTCTTGTTTTGATTTTTAAGTCTTTGTAATCATTTATATTCCATAGTTTTAAGTATTCGTTTTTAATAGTTCCATTTATTCTTTCTGCATATGCATTATCCTGTGCTTTAAGACCCATGCTGATTTTGATTCCCGAATCATTCAAAATCTTTACATAAGCTTTACTGCCATATTGAGAACCGCGATCTGAATGATGTATCATGTTGTTTCTCTCTTTAGGGTTAATTTGTTTTAATGCCATTTTTAAAGCCTTTATGTTACTTTCATGACGCATATTTGAGCTTACATTGTAGCCAATTATCTTTCTTGTGTAAACATCCAAGATAAAGACTATGTAATAGAAATCGTCATTTAGATAAAAATAGGTGATATCGCTCTGCAAAACTTGATGTGGTTTTGTAACTCCCATACCTTCAATTAGATTTGGGTAATTTAAATGAGTTGGTATAGTAGTTCTTCTGTAATTCTTTATTGTTCTTACTCGATAGCCTAAGTCCATAAAAATTTCACAGAATTTATCTCTGCCCATAAACTTTGGCTTAAGAGCTCTATACATTTTCTCTACCCCACAACCTGGGTGATCTTCTCTTATGATATCTGCTTGATTTACTAAATCCATAAGTTCCATATCAAATTGTTGTTGCCTCTTTCTGGCTTGATGAACGGCTTGTTTACTGATGTTCAAAAAACCATAAAAAGCGTTTAAATTGTATTTTAGTTCTTTTTTGTGGTCTTGGAACCACCAGATTGTGGGGTGTTTGAGTTTTTTTTGATGTCGATATCATATTGCTCTTTAGCTAGCTCTATCATTTTTTCCAGATAGTCAATGTTCATTTGTTTTTGCCCTAAAGCCTGTTCTAATTCAGCGATTCTGTTTTGTAATTCCTTAAGTTTTTGCATTTGACTATCTTTTAATTCAACAACTTTAATTGACTTTTTGTTGTATTTGGAATATTTGTAAATCCAGTTATAAATACTTGCATTAGGAATATCGTAAATCTTTTCTAATTCACAAACTGAGTGTTTACCTGACTCGTATTCATTTACAATTCTTAATTTAAAATCTTCGGAATATTTCCGTCTTGTGTTGATTCTTTTTCCGTTTTTTAGCATCTTTGATTTGTTTTAAAAACGGTCAACCTATATCAGGGAATTACAGCGTTGATATCAAAATTTTACCAATGCTTTCTTGGTCGTTTCTTAATTCTCTGTGGTAACGAACTCTAACAGGAAAACGCTCTCTACCTTCAACGGTGGAAGTTATTTTCATACCACCAATAGCCGTTTCTATGGTTTGTTGAACATCTTCAATGTTGAGACCATAGCGTGAAATTTCTTCTCGGTTAATATTGAGATGTAGATAAGGTTTACCAATGATTCGATCAGCAAAAACAGCTTCTTTTTTAACCGAAGGAACATCTTTAAGGATATTTTCTAATTGTAACCCAAAGTTTTCAATGGTTTTTAAATCTGGTCCATACACTTTGATTCCCATAGGTGCTCGCATTCCCGTTTGAAGCATCACCAAGCGCGTTTCTATAGGCTGTAATTTTGGTGCAGATGTGATTCCAGGTATATAACTGATTTTTTTGATGAGTTCGTTCCAAATAT
Organism: Flavobacterium sp. CS20; assembly: GCF_018080005.1. Classification (NCBI taxonomy): domain Bacteria; kingdom Pseudomonadati; phylum Bacteroidota; class Flavobacteriia; order Flavobacteriales; family Flavobacteriaceae; genus Flavobacterium; species Flavobacterium sp. CS20. Next base: position 756,515 of record NZ_CP073015.1, on the reverse strand, counting down.
CATCTGGCGATTGAATGTGCTCACGCCAGTTGCGGTAGTATTTTCCGTCGTCATCGGCGATAAGCTGATCGGCTTCAATGCCTTGTTTTAAACCTTCGCTATTGGTCAATGTATCTTTGTTTTTGGTAATAAATCGACCTTTATCATCTACTTTAAAGCGTTGCTTATGACCTTTTTTGTTAAGAATCATTAGTGTCCGATAAAATATTTTAAAGTGGGATTTCCAATACAGGATTTCCCACTTTTTTATATCTTCATCTTTCGCAAAAAAAAAGAGATATGAACAAAAGTAAAAATTTCAGCGGTCAACCCATTATCAAACAGGTTTTAAATTTTATTTTACCCAACGATGTTTATCGGACAGCCGAAAAGCATAACAGCGACAGATACACTAAAAAGTTCACTACTTATGAGCATTTAGTTACTATGATTTTCACTGTCATTAGTGGTTGTAGCTCGCTTCGTGAAGTATCGAGTATTATGCTTGCTTGTGAAGGAAAAATCAACCATTTGGGGCTAAAAGATTTCCCAAAGCGAAGCACATTATCTGACGCCAACAGGAGAAGAAGCTCATCAGTATTTGCTGATATTTACCATTTACTCTATAAACGTTACCACCGATTTTTGTCGGACAGCAGAACTTATGAACCAGCTGTAAAAGACCTTAAAATTGTTGATTCATCAACTATAACACTCTTTAGTGACATTCTTAAAGGTGTAGGTAGAAACTCACTCAACGGCAAAAAGAAAGGTGGTATCAAGATGCACACTATGATAAATGCTATGGAAGATGTGCCCTGTCTGATAAAGTTCTCAAATGCCGCAACCCATGACCATACCTTTTTAAAGGATCTTGAACTCAAGAAAGGTTCTTATGTCGTCTTTGATAAAGGTTATGTGGATTATAAACAATACCAAAAATGGACCTTAGAGAATATTTACTTTGTGACCAGACAAAAAGACAATGCCCGTTATACAAGCCTTGAAGAGTTTGATATTCCCGACACGGTAGATGATGCTGTCCTAAAGGACGAAAAAATAGAACTCAAAGACAATGACGGTAAGCCATTTTACCTTAGAAGAATAGCTTTTTGGTACGATAAACACCAAAAAGTTTATGAGTTCATTACCAACAATTATGAACTTCAGGCAGATAAAATTGCCGAGATCTACAAGAACAGGTGGCAAATCGAGACTATGTTCAAACGCCTTAAACAAAACTTCCCGCTAAAGTATTTTCTTGGAGATAATCAAAATGCCATCGAGATACAGATATGGGTCAGCTTAATCATACAACTAATAATGCTTGTCATTCAGAGAAAAGCAGAAAGAAAATGGGCATATTCTAATATGATGTCCGTGATACGATATCATTTAATGACCTATATTGATTTGTTCAAATTCCTTAAAAATCCAGAAGCAAAATGGGAAGATATTACAACAAAAAATATAGGTCAATTAAGCCTTTTTGACCCATAAGGAGGTTCTATTTTTAAAATACTAAAGCTACACAGTGAAATTAGGCGATACAAAAGATTTTTTTAGTAATTTAGATTTTTATCGGACAACAATGGTTAAGAATATACTCAGGTCTGTAATTGATGATATTTTCATACATTGAAATTGGTGCTGGATCTAATGCCGATTCAACGCGTCCTAATTTTCCAACCGTTAATTCAACTTCGGGAATGTTGGTGATCAGCATATCTAATTGCCCTAAAACCTTTCTGTTGTATTCAATTCCCGAATGTGGCATTGAAGTAGGCATCAACAGAAAAGTGCCTTCATCAAGGGCTGGCATAAACTCTTTTCCTATGCCAGGAAATGTTTTAGCTAAACTTGACCAAACGTAACTAATCAGTCCGCAAATTAGCAATAATATTTAGTGTAGATAAAACTGATTGCTGATTTTTTAAACAAGAATCTGTTACAGATCTAAGTATGGCAAAGTTATCACAGCCCTGTTCTGATCTAAATTGTCCAGAGATTTTCTGTTTTACTTTTATATTTCTTATTGCTCTTTCAGAGGCGTTGTTATCTGGAGGTACATCCAGATGATAGAGGAATGTAAAGATATAGTTCCTGTATTTTATAAGTCTTTTTTTAAAAGTTATTAATTCTTTATGTTCTTTTGGCGGATCATGATTTAAGATGATATCCATTCTTTTTTCTATACTTTTCTTTATTGGACAATCCTTGTTAAAGGCTATATCTTTTATATTTTTCTTAAAGTTGATGGCTTTTAAAAATAAGTTTTTGCAAGCTCTACTCCATTTATGATCGTACTTTTCAGTTAGATAGTTTAAATCCCGAAGTAAATGTGCCATGCAAATTTGGTGTGATTGAGCGTTGGTATTGAAATGACTCTTCCAACAATCGTGCACTAACACAGCATTTTCAAAACCATTTTCAAAGGTTTGTTCTATACTTTTTTGTCCTCTATTATCAGTTATGGTAATAAAGGTTGCTTTTTCATTTTGCCATGTCCACGCCCAGTTTTTGTCTCCTGATACTTTTACTCCCTGTTTCATCGCTACCGATAGGCGATTTTGAGTTTGCTATTTCTTGTTTTATCAGATTATATGCAGGTTCAGCTTTAGTGACAAGTTTGTTTAATAAATAGTGTATTCCTCCTTCACTTATAGGAATATTAAAAACCGTATTGAACATTTCTTGCATTCTCTTAAAAGGCAAGTATTGTCTGGTATGAAAATATCCTATTAAACTTTCAATATTATTCCCATAGCTTACGGGTGCATTTGCTTGTGATGGATAGTCGCTTTTTGTTTCACAACCGCAAGGACAAACTTTTTTATAAACCTTGTGTTTCTGTGACTTTTATTTTTATTTCAGGGATGTCAAATACCTGTCGACTTCCTGCATATTGATGTGGAAGTGATGAAAGGTCGTTTCCACAACAGTTACAATAATCTGGTATGTGTTCTTCTGTAACATCAGGTATCTCAACCATCTTCAAAGTATTGCCTTTTCTTCCTGTTTGCCCACCTGGCTTACGCCCTGTCTTTATTCTTAGGCTTTTCTCTTTGGTCTATTTTCATCCTTTGAGGGTGGTATGGAGCTATTATTACTGTTTTTTGGAGTTTCATATTTACTAAGTCGTGCTTTAAGTTGACTATTTTCTAATTCTAAAGCAATTAGCTTTTTAGAAAGTTCTTCTACCTTCTGCAAGAGTGATTCTATAAGCTTATCCTTTTCCAACTTTTTTTCTTACAAATGTAGGGTGGTATGTTTGTAACAAACAAATTATTAACCAATTAGTTATCAATCCAAAAAGTTAAAAATGTTGATAAAGGTCTGATTTTTAAAATCAAGCTCTAATGAGTGGCTTATTTGAAATTTTTTTTAAAAAATTGAAATAAGCACAAAGAAAATATATGCTCAGTTTGTATTATCCAAAATTTATAGTCTTATTTTTGACACTGATTAGTTACGACCAAACTTCTGTGTCGTTGATATTTACCCCGATTTTGTCAAACCCTTTGGACACAAATCCAAAGATGGTGTTGAAACCTAACCATATATTGGCACCAAGCAGTATGAGTAATGCTGGAAGCAGTAAAAATTTAACTTTATTATTTAGACACCAGATAAGAAGGCTTTTGTATTTGTACTCTAAAAGTCTAAATAGTCCGAGAATTATACTGACTAATAAGACGACAAACACTAAGTTTATAAATAGAGATTTAGACGCACCAAGTGGTAACCAATATTGAGCTAATAGCCAGACTACACCAAAAAGCACCACAATTAATTCAGCATAATTATAACAAAATAATAATGGCTTAGAAAACTTATCTTTCTTATCTTGAAAATACATTTTTAGGATGCTGATAGCTCCAAATAACATGAGCAATACACCAGCCCATTCTTGATTATAGAAAAGTGCTACAATTCCAAGCAAGATCAGAATATAATTACCATATTGCTTAAACTTTTTATTTTTTATTTTAAACCCAAAAAACCACTGTGCTAACGTTGGCATAATTAATAAACTAACCAACAAAGCCGCCACTAAAGCAAAAGTTTTGGTAAAAGCTAAAGGACCAAAGAGTTTGCCTTCAGCGACCTGCATCGTAAATACAGGGATAAAGCTAACAATGGTGGTCGATACGGCTGTTAAAATGGCAGTTGCTACTTCAGATGCACCGTTGTAAATGCTATCTATCAGTTTTTGACCTGGCGGAGCTTCATCTAAGTGTTTGATAATATTTTCTGAAAGGATAATGCCTAAATCGACCATAGTTCCAATGGCAATGGCAATACCAGATAAAGCCACAATATTGGCTGTAACATCAAAATACTTCATCGCAATAAAAACCATAAGCACTGCTATGGGTAAAAGACTGGAAATTAAAAATGAAGCTCTTAAGTTATAAACCATCACAATGACTACCAGAATAGTAATGAGTATCTCAAGAGACAAGGCTTCTTCAAGCGTACCTAAGGTTTCGTAAATCAATTCAGAACGGTCATAAAATGGGACGATAGTTAACTGACTTTCTCTACCGTCTGCTAAGGTTTTCTTGGGCAAGCCAGGAGCAATTTCTTTGATTTTGTCTTTGAGGTTATTGATAACTTGTAGTGGATTAGCTCCATATCTTGCCACTACTACTCCACCTACAACTTCTGCTCCGTCTTTATCTAACAGACCTCTGCGAGTAGCTGGTCCTAAAGTAACAACCCCGATATCTTCAATTCTAACAGGCACATTATCTTGCACAGCAACCACCGCTTTTTCAATGTCTTCTATTTTTTTGACATAACCCAAGCCACGCACTAAATATTCTGCCTGATTAATCTCGATAGTCTTAGCACCTACATCTCTGTTAGATTTTTGAACAGCTTGCATTACCTTGTGCAGTGGAATATCATAAGCCTTTAAGGCATCGGGATTGACATCAATTTGATATTCTTTTACAAAACCACCAATAGAAGCGACTTCAGAAACGCCTTCGGTGGCGTTTAAACCGTATTTGACATAAAAATCTTGAACAGTTCTGATTTCGTGTAAATCCCAACCACCAGTCGGGTTGCCGTTTTTATCTCTACCTTCAATGGTGTACCAATAGACTTGACCGAGAGCTGTGGCATCGGGACCAAGTGCTGGCTGAACATCATTAGGCAGAAGACCAGAAGGTAAAGCATTGAGTTTTTCTATAATACGAGATCGCGACCAGTAAAACTCTACGTCTTCTGAAAAAATGATGAAAATACTTGAAAACCCAAAAACTGATGTACTTCTAATAGATTTTACACCAGGAATTCCCAACAAATAAGTTGTTAATGGATAAGATATTTGGTCTTCGATATCTTGTGGCGAACGCCCTTTCCATTCGGTAAATACAATTTGTTGATTTTCGCCAATATCGGTAAATACAATTTGTATGGCAATATCTACAGGTACAGGATCAGAAGGCAATACACCTGTGTCCCAGCCAAAAGGTGCTGTAACAACTCCCCAAGTCACAAAAACTATAAGCACTAGAACAGTAACTAACTTGTTCTCTAAAAAATATTTAATGATTTTATTAAGCATAAAGATTTGATATTAAAACATATACACGATTATTGGTTTTCAATCTAAAAAAAAAATCAGAAGAAAGAATTGTGTTAAATTTTAATATATCAAATCAGATAAACCTGGTATAAAGCTTGAAAGTTCCTTTCGTATAAAGGCGGTGGATATTCGTAATGTGAAAGCGTTGTATTGGTCTGAAAAATAGGTTTTACAAAAAATGTATAAACCAAAGCTTGAACAAAAATGGGATGTGGCAATTCAAAATCAGTAGATTGAAGTTTTAATTGATCTTGTCCTTTTATGATTTTGACCTCATCATTGCAACAATTGCTTTTTGTAATGCCATTATTTTGTTGTGTTTCATTTTCATATAACACACATTTTTTTGCGGGTTTTATGATGGATTTATCAACCATAATATTACCGCAATAGTGTGTGCTTACCGTCATTGATAGGGTTGAACACATCACAACAACAGCCATTAAAACACTCAATATTTGATTGAAAATTGATTTCATCACATTACAAATATATGATATTTTTTAATAAATCGTGTTATTAATTTATCAATATTTTCTCTGTCTGATATTATCTTTAAAAATATCTTATAAGAAAGCAAAAACTGACTGTATGTCTTCTTTTTTAATCTGGGATAATTTTCCAAGATTTGATTTTCACTCCATCCAGAGGCTAACAAATTTAGAATATGTTCAACGGATATATTTGAATACTTCCGTATTTGGCGGTTATTTTGACACTGAATTTGAGGAGTGGACTAAACCCCTATTCAAACGAATAAATAACGGCTAATTTACGGTCTTATTATCAACTATGTTGGATGAGGAATTAGAATTTGCACCAAAACATATTAAAAATCTATTTGCGAATTTAGGTAATAATTTTACTGAGTTTCTTAAAGATAAAGATGAGGTCATTAATTTAGCGACTGAATATATTGACCAAAAAATAGTTGGAATTTTAAGCATATAGTAAATGTTGAGCGAATACGAGGCTATAATTCTATAAACTTAAAAAATGGTTATAAACAATTGGACATTCGCTCGCCAAGAGAATTGATGAAATATGGAAACTAAAACAAAAAACAAATTTGATGCAGTAAAATTTGCAAGAGAGCAAAAAGACAGATTAGACAAAATCTTCTCGACAATGACAAAAGAAGAAATTTTGGAATATTTAAAAAGCAAAAGCATCGAAAGAGGACGAATAAAACCCGATGCCTAAAAATAAGACTATAATTTATGCTGTATTGCCAATTTAATTGCAGTTAAAGGATTGTTGCTAAATTTATTGAATAGTTAAAAAGTGGTGGAGTTTTTTTCACAATACTGTATATAGCCTTTACGTTAAATTCAACTTTTAAGTTTTCTTTTGCTTTTAATTTAAAAACATTAAAAACTTGTAAAACTTACAATGGCATAAAATTACACAGCCTATGAAAAATATATTCTTAATTTTGCAATAAGACTTATTTTATAAATGATTATAAAAATTCATCCAGATTTTAACCCCTATCAAGATAAGATATTAAACTGCATAGTAAATTTCGATAAGCAAGGTCAATTGATTTATGGCGGCAGTAGAAATAGTATTAAGACTTTTGAAATTGATGGTTTAACCATAAATATCAAAGCTTTTCAAAAGCCTAATTTTATTAAAAAAATCATTTATACATATTTTAGAGAATCAAAGGCTAAGCGTTCTTACAACTTTGCTCAACATCTCATCGCAAAAAATATAGGCACGCCAAAACCTATAGCTTATGTTGAAGATAAAGATTTAATTGGTTTAACGAGCAGTTACTATGTATCAGAACACTTAAAATGCGACTTGATGTTCAGAGAGTTAGTCACTGATTCTGAGTAGCCTGAACACGAAGTTATTTTAAGACAATTCACACAGTTTTGTTTTAAATTACACGAAAACGGCATTGAATTTAAAGATCATTCTCCTGGCAATACTTTGATTAAAAAAGTAAGTGATAGCCATTATGAGTTTTATCTCGTTGACCTTAATCGGATGGCATTTCACGATAGTTTGACACTTCAGCAACGAATGTTCAATTTAAGACGCCTAACTCCAAAACTCGATATGGTGAGTATTATAGCGGATGAATATGCCAAATTAAGCGGTGAAAATTCAGAGAAATTATTTAAAATGTTATGGGAAGCCACATCAGCATTTCAAAAGAAATTTCATCGTAAAAAAAGATTTAAGAAAAAGTTTAAATTAAAGTCTTCTTAGAGCGATAAAGTGTTTTTAAGTAAGGATAACGATAATACACACTTAAGGCGTTTAGATAACAAATAATAAAGCCTCGCTTACCGTCTAATATCCCAAGACGTATCAAATAAGTATAAAGAAATTTATAAGCTGGTTTGATGTAAAAATGAAAAAAATTCGGTTTTACATCTTTCATATAAAGCTCTTTTGCTTTGAGATTGGCATAGCTGATCATTTTCTGTTTATAGCTGTGATAATCGATATATGAGTAATGAATCAACTTGTGCTTCATTGTTCGCGTTCGACCTTTAACCCTTAGAATTTCGTGAACCAAACGCTCTTTAGAATATCGTGCTAAGGCATCCTTTTTAAACAAACGAATGTTTTTATCGGTCTGCCATCCACTAAAATGTAAAGGCTTGTCTTTGAACATAAATTTTCTATAAAAATAATAAGCTTCTGCTGTATCATCTTGCTTTACCGTTTCAAGTATTTCTTCTCTTAATTCTGGTGTTAGGCGTTCATCTGCATCTAAAAATAAGATCCAATTATGAGTAGCATAATCTAAAGCCAAATTGCGTTGGTCGGTAAAGTTTTCAAATTTATTTTGATAGACTTTTACCTGATTGTAAGACGTCGCAATTTCAACAGTTTTGTCGGTAGAAAAAGAATCTAAAACGATAATTTCATCTACAAAATCTATATTTTCAATGACTTTACCAATATTTTTCTCTTCATTGAGTGTAATGATAAGGCCAGTAATTTTTGGTCTGGTTTGGGTCATAGTTCTGGTGTAAACCGTGTCAAAAATACAAAGGCTCGTGAATTATTCGGCTTTTAATGAATAATTATTTTAGAATTATATATGAACCCTCAAAACTTCTGTTTGTTTTGCTTCAATACTAATATTTGAAATGCTTGCTGGAATCAGATAAGTTTCCTTCGCGTTAAACGTAAAGGTATTTTCGTTATAATATAATTTAGCATCCTTGCCAACATTCATAAGGATTGTAAAACTATCATATTTAGTCAAATCTAAATTTAATCTATTTTCTACTTTGAGATAATCCGTTTTAAAATGTTCATTATGAATAACTTCATTCGCTGAATTTGTTGTTTTATCATATTTCACTTTGGACTCTCTATAAGTAAAATCAATGGCTTCTGAGGCTTGTTGTTGATGAAGCTCTCGAGAACGCCCTTGATCATCTACTCTATCCCAATCGTAAATTCTATAAGTAATATCTGAAGTTTGTTGAATTTCGGCGAGTAAAACCCCTGAACCAATGGCGTGAATTAAGCCTGGAGCGATAAAAAACACATCACCAGATTTGACCTTAATGTGGTTCAAAACGTCTTTTATCGTCATATTTTCAACGGCTTTAAAATATTCTTCTCGATTCATCTTTCGATTAAAATCGGCTATAATAAAACCATCTTTTTCAGCTTCTATGATATACCACATTTCCGTTTTCCCCAGACAATTATGCTTGGCTTTAGCAATCTTATCATCAGGGTGAAGTCGCACGGAGAGATTGTCTTTAGCATCGATAAACTTTATCAACAAAGGAAATTCGTTTCCAAAACGTTTATAAGCCGAATTTCCAACTAATTGTTCTTTATAATCAGCTAAAATAGCCTTCAGTTTTTGACCTTTTAAATCTCCGTTATCAACAACTGATATGCTGTCTTCAACGCCACTAATCTCCCAAGACTCTCCAATTTTAGTGTTTTTTGCAATGGATGAATCTTTATAATTTAAATGATGTCCACCCCATATTTTTTCTTTTAAAATGGGTTTAAACTTTAAAGGATAAAGTTTTGGTTTAAGATTTGATTTCTTTGACAACTTTTAAGGCTTTTCTGATATGTGGTTTGGCATCCATACTATTAAAACGGTGAATTAGAATGCCTTTGTCATCAAAAATAAAGGTTTCTCGACCTGGTAACAAGCCCAGCAAGCTTTTTTTTACACCAAATTGCTTTCTGAGTTTACCATCTTGGTCAGAAAGCAATGTAAAAGGCAAATCGTGTTTTTTAGCAAAGCGTTGGTGTGAACTTTCGCTGTCATCACTTATGCCGATAACCTCAGCACCGAGGTCTTTAAAATCTTGATAGCTGTCTCTAAAACTACAAGCTTCTTTGGTGCAACCTGGCGTAAAATTTTTGGGATAAAAATAAATGACTAAAGGTTTTTTACCGAGATATTGAGAAATATCAAATTCATCTCCGTTTTGATCTTTGGCAGTAAATGCTTTCAATTTATCGTTTACTTTCATTGTATTAGCCTTTATAGGTTACAAAATTTCTTGACGTTTCGTATAAAGTCACGCTCAGTTCGAGATGCTTATCTAAACGTTTTCTCAACTTTTGCCATATCACTACCACGATATTTTCTGCCGTAGGATTTAATGTTTTAAAAACCTCAACTTGCTCGTTGAGATTTTTGTGGTCAAATTCGTCTTCAACTTCAGATTTGATTAAATCTTTAAGCTCTTTTATGTCAATAACATAACCCGTCTCAGGGTTAACTTCACCTGTCACAGAAACCACTAATTCATAGTTGTGACCGTGAAAATGTGGGTTACTGCATTTCCCAAAAACGGCATCATTTTTCTCATCTGTCCAATCTTTTCGATACAAACGATGGGCGCTGTTAAAATGTGCTTTTCTGTGAACCGTAACTTTCATATCATTTTGTTTTGTGCAATGGCGGTGAGATATTTATCAAATATAATTTTGAACCAAGCTGTGTATTGCTCAGGATGATTGGCGATATCTGATTTGATTTGGTTTAAAGTTCGCCATTTAAAATTTGCAACTTCATCAGGATTAGGTTTAGGGTCTTGGTTGTAATATCCAATTAGAATATGGTCAAATTCGTGCTCGGTCAAGCCATTTGCAAAAGGAGCTTTGTAGGTAAAAGACATCACTTCTTCTAAAGGCACAGAAAACCCCATTTCTTCTTCTAAGCGGCGTTTTCCTGCTTCTATATTGCTTTCTCCTTCATTTTGATGACTACAGCAGGTATTACTCCACAATCCTGGTGTGTGATATTTGGTCAACGCTCGTTGTTGCAACAGCAATTCGTCTTTATCATTAAAAACAAACACTGAAAACGCACGATGTAAAAGTCCTTTTTCATGGGCTTCTATTTTTTCCATTTTGCCGATGGGATTATCGTTCTCATCAACCAAAATCACGTATTTATCGTCGGTATTTTTCATATAAAGATTAATAACTGTAAATAAAATAAAACTCTTTTAACTTGCCTATGAAAAATAAAGATTTAGTATTACTTTAATAAAGTTAAACCTATTTGACTTAATAATGTGCTACAGGTATAATGCCGACGTACCAGCCTGCTGTGGTCATTGAGTAGAACCGAAATGCTGGCAGGTATTTTAAGGATCCTGTATATACTGGAGTTACCTGCAAGCTGAAAAGCCACCGCACGGTCAAGCACATTTGGTTTTTGCCGTCACGCAAAGCCAACGCTGAAAAAACCAAAAGAGCTTGCCCTTACCCACCGCACCCAAACAGAATGGTTATTTAAATACTCATTTAGTGAGATAATAAATAATTTTTCCTATTTTAGCGGACTATAAAACAAGTTCAAAAATGAACCGAATAAAAGAGGTTTTAGAAAAAAAGGGAATTAAACAAAAATGGTTGGCTGAACAAATGGGAAAGAGTTACAATATGGTAAACTCTTACGCCCAAAACAGACGACAACCAAGTTTGGAGGACTTATACAAGATTGCGGAAATCTTGAATGTAGAGGCCAAAGAATTACTAACTGACAAAAAAGAATTATAAATATATGGACGGAACAAGTCTAACACCAGAACAGGAAAAACTAAACGCTTTAAAACAAGTGTTGCCTGAAGTATTTGCCGAAGGCAAAGTGGATTGGGAAAAGCTAAAAGCTACGCTTGGAGAAGATATCAACTTCTCAAACGAACGCTACGTGCTGAATTGGGCAGGAAAAAGTGAAGCCTTTAAAGTGTTGCAAGCACCAACCACCAAAACACTTGTGCCAGCGAAAGACGAAAGCGTAAATTTTGACGATACCGAACATATTTTTATTGAGGGAGAAAATTTGGAAGTATTAAAAGTTCTTCAAAAAAGCTATTTCGGTAAGGTTAAAATGATTTACATAGACCCACCTTACAACACAGGAAACGACTCGTTTATTTATCCTGACAAATTCTCTGAAACTAAAGCAGACTACGAAAAACGTGTTGGCGACAAAGACGAAGAAGGCTATATGACCAAAGACGGTATGTTCAAAAAGAACAGTAAAGAAAACGGACAATACCACAGCAATTGGCTCAATATGATGATGCCACGCCTCTATCTTGCTAAAAACCTACTCAAACAAGATGGTGTCATTTTCGTGTCTATTGACGATAATGAGGTGCATAACCTGATACTTTTAATGAATGAAATTTTTGGCGAAGAAAATTTTATTAATACTGTGTCAGTTAATATGAAAAATGTAGCAGGTGCTTCAGGTGGCGGTGAAGATATTAAGCTTAAAAAAAATGTTGAGTATTTACTTATTTACTGTAAAAATTACAATGAGCTAAAACCATTTAATGAAGCGTATGATTTAATACCAGTTCATGAGTTAGTTGAGGAATATAGAGAAATTGGTAAGAGTTGGAAATACACAAGTGTATTATTAGATGAGGGTGATAAAATCCCCATAGGAAAAACTAAAGATGGTGAAGGAAATGATATTGCCATTTTTAAACGTGAGAATTATTCTATAAAATCTATTTCTGCAATCTGTAAAGAAGAAAACCTTTCGGAACAGGAGGCTTACTCTAAATATGGGGCAAAGATTTTCCAAACGGCTATGCCTCAAAGTTCTATTCGACCTAGAGTAATGAAAAAAGTAAAAGAACTCAAAATTGAGGGAGACTTATTCTCAATCGAATATGTTCCCAAAAGTGGAAGAAATAAAGGTGTACTGTATGAGCAGTTTTATAAGGGTGATAGCTTTAGGTTATTTGCTTGGCTCCGAGATGTAAGTGATGAAATAGACGGTGTTCTCTATAAAAAAGAAATTAAAGGAACTTATTGGGACTATGCAAGTGAAACCAAAAATCTCACAAAGGAAGGCAGTGTACCTTATCCTAATGGTAAAAAACCTTTAGCAATGCTAAAGAGAATCATTAACATGGCAACTTCAAAAAATGATAATGACTTAGTCCTTGATTTTTTCGCAGGTTCTTGTACACTTGGTCATGCAGTTTACGACCTGAATAATGAAGATAATGGAAACAGAAAGTTTATCTGTATCCAAATGGATGAATTAATTGGAGAGAAAGAAATAGCCGAGAATTACTCTAGCGAAAAACTATCACACATTAAAACTGTTACAGATGTTGGCAGAACAAGATTGAAATATGCGATTAATAAATATACTAATCCATATAAAAATCGACTTGGATTCAAATCTCTCAGTTTGGTCAACAGCAACTTCAAGCAATGGCAACAAATTACAGGCAAAGACAAACAAGCTTTGGAGGAGCAAATGAAACTGTTTGTTGACCCTGTTGCCAAAAATGCCACTACCGAAAATATGGTATATGAACTTTTGCTAAAAAGTGGTAAAGACTTAAACAGCACCATTTCGCACGTTTCGACAAGCTCAACGCCCGAAGGTTTTTATGCCATCAATGAAACCGAACTTATCTTGATTTTGGAAAAAGCCAATCAAGAAATTATTGATGCAGTAATTGCCAACAAGCCACAAAAAGTAATTGCTTTAGACAAGCTTTTTAAAGGCAACGACCAATTGAAAACCAATGCGTCTTTGCAGATGAAAGATGCAGGTATAGAATTTAAAACCATTTGATTTATGATTTTAAGATTGAGGAATTGTGATTTGAAAAATGGTTTTAAATGGGGCGAAATCGCCTTAATTAAAAAGGTGTCGAATTCGACATGTTTAAACGCTTCGAAATCGATGCTTATAAAATGCAACTTAAATGAGTAAAAAGAATACAACCATACAGGTACAAAATCTGCCAATCACTATTTCACAAATAGAAAGTGAAGACTATATCTCGCTTACAGATATGGCAAAAGGTAAGGAAGGTGACGGACGAGTCGCCGATATTATCAAAAATTGGATACGCAACCGCTCTACCCTTGAGTTTTTAGGCGTGTGGGAGCAAATGAACAACCCTAATTTTAAAGTGGTCGAATTCGACCACTTTAAAACACAGGCAGGATTACCCAGCTTTGTTTTAAGCCCAGGGAATTGGATAGAGACCACCAATGCTATTGGATTATTAGTAAAAAAAGGAAAGTATGGAGGAACTTATGCCCACAAAGACATAGCCTTTGAATTTGCTTCTGCCATAAGCCCAGTTTTCAAACTGTATTTAATTAAAGAGTACCAACGCCTTAAAGAAATTGAAAACAACCAATACAATTTAGAATGGAATGTAAAGCGTGTATTGAGCAAGGTTAATTACAGCATTCAAACAGATGCTGTGAAAGACTACATTTTACCACAGTCTAATTATACTAAAGAAACAGAATGGCTCGCCTATGCAGAAGAAGCCGATATTTTGAATGTAGCATTATTCAAGTGTACAGCTAAACAATGGCGAGAAGCCAATCCGCAATTGACCTTAGAAGGAAAAAATTTACGAGATATTGCCAGTATAAACGAGTTGGCTATTCTATCGAATTTAGAATCTGCCAATGCAGATATGATACGTGAAGGAGTGAGTAAAAAAGAACGCTTTAACAAGCTCTACAAAATAGCACAGTACCAAAAAGAAATATTAGACAAACAGGATTTTTTGAAGTCCATTAAGAAGACGACGGATGATGTATATTTAGATTCAAATAAACCGTCAGAATTATGATTTTTAAGATTAAAGGATGATTAGATTATGAGATATGAAGAATTAACACATAAAATCATAGGCTGTGCAATGAAAGTACACTCAGCTTTAGGTAATGGATTCCAAGAAGTGATTTATCAAAGAGCGTTAGCAATTGAAATGGAAAAACAAGGACTAGGTTATCAACGTGAAATGGAAATGAGCATATTTTATGAAGGGATCGATATAGGTACTAGACGTGTAGATTTTTTTGTTGAAGACCTAATTATGGTTGAGCTAAAAGCTTTAATCAAATTAGAAGATGTTCACTTGGCTCAGGCAATGAATTATTGCCAAGCCTATAATTTGCCAATTGGGTTACTTATAAATTTTGGTTCAAAAAGTATGGAGTTTAAGCGAGTTTATAATGTAAATCACCCTGAGAATAAGGAATATGTCGAGAACAATCCTAGAATCCAAAAATCCAACAAATCCTAATTCAGACAGATGAAGTTAACGTTTGATTCTAACCTACAATATCAGCAAGACGCTATAAAGTCTATAACAGACTTATTTGAAGGACAACCTTTGGAAGATTCTATTATGGAATTTGACCTAAAGGAAGAAGGCACTTTAGATTTAATCAATGGCGTTGGCAACAACTTAATTCTATCAGAAGAGCAAATCTTAAAAAACTTGCAATCCGTTCAAAAGCAAAACGAGATTGAACAAAGCAAGGATTTAGATGGTATGCACTTTTCCGTAGAAATGGAAACAGGAACAGGAAAAACCTATGTCTATTTGCGTAGTATTTACGAGCTAAACAAAGCCTACGGCTTTAAAAAGTTTGTCATAGTTGTTCCGTCTGTTGCTATTCGTGAAGGCGTTTTAAAAAACTTGGAAATTACACACGAGCATTTTCAAAACTTGTACGACAATAATCCGTTGAATTTTCAAGTGTATGACAGTTCAAAAGTTTCAACTTTAAGAGGTTTTGCAACGAACAACAACATTGAAGTTTTGGTAATAAATATAGATTCATTTGCCAAAGACCAAAACATAATCAATCAACCGCATTACAGAGCCAATGGAAGAAAACCCATTGAGTTTATTCAGTCGGTAAATCCAATTCTTATTGTGGACGAGCCACAAAATATGGAAACCGAAAAACGTATTTCGGCTATTGAAAATTTAAAAGGACTTTGTACACTTCGTTATTCTGCAACACACAGAAATCAATACAATCTTACGTATAGTTTGAATCCAGTAAAAGCCTACGATTTAGGCTTGGTAAAACAGATTGAAGTAGATTCTATTGTTGAAGAAAATGCGTTTAATGATGCTTTTGTTCAAGTAGATTCTATTAAGGCAACAAAGACAAAAGTTACCGCAAAAGTTTCAATCAACGTAAATGACAAAGGAGGCGTAAAAAAGAAATCCCTTTCCGTTAAAGTTGGAGATGATTTATACAAACTTTCCAACGAACGAGAAATTTATGCAGATGGCTATATCATTGAAGAAATAGACGCAACGAACAATTGTATTTCAATTTCAAATGGCAATATCTTATACAAAGGTGACAGTCAAGGCGGATTGAATGATGAAGTAATGAAATTTCAAATTCGTAAAACAGTTGAAGAACATTTGAAAAAGGAAAAACGCCTCAACAAATTAGGAATTAAAGTGCTTTCGCTGTTCTTCATTGACAAAGTTGCCAATTACCGTCATTATGATTCAGCAGGAAATCCAAACAAAGGGAAATTTGCAGAATGGTTTGAAGAAATCTACCAGGAATACATTTCAAAACCTGCTTTTAAGGAATTGGACAGGTTTCCTGTCAATGCAGTTCACAATGGCTATTTCTCACAAGACAAAAAAGGAAAATTCAAAGATACTTCAGGCGTTACAAAAGCAGATGACGACACTTACAGCTTAATAATGAAAGACAAAGAAAAGTTGTTAGATATTGATAATTCGCTTCGCTTTATATTCTCACATTCAGCACTTCGGGAAGGTTGGGACAATCCGAATGTATTTCAGATTTGTACGTTGAACGAAACGAAATCGGACATTAAAAAACGTCAAGAAATTGGAAGAGGTTTACGATTAGCAGTTAAGAAAACAGAGGATGGCAAATTGGAAAGAACCTATGACCAAAACATAAACCGATTGACAGTAATTGCCAACGAATCCTATGATGATTTCGCCAAAACCTTGCAAAAAGAAATTGAAGATGATTGTGGAGTTGAATTTAAAGGCAGAATTAAGAACAAGAGAGAACGTACCGCAATTAAATATAGAAAAGGATTTGAAGCTGACCCAAAATTCTTGGAGATTTGGGAAAACCTCAAAAAGAAAACGACTTACCGAGTTGACTATAAAACAGATGAGTTAATCACTTTTGCTTCAAAAGCGGTTAAAGATTTACCAAAGATTAAAGCCCCTTCTATTCGTTCTACCAAAGTCAATATCAATATGACAGACGAAGGTGTTGACACAATGTATGCAGGAGACAAAGTAGAATCTTACGACAGTTATTCTTGGAAAATCCCCGACGTTTTGGGCTATATCCAAAGTAAAACAGAATTAACTCGTTCAACCATTCAAGAGATATTAAGTAAGTCCGACAGAATTGGAGATATTTTAATCAATCCACAATTGTTTTTGGACTTAACAACCCAAGCCATAAAACGGACTTTATACGACTTAATGATTGACGGAATCAAGTACCAAAAAATTGGCGGAGCAGATATGAAATGGCACTTTTTGAAGCTCAGGAATTAGAAGTGTATCTAAATGACTTTTCATTTAAAGTGACAGACAGTTCTAAAACCATTTATGAAGAGTTTGTTCCTTTAGATTCGGGAGTTGAAAGCAAGTTTGCAAAGGACTGTGAATCAAGCGACCAAATTAAGTTCTATTTTAAACTTCCGAATTGGTTTAAAATCCCTACACCTATTGGCAATTACAATCCAGATTGGGCTTTGGTATTTGAAGACGACAAGAAAATCTACTTTGTAGCTGAAACTAAAGATACAGGAACACCAGAGGTAGATTTAGCAAAACTAAGCGGTGATGAACAATTGAAAATCAAATGCGGAAAAGCACACTTTAACGAATTTGATGAATTAGAATATAAAGTGGTAAATAAAGTCGGACAATTGATTGAATAAGCCAACGCTAAAAGTCATACACATTTGCAATTACTCACGTATCTTTATTTTGTTAATAGAGTTCGTGAACTTCGTTTCGCACCAGCCGACACACAAGCCAAAAATTGCAAAAGAGTATGTCTTTGCCAACGCTGACAGACGAACGAAAAAATAAAGCCAGCAGGTAACAATGTATATAAAAAATAGGCTCAATAGTTCTGTAATCAAGGCTTTTAGTTCGTATCAATCCTTGTGCTTAAACAAAAGTTTAGTGCTTCGAAACCGCCTACTTTTCATATACTAAACGATATTTAAAATAACATTCAGTATTAAAAGACCTAATAGCCAAATCTTATTCCAAACAAAATGTTTAAAAAATGGGCTTCGTCGAAAAAATCTTGACGGATAGGTGCAGTATCAATTCGCATAAAATCTATACGGTATTCTGGTTTTATAAATACTTTTAATTGATTTGTTATTCGATAACTTGTTGCAACAGAAATAATCATAGTTGTTGCATCATCTTCAAAGTCTATTTTTTCATTAAAAGTTGTTGTTGTTTTTTTATTATTGTAAACCGTAGCTCCAATTCCTAATGAAGATTCTATATTAAATTGTTCATCCAAAATAAATCGGTATCCACCAACAGCTAAATAAGAGTTGACATTATCGTGTTCAAAAACACCAACCAGAGTTTCATCGGCAACATCAGCTCTTAAGTGCTGAAATTTTAAGCCAAAAAATAGATGATCATTAAAATAACCTTTAAAACTAAAACTTAATCCATAGTTAAAGTCCATACCATCTGTCATGAAGTTCTCACCAACAGCTATTGGTAAAATACCAGAAAACTCGACATTGAGATGAGTTTTAGTTTGTTTAGTTTTATTCTCTAAAGTATCTGAAGTTTGAGCTTGAAGCGTAAAACAGTAGATAAAAAATAAAAAAATAAAAGTTTTAGTAAGTAAACTCAAAGACATTGCTAGGGTTGTTTAATGTAATTTCTATAACTTGATTGGGGGCGTTGTTAATGCTGAAAGTAAAGAAAACTGTAGAATTACGAAGGCTTTGAATTGTTCGTTGTTCGTTAGGGTTTTCTGAATTATTTTAGCCTGAAATACTAAAAAAAGTATTGCAAAATTCAATGTTTTCTAATTCATTTAATTCAGAAATTGTAATAAAACATTGCGCTGTTTTCCGTTCGATAGTCCATTCTAAAAAAACTGGTTCTGTAGAAGTTTTTTGAATGTTGAGCTCTAATATAGCTTTCCTTGGAATTTTAAAATCATTAAGTTCGACTTGGTTGACATTATCAAAAACGTCATTTGTAAAAGATAAAACTACATTTGCAAATTTATCAGATTCTTCAGCTATAACACCGGATTCTTCAGGAATAATTTGTAAGCCTGCGCTTGAAGACAAAGGTACTAGAGATGCGAATTCAAAAAAACCACTTGTATTGGTTTGTCCTAAACCTATTCTGTTTTCGGCTTCTTCAAAACCAACATTAGCACTTAGTGTTGAAATCAAACGTGCATTTTGAATGGGTTGATTATTTTCGTCTATTAAATTTCCTGTAAAAATCAACCGTCGGTTATTAGCAATATCTTCACAAGACCAACAAACCAATATACTTATTAAACAGAAGAGTTTGAAGTACGTTTTCATAACAATAAGGTTAATCAAATTTTAAATATATAAACAAGATGTTTTATTTTGATTGACGTTGCGTTACCAAATTGTTAAGTTGTTGCCCGTAATAAGATTTTTGAATGGATTTGTCAAAAGATTGATAAACAGAATCTAAATATTTAGGAGTGATAAACTCTGCTTGATTTAGAATAACATAAGGCGAAACTTCTAAATCAGGATGATTCATAGCAAAATTGATGGCATAGAGATAGCGTCTTTGGGTCATAGAATTATAAACCTTATTAATACTATCTAAACGGTCTTGATTATTGGCTTTTCTGGCTTCTAACTCGGCTTTAATCAAATCTAACTTTTGGTCAGCAAATCGTTTGATATTTTGACTGTATTCTTGAAATTTTTGTTGGTTTTTGTAATCGGCATTTAAGTTTGCATAGCTAAATTCATCTAATTTTGCCTTGACTTCTAATTTTCCTTTGTCAGCAAAGAAAGCTATAAAATTATCAGTTTGATCTATCGTGTCTTTTTCTAATTGCAAATACATCACTTCAGGTTGGTTGAGTTCAACATCAAAGTTGAACTGATTGGTATTGTAAAGCTCTAAAGAGTCTAAATTTACAATAGTAGAATCTTTTACTTTTTGCAGATAAATTTTTCCTTTTTTTAAACCATCAATCTGCCCTGTTATGGTTAAATCAGGTTTTTTTGTTTCACAACTCAAAACTGCGATAACAATAAGTAAGAATAAAAATTTCATTTTCATATTTAAAATTTTGAAGCCATTTCCATTAAAATAGTACAAGCAATCGCCGCATAAGTTCCCACGGCGTAGCCAAACACGGCTAAAAGCACACCAACACTGGTCAAAGACGGATGAAATGCCGATGCCACTACTCGTGCCGAAGCCGCGCCACCAACATTGGCTTGACTCCCAACCGCTAAGAAAAAATAAGGAGCTTTGATCAACTTTGCTACTAATATTAAAAGTATGGCGTGAATACTCATCCAAATCAAACCTATTCCTATTAATCCAGGATTTTCTGTGACAGTAGTTAAATCCATTTTCATTCCTATC
Organism: Flavobacterium sp. CS20; assembly: GCF_018080005.1. Taxonomy (NCBI): domain Bacteria; kingdom Pseudomonadati; phylum Bacteroidota; class Flavobacteriia; order Flavobacteriales; family Flavobacteriaceae; genus Flavobacterium; species Flavobacterium sp. CS20. The sequence goes on along the minus strand of NZ_CP073015.1, from coordinate 736,007 downwards.
GTAGCCACTAAGATGTAAATAAACCCTGAGCCTATTTTGCTTGCGCCAACGCCTTCAAAGCGTTTAAGTTTAGTAAATGATAAAGCAATACCAAAAGCTGTGGCTATGGTAATCATCCAAAAAAACTCGCCTGCAAACGAACTCAAGGCTGAAGATTTGTTACTAAAGATTTCAAAATTAGAAATTAAAAAAGTAGATATTTCTTTTGAAAACCAATGTCCAAGTGCCACACCAGTAAAACCTATAGCCAGAATTACCATCAAATCAGATAAAGTCGATTTACGAGAAATGCTTTTTTCATAAGCTGAGACTTTTTCTTTTAAATCATCTATGGCAGAATTGTCGGCTCTTAACCATCTATCAATGCTCTTGTGCTGACCAATTCCCAATAAAATTAATGCCATCCAAAGGTTGGCCACAACAATATCCACCAAAACCATAGCTCCATATTTCCTGGGGTTATATGCAAAAATTTCGAGCATCGTCGCTTGATTAGCACCGCCGCCAATCCAACTGCCAGCTAAAGTAGATAAACCCCGCCAAACAGCATCAGATCCACTTCCGCCAAGCGTTTCAGGCGAAATATAAGACATCAAAAGGATAGCAATAGGACCGCCAATGACAATGCCCAGCGTTCCTACAAAAAACATCAATAAAGCCTTCCAACCGAGATTGATTATGGCTTTTAAATTTATACTTAAGGTTAGCAACACTAAAGATGCTGGCAATAAGTATCTTGAAGCAACAAAATAGAGTTGAGATTTTTCTTTGGTCACTTCACCTGCCTTGTCCACAACATCCCATTCTGAAGAAATTAAACCCAGTGAATTCAATATGGCTGGAATCAAGTAACACAGCAACAAAGCAGGCACATATTTATAAAATCGAGACCAAGATTTATGTTTTAAATCAGAGGTGTAAAAAATTAAGCCCAAAACCAATAACAGAAGTCCTAAAACAACGGCATCATTAGTAAAAAAAGGTTCAGGTCTCAGATTCTCCATATAAAATTTTGGTATAAAAATAGAGATTACTAAAAGAACCTAAAGCTTTATGTCAAATATTTTTTGGAGGTGATTAGCAACGCCGTGATCAATATTGCTTTGTGTGATATCATCTGCAACGGCTTTTACTTCTAACCTTGCATTGTCAACAGCAACGCCAAGGCCAACTTTATCTATCATTTCAATATCGTTGTAATTATCGCCATACGCAACAACTTGTTCAAGTTTGATGTCTTTGTATATTTTTTGTAACAAAACTTGAAGTCCTGACAATTTAGAAATTTGCATAGGTGCCATTTCAATATAGGTTGGTTTTGAGCGGTATAAATGCAATTTATCCTGAAGATGGTGAGATAGACGTTGGTAAAATTCTTCAACTTTGCGTTCATCGCCCATACACATAATTTTGTGAGGTTCTTTATTGTGAATTTTCCAATCTTCAAAAACAGCATTGTTGGATTTGAATTCTGGATGGACTTTTGTATTGGCGACTTCTCTTCTGCACCACTCATCTTCTTGCGGTGCAAACCACTCGTCATTGTGATATAAACTAATATGCAAGTTCAAATCTTGATTGGCGTTTAAAACTTCTCTAAAAGTATTAAAATCAATACCTGTATGTGATAAAATTTTGTCTTGATGCAAAACCAAGCCACCGTTATAAGCTACAATCGGAAAATTTGAAATACCTAAATCATCTTGCAAATGTCGCATCGCTTTTGGCATCTGTGCTGAAATCAAAACAATTTTAGCCTTTTGCTTTAGTGCATTAATAGTTTTTATGGTTTGATTTGAAACCCCTTTATTTTTATCTAAAAGCGTGCCGTCTATGTCAATTGCAATAAGTTGATACATCATTTGAAGTTTTGAATGAATTGTTCAATTTCAGATTTTAATTCGTTATGCAATGGCAAATTAGGATTATTATAAGATTTTTGGTTTTCAAGACCTATACTTTCAACTTTTTTCAGCACGTGATTCATATTTTCTATAATGGCATACGTGGCATTGGGAAAGTTTTCAGCTAATATTTTAGCATCTTCACTGTGCACTTGAATATCGGTTGTGCCACCAATGACTAAGGTTGGTTCCGTTATTTTTTGTGCAATTTCTGTTGGGTTATACTTCATCCAAGATTGAAAAAAAGCTTGGGTTTCTTCTCTTAAAACTGTTTTTAGAAGCGGATTATATTCTTTGACATAGCCTACTTTTCTAATAGAATCAAATGACTCTTTTAAATCTTTGTATAAAAATGGGGCTTGCTTACTGATTTGGCTTATCATAACTTCATCTATGGGTTTTGCAGGATCACAAAGTAAAATTAAGCCTTCAACTGCTGTTTTAAGGCTTGTCAGTTGTGCTACCAAAACACCTTGACTATGTCCGATTAATAAAAATTTATCAAAGCCATATTTTACACCGTCATAAAGTTTAAAATAATTAACCACATCAGTGGCATCTTGCACAAAATCATCAAAACGTATTTGTGATTCATCTATCATTTGATTTTTAGCAAGTTTAAAAATCCGTTTATCGTATCTAAAACTTGCAATACTTTCTTCTTCAAGAAAATAAGCCAGCTGTTTTAAACTGTTGTTTTTCATAGCAATTTGATTGCCGTCGCGATTTGTCAGTCCCGAACCTGCAATGATAATGGCTAAGGTTTTAGAATTTTTCCCTTCTGGTTGAAGTAAAGTTCCATCAATCAATTGATTGATTTCTAAATTTTCAGAAATCGGGTTTTGAGCTAAGCTTGGCAATGACCAAATTAATAGAACAACAATAAAGATTAGTTTTTTCATAATGTTTGTTTTAAACCACAAGGAACGCTAAGTTTTCGCGAAGTTCGCTATGTTTTCTTTTGTCTTAATTTTTTATGTTATTGTATATTCTACCTATCATCAGTATTATTATCAAAAATTTCGTGCAGTTTTTGTTGTAATATTTTTTTGTCAGGAAGTTGGGTTCTATAGTCTGAAACCATTGTCGGAGAAAGACTCCTACTCAGGGCATATTCAACAACTTCATAATCTTTATCTTTACAAAGTAAAATTCCAATACTTGGATTTTCGTTAGGTTTTTTTATATCTCTATCTAAGGCTTCTAAATAAAAGTTTAGTTGCCCTAAATGTTCGGGCTTAAATTTATCATTTTTAAGTTCAAAGGCTACCAAACACTGGAGTCCACGGTGGTAAAAAAGAAGTTCTATATAGAAGTCGTTATTACCCACTTGCAACTTATATTCTTGATCGATAAACAAAAAGTCTTTTCCAAGTTCAAGAATAAATGTTTTCATTTTTTTTAATAAGCTCACTTTGTAAGTCGTTTTCACTATATTGGTTAGGCAAATTCAAAAACTCAAACACATAACTATCTCTAAAAGTGTTTTTTAGGTCTTGCTTGCTTTCTCTCAACACTGTTGAGAGTTTTGAGTTTCCTATCATTGTTCTTTCAAATAGACCAGATGATATTTGTCGATCCAGTTCTCTATAACTATAGCCTTCTTGTTTTGATAATTTTAGATAAAATTCTTTTTCTTCTATTGTTTTGCATCTTGAAAAAATGGTCAAATTGTGAGACCAACTAATTTCTCTCAACAGCTTTGAGAGTTTTGGAAACCCTTTGTAGGTTTCATAAAATTGCTTCATTCTCCAAATATTTTTATCAGAAAAACCTTTTATCTCTGGCTCATTTTGCTGAATATATTTTGCTAATTTGGAAACTACAGACTCACCCCATTCGGATTTTTCAATTTTATTACTGATATATTCTCCTATATTCCAATAAAGCGTTATCAATTCAGCGTTTACCAATCTAATAGCATTCGCTTTAGATTTTTTTATCAATCGAATTATATCAGCAAATTCTTGCTCCATTATTTAATTTTATTTATTGCAAATTTATTGTTTAAAATCGAATGTTGAGTTTTAGAAGCAAATTTCTGTAATAATTGTTAGGGTAATTTTAATGAAATGAAAATTTTTTGTAGAAATATTTTATTGTTAAAAAATAGCAAGAAATTATAAGCTTGATTACTTGAAGTAACCTGCCTATAAATATTTATACAGAATGTTATTTTAAATGTCTCCCGTATATACGGTTCCTTAAAATACCTGCCAGCATTTCGGTTCTACTCAATAGCCACAGCAGGATGTTACGTCGGCATTATACCTTTAGCAGATTATTAGCGACATTATTAAGTCAAATTGGTATTACAATTATAAAAAAATAGTTTTTTCATAATGTTTGTTTTAAACCGCAAGGAACGCTAAGTTTTCGCGAAGTTCGCTAAGGTTAATAAGAACTTTTATTTATTATCACCAACCACCAACAGCTCCACCGCCACCAAAACCGCCACCACCAAAACCGCCGCTAAATCCACCGCCACCGCCAAAACTTCCGCCTGATGAGCCACTGCCAAAACCACCGCTACGATGACTTCCGCCAAGGCTACTTAAAATTAAAATGTCAAACAAATCTGGTCCGCCACGACGCATACCGCCTTTTCCATCGCCACCACCATGACGTCTTTTCAATACCAAAATAATGAAAATGACGATAAATAAAATTGGAATCACATAAGATAAAAGACTTTTTTGATTTTTCTGGTTGAGAGCTTCAGCATCAAATTGTCCAGCAAGCAATTGAAACATTGCGGTTGTGGCTTCATCCAATCCTTGATAAAAATTACCTTTTTTAAACGCAGGTTGATAATCTGGTCGATGATGGTTTTACTGTTGTAATCCGTTAGATACTCTTCTAAACCATAGCCGTTTTGAATGGTGATTTTTCTTTCGTCTTGGCTAACCATAATGATGGCACCATTGTCTTTGTTGTTTTGACCAATGCCCCATTGTTGTGCCCATTCAGTAGCAAAGGTGGCGATGTATTCGCCTTCAAGAGAGTTTAAAGTAACGATAACGATTTGGGTTGAAGTCGTGTCTGCGTAAGTTTCTAACTTTTGCCTTAAAGCGACTTCTTCATTGTCAGATAGCATATTGGCATAATCATAAACCGCTTTTTGTTTGTCAGGTTGAGGTGGAATTTTCTTTTGTGCAAAGCTTGATAAGCTAAAAAACAGCACTAAACTTGACGCAATAATTTTTATAAATGTCATATTATCCTTTTGAAATATCATCTGAAAGTTCGTTGGTATCATCGCTTTGATACGGAAAGTATTGTTTCAACTTTTGCCCCACTTCTGCAATGCCTTTAACTAAGCCTTCTTTGTATTGATTTTTTTTAAAATAAGACGTTATCAACTTCACGGTAGATTCCCAAAAGCCTTGTCCTACTTTCTCGTTAATGCCTTTATCACCGCACAACACGAGTTTATGATCTTCTATAGCGACATAGATTAAAATGCCATTAGCCAATTCCGTTTTGTGCATTCCCAATTCTTCAAAAACGCCTAAAGCTCTGTCGTAAGCATCTTCAACAGGACATTTCATTTCAATGTGCAAGCGTATTTCTCCAGAAGTTTGTTTTTCACCAGCTTTTATGGCTTCTATAATTTCTTTTTCGTCGTCTTTTGAAATATATTCTTTAAGTTTTGGCATCAGTTTTAAAATTCAAATTCAACATCAGGTGCGTTTTCTGCTCCAGCATCAGCTTCGTAACGGGTTAAAGGTTCAAATCCAAATAGTCCCGCAAAAAGATTGTTAGGAAATTTTCTTATTAAAATGTTGAAATTACCTACTGCTTCATTATATCGGTTACGGGCGACATTAATACGATTTTCTGTACCTTCAAGTTGAGCTTGCAGATTGAGAAAGTTTTGATTGGCTTTGATATCAGGATAGCGTTCTACACTCACCAATAATCTTGACAAAGCCGAACTCACGCCACCTTGAGCTTGACCAAAAGCTTTGATGCTTTCTGGACTGAGGTTTGATGCATCGACATTGACTGAAGTCGCTTTTGAACGGGCTTCAATAACTTCGGTTAGAGTTTTGCGTTCAAAATCGGCAAGACCTTGCACGGTTTTAACCAAATTGCCAATCAAGTCGTTTCGTCTTTGGTAGGCACTTTCTACATTGCTCCAAGCGGTTTGGGCATTTTCTTCTAAGGTTACGGCTTTGTTATTAAAACCAGCAGTCATATTGTATAAAATTATTCCTAAAATCAGAATGATTCCAACTGGAATAATCCATTTTAAATGTTTGTTCATTTTTATCAATTTAGTTTTAAGTTTTACAAATTTAAGTTTAATTCATCGATTAATAGGTCTTTATTAAGATGAATATGTTACAATATTTACTGATTTTTTATAACAATTTAATGATATTAATTGCTTAAAAACATGAAGTAAAACTCTACTTTTGCAAAAAAAATAAACTATGAAATCTTTATTAATTGTGCTTTCTTTTTTAGTCACATTTCAATTTTATTCAAATAACGATTGGGGAAAAACTGGACATCGAACGGTTGCTGAAATTGCTAACCACTATTTAAGCGAAAAAGCAAAAGCTAACATCAATTTGCTTTTGCATGGACAGAGTTTGGCGGTGGCTTCTACTTATGCTGATGAAATAAAATCTGACGAACAGTATGATGAATTTAAACCTTGGCATTATGCTAATGTGCCTTTTGACAAAACCTATCTTGAAGCTGACAAAAATGAAGATGGTGATATTGTGATTGGGATTCAATATTGTATAAACGTATTAAAAGACAGCACAAGTGATGAAGAAGATAAGACGTTTTACTTAAAAATGCTGATTCATTTGATGGGCGATTTGCATCAACCATTGCATTTTGGGCTTAAAGAAGATTTGGGAGCTAATCGGTTTTATGTAGATTGGTTTGGCGATAATTCAAATTTTCATAAGGTTTGGGACTCTGAAATGATAGATTCTTATGGTATGAGTTATACTGAAATGGTTAAAAATAAAGCTGTATTATCGTTAAAGGAAATACATAAATATGCTGAAGGCGATTTAATTGATTGGGTTGAAGATACGCGAAAACTAACAAAACAAGTTTACAACTCAGCTGAACATCGAGAAAATTTGGGCTATCGCTATATGTATGATTGGTATGATACTTTAAATCTTCAACTTCACAAAGCAGGCATTCGTTTGGCTAAAGTTTTGAACAATATTTTTGGTTAACGTTTAGATGTCTAACGGTGAATTGTGCCTTTCAGGGCGAGCAAAAAAGCAAAACACTATGTTTTTTAGTTGTGATATTTAAAACTTTTACTTTTAATTCCCATGACTTAGCCATTTAAGATACACATTGCTATGGCAACTTTTTAGTTTTGCCAAAAAAGCTTTACAAGCGTCATCAGTTGGTAGTTCTTTGATAAAGTTTAGTATGTTTTGCCTTTTAAATTGTTCCATAACCCTTATATTTATTGAGTGCAAATTTCGGAAATCATGAGACTAACTAAAAAAGCAATATTATGAAAAAATGAAAGCTTAGGTTTAAAAAGTATTTCGTTGAATTTTAATACATTTGAAATATGATTAAAGTTGTTATTTTAGGTTCAGGCAATGTAGCTACCCATTTCGCAAAAGCATTTCAACAAGCAAATAATATTGAGCTTATTCAAATTTATAATCACAAGCCAGAAAGTCTCAAAAAATTTAAAAACATTGAAACTACTACTGAGCTAGATAAGGTTAAGAATGCAGATTTTTATTTGGTTTGTGTAAATGATGACAAAATCGAAAAATTGATTACAGCTCTAAATAAACCCAAGTCAATTGTCGCCCATACTTCTGGAAGTCTATCATTGCTAAATGCACCCTGCCGAAATGCCGTATTTTATCCGTTGCAAACCTTTTCTAAAAATAAAAGTTTGAGTTTTAAAAATTTACCAATTTGCATTGAAACTGAATATAAAAAAGACATACACACTTTAAAGGTTATAGTTGAAAATATCAATGCAAAAGTTTATGAAGTAAATACCTCTCAACGTCAAGAGCTACATTTAGTTGCGGTTTTTGTGTGCAATTTTGTGAATTATCTTTATCATATAGGTTATGAAATTTGTTCACAAAAAAATTTACCTTTTGATATTTTGAAACCCTTAATCAATGAAACTGCAGATAAAATAAATTATACAATTCCACAAAAAGCACAGACAGGTCCAGCTATACGCAATGATTTAAGCACCATCAATAGACATCTAAAGCAGTTAGAAAACTCTAAATACAAAGAATTATACCGATATTTGACCACTTCAATACAAAAAACCTATGAGTGAAACCAATTATAAGCAATTGCTAAACCATGTAAAGGCTTTTATTTTTGATGTTGATGGTGTTTTGACCAACGGCAAATTGCATATTTCTGAAAAAGGAGAACTGCTTAGAGAAATGAACGTAAAAGACGGCTATGCTCTGAAACATGCTATTGATAGAGGCTATGAAATTTGTATTATCTCAGGCGGAAAAAATCAAGCGGTAAAATTCAGATTACAAGGCTTAGGCATTACAAATATATACTTAGGTGTTGATGATAAAATGAAATGCTTAGAAGAGTTTTCTGATATCTATAATATTCCATTTAAAAACATGTGCTATATGGGTGATGATATTCCTGATTTGGCAGTGATGAATGCTGTGGGTTTGGCTACTTGTCCACAAAACGCAGTTTCAGAAATCAAAGCTATATCGCATTATATCTCACATAAAAATGGTGGAGATGCTTGTGTGAGAGACATCATAGAACAAGTTTTAAAAGTCCAAAACAATTGGTTATAAATCTATAATATTATGCCTGGAAATAGCTTTGGAAAATTATTTAAACTCACAACTTTTGGAGAATCTCATGGCAAAGCCATTGGTGGCATAATAGAAGGTTGTCCTGCTAATTTAGAAATAGATTTTGACAAGATTCAAACAGATTTAGACCGCAGAAAACCAGGTCAATCTGCCATAGTTTCTCAACGCAAGGAATCTGATGTAGTTGATTTTCTCTCTGGTGTTTTTGAAGGCAAAACCACTGGCACACCAATTGGATTCAATATCTCTAATGCTGATCAAAAATCAAAAGATTATGATCATATTAAAGACAAATTCAGACCCAGCCATGCCGATTACACCTATACTAAAAAATATGGACACAGAGACTATCGCGGTGGCGGACGCTCAAGTGCTCGCGAAACGGTATCTCGAGTTGTTGCTGGAGCAATAGCTAAACAGCTTATTCAACCCATTCAAATAACAGCTTTTACTAGTGCAATTGGAGACATAAAGCTAAATAAATATTATAAAGATTTAGATTTCAACTGTATTGAAAACAACCCTGTGCGTTGTCCTGATAAAAATTTAGCTCAAGAAATGGAGTCTTTTATCAAAAACATTCGCAAACAAGGAGATACTATTGGTGGCATAGTAACTTGTGTTATACAAAATGTACCAATTGGCTTAGGTGAGCCAGTATTTGATAAACTACATGCCGAACTGGGTAAAGCTATGCTCTCGATCAATGCTGTCAAAGGTTTTGAATACGGTAGTGGTTTTGAAGGCACAACCATGCTTGGCGACCAACATAACGATGAATTTCTGGTGGATGGAACAACAAAAACCAACTTTAGCATCGGTATTCAAGGCGGTATTTCAAATGGCATGGATATTTATTTCAATGTTGCCTTTAAACCTGTTGCCACTCTAATTCAAGACCAAAAAAGTATTGACAATCAGCATCAAAAAGTCACGCTTAAAGGTAAAGGCAGGCATGACCCTTGTGTAGTGCCAAGAGCTATTCCTATTGTAGAAGCTATGGCAGCTATGGTCTTGGCTGACGCTTATTTATTAAACAAAACATCAACCCTATAAAACATAATTTATGAAGAAGTTAGCACTACATTGGCAAATTCTTATTGGTATGGCATTCGGTATATTGATTGGGTTAGTTTTTACCAATTTTGATTGGGGTGTCAATTTTGTAACAGATTGGATCAAACCTTTCGGAAATATTTTTATCAATGCCCTGAAACTAATAGCTGTGCCCTTGATTATAGCTTCTTTGATCAAAGGGGTTTCAGATTTAAAAAATATTTCCAGTTTATCTCAAATGGGGTTAAAAACTATTGTAACATATATTTTAACCACTGTAATTGCCGTAAGTATTGGGTTATTGATTGTTAATATTATTCAACCTGGAAGTTCGATAGATGAGAATACTCGACAAGAGCTTCTTGATGCCTATGCTGGTGATGCAGAATCTAAAAAAGTAGATGCTCAAATGCAAAAAGAAAACGGTCCATTAAAAGCTATAGAAGATTTAGTGCCTGACAATATTTTTGGTGCAGCTTCAGATAATAGCAATATGCTACAAGTGATTTTCTTTGCTATTTTTTTTGGTATAGGGCTAATTTTAATCCCTGAAAAACAATCAAAGCCTGTAAAAGATTTTTTTGATGGTTTTAATGAAGTTATTCTAAAAATGATAGACATCATCATGCTGGTCGCACCTTATGGTGTTTTGGCATTAATGGCGACTTTAGTTGTAGAAGCTCCGTCTTCTGATTTATTCTTTGCACTCCTATACTATTCTGTCGCTGTAGTTAGTGGTTTGATTATAATGATAGGTTTTTATGTTCTTTTAGTATGGATATTTACTAAAAAATCGCCTTCTTTTTTTTTGAAAGGAATTTCACCAGCCCAACTTTTAGCGATATCTACTAGTTCAAGTGCCGCAACATTGCCTCTGACCATGGAACGCGTAGAAGAGCATTTGGGTGTTGATCCTAAAGTTGCAAGCTTTGTATTACCTATAGGAGCAACCATCAATATGGATGGTACAAGTCTATATCAAGCTGTTGTCATGGTGTTTATAGCTCAAGCTTTTGGTATGGATTTATCGTTTGGGTCTCAAATAGGCATTATTGCAACAGCAACTTTGGCTTCGATTGGATCAGCAGCTGTTCCAGGTGCTGGCATGGTAATGCTTGTGATTGTTTTAGGTCAAGCAGGTATTCCTGAAGCAGGTTTAGCACTTATATTTGCTATGGATAGACCACTCGATATGCTAAGGACATCTGTAAATGTTACAGGCGATGCTACCGTGTCTATGCTAATTGCAAAATCACAAAATCAACTTGGAGATCCTGATGTGAAAAATTGGGACGATAATTATAAAAAAGATTAGTCTTTTTTTCTTTCTGTTTTAGCACTATATCGTCTTTGTTGATTGAGCTCTTCTTGAAGTTTAAGCTCTTCTTCAGAAATAACTTTTTTGAAAGACGGATGTTGCTCAATAGCATATTCAATTTTTTCAACAATTTCTTCTGTAGTTTCGTTATCATAATCAATCTCAAGAGGTTCTTTAATTTGCATAGATTGCAAAATGCCACGTTTTTTTATATTAATCCCTTTTTTGTCAAACGAACGTCTAAAACCATCAATTACAATTGGTACAACAATAGGTTTATATTTTTTAATGATATGAGCTGTGCCTTTACGAATAGGTTTCCACGGTTTAGTAGTGCCTTGAGGAAAGGTGATAACCCAACCGTCGTTAAGGGCTTTGCCAATATTTGAAATATCGCTAAGCTTAACTTGTCTGTTGACTTTTTTTCCAGCGGCACGCCAAGTTCTATCAATACTCACCGAACCCGCATAAGCTAATATTTTAGGTAAAAAACCTCCTTTCATGGTTTCTCTTGCAGCTACATAGTATATATTTAATTTCGGATTCCATAAATAGCCTACATTTTTTAATGTGTCCACTCGCCCACTCAAACTGGCATTAAAAACGTGGTACATCGCCACAACATCAGCAAAATATGTTTGATGATTTGATATAAAAAGCACATTAGTATCTGGCAAATCTTTTATAATCTCTGAACCTTCTATTTTAAGTTGATTGAACCCAGAATATCTTCTATGGGTTAAAATGCCCATAAAACGAATTAACCACTTCTTTAAAACAAGGTAATGCCCAAAAGGATTTTGTTTAAATAAACCCATATTAAAATATTGGATGACAAATATACTAAACCTTAACAAATACAAGACCTTGAATGAAAAGGAAGATTTGTCTTTTGTTTTTTTAAAAAATTAAAGTTCTTACTGAAATTCTTTTAATTCTTCATCGGTAAACATACGGTATTGTCCAACTGGAATGTCAAGAGAAATATGCATAATTCTTATACGTTTTAAAGCAATAACTCGATAGCCTAAAGCTTCACACATTCTTCTTATTTGTCTGTTTAAACCTTGAGTTAAAATGATTTTAAAGGTGTTTTGATTCACTTTTTTAAGCTTACAAGGTCTTGTTTTGGTGTTTAATATTTTTACCCCGTTTTGCATTTCATTTAAAAAAGCCTTACTGATAGGTTTATTCACTTTGACTATATATTCTTTTTCGTGATAATGTCTTGCACGTAGTATTTTGTTGACAATTTCGCCATCATTGGTTAAAAATATTAAACCTTCACTCATTTTATCTAAACGACCTATGGGATAAATCCGCGTAGGATAATTGATATAATCAATAATGTTATTTTTCTCAACACTAGAATCTGTTGTGCAAACAATACCTTTAGGTTTATTAAAAATCATATAAACTTTTTTATCTTCTTGAGCGGTTATCACCTTACCGTTGACTTTCACTATATCGCCACTTTGGACTTTGGTGCCTAATTCAGGTAATTTATCATTGATTAAAATGGCATTTTGGGTTAAAAGTTTATCTGCTTCTCGTCGAGAACAATAGCCAACTTGACTTAGGTATTTATTGATACGAATTGGAAACTCCATTATTAGATTAAGATAAATTTTAAAATAGCCGTGTTTATATTTTCGTTATTTAAGGAATGACCAGCACCTTCTGTCAACATTAAAGTTGAGTTTTTTAAAGATTTGTTGATTTCAATAGCTTCTTTATATGGCACAATTTTGTCAAATTTATCATGGATAATTAAAGAATTTGTATTTATTGTGGTTGCAAACTTGGCTACAGAAAATGCTTCAAAACTATAATTGTAGCGATTTTCAAAATAGTTCTCAATGGCTTGCATAAAATTGTGACTCAAGCCTAATATCTTTTGAAAACCACTCATAAATCTTTGCATCTCAGAAGGTGATCCTAACAAAACTATTTTTTTTATAGCTCGGTTTTGAGCTTCATATTGATTGTAAATACAAGTCATAGCACCGATACTGTGACCGATAAGAATATCTGGTGAATACTCTTTTATCATCAATTGTAAAACTTCATGATAGATAGGAACATTTAAAATATTGCCTTCTGAATATCCGTGAGCTGGTGCATCAAAAGCGGTGATGTCAAAATCTTTAGCTTGTAATTTGTTTATCAGAGTTTTCCAACGGAAGCTATGGCTATCCCAACCGTGAACAAGCAAAACTTTTTGCCCTTGACCTGGCCAGCGGTAGGTTTGGATTTTGATTTTTTTAAACCCTATTTTGTCCGCTTGATGAGCTTTTAAAAAATCTTTTTGATGGGGTTTTATAAACCCTTTTCTCGGGGTACAAAACAATAGAAATGCTTTACGAATAGCTTTTTCTGGTTTGATTTTATATAATGTCATCAAACGCAAACCCATCAGTTTTGGCAAAAAAGACTTTATGAGTGTTTTGACCATTTATTTTGTTCTAATTTGCCATTTTTCAACTTCATTATGTGCAGATGTTTCGTCTGTCCAACCTAAAATTTTAACATCTGCGGACTTATCGTAATGCTCAAACCACTTCCCTATCATTTGTCTTAAAAAAGGATAATTTAATGGCAAATCTTTAAAATCCTTAATATCAATGTTTTGATATTTTTTATTTATGGGAATACTTAATATTTTATAATCCCATTCATTATTGCTTTTCATGTTTAATAAAGCAATTGGTTTTACACTAACAACTTGACCTGTTTTTAAAGGTTTACCCAAAACCAACACATCTAAAGGCTCACTATCAGCTTTTTGGGATTTGTGTATTTTTGTAGATGGTATAAACCCATAGTTGACAGGATAAGGCAAGAACTGAATTATCTTTGGTTTTCCATTTATAGTGTCTTGTTGAAATTGATTTTTATCAGAATTGTATTCTATTTTATCATTAGTTCCAGCTGGTATTTCTATAACAGCTTGAAGCAAACCTTTAGCATTATAGCTACTAATTTCTTCATAGTTGATGGTTTTGGAACTACATGATATTAATGATAATAGAATAAAACTTAGGAAAACGCTATTATTTTGCATCTTTATCGGGCTTAAAATTTATCCAAAATCTATTGATTTGAGCTCCATCAGGTATCATGGTTGGTTTGATATTGGCATCTAAATCAAAACGGACATTGCTTGGTAAAACTTTTTTATCAAAAGAGACAAAAGCATTTAAATCTTCTAAGGTAAGGATAACTGATTTTAGAGAAGTTTGAATGCTTGAGACATGGTGATGTTTTTTCAACTCAGCATAAGTTGAACCTAAACCTATACCATTTCGAGTTTTATATTTATCTGTTAAAATGCGAATATTCTCAATTAGTGAAACAGAATCTAAACTATGGTTGACTTTTATCAATAGTTGTTTTTGACCTGAAGTATCATAAACTTCTACTTCTTTAATGTTGGAACGATTAGATTGATTATAAGGGCTTTTAGCATTAATCAAGACGACAGAATCTGAATCTAGAAGCGTTTTGATTTCAGATATTTTTGTTGTGTTATTTAAATCACCAACTTGGTTTTTGGCAATGAGAAAATTGTTGTCTTTTTGGCAACTTGACACTAAAAACAATAGCCATAAAAGCGAAATATATTTCATCATAATTTTTTTCAAAAATAAAAATTTAAAAGTATTTAAAAGTTAAAATTGAAGCTACACTTTTCTTAATCATAAAACTTTACTATCCTTCGGTTTGTCTCAAGTCTTCTTTGTGTTTTTCAACAGGACTACCAAATAATATTTGCCATACATCTTTAACTGATTTTGATTTGCTTAAATCTTTAAAAACTTCAATCCATTCGTGAAAAACTAAGTAAAAAGGGTTATGAGAATTTACAGGTTTTGTGATGCCATAAACCGGTTGCTCTTCTTCTAATTGAAAAGTGCCAAACATTCTATCCCAAAAAATAAAAGTTGAACCGTAATTTTTATCAATATACTTTTCGTTAGTAGAGTGATGCACACGATGATGTGATGGTGTCGTAAAAACATACTCTATGGGTTTAGGCAGTTTTCTGATCAATTCTGTATGAAGCCAAAATTGATACAAAACTTCAATTTGATGCACAATTAAAAAAACAAGTGGATGAAACCCCATAAGAATTACAGGAAGAAAAAATACAATTTTAAGGTTTTGTGTCCAAGATAAACGGAAAGATACTGAAAAATTATAATATTCTGAAGAATGATGAACCACGTGAGTTGACCACCAAAACCTTTGTTCATGAGCTAAGCGATGTGCCCAATATCGACAAAAATCAAGAGCAATTAGGCATAAAATAAAAGACCACCACGTAATGGGTATTTTGATTGGAGCTAAATTATAAAAAAATAAAAACACTATAAAAACCCCGATTTTCATAAATCCATTCAAAAAAATATTGCCCAACCCTATTGATAGTGACGCAAGAAAATCTTTTGATGAATACAAGTTTTTGTTTTGTTTTCTGCTCAAATAGTATTCTAAACCAACAAAGAAAAACATCAATGGTGCTACAAACAATATAATGGTTGTAAAATCATAATTTTGAATATCTTCTAAACTCAAGGTTTTGCCTGTCATATTTTTTTTAATGCGAAACTACAAATACAAAAATGTTTCAGCTATATTTTAAGAAATAAAAATCAAAAACAAATGATTTCTTCTGTTCAATAAATAAATATAAATATTCGTTGCCCAAAGATTTTAAATTTGATAGAAACTTAGCTAATGAACGATAAAATATTTATCAATACCAATGTTTGGGTTTATCTCTTTTCTGAAGATAAAGGTATTCATTGGGATGATTTAGACGAAGATGTTTCTGTTGAACGGTTGTTGGGCTAAATAGATTACACAAAATTAAATTTAAGTCACTTGTTATTAAATGTTTAAACCTCACAGGTCTTTGAAACCTGTGAGGTCTCTAAGAAGAATATTTTATCTTAAATACAACACGCTAACATATCAACCTTCCCCATCTTCAATCTGATTCACTTCCGCTTTTTTAATCCATTTCGGACTGATGTCTTTGGTGGTTTTGATACCGAGTTTTTGAAGTTTAACCACATCTTTGATTAAATTTTGGTTACCGGTTAATTTCTTCATCGCTGAGGTGTAAGCTTTGTCGGTAGATTTAATGCGGTTGCCAAGGGTTTCTAACTCATCGAGTAAATTACTGAATTTATCGTATAAACTACCAGCGTGTTGGGCAATTTCATTGGCGTTTTGTCGCTGTTTTTCGTTGCTCCAAATCATATCAACGGTGCGTAAAGTTGACAGTAGAGTCGTAGGGCTTACCAGTAAAATATTGTCTTTAAAGGCTGAATAATAGAAATTCTGGTCTTCGTTTTGTGCCAAATACAAGGCTGGCTCAACGGGAATAAACATCAATACAAAATCAGGCGATTGTTTGTAGCCTAAATCTTGGTAGTTTTTAGCACTCAACTGTTTGATATGGGTTTTTAAAGAATTGATGTGTGCTTTAAGATGAAGTGCTTGTTCTTTTTCATCTTCGGCGTTAACGTAGCGTTCATAGGCAGTTAAGCTCACTTTAGAGTCAATCACCATTTGTTTGTCATTAGGCAAATTAATCACCACATCAGGCATAAAACGTTGACCGCTGTCGTCTTGATAAGATTGTTGTACATCGTATTCTCTGCCTTTGGTTAAGCCCGATTTTTCTAAAACGCGTTCCAGAATGAGTTCGCCCCAATTGCCTTGGGTTTTGCTTTCACCTTTAAGCGCTTTGGTGAGCTTTTCAGCTTCTTCGCTCATTTTGCGATTTTCTTCATTTAAACGTTTTATGACTTCATCTAAGCGAGAGTTTTTATCATTAAAGTTGTCTTGATTTTTTTGAACTTTTTCTTCAAAGGTTTTGATTTTTTCTTTTAATGGATTGAGAATTTGCTCAATATTTTCTTTATTGGATGTCGTGAATTTTTGAGATTTTTGGTCGAGGATTTTATTGGCCAAGTTTTCAAATTCTTTGGTAAATTTTTCTTGCAAGTTTTCAATGTCTTGCTTTTGAGTCTCTAACTTTTCTTGAAGATTTTTATATTCAGTTTCGGTTTTAGTCAATTGATTTTGAGCATCGTCTTTAGCTTGACGAATGCGTTCTCTTTCAGTTTTCAAATCGTCAATCTCTTGTTGGTGTTCGGTTTTTAAACTTTCAATTTGTTTTTCAACATAACTCAGTTGGTTGTTCAATTGATTATTTTGTTCTTCAAGTTGATTGAGTTCAGCTTTTCTATTGGTCTTAGAAATATATTGACCTATAAAAAAACCAACAGCAAGACCTATTAAAATTGTTACAATCGGAATCCAAATATCCATAATTTTTTGTTTTTTAAAATAATTAGTATGTAAGTAACAAAATTTTTAGCTACATAATTTTGCTAAAATCACTTAGTTTTTCTAATCAATTTATTTTTCGCCATTGCTCTTTTGTCAGCATTAATTGTAGTTATTTTTGTAGAAAGCACTCTCAAAAAATTTTACGCAGTTTGCAGTAAATTAATTCCAGATAATTCCTGACCGATTTGATGAATTCCATCTAATATTTTTTCGGTTTGTTTTTGCGAAGGTTTTTTAGTTCCAGAAACATATTGAGAAAGTAAAGTTGCATTCATTCCAATTTTCTCAGCTAAGAATTTTGCGTTTAAGACTTTGTAATATTTAAAAAACTGCTTAAAATCAATTTCAAATCTAATATCATTTGGCTCTACTTTTACATTTTTATCTTCAAAGTAAAATTCAGTCGATTCATAAGCACTGTTAATCAACTCAGGTATAGATTGTGCAGTCGTGAAAATTGGATAATCTAAAGCATAAGCAGAAAAGCCAGTATCCGTTTTCTCAACATTCATTATAATTTTCTTTCTTGCCATAATTCTAAAGTTTAATTCCTGCATCTTTTAATATTTTCTTTTCCAGTCCTTTACCCATTTCTTGACTTCCGTGGTTCGGAAATATAATCGTCCTTTTTTTGTTTCGTGTCGCATTTTTACGTGAGAACCTTTTTGAGATACAGCATACCAACCATTTTTTGTCAATATTTTGTAAAGTTTGGAGCATTTCATTCAAGTCTCACTTTGTTTTAAAAGCAAAGGTAAACTATTATTTACTTCTAAGCAAGTGTGTTAATTTTGAAAACGGATTTTTATGCACATTACATTTTAGAAATATTACCATTTTTTAGCCATTGAACGGCGTTTTCGAAGGCCAAAAGCCAAGGCGTGATTTTGTCTTCAGTTCTGTCTTTGGGATAATACGCCCAGTTCCACGGAAAAATAGAGCGTTCTAAATGTGGCATCATCACCAAATGTCTTCCGCTTTTGTCCGTTAGCATTGCCGTGTTGTATTCTGAGCCATTGGGATTGGCTGGATAAGCATCGTAAGCATATTTACCGACAATATTGTAATTTTCTTTGGCATAAGGGAATGAGAATTTTCCCTCGCCATGTCTTGCCCAAATGCCGAGTTTCATTCCAGCAAGATTAGACAGCATCACAGAATTGTTGTTTTGAATTTCAACGGACGTAAATTGACACTCAAACTTATGCGAATCGTTGTGGAGCATTTTTGGCTTCTCATCGTCTTCAGGATGTAGCAAACCGAGTTCGATAAAAAGCTGACAACCATTACAAACGCCAAGAGACAAAGTGTCTTCTCGTTTAAAGAAATTGTATAAAGCTTTTTTGGCTTTTGCATTATATAAAAAACTTCCTGCCCAACCTTTGGCACTGCCCAAAACATCTGAGTTTGAAAATCCACCTACAGCGACCAAAAATTGTATGTCCTCAAGATTTTCAGCACCGCTGATCAAGTCAGTCATATGAATATCTTTGACTTCAAATCCTGCCAAATCTAACGCCTTTGCCATTTCACGTTCTGAGTTTGAGCCTTTTTCTCTTAAAATTGTTGCTTGAGGTTTCTCTTTAATCGACTTTTTTATTTTGCCTACAAAATTCTGTGGAAATACATATTGTAAGCTTTGGGTTTTATAATTTTTAAAACGTTCTTCTGCTAAAGTTTTGGGCGTTTGATTTTTGTCAAATTCAAAAGAAGTTTGATACCAAACATCTCTCAATTTGTCCACATCAAATTGATGGTCTTGATTTTGATGTGATATATTTAAAAACCGCTGTCTTTGACATTTACCGATTTTATGAACGCTGAGGTTTTGTTTCTTTAAATAATTCTCAACTGATTTGTCATTTGTCGCTTGAATTATAATTCCAGCATTTTCTGCAAAAAGCGTTTCAATAATATCTGAAGATTTAAAACTTGATAAATCAATGTCAGCACCAATATTTTTATCAGGAAAACACATTTCTAAAAGACAAGTAATCAATCCGCCTGATGAAATGTCGTGACCTGCGAGAATTAAATCCTTCTTAATGAGATGTTGTATAGCATTAAAGGCTTTTTTAAAAAACTCAGCGTCTTTGATTTGTGGCGTTTGCTGTCCGATTTTATTTAAAACTTGTGCAAAAGAAGAACCGCCAAGTTTAAGTTTATCTTGACTTAAATTGATATAATATAAACTACCACCATTGACTTGCATTACAGGTTCAACCACCTGTGAAATATTACTGCAATGACCTGCAAGAGAAATGATAACCGTACCAGGTGACAATACATTTTTGTCTTTGTATTGTTGCTTCATAGACAACGAATCTTTACCTGTTGGGATGTTAATACCTAAATCTAAAGCAAAATCTGAAGCCGCTTTTACAGCTTCGTATAACCTGGCATCTTCACCAGGATTTTTGCAAGTCCACATCCAGTTGGCTGATAAGCTTACGGATTTTAAGTCTTTGTCAAGTGGTGCCCAAATCAAATTGGTTAAAGCTTCTGCTATAGAGTTTTGTGAACCTGCCTTAGGATCTATCAATCCTGAAATAGGCGAGTGACCAATGGAAGTCGCAATGCCATTTTGACCTTCATAATCTAACGCAACAACACCACAATTATTTAGTGGTAATTGAAGTTTGCCGACGGTTTGTTGTTTGGCTACACGACCAGAAACACAACGGTCAACTTTGTTGGTTAGCCAATCTTTACAAGCCACGGCTTCGAGTTGTAAGACTTGTTTGAGATAAGTGTTTAAGAGGTCTGTTTGGTATTCAACTTTATCGTAAGACTGCTTTACGGTCTTATCTTTCATTATGGTTTTTGGCGAATTGCCAAACAAATCTTCTATCTTGAGATTCATTGGAGTTCTACCAGTGGTTCCACTTCTAAAAACAAATTGATGATCTTCTGTGATTTCACCAACCATATAAAAAGGTGCACGTTCTCTTTCCGCAATTCTTTCAAGGGTTTTTGTATCTTTTTCAGAAAGAATTAATCCCATGCGTTCTTGAGATTCATTACCAATCAATTCTTTAGCAGAAAGGGTTTTGTCACCAACAGGCAGTTGGTCTAAATCAATATAGCCACCAGTTTCTTCTACAAGTTCGCTCAAACAATTTAGATGTCCACCAGCACCGTGGTCGTGAATTGAAATGATGGGATTTTCAGCACTTTCAACCAAAGCTCTTATGGCATTAGAAACACGTTTTTGCATTTCAGGATTGGCACGTTGTACGGCATTGAGTTCAATACTGCTGTCTTGTTGACCGGTATCGGCAGAAGACACGGCTGCACCGCCCATACCAATTCTGTAATTATCGCCACCGAGAATGATGATTTTATCGCCTTTTTTTGGCACGTTTTTTTGAGCTTGTTTTTCAAGTCCATAACCAACGCCACCAGCCAACATTATTACTTTGTCATAGCCGAGAAATCTGTCGTTTTCAGCGTGTTCAAAAGTGAATAAAGATCCACAAATCAGTGGCTGTCCAAATTTATTACCAAAATCTGAAGCGCCATTTGAGGCTTTAATTAAAATATCAAGCGGAGTTTGGTATAGCCATTTTCTGGCTTTAAAAGCTTTTTCCCAAGGTCTATTCTTGCTGACACGAGAGTAGGACGTCATATAAACGGCAGTTCCAGCCAAAGGAATTGAACCCCGACCACCAGCCATACGGTCTCTAATTTCTCCACCGCTACCTGTTCTGCACCATTAAAGGGTTCTACTGTTGTTGGAAAATTATGGGTTTCTGCTTTTAAAGAAATCACAGATTGCACACTTCTGTTTTGATAAATAGAAGCTTTATCAGCTTGTTTTGGGGCAAATTGCTTGATTTTTAGTCCTTTGATAAAAGCAACATTATCTTTATAAGCTGAGACAATTTCATTTGGAAACGCTTTAGAAGTTTTTTTAATTAAACTGAAAAGAGACTCTTCTTTTGACTTTCCATCAATAATAAATTGACCATTAAAAATTTTATGTCGGCAATGTTCAGAATTGACCTGAGAAAATCCAAAAACTTCAGCATCGGTCAAAGGTCTTTTGAGTTTTTTGCTCAGATTTTCTAAATATGTAATTTCTTCTTCACTTAGTGCTAAGCCTTCTTCTTTATTGTAAACAGAAATATTTTTGATATCTTTCACTGATTCAGGTTGGATATGAATATCAAACATATCTTGACTTAAATGCTCGTAACTTTGAAATAACATGGGGTCAAAATCATCAAAATCAAGAGCAACTGCTGTCAATTCTTCTATCCGCTCAATGTCGTTTAAGCCCATGTTTTTGGAGATTTCCACAGCATTGGTTGACCAGAGTGAAATCATATTGGCGCGAGGATCGATAAATTTTTTATCATCGGGAAATTTTACAACAGGTTCGGCTTCAGCAAATAACCAATATAATTTTTTTAAATCTGCCTTTGAAAAGGCTTTGTTGTGAACAACTGCAAAAAATAGTTTTGAATCACTTGAAAAAAAAGAAATCATAAAAAAATCAGCTTAGGGCTTTAAGCCACAAAAATACGATAAATTTATAATGGAAGAATTCTAATTTAAAGTTATTCAATTTGAAAAAAGAATGAAGCTACAAAACCAAAGTAAGTTTAATTATAAAACTAAAAATATCTTGTTGAGTGAAGTTTTAAACTTTGCTCAGGCTGGTAAACCTGATTTATTTACATATAACACATATAGGCTTCTTTTACCATCTTCAATACTGTTTTAGTCTAGTATTTTACAGCCTAAATTGCTGAACATGATGGCAATATAAACAAATCACTGTATTCTTTAAAATGGCTGATGTGCGAAGTCGTTACAGATTCCTATGATGATTTATGCTTCTTACGTAGTTGTAAAGCTACGAAGTCACAGACTTCGCAGAGCGGGAATCTTTGCACTCGTTATAAACGAGCGCTAGCTGGTTGGGACCGACAGATCTTCATTTTTACTTTGTATAATGGCATGGATGTGATTTGACATAATCACATAACCAATCAACACCATTCCTTTATTGTTTTGGCAGTATGTAAAACTATCTACAACAATATCTTTATAGCGCTTTCTTGTAAAGACGTCTATCCAATCGACTATTGTAAAAGTAACATAATGCGGTTTGCTTTAGTTTCGTATTTTACAGCCTAGATTGCTAAACATGATGGCAATATAAACAAATCAATGAATTCTTTAAAATAGCTAATATGTGAAGTCGTTACAGACTCCTATGATGATTTATGCTTCTTACGTAGTTGTAAAGCTTCGAAGTCTTAGACTTCGCAGAGCGGGTGTATTGATTTTTTTAATTCAATTCTCCAACCAAACTGGATTGATAAAATCGACATCTTTTGCTAAAGCACTTATGAAATCATTATTATTTTCTTTTCCAAATAAACATTTTATATTCACAGAATTATAATCTATTGTTTTATGTTTTGCATTATAATTCATCCTTATTAAGAATAGACCACCATCAAGTTCTGGACAATTTGTAGGTAATATTCCATTAAAAGTATTTTGTGCTTCACTTAAATAATTACCATAAAAATCTGATGCTGTTGTATCAATCTTGTGAATTTTACCTTTTATTAAATCATACTTAATTCTATTTTTTTTATTGTAAGACCATACTTGTGAAAAGTTTGAATACATTGACGTAATCACAAAAGAATTACCATTCTTTTGAAAAAGCTCTTCTGCAAGGCTAACTGTCTTTTTAAAGTTTTTTCTGATTCCAAATTTTTGAGAGGAGCAAGATGCTACAATTAATATTATAACTGATATGTAAACTATTTTTTTCAAAATCTTAAATGTGATATAAATTCAGATAAAAGAGTTATTTTAAATTGCTGATATTTCACTTTCATCACTGAGCCTCTTCCATTATAAAAGTTAACACGATTATCTCTAGCGCCAACTACAAATGGATTTCCATTGTAACCACTACGCTCTAAGTCAGCCTGATAAGGAATATCACCCCTTCTTATATTTCTACCATTAATATTTCTACTGTAATTAGAGGGTGTTGAGCTTCCTAAACCTTGTGTGTCTGGATGAATATGGTAATAAACGTCAAGATTGCTCATATCTATATCTAATTTATCGCCATCAACAACAAAAGGCTGGACGCTTCCTTTAACCTCTCTTCTTCCGTCTCCTAAATCTCTATTGGTTACTGCAGGTCCTTCATCCCATTGAGTTGTTTCAAAACTTGAAAAAGTGCTGTGTCCACCATTTTCCTTATTTGAAGATAAGGTAGATTGCAAGCTTTGATCCACAGAAAAAATCATTTGGGATGGTATAGAGGAAACTTCATCAGAACTACTTAAATCACCAGAATAAAACTCGCCATTCGCAGTCGCATTTTTAACATCTCTTTTTGTTTGACCGCTTACAAAATATACCCGACCATTATTCGTGCCATCATCGCCTAAGTATTTTAAATTACCCCAAAAGTTTTTACCATAAATTGGATCTTCTACAACCATTCCCGTAGGGTCAACATATCTTACCGGATTATTCATTGTATAGTTGTATGGTGACCATGAGGGGTATTTCTCCGCTAACGGGTCAACACTCAGCCATAAACTGTTTTTGGGGTTATAATAGCGGGCGCCGTAGTAATAGTTGCCCGTTTCCTGGTCAAATTCTTTGCCGTTGTATTTGTAACGGGTGTTGTGTGAATTGAGGTGTTCATCGGTGAGGAGCTCACCAAATGGCAAATATTCGGCGTGTTGGCTAATGTCACCATCATAATTTGACACATAATTTGAAGAACCGAGATGGTCACTGTGAAAATAAAACACTTCTACATGTTGCAGGTCGCCGGCATAGCCGTGAGCAAAATTATTTGAACTTGTTGTGACGTTTTCATCTTCTGATATGTCAACCGTTTCACTTTCAAGTGGTGGTATATCAAAGGCTTGTAAAATACGGTTTCTTCTTTCATTAAGATGGTTAAAATTCTGCCCGTCTTCATCGGGGTCTTGTAAAACATCTATCAGGTTTATTCCATCGGCATTGGCTAAATTGGCAAGGGGTATAATTTGTTTTGAATAAAAACCAAATCGCTCACTGGTTCCAATTTTACTAGCCACTCTTTGGCTACCAATATGATAATGTTTAGTATAAGACAAGGCTTGATCTCTAACTATAAACTTTAAGACCTTGGTAGTAATCATCCCATCCGGATAGATATAAGTCTCCGTTTTACGCGCATTGCCAACGTCCTTTGCATTGCTATGAATATCAACTTGTTGATATAGATATTTGATAATCCGTTCACCACCAGCATCGTAGGTATAAGTGGCAATAGGATGGTCACTTTCTTCAGAATACGGATTAAGATCTACAGCCATAAGTCTATTTTCTTCATCCCAAAGGTAATGAATTTTTGTGATTTCTTCTTCTCCTATACCTTCTATCACTTTTGTAAGATTACCGTTGGCGTCATGTTTTATGTTTTGGTTTTTTATTCTTGGGTCATCTTGACTGTCGCAACAATTTACTCCTGTGGGTTGTTCTTTTATTTCTCTCACGGCATGCGGTTGAGTGTAACCATAGTTAGAACCCGCTATGAGACCTCCATCGTCGTCGTAGGTATAATCTAATTGATAGCTGTTATTCTTTACTACGCTAGCATTTTCCATTGGTTCATTGAGATCACTTACCGGTTTATTTAGGTGGGTCTGTGTTTTGTTTATGAAGTTTCTACTCGGATCTTGAGCATCGTAGGTTAAATCAAGATTATATTCATGTTTAAGAAAGGGGTTGCCACCTTGACTTTGAGTATTGACTACATCATTTGGCCCTGTATAACTTCCGGATGCAGAGGTAAGTCGGTTGAAATTATCGTAAGAAAAATTATAATTGACAGGTCCGATAAGATCACTTGTCGTTGAGCTAGGCTTCGTTATCCAAACTATATGATATTTACAATCATATGTTGTGTGTGATGTTTTTCTGTAATTTTGCACATATCAAAAATCATTGTTGTCCGATAAAAATCTAAATTACTAAAAAAATCTTTTGTATCGCCTAATTTCACTGTGTAGCTTTAGTATTTTAAAAATAGAACCTCCTTATGGGTCAAAAAGGCTTAATTGACCTATATTTTTTGTTGTAATATCTTCCCATTTTGCTTCTGGATTTTTAAGGAATTTGAACAAATCAATATAGGTCATTAAATGATATCGTATCACGGACATCATATTAGAATATGCCCATTTTCTTTCTGCTTTTCTCTGAATGACAAGCATTATTAGTTGTATGATTAAGCTGACCCATATCTGTATCTCGATGGCATTTTGATTATCTCCAAGAAAATACTTTAGCGGGAAGTTTTGTTTAAGGCGTTTGAACATAGTCTCGATTTGCCACCTGTTCTTGTAGATCTCGGCAATTTTATCTGCCTGAAGTTCATAATTGTTGGTAATGAACTCATAAACTTTTTGGTGTTTATCGTACCAAAAAGCTATTCTTCTAAGGTAAAATGGCTTACCGTCATTGTCTTTGAGTTCTATTTTTTCGTCCTTTAGGACAGCATCATCTACCGTGTCGGGAATATCAAACTCTTCAAGGCTTGTATAACGGGCATTGTCTTTTTGTCTGGTCACAAAGTAAATATTCTCTAAGGTCCATTTTTGGTATTGTTTATAATCCACATAACCTTTATCAAAGACGACATAAGAACCTTTCTTGAGTTCAAGATCCTTTAAAAAGGTATGGTCATGGGTTGCGGCATTTGAGAACTTTATCAGACAGGGCACATCTTCCATAGCATTTATCATAGTGTGCATCTTGATACCACCTTTCTTTTTGCCGTTGAGTGAGTTTCTACCTACACCTTTAAGAATGTCACTAAAGAGTGTTATAGTTGATGAATCAACAATTTTAAGGTCTTTTACAGCTGGTTCATAAGTTCTGCTGTCCGACAAAAATCGGTGGTAACGTTTATAGAGTAAATGGTAAATATCAGCAAATACTGATGAGCTTCTTCTCCTGTTGGCGTCAGATAATGTGCTTCGCTTTGGGAAATCTTTTAGCCCCAAATGGTTGATTTTTCCTTCACAAGCAAGCATAATACTCGATACTTCACGAAGCGAGCTACAACCACTAATGACAGTGAAAATCATAGTAACTAAATGCTCATAAGTAGTGAACTTTTTAGTGTATCTGTCGCTGTTATGCTTTTCGGCTGTCCGATAAACATCGTTGGGTAAAATAAAATTTAAAACCTGTTTGATAATGGGTTGACCGCTGAAATTTTTACTTTTGTTCATATCTCTTTTTTTTTGCGAAAGATGAAGATATAAAAAAGTGGGAAATCCTGTATTGGAAATCCCACTTTAAAATATTTTATCGGACACTAATGATCAAAAATATAAAAAAACTAAAGTCTTCGCCTAAAGGCGAGAGATTTTCCTCCCCCAGAATGATACATTAATGAATTCTTTAAAATAGCTAATATGTGAAGTCGTTACAGACTCCTGTGATGCTTTATGCTTTTTACGTAGTTGTAAAGCTTCGAAGTCACAGACTTCGCAGAGCGGGTTTTCCATTATTATCAATATATCCTTGATCTTGTAGTTGTTTTTCTGCTTCTGAATAAGATATTCCTTGAAAATCTGCTAATGTCTGTGCATTATCTCCCTTTTCTGCAATTAAATTTCCTTCACTATCGGGAACCCATTCAGGTGCACGACCATCGGGATTTATTTGTTTTCATAAACGCTATCTAATTCAATCATTTTAATCGGTTCTGAATTTACGTATAATGATGTGAAATTTATGATACCCTCCTTTTCTTGGATATTTCTCACTATTAAAGGCAAATCAAAACTATCATCAATCATTAAAAAATCATAACCCTTATAGTTTATCAATTCCCAATTTCTTTTAAGGTTTCCATAGTGTTTGCTTACAAGAACCGAACTGTTTAAAAATGTTACGGTATCCGTTAGTTTTTGGTAATCAACACGGAATGACTTACCTTTTAAAGGTATTTTCTTTTTTGATATATTTTTTAGGGAATCTGACAGCTTTTTGTACACCATTTTTGTCCCGTCATAATCTTCAAAAACCAAACTATCTTTTGACCTATTAATCACATTAAATGTAATAGTGTCATCAACTATCAGCTTTTTCCCTTTTACCGTATATATCCCTCCATAATTACTATTTGGAAAATTTTTCACCCCCTTGATATACACGGAGTCATTTATAAACTCTATTACCTTTTTTGCAGGAATAGGCAACCGTTTATTTTCATCTGCACGTTGAAGATAAGAACTTACCCAAATACCCTGTATGCTTTCATCAAAATCATTACAGGAAATAAACAATAAAAATATTACAACTGTGAATAGTTTATTCATACTATCATTTTTTAAAAGTCCCACATAAAATTATCTATCCTTTTCTGTGCCGACTTATTTCCCAAGTTAATTATAACGGTTGGTCCTTTTCCACTAAAAATAACAGGGTTACTGTAAAGTTGCCCGAAAGGGGTCGCAAAACTATTTTGAGTTGCGTCCACTTGGTTTATATAGTTTGCATTTTTGTTTCTAACTGTGTAATTACCTGTAAAAGGAATATTCTCACCGTCAATATTTAATGTGGATTTAAATGAATATGTATTTGATGATAAGATTCCGGATTTTCTACTATATCCTTCAATATTAAGGTCTATTGCAGGGTAAATTGACATAGAAGCGTAATCGTCATTTGGGTCAGATTCCGAAAAACGTTGGTTAGCCGTTCGTTGTTTATGAATAGCCTCCTCTAATTTTGGGGTTACTTTTGCAGAAATATAAGACCCTTCATCTACATTAGGTCTAACACTGCCACCAATTGCTCTCTTGAACCTATCAAAATTAGAAAGATTTTTATCAAAATGTTGATTTATATCTCCTTTGCTTTCCCCTACATATTCGTATCTATTTGTATTGGTAATGTCCATGACCTCATTTACTTCCTCTTTCCAAACATACTTGTCATTCTGTTTGTCATAAACCCAATCATCAGGGCTTTCCGCACTCATCCCTGTAGGGTCAACGAGTACCGTAGGGCGGTGCATCGCATAAGCATAAGGCGACCATCCCGGGAACTTCTCCGCCATTGGGTCGACGCTTAAAAACCTCTGTACGCTTTTTTGCTCCGCTGCTTTCGTCCTATACACGACTTTCAGCGGGGTTTCAATAGCTTGGTTATATGTCAGTTTCAGGCAACCCATTAAGGGCAAAGATAGTTATTTTCACCATACTTTTTTCTTTCATCTGAACAAAAGCCCCGCAGGGATTTGATAGGCAATTTCATTTCTTGCAGGATTTTCATTTGAAAGAAAGAAGCATATCAATAATATTTTCCCAAAAGAAAAAAGGAAAAAAAAGAAAGCCCTCCATCAAGTGGAAGGATGCAAAAAAGCAAGGGCGGAGCGTAGCGGAGTGCATTTTACCCTTGCTTTTTTGTCAGCCTGGAACTTAGCTTTCTCGCCCTTTTTTATTCTTTTTGGACGAATAATCAACCCTTAATCATTTTCCTTACCTGTCGGGGATCCTGTGGGTTGGTTGAGCGTAAACGCAGGAAAAACAGCCTTGAGCTAAACGGCTGGACGGAGGTCGCAATGAGTGGAGAGAGGCACGAACGGAACGGGTTGCAGTCCGAACGACCAAGCCACCGGAGAGAGGAACGAACGGAGGTTGCGAGCCGCCAGCGAGTGGAGCAAGGGTGGTGCAAAGGAAGCCCGCAGGAACGAGGGCGTTTTGCGCCTATGTGTGGAGCGTAACGCAGGGTTTTTGTAATTTTTTCTTATACAAAAACCCGGAGTGAAGTGGAACTTACACAAGGCTTACCGCTTTAATCGCCAGAGCGAAGCGGAGGCAAATCAACAAAGTCAAGCCGCGACCCGCGACGACCCGCAGGCGAGCAAAATTATGGCAGGCGGTGGATGCGTTGCGGCTGAACGAAGTGAAGTGAGGAACGAACGGAACAAAGTGAAGCGGCAAAAGCAGACAAAGTAGCCTGCCGTGACAACTGAGAGAGGAACGCAATAAAAGTGACAAGTTGCGGAGTTTACGGAGCACCCGTAGGGTTTTGCGACTCTTTTTTTGACCTTTAAAAAATCAACACTTTCAAAAAATGTGCTACAAAAGCTTGGCGATTTTATTTGCTGACGACCGAAGGCGGAACACCGCTTTTCCTGTGTTGGAAGCGGAGTTTTACGGAGCGTGAGCGTGGGCAAAAGTGCGTTGGCTATTGCAGTGGGTGTAATCGTTCAATGGCTGATTTCAGTTCCTCTAATCCTGTTTGTTTGTAGGCTTCCGTACTGGCTGTTCTTCTGTGTCCTGCAAATTCCTGAACGATTCTAATATCATTGTTTTCTTTGAGTAAATGTGCAATCACGGACTGTCTTATTTTAAGTGGGATTAACTTATTTTGCTTATCTCGGTTGTGATTTATCATTCGGTTGATGCCACCTTGCCAAAGCTGTAATCCTTCTTCATTCATCAAAAAATAGTCTGTCCGTTTGCTTGGTTTCTGCTTTCTCCAGTAACGTTTCCAGTCGTGTTTTTGGTAATTGTGGAACAGTAATATTTGATTGGGTTTCAGGCTTAGTTTCCTACCTTTGTTCTTTGCATTTGCTTTGATGTTTATTGTTCCGTTTTCAAGGTTTATATCGCTTACTTTCAGTTGGCTAATTTCTAAAACGGTTAGAGCTTGGTAGATGAGTAAACTAATGATGATTTTGTCCCGGGTTTGATGTTCCGGATTTTTACTTTTCCAGTTATCATACAGCTCTTGCAGTATTTCTTTTGGGTAAAGGCTTTCTACTTGGATTGCCCTGTTGATTTGGTCTTTTAAATACAGATACTGGCAAGGATGGTCTTTTCGCTTTCCTGTGGCTACTAAATACCGATAATAGATTTTAATAGCAAACAGATTGTTCCGAAGTGATTTAGGATGTAAATTTTGTTCTCTTAATAATCCGATGTAGTCTAAAACGTCCGTATAGCTTGCTTTTTCCGCTCTCTTTCCAACTGCCAGCAAATACCGATTGATAATGTTTTCATAGCTTCCAATACTGCTTTTACTGTACTCTTTTTGTAGATATTCTTTGAGTTCCATCAGATTAAGTTTTCTAATTGCTTTCTGCTGATATGCGTATAAATCTGCGTTGTTTCCAGTTGTGAGTGTCCTAAAAACATCCTCACTTGCTCAACTGGTATTCCTTGCTCTAAAAGGTGTGTGGCGATGGAGTGGCGTAAATTATGGATGGTGATTTGCTTTTCTTTGATTTCTTGGTTTTCGGTTCTTTCTACCAGTATTTTTAAGTGTTTGTTGTAAGTTCCTTTTCGCATTCTGCCACCTCTGGAATGAAGCATAAAAGCGGATTCATTGGGCTTGTAGTCTCGTCCTTTGGTTAAGTCTTCTCTTTCATTGTAGTAGTAATCTGCCAAGTCTTTTGCTACTCCATTTGATAGTGGCACAACTCTTCTTTTATTGCCTTTGCCTTTTGGGATGATGATTATTTTTTCCCGTAACCTGATGTCCTCAATATTGCAGTTTACAAGCTCTCCAACTCTTAACCCACATCCATAGGATAAACTTAAAATGGCTCGTTCCTGGGCGGTTTCTGATGCTTTGTAAAGTCGCTTGATTTCTTCCTGGTCTAATACCGTTCTTTCTTCTCTTGCTTGGGGATATGGGAACTTTAGAGTACTGCAAGGATTGATTTTTACTTTGCCCTCATTCTGCAACATAATGAACAGGTCTCGGATAATCCGCATATGGCTGTGCGTGGTTTTTTGGCTTAATATTCCTCCGTCTTTTTTGCTCGGTCTTTCGCTGATGTATTGGTAGTAATTTGTGATTTGTGAAGCTGTCGTTTTCTCTATTTTGGTGTAGCCTTGTTGTTCCATCCATTGCAGGAACTCACACAAATAATTCTTCCTTGCCTTGCGACCTTTGGCATTGTAGCCTAATCTCAAAATATATCGGTAAAAGCTTTCTGCCAGTTCCCTGTAATTTTCATTTACAACTATGATGTTTTTCGGTCTGCCCATACACATATACTTTTTGGAACAAGGAACAATCAGCGTATTTTAAACCTAAGCAGTTGTATCTGTTGGTTTTAGATTGTTCCAAGATTGTTCCGTATTGTTCCCTTTTTCCTTATTTGAGGTCATTTATCTGGTTGGTTAAATCGTCCTTTATCTTGGCTCTGATTTTTGCGTAGTTGTCCCAATAATCCACTTTGTAGCTGACCCTTCTTAAATTGTTGGAGTATTTGCTTGTGATGTATTCCATTGATTGTAACCGTCCAATATTTCTACTGCATTGGGCTTTACTGATGTTCAGGGCTTGGCGGATTTCTCTTTGCGTAAAGTCTTGATTGGGGTCTTTTAGGTATTCTTTCAGCCTTTCAAAAAACTGTCTTAGTGAGCCGTCCAGTTCATCTACTTTCAGCACTATGCTTTCAAACAAAATATCGCAAGCGGTCTGTAAATCTTCTTTTTCGGTAATTAACCTTCCTTGCTGGTCTCGTTTTCTGTTGTACTGGTTCAGCAGGGTTATTTGCTTTACAAAGCTTTGATAGAGTTCGTTTAATCTTCTGATTTTATGGGCTTCTTCGGGCAATCGTATTTTATTGGCATACAGGTTTACCACTTCATAAGGCTGTAACAATCGGATGCAGTTCTGTACAAAAACCTTGATTTTACTTTGTTCTTCTTTATTGATTAATCCTGCCGATACATTGTTTTGATATTGGATAACTTTTAAAGTCTGCTCTCTGCTTTCATCTACTGCGATTAAAAAACTCCTGCTGATATTGTCCTCATAGGTTTCGCCTTTGGTGGTACAGGATAGCGAAGCTATCGGGCCTCTTACGATTCTCTCGCCTCCTGTAATGCTTCCGTTCTTGTCTTTTAAACTGGTGGATGTCCGTAGTATTTCATTGCTCTGTAATTCCCTAACAGCAAGCTGTGCATCTTCTTTCAAGCCATCCATATCTTCAAAGCATACGAGCTTGTTCACAAAAAAATATTCGTCCTGGTTGTAAAAACTGTTGTCTGTTACTCTTGTGTATTTCTTTACATCTTCTGCCGGCATTAAATCGCTGATGATTTTTAACAGCCTTGTTTTTCCACTTCCGGAACTGCCTTGTATTAAGGCGTGTAAGGTGTCAGGCATTTTGTAAGAGCTTGCGATTACAAACAATAATATTCGGTTGGTTTCTTCTCCTGTAATTCCTGCTTTCCCGATTAGTTGATTGAACTTTTGTACTAACTCTTTTGATTTCAGGAACTCAATACATTTTGTGGCTGTGGCTGTGGGAACTTCAACTTTACTTTCTTTCCGTCCTTGTTTCTTATGCAGTTGCTTATCCTTGTAAAATTCCAGTAGGCTGGTCAGTTGCTCTAAATCTTTCTCGATTAAATCCTTTCTAAGCCCCAGTTTTTCCGCTACTGTCTTACAGGTCTTTTCTACTTGGTTAAACTCGTACAAGTCCAGTTTTAAAGTAATGTTCCTCATTTGATTTGTATTTGCAAGGTGATTTTTAAGCTATCCAGTTGATTGATGTTGAAGCCCTTTATTTGGTAGTTGGCTTCATTGCCCTGGTATTTCAAGTTGTAAGGATTGTTGGTGTCCAGTCCTGTTTTTACTTCTTCAGTAGGCTTTTCTTTTTCAACTGGGATTGTTTCTATTTCTTCAGTACGCTGTGCGACTTCTTCCGATGAAAATAAAAGGTTGTATTCCTTTCGGGTATTGACCAAGTGGTGCAAAATGTCCCCGCTATGTCCTTGCAATAAGCTGTTTACATCTTCATTTTCGGGAACTTGTACGTTTGATATGGTTACACTTGGATAATCCGCTTTGAGCATTGGGGCGTATTTCTCTACCGCTTTTATTCCTGCCTGGTCGCCATTTAAAAAGAAGATGATTTCTTCAAGCTCTTGCAGATCCTTGATGGCTTTTTGATGTTCCTCTGTTAATCCATTCGTGCCGAACAATGCCAATACTTCATAGTTGCTTTTGATTTTTTCCTGCTCCAACAAGGTAGCTGCATCAATAATACTTTCGGTTAATATCAGCCGTCTTGTGGTGGGTTTCGGATAATTTGGGTAAAGTCCTTGCCTGTATCTTAGATAAAAATGACGTTGCTTTTTATCTTCTAAAGTACTTCTAAAATAAAGGCTTACTATTTGGTTCTGTTTGTTTTTGAGTGCGAACACCAAGCCCCATTTTCCAAAAGGTTTGTAGGCGGGGTTTCCTGTTCTGCTTTTTGTTCCCAAGTCCAAGAGCAGTCCATATTTCAAACAGCTATTTATCAAAGCTTCATCTTTTCTTGTGCCGTGATGGAACTGACCACTATTATAACCGACTTCGGTTTTTGTAAAATTTAAACATCTACTTTCTAAATATTCCTGTGCTGGCTTGCTGTTGTGTATGGCATTCTTGAAGTAGGTAAACATTTTCGTGAGTACTGCTATTCGGGTTAGTTCTGCCGTTGGTTGCTTATGGGTTTCGGTATTGCTCGTAATCATTGATTGGGCTTTTAGGATGGCTTCCCTTTTCGTTAAATTCTCCTTGTGCATTATGAAGTCTATCACGTCCAAACTCTTGCCGTGGGTTTTGCAGTTTGATGAGAAGCAGTAGCACGTATGTGTTTTGTAATACACTTGCAGACTTGGGGTTTTGTCGTTGTGGAACGGACAATTCAACCGCAGTTGCTTATCGGGTTTTAAATGGTAATAGTGTAATACCTGTGCTAAGGTTAATTGCTCTTTGATTTCGTGTATTTCCATCTTGAAAAATTTTTATCCGACAATATTTGGAACAAAACTACAAGATGTATTTCAAACTACAAAATATTTATGGTTTTTACTTTCCATTATTTGTCCATATCTTTGCTTTTACAGACTTATAACTGTGTTTTTATACCATAAATATTACAATATGGCAAGTTTCGGAAGTAAATTAAAAGAGTGCAGAAGTGAAAAAGGACTTTCACAAACTGAGCTGGCTAAACAAATAGATACCTATCATTCCATAATCGGTAAATATGAACGTGATGAAGTAAAACCTACTATTGACGTGGTAAAGAAGCTCGCCAATGTATTAGATACTACCGTAGGTTATTTGCTCGGTGAGACCGAAGAACGAGAACTCTTAAAAGACCCCTCTATGCTTAGGCGTTTGAACGATATTGCCAAGTTCCCCGATAAAGACAAGGATTGCATCCTTTATACGCTCGATGCAATGATTAACAATGTAAAGCTTAAAGGATTGAACGTATAATGAAAAAGCCCAGTTAAGGGGCTTTTGCTATTTTCCGTATAGTCTTGTTTTATCTATTAGCTCAATTAAATCTGGACTATAATATTGCTTTTCTCCTTTCTTATCTTTTGGGACAAGCTCGAAAGATAAAAATTGAACTTCTAATTCTTTAGTAGAACTATTCTCCTCTGTAGCGTATGAAGATTTACCGATAGCCCAGAAAGTTGAAGGATTAAACCCTACAATTCTGTCACTTACATTTGTTCCATCTGACTCAACAACAATAGGTTTTGAGTGAGCTTTTTCAAAAGTTTGTTTAGTTATATACCCTATACCATTTTCGTCAACTTTCAAAATATCTTTATTCACATTAGATAGAACTAATGTAATTTGTCCTTGGTAATTTTTCGGAACTGTAATTGTCAATTTCGTTGGATAAAACAATTTAAACATCAAATAAATTATCAATATTAAAGCTACGGTTCCAACCACTATTTTATACTTTCCTTTCATAATCAATAGCGTTTATAAAATGAAGGAGCTGGTCTCAAATGCTTGTAATCGTAAACAGGAATAAATCCATCATCCATTGGGTTTCTTGGTATTCTTACTCCTGTCTGTGTTTTAATTATACCGTGAGTATTTCTAAATGATGGCTGATTATACTTAAATAATTGAGAGCCGTTTACAGACAAGGTCGCTGATGGGAATATGTCAGTAGCACCTGTAACAGATAAATTATTGCCCGATAGACTAAAATTAGCTTGTTGTGCCACATTCACAATATCAAATCCCATCATATTTAAACCAAACTCCTCACTTGGAGACACACTTGCGTGCTGTTCAAAGTTTAAATTATAGGTGGCTAATGTTCCATCTGCATTTTTAGTCTGACTGTATGAGAATTTATTTTGGTCTGCTCCTAAGCCTTCAAAGTAATCTCTCGCTTTTCCTATTGGGGTTTTTCCAATTTGTATGCTTTTAGTAGCTGTGATTCCTGTCAATTCTCCACTACTATTCTCATTTCCTGTTAGTTTTATTGTAGATGTTAATTTATCTCCAGCAGGACTTGGCAATAAAGGTGGGTTAGGTCCATCCCAAAGGTCTGCATCAATGTAGCTATTAAATGTAAATGTTAGTGTTTTTCCTAAATAGGTTTCTCCTGCTTTAGTAGATGCTTGGTCATTTGCGTTTTTGTCCCAGTAAATACTTCCATCTTTTCTTTTTACCCAATCATCAGGAGCAAGCCCCAGTGGGTCTACAAAACGAAGTGGATTATTGAATACAAAATTGTATGGTGACCAAGAAGGCATTGTGCTTGCTAAGGGGTCAACACTCAACCATAAACTGGTTTTAGGGTTATAATAGCGGACGCCGTAATAATAGTTGCCCGTTTCCTGATCAAATTCTTTGCCGTTGTATTTGTAACGGGTGTTGTGGGAATTGAGGTGTTCATCGGTGAGGAGCTCACCAAATGGCAAATATTCGGCGTGTTGGCTAATGTCCCCGTCATAATTTGATACATAATTTGAAGAACCGAGATGGTCACTGTGAAAATAAAACACTTCTATATGTTGCAGGTCGCCGGCATAGCCGTGAGCAAAATTATTTGAACTTGTTGTGACGTTTTCATCTTCTGATATGTCAACCGTTTCACTTTCAAGTGGTGGTATATCAAAGGCTTGTAAAATACGGTTTCTTCTTTCATTAAGATGGTTAAAATTCTGCCCGTCTTCATCGGGGTCTTGTAAAACATCTATCAGGTTTATTCCATCGGCATTGGCTAAATTGGCAAGGGGTATAATTTGTTTTGAATAAAAACCAAATCGCTCACTGGTTCCAATTTTACTTAGCCACTCTTTGGCTACCAATATGATAATGTTTAGTATAAGACAAGGCTTGATCTCTAACTATAAACTTTAAGACCTTGGTAGTAATCATCCCATCCGGATAGATATAAGTCTCCGTTTTACGCGCATTGCCAACGTCCTTTGCATTGCTATGAATATCAACTTGTTGATATAGATATTTGATAATCCGTTCACCACCAGCATCGTAGGTATAAGTGGCAATAGGATGGTCACTTTCTTCAGAATACGGATTAAGATCTACAGCCATAAGTCTATTTTCTTCATCCCAAAGGTAATGAATTTTTGTGATTTCTTCTTCTCCTATACCTTCTATCACTTTTGTAAGATTACCGTTGGCGTCATGTTTTATGTTTTGGTTTTTTATTCTTGGGTCATCTTGACTGTCGCAACAATTTACTCCTGTGGGTTGTTCTTTTATTTCTCTCACGGCATGCGGTTGAGTGTAACCATAGTTAGAACCCGCTATGAGACCTCCATCGTCGTCGTAGGTATAATCTAATTGATAGCTGTTATTCTTTACTACGCTAGCATTTTCCATTGGTTCATTGAGATCACTTACCGGTTTATTTAGGTGGGTCTGTGTTTTGTTTATGAAGTTTCTACTCGGATCTTGAGCATCGTAGGTTAAATCAAGATTATATTCATGTTTAAGAAAGGGGTTGCCACCTTGACTTTGAGTATTGACTACATCATTTGGCCCTGTATAACTTCCGGATGCAGAGGTAAGTCGGTTGAAATTATCGTAAGAAAAATTATAATTGACAGAGTCGATAAGATCACTTGTAGTTGAGCTAGGCTTCGTTATCCAAACTATATGATATTTACAATCATATGTTGTGTGTGATGTTTTTCTGTAATTTTGCACATATCAAAAATATAAAAAAACTAAAGTCTTCGCCTAAAGGCGAGAGATTTTCCTCCCCCAGAATGATACATTAATGAATTCTTTAAAATAGCTAATATGTGAAGTCGTTACAGACTCCTATGATGATTTATGCTTCTTACGTAGTTGTAAAGCTGCGAAGTCTGTGACTTCGCAGAGCGGGGCTTCGCAGAGCGGGCTATCGGGGATTTCCAACAATTATAAATTAATTGCAAATTTCAGTAACCTTATCTTTATCATCTATACCATAAGCTGATTCAATAACATCAAACTTTTCAATATTTTCTTTGCATATAAAAACATCCCAAGTTGGATTATTTGAAAGCACTATAACAGGTTTATGTTTTTTAAACTCATCTATATCTGACAAACTAACCCAAAGAGAGTCTTTCTTTAACTGCTCTTTTATACCTTCAGGTATTTGCCTTTCTTTATCAAAGAAAAACAGGCTAACATCTCCCTTGCCTTGTCTGTGAATATATTTATACGGAAGGTTTAAGTTTTCATTTAAAATACTCGAACTATATAAAACGTACTTATAATAATTGCTTTTTTCATCACTTCCTCTTTCTATGTGTATACAGAGATGCTCACTATCGTCTTCTTTGAATTTCTCAACATAAGAGAAAGCAATTTCTGTTAATTTATCTTCTAATTGAATATTATTACTCTTATTTTTCATATCGTTCTTTTGTGAATTACAAGAAAAAAAGAAAAATATTAGAACAGTATTTAATATAATGTTTAGTCTCCCCATCTTATATAAGTTCCATCAGTTTTAATAAGTCCAATACCACCCCATCCACCTAACACTACGCCAGGTATTTGTAAAGTTTTAGTAGTGTTTCTATCTCCAGTTGAAGGTTTTGAGCTTCCGTAACCTGCAGACATAATATCTGGATGTGTGTGAAACGAAGAATTTGCCTTGTATTTATTACCACCTAAACTTAATTCTTTATTCTTAATGCTGTATGAATCACTATTTATAAAATTCTCTAATCCCTTTGCCTTATGAGGTTGGCTCTCTTTGTATCTTGAAATATACATATCATCAAATCCTTTATCAGAATCTAAAATAAAACCTCCTATCTCTTTATTTACAGCAACCGATAAGTCTAACGTAAATTTCATATAAGAGTGAAAGTCTTTTTTGTCTTTCACATCTAATAATAATCCATTTTCCTCAATATTGAGACCATCGGAAAGATAGCCTTTATTCACTTTGCCTACATAAACATCATCAGAATCAACCAATGTGTCAAAATTATCATCAGTTGTTTTGATAAGCGTAATATTTCCGTCTTTATCTAATTTATAATCATCTAAAGGTTGTTGTACCTCCATATCGAGGGCACCATCAGGATCAATTCTATTCAGCGGATTATTTTGAACAAAGTTGTACGGTGTCATACCAGGGCGTTCCTCCGCCAACGGGTCAACACTCAGCCATAAACTGTTTTTGGGGTTATAATAGCGGGCGCCGTAATAATAGTTGCCCGTTTCCTGGTCAAATTCTTTGCCGTTGTATTTGTAACGGGTGTTGTGGGAATTGAGGTGTTCATCGGTGAGGAGCTCACCAAATGGTAAATATTCGGCGTGTTGGCTAATGTCCCCATCATAATTTGATACATAATTTGAAGAACCGAGATGGTCACTGTGAAAATAAAACACTTCTACATGTTGCAAGTCGCCGGCATAGCCGTGAGCAAAATTATCTGAACCCTGTGTGACGTTTTCATCTTCTGATATGTCAACCGTTTCACTTTCAAGTGGTGGTATATCAAAGGCTTGTAAAATACGGTTTCTTCTTTCATTAAGATGGTTAAAATTCTGCCCGTCTTCATCGGGGTCTTGTAAAACATCTATCAGGTTTATTCCATCGGCATTGGCTAAATTGGCAAGGGGTATAATTTGTTCTGAATAAAAACCAAATCGCTCACTGGTTCCAATTTTACTAGCCACTCTTTGGCTACCAATATGATAATGTTTAGTATAAGACAAGGCTTGATCTCTAACTATAAACTTTAAGACCTTGGTAGTAATCATCCCATCCGGATAGATATAAGTCTCCGTTTTACGCGCATTGCCAACGTCCTTTGCATTGCTATGAATATCAACTTGTTGATATAGATATTTGATAATCCGTTCACCACCAGCATCGTAGGTATAAGTGGCAATAGGATGGTCACTTTCTTCAGAATACGGATTAAGATCTACAGCCATAAGTCTATTTTCTTCATCCCAAAGGTAATGAATTTTTGTGATTTCTTCTTCTCCTATACCTTCTATCACTTTTGTAAGATTACCGTTGGCGTCATGTTTTATGTTTTGGTTTTTTATTCTTGGGTCATCTTGACTGTCGCAACAATTTACTCCTGTGGGTTGTTCTTTTATTTCTCTCACGGCATGCGGTTGAGTGTAACCATAGTTAGAACCCGCTATAAGACCTCCATCGTCGTCGTAGGTATAATCTAATTGATAGCTGTTATTCTTTACTACGCTAGCATTTTCCATTGGTTCATTGAGATCACTTACCGGTTTATTTAGGTGGGTCTGTGTTTTGTTTATGAAGTTTCTACTCGGATCTTGAGCATCGTAGGTTAAATCAAGATTATATTCATGTTTAAGAAAGGGGTTGCCACCTTGACTTTGAGTATTGACTACATCATTTGGCCTGTATAACTTCCGGATGCAGAGGT
This sequence comes from Flavobacterium sp. CS20, assembly GCF_018080005.1. Lineage (NCBI taxonomy): Bacteria > Pseudomonadati > Bacteroidota > Flavobacteriia > Flavobacteriales > Flavobacteriaceae > Flavobacterium > Flavobacterium sp. CS20. Next base: position 695,800 of record NZ_CP073015.1, on the reverse strand, counting down.
AAGTCGGTTGAAATTATCGTAAGAAAAATTATAATTGACAGAGTCGATAAGATCACTTGTCGTTGAGCTAGGCTTCGTTATCCAAACTATATGATATTTACAATCATATGTTGTGTGTGATGTTTTTCTGTAATTTTGCACATATCAAAAATATAAAAAAACTAAAGTCTTCGCCTAAAGGCGAGAGATTTTCCTCCCCCAGAATGATACATTAATGAATTCTTTAAAATAGCTAATATGTGAAGTCGTTACAGACTCCTATGATGATTTATGCTTCTTACGTAGTTGTAAAGCTTCGAAGTCTCAGACTTCGCAGAGCGAAGTATGAATGCGACTCATCATCTCTAACAGTAGTATTATGCTTTTAATCTGTGAGAACTTTTATCAATATCTTGCCTGTATCTAAATCTTTCCATTTTATCCAACCTGAATAGGTCTTGTTACTTTCAATTAATTTTACTTCTAACTTTAACCAATTATCTTGTATTTCTTTTGGACTGATATGATAGTTGTTAGAAGAATTTATTTCTAATGGCTTACCAGCGATAGTTTCAAGTATAGGGTTTTCTTTGTCATTAAATTCTACGGAATAAGCATTTAAAATATAATCCCTCCAAGTATAAAATACTAATGGTTCTTGATTTTTTATATCAATGAATTTTTCTAACCCAGTTTCTTCATTTACAACTACTTTATAAAAATTATCTCTGGTAGATGTTGTGCGTAAAGCTAAAGTAAAAGTGTCTGGATGAAAGGCAAAAGGTCGGAACGACTCGTTATAAAAATCATATTTGCCATCACTATCGTTATACTTAAATGAAAATTGATACCAAATTGTTCCATCTTCATTAAGTATTTCTAATGTGTCGGCAATATTAAAATCTTTCTTTAAAGTTATTAAACCATTTTTATTTGAAAAATTAGAAGTGTCAATTTTTCTTACCACTGCTTGTGCTTTGGCATCCAAAGACCACTGTATTATTTTTTCTTTACAACTAAGTATAGAAAATAAAATAAGAAAGCTTAAAATATGATTCATAATTATTAATATCTAATTCTTTATCTCATTCCTTGTAAACTACTATCAATAGGCATAACAGGCGGTAATTGATTAGTATTAAAAATATTATTAGTGTTGGTGCTTCTCCCCAAATGACCGTGGTCGTTATGATTGCTTATAGATGTAGGACCATCTAAATTGCCACTTGTTCCTTGGTAATTCGTATCAAAACCGAAAGTGTTTGCTCTATCATAAACAGTTTGATTATTTTGAGTGCTAAAGCTACTACTATTAAAAGCATTCCCTGATTGAAAACTTTCTCCATTAGTATCTAAATATCTAAAATCTACATCTAAACCAGAGCGATTACCATTATGACCGTGACCACTGTGATGACTAAATCCAGCTTGCCAAGGATCACTACCATTTGATGAAGACATATCACCTAAGTCGATAGAAAGGTTTTCTGCATCTAGAGAGTTTACTAATCCATAAAGAGTCTTGCTGTTTCTGGTGTTACATAATGATCTCCTGAACCTACAGTTTCAGAACCTGATTGACCTCCTGCATCATTTTATGCCATATCTTCCAAAATTTGAACCAGAAGCTGGGAACTCTACCATCCCATTTGTATTTTCTGTTAACGTCCCTGCTAAAGAAAAATCTGAAATATAATTTCCTGTTGTTCCTGTATTTTGAACATAAAACTGATGAGCTCCTTCTTGTTCAATACGGTCGATTGTTCCATCATTTCTAATAAAGAAAATATCCTCAGGAGCCCTGCCATCTGGATCAATGTATCGGATTGGGTTATTAAAAGTATAATTGTACGGCGACCAGCTCGGCATCTGTTCGGCTAACGGGTCAACACTCAACCATAAACTGGTTTTAGGATTATAATACCTCGCGCCGTAGTAATAGTTGCCCGTTTCCTGGTCAAATTCTTTGCCGTTGTATTTGTAACGGGTATTGTGGGAATTGAGGTGTTCATCGGTGATGAGGCTACCAAATGGCAAATATTCGGCGTGTTGGCTAATGTCCCCGTCATAATTTGATACATAATTTGAAGAACCGAGATGGTCACTGTGAAAATAAAACACTTCTATATGTTGCAGGTCGCCGGCATAGCCGTGAGCAAAATTATCTGAACTTGCTGAGCAAAGTTTAAAGCTTCGTTCAGGCTGATAAACCTGATTTATTTCCATATAATACATATACGCTTTTTTTTACCATCTTCAGTACCGTTTTAGTCTCGTATTTTTACAGCCTAAATTGCTAAATATGATGGCAATATAAACAAATCACTGTATTCTTTAAAATGGCTGATGTGTGAAGTCGTTACAGACCCTATGATGATTTATGCTTCTTACGTAGTTGTAAAGTCGCGAAGTCACAGACTTCGCAGAGTGGGGTGGCTTTTCTTTATTAATCTTCTATTTTTAAATAAAACACCTTTCTGTCTTTGTCTATTATGATTTTATTTCCATCAAAAGGCAACAAACTAGGCATAAGTGATGTTTGATTAAATTTGCCATCCTTTGGTTTTGCTAAATCTTCTAAATCAAAATCATAATTTAAATACAAATTCATAAAATCAATTTTGTTACCTTTTACAGACCATTTGTTTTCATTTACTCCAAAAAGCTCTCCTGTCTTAAAATATATTTTTTGAGTGTACTCATTATTTTCATACAAGTAAAGCGTATCATTTGTATTTACTGATGGGGTTTTAACATAAATACCTACTAAATCTTTTTTTGAATAACTACACCCAAAAAATATAAGCAAGAACAACAAGTAAACTAATAAATTTCTCATAGTTAATCTTCTACATTATTATCTATCCATATATATGTTTGATTTGTAGTACTTTGCTTAGGCTGTGTGCCTGAACCAGTTCGATTTATATTATTTATCCAAGGTAAATGATAATAGAATGATTCCTTTGTCTTTTGGTCTGTTATTATTGTTAAACGTTGGTTGTTTCCTATATCATAAAAACTAGCTCCTCCTGAACCCATCATTTGCATAGTCATATTAGTTCCTGAAAGCAACAATCCAGAAAGTCCAAAATCTATTGGAATATATTTTTTTGAAATCTTATTATCAAAATCCCAAGCTTTGGCTTTTAAATAATCGTTTCTTGCTCCGTGATAAAGATTACTTGTTCTAATATCTTTAATCATATTGTTATCTCTACCAAAAAACAGACTATTCTCAGGTCATATGCCTGATTGCCATTCATCATATACAGACTCCCAGTTAGTACTTTCATCTCTTTGTGTGTATCCTCTCATAAATCTTGAGTCAGAAATCCAATTAGTAAAACCATTATTGGTATTTACTATTTCAGTTTGCCCTTTCTTATCGCCATCTAGATGATGGTTAAAATCTATACCGACATCATCTCCTAGTGTCGATACTTTTGTTTTAACTTCATTTCCGTCTTTATCGTGAGTAATTTCATATTCACCATCAACAGACATAGGTGCTCTCCCATCAGGGTCTATCATATTGATGGGGTTGTTCATCACAAAATTGTACGGACTCCACCCCGGGAACTTCTCCGCCAACGGGTCAACACTCAGCCATAAACTGTTTTTGGGGTTATAATAGCGGGCGCCGTAATAATAGTTGCCCGTTTCCTGGTCAAATTCTTTGCCGTTGTATTTGTAACGGGTGTTGTGGGAATTGAGGTGTTCATCGGTGAGGAGCTCACCAAATGGTAAATATTCGGCGTGTTGGCTAATGTCCCCATCATAATTTGATACATAATTTGAAGAACCGAGATGGTCACTGTGAAAATAAAACACTTCTACATGTTGCAAGTCGCCGGCATAGCCGTGAGCAAAATTATCTGAACCCTGTGTGACGTTTTCATCTTCTGATATGTCAACCGTTTCACTTTCAAGTGGTGGTATATCAAAGGCTTGTAAAATACGGTTTCTTCTTTCATTAAGATGGTTAAAATTCTGCCCGTCTTCATCGGGGTCTTGTAAAACATCTATCAGGTTTATTCCATCGGCATTGGCTAAATTGGCAAGGGGTATAATTTGTTCTGAATAAAAACCAAATCGCTCACTGGTTCCAATTTTACTAGCCACTCTTTGGCTACCAATATGATAATGTTTAGTATAAGACAAGGCTTGATCTCTAACTATAAACTTTAAGACCTTGGTAGTAATCATCCCATCCGGATAGATATAAGTCTCCGTTTTACGCGCATTGCCAACGTCCTTTGCATTGCTATGAATATCAACTTGTTGATATAGATATTTGATAATCCGTTCACCACCAGCATCGTAGGTATAAGTGGCAATAGGATGGTCACTTTCTTCAGAATACGGATTAAAATCTACAGCCATAAGTCTATTTTCTTCATCCCAAAGGTAATGAATTTTTGTGATTTCTTCTTCTCCTATACCTTCTATCACTTTTGTAAGATTACCGTTGGCGTCATGTTTTATGTTTTGGTTTTTTATTCTTGGGTCATCTTGACTGTCGCAACAATTTACTCCTGTGGGTTGTTCTTTTATTTCTCTCACGGCATGCGGTTGAGTGTAACCATAGTTAGAACCCGCTATAAGACCTCCATCGTCGTCGTAGGTATAATCTAATTGATAGCTGTTATTCTTTACTACGCTAGCATTTTCCATTGGTTCATTGAGATCACTTACCGGTTTATTTAGGTGGGTCTGTGTTTTGTTTATGAAGTTTCTACTCGGATCTTGAGCATCGTAGGTTAAATCAAGATTATATTCATGTTTAAGAAAGGGGTTGCCACCTTGACTTTGAGTATTGACTACATCATTTGGCCTGTATAACTTCCGGATGCAGAGGTAAGTCGGTTGAAATTATCGTAAGAAAAATTATAATTGACAGGTCCGATAAGATCACTTGTCGTTGAGCTAGGCTTCGTTATCCAAACTATATGATATTTACAATCATATGTTGTGTGTGATGTTTTTCTGTAATTTTGCACATATCAAAAATATAAAAAAACTAAAGTCTTCGCCTAAAGGCGAGAGATTTTCCTCCCCAGAATGATACATTAATGAATTCTTTAAAATAGCTAATATGTGAAGTCGTTACAGACTCCTATGATGATTTATGCTTCTTACGTAGTTGTAAAGCTTCGAAGTCACAGACTTCGCAGAGCGGGATTATCTACTTGGCGAGACAGAAGAAAGAGAGCTGTTAAAAGACCCTACAATGCTTAGGCGTTTAAATGATATTGCTAAATTTCCAGAGAACGACAAAAATTGTATTCTCTATACCATTGATGCAATGATTAATAATGTGAAGCTTAAAGGATTGAACGTATAAAAAAAGCCCCCTATTCGGTGACCTTATCAATCTTTCTAAGGTTTATTGTGTGTTTACCTTTTGTAACTATCTTATTGTCATTACTCAATGGATAAAAATAATCGCACTCGCTCGGAACTGACGAGTTAAAGATGTTATTCCCCTTTGCTATGATATAATTATCTCCCAGTTCTATTTTAAGAATAGGATTTTTACTGTTTGCAATTTTAGCAATAAGATTGTCTCCTATAACTTCAATATCCAAAACCCCCATTTTATTGGTCATTATTTGAAATTGAGCCTTTGAAATAAATATTGTATCATTCATAACCTTTTTGACTGTTTCTTCTGTTTGTGTTGCCTTACTATTTTTATTCTGACCACTACAACTATTTAGGGTCATAATAACCAGACTGACCAGTATTAATGCCTTGAACTGTACCATAACTTGGAATTTTTGATTGTAAATCTGAAAGTTTCATCACCTCTGGTTTAAGATACCATCCATTTTTTGTATAAACATAAGGCGTACCATCTTGGCTTCTGCCATAAAACACTGCACCGTCTGCACGTTATTTCCTCCATCAGCAAAACGTAATACAGTCTTGCCGAATTGAGCATTTGGCTCTGTTGTAGAAGTATAATCACTCTTTAAATTTGCGTCAAATGTGCTTCCTACAGGTATACCAACCCCTACTTTTATTTCTTTCCCTTGACTTCCCGCACAAGCAGAACCCCAACAGTTATAATTGTCTTCAGGCGTAGCTCCTGTCGTACTTGTTCCTGCAATTGCCTTATCTAAAGTAAGATCGCTTGTAGAATTTTCAATGGATCTCGTATAAACATTATCTAACTCAACTTTATCTCCAATTTTCAATGTAGATTTTCCATTATTATCAATATATCCTTGATCTTGTAGTTGTTTTTCTGCTTCTGAATAAGATATTCCTTGAAAATCTGCTAATGTCTGTGCATTATCTCCCTTTTCTGCAATTAAATTTCCTTCACTATCGGGAACCCATTCAGGTGCACGACCATCGGGGTCTATGAAGTTTATGGGGTTGTTCATCACAAAATTGTACGGACTCCAACCAGGAAACTTCTCCGCTAACGGGTCAACACTCAACCATAAACTGGTTTTGGGGTTATAATAGCGAAATAGCATTTCAATGGTTTTCAATCCTTTTTCTTTGGTCTAAAATACGTCTTGCCTCCGACTTCAAACTTTTCCATTGGCTCTGCTGGATTAAATTTAAGGTCAATATTAATTACAACCAATAAAATTATCGGTGCTCGATAGTGTGGTTTTGTATATTCAGTTTCATTAGTTAATTCTATAAGTTCTCTTATAGCTTCTTGATTATTATAGCCGTGATTCATTACTCTATTTAAAAGAACTGCATATTTGTAGTATGGGTCGTTTTTATATTCTTCTATCTTAGTTAGTACATCATAAGGACATTTAGAAAAAACAGCATTATTTATGATATAAAGATTAAAATCAAACCCTTTATCCTCCATTAATGATATAGCTTTATTGTAAAAATTTTCATATGTGTCTTTTTTTCGTTTTCAATTTTAGAAAATAAATCCAGATAACTCTCTTTTTTGGTATTATTTATCAGCTTGTGTGCTATTAATTGTTGCTCAATTTCCTGCATAAAACTATAAAAATCAAAAGGGGTTTTTCCGTAGGATTCTTTAGCATATTTATTGACCACCTCATTGATACAGTCTTTTAAGCCAATTTCAACAGGATTATTATTTTGTGCATTACAAGATGAAAATGAAGTGAAAATGATTGCATTGATAGTAAATATCTTTATTATTCTAATTATTTTCATTTCCGATTTTTAGTTTTTAAATGTGTTATTGATGATATAATTATATCTCGGTGGTTTTCTTTCCAAGCGTTTCATAGCCTTATTTGAATTTGAACTATGTATGCGTATGTCATAATCTCTCATACGCGCTCCTGTATTTGGGTGGTAAAGAGGAATCTCATATTATCCTGATTTGAAAATAGTGATGTCCTTCCAGCAGGTTTTGCTCGCAATGGGCTAATCCCAAGTGCCGTAGCTGTACTGCTTTTATCAAAAGTGGCTGACCGATATAAAGGAATCGCATAATTAACTGAAAAGCTGTCATCTCCCACGTTCATTTTAGCCCAACCAGACATTACATCTTTATATTGAGTGTTGGAATAATAATCGGTAGATAAAAATGCCCAACCACCTTCCGAACTGGTGTGGTCTCTTGCAAATAAAAAATGGTCAAACCGTCTTTGTGAACTTTTTCCTTCGGGCGAGCTTAAATCCAGTTTCATTACTTCACTTCCTGTGGCGACTTTTACATTGCTTCCTGAGATTTCCCCATTTTCCATAGTACTATATAGGTTGTCCGCTACGTCTTGGTCTAAATCATATTGGCTTGCCAAAGTAGAGGCGTTATCCCCTTTTTCAGCGATATATGATGTAGAACCGTCTTCATTAACTTTAGGTATCCAGTCCGATTGTTCTGGTGCCATCCCCGTTGGGTCTGTATAACAGAATCGGATTATTCATCGTATAGTTGTATGGTGACCATTCGGGGTATTTCTCCGTCAACGGGTCAACACTCAACCATAAACTGGTTTTAGGATTATAATAGCGGGCACCGTAATAATAGTTGCCCGTTTCCTGGTCAAATTCTTTGCCGTTGTATTTGTAACGGGTATTGTGGGAATTGAGGTGTTCATCGGTCAGGAGCTCACCAAATGGCAAATATTCCGCGTGTTGGCTAATGTCCCCATCATAATTTGACATATAATTTGAAGAACCGAGATGGTCACTGTGAAAATAAAACACTTCTACATGTTGCAGGTCGCCGGCATAGCCGTGAGCAAAATTATTTGAACTTGTTGTGACGTTTTCATCTTCTGATATGTCAACCGTTTCACTTTCAAGTGGTGGTATATCAAAGGCTTGTAAAATACGGTTTCTTCTTTCATTAAGATGGTTAAAATTCTGCCCGTCTTCATCGGGGTCTTGTAAAACATCTATCAGGTTTATTCCATCGGCATTGGCTAAATTGGCAAGGGGTATAATTTGTTTTGAATAAAAACCAAATCGCTCACTGGTTCCAATTTTACTAGCCACTCTTTGGCTACCAATATGATAATGTTTAGTATAAGACAAGGCTTGATCTCTAACTATAAACTTTAAGACCTTGGTAGTAATCATCCCATCCGGATAGATATAAGTCTCCGTTTTACGCGCATTGCCAACGTCCTTTGCATTGCTATGAATATCAACTTGTTGATATAGATATTTGATAATCCGTTCACCACCAGCATCGTAGGTATAAGTGGCAATAGGATGGTCACTTTCTTCAGAATACGGATTAAGATCTACAGCCATAAGTCTATTTTCTTCATCCCAAAGGTAATGAATTTTTGTGATTTCTTCTTCTCCTATACCTTCTATCACTTTTGTAAGATTACCGTTGGCGTCATGTTTTATGTTTTGGTTTTTTATTCTTGGGTCATCTTGACTGTCGCAACAATTTACTCCTGTGGGTTGTTCTTTTATTTCTCTCACGGCATGCGGTTGAGTGTAACCATAGTTAGAACCCGCTATGAGACCTCCATCGTCGTCGTAGGTATAATCTAATTGATAGCTGTTATTCTTTACTACGCTAGCATTTTCCATTGGTTCATTGAGATCACTTACCGGTTTATTTAGGTGGGTCTGTGTTTTGTTTATGAAGTTTCTACTCGGATCTTGAGCATCGTAGGTTAAATCAAGATTATATTCATGTTTAAGAAAGGGGTTGCCACCTTGACTTTGAGTATTGACTACATCATTTGGCCCTGTATAACTTCCGGATGCAGAGGTAAGTCGGTTGAAATTATCGTAAGAAAAATTATAATTGACAGGTCCGATAAGATCACTTGTCGTTGAGCTAGGAAGTGCTTGCTCAGGTGATAGCGTTGATATGATATTTACAATCATATGTTGTGTGTGATGTTTTTCTGTAATTTTGCACATATCAAAAATATAAAAAAACTAAAGTCTTCGCCTAAAGGCGAGGGATTTTCCTCCCCAGAATGATACATTAATGAATTCTTTAAAATAGCTAATATGTGAAGTCGTTACAGACTCCTATGATGATTTATGCTTCTTACGTAGTTGTAAAGCTTCGAAGTCACAGACTTCGCAGAGCGAAGTATGAATGCGACTCATCATCTCTAACAGTAGTATTATGCTTTTAATCTGTGAGAACTTTTATCAATATCTTGCCTGTATCTAAATCTTTCCATTTTATCCAACCTGAATAGGTCTTGTTACTTTCAATTAATTTTACTTCTAACTTTAACCAATTATCTTGTATTTCTTTTGGACTGATATGATAGTTGTTAGAAGAATTTATTTCTAATGGCTTACCAGCGATAGTTTCAAGTATAGGGTTTTCTTTGTCATTAAATTCTACGGAATAAGCATTTAAAATATAATCCCTCCAAGTATAAAATACTAATGGTTCTTGATTTTTTATATCAATGAATTTTTCTAACCCAGTTTCTTCATTTACAACTACTTTATAAAAATTATCTCTGGTAGATGTTGTGCGTAAAGCTAAAGTAAAAGTGTCTGGATGAAAGGCAAAAGGTCGGAACGACTCGTTATAAAAATCATATTTGCCATCACTATCGTTATACTTAAATGAAAATTGATACCAAATTGTTCCATCTTCATTAAGTATTTCTAATGTGTCGGCAATATTAAAATCTTTCTTTAAAGTTATTAAACCATTTTTATTTGAAAAATTAGAAGTGTCAATTTTTCTTACCACTGCTTGTGCTTTGGCATCCAAAGACCCTGTATTATTTTTTCTTTACAACTAAGTATAGAAAATAAAATAAGAAAGCTTAAAATATGATTCATAATTATTAATATCTAATTCTTTATCTCATTCCTTGTAAACTACTATCAATAGGCATAACAGGCGGTAATTGATTAGTATTAAAAATATTATTAGTGTTGGTGCTTCTCCCCAAATGACCGTGGTCGTTATGATTGCTTATAGATGTAGGACCATCTAAATTGCCACTTGTTCCTTGGTAATTCGTATCAAAACCGAAAGTGTTTGCTCTATCATAAACAGTTTGATTATTTTGAGTGCTAAAGCTACTACTATTAAAAGCATTCCCTGATTGAAAACTTTCTCCATTAGTATCTAAATATCTAAAATCTACATCTAAACCAGAGCGATTAGCATTATGACCGTGACCACTGTGATGACTAAATCCAGCTTGCCAAGGATCACTACCATTTGATGAAGACATATCACCTAAGTCGATAGAAAGGTTTTCTGCATCTAGAGAGTTTACTAATCCATAAAGAGTCTTGCTGTTTCTGGTGTTACATAATGATCTCCTGAACCTACAGTTTCAGAACCTGATTGACCTCCTGCATCATTTGTACCATATCTTCCAAAATTTGAACCAGAAGCTGGGAACTCTACCATCCCATTTGTATTTTCTGTTAACGTCCCTGCTAAAGAAAAATCTGAAATATAATTTCCTGTTGTTCCTGTATTTTGAACATAAAACTGATGAGCTCCTTCTTGTTCAATACGGTCGATTGTTCCATCATTTCTAATAAAGAAAATATCCTCAGGAGCCCTGCCATCTGGATCAATGTATCGGATTGGGTTATTAAAAGTATAATTGTACGGCGACCAGCTCGGCATCTGTTCGGCTAACGGGTCAACACTCAACCATAAACTGGTTTTAGGTTTATAATACCTGGCGCCGTAGTAATAGTTGCCCGTTTCCTGGTCAAATTCTTTGCCGTTGTATTTGTAACGGGTGTTGTGGGAATTGAGGTGTTCATCGGTGAGGAGCTCACCAAATGGTAAATATTCGGCGTGTTGGCTAATGTCCCCATCATAATTTGATACATAATTTGAAGAACCGAGATGGTCACTGTGAAAATAAAACACTTCTACATGTTGCAAGTCGCCGGCATAGCCGTGAGCAAAATTATTTGAACTTGTTGTGTTAAGTTTTAAACTCCGATTAGAGTGATAAACCTGATTTATCTCCATATAATACATACCCGCTTCTTTTACCATCTTCAGTACGTTTTAGTTTCGTATTTTGTAGCCTTCATTGCTGAACATGATGGCAATATAAGCAAATCAATGAATTCTTTAAAATAGCTAATATGTGAAGTCGTTACAGACTCCTATGATGATTTATGCTTCTTACGTAGTTGTAAAGCTTCGAAGTCACAGACTTCGCAGAGCGGGGTAATTTTGAGGCTTCGAAGTCACAGACTTCGCGGGGCGGGATAAAGTTCCTGATGAAATTACCATTGTAGATAAGTCTACTAACGAACGCCTTAAATTAATTGCTCAACTGGACGAAGAAGATAAAAATGCTATTTTTCGCATTATTGATGGAATGCTTACCAAAAGTAAGTTCAAGGATTTCTTTAATAAAAATGTAGCGACTTTGTAAAAGCAAAAAAGCCCTGCATTCCTGCAAAGTTTGATTTTTAATTTGATTGTTTTTTAGGTTTTATTAAAAGCCATAATAAGTAAATCATTGACAGAATACCCACTATATTAGGCAGGTCACTTTCAAAAAAGGATGTCCAAAACCCCATATCCCTATTTTTATTTAAAAAGTCAAAAAAGCCTGTAATCATCTTGAAAAAAATCGAATAGACTAGAATTAACACTATTAAAATTTTGACTATTAATTTCATTTTACTCTTGTTTTGTTTTCTCTGATTCTATAATTTTTTGGTCTAAATTATCCCAAAACTTCCTTCCACCATCTATCGGACTCTGTGTTTAAAAGATGTAGTTTCTTCTCCTGATTCCTCTCTAATAGTAGCATTTGCATTTTCTAATTCCCCATAACCTAAATTTGTATCAAACCAAAACAAAACAGGGTCATCTGTATTTTGATAATCAATATTATAAGTAGCATCATTATCACCTACTTCAATATCATCAACTTGGAAGGTGTTAATCATTACATTAGTCTGAACCTCCCAGCCTTTCTCTTCTAAATATTTCTCTACTCCTTTTGAATAGGCTCCACCCATACTATGTGATACCATATTAAAAACTTCACCCTCAGACATTCCTTCAATTAAAGTTTCATAGTTATTTTTTGCCCACTCATAACCTTGGTTTGTTCTACCACTTGCAGATGAAAAGTAGCTATAATCAGTATTTACAAAATAAGCTTTATCATCATACAAATAGTCTTTAGCTCCTTGTACAAAACTATTGTTCCAATAGGCTTTACCTCCTGAAGGTGAACCGCCTCCTAGCTTACCATTAATGAATATAATTTTTCTACCATCAGGATCAATTGCATTTATTGGATTGTTAGCCACATATGCATATGGTGATATTAATGGATATTCGTGTGCGAGAGGATCGACACTCAGCCATAAACTGGTTTTGGGGTTATAATAGCGGACGCCGTAATAATAGTTGCCCGTTTCCTGGTCAAATTCTTTGCCGTTGTATTTGTAACGGGTATTGTGGGAATTGAGGTGTTCATCGGTGAGGAGCTCACCAAATGGCAAATATTCGGCGTGTTGGCTGATGTCCCCATCGTAATTTGATACATAATTTGAAGAACCGAGATGGTCACTGTGAAAATAAAACACTTCTACATGTTGCAGGTCGCCGGCATAGCCGTGAGCAAAATTATTTGAACTTGTTGTGTTAAGTTTTAAACTCCGATTAGAGTGATAAACCTGATTTATCTCCATATAATACATACCCGCTTCTTTTACCATCTTCAGTACGTTTTAGTTTCGTATTTTGTAGCCTTCATTGCTGAACATGATGGCAATATAAGCAAATCAATGAATTCTTTAAAATAGCTAATATGTGAAGTCGTTACAGACTCTGTGATGCTTTATGCTTTTTACGTAGTTGTAAAGCTTCGAAGTCACAGACTTCGCAGAGCGGGTTTTCCATTATTATCAATATATCCTTGATCTTGTAGTTGTTTTTCTGCTTCTGAATAAGATATTCCTTGAAAATCTGCTAATGTCTGTGCATTATCTCCCTTTTCTGCAATTAAATTTCCTTCACTATCGGGAACCCATTCAGGTGCACGACCATCGGGATTTATTTGTTTTCATAAACGCTATCTAATTCAATCATTTTAATCGGTTCTGAATTTACGTATAATGATGTGAAATTTATGATACCCTCCTTTTCTTGGATATTTCTCACTATTAAAGGCAAATCAAAACTATCATCAATCATTAAAAAATCATAACCCTTATAGTTTATCAATTCCCAATTTCTTTTAAGGTTTCCATAGTGTTTGCTTACAAGAACCGAACTGTTTAAAAATGTTACGGTATCCGTTAGTTTTTGGTAATCAACACGGAATGACTTACCTTTTAAAGGTATTTTCTTTTTTGATATATTTTTTAGGAATCTGACAGCTTTTTGTACACCATTTTTGTCCCGTCATAATCTTCAAAAACCAAACTATCTTTTGACCTATTAATCACATTAAATGTAATAGTGTCATCAACTATCAGCTTTTTCCCTTTTACCGTATATATCCCTCCATAATTACTATTTGGAAAATTTTTCACCCCTTGATATACACGGAGTCATTTATAAACTCTATTACCTTTTTTGCAGGAATAGGCAACCGTTTATTTTCATCTGCACGTTGAAGATAAGAACTTACCCAAATACCCTGTATGCTTTCATCAAAATCATTACGGAAATAAACAATAAAAATATTACAACTGTGAATAGTTTATTCATACTATCATTTTTTAAAAGTCCCACATAAAATTATCTATCCTTTTCTGTGCCGACTTATTTCCCAAGTTAATTATAACGGTTGGTCTTTTCCACTAAAAATAACAGGGTTACTGTAAAGTTGCCCGAAAGGGGTCGCAAAACTATTTTGAGTTGCGTCCACTTGGTTTATATAGTTTGCATTTTTGTTTCTAACTGTGTAATTACCTGTAAAAGGAATATTCTCACCGTCAATATTTAATGTGGATTTAAATGAATATGTATTTGATGATAAGATTCCGGATTTTCTACTATATCCTTCAATATTAAGGTCTATTGCAGGGTAAATTGACATAGAAGCGTAATCGTCATTTGGGTCAGATTCCGAAAAACGTTGGTTAGCCGTTCGTTGTTTATGAATAGCCTCCTCTAATTTTGGGGTTACTTTTGCAGAAATATAAGACCCTTCATCTACATTAGGTCTAACACTGCCACCAATTGCTCTCTTGAACCTATCAAAATTAGAAAGATTTTTATCAAAATGTTGATTTATATCTCCTTTGCTTTCCCCTACATATTCGTATCTATTTGTATTGGTAATGTCCATGACCTCATTTACTTCCTCTTTCCAAACATACTTGTCATTCTGTTTGTCATAAACCCAATCATCAGGGCTTTCCGCACTCATCCCTGTAGGGTCAACGAGTACCGTAGGGCGGTGCATCGCATAAGCATAAGGCGACCATCCCGGAACTTCTCCGCCATTGGGTCGACGGACAACCATAAACTTGTCTTTGGATTGAAGTACTCGCGCCGTAATAGTAGTTGCCCGTTTCCTGGTCAAATTCTTTGCCGTTGTATTTGTAACGGGTATTGTGGGAATTGAGGTGTTCATCGGTGAGGAGCTCACCAAATGGCAAATATTCGGCGTGTTGGCTAATGTCCCCGTCATAATTTGATACATAATTTGAAGAACCGAGATGGTCACTGTGAAAATAAAACACTTCTATATGTTGCAGGTCGCCGGCATAGCCGTGAGCAAAATTATTTGAACTTGTTGTGTTAAGTTTTAAACTCCGATTAGAGTGATAAACCTGATTTATCTCCATATAATACATACCCGCTTCTTTTACCATCTTCAGTACGTTTTAGTTTCGTATTTTGTAGCCTTCATTGCTGAACATGATGGCAATATAAGCAAATTAATGAATTCTTTAAAATAGCTAATATGTGAAGTCGTTACAGACTCCTATGATGATTTATGCTTCTTACGTAGTTGTAAAGCTTCGAAGTCTTAGACTTCGCAGAGCGGGTGTATTGATTTTTTTAATTCAATTCTCCAACCAAACTGGATTGATAAAATCGACATCTTTTGCTAAAGCACTTATGAAATCATTATTATTTTCTTTTCCAAATAAACATTTTATATTCACAGAATTATAATCTATTGTTTTATGTTTTGCATTATAATTCATCCTTATTAAGAATAGACCACCATCAAGTTCTGGACAATTTGTAGGTAATATTCCATTAAAAGTATTTTGTGCTTCACTTAAATAATTACCATAAAAATCTGATGCTGTTGTATCAATCTTGTGAATTTTACCTTTTATTAAATCATACTTAATTCTATTTTTTTTATTGTAAGACCATACTTGTGAAAAGTTTGAATACATTGACGTAATCACAAAAGAATTACCATTCTTTTGAAAAAGCTCTTCTGCAAGGCTATCTGTCTTTTTAAAGTTTTTTCTGATTCCAAATTTTTGAGAGGAGCAAGATGCTACAATTAATATTATAACTGATATGTAAACTATTTTTTTCAAAATCTTAAATGTGATATAAATTCAGATAAAAGAGTTATTTTAAATTGCTGATATTTCACTTTCATCACTGAGCCTCTTCCATTATAAAAGTTAACACGATTATCTCTAGCGCCAACTACAAATGGATTTCCATTGTAACCACTACGCTCTAAGTCAGCCTGATAAGGAATATCACCCCTTCTTATATTTCTACCATTAATATTTCTACTGTAATTAGAGGGTGTTGAGCTTCCTAAACCTTGTGTGTCTGGATGAATATGGTAATAAACGTCAAGATTGCTCATATCTATATCTAATTTATCGCCATCAACAACAAAAGGCTGGACGCTTCCTTTAACCTCTCTTCTTCCGTCTCCTAAATCTCTATTGGTTACTGCAGGTCCTTCATCCCATTGAGTTGTTTCAAAACTTGAAAAAGTGCTGTGTCCACCATTTTCCTTATTTGAAGATAAGGTAGATTGCAAGCTTTGATCCACAGAAAAAATCATTTGGGATGGTATAGAGGAAACTTCATCAGAACTACTTAAATCACCAGAATAAAACTCGCCATTCGCAGTCGCATTTTTAACATCTCTTTTTGTTTGACCGCTTACAAAATATACCCGACCATTATTCGTGCCATCATCGCCTAAGTATTTTAAATTACCCCAAAAGTTTTTACCATAAATTGGATCTTCTACAACCATTCCCGTAGGGTCAACATATCTTACCGGATTATTCATTGTATAGTTGTATGGTGACCATGAGGGGTATTTCTCCGCTAACGGGTCAACACTTAAAAACCTCTGTACGCTTTTTTGCTCCGCTTTGTCGGCTCTATACACCACTTTAAGCAGTGGGTTTTCAACGTGATATGTTAGTCTTTGGCGACCCATTTTAAAGGGCGAAAATTACAAAAAAATACCCTAACTTTTTTCTTTTCAACTGAAAAAGTCCCACAGGGATTTGATAAACAAGTGTTTTCAGTTCTTACAGGTTTTACTCACTGTATGTTTATTTTAAAGGTGTTCGTGAACCTCATTTCCTTCGGTTTCAGATGAAAGAAAAAAATCAGCGCTCGATTTTTATTGATGGATGCCCTGCACAAAACTTGATTTTTACCCTAAACCTGTCGGGCATCCTTCGATAAAAATGAGCATCCAAGCGAACCACTAAACTTTATTCAGAGGGCAGGGCTTTGTTTCGCGCGGAAGGATGCACGGAACTTTTCTTTTTAACTGTGGGTCGGCAAAAGTGTGTAAACACAGGAAAAACAGCCTTGAGCTAAACGGCTGGGCAATGGGCGCAATGAGTGGAGAGTAACGGAACGGATTGCGGACATTGACCAAGCTTCGCGAGCCGCCTGCGAGTGGAGCAAGGGTGGTGCAAATAAAAGCACGAGGAACGAGGGCGGTTTGCGGCTACGTAGGGCAAAAAACAAACGGAGATACCTTTAAAAATCAATCTACTAATCGAGGCTTGTTTTTTTGCCCGCAGTAGGCTACCGATTTAATCGCCAGAGCGAAGCGGAGGCAAATCAATAAAGTCAGCCGTTACCCACAGCGACCCGCAGGCGAGCAAAATTATGGGCGACCGGTGGATTTTTTGCGGCTGAACTGAACGGAATGAGCACTTGCCAAGCTGAGCAAACCATTAAAAAATAAATCAACTCTGCGAAGCCTGGCAAAGCGCAATGAAGTGAAGAGAAGCGGCAAAAGCAGACAAAGTAGGTCGCCGTGACAACTGACAGAGGAACGCAATAAAAGTGACAAGTCGCGGAGTTTACGGAGCACCCGTAGGGTTTTGCGACTCTTTTTTGACCTTTAAAAAATCAACGCTTTCAAAAAATGTCTTGCAAAAGCTTGGCGGTTTTATTTGCTGACGACCGAAGGCGGAACACCGCTTTTCTGTGTTGGGGGCACGGAGTTTTACGGAGTGCCGAAGCGTGGGCATTTCGACAGGCTCAATATAAACTCCGTGCGTTGGATTTTCGTGGGAAGGATTTCTTTATTTCGACAGGCTCAATACGGGTTTATTGGAGTGGATGCAGTCTTTCAATGGCTGATTTAAGTTCTTCTAATCCTGTTTGTTTGTAGGCTTCTGCTGGTCGCCCGTCTGTGTCCTGCAAATTCCTGGACTATTCTAACGTCATTGTTTTCTTTGAGCAAATGAGCGATTACGGACTGTCTTATTTTGAGTGGGATTAACTTTTCTTGTTGGTCTCTTTCTTTGTTTATCATTCGGTTGATGCCACTTTGCCAAAGCTGTAATCCTTCATCATTGAGCAAAAAATAATCCTTTCGTTTACTTGGCTTTTGTCTGCGGTGATAGCGTTTGTAATCGTGCTTTAAATAGTTGTGGAACAGTAGTATTTGATTGGGTTTTAAACTTAGTGTTCTGCCTTTGTTCTTTACATTTCCTTTTATTCTGATGATTCCGTTTTCAAGGTCGATATCGGTTGTTTTGAGTTGGGAGATTTCAAGGACTGCCAAGGCTTGGTAAATGAGTAAACTAATGATGATTTTATCCCTGTTCTGATTGTCCGGGTTTTTGCTTTGGTGGTTTTCGTAAAGTTCTTCTAATATTTCTTTGGGGTAAAGGCTTTCTACTTGGATGGCCCGGTTTATTTGGTCTTTCAGGTATAAATATCTGCAAGGGTGGTCGTTGCGTTTTCCGTACTACTAAATACCGATAGTAGATTTTGATTGCAAACAGGTTGTTTCTAAGTGATTTGGGATGTAAATTTTGTTCTCTCAATAATCCGATATAATCCAACACGTCTGTATAAGTTCCTTTCTCTGCTTTGTCTCCCATTGCCAAGATGTAACGGTTTATCATCAGTTCATAACTGTTGATGGATGTAGGGCTGTACTCTTGTTGTAGATATTCCTTTAGTTTCATTTTACCAACTCTTTTAATTCATTTTACCAACTCTTTTAATTGTTCTTTACTGATGTGGGTATAGATTTGGGTGGTTTCAAGCTGTGAGTGTCCTAAAAACATTCTGACTTGTTCTACTGCTATTCCTTGTTCTAAAAGATGCGTGGCTATCGAGTGCCTGAGACTGTGAACAGTGATTTGTTTTTCTTTCATTTCAAGGTTTCCGGTTCTTTCTATCAGTTTTTTTAAGTGCTTGTTGTAGGTGTCTTTGTTCATTCTTCCACCTCTGGAGTGCAAGATAAATGCGTTTTGATTGGGCTTGTAATCCCGTCCTTTGGTCAGCTCGTCCCTTTCGTTGTAATAATAGTTTGCCAAGTCTTTGCCTACTCCATTGCTCATTGGAACCACTCTTCTTTTATTGCCTTTGCCTTGTGGCACTATCAATATTTTTTCTCTTAATCTAATGTCCTCAATATTGCATTTTACCAACTCTCCAACTCTTAATCCGCATCCGTAGGCTAAACTTAAAATAGCTCGTTCCTGTGCTGTTTCTGTGGCTTGGTAAAGTTCTTTGATTTCGTCCTGGTCTAATACGGTTCTTTCTTCACTGATTTTGGGATAAGGGAAGTTTAAAAATGCTGCAGGGATTGATTTGTATTTCTCCGTTTCTTAAAAGCATTTCAAACAGATCCCGGATAATTCGCATATGACTGTGGGTGGTCTTTTGGCTTAATGCTCCTCCGTCTTTTTTACTTGGTAGGAACTGATGTAACTGTAATAGCGGTTGATTTCCGGGGCTTGGATTTGGGTAATATCCAACAAGCCTTGTTGCTCCAACCATTGTAAAAACTCGTTCAGGTAATTAAATCGTGCTTTGTAGCTGTTTTCTACATAACCCAACCGCTTTTGGTATTGGTAAAAACTTTCGGCTAATTTTTGGTAATCTGCTGTTACTACTATGATGTTTGAAGGTCTTCCCATATACACTCACTTTTTGGAAGCCGATAATCGGCACTTAATTATTACGCTATGATGATTTGCATCTTTTACACACACATCCACTTTGTGGAACAGGGAACAGTTGGGGTATTTCTATTCTAAAAGCATTGATTTAAAAGGGTTTGAGTTTAAAATGATTGTTCCAAGATTGTTCCGTATTGTTCCATTTACCCTTTTACAGTCCTGCTATTTGGTTCATTAAATCGTCTTTTATCTGTGCCCTTACTTTGGCGTAGTTGTCCCAATAATCCACTTTGTAGCATACTTTCCGTTGGTTTCCCGAGTACTTTGCCGTGATGTATTCCATTGACTGCAGGTGGTTAAAAAATCTCTTTGACTGGGCTTTGCTGATGTTCAGGGTTTGGCGGATTTCCCGTTGTGTAAACTGCGTGTCGCAGTGACTATTATTTTCTGCTTTGCCCTTTTTAATTAAATGCCCTTTAAGGGTTTCAAAAAACTGTCTTAAACTGCCGTCTAATTCATCTACTTTCAGCACGATACTTTCAAAAAGGATTTCACAAGCGGTTTGTAAATCGGCTGTTTCGGTGATTAACCTGCCTTGTTTGTCTTGCTTTCTTTGGTATTGGTTCAGTAGGGTGATTTGCTTTACAAAGCTTTGATAGAGTTCGTTTAAGCGTCTTATTTTGTGGGCTGATTCGGGCAGTTGTATTTTGTTGGCGTAAGGGTTAATGACTTCATAGGGTTTTAGTAAGCGGATGCAGTTCTGTATAAACTGGCTTGTTTTCTTTTGTTCTTGTGGGTCTATCATTCCTGCAGATACTTCATTTTGATAGCGGATGATTTTTAAGGTTTGTTCTTTGCTTTCATCTACTGCAATCAGGAATGAACGGCTGATGTTGTCCTCATAGATTTCGCCTCTGGTGGTACAGGCTAAACTGGCTATCATCCTCTCACGATTCTTTCGCCTCCGGTGATCTGTCCGTTCTTGTCTTTTAAACTGGTGGATGTCCTTAGTATATCGTTGCTCTGCAACTCTCTTACGGCAAGCTGTGCATCTTCTTTCAGTCCGTCCAAGTCTTCAAAACATATCAGTTTGTTGACAAAAAAATATTCGTCCTGGTTGTAAAAACTGTTGTCCGTAACCCTTGTATATCGCTTTACATCTTCATCAGGCATCAGGTAGCTGATAATCTTTAATAGCCTGGTCTTTCCGCTTCCTGAACTGCCTTGTATTAATGCGTGTAAGGTGTCGGGCATTTTGTAAGAGCTTGCGATTACAAACAATAAAATACGGTTGGTTTCTTCTCCTGTTATCCCTGCTTTCCCGATGAGTTTGTTTATTCGTTGCACGAGTTTTTCAGCTTTCAGGAACTCGATGCATTTGGTGGCTGTGGTCGCCGGCACTTGTATTTTGCTCTCCTGCCTTCCATTGGCTTTGAACTGTTGTTTGTCCCGCTATTGTTCTAAAAGGCTTGTGAGTTGCATTAAATCGGCTTCTATGGCGTCTTTCCGCAGTCCTAATTTTCCCGCTATGAGTTTGCAGGAGCTTTCCACTTGCTTGTATTCGTAGGTCGAGTTTTAATGTAATCTTCGCTTGCTTCTGCTATGGTCTGTACCGTGGTTTTCAGGCTGTCCGGCTGGTCTGTCCTAAAGCCTTTGATTTGGTAAGCGGCTTCATTGCCTTTGTATTTGAGATTGTAGGGGTTGTTGGTGTCAAGTCCGGTTATCGGTGCTTTGGATTCGGTTGGTTCTGGTTCTTCAGTTATTGTACTTTTTTCTTTCATTTGATTTTCATTTGAAAGAAAAATATCTGCCTGCGGTGGCTCACCGCCATTTGAAAGAATAAAATCTACTTCTTTTCTTGTTTCTATTAAGTGGGTTAATATTTCGGGGCTGTGGCCTTGCAAAAGGCTGTTTACATCTTCGTTTTTCGGAACTGTCGCACTTGTAATTTTTAGGTTGGGATATTCTCCTTTAAGCATTGGGGCATATTTGGCTACTGCTTTGTTTCCCGGTTCATCACCGTTTAAAAAGAAGATGATTTCCGTTAGGTGTTTCAGTTTTCGGATGGCTGTTTGGTGTTCTTCTGTTAGTCCGTTGGTTCCGTAGAGTGAGAGGATTTCATACTTGCTTTTGATTTCTTCCTGTTGCAATAGTGAAGTCGCATCAATGATGCTTTCGGTCAATATCAGCTTTTGGGTTTCAGGTTTGGGATAGCTTGGATATAGTCCGCTCCTGTCCCGTAAATAAAAGTGCCGTTGGTCTTTGTTGGCTAAAGTGCTTCTAAAGTATAAGCCTGTGATTTCGTGGTTTTGGTTTCTCAATGCGAAGCACAGGCACCATTTGCCAAAGGGTTTGTAAGCGGTTTCGCCTTGTTCTTGATTTCAGTCCCAAGTCTAAGAGCAGACCGTATTTTAAACAGTCATTTATCAGGCTTTCATCTTTTCGTTGTCCGTGGTGGAACTGCCCGCCATTGTAACCGATTTCTATTTGCTTGTGGTCAAGGTTTCGGCTCTCGATGTATTCCCGGGCTGGTTTGGAGTTGTGCACCGCATTTTTAAAGTAGGTAAACATTCTTTCTAAGAACATTGCTTTCTCATTGGTCTGCTTTGGTACTGTGGTTTGGGTGGTGGTTGTTCCGGGTTGGATGATGTTTTTTGCCTTCTTGATTGCTTCGTGTTTGCTGCATTTCTCATAGTACAGTATGAAGTCGATTACATCAATGGCTTTGCCGTGGGTGTTGCAGTTGGTGGAGAAGCAAAACGCTGTTTGGGTTTTGTAGTAAAGCTGTAAGCTCGGGGTTTTGTCGTTGTGGAACGGACATTTTAACCTTGCTTGTTTATCGGCTTTCAGCCCGTAATCTTGCAGGAGCATTGCAAGGGTTAACTTGTCTTTTATCTCTTGTATGGTCATTGACTTAGCTTTTTAAGGGTTTGTTTTACTTCCTGCAGGGCGGTTTTGTATTCCTCCTGTTCTTTGGCTTCTCCTTCCAGTGGTTCAATGATCAGCGACTTTTCCCGTGTGGTGATGCGTACTGTTTCGCCAATTTTAAAACCCAACTCCTCTAACCACTTTCCTGACACTGTAAGCCATGGTATTGTTTTTTGACCGTCTGACAACTCCCGGTGCTTGGGTTGGAGCTTGATTGTTTTCGTGTGTTTGCCTGCCACTGTATGCCGTTGTTTTATCTCGTTTATCTCCATCTTGAAAAATTTGTGTTACAATTTTTTTACACAACAAAACTACAAAAAGAAACTATATTGTTACACCAATTCTAAACTTTATTTTTACAAATTGCCATTTAATGGCTTATTTTGTAACTTTGCAGTATCATTCAAAGTATTTTACAGATAGATGGACATTGCAGAACAAATAAAAAAGGTCAGGAAAGAAAAGGGACTTTCTCAGCAGGAAGTGGCAGACAGGCTTTCTATGAACCGGGTGCAGTATAACCGCATAGAAACAGGTAAAAGCGACCCCACAATGAATATTTTGCGCGGATTGTCGCTGTTTTGGAAATTAATGTGGTTGAGTTTTTTGAAGCTGATAAAGACGGTACAGAAGTAAACAGCGTAAACGAACCGCTTTTACAAAAAGTCCGGTTACTGGAAGAACTGGACGAAACACAGAAAAAATCCATCTGCAATATGATTGATACCGCCATTGCCAACAAACGCCTCAAAGAAGCGTTGAGCAACGCAATGAACATAACCATTTAAAATAGATTGAGAAAATGAAAGTAATAGTTGAAATTCCTGATAATGAAGCCACTTTCGGAATGAAAGTTTTAAAAAGCCTTGCCTTTATAAAAAAAGCAAAACCTATGTCGGTTGTCACGCCGAGCTTTGGGATGAACTCAAAGAAGTCGCCGAACAAGTACGCCTACATAAGCAGGGAAAACTTAAATTGAAAACAGCCAAAGATCTTTTGGATGAGTTATAGCATTATTCCTACCCACCGTTTTGAAAAAGAACTAAAGCGATTAGCCAAAAAATTCCCTTCGCTTAAAAATGAATTTGCTGAACTGATTGCAGAGATTTCTGAAAACCCAGAAGCTGGTACTTTTATTGGCAATAACTGCTATAAAATCCGTCTGGCTATTGCTTCAAAGGGTAAAGGCAAAAGAGGCGGGGCAAGGGTGGTTACCCACTTGTACATAGCTACCGAAACAGTTTACCTGCTTACCATTTACGACAAGGGAGAAAAAACCGACCTAAAGCCTAACGAACTTAAAGAAATGATTGAAAATTTGGAACTTGACTAAGCAGAGAACCCCACCGAAGAATGAAGATGTAAAGTGAAAAAGCCCGAT
The DNA here is from genome assembly GCF_018080005.1 of Flavobacterium sp. CS20. Taxonomy (NCBI): domain Bacteria; kingdom Pseudomonadati; phylum Bacteroidota; class Flavobacteriia; order Flavobacteriales; family Flavobacteriaceae; genus Flavobacterium; species Flavobacterium sp. CS20. Next base: position 671,760 of record NZ_CP073015.1, on the reverse strand, counting down.
TGCTCGAGCCTTTGGCTTATTCAAGGTAGCCGATAATTTTAACCTTGTTTATTGGTATTGGTGGATTGATTTTCTTCGTTGTTCTTGTTACTTCTGTATCTGCACCATACTTACCGGTCTTTATCTCATCTAAATAAAATTGGCTACCTCTGAGTGCAAAATAAAAATCTACGTCATAAATATTGTTTCCGCCACCCCAATTAACGGCTACTTCAAAACCGTTAGTTGTTTCTGCTATCTTGGTTACAGAGAAGTTTTTTACTTCTTCGTCAGGGATGGGCAATGAAATAGAAGAAACTGCTTTAGCGTTTTTGGTTAATTCTATTCTGCTCGTTGATTTATTTCGATAACCCTCGCTATCTAAATTACATAGCTGTAAAACTTTGTAATTATTACTCCCATACTGTTTGTTCTTTAATGGCAATATGGATATTGTATCTATTAGCGTAGCTTCTTTTGTACTTTTGTTCTTCCCGCTATCTTGAGTATTTTGCCCTTTACAAGATAAACAGAACACAGATAGCATAATGTAAATTAGAGTTTTCATATTGTGCTATTTTTCTTTTTTCCAAAAGATTGAACGCCCCGCAGTTCCCGTAGCTTTTAATCCATACGGTCGCTTTTCTCCTGTATTGAAGAAGAAGTTACCTTCCTTGTTCCAACTAGCTTTATCTGTAAATACATCGGCAGGAAGGTTATAGTAAGTACCGCTATATCTTACTTTCCCACTTGTGTACTTGCTTAATTGGCTATTTAGGAAATCACTATAAATGTCGCCTGAAATAGATATGCTTTTGTATTCTTCAAATTTGTTCTGTGGCGTTCCGTTTGGTGATTTCAACCCCCACGCTAAAAAATCTGTACCGTCCCACAAAGTAGCCCCACCTGTTGGGTCTGCTCCACCTGACATTACATCAATAACACCCGCTCTGGCATATTTTGCAGTAGTACTATTGTCTGAAATTGATAGTGCTGTTTTATCCGCTTTACCAACAGAGGAATATCCCGACATTAATTTGCTGTATAGAGATTTGCCACTCGCATTTGTCGCATTATTTGCAGTATGAGCAACCCAAAGATATTCGTTAGCATCATTGGTAACCCCCTCGTGTTTTACAATGTTTGATATAGTTTGAAACTGTGTATGATTATCAGTGAACTGTGATAGGTTTTCATAGCCTGTAATATTGCCTTTGTTATCGTAAGTAGCAGTACCGGTAAAAGCTAAATCTTTCCCCTTTTCATATTTTCCATCATCACCTAAATATCCTCCATCTTTACCATAAATAGGCCATCTTCCGTCAGGGTCTGTAAAAATGATTGGATTATTGAAGAATGCAGAGTAAGGCGAGTATTGCGGTCCTCTCGTCGCAAGCGGGTCAACACTTAAAAACCTCTGTACGCTTTTTTGCTCCGCTTTGTCGGCTCTATACACCACTTTAAGCAGTGGGTTTTCAACGTGATATGTTAGTCTTTGGCGACCCATTTTAAAGGGCGAAAATTACAAAAAAATACCCTAACTTTTTTCTTTTCAACTGAAAAAGTCCCACAGGGATTTGATAAACAAGTGTTTTCAGTTCTTACAGGTTTTACTCACTGTATGTTTATTTTAAAGGTGTTCGTGAACCTCATTTCCTTCGGTTTCAGATGAAAGAAAAAAATCAGCGCTCGATTTTTATTGATGGATGCCCTGCACAAAACTTGATTTTTACCCTAAACCTGTCGGGCATCCTTCGATAAAAATGAGCATCCAAGCGAACCACTAAACTTTATTCAGAGGGCAGGGCTTTGTTTCGCGCGGAAGGATGCACGGAACTTTTCTTTTTAACTGTGGGTCGGCAAAAGTGTGTAAACACAGGAAAAACAGCCTTGAGCTAAACGGCTGGGCAATGGCTGCAATGAGTGGAGAGTAACGGAACGGATTGCGGACATTGACCAAGCTTCGCGAGCCGCCTGCGAGTGGAGCAAGGGTGGTGCAAATAAAAGCACGAGGAACGAGGGCGGTTTGCGCTACGTAGGGCAAAAAACAAACGGAGATACCTTTAAAAATCAATCTACTAATCGAGGCTTGTTTTTTTGCCCGCAGTAGGCTACCGATTTAATCGCCAGAGCGAAGCGGAGGCAAATCAATAAAGTCAGCCGTTACCCACAGCGACCCGCAGGCGAGCAAAATTATGGGCGACCGGTGGATTTTTTGCGGCTGAACTGAACGGAATGAGCACTTGCCAAGCTGAGCAAACCATTAAAAAATAAATCAACTCTGCGAAGCCTGGCAAAGCGCAATGAAGTGAAGAGAAGCGGCAAAAGCAGACAAAGTAGGTCGCCGTGACAACTGACAGAGGAACGCAATAAAAGTGACAAGTCGCGGAGTTTACGGAGCACCCGTAGGGTTTTGCGACTCTTTTTTGACCTTTAAAAAATCAACGCTTTCAAAAAATGTCTTGCAAAAGCTTGGCGGTTTTATTTGCTGACGACCGAAGGCGGAACACCGCTTTTCCTGTGTTGGGGGCACGGAGTTTTACGGAGTGCCGAAGCGTGGGCATTTCGACAGGCTCAATATAAACTCCGTGCGTTGGATTTTCGTGGGAAGGATTTCTTTATTTCGACAGGCTCAATACAGGTTTATTGGAGTGGATGCAGTCTTTCAATGGCTGATTTAAGTTCTTCTAATCCTGTTTGTTTGTAGGCTTCTGTACTGGTCGCCCGTCTGTGTCCTGCAAATTCCTGGACTATTCTAACGTCATTGTTTTCTTTGAGCAAATGAGCGATTACGGACTGTCTTATTTTGAGTGGGATTAACTTTTCTTGTTGGTCTCTTTCTTTGTTTATCATTCGGTTGATGCCACTTTGCCAAAGCTGTAATCCTTCATCATTGAGCAAAAAATAATCCTTTCGTTTACTTGGCTTTTGTCTGCGGTGATAGCGTTTGTAATCGTGCTTTAAATAGTTGTGGAACAGTAGTATTTGATTGGGTTTTAAACTTAGTGTTCTGCCTTTGTTCTTTACATTTCCTTTTATTCTGATGATTCCGTTTTCAAGGTCGATATCGGTTGTTTTGAGTTGGGAGATTTCAAGGACTGCCAAGGCTTGGTAAATGAGTAAACTAATGATGATTTTATCCCTGTTCTGATTGTCCGGGTTTTTGCTTTGGTGGTTTTCGTAAAGTTCTTCTAATATTTCTTTGGGGTAAAGGCTTTCTACTTGGATAGCTCGGTTTATTTGGTCTTTCAGGTATAAATATCTGCAAGGGTGGTCGTTGCGTTTTCCTGTAGCTACTAAATACCGATAGTAGATTTTGATTGCAAACAGGTTGTTTCTAAGTGATTTGGGATGTAAATTTTGTTCTCTCAATAATCCGATATAATCCAACACGTCTGTATAAGTTCCTTTCTCTGCTTTGTCTCCCATTGCCAAGATGTAACGGTTTATCATCAGTTCATAACTGTTGATGGATGTAGGGCTATGCTCTTGTTGTAGATATTCCTTTAGTTTCATTTTACCAACTCTTTTAATTCATTTTACCAACTCTTTTAATTGTTCTTTACTGATGTGGGTATAGATTTGGGTGGTTTCAAGCTGTGAGTGTCCTAAAAACATTCTGACTTGTTCTACTGCTATTCCTTGTTCTAAAAGATGCGTGGCTATCGAGTGCCTGAGACTGTGAACAGTGATTTGTTTTTCTTTCATTTCAAGGTTTCCGGTTCTTTCTATCAGTTTTTTTAAGTGCTTGTTGTAGGTGTCTTTGTTCATTCTTCCACCTCTGGAGTGCAAGATAAATGCGTTTTGATTGGGCTTGTAATCCCGTCCTTTGGTCAGCTCGTCCCTTTCGTTGTAATAATAGTTTGCCAAGTCTTTGCCTACTCCGCTGCTCATTGGAACCACTCTTCTTTTATTGCCTTTGCCTTGTGGCACTATCAATATTTTTTCTCTTAATCTAATGTCCTCAATATTGCATTTTACCAACTCTCCAACTCTTAATCCGCATCCGTAGGCTAAACTTAAAATAGCTCGTTCCTGTGCTGTTTCTGTGGCTTGGTAAAGTTCTTTGATTTCGTCCTGGTCTAATACGGTTCTTTCTTCACTGATTTTGGGATAAGGGAAGTTTAAAGTACTGCAGGGATTGATTTGTATTTCTCCGTTTCTTAAAAGCATTTCAAACAGATCCCGGATAATTCGCATATGACTGTGGGTGGTCTTTTGGCTTAATGCTCCTCCGTCTTTTTTACTTGGTCGGGAACTGATGTAACTGTAATAGCGGTTGATTTCCGGGGCTTGGATTTGGGTAATATCCAACAAGCCTTGTTGCTCCAACCATTGTAAAAACTCGTTCAGGTAATTAAATCGTGCTTTGTAGCTGTTTTCTACATAACCCAACCGCTTTTGGTATTGGTAAAAACTTTCGGCTAATTTTTGGTAATCTGCTGTTACTACTATGATGTTTGAAGGTCTTCCCATATACACTCACTTTTTGGAAGCCGATAATCGGCACTTAATTATTACGCTATGATGATTTGCATCTTTTACACACACATCCACTTTGTGGAACAGGGAACAGTTGGGGTATTTCTATTCTAAAAGCATTGATTTAAAAGGGTTTGAGTTTAAAATGATTGTTCCAAGATTGTTCCGTATTGTTCCATTTACCCTTTTACAGTCCTGCTATTTGGTTCATTAAATCGTCTTTTATCTGTGCCCTTACTTTGGCGTAGTTGTCCCAATAATCCACTTTGTAGCATACTTTCCGTTGGTTTCCGAGTACTTTGCCGTGATGTATTCCATTGACTGCAGGTGGTTAAAAAATCTCTTTGACTGGGCTTTGCTGATGTTCAGGGTTTGGCGGATTTCCCGTTGTGTAAACTGCGTGTCGCAGTGACTATTATTTTCTGCTTTGCCCTTTTTAATTAAATGCCCTTTAAGGGTTTCAAAAAACTGTCTTAAACTGCCGTCTAATTCATCTACTTTCAGCACGATACTTTCAAAAAGGATTTCACAAGCGGTTTGTAAATCGGCTGTTTCGGTGATTAACCTGCCTTGTTTGTCTTGCTTTCTTTGGTATTGGTTCAGTAGGGTGATTTGCTTTACAAAGCTTTGATAGAGTTCGTTTAAGCGTCTTATTTTGTGGGCTGATTCGGGCAGTTGTATTTTGTTGGCGTAAGGGTTAATGACTTCATAGGGTTTTAGTAAGCGGATGCAGTTCTGTATAAACTGGCTTGTTTTCTTTTGTTCTTGTGGGTCTATCATTCCTGCAGATACTTCATTTTGATAGCGGATGATTTTTAAGGTTTGTTCTTTGCTTTCATCTACTGCAATCAGGAATGAACGGCTGATGTTGTCCTCATAGATTTCGCCTCTGGTGGTACAGGCTAAACTGGCTATCGGTCCTCTCACGATTCTTTCGCCTCCGGTGATCTGTCCGTTCTTGTCTTTTAAACTGGTGGATGTCCTTAGTATATCGTTGCTCTGCAACTCTCTTACGGCAAGCTGTGCATCTTCTTTCAGTCCGTCCAAGTCTTCAAAACATATCAGTTTGTTGACAAAAAAATATTCGTCCTGGTTGTAAAAACTGTTGTCCGTAACCCTTGTATATCGCTTTACATCTTCATCAGGCATCAGGTAGCTGATAATCTTTAATAGCCTGGTCTTTCCGCTTCCTGAACTGCCTTGTATTAATGCGTGTAAGGTGTCGGGCATTTTGTAAGAGCTTGCGATTACAAACAATAAAATACGGTTGGTTTCTTCTCCTGTTATCCCTGCTTTCCCGATGAGTTTGTTTATTCGTTGCACGAGTTTTTCAGCTTTCAGGAACTCGATGCATTTGGTGGCTGTGGTCGCCGGCACTTGTATTTTGCTCTCCTGCCTTCCATTGGCTTTGAACTGTTGTTTGTCCCGCTATTGTTCTAAAAGGCTTGTGAGTTGCATTAAATCGGCTTCTATGGCGTCTTTCCGCAGTCCTAATTTTCCCGCTATGAGTTTGCAGGAGCTTTCCACTTGCTTGTATTCGTACAGGTCGAGTTTTAATGTAATGTCGCTTGCTTCTGCTATGGTCTGTACCGTGGTTTTCAGGCTGTCCGGCTGGTCTGTCCTAAAGCCTTTGATTTGGTAAGCGGCTTCATTGCCTTTGTATTTGAGATTGTAGGGGTTGTTGGTGTCAAGTCCGGTTATCGGTGCTTTGGATCTGGTTGGTTCTGGTTCTTCAGTTATTGTGCTTTTTTCTTTCATTTGATTTTCATTTGAAAGAAAAATATCTGCCTGCGGTGGCTCACCGCCATTTGAAAGAATAAAATCTACTTCTTTTCTTGTTTCTATTAAGTGGGTTAATATTTCGGGGCTGTGCACTTGCAAAAGGCTGTTTACATCTTCGTTTTTCGGAACTGCTGCACTTGTAATTTTTAGGTTGGGATATTCTCCTTTAAGCATTGGGGCATATTTGGCTACTGCTTTGTTTCCCGGTTCATCACCGTTTAAAAAGAAGATGATTTCCGTTAGGTGTTTCAGTTTTCGGATGGCTGTTTGGTGTTCTTCTGTTAGTCCGTTGGTTCCGTAGAGTGAGAGGATTTCATACTTGCTTTTGATTTCTTCCTGTTGCAATAGTGAAGTCGCATCAATGATGCTTTCGGTCAATATCAGCTTTTGGGTTTCAGGTTTGGGATAGCTTGGATATAGTCCGCTCCTGTCCCGTAAATAAAAGTGCCGTTGGTCTTTGTTGGCTAAAGTGCTTCTAAAGTATAAGCCTGTGATTTCGTGGTTTTGGTTTCTCAATGCGAAGCACAGGCACCATTTGCCAAAGGGTTTGTAAGCGGTTTCGCCTGTTCTTGATTTCAGTCCCAAGTCTAAGAGCAGACCGTATTTTAAACAGTCATTTATCAGGCTTTCATCTTTTCGTTGTCCGTGGTGGAACTGCCCGCCATTGTAACCGATTTCTATTTGCTTGTGGTCAAGGTTTCGGCTCTCGATGTATTCCCGGGCTGGTTTGGAGTTGTGCACCGCATTTTTAAAGTAGGTAAACATTCTTTCTAAGAACATTGCTTTCTCATTGGTCTGCTTTGGTACTGTGGTTTGGGTGGTGGTTGTTCCGGGTTGGATGATGTTTTTTGCCTTCTTGATTGCTTCGTGTTTGTCGCATTTCTCATAGTACAGTATGAAGTCGATTACATCAATGGCTTTGCCGTGGGTGTTGCAGTTGGTGGAGAAGCAAAACGCTGTTTGGGTTTTGTAGTAAAGCTGTAAGCTCGGGGTTTTGTCGTTGTGGAACGGACATTTTAACCTTGCTTGTTTATCGGCTTTCAGCCCGTAATGCTTGCAGGAGCATTGCAAGGGTTAACTTGTCTTTTATCTCTTGTATGGTCATTGACTTAGCTTTTTAAGGGTTTGTTTTACTTCCTGCAGGGCGGTTTTGTATTCCTCCTGTTCTTTGGCTTCTCCTTCCAGTGGTTCAATGATCAGCGACTTTTCCCGTGTGGTGATGCGTACTGTTTCGCCAATTTTAAAACCCAACTCCTCTAACCACTTTCCTGACACTGTAAGCCATGGTATTGTTTTTTGACCGTCTGACAACTCCCGGTGCTTGGGTTGGAGCTTGATTGTTTTCGTGTGTTTGCCTGCCACTGTATGCCGTTGTTTTATCTCGTTTATCTCCATCTTGAAAAATTTGTGTTACAATTTTTTTACACAACAAAACTACAAAAAGAAACTATATTGTTACACCAATTCTAAACTTTATTTTTACAAATTGCCATTTAATGGCTTATTTTGTAACTTTGCAGTATCATTCAAAGTATTTTACAGATAGATGGACATTGCAGAACAAATAAAAAAGGTCAGGAAAGAAAAGGGACTTTCTCAGCAGGAAGTGGCAGACAGGCTTTCTATGAACCGGGTGCAGTATAACCGCATAGAAACAGGTAAAAGCGACCCCACAATGAATATTTTGCGCGGATTGTCGCTGTTTTGGAAATTAATGTGGTTGAGTTTTTTGAAGCTGATAAAGACGGTACAGAAGTAAACAGCGTAAACGAACCGCTTTTACAAAAAGTCCGGTTACTGGAAGAACTGGACGAAACACAGAAAAAATCCATCTGCAATATGATTGATACCGCCATTGCCAACAAACGCCTCAAAGAAGCGTTGAGCAACGCAATGAACATAACCATTTAAAATAGATTGAGAAAATGAAAGTAATAGTTGAAATTCCTGATAATGAAGCCACTTTCGGAATGAAAGTTTTAAAAAGCCTTGCCTTTATAAAAAAAGCAAAACCTATGTCGGTTCTCGCCGAGCTTTGGGATGAACTCAAAGAAGTCGCCGAACAAATACGCCTACATAAGCAGGGAAAACTTAAATTGAAAACAGCCAAAGATCTTTTGGATGAGTTATAGCATTATTCCTACCCACCGTTTTGAAAAAGAACTAAAGCGATTAGCCAAAAAATTCCCTTCGCTTAAAAATGAATTTGCTGAACTGATTGCAGAGATTTCTGAAAACCCAGAAGCTGGCACTTTTATTGGCAATAACTGCTATAAAATCCGTCTGGCTATTGCTTCAAAGGGTAAAGGCAAAAGAGGCGGGGCAAGGGTGGTTACCCACTTACATAGCTACCGAAACAGTTTACCTGCTTACCATTTACGACAAGGGAGAAAAACCGACCTAAAGCCTAACGAACTTAAAGAAATGATTGAAAATTTGGAACTTGACTAAGCAGAGAACCCCACCGAAGAATGAAGATGTAAAGTGAAAAAGCCCGATTGCTCGAGCCTTTGGCTTATTCAAGGTAGCCGATAATTTTAACCTTGTTTATTGGTATTGGTGGATTGATTTTCTTCGTTGTTCTTGTTACTTCTGTATCTGCACCATACTTACCGGTCTTTATCTCATCTAAATAAAATTGGCTACCTCTGAGTGCAAAATAAAAATCTACGTCATAAATATTGTTTCCGCCACCCCAATTAACGGCTACTTCAAAACCGTTAGTTGTTTCTGCTATCTTGGTTACAGAGAAGTTTTTTACTTCTTCGTCAGGGATGGGCAATGAAATAGAAGAAACTGCTTTAGCGTTTTTGGTTAATTCTATTCTGCTCGTTGATTTATTTCGATAACCCTCGCTATCTAAATTACATAGCTGTAAAACTTTGTAATTATTACTCCCATACTGTTTGTTCTTTAATGGCAATATGGATATTGTATCTATTAGCGTAGCTTCTTTTACTTTTGTTCTTCCCGCTATCTTGAGTATTTTGCCCTTTACAAGATAAACAGAACACAGATAGCATAATGTAAATTAGAGTTTTCATATTGTGCTATTTTTCTTTTTTCCAAAAGATTGAACGCCCCGCAGTTCCCGTAGCTTTTAATCCATACGGTCGCTTTTCTCCGTATTGAAGAAGAAGTTACCTTCCTTGTTCCAACTAGCTTTATCTGTAAATACATCGGCAGGAAGGTTATAGTAAGTACCGCTATATCTTACTTTCCCACTTGTGTACTTGCTTAATTGGCTATTTAGGAAATCACTATAAATGTCGCCTGAAATAGATATGCTTTTGTATTCTTCAAATTTGTTCTGTGGCGTTCCGTTTGGTGATTTCAACCCCCACGCTAAAAAATCTGTACCGTCCCACAAAGTAGCCCCACCTGTTGGGTCTGCTCCACCTGACATTACATCAATAACACCCGCTCTGGCATATTTTGCAGTAGTACTATTGTCTGAAATTGATAGTGCTGTTTTATCCGCTTTACCAACAGAGGAATATCCCGACATTAATTTGCTGTATAGAGATTTGCCACTCGCATTTGCTGCATTATTTGCAGTATGAGCAACCCAAAGATATTCGTTAGCATCATTGGTAACCCCCTCGTGTTTTACAATGTTTGATATAGTTTGAAACTGTGTATGATTATCAGTGAACTGTGATAGGTTTTCATAGCCTGTAATATTGCCTTTGTTATCGTAAGTAGCAGTACCGGTAAAAGCTAAATCTTTCCCCTTTTCATATTTTCCATCATCACCTAAATATCCTCCATCTTTACCATAAATAGTCCATCTTCCGTCAGGGTCTGTAAAAATGATTGGATTATTGAAGAATGCAGAGTAAGGCGAGTATTGCGGTCCTCTCGTCGCAAGCGGGTCAACACTCAACCATAAACTGGTTTTGGGGTTATAATAGCGAAATAGCATTTCAATGGTTTTCAATCCTTTTTCTTTGGTCTAAAATACGTCTTGCCTCCGACTTCAAACTTTTCCATTGGCTCTGCTGGATTAAATTTAAGGTCAATATTAATTACAACCAATAAAATTATCGGTGCTCGATAGTGTGGTTTTGTATATTCAGTTTCATTAGTTAATTCTATAAGTTCTCTTATAGCTTCTTGATTATTATAGCCGTGATTCATTACTCTATTTAAAAGAACTGCATATTTGTAGTATGGGTCGTTTTTATATTCTTCTATCTTAGTTAGTACATCATAAGGACATTTAGAAAAAACAGCATTATTTATGATATAAAGATTAAAATCAAACCCTTTATCCTCCATTAATGATATAGCTTTATTGTAAAAATTTTCATATGTGTCTTTTTTTTCGTTTTCAATTTTAGAAAATAAATCCAGATAACTCTCTTTTTTGGTATTATTTATCAGCTTGTGTGCTATTAATTGTTGCTCAATTTCCTGCATAAAACTATAAAAATCAAAAGGGGTTTTTCCGTAGGATTCTTTAGCATATTTATTGACCACCTCATTGATACAGTCTTTTAAGCCAATTTCAACAGGATTATTATTTTGTGCATTACAAGATGAAAATGAAGTGAAAATGATTGCATTGATAGTAAATATCTTTATTATTCTAATTATTTTCATTTCCGATTTTTAGTTTTTAAATGTGTTATTGATGATATAATTATATCTCGGTGGTTTTCTTTCCAAGCGTTTCATAGCCTTATTTGAATTTGAACTATGTATGCGTATGTCATAATCTCTCATACGCGCTCCTGTATTTGGGTGGTAAAGAGGAATCTCATATTATCCTGATTTGAAAATAGTGATGTCCTTCCAGCAGGTTTTGCTCGCAATGGGCTAATCCCAAGTGCCGTAGCTGTACTGCTTTTATCAAAAGTGGCTGACCGATATAAAGGAATCGCATAATTAACTGAAAAGCTGTCATCTCCCACGTTCATTTTAGCCCAACCAGACATTACATCTTTATATTGAGTGTTGGAATAATAATCGGTAGATAAAAATGCCCAACCACCTTCCGAACTGGTGTGGTCTCTTGCAAATAAAAAATGGTCAAACCGTCTTTGTGAACTTTTTCCTTCGGGCGAGCTTAAATCCAGTTTCATTACTTCACTTCCTGTGGCGACTTTTACATTGCTTCCTGAGATTTCCCCATTTTCCATAGTACTATATAGGTTGTCCGCTACGTCTTGGTCTAAATCATATTGGCTTGCCAAAGTAGAGGCGTTATCCCCTTTTTCAGCGATATATGATGTAGAACCGTCTTCATTAACTTTAGGTATCCAGTCCGATTGTTCTGGTGCCATCCCCGTTGGGTCTGTATAACGAATCGGATTATTCATCGTATAGTTGTATGGTGACCATTCGGGGTATTTCTCCGTCAACGGGTCAACACTCAACCATAAACTGGTTTTAGGATTATAATAGCGGGCACCGTAATAATAGTTGCCCGTTTCCTGGTCAAATTCTTTGCCGTTGTATTTGTAACGGGTATTGTGGGAATTGAGGTGTTCATCGGTCAGGAGCTCACCAAATGGCAAATATTCCGCGTGTTGGCTAATGTCCCCATCATAATTTGACATATAATTTGAAGAACCGAGATGGTCACTGTGAAAATAAAACACTTCTACATGTTGCAGGTCGCCGGCATAGCCGTGAGCAAAATTATTTGAACTTGTTGTGACGTTTTCATCTTCTGATATGTCAACCGTTTCACTTTCAAGTGGTGGTATATCAAAGGCTTGTAAAATACGGTTTCTTCTTTCATTAAGATGGTTAAAATTCTGCCCGTCTTCATCGGGGTCTTGTAAAACATCTATCAGGTTTATTCCATCGGCATTGGCTAAATTGGCAAGGGGTATAATTTGTTTTGAATAAAAACCAAATCGCTCACTGGTTCCAATTTTACTAGCCACTCTTTGGCTACCAATATGATAATGTTTAGTATAAGACAAGGCTTGATCTCTAACTATAAACTTTAAGACCTTTACCGTAATCATCCCATCCGGATAGATATAAGTCTCCGTTTTACGCGCATTGCCAACGTCCTTTGCATTGCTATGAATATCAACTTGTTGATATAGATATTTGATAATCCGTTCACCACCAGCATCGTAGGTATAAGTGGCAATAGGATGGTCACTTTCTTCAGAATACGGATTAAGATCTACAGCCATAAGTCTATTTTCTTCATCCCAAAGGTAATGAATTTTTGTGATTTCTTCTTCTCCTATACCTTCTATCACTTTTGTAAGATTACCGTTGGCGTCATGTTTTATGTTTTGGTTTTTTATTCTTGGGTCATCTTGACTGTCGCAACAATTTACTCCTGTGGGTTGTTCTTTTATTTCTCTCACGGCATGCGGTTGAGTGTAACCATAGTTAGAACCCGCTATGAGACCTCCATCGTCGTCGTAGGTATAATCTAATTGATAGCTGTTATTCTTTACTACGCTAGCATTTTCCATTGGTTCATTGAGATCACTTACCGGTTTATTTAGGTGGGTCTGTGTTTTGTTTATGAAGTTTCTACTCGGATCTTGAGCATCGTAGGTTAAATCAAGATTATATTCATGTTTAAGAAAGGGGTTGCCACCTTGACTTTGAGTATTGACTACATCATTTTACCTGTATAACTTCCGGATGCAGAGGTAAGTCGGTTGAAATTATCGTAAGAAAAATTATAATTGACAGAGTGATAAGATCACTTGTCGTTGAGCTGTGAAGTGCTTGCTCAGGTGATAGCGTTGATATGATATTTACAATCATATGTTGTGTGTGATGTTTTTCTGTAATTTTGCACATATCAAAAATATAAAAAAACTAAAGTCTTCGCCTAAAGGCGAGGGATTTTCCTCCCCAGAATGATACATTAATGAATTCTTTAAAATAGCTAATATGTGAAGTCGTTACAGACTCCTATGATGATTTATGCTTCTTACGTAGTTGTAAAGCTTCGAAGTCTCAGACTTCGCAGAGCGAAGGCCTGAATGCGACTCATCATCTCTAACAGTAGTATTGTACTTTTAATCTGTGAGAACTTTTATCAATATCTTGCCTGTATCTAAATCTTTCCATTTTATCCAACCTGAATAGGTCTTGTTACTTTCAATTAATTTTACTTCTAACTTTAACCAATTATCTTGTATTTCTTTTGGACTGATATGATAGTTGTTAGAAGAATTTATTTCTAATGGCTTACCAGCGATAGTTTCAAGTATAGGGTTTTCTTTGTCATTAAATTCTACGGAATAAGCATTTAAAATATAATCCCTCCAAGTATAAAATACTAATGGTTCTTGATTTTTTATATCAATGAATTTTTCTAACCCAGTTTCTTCATTTACAACTACTTTATAAAAATTATCTCTGGTAGATGTTGTGCGTAAAGCTAAAGTAAAAGTGTCTGGATGAAAGGCAAAAGGTCGGAACGACTCGTTATAAAAATCATATTTGCCATCACTATCGTTATACTTAAATGAAAATTGATACCAAATTGTTCCATCTTCATTAAGTATTTCTAATGTGTCGGCAATATTAAAATCTTTCTTTAAAGTTATTAAACCATTTTTATTTGAAAAATTAGAAGTGTCAATTTTTCTTACCACTGCTTGTGCTTTGGCATCCAAAGACCCTGTATTATTTTTTCTTTACAACTAAGTATAGAAAATAAAATAAGAAAGCTTAAAATATGATTCATAATTATTAATATCTAATTCTTTATCTCATTCCTTGTAAACTACTATCAATAGGCATAACAGGCGGTAATTGATTAGTATTAAAAATATTATTAGTGTTGGTGCTTCTCCCCAAATGACCGTGGTCGTTATGATTGCTTATAGATGTAGGACCATCTAAATTGCCACTTGTTCCTTGGTAATTCGTATCAAAACCGAAAGTGTTTGCTCTATCATAAACAGTTTGATTATTTTGAGTGCTAAAGCTACTACTATTAAAAGCATTCCCTGATTGAAAACTTTCTCCATTAGTATCTAAATATCTAAAATCTACATCTAAACCAGAGCGATTAGCATTATGACCGTGACCACTGTGATGACTAAATCCAGCTTGCCAAGGATCACTACCATTTGATGAAGACATATCACCTAAGTCGATAGAAAGGTTTTCTGCATCTAGAGAGTTTACTAATCCATAAAGAGTCTTGCTGTTTCTGGTGTTACATAATGATCTCCTGAACCTACAGTTTCAGAACCTGATTGACCTCCTGCATCATTTTACCATATCTTCCAAAATTTGAACCAGAAGCTGGGAACTCTACCATCCCATTTGTATTTTCTGTTAACGTCCCTGCTAAAGAAAAATCTGAAATATAATTTCCTGTTGTTCCTGTATTTTGAACATAAAACTGATGAGCTCCTTCTTGTTCAATACGGTCGATTGTTCCATCATTTCTAATAAAGAAAATATCCTCAGGAGCCCTGCCATCTGGATCAATGTATCGGATTGGGTTATTAAAAGTATAATTATGCGGCGACCAGCTCGGCATCTGTTCGGCTAACGGGTCAACACTCAACCATAAACTGGTTTTAGGTTTATAATACCTGGCGCCGTAGTAATAGTTGCCCGTTTCCTGGTCAAATTCTTTGCCGTTGTATTTGTAACGGGTGTTGTGGGAATTGAGGTGTTCATCGGTGAGGAGCTCACCAAATGGTAAATATTCGGCGTGTTGGCTAATGTCCCCATCATAATTTGATACATAATTTGAAGAACCGAGATGGTCACTGTGAAAATAAAACACTTCTACATGTTGCAAGTCGCCGGCATAGCCGTGAGCAAAATTATTTGAACTTGTTGTGTTAAGTTTTAAACTCCGATTAGAGTGATAAACCTGATTTATCTCCATATAATACATACCCGCTTCTTTTACCATCTTCAGTACGTTTTAGTTTCGTATTTTGTAGCCTTCATTGCTGAACATGATGGCAATATAAGCAAATCAATGAATTCTTTAAAATAGCTAATATGTGAAGTCGTTACAGACTCCTATGATGATTTATGCTTCTTACGTAGTTGTAAAGCTTCGAAGTCACAGACTTCGCAGAGCGGGGTAATTTTGAGGCTTCGAAGTCACAGACTTCGCGGGGCGGGATAAAGTTCCTGATGAAATTACCATTGTAGATAAGTCTACTAACGAACGCCTTAAATTAATTGCTCAACTGGACGAAGAAGATAAAAATGCTATTTTTCGCATTATTGATGGAATGCTTACCAAAAGTAAGTTCAAGGATTTCTTTAATAAAAATGTAGCGACTTTGTAAAAGCAAAAAAGCCCTGCATTCCTGCAAAGCTTTGATTTTTAATTTGATTGTTTTTTAGGTTTTATTAAAAGCCATAATAAGTAAATCATTGACAGAATACCCACTATATTAGGCAGGTCACTTTCAAAAAAGGATGTCCAAAACCCCATATCCCTATTTTTATTTAAAAAGTCAAAAAAGCCTGTAATCATCTTGAAAAAAATCGAATAGACTAGAATTAACACTATTAAAATTTTGACTATTAATTTCATTTTACTCTTGTTTTGTTTTCTCTGATTCTATAATTTTTTGGTCTAAATTATCCCAAAACTTCCTTCCACCATCTATCGGACTCCTGTGTTTAAAAGATGTAGTTTCTTCTCCTGATTCCTCTCTAATAGTAGCATTTGCATTTTCTAATTCCCCATAACCTAAATTTGTATCAAACCAAAACAAAACAGGGTCATCTGTATTTTGATAATCAATATTATAAGTAGCATCATTATCACCTACTTCAATATCATCAACTTGGAAGGTGTTAATCATTACATTAGTCTGAACCTCCCAGCCTTTCTCTTCTAAATATTTCTCTACTCCTTTTGAATAGGCTCCACCCATACTATGTGATACCATATTAAAAACTTCACCCTCAGACATTCCTTCAATTAAAGTTTCATAGTTATTTTTTGCCCACTCATAACCTTGGTTTGTTCTACCACTTGCAGATGAAAAGTAGCTATAATCAGTATTTACAAAATAAGCTTTATCATCATACAAATAGTCTTTAGCTCCTTGTACAAAACTATTGTTCCAATAGGCTTTACCTCCTGAAGGTGAACCGCCTCCTAGCTTACCATTAATGAATATAATTTTTCTACCATCAGGATCAATTGCATTTATTGGATTGTTAGCCACATATGCATATGGTGATATTAATGGATATTCGTGTGCGAGAGGATCGACACTCAGCCATAAACTGGTTTTGGGGTTATAATAGCGGACGCCGTAATAATAGTTGCCCGTTTCCTGGTCAAATTCTTTGCCGTTGTATTTGTAACGGGTATTGTGGGAATTGAGGTGTTCATCGGTGAGGAGCTCACCAAATGGCAAATATTCGGCGTGTTGGCTGATGTCCCCATCGTAATTTGATACATAATTTGAAGAACCGAGATGGTCACTGTGAAAATAAAACACTTCTACATGTTGCAGGTCGCCGGCATAGCCGTGAGCAAAATTATTTGAACTTGTTGTGTTAAGTTTTAAACTCCGATTAGAGTGATAAACCTGATTTATCTCCATATAATACATACCCGCTTCTTTTACCATCTTCAGTACGTTTTAGTTTCGTATTTTGTAGCCTTCATTGCTGAACATGATGGCAATATAAGCAAATCAATGAATTCTTTAAAATAGCTAATATGTGAAGTCGTTACAGACTCTGTGATGCTTTATGCTTTTTACGTAGTTGTAAAGCTTCGAAGTCACAGACTTCGCAGAGCGGGTTTTCCATTATTATCAATATATCCTTGATCTTGTAGTTGTTTTTCTGCTTCTGAATAAGATATTCCTTGAAAATCTGCTAATGTCTGTGCATTATCTCCCTTTTCTGCAATTAAATTTCCTTCACTATCGGGAACCCATTCAGGTGCACGACCATCGGGATTTATTTGTTTTCATAAACGCTATCTAATTCAATCATTTTAATCGGTTCTGAATTTACGTATAATGATGTGAAATTTATGATACCCTCCTTTTCTTGGATATTTCTCACTATTAAAGGCAAATCAAAACTATCATCAATCATTAAAAAATCATAACCCTTATAGTTTATCAATTCCCAATTTCTTTTAAGGTTTCCATAGTGTTTGCTTACAAGAACCGAACTGTTTAAAAATGTTACGGTATCCGTTAGTTTTTGGTAATCAACACGGAATGACTTACCTTTTAAAGGTATTTTCTTTTTTGATATATTTTTTAGGAATCTGACAGCTTTTTGTACACCATTTTTGTCCCGTCATAATCTTCAAAAACCAAACTATCTTTTGACCTATTAATCACATTAAATGTAATAGTGTCATCAACTATCAGCTTTTTCCCTTTTACCGTATATATCCCTCCATAATTACTATTTGGAAAATTTTTCACCCCTTGATATACACGGAGTCATTTATAAACTCTATTACCTTTTTTGCAGGAATAGGCAACCGTTTATTTTCATCTGCACGTTGAAGATAAGAACTTACCCAAATACCCTGTATGCTTTCATCAAAATCATTACAGAAATAAACAATAAAAATATTACAACTGTGAATAGTTTATTCATACTATCATTTTTTAAAAGTCCCACATAAAATTATCTATCCTTTTCTGTGCCGACTTATTTCCCAAGTTAATTATAACGGTTGGTCTTTTCCACTAAAAATAACAGGGTTACTGTAAAGTTGCCCGAAAGGGGTCGCAAAACTATTTTGAGTTGCGTCCACTTGGTTTATATAGTTTGCATTTTTGTTTCTAACTGTGTAATTACCTGTAAAAGGAATATTCTCACCGTCAATATTTAATGTGGATTTAAATGAATATGTATTTGATGATAAGATTCCGGATTTTCTACTATATCCTTCAATATTAAGGTCTATTGCAGGGTAAATTGACATAGAAGCGTAATCGTCATTTGGGTCAGATTCCGAAAAACGTTGGTTAGCCGTTCGTTGTTTATGAATAGCCTCCTCTAATTTTGGGGTTACTTTTGCAGAAATATAAGACCCTTCATCTACATTAGGTCTAACACTGCCACCAATTGCTCTCTTGAACCTATCAAAATTAGAAAGATTTTTATCAAAATGTTGATTTATATCTCCTTTGCTTTCCCCTACATATTCGTATCTATTTGTATTGGTAATGTCCATGACCTCATTTACTTCCTCTTTCCAAACATACTTGTCATTCTGTTTGTCATAAACCCAATCATCAGGGCTTTCCGCACTCATCCCTGTAGGGTCAACGAGTACCGTAGGGCGGTGCATCGCATAAGCATAAGGCGACCATCCCGGGAACTTCTCCGCCATTGGGTCGACGGACAACCATAAACTTGTCTTTGGATTGAAGTACCTCGCGCCGTAATAGTAGTTGCCCGTTTCCTGGTCAAATTCTTTGCCGTTGTATTTGTAACGGGTATTGTGGGAATTGAGGTGTTCATCGGTGAGGAGCTCACCAAATGGCAAATATTCGGCGTGTTGGCTAATGTCCCCGTCATAATTTGATACATAATTTGAAGAACCGAGATGGTCACTGTGAAAATAAAACACTTCTATATGTTGCAGGTCGCCGGCATAGCCGTGAGCAAAATTATTTGAACTTGTTGTGTTAAGTTTTAAACTCCGATTAGAGTGATAAACCTGATTTATCTCCATATAATACATACCCGCTTCTTTTACCATCTTCAGTACCGTTTTAGTTTCGTATTTTGTAGCCTTCATTGCTGAACATGATGGCAATATAAGCAAATTAATGAATTCTTTAAAATAGCTAATATGTGAAGTCGTTACAGACTCCTATGATGATTTATGCTTCTTACGTAGTTGTAAAGCTTCGAAGTCTTAGACTTCGCAGAGCGGGTGTATTGATTTTTTTAATTCAATTCTCCAACCAAACTGGATTGATAAAATCGACATCTTTTGCTAAAGCACTTATGAAATCATTATTATTTTCTTTTCCAAATAAACATTTTATATTCACAGAATTATAATCTATTGTTTTATGTTTTGCATTATAATTCATCCTTATTAAGAATAGACCACCATCAAGTTCTGGACAATTTGTAGGTAATATTCCATTAAAAGTATTTTGTGCTTCACTTAAATAATTACCATAAAAATCTGATGCTGTTGTATCAATCTTGTGAATTTTACCTTTTATTAAATCATACTTAATTCTATTTTTTTTATTGTAAGACCATACTTGTGAAAAGTTTGAATACATTGACGTAATCACAAAAGAATTACCATTCTTTTGAAAAAGCTCTTCTGCAAGGCTATCTGTCTTTTTAAAGTTTTTTCTGATTCCAAATTTTTGAGAGGAGCAAGATGCTACAATTAATATTATAACTGATATGTAAACTATTTTTTTCAAAATCTTAAATGTGATATAAATTCAGATAAAAGAGTTATTTTAAATTGCTGATATTTCACTTTCATCACTGAGCCTCTTCCATTATAAAAGTTAACACGATTATCTCTAGCGCCAACTACAAATGGATTTCCATTGTAACCACTACGCTCTAAGTCAGCCTGATAAGGAATATCACCCCTTCTTATATTTCTACCATTAATATTTCTACTGTAATTAGAGGGTGTTGAGCTTCCTAAACCTTGTGTGTCTGGATGAATATGGTAATAAACGTCAAGATTGCTCATATCTATATCTAATTTATCGCCATCAACAACAAAAGGCTGGACGCTTCCTTTAACCTCTCTTCTTCCGTCTCCTAAATCTCTATTGGTTACTGCATATCCTTCATCCCATTGAGTTGTTTCAAAACTTGAAAAAGTGCTGTGTCCACCATTTTCCTTATTTGAAGATAAGGTAGATTGCAAGCTTTGATCCACAGAAAAAATCATTTGGGATGGTATAGAGGAAACTTCATCAGAACTACTTAAATCACCAGAATAAAACTCGCCATTCGCAGTCGCATTTTTAACATCTCTTTTTGTTTGACCGCTTACAAAATATACCCGACCATTATTCGTGCCATCATCGCCTAAGTATTTTAAATTACCCCAAAAGTTTTTACCATAAATTGGATCTTCTACAACCATTCCCGTAGGGTCAACATATCTTACCGGATTATTCATTGTATAGTTGTATGGTGACCATGAGGGGTATTTCTCCGCTAACGGGTCAACACTCAACCATAAACTGGTTTTAGGGTTATAATAGCGGACGCCGTAATAATAGTTGCCCGTTTCCTGATCAAATTCTTTGCCGTTGTATTTGTAACGGGTGTTGTGGGAATTGAGGTGTTCATCGGTGAGGAGCTCACCAAATGGCAAATATTCGGCGTGTTGGCTAATGTCCCCGTCATAATTTGATACATAATTTGAAGAACCGAGATGGTCACTGTGAAAATAAAACACTTCTATATGTTGCAGGTCGCCGGCATAGCCGTGAGCAAAATTATTTGAACTTGTTGTGACGTTTTCATCTTCTGATATGTCAACCGTTTCACTTTCAAGTGGTGGTATATCAAAGGCTTGTAAAATACGGTTTCTTCTTTCATTAAGATGGTTAAAATTCTGCCCGTCTTCATCGGGGTCTTGTAAAACATCTATCAGGTTTATTCCATCGGCATTGGCTAAATTGGCAAGGGGTATAATTTGTTTTGAATAAAAACCAAATCGCTCACTGGTTCCAATTTTACTAGCCACTCTTTGGCTACCAATATGATAATGTTTAGTATAAGACAAGGCTTGATCTCTAACTATAAACTTTAAGACCTTTACCGTAATCATCCCATCCGGATAGATATAAGTCTCCGTTTTACGCGCATTGCCAACGTCCTTTGCATTGCTATGAATATCAACTTGTTGATATAGATATTTGATAATCCGTTCACCACCAGCATCGTAGGTATAAGTGGCAATAGGATGGTCACTTTCTTCAGAATACGGATTAAGATCTACAGCCATAAGTCTATTTTCTTCATCCCAAAGGTAATGAATTTTTGTGATTTCTTCTTCTCCTATACCTTCTATCACTTTTGTAAGATTACCGTTGGCGTCATGTTTTATGTTTTGGTTTTTTATTCTTGGGTCATCTTGACTGTCGCAACAATTTACTCCTGTGGGTTGTTCTTTTATTTCTCTCACGGCATGCGGTTGAGTGTAACCATAGTTAGAACCCGCTATGAGACCTCCATCGTCGTCGTAGGTATAATCTAATTGATAGCTGTTATTCTTTACTACGCTAGCATTTTCCATTGGTTCATTGAGATCACTTACCGGTTTATTTAGGTGGGTCTGTGTTTTGTTTATGAAGTTTCTACTCGGATCTTGAGCATCGTAGGTTAAATCAAGATTATATTCATGTTTAAGAAAGGGGTTGCCACCTTGACTTTGAGTATTGACTACATCATTTTACCCTGTATAACTTCCGGATGCAGAGGTAAGTCGGTTGAAATTATCGTAAGAAAAATTATAATTGACAGGTCCGATAAGATCACTTGTCGTTGAGCTAGGAAGTGCTTGCTCAGGTGATAGCGTTGATATGCTATTGATATTGTTTAAGTCATCATAAGTGTATTCATTTTGAATATTTGCTCCTGTACCAAAGAGATGTTTTATGGTATGCATTCTGCGTTGACTATCATAGGTATAGGACGTCGTAGTGCCATTACCATAGGTTATACTTTTGCGCTCATTATAATCGGTATAGGTAATATTGTTTACAATATCTTGATTACCACTATCTATGGTAACAGGTAAATCACTCAATACACTTTGAAGATCTCCTGCAAGATTGTAATTGTAAAATATACGTTCCCCATCCGGGTAAACAATTTCTTGTACTCTATTCCAACTATCATAAATCCATTCAGTCTCAAACCAATAGGTTCTTTCGCCTTCAACATTTACAGCTCTTGTTCTCTGTGTAAGTTCTCCAATATTGCCATACCCTAGAATTTGCATACCAGAGGCATCTTTTTGAATCATTATTCTACCTACCGCATTAAGTTCATCGGCAAGACTTTCATTAGGATAGCCATAAATATAATAGATGTTATTCTCTTTGTTTTTTGGGTATTCGACTGATAAAAGCTGATTATAATGGTAAGTGTAATTGATTTTTTGCTGAGAATCCAACATCAGATTTGAATTTTGTTTTTCAATCAAACGGCTCGCCTTGTCATATTTCATGCTTATAACTCCGCGTTCAGGTTGTTGAATTTCAACTTTTCTTCCAGCTAAATCATATAAGTAATTTGTCTTGGTCTGATTATGATGGACAATAGAGGTGAGTTCATTTATAGCGTTATATTCATATTGAATTGTTAAACCTTCCTGAATGGTTTTAGTTTTACGTTGTCTAACGTCTGTAAAAGTTTCCAGTTTTTGATTTTTTTCATTAACTACTTCACTCACAAGGTTTCCATTGTTTATTGAATAGCTCATTGTTTTATTACCACTATCATCGACTTGGCTGACCTCGACTTTTCTGTTCTTATGATCGTAAAGACAGCTACTTAAAAAATCTCCCGAACTTGAGAAAAAGTCTGTATCATTACTACTATTAAAGTTTTGGGTATTGGGTAAATATTCTTCAAGCACCCTACCTAAAGCATCTGTTTTTTGTCTACCGCTAACCAGCCACTTTAAACTAGAGGAAGTCTTGCTGTCGCTTTGTGAATATAGGGTCTTTTTTTGTTGAATAGCATTTCCCAAGCCATCTATGATGTTGATGGTATAAAACTCATTATTTAAATTAACATAATCGCCGTTGATATCAATTTGAGTATCTTTATGTCTAGTTATAGCATAGTGTGTTTCATCATTTGATGTGGGTTCAAAAGCATGAGCGACGTCTATCATTGTTTGGCTTGAATCGTTATTGATAGATTCATTCATATGCTGGTAGCGAATGGTCCAAAGATTTTGAATATTTTGAGGATTTTCTACTTCGTTAAAATATGTGTATTCAACAATTCTGCCTCTATCATCATATCTCAATTTCATTTCCTTATTATTAATATCAGTAGTATGGAAAGGTATTCCAAACCTAAAATCATATTCTGTAGATGACTGATAGCCATAAGAATTTGTAATTGTAGTTGGATAAGTCTTTACACTTTCATCATATTCAATAGATTTTGTAAAGCCCAATGAAGCATTATTTTCTGCTGTATTATCAGGCTCTACAATGCTGGTCAACATAGTATAAGTGTTATAATTGAAAATTATATTTGTTGTTTCACTAGAATTAAGTTTTGTTGTAATTTCTGCGAGATTACCATTTGAATAGTAATTGGCTATTCTTTCTCTTAAAAGTGTATTGTCTGAATTTTGAAATACTTGAATTTTTTTGGGAAAACCTAAGAATGGGTTATTGATTGAGCTGAAAAAGTTTGGGTTTTCATATTCTATTTCGGTTCTATATGCATCATTACTTGAGCCATTTCCGAAATTGGTATAGCTTGTAAGATTACCAAATTGATCATATTCTTCGAAGCGTTCAATCAAAGATAGACTACTACCTTCTTCAAAAGTCAAGGATATTCTTTTAGATAAAGCCACAAAAATCCTGAGTACTTTTCTTGGTTTGACAATGACAAATCTAAATTGTCATTGGGGTCGGTATTTAATGTTGGCGTGCTTGAGGAGCCATCAGTAGAAGTGTTATGATCAAAAGCCTTATAAAAATACTGCGTTTGAGATAAAGGTTGATCTTGGCTTGTAAAAGAAGACACATCGTTTATTTTTCCTTTTAAATAGAAATTATCATTATGTATTTTTTTTAAGGTATAGTTGTATAAAGTCCACTGATCACTTTGATTTTCTTTGATAAAGCTATTTATTCTTAAGATTTCAAAACCATAAAACTCTCTTTCATGCCTATCATAAAAGGGATTTGAATATTCAAATGTTTGTTTAGTTTCATCTACTGATAAATCATTATCACCAGGATAGCCATCAAATGTTGTTACTTCATCCAATACCCATTTATTTTGAGGTAAAGATGAGGTATTACCAGCTCTGGCATAGCTTACTTCCCAACTACCACCAAATGGTGTTGTCACTTTTTTGAGCAAATGTGTTTTTTTAATTTTACTCAAGTTTACATTTAAATTCATACCTGAACTCGTATCATGAATAACATCAACATAGCCATCACCATTGATATCCCTTAGAGAAACAGCTATATGATTCTTGCTTATTGATGTAGTAGCCAAAACTGTTCCTGTCACTTTTACAGGGATCCAAACCACCCAAAATGCTGTTCCTGATGTATATGAACCATTAAGTGTAAGACTAGAGGATTTGTTGACATCAGTGGCATCGTTATAAAAACTTTTAGGATTTGCATCAAAATTTGTTCCATTATTTATGTAGTATGTACCATTGTCAAGTAACAGGTCAGGAAGAGCATCTCCATTTACATCAACCAACTTGATTCTACTTGTCGAAGTATTTACGCTTCCACCTATTCCGAATGAAAATGATGTTGTTTGAGAGGTATTAAAACCGTCGCCTATCCCAGAATTATCACTTTCTCTTTCACTAATGTAAGGTGTAGTAGGTATGGAAGAGAGTTGATCTGCCCAATTTATTTTTTTTGAAAAACCGTACTCTGTATTTAGCTGTACTTCTATGCTTGTAGTTGTTTGATCAATAACTGCATCAGTTTGAGGTATGATTTCAACTCTATCTGTTAACCCATCACCATTAATATCTAGCCATTGTTGTATAGATTCTGTGTAACCTTCTGTAAGTCCAAAACTGGCTTCTATATTAGGAATATTAGGGTTATCTATATTGCTACTACCTTGATTGTTTGATGTAAAGGTAGAAGAAGATATTGATGCTCCATGAAATTGATCTTTATTGCTAGAGCCTCTAAAAAAATTTGAATTTAACTCAGATATGTTTTCTTGGGTTTTAATATTATTACTTAACCCACCTTTCATTGAACTGAACTGAATCTTAGTTTTGGTCACAAAATCTGGATACCTATCTCCGTTTAAATCAATATATTCTGATAATACTTCTGTTCTAGCTTCACTTTTCGACCCATTTACACCTGCATCATAAATTCCTACATCTAGTCCACCAGAATTTGTTTTCCCTTTGGACCTGGATCTAATTTTAAAACCAACAAAGCTATCATCGGTATTACCAAAATTGTTGGGGTCAATGTATTGATTATAAATATTGCTTTCTCCAAAACGACCGACATAAAAAACCGGTATGTCATTTTGGTTCAATTCATATTTTGCACTAATTACATTATCATCAGCTGTGTCTAAATACATATCTTGATTATAATAGTATTGACCATTATTGCTATAAATTGTATATCTTATTTTTTCAAAAGTTGGTTGATCAGGGTCAGGGTCAAGGTCATCATCTGTGTCTGTAATAAGCTCATCAACGTCAATTAATAAATCACCATAATCTGTAGGTGTGGCAGAATCAATATATTCACCCATGTTTTCTCCATCTTCATGCCTTGGCATATGTAAACCTCCATTGTATAAGAATTGCCCCCATCCTTTATAAGTAAAGCCTTGAAAGTTTGGGTTTTTACTGAAGATAGGAGGTTCAGCAAATTTTAAAGCACTCTAGTTAGGGTCATCAAAATCTCCGGTAGGAGAATTTTCTAGGTCTTCATTTAACTTAAATTGTATAGAGAATTCATAATGATCATTAACACTTTTAAAATTATTGGTATTTGTATAAAGTGCGGCATAAATTTTGGCATTTTGGCTTTGAAGATCAGCTACATCTTCTTTGGTGAAAATATGCTGGACATCTTCTAATTCCAAGAAATCACTTGGCAATACAGGATTCTGGTTCAATATTTGCATCTGAAACTTTATAAAAAATTTCATCGCTCCCAAATATTCCTCCATCATCAACAAACTTAAATATCAGTAAATTTTTTTTAAATGGGACTTTACTGATTATATCACCTGTTGAAGGTTCAATATACTGCTCTTTAATCACAAAATTGACTTCAATAGGGAACTCATCATTAGGGATACCATCTAGCTGATGAAAACTAAAATTATCTAAACCTACGGATAAAAACTCAGTTTGGTCGTCATTAAATTGATCATCATCAATAATAGGTTCAGGTATCTTGTTAGATATATTTACCCAATGTTTATTGGCTGATAAAACGTTGTCATAAGTTTCAAACGTGATTGCAGGATTAATATCAGAAGTAGATGTATCGTTATCGGTGATTGTCGGTTGCCAAATAATATTTTTCCAGTCAACATTAGAATCACTACTTACTGTAAAATTATAACTATAACTAAAATCATCGTCTTGCGAGCCTAAAGGAAGGCTAATTAAACTATTACTAGGAATAAAACTTTCTGTTTCAATGTTATATTTTACTTCATAAGTATCTACATTTATTATTGGTTCTAAAGGCTCGTCATTTTGATCTAAACCTGCTACTTTTTCTATGGCAGTTTCAATCACATTAAAGGTAATATCGTCCGTCAATACATTAGGAATATTGATAGCACTAAGATTTAAATCTATGGTATAATTATTGTCAAAATCATCTAAAGTCCAGGGATTTCCATTATTGAGCATAAAATCTTGTGCCATATTATAATTGGCTAATGACTTGTTGTTTTCGTCATTAAGGCTTAAAATTGACGTAGTAAGCGGTGATGGATTGTTTTTAAAGGTATTGATTTCAGAAGGGTTATTCGTATTGAAAACATAGTTAATTTGAGGATTCCACTCTATTTTTCCACCATTACCATAATCATGATTGTGAATTCTGAAAAATAATATATCGCCAGAATTTACTGGTATGCCGGATAAGTTCATGCTTGCAGAAGAATTATTTTGGCTCAATTGTTTTGAGTTAAGCTCTACTGGATTTCCAGTGCCCGTATTGAGGTTAGAATCGTAATATTCAATAGCTAAATCAAATCTATTTAAATCAGAGTCTCCATTGCTATAATGTGGGGTTGAATTGTCTAAGGTGGCATTCCCAATAACCTGAATGGTACCATTATAAGGTGCAACCCATGCACTGACATGGTCGTATTGATTATATTGATCTCGCAGTTGATCTAACGTATCAAAACTTATACCTTCAAACATATTGTCACCAGGACTAAAGGCATCTGAGTTGATTATGTTTTCGGTTTGGTTGATATTGAAGTTTAGGTCTCGATCTTCTATTACATCGTTTTCTGTTACATTAAAATACACTCTGCTATTATTAATATAATCGACAAAACCGTCACCATTATAATCGATAAAATAACCATCTGTGGTTGAATTAGTTTTACTCCAGCTTTTACCAGCTGATATTGAAGCAACTCCTGGTATCCCTATGGTTGCATTTCCACCACCAGAAATAGTGTTTGATTTTGATTCCTTTAAATTACTTATCCCAAAATCGAAGATATTATCAGAAAAGTTTGGAGTATTGTTACTCCCTAAATTGTTTAAAACATACTTAATATTTCCATTTTGTTTGAAAACGATATCTGGCAAACCGTCACTATTAACGTCTATTAAATCATTGATAGTTTTACTGTTATTTCTGCTATAATTACCCTTTAGGTCAAAAGTATTAACATTACTTGATGGGTTTAAACCTATACCAATTCCTCCTCTTAAACCACCGCTATATCCATTGGATTCACTCGTATTAATTGTTGACAAATAATCTGAATTAAACATGCTAAAAAGATTAGAATCTACAATAGTTGGTGTGATATTTGAAGTCATATTTACAGTAGAGTTATCTATTATACTAGAATTGAAATCTTCAAAATATTCCATTTCATTTTTATAAAACAAATCACCACTTGCGTCATATTCTGCAATTGATTCTAAAAGGGTTTTATTAAATACGGATTCAGTGTATTCAAATTGATATGATCTCACGTTTTGAATTTCACTATTTTTATGATAAGTAATGTTTATTTCAGTTAATAAGTCATCAGTAATTCTTAACGTTCCAGTTCTAGCGTTCAAAATTTTATCTTTTCTGTCAAGATCAGATAAACCAGAAAGGTTGTAATTATTTCTTATAAACTCAACCTTATAATAATCCAAGTTAGTATTATCGTCATTCAAAGTATATTCAATACTTTCCAAATAACAAGAAGTTGCTTTAATATTTCCACTATCTGAAATAGTGTTATTCAAATCAATATTCTCATTTTTATCATAAAAATATTCAATCCTATTTCCAAATACGTCAATGGTTTTGAGCAATGACCAGTGAGTAATATTACCATTAAGGTTTCTAAGAACATAAGTTTCATTTATGCCACTATTGTCTCCTCCATAATAGCTTGTAGTGCCTCTTTTATTTACTACTTCCCACCAATAGTTACCTGGATTACTTCCATGTCTCACTATTTTGCTATAACTGCCTTCAGCCCTGTGATAAAAAACTCTATCAGTTTGCCTGTTGATGTCAACATTAGATCTGTGCGGTTGGGTATATTCGCCATTATTTTTTAATAACAATTCACTTCCAGAAAATGTATAAAGCTCGGTTTCTTTATTTGAATCAAAGACAGGTGTCCCCCATTTGGTATTTAAACTTATACTGGGTACTTGAAGGTTCCACCCTAAACCCATCCAACTATTAGATGCTTCACTATTATAATTGACAGATAAATTGGGTTGCATTCCATTTCTACCTGATGGCAGTTTTAAAGGAAAAGATGTAGAAGCAACACCCATATTATTAGGTTGAGGTGGTGAAATTGAAACTACACCTGATGCTGGGTCTGCATATTCGAGGTCTGTCAATAATGTTGGAGTATAATTTCCTATTTCAGGAGATTGAGGTCGCTTAATTATGCCATTGATATAATCTGTTTTTTCATTAACTTTAGTAATAATTAATTCATTTTTATAATCAATACTATCTTTTTCAAGACTAATCCATTCTTTTTTCTTATTACTAAAATAAAATGTTTGGATATCTTTTGGACTATAGCCCACAGGCATTTTATCACTATCATATTTAAGATACAGCATTGACTGATTTGTACTATCCAGAGATTTATTTAATCGGTATGAAGCATATTTGTATGTGACATTTGTTATAGAGGTATGGGTTGGTTTACTATCTCTAAA
Source organism: Flavobacterium sp. CS20 (assembly GCF_018080005.1). NCBI lineage: Bacteria > Pseudomonadati > Bacteroidota > Flavobacteriia > Flavobacteriales > Flavobacteriaceae > Flavobacterium > Flavobacterium sp. CS20. Next base: position 642,434 of record NZ_CP073015.1, on the reverse strand, counting down.
CAAAAGCCCTTCGATATTCAAAATTTGTATGTGACCATTATCATATGTTTTGAGAAAAGAACTTTCCTGACTTAATTCCTCATGCTCTACAGCAGAATCAATTCTAGGGAAATACAAATATTCGCTAAAGTTAATAGGTGTTAATTTTTTTTTAACTAGCGCTTGGGTATTATCATTTAAAATGATTTTAAATTTAATTTTGTCTAAATCAGTTTGAGATAAGATTTTATTAAAAACACCATTATTCAAGTTCAAATTTTCATCATTATATTGTATAGACTTTACTTTATCGTGATCAACAATTCCATTCAAATAAAGCTTATTGCCGTAAATAAAACTATTTAATTTTTTGATTGGTGCTTTAGACTTAACTGGTGTAAGCTTAACACGTAGATTCTTTATTTTATAACCATAATCTTTATTTTCTCTTCTGTTAAAAAAAATTGTGTTTTTACCTGAATTTATCAAATGATTAGGTATTTGCTCACTTACATGCTTCCATTCTTCTTTTATAGAAATAAAAGACCCTCCGTAACTTTTATTGTGATTTATGCTTTTTGTGGTTTGTGAAGCATCTTCTAAACCAAAAAGCTCGTATGACAAGGTTATATCATAGTTCTTTAAGTTATATTCATTTGGTATGTGAACCGTAAAAAAATTATCTTTAATTTTCTCACTTTTATGATCGTCAAAAACTCCTATAAGCCCAAATTGTTCATCCGCATAAAAAATATTCGACTCGGTAGGATTACTAGGCTCGACATAAGTTGATCCATTGGAAGAACTAGGGCTAAGATAATTTAATTTAAATTTTAAAATCTTATGTAAAGATGTATTTTGAGACATTTGTTGAATTGGCTGTCCAAAAACCATGACATTACATAAAATACTTGCAATTGCAGTACTGAATATACTACTTTTTCTGATAGATTTAAATAGAAGCATAAAACTGGGGTATTATTTGATGATTAAACGGTCGGTTAGTATCTTTTCACTGGTTGTAGTTATTATAAAATAAACACCTGTTGCATTAATTTCTAAAGGGATAGTGTATTGACTTTCATTCGATAATTTCTTTTCAAAGACCTGTCTTCCTAAAATATCAAAGACTTTAATCTCCACATCTTTGACTTCGTTCATCGTCACTTCGTGACTAGCGTTTTTTTGCAAATCACTTGGATTAGGATAGGTTTTGGTGGTAATGTTGAAATTTGTACCATTCTCAGGTCTATCAGCACTTATTGTTGGATATAAGCTTTTAGTTAAAAAACTTTCTGAATAGATACAACCGTTATCCTGATCAGTTGCGACAAGAACATATTTTTCTAAACCAGGAATTGAACAATCTATATTATTAACATCAACTTGTCCTTCAAAAACAATAATAGGAGACACAAGTATGCTAGTTAATTGACCATCATCACATTGTGTAAACCACTCATAACTAATGTTGCTATTGACTGATACATTCAAAGATGCGTCAATAGTAATAGGTACACACCCATCATTAAAATTATTATTAAGCACATAATAACTTTCTGTTCCATTATTGACTAATAAATAACAGCCCGAAGATAAAAGCTGATCGTGTAAGTTTATATCTACACCTTCCCATGGGTCTGTAAAATCAGCATTTAAGCTTATAGTTTCATCTAAATTATCCGTAATTTCTATAGTATATGAACCGTATGGAAGTGTTAAATTTACACTATTAAAATCATTGTTAGCAACTAGAGTATAGCCGATTTGATTATTATTCAAATCAAATACTTGAATGTTATAATTTGGTATTCCTCCAAATATATTAACATTAAAGTTCGCCTCATCGTCATCACATTCTAGAGAATAATCTATAGATCCTGATAATATATTAGTGATTGTAATTCTATCAGATATAGAACAAGATCTGTCACCAGCAGTAACAATCACCTCATAGTCACCTGGCGCATTGACCACTAATAATGGATCTGTGTGTTCTAACAACTCTCCATTAAAATACCATTCATACGTTGCATCAGGATCTTCAATACCTTCTCCTGCAAAAAGATTAATTTCTTGCTGGTTTATACTTAGATTTTGGTCGGGTCCAAGATCCAAAAACATATCATAAATTATAACTTCAAACTCCCTTTTAACAAAAAGGCCATTCGAATCCTCTACATATATGATGTAAACACCTTCGCTAAGATCTTCAAGTGTCACTACTGTATTTTCAGTTATAGTTTGAAAAGAATATCCATTTTCAGACTCAACTTTGATAGAATACTTAGGTGTACCACCTGTAATTTCAATATCAACGTTTCGAGATATATTATATTTACTACATTCTGTTCTATGAAATTTTACTTGAACAATCATTTCTGGTCCAATGGCGAGGGTATACTGATCAAATTTATTTTCATCAATATCAAAAAATATCTCTTCTACGGTTGCATAACCTTCTTGAATATCATCAATTTTAGTAAATTCAACAAATTCACTTTGAAAATCAGAAATCTCAGTATTATTTACGAATGGATCTCTCAGAAACCATAATTTTAGATCTGTTTCACTTAAAATATTTTGAATTTCATTAGTTACTTTAAATCTTAAATTAATTGGATATTCTTTAGATTCTTCATCTGTATTTTGACTTAACCATTTTCTTCCTAGGGTTGATACGGACATTTCATTAGGTTCATTTAAACTAAGGTTTCCATTATTATCGCCAAATAAAATAAAATGATTATCAGAAATAGTTAATTCTAATTCCTGCTGTTTAATAATGTTGTTTTCAGCATAAGGACCAACAGATGCAACTAACAAATCTTGTTCGTTTCTACTTTCAGCAATTAATTGATATAAACCACTTTTATCATCTTTTCCAATACCGAATATGTTATTACTAAAAGCACTGTTAATATTCCAAAACTTTACATTAGTAGAACTTTTATAATCAGAGTCCAATGTAAGTCCATACTTCAATGCTAAATATGATTCAACTCGATTTTTCTCATTAGCATCTAATTCAAATGGAAATGATATGAATTCAGTAAAATAACCTACAAAATTTTCAGCCCCTATATTATTATTTTGATCAGAAAATGAGAAAGTTTTGCCAACATTATATTCTGTTTCACCTATAAACCCATATGTCTTGTGAATTTTATTTAGTCGATAGTTATTCCAATGATAATAACTAATGTAAGACGGTTCGTTGCTATAAGAGCTAAACAAATCCCCTTGCAGAGAGTTGTTCATAGCTATACCTGTTCTATTTCTTATAACTTTTGAAGTTATAGTATTAGGAATAAACTCAGACCATATTGTATGTAATTGGGAAAGGTTTGTTTCTTTCTTAATATCTGGCTCTCCGACAAAGAAATAAGTTTTACCTTTTGAGTACTCATGCTTTGTGTTGAATTTAAGACAAATTCCTTCAGCACTATAAAAACACTCGTTGAAATTAAAATAATCAGTTTCAGATTGGCCGCAATTCGAAACTCTAATATTAGAATCAACCGATAAATTAATTGGCTCTTCAACATTTGCATGATTACCTATAATCCAAATCTCTGAATTTGGTAATCCACCAGGAAAATTCTGACAAAAACTAAATGAGAATGATAGTAATAAGACACAAGTTAAAGTTTTCATAAATGAGGTATTTTTTCCAAATATAAAAAATTTTCCTAAAGTCGTGTTAACAATAGCCAATAAAATGAGTTTTCGTTGGTTAAAACTTCAAAACACTCAAAAAAAACTATCTTTGCAAATATTTATTTGACTATGAGTTTAGAAGAAAATTTATCTGAAATTGAAGAGTTGGGTCATAACCACATTGGAACTTCTAGCGAAACGCCTTTGCGAAAAGACGCATTTGAATTAAGTGATGAAGAAAAAATCAAACGTATTCAAGCAAATGTTAATAACATTATGCAAACTTTAGGTTTAGACTTAGCTGACGACAGCCTAAGTGGTACGCCACAACGCGTAGCAAAAATGTTTGTCAATGAAATGTTTTCAGGTTTAAACCCAAAACATAAACCCAAAATGTCAACCTTTGACAATAAATACCGCTATGGCGAAATGCTGGTTGAAAAAAATATAACCGTCTATTCCACCTGCGAGCATCATTTATTGCCTATTGTTGGTAAAGCCCATATCGCCTATATTTCATCAGGTCGTGTGGTTGGGCTTTCTAAAATGAATCGGATTGTAGATTATTACGCCAAACGCCCTCAAGTTCAGGAACGTATGACTATGCAAATTGTAAAAGATTTGCAGGAAGCTCTTGATACAGAAGATGTAGCTTGTATTGTAGATGCCAAACATCTTTGTGTAAATTCACGCGGTATTAGAGATATAGAAAGCGAGACCGTAACTAGCGAGTTTGGTGGTCAATTTAAAAATCAAGATGTCAAAAAAGAGTTTTTAGATTATATTAAATTAGATACAACTTTTTAAATTTATGGCATTATACGACAATCAAAAACTTAAGATATACAACTCATTAACTGGAGAAAAAGAATATTTTAAACCTCTGACTAAAGGTCATATTGGGATGTATGTGTGCGGACCAACGGTTTACAACAAAGTCCATTTGGGAAATTGCCGAACTTTTATTTCATTTGATTTAATTTTTAGATACTTAAAGCATTTAGGTTATAAAGTCAGGTATGTCAGAAACATAACAGATGCTGGTCATTTAGAAAACGATGCCGAAGAAGGTGAAGATCGAATTGCTAAAAAAGCCAGATTAGAAGAACTAGAACCTATGGAAGTGGTTCAAAAATATACGGTTGATTTTCACAATACGCTTCAAAAATTCAATAATCTTCCTCCGAGTATTGAGCCTACAGCAACGGGTCATATTGTTGAACAAATTGAAGCTATCAAAACCATTATAGATAAGGGTTTAGCCTACGAAGTCAATGGTAACGTGTATTTTGACGTCTTAAAATATAACGAAAAAGAGCATTACGGAATTTTAAGCAAACGAAAGATAGAAGATTTAATCGCTAATACCAGAGAACTTGCAGGTCAATCTGACAAAAAAAATCCACAAGATTTTGCTTTGTGGAAAAAAGCAGAGCCACAACACATCATGCGTTGGTCATCACCTTGGGGCGTTGGTTTTCCAGGCTGGCATTTGGAATGCACGGTGATGAGCTCAAAATATCTCGGCGAAGAATTTGATATTCACGGCGGTGGCATGGATTTAAAATTTCCGCATCACGAATGTGAGATTGCTCAAGGTATAGTCGCTAATGGCAAACAACCAGTGAGATACTGGATGCATGCTAATATGCTGACTTTAAACGGTAAAAAAATAGCCAAAAGCACGGGCAACAATATTTTACCTGAGGAATTGTTTAGTGGTGATAATAAAAATCTGTCTAAAGGCTATCATCCCTCTGTTGTGCGTTTTTTTATGTTGCAAGCCAACTATAGAAGTGTATTAGATTTTTCTGACGAAGCTTTAAATTCTACCGAAAAAGGTTTTGAAAGATTAATGAATGCCATTAATAGTTTAGAAAGTTTAAAACCTTCAGAGACATCGGATATCGATATCAAATCATGGCGACAATCTTGCTACGATGCTATGAATGACGATTTTAATTCGCCTGTCTTAATAGCTCAATTGTTTGAAGCGGTAAAATATATCAATGCGTCTAAACATGATAAATTAGCATTGACCAAAGAAGATATAAAATCTTTATCTAAAACTTTACATGCATTTTGCTTTGATGTATTAGGTTTAGAAAAGATAGCTAGCACCAATAACAACAATCAAAAACAAGATAAGCTTATCGAGCTTTTAATCGATTTGCGTAATCAAGCACGAGCCAATAGAGATTTCGAACAAAGTGATAAAATCAGAGACCGCTTGATTGAAATGGGAATTCAACTCAAAGATACTGCCGAAGGAACGACTTATGAAATCACACCATAAAATTGAGATTTGAAAACTATGAAACGCATATTGATTTTTCCTTTTTTATTCTTGATAAAAATTTATCAGTGGCTTATTTCACCACTAACCGCTTCAAGTTGTCGTTTCCAGCCAACTTGTTCACAATATGCTTATGAGGCATTCAAAAAACACGGTGTTTTTAAAGGTTTTAAATTGACTGTTTTAAGGCTATCAAAATGTCATCCTTGGGGTCAATCAGGTTATGACCCAGTGCCAGATGATAACTAATTATTGAGTCTTATTTATAGCTTCTTCTTTTAAAGCATCAGAGGCGTAAAATCCAAAATCAACACGTCTGTTAAGCTGGCGATTTTCTAAGGTCTCATTATTAACTTTAGGTTGATTTTCGCCAAAAGCTTTGGTTTTAATTCGACTTGAATCAATACCTTTTTCTAATAGATAATTTTTAATAGACAAAACGCGTTCTTGAGATAATTTCATATTAACATCTTCATCACCAGAAGCATCTGTATGCGTTTCAATAATCAGGTTGACCTTTGGATATTGTTTTAAAGTTGAAACTATAACATCTAAATTTTGTCTTGATTCGGAATTCAAATTTGTTTTTCCGGTGTTAAAATAAAAATTAGACTTAGAATTAAATTCAAGTATCAGTCCTTCACCAACACGAAGTAATTCAGAATAATCTAATTTGTTTTGCAATTGTTCTGCCAATTTATCCATTTCATTACCGATATAAGCACCAGGTTTATCTCCCGTGATATTTTTTATAATGGCAGAATAGATAGTCAAGCTTTCGTTATTATCAAAATTGACTGAACCTGCAATTGCCATATCGCTTTTAGGGTTGATATATTCTGAAGTTCTTGCTGGCTTTTTCTCAACCGCTTTTTTTGAGTTTCCACAGGCAAAAAGGAAAACGCAAAAAGATATACAGATTAAAATAGATTTTGACATGAGAATAAATTTCATTCAAAAATACAAAAAATTAAACTTTAGGATGATTTTAAATTAAAATTTGAGCAATTCATCAAGTGTTGTTTTTAATCTTGAGTTGGCTAAGTAGTTTTTTTCTAGATTTTCAGCAAATGGAATCGGTGTATCTATACTGCAAACTCTTTTGACAGGTGCATCTAAAAACTGAAAAGCATGTTCACTAATCCACGCAGCAATTTCAGCTGCAAGACCACCAAAGGCAGAGTCTTCTTGTAAAACCACTACCCTACTGGTTTTTTTAACACTAGATAGAATGGCTTCTGTATCTAAAGGTTTTAAAGTTTTTAAATCTATAATATCGATAGTGTTTTCAAGATATTCTTTAAGTAAAGCCAAAGCCCAATGCACACCCATTCCATAAGTGATAATGCTGATTTTGTTACCAAAATTTACAGTTTGTGCTTTGCCAATTTCGTGAGTAAAATACCCATCAGGGGTTTGTGTTTTTAAACTTCTATATAAAGCTTTATGTTCAAAAAACAAGACTGGATTTGGATCGTCGATTGCAAGACATAAAAGCCCTTTTGCATCTTCTGGAAAGGCTGGATAAACCACTTTTAAGCCAGGTGTTTTGGTAAACCAAGCTTCGTTGGTTTGACTGTGAAATGGTCCAGCACCAACACCAGCACCACAAGGCATTCTTATCACTACATCAGCATTTTGTTGCCAGCGGTAATATGTTTTTGCCAGATAATTAACAATAGGATTAAACCCAGAGGAAACAAAGTCGCCAAATTGCATCTCTACTACCGATTTGATACCGCAAATACTCAAACCCATAGTCGCTTCAATCACGCCAGATTCACAAATTGGGGTATTTCGCACCCGATGTTTTCCAAATTCTTCTACAAAACCTTCAGTAATTTTAAAAACACCGCCGTATTCAGCGATATCTTGACCCATAATCACAAGTTCATCATGCCTTTGCATAGATTCACGCAAGCCATCAGAAATGGCATCAACAAAACGTTTTTCAGATGTTTTATTGCGTTTAGGTTTTATGATTTTTTGATCATTTGGTGCATAAACATCATTTAATTCTCCCATTATTGAAGACTCGACTTGCGGTTCATTGAAAGTAATTTGTAGATGTTTATCTATTTCTGATTTGATTTCAGACTTTATACGTTCTATTTCTGAATCATCTAAAATATGTTTATCTAAAAGATATTTTTTTAAATTATCAATTGGATCTTTCGAACTCCAGTGATTTATTAGCTGATTAGGGACATATTTTGTTCCGCTAGCCTCTTCATGACCACGACGCCTAAAAGTTTTAAATTCAACTAAAACTGGTTTAGGTTTTTTGCGAACCTCTTCAAAAATATAGGTCATTTTTTCATAAACTTCTGCAATATTATTTCCATCAATAATATGAGATTCTATGCCATAAGCTTTTCCTCTATCGGCTATATTTTCAATATTAAACTGTTCGTTAGTTGGCGTGGACAGTCCATAACCGTTGTTTTCTACACAAAACACAACGGGTAATTGCCATACCGAAGCAATGTTTAAAGCTTCGTGAAAATCGCCTTCACTTGTGCCACCTTCGCCAGTAAACACACAGGTTGCTTTATTTGTTTTTCTTAATTTTTGAGCAAGAGCAATACCATCAGCTACGCCAAGTTGTGGACCAAGATGAGAAATCATTCCAATAATTTTGTAATCTTGTGTTCCAAAATGAAAACTTCTATCACGTCCTTTGGTAAATCCACTAAGTTTGCCTTGCCATTGAGAAAACAGACGGTGTAAAGGAATATTTCGAGTTGTAAAAACACCTAAATTTCTGTGCATAGGCAAAATATATTCATCATCTTTCAAAGCTAAAGTGACACCAACAGCAATAGCTTCTTGACCAATGCCACTAAACCATTTTGAAATTTTACCTTGCCTCAGCAAAATCAACATTTTCTCCTCAATTAAACGAGGTTTTAAAATGCTTTTAAATAAATTGACATAATCTTTTTGATCAATTTCAGTAGAGTTGAAGTTCATTGTTTTTTAAAATCAGATTTACAAAGTAAAAGAATTTTATAACAGAAATTGCATCAAAGCTAAAATGTTATAAAGTCGCAAAAATATTATCAAATTATTCAAAAATAAAAAATGTATATTTGACTTATATTCATCAAAAAATTATCAACTATGCCTAAAGCGCTTAAAATTATACTTTTCATCATAGCAGGACTGATTATTGTTGCCATTGCTGGTTTTTATATTATGAGATTTAACACAAAAAAACACAGCCCAGAAGATACTGTTGTTTTCAAACAAGACAGTTTAAAAATTGAAGTATTTTATAATAGACCTTATAAAAAAGGAAGAGATATTTTTGGAAATATTGTAGCATACAACGAAGTATGGCGAACGGGTGCAAACGAAGCCACTACTTTTAAAACCAACAAAGATCTTTTGATTGAAGGTTCGCTACTTGAAGCAGGAAAATATACTTTGTGGACAATTCCTAACGAAACCTCGTGGGTCGTTATTTTTAATGATAAAATGTATAATTGGGGTGTAAATTTTTCTGATGGTAAAGCCTCGCGAGTAGAGAAATTTGACGTTTTAAAGGTTGAAGTTCCTGTTTCAAAAAATCTTAAAACCATAGAGCAATTCAGCATTTACTTTGATGAACAGTTTGGTGACATCAATATGTTTCTGGCTTGGGATGATATTGTTGTTCCTGTATCGATAAAACCTGCTAAGACTTAAAAATTTAGTCCTTTTGAATAATTATATAAATCCTAAATATCAATCTAAGTTAAAAAAAAGAAAAAGTAGATCTGTCAAAACCCTGTTTTCTCGGTTAATCCATGGCGATAAAGTTGCATTAAGTCAAGCTATAACCTTAATAGAAAGTGAACAGCAAAAACATCAAAAAACTGTAGATGAACTCATTACGTCCTGTTTGCCACATTCAGGGCAATCCATTAGAATCGGTATTACAGGTGTTCCTGGCGTTGGTAAAAGCACATTTATAGAAGCCTTTGGCAAAACGCTTATTCAAGAAGGAAAACAAGTTGCGGTCTTGGCAGTTGACCCGACGAGTTCAGTTTCAAAAGGAAGCATCTTAGGCGACAAAACCCGAATGCAGGGTTTGGTAAAAGAAAAAAACGCCTATATCAGTCCAACAGCATCAGGTAGCTCACTTGGCGGTGTGGCAAGAAAAACACGTGAAAGTATTATCCTTTGTGAAGCGACCGGATATGATGTTATTCTTGTTGAGACCGTTGGTGTAGGTCAAAGCGAAACCGCTGTCCACAGTATGACGGATTTTTTTCTATTATTAAAATTAGCAGGTGCAGGCGACGAACTACAAGGCATGAAACGTGGCATTATAGAAATGGCTGATGCTATTTTGATCAATAAAGCTGATGGAGAAAACCAAAAAGCCGCCAAAAAAGCACAAATGGAATTTAAAAGAGCACTTCATCTCTATCCTGAAAAAAACAGCCAATGGATACCAAAAGTGAAGTGTATTTCTTCAATTAACAATAAAGGTATTACTGAAATTTGGGATATGATAAAGGCTTATCAAAAATCTACTATCGAAAATGGTTTTTTTAATCAGAATCGTTTTGAGCAACAAAAATTTTGGTTATTTGACAGCCTAAACCAAAAGTTGAAACAAAATTTTTACGATCATCCTAAGTTAAAATCAAAATTAAAAATTTATCTCGATAAAATTGAACAACAAGAAATTTCATCGTTTAAAGTCGCTGATCAGCTTTATCAATATTATCTTGACTCAATAAAAGAAAAATAATATTTAGATCAATTTTTTTGGAATCAAAAAAAATCATTACATTTGCAATCCAAAAAATTGAATACCTATGAGAAAAGGCATACACCCAGAAAATTATAGATTAGTTGCTTTTAAAGACATGTCTAACAATGACGTGTTTATCACTAAATCAACTGCTGAGGCTAAAGAAACTACCGAAATAGATGGTGTGGAATATCCTTTAGTTAAATTAGAAATTTCAAGAACTTCTCACCCATTTTATACGGGTAAAACCAAATTGGTTGATACTGCTGGGCGTATTGACAAGTTCAAAAACAAGTATAAAAAATTCAACAAGCAAAAAGCTAAAGAAGAAAAGTAGTTTACTGCTTTATCTGATAAATTTTAAACCCCACTTTTTAGTGGGGTTTTTTATTTTAGTATGAGTTTTATATTAAAACAACATGAGTTCGATATAAATTCCAATAAAATATATTCATATAAAATACAGATATGTAATCACTTGTCATGTCGAAAGAGCGAAGCATGAGCGACGAGACATCTCGGTAGGATGAGATTTCTCCTTATTCTTCGTACGAAATGAAAATATGTAATCATCTGATTTACAGATTTCAATAAATCGAACTCACGTTAAAACAAATTAATTTTATTAATCGAGTAAAGGAATCTTCATAAAAGATATTGCAATTATTCGGATAATTTTAATTTATAACTCTTTAATTTTTATGTTTCTAAACCAAACATCATCACCGTGGTCTTGCAATCCGATATAGCCTTCTTTGGCAACATCAGCCCAGTTTTCATTTAAGGAAGGAAATTTGCTTTTAGCCACATCTTCTTCCCATTTTGGAGTCCATAAATGATATTCTACAACTGTTTTTCCATTTTGTTTGTGGACTACCGTGCCTTTAAACACAATAATTTCAACCTTATTCCATTGACCTGCTGGTTTTGCATTTTGTGGTTTAGCGGGATAAATATCATATAGTGAACCTGCTTTTCTGTTGCCATCAGTGCCTAACATAGCATCGGGATGTCTTTCATTATCAAGAACTTGCATTTCAGGTGCGGTTTCCCAAATATAGTCAAAATCATCTGACTCTTGACCGAGATAAAAAATTCCAGAATTACCACCTTCAGAAATTTTCCATTCTAATTTTAAGTGAAAATTATCAAATTTTTCGTCATAAAGAATATCTCCTCCGTTTTCTGAACCAGCTTCTCCTCTACCAGAACCCGCCATAAATAGTGTGCCGTCTTGAATTTTCCAATCGCTTGGAAATTTATCTGTATTATAACCTCTCCAGCCATCACTGTTTTTTCCGTTAAAAAGTAATTTCCAACCCTCTTTTTTTTCTTTTTCGGTTAGAGTATTAACTTCTTGTTTTTCTACAACATCAGTTTTATCGGTATTTTCAACGACTTCTTTTTGTTCTTCTTTGTTTTCTTTTTTTGCTTTGCCACAGGCAATTACTAAGGTTAGGGTAAACAGAAATAAAATTGATTTTCTCATTTTTTATGGTTTTTAAATTATTTGTTTTGTTTGTTTAGTTCGACTTTGTAAAAATTTAGCAATCAAAAAAGATCCGCCTTTGATTTTAATTTAGTAAGACCAACCATTTCTATAGGTGTGTTTCACATATTCTTCAGCTGCTTTTTTAGCATTAATGGTTTTATATTTTGTATCAAATTTAGGATCGCCATCTATCACTTTAAAGCTATCGGTACTGACTACTCTTATTTCTTCTTCATCACCAATATTTGTGATTGTCATATTTTCAGCATCCCATTCTAATCTTCTTCTCAAATCTTGTAATCTCACGGCAAGATTTCCAGCAACAACAACTTCGTTTAATGGACCTGCATAAGAAAAATTAGAGCTAGTCTCTACTCTGTTTTTCTTTTTTCTTTTGCAAAGTACCCAATCCATTTCATGGCCACCTAACATTGCATTTGGTATTCTGCGTAATTCACTTGTTGTAGGAGGTGGATTGTCTTCACGACCGATAATAAATGGGTTTGCAAAGATAAGTACCACAGATTAATGTGCCTTTAGTACCATAAAAAATAGCACCGCCCCAACCTTGTTGATCACCTGGATACATACCTGGTTTCAAGCCTTCTGGTCTATCAGGCTTTAAACCACCGTCATACCAAGTAAATTCTACTGCAGGCATATTTATTTTACCTTTTTTTGGTCTTTTTCCAAAATAATAAGTCACTTTTTCTGCAACTGGAGCACTTTCTGTATTGACTTGAGAGGAACTTGCTTCAAATGCATGAGGGTAACCGAGTTCTAAAGCTTTATAGACAGGATCGATTATGTGGCATCCCATATCGCCTAAAGCACCTGTTCCAAAATCCCACCAAGCTCTCCAATTCCATGGCGTGTATGAAGGATGGTAAGGTCTTTCAGCTGCTGGGCCTAAAAACAAATCCCAATCTAATGTATCAGGTATTGGATATTTTTCTGTTGGTCTTTCTAGACCTTGTGGCCAAATAGGTCTGTCTGTCCAAGCATCAACTTTTGTAACTTCACCAATTTCACCATTCCAAATCCATTCACACACCTTTCGCATATCATCAGAAGAATTTCCTTGATTTCCCATTTGTGTAGCAACACCAGTAGATTTAGCTAATTCAGCTAATCTTCTTGATTCATAAACTGAATGTGTCAACGGTTTTTGTAAATAAATATGTTTGCCAGCAGACATACTGTCCTTTGCACTGACATAATGAGTATGGTCAGGTGTGCCAATCATCACTGCATCAATATCCTTATCCATTTCATCAAGCATTTTTCTATAATCTTTATATTTTTTGGCTTTGGGGTAATCATCAAAACATTTTTTGGCATACGCCCAATCTACATCAGCCAATGCAACAATGTTTTGCGTATTCATATTTCTAAGGTTGCCTCGACCCATTCCACCAACACCAATACCAGCAATATTCAATTTGTCGCTTGGTGCTGTGTAACCCAATCCTGAAATAACATGACTAGGCACTATTGAAACTCCTGCAGTTGCTATGCCTACATTTTTCATAAATTTACGTCTTGATAAATCACTTTTTTTAATTTTATCCATTGATGTTATTTTAAGTTAAAATTATATCGTTATAAAAGTATAAAAAAAAATTGAACTATTGTTTTATCAATTCTTACTTTATTTCGGTTTAATTTACGTAGTTTATAATAAATTTTTAAATTTATGCTTTAAAGTAAAAATATGAAAAAAATCGCAGTTGTTGGTCCTATACCTAGAGACACTATCAAGACACATCAGAATGAGGTTATAAAAAAATATGGTTGTATTTCTCACCCTTGTATTGCCTTAGCAAAACTTATGGAAAACGATGGAGAAGTTTATCCTATTTCTCACATTCACAAAATAGATAAAGAGGCTGTTGAATCTTTATTTGCAAATTATTCAGCCATAAACACAGTTGGGATTTCTTCTGAAAAGGATTCTGGCACCGTGATATTTTTAGATTTTATCGATCAAAACAATCGGCGTGAAAAACAAACTGCTTTTATGTCGCCTATTTTACCACAAGACGTTGAGGCATTTCTTGGTGTTGATGCCTTTGTGTTTGTCCCTATCAGCGATTTTGAAGTTCCACTTGAAACTTTAAAATTTATCAAAGCCCATTCTAAAGCTAAAATTATTTTTGATGCTCATGGTCCTACAACTTGTGTAACCACCAAAGGTGATAGACTGCGTCGCTTTTGGATTGAAATTGAACAGTGGTTGCCCTATATTGATATCCTTAAAATGAATCTTGAAGAATCGCAATGTTGTTGGTTTAAAACTGAATATGCTTTAGATGAAATGAAATCTTATGATGATAGCCAAAGAGAACATTTAGATGATTTTGCTCAATTTGTTTTAAATCATAAAACTTCACACTTATATATTACATTAGATGCACAAGGCTGTGAACACTTCACGCTTTCAAAGGATAAAACTGTTAAAAAGAATTTCATCAAATCTGTAAAAATGAAAGATGTGATAGACACAACGGGTTGTGGTGATAGTTTTGCAGGCGGATTGGCATACGGATTCAGCTACTACAATGATGCCTTAAAAGCGGGTCAGTATGCCAACGTTCTCGGTGCTTTTAGAACTCAAGGCAAAACTTTTGATGTATTCAAAAACAAAAAAAATACGGATAATTACTTAAATCGTTACTACAACAAATAATTGGGTATTCATTGGTTTAATCAATTATCCAAGCCTTAGATGTGCGATAAACCACGCCTTTAAAAATTGCTACTATTTTATCTTGACAATATATGTTGACATAATTAAATCCTAGTTTGTTTTTGGTGATATCTAATTGGGTTTCTGCAATGATATAATCACCTTCATACAAAGCTTCAATATGGTTGATAGAAGTTTCGATAGACACTGAAAACCGACCATGTGTATTTGATGCAAATCCAAAAGCGGTGTCGGCTAAAGCGTAAGTTATACCGCCGTGAGCTTTTTGCATTGAATTGAGCATATCTTTTCTGATGTGCAATCCCAGCTTGCAATATCCTATTTTAACATCTAAAATTTCAACACCAAGCCATTGAGAAAATGGATCTAAGGATAACATTTTGTGAGGGATTTCGTTGTTCAATTGTGATTTCATTTAATAATGCTTTAATTCGGGTAAAAGTTAGTAAGTGATTAAACTAAAAAGATCTATATCTTTAAGTTGGGAACGACCATTTAAATTTTTTAACTCTATCAAAAAGCTATTTTGAATAATATACTATCCACTTTTTTGGACTAACCGATTAGCGACAAAAGCGGTGCCTCCTGTAGCGAGTACATCATCGTGAACAATCACGTTTTCGCCTTTACTCACAGCATCAATATGCATCTCAAGGCTGTCTTTTCCATACTCCAATTCATAAGATTCTTGATGGGTTTTGTAGGGTAATTTTCCTGGTTTTCTAATCAAAACAAGCCCTGCATCAAGCCTTTGAGCTAAAAGAGTAGAAAGCAAAAAACCTCTCGACTCGATACCAACGACTTTATGGATTTTTATATTTTTAGGGAGATTGTATATGAAAGACTCTATACATAAATTTACAATTTGAGGTCTCAAAAAAAGTGGTGTAATGTCCTTGTAGTTTATACCTGGTTTAGGAAAATTCTCTATTTCTCTAATATATTGCTTAAAATCTGTCATAAAATAGTCAATTTAATATTATTTGTATGGTTATAACGTAAAAATAAAATATATTTGCACTCGCTTAAAAACCTCTGACGAAAATCGTGAATGTTTTTAAGCTAATACAATAATACGTTTTATCATGGATTTACTACAATACGTTCAAGACGAATTTATCGAAAAAAAGGATTTTCCTGATTTTTCTAGTGGAGACACCATTACTGTTTACTACGAAATTAAAGAAGGGCAAAAAACAAGAGTTCAATTTTTTAGAGGCACAGTCATTCAAATCAAAGGAACTGGACTTACCAAAACTTTTACCATCAGAAAAATGAGCGGTACCATTGGTGTAGAAAGAATTTTCCCAATCAATATGCCTTCTATTCAAAAAATTGAAATCAACAAAAGAGGTAAAGTTAGACGTTCTCGAATTAATTACTTTAGAAATCTAACAGGTAAGAAAGCTCGTATCAAAGAGCAAATTAAGAAATAGTCTAATTTCAATTCAAAAAGTCTTCATTAATTATGAAGGCTTTTTTTTTAACATGGTTTTTTTTTAAACGCCAACATCATGTTTTTTTTCTTATTTTAGCAAGACTTATAAAATCAAAAATATGCCAAAACACGAAGCAAAAATTATATATACAAAAACAGACGAAGCTCCTGCACTTGCCACTTACAGTTTACTACCAATCATCAGAAAGTTTACAAACGCTGCTAATATTAAAGTGCAATCAAAAGATATTTCGTTAGCATCTCGCATTATATCTACTTTTAATGATAAGCTTGATTCAGATTTACAAGAAGAAGATACGCTTTCATTACTTGGTAAATTAGTTAAAAAACCTGAAGCAAATATTATCAAACTTCCAAATATATCAGCATCAGAACCACAATTGATTGTCGCTATTAAAGAATTACAAGATAAAGGCTACAATATCCCTAACTACCCAAGAACACCAAAAAACGAGGAAGAAAAGCAAATTAAAGCCCGATACGCCAAAGTTCTTGGTAGTGCTGTCAACCCTGTTTTAAGAGAAGGGAACTCAGACCGTCGTGTAGCAAAAGCTGTGAAAGAATTTGCTAAAGCACATCCCCATAAACTAGGCGAATGGAATAAAGATTCAAAATCACATGTAGCTCATATGAATGATGGCGATTTTTACAGCTCTGAAAAATCTGTCATCTTATCCGCAGCTGATGATGTAAAAATCCAACTCAAAACAAAAAATGGCATCCGAGTTTTAAAAGAAAGCACAGTATTAAAAAAACACGAAATTATTGATGCTTCTGTTTTATCTAAAAAAGCTTTGGTCAAATTTTTAGAACAACAAGTTAAAGATGCTAAATCTCAAGGGGTTTTATTTTCAATACATTTAAAAGCCACGATGATGAAAGTTTCAGACCCTATTATTTTTGGTCATGCGGTTAAAGTGTTTTATAAAGAAATTCTAAATAACTATCAAGACGAATTAAAACAAATCGGCTTTAATCCTAAAAATGGTATTGGAGATTTATATGATAAGTTGGATAAACTCAGTGCCGAAAAAGCTGAAAAAATCAAAGCTGAAATCGATGCTTTATACAAAGATAAACCTGATTTGGCTATGGTAAACTCTGATAAAGGCATCACCAATCTTCATGTGCCAAGTAATGTAATTATTGATGCATCAATGCCAGCGACTTTCAAAACTTCTGGTAAAATGTGGAATAAAAATAACGAGCTTCAAGACATGAAAGCTGTTATACCAGACCGAAGCTATGCAGGAATTTATCAAACTGTTATAGATTATTGTAAAACCAACGGAGCTTTTGACCCTGCAACAATGGGTAATGTCTCTAATGTTGGGCTAATGGCACAAAAAGCCGAGGAATATGGCTCTCATGATAAGACCTTTGAAATTCCAGAATCAGGTCTTGTAGAAGTTGTCAATCAAACAAGTGAAGTTTTAATCGCTCACGAAGTTGAAAAGGGAGACATTTGGAGAATGTGCCAAACCAAAGATTTACCCGTACAAGATTGGGTAAAACTTGCAGTTACAAGAGCAAAACAAACAGGTTTACCTACAATATTTTGGTTAGATGAAAACCGTGCACATGATGCCAACCTACGCCAACAAGTCAAAAAATACTTAAAACATCACGACATTTCTGGATTAGACATACAAATCATGAATCCAGATGAGGCGATGAATTACACCTTAGATCGCGTAAAATCTGGAAAAGACACCATTTCAGTAACTGGTAATGTTTTAAGAGATTATCTGACAGACTTATTCCCTATTCTTGAACTCAACACGAGTGCAAAGATGCTCTCTATTGTTCCGCTTTTGGCAGGTGGTGGCTTATATGAAACAGGTGCTGGAGGTTCTGCACCAAAACACGTTCAACAATTTTTAGAAGAAGGACACTTGCGTTGGGATTCTCTTGGTGAATTTTTAGCACTCGCCGTTTCACTTGAAGATATCGCTGAAAAAACCGATAATGCCAAAGCTAAAATCATTGCTGAAGCTCTGCATGATGCCAATTCTCAATATTTAAAACAAAACAAAGCACCTTCGCGTAAAGTTAATGAACCCGATAACCGTTCTACGCACTTTTATATTGCTAAATTTTGGGCAAATGCTTTAGCTCAACAAAATAAAGATGAAGATTTAAAACTTCAATTTGAAACAATTTACAGACGATTAAATGAAGCTGAAGCTGAAATACTTCAAGATTTTATTGATGCACAAGGCAAACCCGTTGACATCAAAGGCTACTATAAACCTGATGAAAGACTGGTCACTAAACATATGCGTACAAGCGAAACTTTAAATAATATTATTGATAATTAGTTTAGCTTAATTTATTAATACAAGTGTTTTAAAATTGATGCTGATTAACTACAACTTCTAATGCTGAAATTGTATTATCCAAATCTTTATAAGATAATGCATCATTGAGGAAGTAACTTTCAATAACATTTGATGGTTAGAAATATTACTCTATAATTTTAAAAGATTTAAAAGATTTTCATCAAGTGATTTCAAATATTTTTCTTCAAGATTGCCTAATATCCCAATTATCAAACTTTTGTCTATAGTAGCTATTTTATTTAATCTGATCAATGATGGCTTTTTTAATCCGTTTATTTTTGATGGATATACAATAACATCAAAACTTGACTCCCATTTTAATTGAGTAGTAATAAAGCAAATTGTAACATCGTCCTCCGAATCAATTAAGACGGTTGCTGGTCTTTTTTTACTGCCTGACAAATTGCTAAAAGGAAATGGAATAAGAACTATATCTCCTTTTTTCATTAAAATTTTTCTTTTAAATCACTTTCATCATATAGGTCTTCTTCATCATTTAAAAAATTATTTGATTTTGATGTAAGTTCTTGGATGTTTTCTAGAATGATTTTATCGTCAATTTTACGCAATAGAAAATCTACAAAATCATTTATTTCCTGTAGCTTAACATCAGGCAATTTATTGATTTTTTTTACTGCATCTTCTATTAATAGCTGTCTATTCATCTAAATCGATTTATTCAAAAATAATCAAATTAAAATTAAATTAAAAAAATTTTAAAAATTTGATTTATTATTATTCAAAACTTTACCTAATGCCTCAATAGTTTTATCCAAATCTTTATAAGTTAATGCATCATTGAGGAAGTAACTTTCAAAAGCACTTGGTGGCAAATACACGCCTTGTTCTAACATACCGTGAAAATAATCTTTAAATTTTTGATTATTGCCTTTGGCGGCACTATCAAAATCGCTTACTGGCTGATCAGTAAAATGAACCGAAATCATAGAACCATATCGATTGATTTGATGCTCAACGCTGTGTTGATTTAAAACTTTTTCTATACCATTATGTAGATATTCGGTTTTTTTATTTAGGCTATTGTAAATTTCAGGATGATTATTTAAGTGTTTTAAAGTTTCATAGCCAGCCGTCATCGCTAGTGGATTACCACTTAAAGTTCCAGCTTGATAAACTGGACCTTCAGGTGCAAGATGAGACATGATATGTTGCGATCCAGCAAAAGCACCAACAGGTAACCCACCGCCGATGACTTTTCCAAAACAAACCAAATCAGCTTTGATACCTAAAGTTTCTTGTGCACCACCTTTAGCCAGCCTAAAACCTGTCATGACTTCGTCAAAAATCAAAAGAATATCGTGTTCATCACAGAGTTGTCTTAAGCCTTTTATAAATGATTCTTCTGGAATAATACAACCCATATTTCCTGCAACAGGTTCAATGATAATAGCGGCAATTTCACCTTCATTAGCTTTAATAATTTGTTTGACTTCATCTAAATTATTGTAGGCGACTAATAAAGTATCTTTTACTGTTCCTTCTGTAACGCCTGGACTGTTGGGCATTCCAAAAGTTACCGCTCCACTACCCGCTTGAATTAAAAATGCGTCGCTATGGCCGTGATAACAGCCCGCAAATTTTATAATTTTATCTTTACCAGTATATCCTCGAGCCAATCTCACTGCACTCATGCAGGCTTCGGTTCCTGAATTGACAAAACGAATTTTATCAATATGAGGCACCATTTCAATAGCCAGTTTGGCAATTTTAGTTTCTAATTCTGTTGGTATGCCGTATGATGTTCCTTTTTTAGTGGCTTCGATTAGAGCCTCAACCACCGGTTCAAAAGCGTGGTCAAGAATCATCGGACCCCAAGAAGCAATGTAGTCTATCAGCTGTCTATCATCTTCGTCATACAAATAAGCACCTTTGGCACGTTTAACAAAAATAGGGTCTCCACCAACAGCATTAAATGCTCTAACGGGTGAGTTGACACCACCAACGATATATTGTTTAGCTTCATTAAAAAGTGCACTACTGCGTTTATAAATCATAAATGCTTATTTTTCAGTTTAATATAATAAATTTAAGGTTTTATTTCAATTTTAAGTGCTGACCAATATAAATTTCACTGCCGTTAAGATTATTGAGTTTTTTTAACCTTTCAATGCTAATGTCATATTGAATTGAAATATTGTATAATGTATCTCCTTTTTGGACAACATGAATCTCTTTTTTTGGAACTTTATCGGTTTTTGTTTTTGAAAATTTACTTTTTTTGCCTTTCACAACTTCTTCATCATATTTATAAAGCTCGTAGCGTTCAATTAAACCGATGAGTTTTTTAGGATATTTTGGATCGGTTGCATATCCTGCTTTTTTTAAACCTTTAGCCCAATCTTTGTAGTCTGTTACTTTATAATCAAACAAAAAAGCATATCGACTTCTATTAAATAAAAATAATGAATGATCTCTAAACGAATATTCTGCATGTGTGTATTTTCTAAAGCATTCTTGAGATTCGTCATCATCGTGATAAACTTTTGCACCTCTCCAGCCATTACATTTTATTCCAAAATGGTTGTTAGATCTTCTTGTTAATTGACCTTGACCATTGGCAGATTCTAAAATACCTTGAGCCAAAGTTATGCTTGCTGGTATTCCAAAAAGCCTCATTTCTTGTTTAGCGATATCGGCGTATTGATAAATGTAAGATTCTGTTTGCGAAAGGTTTTTGGGAGGTTTTTTTACATGACCCACAGAATTATATACTTTAGATTGCTCTGTAACACCTTCGGTTTTTGATATGGATTGAGGTGGTCTTTTGGTCTGCACGCTTTTTTTCTTTGAACCACACGATGATAAAATAAGAGCGGTTAATAGAAAGTAAATTAAATATTTTAGATGTTTCAAGGTGAAATATTTTATTGGCGTAAATATACTTATTCAAGTTTTGATAAGCAATTTAAAACTCGATACAAAGTTTATTTTTTAAAATTTGTCGCTGATTGAATCCTTCTACACCTTGTAAACCACCTGTGTGGATAGCTAATATTTTAGTGTTTTCAGGAAAATGATTTTGTTCTATCATTTTGCACAGTCGATAAAACATTTTACCAGTATATATCGGGTCTGATTCAATAGATGTGTGTCGATAAAAACTATTGATAAACCCTATTAATTCCTTATTAGTTTTGGCATAACCTCCAAAAATATCTTCTTGAAATATTTGCCAATTATTCTTTGTAGTCCATTGATTTATTTCTCGGTGATTATGATTTTTTAAAACAGAAAACCCATACACTTTTTGATGTTTGTAGCTAGAGTTAATAATTCCTGCAAGCGTTCCACCAGTACCAACACAGCAAGCAATTATATCATATTTTTTGTCAGAATCAGATAAAATTTCTTCACAGCCTTTGACGGTCAAAGCATTTGATCCACCTTCAGGAATGCGATAAAAGGAGCCAAATTTTTGTCTTAGTTTTTCTATTTCATCAGTTTCATCTTTTGTTTTATAGATTTTTCGACTGATAAAATGGAGTTGCATTCCTTGCTGTTGAGCATATGATAAAGTTGGATTGTGATTTGGATTTTCTTCTAATCTATGTTTAATTTCATCGCCTCTGATAACACCAATACTTTTTAATCCGCAAATTTTAGTCGCTGATGCCGTTGCTGCAATGTGGTTAGAAAATGCACCACCATAAGTTAATATAGTATGATGTTTTTCTAAAAAAGCTTGTTTGATGTTATATTTTAGTTTTCTGAATTTATTACCAGAAACTAAGGGATGAATTTGATCTTCGCGTTTAATATCAACAGAAATATGTCGGGTTTTGTCACAAAATACATTTTGTATTTCACTGTGATATGAAACGTCAAAAAAAGACATGTTAGATTTTTTAAAAAGTCTCACAAAATTAAGATTAATTAAAATACCTAAACTTTCTAATTATGTATTTTTGTAGTTATGAAGAAAATAATTCCATTAGAAGAAGGCGATTATTACATCACAGAACAAGGCTACCGTTGTTTTACGGAGCAATATCACTTAAAACGTGGCTATTGCTGTAAAAGTGGATGTCGGCATTGCCCTTATGGATATAATAAAAACATTGAATAGTTATGATTGAAGTTAAACTCGATTTTAAGTCTCAAATCAAACAAGGAATTCCAAATGAATTACCTGTTTTTAAACCCTATGATGACAGTGTCAATCATGCTCCAAAGCGTAAAGACATTTTGAATATAGAAGAGAAAAAACTGGCACTTCAAAATGCTTTACGGTATTTTGAACCGCAACACCACGAGGTTCTATCTAAAGAGTTTTTAGATGAATTAAACACTTATGGTCGTATATATATGTATCGCTTTAGACCAGATTATGAAATGTATGCCAGACCAATAGACGAGTATCCAGGTCATTCTGAACAAGCTAAAGCCATCATGTTGATGATTCAAAACAATCTTGATCCGAAAGTAGCACAACATCCACATGAATTAATTACTTATGGTGGGAATGGTGCTGTTTTTCAAAATTGGGCACAGTATTTATTAACGATGCAATATCTTTCAGAAATAACTGATGAGCAGACTTTGGTGATGTATTCTGGTCATCCTATGGGATTATTCCCATCACATCCTGAAGCACCAAGAGTTGTTGTTACAAACGGCATGATGATACCTAACTATTCTAAACCCGATGATTGGGAAAAATACAACGCCCTTGGTGTAACGCAATTCGGA
Source organism: Flavobacterium sp. CS20 (assembly GCF_018080005.1). Taxonomy (NCBI): domain Bacteria; kingdom Pseudomonadati; phylum Bacteroidota; class Flavobacteriia; order Flavobacteriales; family Flavobacteriaceae; genus Flavobacterium; species Flavobacterium sp. CS20. The sequence goes on along the minus strand of NZ_CP073015.1, from coordinate 619,039 downwards.
CAGATGACGGCTGGTAGCTATATGTATATCGGTCCACAAGGCATTGTTCATGGCACGACGATTACCGTTTTAAATGCGTTTAGAAAAATCAATAAATCACCACGAGGCGGTTTATTTGTTACTGCTGGACTTGGCGGTATGAGTGGTGCTCAACCAAAAGCAGGAAACATTGCAGGTTGTGTGACTGTATGTGCAGAAGTTAATCCAAAAGCCATAAAAGTGAGGCACGAGCAAGGTTGGGTAGATGAAGTTCACGAAGATTTAGATGAACTTTGCAACCGGGTAAGACAAGCAAAAACAAATAAAGAAGTTGTTTCTCTAGCTTACAAAGGAAATATTGTTGATGTATGGAAAATATTTGACCAAGAAAATATCAAAATTGACATTGGAAGCGATCAAACATCTTTACATAATCCTTGGGCTGGCGGTTACTATCCTGTGGGTTATTCTTATGAAGAATCTAATAAATTAATGGCAAAAAATCCTGAAAAATTCAAAAAAGCAGTTCAAGACAGTTTAAGAAAACAAGTTGATGCCATCAATGCTCATACCGCTAAAGGAACGTATTTTTTTGATTATGGTAATGCATTTTTATTAGAAGCTTCTAGAGCTAATGCTAAGATTTATAAAAATGAGACTGGAAAAATGATTGATAAATCTGAATGCAAAAATCCAGATAAATTTGCTTATCCTAGCTATGTTCAAGACATTATGGGACCAATGTGTTTTGATTATGGTTTTGGACCATTTAGATGGGTTTGTGCCAGTGGAAAGGATGAAGATTTAGACAAAACTGACCAACTAGCTTGTGAAGTCCTTCAACAACAATCTGAAAATGCACCAATTGAAATCAAACAGCAAATGCAAGATAATATCACTTGGATACAAGGTGCCAAAGCCAATAAACTCGTAGTAGGTTCTAAAGCAAGAATTTTATATGCTGATGCCGAAGGTCGAATGAAAATTGCTAAAGCTTTTAACGATGCTATAAAAACAGGAGAAATCGGTCCTGTGATATTAGGAAGAGATCATCACGATGTTTCGGGTACCGATTCGCCGTATAGAGAAACTTCAAATATTTATGATGGAAGCCAGTTTACAGCAGATATGTCAATACAAAACGTCATTGGCGATAGCTTTAGAGGAGCAACTTGGGTAAGCATCCACAACGGTGGTGGCGTAGGTTGGGGCGAAGTAATCAACGGTGGATTTGGCATGGTACTTGATGGTAGTAAACTAGCAGAACGTCGGTTAAAAAGTATGTTGCATTGGGATGTCAATAATGGCATTTCACGACGGGCTTGGGCAAGAAATGATGGAGCTATTTTTGCCATTAAGCGTGCAATGGAAGATGAACCTTTACTCAAGGTAACATTAGCTCAACAAGTCAAAGAAGATGAAATAAATAAATTGTTATGAAAAATTTTTTAATTTTATGTTTAACTGGTTTATTGTTTAGTTCTTGTGCAACTATTAATGTTGCAACAGACTACGATAAAGAAGTCAATTTTGATCAATACAATACTTATGCATTCTTTAAACCAGGTATAGACAAAGCTCAAATATCAGATTTAGATAAAAAGCGTATATTAAGGGCTATTGACTTTGAGCTTTCTCAAAAAGGTATGACCAAATCTGAAAATCCAGATATATTAGTAAGTTTTTTTACTCAAACAAAAGAGAAAATCAATGTGTATCAAGACAATTTTGGCTATGGTTGGGGTTGGAGTCCTTATTATTGGGGCGGTGCTGGACGAGTCAGTTCTTACGCAAATGCCGAAGGTACACTTTTTATTGATTTAATTGATGCTGAACGCAATGAGTTGGTTTGGCAAGGACTTGGCACAGGTGCTTTATCTCAAGATATGGAACGCAAAGAAGAAAAAATCAAAGAAATTGTAAAAGAAATTCTAAAAAAATATCCTCCGCAACTCGAAGACAAAAAGTAATTTTTTAGTTACAATTTTGTTTTGTTCACAAAAGACCTTCAGTTCAACCAATAGTTTTCTGAAGGTCTTTTGTTTATCTTCTTGAATAAAAATCAACATATCTAACCTTAGTTTATCCCGAAGCAAGAGAAGTTTGTAACTTCGTGATTTTAAAGCGGTAGATTATGCTCAAAATAAAAAAGCTCTTTAAGTCAACTTCGGGTTTAATTTATACCAGCTTTTTTCTCATTATTTTAATTATCTTTTGTTTTGTTTTTCCTCATGAAACATTTGAAGTTATTAAAAACTTGTCTCTTTCTGTTAGAGATATTTTTGGTCAGTTTTATTTAATCATCGGATTTTTATTTGTCTTACTGATGCTTTTCATAGGCATCACTCCTTTTGGTAAAATACGCTTAGGCAATTCTAAACCTGATTATAGCTTTTGGTCTTGGGTGGCTATGCTCTACTCTGCTGGTATGGGAGCAGGTGTTTTATTTAGAGCAGTTCAAGAGCTCGTATTCATGTATCAAAACAATCCTATACAAGGAGAAATCCCATCAAAAATTGTGGCACTTGAATATACTTTTTTCCAATGGGGATTTACGGCTTGGGCTTTTTATACTGTTTTTGCACTCATCATAGGTCATGTTTTATTTAATAAAAAAGATAGTGTTCAACTTAGTAATTTGTTTTCTAAATCAATGCCAAATACTTTTAAAACGAGTATTAATGGTCTAACAATATTGGCTACCATAACGGGTATTGTATCTGCCGTAGCTTTAGGCGTAAAACAAATTGAAGATAGTGCAAATTTGATGTTTGATTTACCTTACTCTTTTGATATAAGTATATTGCTTGTTTTGATTGTTTATGTTTTATCAACCTTTTCTTCAATTCTCGGACTTGACAGAGGGATTAAGATTGTTTCAAACTTAAATATAGGTCTGACTACACTTTTGCTCATTTTCATATTTGTTCAAAGCGATATGTTAGTCATTATAAAAACGTTTAGCTCTGCCTTATGGCAGTACATAAAAAATTTTGTGTCATTGAGTTTAGCTTTGGGGAATTACAACCCAGGTAAAACATTTTTAACCGATTGGACTTATTATTATTGGGCGTTTTGGTTAGCTTGGGCTCCCTTTACAGGAGTCTTTATTGCTAGAATTTCAAAAGGACGAAATTATAGACAAATTATTTGGGGTTGTGTTTTAGTGCCTTCTATCGCTAGTTTTTTTTGGTTTTCTGTCTTCGGCTCAACTGCTATTGATATGGTGAATAATCAGGTGGTTAAAACTGGCGATTTTAATTCTGCTTTTACAGCAATATCCATTTTTTTAAATCAGTTTAGTGGTGCTTTTCTTACTCAAATCGTTGTTTTAATATTATTGTTTGGCTTTTTGATTACTTCGCTTGATTCAGGTATTTTTGTGCTGAGTATGTTTTCTGACCATGGCAAGCAAAATCCTTTTAACCTACATAAACTTATTTGGGCAATATTATGTTTTTTGCTAAGCATTGGGTTGTTATATCTCGGCTTTGTAATGCCTAATCAAGATGTATTATCTACGGTTAGCAAAGTTCTTATTATAGTATCGTTGCCTTTTGCTATACTTAGTATTTTTATGATTACCAGATTTTTAAAAGAGCTATTTAATCGTAAAAACAATAAAAAAACATCATAAAAAAAGACCTATGTTTTGTTTCTCGTGGGAATACGACAAAAAAAGTGGTTTAAAGAAATAAATATCGAGATGACAGTAATTCCAAAAAGGGAAAAACCAGAGTTAACCGATTATCAAAAAAGAAAACAGATAGAAGAATATAATGAGAGAAACCAAATAGAAGGGAAATTTGGGCAAGTCAAACAAGCTTATGGACTCAAGAAGAAATTGAAATCATAGAAAATGGATAAATCATTCACAATCGAATATTTGTAAACCATAGCCCACGGTTTAAACCGTGGGCTATGAAAAATGCACACTCCTAAGCGTTTCAACGGTTTTAAATAGTTGGATTGGAACCATTCTATTTATAACAAATCTTGTAAAACCTGCCGAAATCTATAACTTTAAATTCTGACTTTCTGAGGAAATCTTAATTAACTATTAGTTTCTTGACCGTTTGAGAAATATTTTGATTAACCTTTACAAGATAGATACCTCTATTTAATTCATTGATATCAAGCCTTTGGGATTGTGAAAAATTATCAAGTATTTTATGCTTAACAAGACGACCATTCAAATCGTAGATTTTCACATCTGCATTTTCAGAAGTTTGATTAAACTGAAGAATAACAAAACCGTTGGCGGGGTTTGGATAAAGCGTAAAAATATCTTTATTAAAATCTTCTGAATCTAAAAATTCAGCAGAACAAACCTCAATAGACCAAGAGTTTATATTTCCCAAATTACCAACAAAAAAGTCAGTCACTCTCAAAGTCCAATTTCCCAAAGTACTGGTGTTTTTAAAATCAGAAAGAGAACCTACAGGCTCAAAATTTCCAGTAATAATACTTTCACAACCACTAGTAGGAAGTGGGTTACCACCACTTACGAACCTCAAATCAAGTCCATTAGCACTACATAAATCATGACTCCATAATTGAACAATGTCTCCATCAGGAGATTCCAACTCCACATCAATATCGCTTAAACTGTCATGGTTTAATGTAAGATTCACTGATAGATTATCAACAATATCATCTTGACTGATATTGATAACAGACTCTCCAGGCGTGCCAGGAGAAGGTCCAAATAAGCCTAAACCATCAGGAATCCCTGTTACAGAATTGTTACTTGCTTCTTCACAAATAGCATTAACAGAAATAAATTCTTCATTTAGGGAGAAAAATATATTATTTGAAGCTTTAACCATAATTCTTGATTTATTACCAACCACTCCAAAAGGAACTGTAATATTTTCACTACCGTCATTTGGTGTATTTTGAGCTAATACATGCTCAAAGGTTACACCTTCATTTGTAGAAAGTAAAATATCTACTTGATTAGCATTAATCCCATTAGCATCAGTTCCAGCAACATTCCAAGTAATAGTTTGAGTTGACCCTGGAGACCATGAAATTCCAGATATATCTTGAGAAGTTACTCTAAATGGACCCGCATTTGCTACATTAACAGTTAATAAATCCTGAGTGTTTTGACCACCTAATATATTATTATCTCTAGCCACGACGACAAAATTCATTGAACGAACGACATTAGGGAGTACTTCCCAAGTTGTTTGATTTTGATTATTTAAAATAGTTTCTATTTTAGGAAAATACCTTAATGAAGATGTTGAAGGTCTAAAATTTCTAAATAATGGTCCATTTACTGAACTAGAAGTAGGTGGCTGAATGCTTATTTGATTATCAAATTGTTCCCAGTTATAGGTTAAGTCATCACCATCAATATCTGTAGCCTGAGCATCTAAAACAAAAGGTGTTCTTTTAGGTATTGTATAGTTGGAGTTTGGTGTTATCGTTGGTGGATTATTTGATATTGTGCTAGTTTGAGCACAAGAAGTGTTAGAAATCACACTAAAAATTTGTAACAAACTTCCTGAGTGATAATAATCAAATCGACTATTTTGTACGTTTGGACTACAAATACCTGCGTAAGACATAATAGTTACTCCACTACCAACTTCATAAACCGAATTATCTGAACGATTGCCATTACAGGAATTATTATAAGAGTGAGATGCCCCTAATTGGTGACCTATTTCATGTGCTAATATTAAATCAAAACCATCACCAACTGGACTTGATGAACCAGAAACCCCACCTGCCTTAATTGCGTCATTACACAAAGCACCAACAAATGCAACTCCTCCTGGTGCTGTCGTAAAAACATGTCCAATATCGTAATTGGCATCACCAACAGCTCCTGGCATAAAATTATTATTTTCATTAAGTATTACGTTTGTACTATTAGGGTCTGAATAAGGATCCGTAGTTGGATCTAAAAATATAAAACTATCTGTATTTGATATAAATTGAAGATTTACTGCTATTTCATTTTCAAGAATCCCATTTACTCTATCTAAAGAAACTGTCATGGTCGCAAGAATTGCAGATTTTTTTTGATTTGTGGTTCCAGAAGAGATTCCAGCTTGATTAACGTGAAAAGTTGAGTATTCACCATTAGTCGCTCCAGCTAGGCGATAAATTCTAAAAGTAGAATCATCCACTACATTTACTGCATCAACTGATGAGGATGAATTAGAGATGATAGCATTCTCAATAATAGACTCAAAATCACAATTAAAATCAGGAAAAACAGCATCTTTAGCGTAAAAGACTTTATAAAACAATCCATTTTGGGTCATAGGATTTATGTAAATGGATCCAGTTGAACTAAATATTTTTACAAAAACGCCTTGTGGAGTAATGGTTAACCTTAATCGATCTGAATTTGAACCTCTATGTTTCCCAATATAAGATTTGATGTTTGGATATTTTAATGCTAAACTTGGAGCTAATGTTTGAACTTCGAAAATTTCAAATATTCCAAATTTTTCATCAGAATAAGGAACCTGAATTAAAACATCAGATGAATTTTCATCAAATCTTAATGGTGCGTCTTTTAAAGCCATTGACAAAGCGATTTTATCAAGTTCAAAAACACTAAAACGATTGACTTGAGTGTCGTAATTAATAATATCTTCATCGGGTATGCTATTCAAATCTTTATTTTGCCAAAAGTTATTTTGACCAAATGAAATTGTAGCAAAAAGTATTAAAAAAATATTGGTAAAAATTTTCATAAGTTTAATTTTTTGTAAATATACTAATAGTCATGTAAATTATTATTTTTAATATTAAAAAAGCTACAAAATTGTTTGTAGCTTTATGTTTAACTTTACTCATTAAAAATATTTATTTAATAATCAGTTTGTTAACTGATTTTCCATTTTCGTTTGAGACTTCAATTAAATATACGCCACTTTGATATTGATTTTTTAATTGAATTTGTTGCTCAATTGAACCTGTAGAATAATCTAAATTTTCAATTAGTCTTCCTTGAAAATCATAGATTGAGATTTTAGAATTCTCGGCAATGGGTTGATTAAATCTAATATTAAATATCCCTTGATTAGGGTTTGGTGAAATAGTAAATCCATTGATTGAGTTATCTTCAACAGAAAAGGTTGTAGAACATATTTCAATTTCCCAAGAATTTAAAGTACCAGTATCGCCATTATAAAAATCTGCAAATAATAGTACCCAATTGCCCTGAGTTACAGAACCAAAAATTGTTGCTAAATCAGTATTAGTATCTACAGGTGAAAAAGTTCCTATTAAAGGATTGGTACATGTTGAACCAGGTGCAGGAATTGATGCTCCATTGTCATTAAAAACAATATTAAAACCATTTTCATCACTACAGTTTCTCCCCCACAATATAATAAAATCTCCATTTGGGTTTACCAGTTGAAATACTAAATCATTCATCCAAGTATGTGATACATCTAGAGTAACACTTACATCATCTATGTTTGTGATGTTGTTTGGTATGTTTATAACACTTTGTGCCACCTGCCCTTGTTGATCTGGTCCTACACCATCTGGTATAGCAACCGAAGTTGTGTTAATAAAATTATCACAAGTAGTATTTACAGTAGTATCTATAGCAAAATCTATTGAATTAATAGCATAATAAATATTATCTACAGGCTCAATCATAATTCTGCAAAAAGGGGCTTGCAAAGCTGGAACTGTTATATCTTCTGTGCCATCATTAGCTGTATTTGATGCTAATACGTTGTTAAAATTTTGACCACCGTCTGTAGATAATAAGATATTGACATTACTTGTATTTATACCATTAGCTGTAGTACCCGCAACATTCCATGTTATAGTCCTAGTTTCACTGTGTAACCAATTAATGTCTGCTGTATTTTGAGAGGTGACTTCAAATGGCCCTACATTGGCAAAATTTACAGATGAAATTTCTCTTGAAGATTGACCAACTTGAATATTATTATCTCTAACCGTTACTGCAAAATTCATACTCCTAGCTACAGATGGAACAACTTCCCATGTTGGTGTCAAATTATTATTTAAAACGCTATTAAAATTTGGAAAATAGCGTCTTGAATCAGTTTTTGATGGTAATGACCTAAAATTTGGACCAATAGTATATGTTGGTAATGGTGGTTGTGATGGTGATATTCCATTATTAATTTGTTCCCAATTGTATGTCATAGCATCATTTTCAGCATCTACAGCACTTGCTTCTAAAAAGAAAGCTGTTCCATTAGGAATGGTATAATTAGGCACGGGTGTAATTGTTGGTGCTGTATTTGATAGACCAGTAGATACGCCACAATTGGAGCTAGATCCACCAGAAATATTTAAAAAAATTTCGTCAATACTGATTTGATGAAAATAAGCATCGCTGTTATTTTGAACATTTGGTGCACATATACCAGCATATAGTATAATTGTACTTCCACTACCAGGTTCAACAGCTGTAGGATTGTATCGAGATCCACCGCAAGAATTATTAAAGGTATGATTTGCACCAAACTGATGTCCCATTTCATGAGCAACAAAGTCTATATCAAAAGGGTCACCTACTGGATTAGGCGAACCAGTAACGCCTTTTGCTTTGTTACTAGTAACACAAACTACACCTGGAGCAAAACCACCTCCACCAGTGCTAAAAACATGACCAATATCATAATTTCCCGACCCAATTGTAGCGTCTATTTCTGTCTGATTTTCATTTACCATAAGAGAACCATTATTATTAGTATATGGATCTGTTGATGGGTTTAAAAAAATTAACTGGTCATTATTAGGAATAAGTTGCAATGTAACACCTAAATCTCTTTCGTAAATTTGATTTACTCTATCAACACTGACAACCATAGCGACTAAAACTGCTGTTATTTGCTGTGACTGAGGAGCAGTTCCCAAACCAGCTTGGTTAACATGAAATTGAGCATATTCTCCAGAGCAAGCTAATGCCAATTGATAAGTTCTTAAAGTGCTGTCATCAACTACAAGAGTTTGATTTTGAGCTTCTGAAGGGTTTTCATCAGTCAACCCAACACTTTCAGTTAGCTCACAAATTGGATAGGTCAAATCTTGTGCTTGAGACTTTAAAAAAGAGATATAATAATTGGCATCTTTATCATAAGGGTTGATAAAAAACTGACCAACGTTTGGTTTCATAACCATAGCGTAAAAACCTTGAGGTGTAATAGTTATTCTTATAATACTTCCATCTCTTTGGTCTGAACGTTTACCCACAAATGAGTTGATTTTTGGATAACTTATGGCTAATTGTGGAGACAAAGTTTGTACTTTAAACATCTCATAAGACTCCAAATCACCTTTTAGGTTAGGGATTTGTATCACAATATCACTTGCAGAAGTATCATTTCGGTTGGGTGCAAGATTAAGTTGAGAACTCAAAGAAGTTCTATCTAATTGAAAAAATGAAGGCTGTTTTACAGTTATATCATAATTTATAATTTCGTCTTGACTTAAATTAATTTCTTTCTGACTTATCGGAGTCCAAAAACTTCTCTGAGCATTTATTTGATTGAATGCAAACAAGCATAAGACAGTCACTAATAATTTTCTATGCATAATTTTTTTAAATTTATAATGTTAAGTATAGATTAATATTTAACGCAAATTAAAGATTTTTTTAAATAAAATCATAATATTGGAGGTTAAATAACAAAAACAAACCTATGAAACGAATCTTATCGCTTTTAATCTTATTGTTCATCGGTGCTTTAAATGCCCAAGTCCAAACACCTCAACCTAGTCCTTCAGCAACCTTAAAACAAGTTGTTGGGCTGACTCAATTTGAAGTTAAATATTCAAGACCATCAATGAATAAACGAGATATTTTTGGCGGTTTAGTTCCTTATGATAAATTGTGGAGAACTGGAGCTAATACTAACACAACAATTAGCTTTGACCAAGATATTTATTTTAATGGTGAGAAAGTTAAAACTGGAACTTATTCATTATACACTAAACCAGGAGAAAAAGAATGGATTGTTTATCTATATTCTACAACAGACAACTGGGGAACACCTCAAGAATGGGATGAATCAAAAATCGTAACAGAGACTATAGTTGAATCAAAACAACTTCCGACTCAAACAGAAGCTTTTACAATAGAGTTTAATAATTTCACTAAATCCTCAGCTCATTTAATTTTAAAATGGGAAAACACAGCTGTAAACATACCTATTGAAGTCCCAACCGATGAAATGGTTATGAAAAGTATTGAAAAATCGATGAAAAATCCTAAATCAGCTGACTATTTCAATGTCGCTGTTTACTTTTTAGAGACCGACAGAGACATCAATCAAGCTAGGCAATGGATAGATAAAGCTATGGAACTTCGAGAAGATAAACCTTATTGGATGTTGAGACAGCAATCGCTCATTTATGCTAAATCAGGTTTCAAAAATAAAGCTATTAGCCTAGCAACACAATCACTTGAAGCCGCAAAAAAAGCTGGAAATAGAGATTATGTTGAGATGAATAAAACTTCTCTAAAAAAATGGGGTGCATATTAAATATTTAAATTTTAAACCTCTAATTAAAAGAATCACTTTTAAATATTTGCTTCAAAATTATTGTGATTTATTTATGAAAGCCTATATTTGTGCGATTTTTTAGACACACCTAATTTTATTAAAATGCACAATAAAGGACTTATAAGATTATTTGCCATTTTGTTTGGCTTAGTATGTATTTACCAACTATCATATACATATATAGCTAGTCAAATAGAAAATAATGCTGAAAAATTTGCTCAAGCTGAAATCTCAGAAGACCAAAAAAACTACGCCGACCTTAGAGAAGAAAAAGCTAATGCATATTTAGATTCTGTCAAAAATGAACCTTATTTCATGGGCATCACTTACGAAGATGCTAAAAACAAAGAGCTTAATAAAGGACTCGACTTAAAAGGAGGAATCAATGTTATACTTCAAATTTCAGTTAGAGACATTCTGAAAAATATGGCTAATGGCTCTGATGATCCTGACTTTAATAAAGCACTTGCTGAAGCAACAAAAAAACAAAAAAACAGTCAAGACTCATACATCGACTTGTTTTTTGAAGCATTTGATAAAATTGAAGGGGCAAAATTAGCTTCACCTAATATTTTTGCCAACAAAGATTTATCAGACGAGATAAAATTTAATATGACTAATGAAGAGGTTAAACCTATCATTAGACGAAAAATTGACGAAAGTATTGTTTCAGCTTTTGAGGTTATACGCGAACGAATTGATAAATTTGGAGTAACACAACCAAACATTCAACGACTAGGCGATTCTGGTCGAATTCTCGTTGAACTGCCTGGTGCTAAAGATATCAGTAGAATCCAAAAACTTTTACAAAGTACTGCTCAACTTGAGTTTTGGGAAGTTTATCAAATTGGCGATCTTGTTAACTTTTTTGTAGAAGCCGATAAATTAGCCGCAAGAAGTATTGCAGCTCAAGATTCTATCAACAAACCTGACACTGAAAAATCTGAAGTCCAAACAGATTCTTTAAGCAACGATCAAGAGCTTGATGCACTATTAGATAGTAGTGAAGATGTTGAAAATGAAGAAAATCAACTCAACAAAACCAACCCGCTGTTTTCTAAACTTCAACTTTCTCAAAACCAAAAATCTGCAGTTCTCAGCCTTGCTAAAATTAGCGATACAGCAATTATTTCTTCTTACTTGAATAACGAAAAAGCAAGAAATTTATTAAAAAATGAAAAACGATTTTTAAAATTCAAATGGGGCAAACCTGCTAAAGGAAGCGAAGTTGTTGAACTCTATGCTATCAAAGGCAATAGAAAAAACAAACCTCAACTTAGTGGCTCTGTTATTGTTGACGCTAAACAAGAATACACCCAAACAAGTGAGGTAGTAGTCAGTATGAAAATGAATGGTCGTGGTTCTCAAATATGGGAAGAAATGACCAAAAAAGCTTACGAAAACCAAACACAAATTGCCATCGTTTTAGACAATATTGTGTATTCTGCACCAGGCGTTTCTAATGGACCAATTACAGGAGGAAATAGTCAAATCAGTGGAGACTTTACGATTACAGAAGCTAAGGATTTGGCTAATGTTTTAAGAGCTGGAAAACTACCTGCATCTGCTGATATTATTCAAAGTGAAATTGTTAGCCCATCTTTAGGTCAAGAAGCCATTGACAGTGGTATCAACTCATTCTTAATTGCACTTGTTTTAATCCTTCTATGGATGATGTTTTATTATGGCAAAGCTGGTATCTATGCCGATATTGCTCTGGTAGTCAATATCATTTTTATCTTCGGTGTTTTAGCGGGACTCAAAGCGGTTTTAACTCTTCCTGGTATTGCTGGTATTGTCTTAACCATTGGTATGTCTGTTGATGCAAACGTTCTGATATTTGAACGTATCAAGGAAGAATTAGTCGCTGGAAAAGCCCAATACGAAGCCATTAAAGACGGTTTTAAAAATGCACTTTCTTCAATTTTAGATGCCAATATCACAACAGGCTTAACTGGTCTTATCCTTTTATTGTTTGGAACTGGACCAATTAAAGGTTTTGCTACCACTTTACTTATCGGTATTTTAACCTCGCTATTTACCGCTATTTTTATTACCCGATTGTTTTTAGATAATTATGGTAAAAATAATAAGGCTCTTGCATTCTCAACCATGACAACTAAAAATTTCCTAAAAGATGTTTTTGTCAATTTCTTATCTAAACGAAAAGTCGCTTATATCATTTCTGGTGCTTTAATTCTTGTCAGTATATTTTTATTATCGACAAAAGGTTTAAATCAGGGCGTTGACTTTGTAGGTGGTCGAACTTATACCATTAGATTTGATCAAGCTGTGAATGCCAACGAATTAGAATCTGCTTTAATTGAAGAATTAGGAAGTGCAGATATCAAAACTTTTGGATCAGATAATCAAGTCAAAGTTACCACAAATTACAAAGTCGATCAAGAAGGCATTGAAGTTGACCAAGAGATTGTCAGTAAAATGTATAGTGCTTTTCAATCATATTTACCTGATGGTTTATCATTAGATGCATTTTCATTAGCTGAAGGAAGCGATTCTGAATATGGAATTATGTCGTCAATGAAAGTTGGTCCGACCATAGCTGATGATATCAAAGAAGCTTCGTTTTATGCTATTATTGGTTCGCTTATTGTTGTGTTCTTATATATCCTAATTCGATTTAGACGTTGGCAATTTAGCGTTGGTGCTGTCGTTGCTGTAATTCATGATACTTTAATTGTTCTCGGTATATTCTCAGCTCTTTATGGTCTTATGCCATTTAGTTTAGAAATTGATCAAGCTTTTATTGTCGCTATTCTAACCGTAATAGGATATTCGCTTAATGATACCGTGGTTGTATTTGATAGAATTAGAGAATACTACAACATTCATCCTAAATGGAGTCTATCAAAAATTATCAATATTGGTGCAAGCTCAACTTTAAGCCGTACTTTAAATACATCTTTCACCACACTTGTAGTATTGCTTGCCATTTTCATTTTTGGAGGAGATAGCATCCGCGGGTTTATGTTTGCCTTAATTGTTGGAGTTGTCGTTGGTACATATTCCTCTGTATTTATTGCAACCCCGATAATGTTTGACACAAGTAGCAGAACTAAAATTGATTTATCTGATAAAAATGCTAAAAAGGAAGAAGAGGAAGAGAACGAAGAAAATAAAGCTTAAAATTTTTTAAATCATATCAAAAATCCTAAGCTCAAAACTTAGGATTTTTTTTTTCACTTCAACATCTGTCTTAAAAAACTCACAGGATGCATAGCTCGTTTTGGGCTTCCATCTTTTATTTGATGACGGCAACTGGTACCATTTGCCAGAATATAAGTTTGGGGTTTAGAGTTTCTTACCGCTGGTAAAAGAATGAGTTCTCCAATTTTCATACTGATATTGTAATGTTCTTTTTCAAACCCAAAACCACCTGCCATACCACAACAGCCAGAAGGAATGATGCTTACTTTAGCATTCTTAACAATATTAATTGCATCAAAAGTGATTTTTGAATTTGAAAGTGCTTTTTGATGGCAATGGATATGAAGTTTGACTTCGCAAGATTCTTCTGAAAATTGATTTGATGAAATATGACCTCGTTGTATTTCTTGACTCAAAAATTCTTCAACCAAGAATACATTTTTAGATAATTTTTCTGCAACTTTTATGTCATCAACCAATCTCAAATAATCATCTCTAAATCCTAAAATAGCTGAAGGTTCAATGCCGAGTAAGGGAGTTTGTTCATTTATAATATCTTTATATAAATCGATATTGTATTCTGCCAAAACTTTAGCTTGCTTTAAAAATCCTTTTGAAATCAAAGCCCTTCCGCTGGGTTTATTCTTTAAATATTTAACCTCGTAACCAAGTTGAGTTAAAAGTTCTACTGCATCTCTACCTGTTTCACTTTCTAATCGATTTGTAAATTCGTCAACAAATAAATAGATGGTTTGTATTTTAGGTGTCTTAGATTTTGATTCTACTTTATTCTTTTTTAAATAATTGAAAAAAAGTTGCTGAGAAAGTTGTGGCAAACTTCTGTTTTGATGAAACCCTAAAGGTTTTTTAAGGGTTTTTGACCAAAACTTATGTTGCACAAAATAATTATAAACACCAGCTCCAGGTTGCAACAGTTTATTGATTGAATCATTAAAGCCAATCAATTTATCTCTAATAGGTCTTTTATGGGTTTTGTAATACTGGTAAGTCCATTCTGCTTTAAAACTTGCAAGATCAACATTACTTGGGCATTCGCGTTTGCAAGCTTTACAAGAAATACATAAATCAAAAACCTCTTTAATAGCTTGATCTGATAAGGTTTTGGGATCAGTAAGATACTGTCTTAAAGCATTGGCTCTGGCTCTTGTGGTGTCTTTTTCGTTTTTTGTAGCGTGATAACTTGGACACATTCCTCCAGACGACAATTCTGTTTTTCTACAATCGCCACTGCCATTGCAATTTTCAGTGGCATGTAACAGACTTTTTTCTGCACTAAAATTCAAAAAACTCTTGTGCAAAACACCTTTGGATTGGTAACGTAATTTTTTGTCAATGCTAAAGTTGTGAGAGGTTTTGATAATTTTATCAGCATTAAAAATCTGATGAGGGTCAAAGCTAAATTTCAATTGAGTTAAAAATTTATAGCACTCTTCACCAAGCATCAATTTTATAAAATCTGAACGAACAATGCCATCGCCGTGTTCGCCGCTTAAAGAACCTTTGTAAGATTTTACAAGTATAGCAACATCGTGAGTTATGGATTTAAAATCTTCAACATCTTTTTTATCTTTTAAATTCAAAATTGGTCTGAGATGTAGCTCTCCAGCACCTGCGTGAGCATAATAAACAGGTTTTTGATTGTATTTTTTCATCAAACCTGAAAACTCTTTGATGTAAGGCTGTAAATCTTTAAGTGCTACCGCTGTATCTTCTATGCAGGCAACTGTTTTTTTGTCACCTATCATACTGCCTAATAAACCTAAACCTGCTTTTCGTAACTTAAACGCCTTTTTAATTTCTTCATCTTTAAGCACTGGAAAAGCATAACTTGATGTGTTTTGTTTTAAATCATCTAAGAGATTTGATGTTTGTTTTTCTAAGTTTTGCTTATCATTAGATCTGATTTCTAAAAATAAAATGGCTTTGGGATTAGCTGTGAGGAAAAATCTATAGTGTTTAAATTCTGAGTGATTCTTGGTGCAATCCATGATGGTATCATCCATCATTTCACAAGTAAATAAATCGTCTTGCATTGTTACAGAAACCGCCTTTAGACAATCATCAACAGAATGAAAGTGTGCGACAATCATCGAGCTGTGTTGCGGTGGTAAAGAGTCTAATTGAATTTTAATTTCAGTAATAAAACACAAAGTCCCTTCGCTACCACAAATCAATTTTGAAAGGTTGATATAACCTGTTTGGTTATAATATTTAACTAATTCGTCAATGGCATAACCTGTATTTCTTCTGTGTATTTCAGGTTTTGGAAAGTATTTTAAAATGTGTTTTTGGTAATCTTTATCTTTTAGAAAGTTTAGTATATCTTTATAAATTTTGCCTTCAACATCATTTTGTTTTGACTTTTTTAAACAAATTTTGTAATTGAGAGGTTTGAACTCTACAGTTTTGGCATCAGATAATATACATTTTAAAGAAATGACTTTATCTCGGGTTACGCCATATTTTATAGAAGTTGTTCCAGAAGAGTTATTGCCTACCATCCCTCCTATCATACATCGATTTGATGTTGATGTGTTTAATCCAAAAAACAACTCATGTTTTTTGATATGCATATTAAAGTCATCAAGGATCACTCCAGGTTGCAAAAGGGCTGTTTTTTGGTTGACATTGATATTTATAATTTTATTAAAATATCTACCGATATCAACAACAATATCTGAACTTATACACTGTCCAGCCAGTGAAGTACCTGCAAGACGCGAAACAAGTGATAATTTGTGATCAGTGGCATATTGAATGAGCTGTTTTAAATCTGCTTCATTTTTTGGGCAAGCTACTAATTTTGGTTTTTCCTGATAGACAGAAGCATCTGTAGAATATATGCTTCTATGCAAATTATCATCAAAGAGTTGACCTGAAAAGTTGTTTTTTAAATGTTTAAAATTCATCGCAATTTTGCTTTTCTATACCACAAAATGCCAAGTCCAAAAACAAGGATTAAAATTATACCAATGCCAATATTCAAACCTTGCCAGTACACGCCATTGGCTTGTATTTTTGTGGCATCTAAACTAGGGATATTGATTTTTTTATTTCTTAAAAGAACCAAATCTTTATCACCTAACATATAGTTTAGTGCGTTTATCAAAAACCGTTTATTGCCATAAGTTTCTCCCGTAAAACGATCAAAACCTAAGCTTAAAGGTTTTCCTCTTTGTATTTCATTTTTGGCAATATCGCCATCAGATATTATAATTTGACGAGTAAATATACCTGTATCTTTATGATTTTTATAATCAAATGGAGCAATACGGTTTTTAAAAACTGAAGTAAATTTACCTTCAAGCAAAACGGCTAAGGGGAAATTACCAACGGGATACATTTCAGGTTGGGGTTTAATATTAATTTGATCAAGACTAACTTCTCTCGGTGTTCCTTCGCTTTTTGAGAGTCTAGAGCTTTGAAGTAAAACCGTTTTTTTGATATCGTTTTTTAATGTATCAATACTATTAGCAAATTCAAATTTTACAGCATTTAAATTGCTGACAATAGGGTGTTTAATTTTAGGTTCTACAAGAGGTTCATAAAACCATGGGTAAGGATTTAGTTGTGTATTTTCGGCTTCTCCTGTTGAGAGATATATCGGTGCAGAAAATACATCATTAATGATTTCATAATTTAATCTCACACCATATCTAAAAAATAAATTTAATAAGTTTAAATCTCTAGGTAACGCAATTGCCGAACTGGATTTCTTCAAACTATCTTTTTCAATATTAACGGTTTCTGTCATCCATAACGCACTGCCACCTTGCATGATGTATTGATCTAACACATAGATTTCTTTCTCTGTGAATGGTTTAGTGGGTTTAGCTTCAATAATAGCGTCAAATGAATTTAACTGTTTTAAGACTTTGCCAGGATGATTTTGAACAGAATCAAGAGAAAAAGGTGCTATTAAATAATAATCATTAACTTCAGTTAAAAAATCGGTTAGATATCTATCTTCTAATTCGCCTTTGCTTCTGATAACCGCAATTTTTTTACTTCGCTTTCTACTTAGTTTCAGTATTGCATCCGTAAATGCATATTCTAAGTTTTGTATTGAAGCAGTAATCATATCTTCTACACTGGCATTCAAAGTCTTGTTAAGCAAATGAACAGGCATTTGTTTATGGTTATATTTGACAATTGCCCAAGGAAAAATTATGGTTTTTGTCAATTTTCCTTTTTTCATGACACTCAGGTTTTCTGGCATCATTCCATTTTGATAAAAAGTGTTACCAACTTGCTGTGGATCATCGTTTTCTCCAACTGGATTGACAAGTTTAAATTTGATGAGAGGGTTTTTAATATTAAATTCTTCTAAAATATATTGAGTTTCGCGTTGCAGTCTTTTAAATTCTCCACTCATTTCACCTTTCAGAAACACTGTGATATTCAATGGTTTATCTATTTTATCTATATAATTAAGACTCACATCTGAAAGTGTAAAGCGTTGATCTGAAGTAAAATCGAAACGCTGATAGATATGATAAGAAATCAGGTTGAAAACTATCAACAAAAGGATATAAATGATAAAGCGTTTGAAAAATATATTCATCTTATATTTTTAAAGTTTTTAAACGCCATTGAGTGAGTATCATAAAAAACAACCACATCGACAAGAAGTAAAATATATCTCTGGTATCTAAGACGCCTCGCATCATAGATTTATAATGAAACTTTAGGCTTAAATATTCAAAAATAAAAATATCAACCCCAAAAATTCCAGAACTTGATAAGGCATAAAACCCATAGTAAACAAAAAGACATATCACTACAGCCACTATAAAAGCCACTAATTGGTTATGACTTAATGTAGAAGAAAAAATACCTATGGCTGTGTAAACCTTGATTAAAAGAAACAAACCAAAGTATGAAGCGACAATAGCACCAAAATCAATATTTTCAGGAGTTTTAGAGAGGTTGTAAATACTCAGTATATAAATCAATGTCGGTATAATTGCGA
The DNA here is from genome assembly GCF_018080005.1 of Flavobacterium sp. CS20. Classification (NCBI taxonomy): domain Bacteria; kingdom Pseudomonadati; phylum Bacteroidota; class Flavobacteriia; order Flavobacteriales; family Flavobacteriaceae; genus Flavobacterium; species Flavobacterium sp. CS20. The sequence goes on along the minus strand of NZ_CP073015.1, from coordinate 600,370 downwards.
TTATGCTTAAAGCCAAAGCTCCTAAATATTTTCCAAAAATTAGCTGATTGATGCTCACAGGTTTTGTAAGTAATAATTCTAAAGTGCCTTGGCGTTGTTCTTCTGAAAAACTCTTCATACAAATACCTGGAATTAAAAACAAAAACACCCACGGTACCAACTCAAAAAACAAAGTCAAATCGGCATAAGCGACATTATAAATATTATAAGGTGTATCAAAAACCCACAAAGTTAAACCGCTAACAATTAAAAAAACTAATATGACTAAAATGCCCAAGATTGAGCTAAAAAAACTAAAGAACTCTTTTTTTAAAATTGCAAACATTTCTGTTTAATTTAATTTCACAATTGTGTTTACACTCCAAGCTTGTGGTTTTTTTGCAAACATCGCTTTGGTTTTATAGTAAACATTTTTGAACAAATCTGAATGCCTGTATTGGTTCAAGTCGTTTTCAGATTGCCAATAACTATAGGTCATAAACCTAGATTTATCATTGATATCTTGCCATAATTCTAAATGTTCGCAACCCTCAAAATTTCGAATTTTAGTTTTATTTTCCTCAAAAAAACGTTGGAATTCTTCTATATATTTTGTTTCAAATTCTAGTTTTACAATTCGTTTAATCATCATAAAAGTTTATTGTTATAGTATCCATCATATCAAGTCCAAGCAGAGATGATGCCCCACCTGTTCGATGAGGATTGCTTTTATAAATAGCTAACTCTAAATATCCCGAAGCGTTAAATATGGCTATTTTTTTTCCTGAGTCACCTCTTTTTTGGGGTGGTAAATCAAAATTTATAGCATCGCTATAGGTTTCATAAATTTCTTTAAATTCAACATGCCTAACGCTTATAACAAATTTACGACCTTTAACTAAAGGTTCAAAGAAAGTCTTTTTAATATTAGTAATAACATTCCCAAAATTATCAATATAAACAACATGACCGATAAGCTGATTTTCAAGAGCATTAATTTGTGGTTCTATATATTTTATTTGTTTTAAAGTTTCTATTGGCTTACCAATAATTTCTAATTTACCACCTCTTAAAATATGTCCTGCTACTTTTACAAAAATATCTAAAACTGTAAAGCTGGTATCTAAAGTTTTGTGAATATTGATTTCAACTATTTTATCTGGCTTGATTTCAGAAGTGATTAAGGAAACTATACCATTGTTGGCACAAATGAAATAATGATTGTCTAAATATACGGCTATGTGTTTATTTTCTGGTGTTAATTCGGCATCAACACCTATGATATGAATACTTCCTTCTGGAAAATTGTGGTAGGCATTTTTAATGATATAAGTCGCTTCTATAATATTAAACGGGGAAATTTGATGTGAAATATCTATAACAACAGTATCTTCTATTTCTGAATACAAAGCACCTTTAACAGCGGCTACGGAGTGATCTTTTAATCCAAAATCTGTAGTTAGTGTTATGATAGGCATTTAAGAATTGAAAATTTAGAATAATTGTATTGATACTTCTGAAAAACGATTCAAATATTAAAACTTATACTTTTAAAATCAAATTCAAATATACATAATTTCAATGGTCTTAAATACCCAAATTTAAAACTAAAAATCAGCTATTAATTTTCTATATAATCTCTGATCTAATCAGTTCATTAAACATTCATTTTTTATATCACTTTACACATGATTTATAAGGTGTCTTTTTCTTTTGGTTGTCCTGTCATCATTAAATAAGATTTTAAAAAGTCATCAATTTCACCATCTAAAACCCGATCTACATTTGCGGTTTCGTGGTTAGTTCTTACGTCTTTGACCAGTTTGTATGGATGCATGACATAATTTCTAATTTGTGAACCCCATTCAATAGATTTTTTGTCTGATTCTATTTCTTTTCGTTCTGCTTGTTGTTTTTGAATTTCAATTTCATAGAGTTGAGACTTCAACATTTGCATAGCTTTTTCTCGATTTTCTAATTGCGAGCGCGTTTCTGAATTGGTAACCACAATACCTGTTGGATGATGGGTTAAAATAGCTTTAGTTTCAACTTTATTGACGTTCTGACCACCAGCTCCACTAGATCTTGCAAAATCCCAACTTATATCGGCTGGATTAATTTCAATATTGATGCTTTTGTCTATAAGTGGATAAACATACACAGAAGCAAATGAAGTATGGCGTTTGGCATTGCTATCAAATGGTGAAATTCTTACTAATCTGTGTACGCCATTTTCTCCTTTCAACCAACCAAAAGCATATTGACCTTCAATTTCTATAGTTACTGTTTTTACGCCAGCAACATCACCTTCTTGATAGTTTAATTCTTTAAGCTTATAGCCTTTTCTTTCTGCCCAACGCATATACATTCGCATAAGCATTTCAGCCCAATCACAACTTTCGGTACCGCCTGCTCCAGCAGTTATTTGCAAAACAGCTGTGAGTTTATCGCTTTCTCCAGAAAGCATATTTTTAAATTCTAAGGCTTCTAAACTAGATTTTATGTTTTGGTATTGCTTATCAATATCTTTTTCTGAAGCATCGCCATCGTTGTAAAGCTCTACTAAAACTTCAAGCTCTTCTATATTTTGTTTGATGTTGTTGTAGCCATCAACCCAAGACTTTAGCTCGTTGATTTCTTGCATTAATGATTGAGCTTCTTGTGGGTTATCCCAAAACCCTGGCGTCAGGGTTTTTTCTTCTTTGTTAGCTATTTCAATTTTTTTTTGATCTAAGTCAAAGATATTGGTTTAAGGCCGTTAGTCTTTTTTTTAAATCGCTTATTTTTTCTTGGTAAGACATATGTAGTTTTTTAACAAAAATAAGTATTAACAAGGCAAACACAAACCAAAATTTGCAATTTAAAGCTATATTTTATCACTACCACTCTATGGTCGACTTATTGTTTTCTAACAAATAATTATTGGCTTCGCTAAAGTGCTTATGACCAAACCAATAGCCTCTATTAGCACTTAAAGGCGATGGATGCCCTGAAGTCAAAACCAAATGTTTCTGTTTGTCAATTAATGTAGATTTTCTCTTTGCAAAACCGCCCCAAAGCATAAAGACTAAATTTTCATGATTTTCAGACAGTTTTGAAATTACTGTATTAGTAAAGCTTTCCCAACCTTTGTTTTGATGGCTTCCTGCTTGATGAGCTCGAACCGTCAAGGTTGCATTCAACAACAAAACCCCTTGTTTGGCCCAAGATGACAAATCACCGCTATTGGGAATCTCTTTTCCTAAATCTTGTTGTATGGATTTAAAAATATTTTCTAACGATGGTGGTTTACTTACACCATCAGGTACAGAAAAACAAAGCCCATGAGCTTGACCTGGACCATGGTAAGGATCTTGTCCTAAAATCACAACTTTCACCTTTGGAAAAGGGCATAATTCAAAAGCCTTAAAAATATCTTTACCTTTAGGGTAACAAATGTATTGTTGATATTCATCTTTAACAAACTCAACTAAATTTTGAAAATAAGGCTTTTGGAATTCATCTTTTAATATTTTTTTCCAATGGGTTTCAATATTAACCTTCATCTTTATATGTATTTTTGTAAAATTAAGAAGCTGAAAACATTTATGTCTCAAATTTCATCAAAAACCTTAGACGATCTTGAATTTAAAGAGGTTTGTTTGCAAATTAAAAATTTTTGTGTTACCGAATTAGGAAAACATAAAGCACGCAATTTAAAACCTTTTAAGACCCCAAAAAAAATTATTAATGCACTTCAAGAAGTTACAGAATATCAAGCCTCGCAATATGAAGACAAAAGCATTCCTAAACATGGTTTTGATGATATATCAACTGGACTAAAACGCCTATCTCTTGAAGGTAGCATTTTAGAAGAAGATTCTTTTATAAAATTCAAAAATATTTCAAATACCACTAATGATTTAATTGATTACTTTAAAAAATATCAGGACACTTACCCTCAACTCTATCATAAATTTTCAAAAATATATTACACCACAACAATAATAGATGAAGTAAATGCTATTATAAATCGTTTTGGCGAAATTAAAGATAACGCTAGCGAAAACTTGTCTATAATTCGACAAGAAATTCAGGTCAATAGAAGCAAAATCGGATCCAGCTTTACAAAAGCTTTAAGCCAATACCAATCTCAGGGTTACTTAGCTGATATTAAAGAAAGTTTGGTTGAAAACATTCGCACATTAGCTGTTAAAGCCATGTATAGACGAAAAGTAAATGGCAAAGTTTTAGGGCAATCAAAAACAGGTAGCATTGTTTATATCCAGCCTGAATCAACTGATATACATACCAGAAAACTATTGAGTTTGATAGCTGATGAGGCACAAGAAAAAAATAGAATTTTAAAACAACTTACCGAAAAAATAAGACCTTTTAAAAACCTGCTTAAACAATACACAGAAGTCTTGAGTGATTTAGATTTAGTTTATGCTAAAAAACGATATGCTGATGAGATAAATGGTATTATGCCTAAAATTTCAGATGAAAAATCTATGTTTTTAAAAGATGCTTATCATCCTTTGCTATTGATATCTAATCAACAAACTAATAAAAAAACTTATCCACAAGATATCAAACTAAATGACGAGCAAAAAATTGTAATCATTTCTGGTCCAAATGCTGGTGGAAAAAGTATCACACTCAAAACTGTTGGTTTACTTCAATTAATGCTTCAAAGTGGCATTTTGATTCTCGTTCACGAATACAGTCAAGTTTGCTTCTTTGATAATATTATAACCGATATTGGCGACAATCAAAGCATAGAAAACCAACTGAGCACCTACAGCTATCGGCTAAAAAATATGTGTAGGTTTCTCAAAATATGTAATGACAAAACCCTATTTCTCATCGATGAGTTTGGCACTGGAACTGACCCTGAGCTCGGCGGTGCTTTGGCTGAAACTTTTTTGGAAGTCTTTTACGAAAAAGGAGCTTATGGCATTATCACCACGCATTATGCTAACTTAAAAAAGATGGCAACCGAAACCGATGGCATAACCAACGCCAATATGATGTTTGACAGCCAAAAGTTACAACCTATATTTAAACTAAAAACAGGAGAAGCTGGCAGTTCGTTTACCTTTGAAGTGGCTCAAAAAAATGGTATTCCTTATAGCCTAATCAATCGGTCTAAGAAAAAAGTAGAACGTGGCAAATTACGCTTTGACAAAAGTATTGCCAAGCTTCAGCAAGAACGAAGAGAACTGAATCAAACCAAGACAAAATTTTCTTCAAAAGCTGAACAAGCAGACCAAGAGCAAAAACGTTTAGATGCAATAAATGAAAAATTACAAAAAAAACTTGAGCAGTTTCAAACCTTGTACGACAACAATCAAAAAATGATTAATCTCGGGCAAAAACTCAATAATATGAGTGAACGCTATTTTAGCCATAAAAATAAGAAAAAACTCATCAGTGAATTTTTATCCTTAATTGAAAAAGAAAACGCCAAACGTAAAAACTTCAACAAAAAAGAGCGTTTACAAAACAAAAGAGAAAAAGCAAGAGCTGAAAAAGAAATGCTCAAGCACATAGGCAACATTCGTGAAAAAAAGAAAAAAGAAAAACAAAAAGAAGCTCAAAAACCACCCAAACCAAAACCAAAATTGCACGTAGGTGACAGCGTAAGAATGCACGACGGTAAGGCTGTTGGAACAATAGATCGCTTTGAAAAAAACAAAGCTATTGTGAATTATGGTATCTTTACAACTTCTGTTGAACCTGATTTATTAGAACCGGTAAAATCTGCAAAATGAACAAAGACCCTGAATTACCTAAAGGAAAACACATTGTTTTATTTGATGGGGTTTGCAATTTTTGTAACAACTCCGTTCGATTTATCATAAAACACGACAAAAAGGATTTGTATCGGTTTGCCTCATTACAATCTCAACTCGGACAATCACTTACTAAATCTCGAGGTATTGATACCCAAAAAATAGATTCTATCATCCTAATTCAGCCTGGTGAAGCTTATTATATCAAATCTAATGCGACTCTTGAAATTGCTAAAAATTTAAACTCTTTCTACCCTATTCTTTCTGTTTTTGTCTATTTACCTCGTGGGTTTAGAGATTTTTTTTACGACTTTATCGCTCACAATCGCTACAAATGGTTCGGCAAAAAAGAAACTTGCCCGATGCCCAAGCCTGAAGAACAAGACAAGTTTCTGGAAGTTTGAATTATAATATTTTGATTACCAAAAAAAAATCATCTTACTCCGCAAACTTTTTGCTCGACCCTCGAACTCAAGTTAAGTTACTAAAAATTTGAGTTCCTCACGATAAACCGATGGTGTTTTTCCAAAAAAAGCTTTAAAGAGCTTGTTGAAATGCGATAGGTTATTAAATCCACTATCGTAACAAACTTCAGAGATACTCATTTGTTTTTCGTGCAAAAGTTTAGCCGCGTGAGCAATTCGGTATTCATTGACAAATTCTGTAAATGTTTTTCGGGTTCTTTTTTTAAAATACCGACAAAAGGCAGGCACCGTCATACTGGCAATGTCGGCAATTTCCTCAAGACTGATGTTTTGGGTGTAATGTTCTTTGACATAATTAAATATCATATTGATTTTTTCGCTTTCTTTAGTCGAAGTTTCTAAAGTAAACTCTTCAACATTGAGAATGGTATAATTTTCAGCTTCATCCATAGCTTTAAAAACTTTGAACAAGTACACAATGCGTTCAAAATAATTCATATCATTCATATCTTCTATCATCTGACCGATGTTGCGTTTTGACTCGCCGTGAAACACTAAACCTCTTTTTGCACGCTCTAAAAGTCCCGACATAAAAGACATTTCAGGAATGTCAAAAAATGCTTGACTTAGTAAATCTGGCGACATTTGCAACACGGTTTCCCGCTTATTGTTAGTCAATTTGTCCGTTAAACCACAGTGTGGCAAATTAGAACCAATAAATATTAAATCGCCATTTCTATAATAAGAAATGTGACTTCCTATTTGCCTTCGACCTGTACCGCCATTGACATATACAATTTCCAATTCAGGATGATAATGCCAAAAAGGTTTGACGTTTTCTACGTGCTTTGAAAATTGCCTATAAACTATTGAACTTCCAAAAGGAGATTCTATTTTTTCAAATTCTGGTTTAATCAAACTCATACTATATTAACTTTATGTGATGCTAAATTAATATAAATATTGAAATATGACATAAAATAATAATATATTAATTTTAAATAAATGTTAAATAGCTAAAAATGTTAATATAGCATCAATAATGGTTATTTTTGATGAAGCTAAAAGCTAATTCTGCCCCTATATTTGTATTGTAATTTAAAAACAAATGTTATGAAAACTATGAAACAATTAATTACAGCCGTTGCAATTTTACTTTCTGTTCAAGTATTTGCGATTTCTGACATTCAGATTAGAACTAATGGTAATTCTGAAGTGATTATCGAAGCTAACAAAACAACAGGCGAAGAAAGCATCAGAATTTTTGACGAAAAAGGGACAATGTTATTCTTTGAAAAAATTAATAAAGATAAATATGTAAGGACCTTTAAGCTTTCTACACTTCCTAATGGTAAGTATTTTGTAGAATATGAAAACGACAGTAAAATCAATACTGCCGTGATTTTGAAGAAAGGAGATGACATAATAGTTACTTCTAATTTTAATCAAGTAAGCTTTAAGCCAATGATTAATCAAAACGGTGACTATTTAAGTGTAGGTCTCACAAATCCACAACTTAAAAACGTAAGCATGAGCATTACAGACGAAAAAGGTTTTGAGCTAACAGAAATTAAAACCAAAAATGAAATGTTTGTGAAAAAAACTTTCAACACTGCAAGATTGCCAAAAGGTGATTATAGTGTTCAAGTGAAATGTGGTAAAGAATCATTCACAAAATTGATAAGCATTCAATAGTAATTGTGTTAGGTTTAGTTTTGAAAGAGTCGCTCAAATTGGGCGACTTTTTTTATGTATAAGGGTCAACGTCAATATTTAAACGCACACTTCTAAATTTTGATATTGTATCATAACGCTCAATGCCTTTAAGCAAATAAGCTTTGGTTTTGCTCAAAGATTGTTCAGGCGGTATTTTTATGATAATATGTTTGATATATTGATTGCGTATTCTTGCTATACCAGGAAATTCAGGCCCTAAAACATGCTTATTGAAGATTTGTTTTAAATAAACCGCCAACCAGTCAGTCGCTTCGTTGAGACGATTGTAATCTTTTGATTTGAAAGTCAATTTTATCATCCTGTAATATGGTGGATAATGAAAATCAAAGCGCTGTTCCATTTCCTGCTTGTAGAGATTGGCGTAGTTTTCAGAAATCACATCTTGAATCACACGGTGTTGAGGTTGAAAGGTTTGAATCAAAACTTCGCCTTGTTCTTTAGTTCGTCCAGCACGTCCAGCCACTTGGGTTAGCAATTGATAACTTTTTTCGAAGGCTCTAAAATTCGGGAAGTTAAACAACCCATCAGCATGCATCACAGCTACCAAATCTACGTGTCTAAAATCCAACCCTTTGGTTAACATTTGCGTACCGATGAGAATATCAATTTCTAAATTTTCAAATCCTGCAATCAATTTTTCAAAGTCGTATTTACCTCTTGTGGTGTCCAAATCCATCCGTTTGATTTTGGCTTTTGGGAACAAATCTTTGGCTTCGTGCTCAATTTGTTCTGTGCCAAATCCCATGGCTGTAATATCTTGACTTCCACAGGACAAACATTTGTTTTGAACCGCCATTCTATAACCACAATAGTGACATCTTAAAGTGTTATTGGCTTTGTGAAGCGTCAAACTCACATCACAATGCGGACACTGTGGCGAATGACCGCAAGTCAAGCACTCGATGACTGGTGAATAACCTCTGCGGTTTTGAAAAACAATAACTTGTTTTCCTCGGCTTAGAGTCTCTTTTATGCGTTCTACAAGCTCATCAGAAAAATGACCTTTCATTTTTTTTCGCTTGTATTTGTCTTTTAAATCGATGGTTTTAATCACTGGCGGTTTGACGTCGCCAAAGCGTTTGTTGAGCTCAACATATTTGAATTTTCCTGTGTTGACATTGTAAAAACTCTCCAAACTTGGTGTTGCAGAACCCATTAAAACTTTAGCCTGATGAATTTGACCTAAAACTACAGCGGTGTCTCGTGCGTGATATCGCGGTGATGGATCAAATTGTTTATAGCTATTTTCATGAGATTCATCAACTATAATCAATTTTAAATCTTGAAATGGTAGAAAAATAGAAGAACGCGTCCCAACTATGATTTGACCTGAATCTGCACTTAAAACGTGTTTATAAATCTCTACGCGTTCGTTGGTTGAATATTTACTGTGATAGACCAAAACCTGTTTACCAAATTGATTTTTAATGCGTTGTATGAGTTGAGTGGTTAAAGCGATTTCTGGTAGCAAATACAAAATTTGTTGTTGTTGTTTTAAAAGTTCTTCTATCAGTTTGAGATAAATTTCTGTTTTGCCTGATGAAGTTACACCTTTAAACAACACCACATCACTTGTTTTGAAATGTGATTTTATGGCTTGATATACTTTTTCTTGTGCTGATGACAAAGAAAGTTTATTAGCCACAGTGTTTTGGTTATTTTTGATACGATCTTCTTGAACGCTATATTCTTCTAAAACAGCTTTATCAATTAGAGCTTTTAAAACGGAATCACTGACATCAATTTGAGATTTAAAATCTTTTTTAGAAAGCGGTTTATTAGATTTAGCGTTTAATTTAAAATAGTGTAAAACCACTTCTTTTTGTTTTTCTGCTCTTCCTAAATCATCTAACAATTGTTTTAAATTTTCTGAAGACTTGTACTTTTCGGCTATTCTGATATAGGTTTTGAGTTTTGGCTTGTATTGACGTTTTACACGACGGTCTATGTGAATTAAATTTTGACTTATCAATTGATTAACAACTTTTAAGCCTGAAGTCTTTCCTAAAATTTTTTGAGCATCACTCATTTTGATTTGCGTCTGCTTTTCGATAGCATCTATAAGTAGAAATTCATCATCAGACAAATCCTGTTCTAAATAATTAACCTCTTCGTTGAGCTGAAGCAAAGTCTCACTTTGTATCAACAAAGCACTTGGTAAACAAGCTTTCAATATCAGACCAAAAGACGATAAGTAATAATTTTTAACCCATTTGAACAGTTTCAGTTGGTTGATTGTTATAATAGGGAAATGATCTAAAACTTCTTTTACAGGTTTTGCTTCATAATGCAAAGGTTTGTTAGTGTGAATATTTACAACAACAGCAGTATGGAGCTTATTTTTACCCAAAGGAACAGCAACTCTAGAACCAATTTGGCACTGTTGATGAATCTGCTCACTAAGACTATAGGTGAGTAAATTTTGAATGTTTAAAGGTAAAATTACATCAGCATAGTAGCTCATATCATTACTTAAAAGGTCTTTTTATGTGTTATTTCAATATTAGCTTCTTTACTGCTTTTGAGTTTTGAGTTTTTAAACTGACAAAATAAATCCCTGAGCTTAAATCACTTAAATCAATTCTGAATTGGTTAACAGAAGGATTAACTTCAAAAGTTTTTAAACTTCTACCGTTTAAATCAAATACTTCAAGGTTTAGATCTTGGCTTAAGCTTTGATTTAGGCTAATGTTTACTTGACCTTGATTCGGGTTTGGAAATATTTTAAAATCAGAAATCACGTTATCATCAACAGATAATGTTTCTTCATAGCACAATTCAACACCAAAACTATCTATACTACCGCCATCACCTGAAAACATATCATTAACTGTTAAAATCCAATCCCCATTGATGTTTTCACCAACAAATGATGATAGCTTTTCTTCGGCTTTAATCGAACCTATTAAAGCGGGTGGCAAAAGATCGTTGCAAGTTTGAGCAAGACCTTTATCATCAAAAATTACATCAACATCATCTAAGTCGTCACAAGGTTGGTCTAAAAGCGTAATTGTAGTTCCATCAGGACTAGTTAGAGTAACCTCAATATCAGCCAACCAAGTATGAGTGAGTTCAAAAGTTACATTAACGTCTTCAATAAATTTGGTAGGAGAAACACCTGAAATATTAACTACAGATTGAACGCTATTAGGACCAGAACTTATTATAGTAACAGGAGTGTCTGTTGAAGTGGTCAAGGGCAAACATTCTAAAGTTTTAGTTGTAAAAGAACTTGTAGCAAAATTGCCTGTCACACAATTATTGATAGGATTTACCCTCCAAAAATAAGTCTGATTAGCTTCTAATTCAGGAGCTTCAACCTGTGAATCTTGAGTTATCATACTAAAAAGTAAACTATCAAAATTTGAAGTCGATGAAAGCTGAACCTCATAAGTATTAGCTTCTGGAATAGAATTCCAATCTAAAACAGGTGATAAAACACTAAGTTGATTATTATTTGGACTATTTATTGTCAAATTAGGTAAAGATGTTGCTGACTCTATTGTGAGATTTAAGTCAAAACTAAATGTTTCAATTCCAGAATATGCTGTAACTGAAAAAGGATAATCACCTGGTAAACTGAAGCCAAATTATCAATGCTTAAAGTAGATGTTCCTTCATTATTGATTGTTGATGGCGACAATGATGCCGATAAACTTGATGGTAAACCACTGACGATTAAATTAATATTTCCAGTGAAAGAACTAATAGAGTTTACATCTAAATCAAAAATAGCTGTTTGATCTGCACAAAATGTAAGGTTAGGCGAGTCAGTTTGAATAGCAAATTGAGACTCAGCTATTCCTGTTACAATGAGAGAATAGTCTTGTGAAAGATTTTGTAAAGTCCCTTTATGTGATATTTCTATGGTATATTGACCTATTGCATCGTCTATTTCAATTTTTTCAACGTTATCAACAATATTATTGCCTGTAGTAGCTGGAGAATCTGGAAATGCCACATCAAGCGTCCAAGGAAAATACTGAGTTGAACCATCTGGAGCTGTGATTTTGATATCTAAATCATTAACTAATTTTGGAATCGTACTGTCAACAACAAGCAAATCAGAAACTGTACCAGCGGGATCTGTCCATGCTATTGTTGCTACTAATGGTTGATTGATGCCCACAGCATCTACGGTTTTAGTGTAAGTATCTCCTTGATTGAGTGTATTTTCTTCAATTATACTGGTAAAATTTTTATTGGTAATCACATCCGCTGATGCTCCTGTATCCATCAAACCCCAGCCAAATTTATAATCAGGTCCAGGAGCATCACCTGCTTCTCTTGCTGTATGTACAACTATAGCTTTCATTGAAGTCGCATTTAAAAAACTGCCATACACATTGTTATAGTGCTGATGCAGTAAACCTAAACTTCCACTAACACTAGGCGTTGCCATAGATGTTCCTGAAAAAAAAGCATAACTGCTGTCGGTATTTGCTACGCAAGAGAAAGTATTTGTTCCTTTAGCCGATATATCAGGTTTAATTCTACCATCATCAGTTGGTCCCCAACTACTCGTGCTAGACATGACTACACTTGAAGCATCAACGTAGTTGTTAACTTCCAAGACATTTGCAACTGAAAGAATGTTTTTAGCTAAATTTTTACCACTGATTAAATCAAATCCATTTTTTGATGGATTATAAGGTCCGCCTTGAGATGGTGGAACGTTTCTGCTATTACCTGCAAGAAAAACAGGCAAATAATTTGGTGCATTAAAAACCAATTGATCAATATCTGCTGTTGAAGAAATGTAAGCTCCAAATAATGTTTCGGGTATTGATGCTGGATTTATACCATAAGAATGATTAGAGACTAACATGCCGTTCGCGACTTCGTTAGTCATTTCAGATAAATCATTATCAAAATCATAGGCAGTTAAGTTAGCGACAAAAGACATTCCTTTTGCACTTGGATTTACACCAGATGCAATCATAGTACCAGAAACATGTGTGGCATGGTCGCTTAAGCTACTAGGGTTGTCAATCTGAACAACTCTACCAACTAGTTCTTGATGAGAATCTCTTACTGCTCCACCGTCCCACATCCCAAAATTGATACCGCTTCCGTCAAGTGAAAGTCCTTTTATGCCACCAGCATAAACTTGATTTGTATTAATAGTAATCGCCGCACCAGCATTGTAAGTTGTTGTGTAAATTAAAGTCCCATCATCCAAAACCCGTTGTAAAATTGATACACCACCATTTTTTTCAGGTATAACTATAGGAATGTTATTCTCTTGAGCATATTTAATAGCTTTACGCTTTTCAGTTTTATAATAATCAGAAAAAAATTGAGACAAGGTTTTTAATTGCTCAATATTATAATCAGCAGTGATTTTTTTTCTCTGTTCTATGGATTGAGCGAAATTGTTTTGGGTAAAAACAATTAAAATTAACAAGACACAAAAGCTATTCCTACGCAACATAAAATTTCTTTTTTTATAAATGTGATGTAAAACTAATCAATTTAGCAATATTTAAAATATATTTGTTTTTTTTAAAAAAGTTAAAAATATGAATTTCATCGTATCTAGTCATTATATGTCTCAAAAACTTCAAGTTTTGGGTGGTATTATCAACAATTCAAATACTTTAGCCATTCTTGACAATTTTTTGTTTGAGCTTGACCATAATATTCTAAAAGTATCTGCTTCAGACCTTGAAACAACCATTTCAGTAGTATTAAACGTTGAATCTGAGTCTAAAATTGATTTTGCGGTTCCTGCAAAAATATTATTAGATACTTTACAAACATTTCCAGAACAACCCTTAAACTTCAAAGTTCAAGAAAATAATACAGTTGAAATTAGATATCAAGGTGGTAAATTTGGGCTGGCTTATGTCAAACCAGATGACTTTCCAAATGATGTGGAAGTTGAAGATGCTATCACTTCAACAATAATAGCTGACACCTTAGCAACAGCAATCAATAGAACCATTTTTGCAACTGGAAACGATAGTTTAAGACCTGTGATGAACGGTGTGTTTTTTCAGTTTTTAGAAAATGATGCGAGATTTGTAGGAACCGACGCCCATAAACTGGTCAAATATACCAGAAGCGATATTCAAAGTGAAAAAGAAGCTGAGTTTATTATGCCCAAAAAACCACTTAATCTTTTAAAATCAATACTAAGTGGTAGCGAAGAAGATGTTCATATTGAATACAATGAAACTAATGCCAAATTTTCTTTTGAAGATTTTGAACTTAACTGTCGATTGATTGATGGTAAATATCCAAATTACGAAGCGGTTATTCCTTATGAAAACCCAAATAAACTTATCATAGACCGCAATCAATTTTTAAATACTGTGAAACGTATTTCTATTTTTGCTAATAAAACTACACATCAAATCAAACTAAAACTAAATGGTGCTGAATTAAAAATATCTGCTCAAGATGTTGATTATTCAAATTCGGGCGAAGAACGTCTTGATTGTCAGTATAATGGAGATGACATGGAAATCGGTTTCAATTCACGCTTTTTAATTGAAATGCTTAGTAATCTCACTTCACAAGAAGTGCAATTGGCCATGAGTATGCCAAACAGAGCTGGAATTCTTACACCTGTGGATGGTCTTGAAGATGGCGAAGAAGTCACCATGTTGGTTATGCCCGTGATGTTAGGCAATTAGTTTCTCAACAATTTCAACTACGTTAATTTTTATTGAAATCAAAGGCTTTCTATCAAAAGCTTTAATTCGCTTAGTTTATCTTTGCAAATATGTTTAGAAGATTTGCTAAAATTTCTCTTATTGCTATCTACCTTGTCATTATAGCAGGTGCTGTAGTTAGAATGACAGGAAGCGGTATGGGTTGCCCAGATTGGCCTAAATGTTTTGGATATTACATCCCTCCTACTGAACGGGAACAACTTGAGTGGAAACCACAACACAACTATTTTAAAGGACAAGTCATTATCGTCAATGAAAGCTTAAAAGTGGCAAAAAACAAGTTTTCTTCAAATCAAAATTTTAATCAAAATAATTGGAACAACTACAACAAACACGACTATGCCAAATTTAATGTTTGGCATACTTGGATAGAATATATTAATCGACTTTTTGGGGCTTTGTCGGGTGTTTTTGTATTACTGATGTTTATCAGCTCTTTTTGGTTGCGAAAATCAAAACCGAAACTCATTTTGTGGTCTTTTATCACTTTAGTCTTGTTGTTGTTTCAAGCTTGGCTCGGTGCTACTGTAGTGTATTCTAATTTGCTCCCTGCAAGAATAACCATTCATATGATAGTAGCTTTAACAATAGTTGCGTTGCTTTTGTATATCATTCATATTTCTAAATCTGAAAATGATCAAATTAAAACCAGTTCTAACTTTAAATTTCTTGTCATTTTTAGTTTGATTTTATCATTAATACAAATTGGTTTAGGCACTCAAGTCCGCCAATTTGTTGATGAAACCGTTAAATCTGTAGGATACGAACAAAAAGAATTGTGGTTAAACAATCCTGATATAAAATTCTACATTCATCGCACGTTTTCAATTGTAGTCTTGTTGGTCAATGTGTTGATTTGGTTTATGAATAGAAAATATAGTTACAATTTAGACAAACTTACCAATGGTTTATTAACTGTTATTGGTATTGAAATTTTAACAGGTATATTGATGTATTATTTTGATTTTCCTTTTCTAACGCAACCCTTTCATTTGGTCATTGCAACGTTGATGTTTAGTTTACAATTTTATATCTTCGTTAAAATACATAAAAACTCAAAAAAAATTCAAACGATATGATTTATAAATTTAGAGTTACGCTTGATGTTTTAGACGATGTTTTTAGAGATATCGCTATTAGAAAGACCGATACGTTTGAAGACTTGCATTTTGCAATTATTCAAGCTTTTGGTTTTGAAGGTCAAGAAATCGCTTCGTTTTACAAAGCTGATGAAGATTGGAATCAAGGCGAAGAAATTGCTTTAGAAGATATGAGTGAAGGTCAAGCCAATCTTAAAATGATGAGCGAAACCCATTTAGAAGATATTTTATCTGAAAAGCAAACCAAATTGATTTACGTTTACGATTTTTTAAATATGTGGACGTTTTATGTGGAATTAGCAGACATCACCGAACCCGAATCAAGTCGAAATTATCCTGATTTGCTGTTTGCACAAGGGCAATTGCCTGAAAATCCACCTGAAAAAAAGTTTGAAGCCGATTTGTTTGATCAATTTAGCGATGAATTTAGCGATGAGCTTGAAAACGATGATTTAGACCTCGACAATTTTGACGATTTAGATTTTGATGAACGTTGGAATTAAGATGAATTAAGCATTTTGAATTCTAAATTTTGAAAAATATGAATTTAGTTTCATAAATATCAATGCATCAGCGATAAAAAAACAGTCACCAATTCATAAAATAAAACACTGTTAATCAGTATATTCTATTTATCACTTTCTTTGCTTTCTCAACAATAGCTTTGGCATTCAAACCATATTTTTCCATCAATTGTGCTGGTGTGCCACTTTCGCCAAACGTATCTTGAGTAGCGACAAATTCTTGTGGCGTTGGCTGATGTTGTGCTAAAGTTCGAGCAACACTTTCGCCCAGACCGCCGAGAAAATTATGCTCTTCAGCTGTTACAATACATCCTGTTTTTTTAGTAGAAGTCACAATAGCCTCTTCATCTAAAGGCTTGATGGTGTGAATGTTGATTACTTCAGCAGAAATACCTTGCTCATTGAGTGTTTTTGCCGCTTCTAAAGCTTCCCAAACCAAATGCCCAGTTGCAACAATTGTAACGTCTTTGCCATCTTGTAATTTTACCGCTTTCCCAATTTCAAAAGATTGATTTTCAGGCGTAAAATTAGCCACTTTTGGACGTCCAAACCGCAAATAAACTGGTCCTTGATGTTCTGCTATGGCAATGGTAGCGACTTTAGTTTGGTTGAAATCACATGTATTAATCACCGTCATACCAGGCAACATTTTCATCAAGCCAAGATCTTCCAGAATTTGATGAGTAGCTCCATCTTCTCCAAGAGTTAAGCCCGCATGTGAAGCACATATTTTTACATTTTTACCTGAATAGGCAATGCTTTGACGGATTTGGTCATAAACACGACCTGTTGAAAAGTTGGCAAATGTTCCTGTGAATGGAATTTTACCACCAATAGTCATTCCTGCGGCAATCCCCATCATATTGGCTTCAGCGATTCCGATTTGAAAAAAACGTTCGGGATGTTGGTCTTTAAAAGCATTCATTTTTAATGAGCCTGTTAAGTCAGCACAAAGTGCTACAACATTGGGATTGCTGTTACCTAATTCTTCTAAACCGGCACCAAAGCCAGACCGTGTGTCTATATTTCCTGTATTTTTGTATGTTTTCATAGGCCTATCCAAACCCTTCCTAAGGAAAGGCTATTTAATTTTTTTATTAATATTTATTTTTAACATCGTAAATTTGTTTTGCAACATTTGTTTCTCTTATAGAAGGATTTAGGATGAGCTTTTAATAATCTCCCAAAGTTTCAGGATTTTGATTTAACCCAATTTCTAATTGCTCGTCGTTTGGGGCTTTACCATGCCAAGCATGCGTATGCATCATAAAATCGACACCATTGCCCATAATGGTTTTTAATAAAATCACAACAGGTTGTCCTTGACCAGTTTTTGATTTAGCTTCTGCCAAAATGTTTCGAACGGCGTTGATATCATTGCCTTTGTCTTCTTCTAAAACCAACCAGCCAAAGGCTTCAAATTTTGCCTTTAAATCACCCATAGGCAAAACATCATCCGTAGAACCGTCAATTTGTTGACCGTTATAATCTACTGTTGCAATAAGATTATCTACCTTATTTCCTCCTGCATACATCATAGCTTCCCAATTTTGACCTTCTTGCAATTCGCCATCACCGTGAAGTGAATAAACCAAATGCTTGTCTTTATTTAATTTTTTAGTTAAAGCGGCTCCAATGGCAACAGACATGCCTTGACCAAGTGAACCAGAAGCAATTCTCACACCAGGCAAACCTTCATGCGTTGTTGGGTGACCTTGCAATCTGGAATTAATGTGTCTAAAAGTATTGAGCTCTTCAATAGGAAAATAACCACAACGTGCTAAAACACTGTAATAAACAGGAGAAATATGCCCGTTAGAAAGGAAAAACAAATCTTCGTCTTTTCCATTCATATCAAACTCATCCTTAGTGTCTAAAACTTCTTTAAATAGCACAGAAAAAAATTCAGTACAACCTAAAGAACCACCTGGATGACCAGAATTGACTTTATGGACTTGTCTTAAAATATCGCGTCTCACTTGAGTGACGAAATCTTGTAAATTTGATGATGTTGTCATCTTTAAATGATTTTTGACAAAAATAAACTATTAAAACCGCAACAAAAATCTTTTTTAAAGCAGTTATTAACGAACTTATTAAAATTTGCTGTTGATTAGAATGAAATAATAAACTTTGTTTAAAATGCCAATGAGATAAGTATATTTGCAACGTTTAAATTTATTTCATGACATTTGATATTCAATCTAAAGATCAAAACTCTAAGGCTCGAACAGGCGTTATTACTACCGATCACGGAAAAATTAGCACTCCAATTTTTATGCCCGTCGGAACCATTGCCACTGTAAAATCGGTTCACCAAAGAGAATTGCTCAACGACATCAAAGCTGACATCATTCTTGGCAATACTTATCATCTTTATTTAAGACCAGAAACCGATATTTTGCAAAAAGCAGGTGGCTTGCATAAATTTATGAATTGGCCTAAAAATATATTGACAGATAGTGGTGGTTATCAGGTCTATTCACTCTCTGAACGCCGAAAAATTACCGAAGAAGGAGTAAAATTCAAATCACATATCGATGGTTCAATGCATTGGTTTTCACCTGAAAATGTTATGGATACACAACGCTTAATCGGAGCTGACATTATGATGGCTTTTGACGAATGTCCACCTTATCCAACTGATTATCAATATGCCAAACGCTCTATGCATATGACACATCGTTGGTTAGAAAGGTGTATAAAAAGATTTGATGAAACCGAAGATCTATATAGTCATCAACAGCATTTATTTCCTATATTACAAGGAAGCACCTACAAAGATTTAAGACAAGAATCTGCAAAATACATCGTCGCTAAAGATATGCCAGGCAATGCAATTGGCGGATTGTCTGTGGGTGAACCCAATGAAAAAATGTATGAAATAACTGATATGGTTACTGACATATTACCAAAAGAAAAACCACGATATCTTATGGGTGTTGGCACGCCAATTGATTTGCTTGAAAACATTGCTCTTGGTATAGATATGTTTGATTGTGTTATGCCTACACGAAACGCTAGAAACGGAATGATTTTTACAAGTGAAGGAAGTATCAATATCAAAAATTTAAAGTGGAGAGACGATTTTTCTCCCCTTGATAAAGACGGTACAACTTGGGTTGACCACGAATACAGCAAAGCTTATGTCAGACATTTATTTACAGTAAATGAGCTTTTGGCTAAACAAATTTGCAGTATTCACAATTTAGGCTTTTATTTGAAGTTAGTTAGACAAGCGACTCAACATATTGAAGCAGGAAGTTTTATTTCTTGGAAGACTAAAATGATAGATCAATTGCAAAATAGATTATAGTGAAAATTTTAGATTGGTATATATTAAAACGCTATTTGATAAGCTTTGTGATTATGCTTATCATGTTTGTGCCAATTGGCATTATTATTAATCTTTCAGAAAAAATAGATAATCTCAAACAACGCAATGCACCATTAGATGAGATTTTATATTTTTATGTCAACTTTGTGATTCATTTTGCCAATTTATTATTTCCCATACTTCTCTTTTTGTCGGTAATTTGGTTTACGTCAAAATTGGCAAACAATTCTGAAATTATAGCATTTTTGAGTTCTGGCGTTTCTTTTATGCGGTTTTTAAGACCCTATTTTGTTGGAGCGACTATAGTCTTTTTCATTGCATTAAGTTTTAGTATGTATATTTATCCTAATTCAAGTGAAGATTATAACACATTTTATTATAAATATTTTTCTAATGATAATTCTATAAGAGACACCAAAAATATCTATCGTCAAATTAATGACAACGAATATATTTATGCTTCAAGTTATAGTCCACAAAATCAAACGGCTTATAACTTTACCTTAGAGCATTTTGAAGGTGAACGTATGACTTTTAAAATAACGACCAATCAAATCAAGTTTAATAAAGATTCTTTAAATTACACTTTAAAACCTTACATTAAAAGAACAATAACAGAACGCGAAGACTATATCACAAAAAAAGCATCATTTGATACCATTTTACCTTTTGAGCTTGATGAACTAACACCAACCGTTTATGCCGCAGAAACCAAAAACTACTTTGAGCTATTAGATTTTATTGAAGAAGAAAAACAACGTGGTTCACCTTATATAAAACTGTATATGATTGATTTATATAGGCGTTGGAGTGTTCCTGTCTCAACATTTATTCTTACCATAATTGCTGTAGCAGTATCATCTATCAAAAAACGTGGCGGAATGGGAATCAATTTAGCCATAGGGATTGTCGTTGCATTTTCATATGTATTCTTGGATAAAGTTTTTGGTGTGTTTGCAGAAAAATCAAGTTTTCCTCCAGTTATAGCCGTTTGGGCATCTAATGTCATCTTTGCTATTTTAGCCATAATTTTACTACAAAAAGCAAAACGTTAGTTTTTTAGTTTTGACGCTTTTAATTTAAAACTTGTCTTTATATTTGTTTAAAATTAGTTATGGAATTTAACCCAAAACAAGATAAAATAGCAGTCGTTGTAAAATCGTTTACGCTCAAGCGTAAGTCTGAATTCTTTTTGGAGAGATTCAGTGAACCTTATATTGTTTCAATGGCTATTGATGAGCACGGTGCTTATGAGACCTCAATAGATTTTAATATTTTGTCCTTTCCTAATGTCAAAAAAGGAGACACAGTAAGCTTTGATGGTCAAGGACATTTGATCTATGGACCAAAAAATCCTGGGCAATTTTTAGCCTATTCTGTTTTGTTTATGGAAAGTGATAAAGATGTCAGAGATTTTGGACAGCTTATGGAAGATATCTTAAAATCAGAAGCTATTAATCTTGGTGCTAAAGCCTTATTAAAAGCAGCTCCAACTTATTCAACCGCCATAAATCTACTGCAAAATTTGACAGAGTTAATTGCCAAACAACTTCAAAAAAACAAAGATGATGAGCTGTTTAGAAGAAACGGAACGCTTTTAAGAGATGTTAAACCGCCTTATGATATTTTGAGAAGTTACGATAGTGAAAACGATTTTATAAAAACCAAAACTTCTGTCATACCACTTGATGTTTCTAATAAATTAGGCTCACAAACTAAAGCTTTACAACTATAAAAATAATTTTTTAAATGGAATATTTAGATTTTGAATTACCTATAAAAGAACTCCAAGAAAAATATGACCAAGCTTGCAAAATTGGTGTAGATAGCGATGTTGATGTTTCTGATACTTGCAAACAAATAGAGAAAAAACTCAACCAAACTAAAAAAGATATTTACAAAAATCTTAATGCTTGGCAAAGAGTGCAACTCTCAAGACATCCTAATCGCCCTTATACTTTAGATTATATCAATAATATCTGTAAAGAGTCTTTTTTAGAATTGCACGGCGATAGAAATTTTGGTGACGACAAAGCTATGATTGGAGGCTTAGGAAAAATTAAAGACCAAAGTTTTATGTTTATAGGTCAACAAAAAGGCTATAATACCAAAACAAGACAATATCGAAATTTTGGAATGGCTAACCCAGAAGGCTATAGAAAAGCTTTGAGATTAATGAAAAAAGCAGAAAAATTCAGCATCCCTGTGGTATGTTTTGTTGATACACCTGGTGCATTTCCTGGTCTTGAAGCTGAAGAGCGTGGTCAAGGTGAAGCTATTGCCAGAAACATTTACGAAATGACACAACTTCAAGTTCCTATAATTGTGATTATTATTGGCGAAGGAGCCAGTGGTGGTGCTTTAGGCATCGGTGTTGGCGATCGGGTGCTTATGCTTGAAAACACTTGGTATTCTGTGATTTCTCCAGAATCTTGCTCTTCTATCTTATGGCGAAGTTGGGAATACAAAGAAACCGCCGCAGAAGCTTTAAAACTGACTGCAAACGATATGAAATCGCTGAAACTGATTGACAAAATAGTTAAAGAACCTATTGGTGGTGCTCATAGCGATAAAGAAAATACCTTTAAAATTGTCAGTAAAACTATTTTAGAAACATTTGAAGAACTTAAAAACTTATCACCAGAAGAATTGGTTGAAAAACGCATTGAAAAATACGTTGGAATGGGTGAATTTAAAGAACGCTAATTCTTTATTCTTCACAACCAATTATTTAATGGTTTTTGAGTTTGAACAAATCAGGTTATCAACAATTTTTAATGATTTATCAACAGGCTATTGTTGATGAAATGTTGATGACGAATTTCACTTAAATATGGATTGGTCTTAACAATTTGTTTACATTCGCCATATGGAAAACCAAAAGTCATTTAGCAATAAAAATACAAAGAAAGGCAATGTCATCAGTTTACAAAAAGGCAAAATACCGCCACAAGCTGTTGATTTAGAAGAAGTTGTATTAGGTGCGATGTTGATTGACAAAAAAGGTGTTGATGAAGTTATTGATATTTTAAAACCTGAAGCCTTTTATAAAGAAAGTCACCAGCACATTTTTTCTGCCATCAAAACTTTGTTTGAAGAAGGTCAACCTATTGACTTATTAACGGTTTCCAGCCATCTAAAGAAAGATAAAAAACTTGAATCTATAGGCGGTGATTTTTACCTGATTCAGTTGACCCAAAAAGTATCATCTTCCGCCCATATTGAATACCATTCTCGCATTGTTCTTCAAAAATTTATTCAGCGTAGTTTAATTCAGATTTCAAATGAAATTATAGAAGAAGCTTATGACGAATCTACTGATGTATTTGATTTATTAGATAATGCCGAATCTAAACTTTATGAAGTAACCCAAGGCAATATCAACAAGTCTTCTGAAACCGCCCAAAGTCTTGTTATTCAAGCAAAAAAACGCATTGAAGAAATCGCCAATCAAAAAGGATTAAGTGGCATTCCTTCAGGTTTTGATGAATTAGATGAGCTCACTTCTGGTTGGCAACCCAGTGATTTAATTATTGTTGCGACTCGTCCTGGTATGGGTAAAACAGCCTTGACGCTTTCTATGGCAAGAAATATTACCGTAGAGCAAAATATTCCTGTGGCTTTTTTCTCTCTTGAAATGTCTGCTGTGCAATTGATAACACGATTAATTTCATCAGAAACGCAACTTTCTTCAGAAAAATTAAGAACTGGAAAGCTTGAAAAATACGAATGGGAACAGCTCAATGTCAAAGTCAAAGCCTTAGAAAAAGCACCGCTTTTTATTGACGACACACCATCTCTTTCTATATTTGACTTGCGGGCTAAAGCGAGGCGATTATCTTCTCAACATGGAATCCAGCTTATTGTTGTTGATTATTTACAACTGATGACCAGCGGTTCGAGCAATAAAGCAGGAAATCGTGAACAAGAAATTTCAAGCATTTCAAGAAATTTAAAAGCTTTAGCCAAAGAACTCAATGTACCTGTCATAGCTCTTTCGCAATTATCTCGTGCAGTAGAAACCCGAGGCGGTACCAAAAGACCTTTGCTTAGTGATTTGAGAGAATCTGGTGCTATTGAACAAGATGCCGATATTGTTTCATTTATCTACAGACCTGAATATTACGGTATAGAAGAATGGGACGACGAAATCGCATCACCAACAAAAAATGAAGCTGAATTTATTGTAGCTAAACATCGTAACGGCGGTTTAGATAATATAAAACTCAAGTTTATAGGAAAATTTGGTCGATTTGAAAACATCAATATGGAAACCATAACAGAGGTCAATTCTAAGATTAATGATGATGATGATTTTCCCAAACCTTCACAATTTGATAATTTTGACAATCCTGAAGACGATTTTCCTTATTAGCTATACTTTTAGACACACTTAAGAGAATTTTACTAGTATATTAAGACCATTGCTTTAAAATTCCATTAAATTTGTTTTAAACATGTCATTAATGTCTATAAAAAAAATAGGTTTAATTCTCATTTTCACTTTAATCAGCTTAAATGTGAAAGCATCTTTTGTGCTCATTCCTATGGATGCAGAATCTCAAGACAATCATCTCAAGGCTTACGGCATCACTTATTGGGTTTTAAGCAATGGTCAAAAAGCACAATGGTTGCTCAACTACAGAGGTGGCTCTTTTTTGATACCCGACTCTGAACGACTTCGAAAAGAATGTAGCATTCGCGGTGTGAGTTATGAAGTGATTAGTAATGCAGAAGCAGAAACGATTTTAGCTAAAATTGATAGTCCAAGTCAAAATCAAGAATCGGTATTGTTAGAAAAAGCACCAAAAATTGCAGTTTACACGCCAAGTGGCAAAAAACCATGGGATGATGCCGTGACCTTAGTTTTAACTTATGCAGAAATTCCTTATCAAACGGTTTATGATAAGGAAGTTTTAGATGATGAACTTTTGCTTTATGATTGGCTACATTTGCATCACGAAGATTTTACTGGGCAATACGGTAAATTTTACAGAGCATATCGTGCGGCACCTTGGTATATTGAAGAAAAGAAAGAAGCCGAAGAATTAGCTAAATCTTTAGGTTATGATAAAGTTTCTCAAGAAAAATTAGCGGTAGCCAAAAAAATTAGAGATTATGTCATTGGTGGCGGATTTATGTTTGCCATGTGCAGTGCTACAGATAGTTTTGATATAGCCCTATCAGCTGAAGGCGTAGATATATGCGAATCTATGTTTGATGGCGACCCAAGTGAGCCAGGATATCAAAATAAAATTGACTATCAAAAAACCTTTGCTTTTAAAAATTATACCTTAGAAAAAAACCCCATGGTTTATGAGTTTTCAAGTATTGATATGACGAGAAAACGACGTGTACCAAAAGAACAAGACTATTTTACTCTGATGGATTTTTCAGCCAAATGGGATCCTATACCAACGATGCTCTGCCAAAACCATACCGCTATTGTGAAAGGTTTTATGGGGCAAACCACAGCTTTTGATGCTTCACAAGTTAAATCAAATGTGTTGGTTTTAGGCGAAACCAAACTCAACGGAGAAGCCAAATATATTCACGGGATTAAAGGCAAAGGCTTTTTTACATTCTACGGAGGTCACGATCCTGAAGACTACCAACACCGCGTTGGCGACCCTAAGACAGAATTAGAATTGCATCCAAATTCTCCTGGTTACAGATTAATTTTAAATAATATTTTATTTCCAGTCGCTGAGAAAAAGAAGCATAAAACTTAGTCAAAAAGTTTCTTCTTTCGCAATTCAAAATTCTGACCAAGATAGACTTTTCTGACCATTTCATCTTCAGCCAATTCTTCGGGTTTACCGTGTTTTAAGATGCCTCCTTGAAACATCAAATAAGTTCTATCAGTAATGGCAAGAGTTTCTTGAACATTGTGGTCAGTAATTAAAATCCCGATATTGCGATGTTTAAGTTGAGCCACAATTTTTTGAATATCTTCAACTGCAATAGGGTCAACACCAGCAAAGGGTTCGTCGAGTAAGATAAAATTTGGGTCTGTTGCCAATGCTCGAGCAATTTCTGTTCGTCGTCGTTCTCCACCAGACAATAAGTCGCCACGGTTTTTTCTGATGTGCGTTAAGCCAAACTCTTCAAGGAGTTTTTCAGTTTTTTCGTTGCGTTCTTTTTTGTTGAGTTTTTTTAATTCTAAGACACTTTTAATATTGTCTTCTACGCTGAGTTTTCTAAACACAGAAGCTTCTTGGGCTAAATAGCCAATACCGTTTTGAGCTCTTTTATACATAGGAAATTTGGTGATATTTTGACCTTCAAGAAATATTTGACCGCTATTGGGTTTTATGATACCAACTATCATATAAAACGTCGTGGTTTTTCCTGCTCCATTAGGTCCGAGTAAACCAACAATTTCACCTTGATTAACTTCAAGAGACACTTCCTTTACAACGCGTTTGCCACTGTAGGTTTTAATAAGTTTTTCTGCACGAAGTTTTATTGTTTTAGATTCTGTCATCAATTGGAAATTTTATCTTGCTTTACAAATATAAATAATTCAACAACAGCAATAAGAATCATCATATAGGCGATTAACTCAACACTTTCTTCCGAAGCACGTTCTACACTGTACAAATAATTATTTCCCATAATGCTGTCCCAATTAGATGGTTTACCATAAAGTCGAGTAAAAACATGAAGATTAGCAAGCGAAATCAACAGTATTCCAAAACCAAGAGTGTTGCTGAGTGATTTCATTTGATTTGCAAAAGATTTAAAATTTTTAATAAGAATAATCAGCATAATCACACCTAATATCACAACAAAAGGAAACCAACCTAAACTTGGAAATTGAGCATCAAACCAAGCGTCAAATTCACGAATTAAATGCAAGCTTATAAACAAACTTAAAACAGCCATAAAAACTTTATATTTTGAAGTATAAGCTAAGGATATAAAGCCAATTAAAACAGTGATGAACAATATACTTTCCTGAGCAAATTCAATGGCATTCGATTCGTTGGATTGCCCTATTGAAAAATCTGCTTCAATAGGTAGTGTGCACAAAAAAAATAATGCGGCATACGCCACCAGTCTGATAAAAGCTTTGATTAATGATTTCATAATTTATTGATTTTGATATTTTTCTTCAATGGCTTCCCAAAATTCGTGAGCTCTTCTTAGATGAGGAATAACAATTGTTCCGCCAACCAAGGTACTGATGCTTAGAGCTTCCATTACTTGGCTACGACTCCAACCTGATTTGTAGGAAGATTCTAAATGATATTTTACGCAGTCGTCACATCTCAACACTAATGAGGCGACTAATCCTAAGAGTTCTTTAGTTTTTTTGTCTAAACTTCCTTCAGCAAATGAATTTGTATCTAAATTAAAAATTCGTTTGATGACTTTGTTATTCTCTTTGATGAGCTTGTTATTCATTTTTGCCCTATAGGCTTCAAATTCGTCAACTTTATCTATCATTTTATCTCTTTTTTAAGTTCTTTTTTATAAATAAATTTTGTAATTATAATACTAATTTCATACAAAACTACAACAGGTATAGAGACAATAAATTGACTAGCAATGTCTGGTGGCGTAATGATAGCTGAAACTATTAATATAAGTACCAAAGCATATTTTCTATTTGTTTTTAAAAAATCGGGGGTTACCAAGCCCCATTTGGCTAAAAAATAAATAATTATAGGTAGTTCAAACATAAGTCCCGAAGCTAAAGCCGATGTTTTTACTAATCCGATATAACTATCTAAATCAAAGTCGTTAAAAACTTCTGAACTTACTTGATAACTTCCTAAAAAGCGAATAGATAAAGGAGAAATGACATAATAACCAAATAAAACCCCTAAGAAAAACAAAAACGAAGTAATAAATATAAACCATTTGGCACTTTGCTTTTCTTTGGTGTATAGACCTGGAGAAATGAAAGACCAAAGTTGATAAATAATATAAGGAAATGCCACAATAAAACCCGCCGTTATTGATGTCCACATATGTGCACTAAATTGTGCCGCTACTTTTCTACTTTGTATTCTAAAAGGTAATTCTTCAAAACAAAAACTTTGGTCTAAGGCTATTTTTTTTGAGAGGTTGCACAAAATTTCATAAGTAGGAAAAGTAGAATGTTTAGGTCCTAATAAAATAACATCAAAAATAAAACCTTTAAACATAAAAGCAACAATAGCACAAATCACAACTGCTAATAATGCTCTTATGATATGCCATCTTAAGTCTTCAAGATGGTCTAAAAAAGACATCTCATTTTTATTTATTGATTTTGCCATTAAATAATGCCTTCTTTAATTAAATTGTGTAAATGTACAATGCCTTTATATTCACCGTTTTGTTCTGCAATAAGTTGTGTGATATTGTTGTTTTCTAAAACCTCAAGAGCATCTATAGCCATTGCATCATTTTTAATTGTTTTAGGGTTTTGACTCATAATATCTTCAGCTTTCAAGTGTTTTATATCATCATGATCAGCAAGCATACGCCTTAAATCTCCATCAGTAATAATGCCAACGATTTTTCCTTTATCCAATACAGGCGTTACACCAAGCATATTTTTAGAAATTTCAATGATTACATCTTTCATCAGCGTATCAGGTTGTACTTGTGGTTTTAGATTATCTTCTGTAATATCGCTCACTCTGAGATATAAAGCTTTACCCAAAGCACCACCAGGATGATATTTTGCAAAATCTTTTTTTGAGAAACCTTTAAGCATAACTAAAGTTACCGCTAAAGCATCACCCATCACCAATTGAGCAGTTGTGCTTGTAGTCGGTGCTAAATTGTTGGGGCAAGCTTCTTGTTTTACAGGAGTGAGTAGAGTATAATCAGAATGTTGTGCTAGATAAGAATTTGAATTTCCAGTTAAGCCTATTAATTTATTTTTAAAATTTTTAATTAAAGGAACAAGCACTTTTATCTCTGGCGTGTTACCACTTTTTGAAATGCAAATCACAATATCATTTTTTAAAATAGTCCCTAAGTCACCGTGAATAGCATCAGCAAGATGCATAAAAACAGCGGGCGTGCCAGTTGAGTTCATTGTAGCAACAATCTTTTGTGCAATGATGGCACTCTTGCCAATACCAGTAATAACAACACGTCCTTTAGATTTTATTATAAGCTTGACAACTTCTTCAAAGTCCTTATCAATATAATGGTTTAAGTTATCAATAGCTTCTGCCTGCATTTTGATGCTGTCGGTTGCGAAATTTTTTATTTGAGAAAAATCCATAATTTTATAATTGACTTGCAGACTTTAAAATATTGCGTATATTTAGGTTTGCAAATGTAAGTAAAACAAAAATAAATTGGAGTCAAAAGAATTACATCAACAATTAAAAAAAATATTTGGTTTTTCAGAATTTAAAGGTCTTCAAGAAGGCGTTATAAAAAGCATACTAAACAATCAAAACACATTTGTTATTATGCCTACAGGTGGTGGCAAATCTCTGTGCTATCAATTGCCAGCACTAATCTCTGAAGGCACAGCTATAGTGATATCACCGTTGATAGCCTTGATGAAAAATCAAGTCGATACTTTGAGAAGTCTTTCTGAAAACGAAAGCGTTGCTCATGTATTAAATTCATCTTTGAATAAAACACAAATCCGGCAAGTCAAACAAGATATTTCTGATGGACATACTAAATTGCTATATGTCGCACCTGAGTCTTTAACCAAAGATGAATATGTCGATTTTTTGAAAACTCAAAAAATTTCATTCTTAGCAATTGATGAAGCTCATTGTATTTCGGAATGGGGTCATGATTTTAGACCAGAATACAGAAATATCAAGAAAATATTAAATCGTATTGGTGATGATATAACGATCATAGGTTTAACGGCAACTGCAACACCAAAAGTTCAAGAAGATATTCTTAAAAACTTAAGAATGACAGATGCCAATGTGTTTAAAGCATCGTTTAATAGACCAAATCTATATTATGAAATCAGACACAAAACCGCAAATGTCGATAGCGATATCATTAAATTTGTCAAACAAAATGAAGGTAAAAGTGGAATAATATATTGTTTAAGCCGAAAACGTGTCAGTCAATTGGCTCAAACTTTGCAAGTCAATGGCGTGAAAGCTGTACCTTATCATGCTGGACTTGACGCCAAAACACGATCTAAACACCAAGATATGTTTCTAATGGAAGACATTGATGTGGTTGTTGCCACTATTGCGTTTGGTATGGGTATTGATAAGCCTGATGTGCGTTTTGTGATTCACAACGATATTCCTAAAAGTATAGAAAGTTATTATCAAGAAACGGGTCGTGCTGGTCGTGATGGCGGCGAAGGTCATTGTTTAGCATACTACAGTTATAAAGACATTGAAAAGCTTGAAAAATTTATGAGCAATAAGCCTTTAGCCGAGCAAGAAATAGGCTATGCTTTACTTCAAGATGTCGTTGCTTTTGCAGAATCACCCATATCTAGGCGTAAGTTTATTTTGCACTATTTTGGAGAAGAATTTGATAATGAAACAGGTGAAGGCGGTGATATGGATGATAATGTAAGATATCCTAAAAAAACGATTGAAGCTAAAGACGAAGTTGCCTTGTTAATTAAAACCGTCAAAGAAACAGGACAGCTTTATAAAATGAAAGAATTAGTGAATATACTATCAGGCGAATCAAACGCTCTCATTAAATCTCACAAAACTGATGAAACTGATATATTTGGTCAAGGGAAAGACAAATCAAAAGAATTTTGGAAAGCATTGATTAGGCAAGTGCTTGTTAATGGCTACTTACATAAAGAAATTGAAAGTTACGGCGTTATCAAATTAACAGAAAAAGGCGAAGCATTCTTAAAGCAACCAGAGTCATTTATGATGGCTGAAGACCACGATTATTCTGATGACAAATCTGCAGTAAATACCAACATTAGTGGTGGAAGTGACCCAAAATTGCTCAAAATGCTCAAAGATTTACGAAAAAAAGTAGCTAAGCAAAAAGATGTTCCACCATTTGTGATTTTTCAAGATCCATCTTTAGAGGACATGGCTTTAAAATATCCTATCAATCTGGAAGAACTGAGTTATATACATGGTGTAGGTGAAAGTAAAGCCAGAAAATTTGGACGAAAATTTATAGACTTAATCCAAAGATATGTTGAAGATAATGACATTATAAGACCCGATGATTTGGTGGTTAAATCTACTGGAGCCAATAGTGCAAACAAACTTTATATCATTCAAAATGTAGATCGCAAACTACCATTAGTCGATATTGCAAGTTCAAAAGGTATGGAAATGAATGAGTTGATTAAAGAGATGGAAGCCATTGTCTATAGCGGTACTAAACTTAACATATCTTACTGGATTGATGAAATACTTGATGAAGATCAACAAGAAGAAATCCATGAATATTTCTTAGAAGCCGAAACCGATAGTATTAATGATGCTATTGAAGAATTTGATGGTGAATATGAAGAAGATGAAATGAGATTATACAGAATTAAATTTATAAGTGAGGTTGCTAATTAAAACTATAAAACCAACTCTGTAATCACTAAAAACATTAAAATTCTATATTATACCATTTTGAATGAAATAATATTCGATATCATATCTATAACATCTTTAATAACTATTGTTTTAAATTTGATATAAAAATTATGCCTGACAAAAAACCAGATCAAGTTGTTTATAATGAAGAAAAAGATAAATACGATGCTGGTTTATTACCTTATGCCACC
This sequence comes from Flavobacterium sp. CS20, assembly GCF_018080005.1. Lineage (NCBI taxonomy): Bacteria > Pseudomonadati > Bacteroidota > Flavobacteriia > Flavobacteriales > Flavobacteriaceae > Flavobacterium > Flavobacterium sp. CS20. The sequence continues at coordinate 569,107 of NZ_CP073015.1, read as the reverse complement.
AATGCCTCAGCTCCAAAAATCACATCAAATGATTTGACAGGTTGGAAAAAAACCAATATTCATAAAGCTAACCATCAAATCAAAACGAAATATGACAAACTCAAATCGGCTTATGAAGATTTGATGCAACAATATGAATACAATAAGCTAATTTACAACGCAGAGTTCAGTTTTGAACCTATTGTAGGTCAAGTTTATCATCTTTATGTCAAAGACAATAATCAAAGTTTTTTATCTATCATCCAACCCGACGAATGTTCGTTTAAACATAAAGGAAGCTTTAAACTCAACGACGATAAAGTCTGGGAACGGGTTGATAATTGATTTTTTAAAAAAAAATTATTTCATCGTTTCTAAAATCTTAACCACATCATCTTCGGTAGTGTCAGGATTGATAAAACAAAACCTTGAAACAGTTTGGCTTTGTGCATTGATTGTCCATTTAGTTGGTGTTACGAGTGCAAAGCCTTTTTTTTGATTGGTATAAGTCCAGTTTTTATAATCTTCGTCTGACCAATTTTTTCGTTCAAACAAGACACAAGACAAACCTGGTGGTCTTACCAAATTGACATGAGACATATCATCAATGGTTTTGGTCGCAAATTGAGCCAACTCTAAACCTCTTTCGATAGTCGCTTGATATCGTTTTGTGCCATGAGTGGCTAATGAAAACCAAAGTGGCAAACCACGAAGTCTTCGCGTCAACTGAATTTGATAGTCAGCAGGATTAAAACCTTGAGCGCCTTCATCTTTAAAAATATCAAGATAGGCACCTTTTTGAGAATGTGCATTTTTAGCGTGTTCTAAGTTTTTATAAATTACAGCTCCACAATCATAAGGTGAAAACAACCACTTATGAGGATCAATAGTGATACTGTCTGCTTTTTCTATCCCATTAAACAAATGACGAACAGACGATGCCGCCAAAGCTCCACCACCATATGCCGCATCGACGTGAAACCATAAATTTTCTTTTTCGCAAACCTCTGCAATGGTATCGAGTTCATCTATAATTCCTGCATTGGTTGTACCTCCAGTTGCAATAACTGCAAATAAACGTTTGCGATCTATTTGACTTAAACTCTTAATTTTTTTATTTAACAAATCACCTGAAAGTCTGCCGTCTTCATCGTCATCAACTATGATGATATCAGCGTCTATAACATTAGCCATAGATTTAATGGAAGAATGTGCTCCTGATGATGTAATCAGCAGTGCTTTATAAGCTTTGTTATTCTCGTTTAAACTTCTCCAATATTCTCGAGCGACAATCATAGCAGATAGATTAGCAAAGATACCACCACTTGTAAAAACGCCAAAAGATGTATCGGGCAAACCTGTAAGTGAAACTAACCATTTCATAGCTTGATTTTCGCAATAAATACCGCCTGCACCAGTCATCCAATATGCACCATGGATGCTTGAAGCCGAGGTGACCAAATCAAATAAAATAGCGGCCCGAGTTGGTGCTGCTGGCACAAAAGCCAAATGCCTTGGATGATCGACTGGAACTGTAGCTTTGACCAAAATATCTTTAAACAATTGAAAAGCTTTTTCTCCACCAATACCATCTTCGGTAATGGTCTTACCGACAAGTTTGTCGAGCAGTTCTTCTTTTTTGGGTGAGCCTAATTCGGGATTGGTATTTGATATTCTATTAACGGCATATTTCATGATATCAAGCGTCATTTCAACTAAATCGATATCTACCGCATGCATACTTTTCATTATAGATTATTTTAGAATTGCAAATTTAGCCATACTTCTAAGAAAAAGGATGTTAGATTAAGATTTACTTTACCTATGAAAGTTATAATTTGATAAAAAGAGAAAGACTTTATCATAATGACAAAGTCTTTTCGCCTAATCCGTTATTTCTAAAAGTTAATTGCTAATTGCAATAACCTGAATTACTGATCAATAGAGCCGAGAACTCGTTTTGAAAAGGCGTTGGTCAGATCTTTTTCAGACATTCCACTTTGAACAAGTTTGTCCATTTCAATAGCACCAGCAATATTGGTAATCAACTCGCCTACAACATCCATTTCTTCTTCTTTAACAGAACGGTGTTCTGTAAACGATTCTAAGACATCCATAGTATGCTGGAGTTTTTCAACAGAGTTGTTTTTCTGTAAATGTTTAATTATTGGTAACTTCATTGACTAAGTCTTTTAAAGATTCAAATTTATTGGTCTGCACTTGATTGACAAATTTACCATGCTTAAATGTTGCAAATGTTGGTAAATTATTGACATTAGCAAGCTTTCTTGATTCTGGAAATTTTTCAGCATCAACTAAAATGAATGGAATGTCTTCATTTTCTGAGGCTAATTTTTTAAATTTCGGCTTCATCAATCTGCAGTTTCCACACCAAGTTGCAGCGTATTGAACAACAACAGTTTCATTGTCATTTAATTCTTCTGCAAGATTATCTTGTTCTAATTCTTTATACATAATTTTTTGATTTTTTAAAAATACAAGTCAGAAACTGAATCCTGACTTGTATTCAGATTTACTAAAATTCTTAGTTTTTAGATAAGTATGAAGCCGTACCTTCTCTACTGGGCTTCATAGCTTCTTTACCTTCTTCCCAGTTGGCTGGGCAAACTTCTCCGTGTTTTTGAACGTGTGTATAAGCATCAATCATTCTTAAAAATTCTGATACGTTACGTCCAAGTGGCATGTGGTTCACGCCTTCGTGAAAAACGGTGCCTTCTTCATCAATAAGGTATGTTGCTCTGTATGCAACATTGTCGCCATCTACAGTAACATCGCCTGTTTCTTCGTCATAACGCTCATTGGTGATATCCAAAATACCTAAACGGTCGCTTAAATTTCTGTTAGAATCAGCAAGAATAGGATAAGACACGCCTTCTATTCCGCTGTCATCTTTTGAGGTGTTTAGCCAAGCAAAATGAACTTCAGCTGTGTCACATGATGCACCGATTACGATAGTGTTTCTTTTTTCAAATTCTGGCAATGCTTCTTGAAAAGCATGTAATTCTGTAGGACATACATAAGTAAAGTCCTTTGGATACCAAAATAAGACTACTTTTTTGTTGTTTTTAACGGCTTCTTCAAGCACATTAATTTCAATAGTGTCGCCAAGATCATTCATGGCTTTTACTTTTAAATCTGGAAATTTTTTTCCTACGATTGACATAATTATTAGGTTTTTAAGGTTAATATTCTGATACAAAAATAAGCGATTAACTCAGCTTATTTGTAAAATTCAAGTTGTCTTTTTTTATATTGTTATAAACAAAAACTATCATTTAATTTTATTATAATAGATTTAAGCTATTTTTAAAATTCAGGAATTAAGAAATGATAAATTTATTACTGAGTTATTTATAATAATACTGACTTCATTCCCTTAAACTAAACGATAAAACCTGATCATTTTTAGACACTGGATTTAGCTCTTAAATAGGTTTCTGGTGTCAAAACTGCTAATTTACTTTTCTTAAAGTCTCTTATATTTCTGGTTAAAATGATATTTATTTTTTCATTTTGAATGGCAGAAAAATTTTGCACAGCATCTTCAAAATCCTTAAATTCTGAATTTAAAGCATTTAAAACTACTTCTTTACCCATTTCTGTGATTTCAATGATGTTTAAAAGTTGTTTGATTTTTTCTATAATCAACTGATGTTTTGCTGTTTTACTTAATAAATAATAGACGTTGCATATGATGACTGGAGTTGTAAATCCATTTATTTGTTTTTCTTCGCATCGATTAAAAACTTCAACAGCATGTTCGGCAAAAGGTTCGCGATCAAAAAATAAATCTAAAATGACATCGGTATCGATTAATACGTTATCCATTATAAATATTTTTTTTCTAATCGGTTTCTGAGTTCTTTTTTATAATCCATATTTTTAGGTATCTTAAAAGAGCCCTTTAAAGATTTTACAACTGGGTTTATTTTTTTTGGTTCTTTTATTTTTTCTTTAGTTAAAATTTTCAAATAATTTTCAATAATATTGGATAAGCTTCTGTTTTTATCTTTGGCGTATTTTTTAGCCTTTTGTATGGTTTCTTGCTCTATTGTCAAAGTGAGTTTTGTATTCATTTTTTGAGTATTTAAGTTTTTTAATAAAACAAAGATAAAAATTTACTCTATTACACGTGTGATAATTTTTATAATAATACGTTTTATGTTAAATTATGCTTCAAACTATGGTTAAAATCATCAATAATATCTTCTACATTTTCAATACCACAAGACAGTCTTAAGACTTGGTTATTAATGCCTTGTGCTTGTCTTTCTTCGTCTGACAGCAAGCTATGAGAGGTTTTGGCAGGTGATAAAATTGTGGTTTCAACACCGCCAAGGCTTAAAACATCTTTCACGAGTTTAAGTTCTTTTAAAAATGCAGTGGTTGAAATTTCTTTGATAAGCTTAAAAGATAACATTCCGCCAAATCCTGACATTTGAGATTGAGCTAAATCAAATTGAGAATGCGTTTCTAAACCTGGATAAAACACCTGCTCTATCCAATCACGATGATATAGAAAGTTGGCTAATTCAGTCGCATTTTTGTTTTGTCGCTGAATCCTTAAGTTTAAAGTTTTCATACTGCGCTCAAGTAGCCATGTAGTTTGGTCTGAAAGGCTTCCGCCAAAGTTCTGTGCTTTGTGCAAAATCGGTTCAATCAAAGTCTTTGAGGTTGCCACAGCTCCAGCGGTAATATCACTATGACCACCGAGATATTTAGTTGCAGAATGCACAACGATATCAATTCCAAAATCAATTGGTGTTTGGTTAATAGGCGTAGCAAATGTATTATCTGCCATCGTTATCAAATTGTGTGCTTTTGCTATTTGAGCAATCTTTTTTAAATCAACCAACTCCATTAAAGGATTGGATGGAGTTTCAAGATAAATCAATTTTGTATTGGGTTGGATTAATGCTTCAACTGCTTTTTCATCATTCAAATCCACAAAATCATATTTCACACTATAATTTTCTAATTCTTTTTTGATAAAATTACGCGTGCCACCATAAATTTGATTTTGAACAATCACGTGATCTCCTGACTTTAAAACACTCAGCATCGCCGAACTAATCGTCGCCATTCCGCTGCCAAAAATCAAACCCAATTCCGCATGTTCAAGTCTCGCTATTTTTTTAGCTAAGTTAGCCTGATTTGGCGTGTTAAAATAACGTGGATAAGCTGAATCTTCTTGACCTTGATAAGCATAAGCTGTTGCTGGATAAATCGGCGAAATTGCACCTTTATAGGTTTGGTCTTCAACATCGCCTTCGTGAACACAAATAGTGTTTAAGCCTTGATTAGTTTTCATTTATCATTAGATTTATTTGTAGTAAATTTAGTGTGTTTTTAACTCAACAAAAAATGTCAACCTCATAATGATTTAAGATTAACAATAATTTATATCTTTAGCCTTATGAAAACACATTTTACGCATATTAAAAACCTACTTCAAATAAGAAAACCTAATGATAATTTGACTTCAGGTAAAGCTATGTCTTATTTGCCACAACTCGAAAATGCTTATCTGAGTATTGAAAATGAACACATCACTGATTATGGATTGATGTCTGAGTTTAAAGCTAACAAATCTGACAGATGCATCGATGTTTCAGGACAAATCATTCTTCCGACTTGGGTAGATTCTCATACGCATTTGGTTTATGCTGGCACCCGAGAAAGCGAATTTAAAGATCGCATTCAAGGTTTAAGTTATCAAGAAATTGCCAATAAAGGTGGTGGCATTCTCAATTCGGCAAACAAACTTCAAAACACATCAGAAGAAGATTTGTTTCAACAGGCTTTTGCACGTTTGCAAAACTTAATAAAGCTCGAACCAGGAGCCATTGAAATCAAAAGTGGTTATGGTTTAAAACACGATGCTGAAATCAAGATGCTGAAAGTGATTCAAAAGTTAAAACGCCACTCGCCTATTCCAATCAAGGTAACTTATCTTGCGGCTCACGCTTTGCCTTTAGAATTTAAAGACAATAAAACAGCTTATATAGATGGCATTATCCATAAAACACTACCAGAAGTCGCCAAGCAGAATTTAGCCGATTATGTAGATGTGTTTTGCGAAAAAGGCTATTTTGATTTAGTTGACACAGAAAGAATTCTCAAAGCGGCAAAAGAATTTGGACTCCAAGCCAAAATTCACGTCAATCAATTTAATGCTTTTGGCGTATGCAAAAAGCGGTAGAATTTGACGCTTTGAGCGTTGATCATTTAGAAGAATTAACCAAAGACGACATTAAAGCTCTACAAAACTCTCAAACTTTGCCAGTAGCCTTGCCAGGTTGTTCCTTTTTTCTCGGTATTCCTTACACGCCTGCGAGACAAATCATTGATAGTGATTTGCCTTTGGCTCTGGCTAGCGATTTTAATCCTGGAAGTGCACCGAGTGGCAATATGAATTTTGTAGTGGCTTTGGCTTGTATCAAAATGAATATGCTACCTGAAGAAGCCATCAATGCGACCACATTAAACGCGACAGCAACGGTAGAAATGTCTGCATCTTTAGGCAGTATTACTATCGGAAAAAAAGCCAATTTCATCATCACAAAACCCATCAACAGTTATAATTTTATACCTTATTCATTTGGAGAAAACCATATTGAACAAGTTTGGATTAACGGTCAAAAAATTTGATTATGAATAGATTAAGATATTTAGATAAATCGCAAATTGAAACATATGTCAAACCTCGTCACGGCGAAACCAAATTGGGTGAACATTTAGAACTTTTAGAAGACATCAATGATTTAGAAAACCAAACACAAGACTATGTTATTTTAGGCTTGCCTGAAGATATTGGGGTTAGAGCCAATCACGGTAAAGCTGGTGCATCAAAAACTTGGACTGCTTTTTTAGAATCGTTTTTAAACATTCAACACAATCGGTTTAATTCTGCTGAAAACGTCGTGATTTTAGGTCATTTGAATTTTGAAGACTTATTAGATCAAGCTGATCAATTAGATCCAAATCACAATGATTATCACGTGTTTTTAAGCGATTTAGTCGAGCAAATTGACGAGCAAGTTTACGAAGTAGTTAAACAAATTATATCTTTTGGAAAAACACCTATTGTTATTGGCGGAGGACACAACAACGCTTATGGAATCATTAAAGCCTGTTCGTATAATGAAGAAAATCCCATAAATGTATTAAATATTGATGCTCATACCGATTTGAGACATTGCAAACATCGGCATTCGGGTAATGGATTTTCGTATGCGATTCAGAATGGCTTTTTAGATAAATATTACATCTTTGGACTCCACAAAAATTACACACCCGAGTATATTTTTGAATATATTGATAAAAAACACCAAATTGATTATTGTTGTTTTGACCAACTCTTGCATCTCAATGAATTAGAAAAATTGTCAAAACTCAAAGCGGGTTGTAACTTTTTGATGAATAATTTTGGGTTAGAAATTGATTGTGATAGCATTCAAAATTTCAATTCAAGTGCAAAAACGCCAAGCGGATTTAGTATTGATGAAATCAGAAATATGATAAAAATGCTAAAAACTGATCCCTTAAAATATATCCACATTTGTGAGGCAATACCATCTTCAACAACTGGAAAAGCCTTGAGCTATTTTGTTTCAGATTTGATAAGAAATATTGACTAAATGTTTTTAAAATTCACTCTTAAATCCGCTAAGGATGATGCAAAATGACCATACAAGAAAAATCTTTAGAGGATTTAAAACCACAATTTGGTAAAACCCATATTATTATAAAGTTGTATTTCAGTCATCACTGGATAATGATCGGAATAATCGACTTTATAATTTTTAAAATTCAAAGAGTTTAAACTTTCGCTGATTAAAATCATATCTATTCTAAGTGGCAGAACTCCAAAATTGAAAGTCTTACCATAATATTAGCCAGATTCTAAAAAACTGTCTTTCAGCTTTAAATCTGTTAACTGTCTATATAAATAAGACAAAGCCGTATTATTCATATCTGCACAAAACACAACTGGATAAGGCGAATTAGCAATATCATCTTTGATTAGATCAAATTGATTCATTTGTTTTTCAAATACTTTTTCTAATCTTTTAATCAATTTTTCTTTGGGTTCCTCTTGTATCGTTTTGATATCAGGTTTTAGATTAAGCGACTGAAAATGCGTGCTAAAAACCCTAATGGTATCTTTTTTTACAAGTATGTCGGCATATACGGCAGAATTTCCTGAATTTTTAAAATCAAAATATTTGCGGTTGACAATTTTATGTTGACTAAAAATTGCCGATTGCAGTCCGTTTTTAGTCGAATCAAATGAACTAAACTTGAAATTTTCGAATTTGTGTTGATTTGTATTTTTAAACTCCTGAAAGCATAAAATACTAGGGTTTTCTTTACGGATAAAATCCTTAATTTGGTCATAAGTTGACAATCTAGCATCGTTTTTACTATAGAACTGCATCACATTATAGCTCATAACTTTCAAATGCTCATCATCAGCATATTTTTTTTGTGAAAACGCAAATAATTTTTGAAAGTGGAACCATCCTAAAACAATTACTAAAAATGATAATAAAAAGTATTTTTTAAGTTTGAGTAACCAGATCAACACAAAACAAAAATTGATAATCCATAACACAGGAATACTAAAATTCATAAGTGATAGAAGCGAAAATATCCTGTGTAGTAAACAAAACTTGTGAGATAAGATAAAGCAAGTAATATTGCAAAAACAATATTTATGATATACAATATTTTATAACCAAAACTCAGCTTTTTCATGCTTAAACTTTAGATATCATTACCTGCATTAAACAGAAAATCCTTTTCTTCTTTGGTCAGACTTTCGTAACCACTTTGACTGATTTTGTCTAAAATTTCATCAATGCGTTTTTGTTTGTCATCTTGATCTGCTTTAGAAGTTTTCTTATAGGTTTTGTTTTTGTAAACGGTCTTCATTGTTGTTTTTGACTTTCGCTTAGGTTTCGACCCAAAAAGTTGCTGAAAACCTGTAATTAAATTTTCTATCCATTTTCCAATATCGTTGCCGTTGTCTAATTGTTTGGTGTAAAAATAGCCTATAAAAGCCCCGCCAAGATGAGCGAGATGACCGCCAGGATTGTCAAACGGCATTTGAATAATGTCCATTAAAACAAAAAACGCTGCAATCCACCAGAGTTTGATATTTCCTATTAAAAAAAGCCTTACACTTAAATTAGGCACTTTTGTGGATATACCTATAAATACTGCCATCACGGTCGCTGAAGCTCCAATTAAATAAGACTTACCAATACCTGAAAAAGCTGGGAACAAATTATAGCTCAACATATAAATTAAAGCCCCAAAAATTGCCCCTAAAATATAATAGTTGAGCAACTTTTTACCTGAATAAAAAGTCAAAAACTGTTGTCCACCAAAGTATAGAATAATCATATTAAACAAGATATGTAAAAACCCAGCATGTAAAAACGCATAAGTCACAATAGACCATGGCTTAAAAACAAAATCCCCTAAATCTTTTGGAAAGACTAACCATTCTAAAAACAGGTTAGTTTCTATGCCCATCAAGAAAAACAAGGCTCTAAATACATAAGTCAACACAAACATAATGACATTTAGCCCAATAAGTTTTTCTAAGACGTTAGCCGTTTTGTATTTGTATATAATTTGTTCTTTTGTTGTCATGTCAATTCCATCGGTTTTGATTAAACTGATTTTTCTTCCACACCCACATTGTGATAAATCCAATAACAGCACCACCAATATGAGCCCAATAGGCTGTATTTGATGGACCAGCCAACGAACTTCCTGTCACAGCTGAAATCACATTCAACGCAAAATAACCTCCGATTAAATACTTAGCTTTTATAGGAATAGGAACAAAAATAATATACAAAGGCATATTAGGATAAATCACAGCAAAGGTCGCCAAAACTCCAAAGATAGCACCAGAAGCACCAACCATAGGTACAGAGTAATTAGTAATAAGTTGGTTGCTTATTTCATTAGAAATTCCATAGGTTCGGTATTGACCAGTCTCAATAGCAGAATCTAAAACAGATTGTATTTGAGAAGGCGTAATTCCAGCGTCTATATAATATTGGTAGGCTTCCCTAAATCCAAAATAACTAAACAAAATTTGAAGTCCAGTCGCACCCAAACCTGCTGAAAAATATAAAAACAAAAAGCGTTGTTGACCGACATTCATTTCAAGAACACTACCAAAAATAAACAATGCAAACATATTGAAAAAAATATGTGTCACACCTCCGTGCATAAACATATGCGTTACCAATTGCCAATATTCAAAATTGGGGTTTTCTGGATACCAAAGGGCAAAAAATTTATAAGCTACATCACCCATAAATTGCGAGCCTAAAAAAAACATCACATTAGCGATGAGTATAGTTTTAACAGTATCTGTAAGTCTGTTCATGTTCTAAATATTTTATCTATGGCGTTTTCATTCAAAAGAACAAAAACAGGTTGGTTTGTAGGAGAAACAGAAGGTTCTTTACAAGAAAATAAGGCACTTATAATATCTTGTTGTTCTTCTGTTTTTAAAGGTTTTCCATTGGCTATAGCCATGTTTTTAGCCATAATCATAGACAAACGGTTGTTACGGTCAAAGCCCGAATCAGGAATACCAGCTTTAAAATCGGCAATGAGTTCGTCTATCACGTCATAAATTTGAGATTCAATCAACATACTCGGAATGCCATTGATGTTAACGACTCCTTGTTCAGATTTTGAAAAATCAAACATAAACCCAGTGAGTTCTAAAGATTCACTAAGAGATTCAAGTAAATTCACTTCTTCTAACGAAAGTTCTAAACTCAATGGAAACATCAATTGTTGAGAGTGTCCAGCTTCATGTGTGATTTGACTTAAAAACTGCTCATATAAAATACGTTCATGAGCCCGATGTTGATTTACAATTATAAGCCTTGATGAAACTGAAGACACAATAAACTTTTGCATAAGTTGAAATGTATGCTGTTGCTGATCTGTATTATCAAAGAGTTGTTCAGATTGTATTTTACTTTCAAATTGAAAATCCTCTGAGGTTTCAACGTCATCGGTTAACCCCGAATATAGTGTTTCCCAAGTTGAATCTGAACCCTGATGATGTTGTGGCGACCTCAAACGTGATTTGGGTTGGTCTTGAAAAGGATTAAAATTTCTATCCACTTCTACTTTAGGCAATTTAGCATTGGATTTTTCGGTGCGATAATCGGTATCTAAACTTTTATCGTGCTCAAAATCTAAAACAGGTGCCACATTAAATTGTCCTAAACTGTGTTTTACCGCACTTCTTAAAATGGCATAAATACCATATTCATCTTCAAACTTTATCTCAGTTTTTGTAGGATGAATATTAATATCGATGCTTTTGGGGTCAATATCTAAAAAAATGAAATAAGACGGATGGGTTTTAGGTTTCAATAAACCTTCAAAAGCCTGAATAATAGCATGATGCAAATAAGAATTTTTGATAAAACGTTGGTTCACAAAAAAGAATTGTTCACCTCGACTGCGTTTAGCATAAGAAGGTTTTGTCACAAACCCGCTGATTTTTAGCAAATCGGTTTCTTCTTGAAGCGGTACGAGGTTTTCATTAATCTTTTTGCCCATAATTCCAACAATCCGTTGGCGAGAATTACTATCTAACAAACGAAACAACTCACTACCATTATGAATAAGTCTAAAAGCAACATCTGGGTGAGCTAAAGCCACACGTTGAAATTCATCGATGATATGGCGTTGCTCAACTTGGTCTGATTTTAAAAAATTGCGCCGAGCTGGGATATTATAAAATAAATTTTTAACCGCAATTGATGTGCCTGTTGGCGAAACACAAGGATCTTGGGCTTTGACTTCACTGCCTTCAATTATTATTTGTGTGCCTGTCTCCTCTTCTATTCTTTTGGTTTTGAGTTCAACGTGGCTTACGGCGACTATTGAGGCAAGAGCTTCACCCCGAAAGCCTTTGGTGTGCAAATCAAACAAATCTTCGGCGGAACTAATTTTTGAAGTTGCGTGTCGTTCAAAAGCCATTCGAGCATCTGTAGCAGTCATACCTTTGCCATCGTCAATAACTTGAATCAAAGTTTTACCAGAGTCTTTAATAATTAAAGTGATATTTGAAGATTCTGCATCAATAGCATTTTCTAATAATTCCTTAACAACTGAAGCTGGGCGTTGCACAACTCACCCGCTGCAATCTGGTTAGCGACGTGATCTGGAAGTAATTTTATGCTATCGTTCATTGCTGTTGTGTAAAAATAGACAAGTCAAAATCTATAATCCACAAAAATATAAGAATAAGAATAGTCGCAATCAATAACACGCGTTTATTTAAACTGCGGTTACCACGCGTACGGCTGTTTCTCCTAGCTTCAGCCCAATGCGAGCCAAAATCAATTTGATTTGGTGTGTTTTTAAACTTTGCAAAACGCGAATCAAAATCGTAGATATTGCCTTCATCTTTTCCTTTGTAATATCTCGGCGTGTAATTATAGCGTTCGTTTTTACGAAGTTTGAAAGTTTTAATTTTAAACATAAATATTTCTTATAGTTCAAAAATACGAAAAACCAATGAAGTTTATTTTAATTGACAAAACTTTAAACTTATAGAATTAAAATTTTATGACAATAGATAGTTTAACTAAAGGTTGATGCGTTCACTAATTTTTAATAACATCAACTCAAATTGTTCTTCTTTTGTCAAATTGGTATTGTCAATTACTATAGCGTCTTTAGCTTGAATAAGTGGCGAATGCTGACGCGTGGTATCAATTTGATCTCGTTTTTGGATGTTTTGATAAACTTCCTCAAAAGTAATTTGTTCGCCTTTTTGTTGAAGCTCATCAAAGCGACGTTTTGCACGCTCTTCAGCACTGGCAGTCATAAAAAATTTAATATCTGCATCGGGAAAAACCACGCTACCAATATCGCGACCGTCCATAACAAGGTTGTGTTCTTTAGACATTTTTCGTTGTAATTCAACCAATTTTTGTCTAACTTCTGGTAGCTCAGCCACATAGCTTACGTAGTTGGAGACTTGCATACCGCGAATGTTTTTTTCTACATTAGTTTGGTTTAGTAAAATCGTACTGTTTTGAGAATTGTTATCAAACTTAAAATCGATATCTATATCATCTAATTGAGCCATCAATTTTGAAGCATTTAATTTGCCATTTTCAAAACAATGATTTTCTAAAGCAAATAAAGTAATTGTTCTATACATAGCACCTGAATCGACATATACAAATTTTAAATGTTGTGCCAGCTGTTTTGCTACAGTGCTTTTGCCTGTAGATGAATAGCCGTCTATTGCAATCACTTGAGTTTTTGTCATGTTTTAAAATAAAGTAGGTTGACTGTTATCTGATGATTGGTGCTTATCATTATCATCATCTTTATCTGAAGAAATGTGTTCTTCATCAACCACATCAATTTCATCAGCAGGTGTAGATTCTTCGGGTTCAAAAGGAATGGGATCTATCAAGTCAATCTGATTGACTTTTTCAGCGGTTAGCTGATTGCCCATAGCTTTGATCCCTTTAATGCTTATAAACTCTTGTAAGTTAACAACTTCATTGGGTTTTCGGTCTTTTCCGCGTTCTTTGGTATATTCTATTTCTATTCTTGGGATATAATCTGTGGACACTATTTCTAATTGAGAATCGGGATGTTCAGTAATAATAGTTTCTTCTTTTTCTTCGTTTTCAACCAAAAATCGTTTGACATAAAAGCGTTCTTTTTCGCCTTCCCAATAAACCAACGAAATGGGTTTTTTAGGAATCCATTTTTCTAAAACAATAATATCGTCTTCAAAATGTGTTGTCAATTCTGGTCTTATGGTTTTTAATTTTCCAGACTGAGTAATAATTAAAATGCGATCTTCACCTCTAAATTCACCAAGCAATTCACCTCTTTCATCAACATTAATTCGTCTAACCGTTTCGTCGAACCATATTTTTCGGGGTTTTAAAGTTGAAACGCCTTCTTCTTTAAGTTCAATTTTTTTGATAGGATGTTTAGTAACAATATTACCTTTCACACTTCTACTTTTGATATCTAAATCAGAAAAATCTAAGTCAAACTTAAGTTTTTTCATCCCTTTTTTCTGGCGTAAATAAATGGTTACTACTTCAGCTTCGCCATTGGGATTGGCAGAAAAATAAAGCACTTTAGATTTTTTGTCGTCTTGTGCTAATTTATAAACGCGATCTCTTGTAATAGAAGTTACCGCAAAACGTTTCATATAATTGACATTGTTCTTCCCATTTTTATAGATATAATTATAAATGGTTCTGTTGTCTTTTTTCTTAAAAATCCCAACATAAATGATGTTTTTGCCAACAAATACTTTTTTATCTACTTTGGTTACCATCATACTGCCATCTTCAGTAAAACATATGATGTCGTCTATATCGCTACAATCAAATACATATTCGTCTTTACGCAATGAAGTCCCGATAAAGCCTTCTTTTCTGTTGACGTAAAGTTTGGTGTTTCTGATGACCACTTTTGAAGCTTCAATATCTTCAAAAGGTCTTATTTCAGTTTGTCTTTCACGACCTTTCCCATAGGTTTTTTTAAGGCGTTCAAAATGTGCAATAGCATAATCGGTAAGGTTGTTTAGATGATGTTTTACCGTTTCTATTTCTCCTTCAAGGGCTTCAATTTTTTGTTGGGCTTTATCTAAATCAAACTTAGAAATGCGTTTAATTTTAATTTCAGTTAAACGCACAAGGTCGTCTTTGGTAACAGCCCGATTCAGGTGTTTGATATGCGGTTTTAAACCTTGGTCAATGGCTGAAATGACGCCATCCCAAGTTTCTTCCTCTTCAATATCTCGATAGATACGATTTTCTATAAAAATACGTTCTAATGATGCAAAATGCCATTGTTCTTCAAGTTCACCGAGTTTGATTTCTAATTCTCGTTTGAGCAAATGAACCGTTTTGTCAGTGCTTTGTCTCAACAATTCACTGACTGGCAAAAATTGTGGTTTGTCTTCAATAATCACACAGCTTAAAGGTGAAATAGAGACTTCGCAATTGGTAAAAGCATAAAGTGCGTCAATGGTT
The DNA here is from genome assembly GCF_018080005.1 of Flavobacterium sp. CS20. NCBI lineage: Bacteria > Pseudomonadati > Bacteroidota > Flavobacteriia > Flavobacteriales > Flavobacteriaceae > Flavobacterium > Flavobacterium sp. CS20. Next base: position 554,030 of record NZ_CP073015.1, on the reverse strand, counting down.
TTATCTGGAGAAATATTGGTGGGCAAATGCACTAATATTTCAACTTGAGACGAGGTATTATCTTCAATTTTTTTGACTTTAATTTTACCTTTTTCGTTAGCTTTTAAGATTGAATCTATCAGAGAAGTGGTATGCGTACCGTAAGGGATTTCTGTGATTTCTAAAGTTTTTTTATCGCGGATATTGATTTTGGCTCTTATCCTGACTTTTCCACCTCGGAGACCGTCGTTATAATCGGTCACATCCATAATTCCTGCAGAAGGAAAATCGGGATACAATTTAAATCGACCACCTTTGAGGTGTTTGATTGAGGCGTCGATTAATTCATTAAAATTATGTGGTAAAATACGCGTGCTAAGCCCAACAGCAATACCTTCAACTCCTTGAGCCAAAACCATAGGGAACTTTACTGGTAAATGGACAGGCTCTTTTTTGCGTCCGTCGTAAGAAATTTGCCATTGTGTCGTTTTAGGATTAAACACCACATCTAAAGCAAACTTAGACAGTCGGGCTTCGATATATCGAGAAGCGGCAGCACTATCGCCAGTAAGAATATTTCCCCAGTTTCCTTGGGTATCTATCAATAAATCTTTTTGACCGAGTTGAACAATAGCATCACCAATACTCGCATCGCCATGTGGATGATATTGCATAGTGTGACCGACAATATTGGCAACTTTGGTGTAGCGACCATCATCTAAATCTTTCATCGAATGAAGAATACGACGCTGAACAGGTTTAAATCCGTCTTCAATGGCTGGAACGGCTCGTTCTAAAATCACGTAAGAGGCATAGTCTAAAAACCAATCCTCATACATTCCAGTTACTTTAACTAACTCGTCTTGTTGAGAATTTTCTAATGGGTCTAAAGGCTTATCGTTTTCCTCTTCGTTCATGAAGTGATTTGATTTTTAATTCCACAAATGTAATATATATTGTGAAAAAAGCGAAGGTAAAAGAATGCCGAAATGAAAAAAGAGTTGACATTTTGCCAACTCTTTTTAAGAAAACAAAGTTTATGAAAAACTAAAATTTCATTCCTATACCAAAAGCAAAAATATCAGGGTCGATATCTACATCGGCTGGTATTTCTAAGCCGTCAGCTAAATTTGATGCATCTACAGTAACATCGGTATTTAAAAACAATTTTTTGTAATCAATATTTAAAAAGAAACGATCGCTTATCATCAAGTCAAAACCACCTTGAAGTGCAAAACCTACAGCTCCATCGTAATCAATTCCTTTGACTACAGGTCCTTCATCTTCACTATAAAATAAGGTGTAATTGATACCCGCACCAACATAAGGTTTGAAGACATCGTTGACGTGCAAATGATATTGAGCCGTAAGTGTTGGCGGTAAAAGCCACACGCTTCCTAAATCAATATTTGTACTTGTAGGTCCGCCAATAGCTGAAATATCTGAACCCACAGTATTGACGTCGTGTTCAGCAGTAGATAGAATCAACTCAGCCGCAAAGTTTTTGGTGAAGAAATAGGTGAAATCTAACTCAGGAACATAAGATGTTGAAATTTGAGCATCACCACCTATAATTCCTATATCAGCCGACTCATTTGGTGCAATAACCAAACCTCTTAAACGGACTTGCCATTTATAGTCTTTTTCAGGTTTTGAACTATCGTCTTGAGCGTTAATTCCACTAAAAGTTAATAAAGCTAATACTACTAAAAAATAAGATTTCATGATTTATGATTTTAAAATTTAACGCGAAAATAATATTGACATTAAACCCAAAATATGACCATAATCAGTTTAACTAATACTTGTTAGTTAAATTCAACTGCATGTGTTTTTTTCAACTATCTAATCAACTTTTATGTATATTCGGTATCAAAATAATGTTATGAAAAATCTATTCCTTTTGTGCTTGTGTTGTTTTATTTTTGTAAGTTCTTGTAAAAATGATAAAAAATTGCAAACATCAACTCTTCCACCACAAGCTGAAAAAATTGATACTGTCTTAGAAAAACACAACGACAAACGTGTTGACCCCTATTATTGGATGAATCAACGCAACAATCCTAAAGTGATTTCTTATTTGGAAAGTGAAAACGCTTACTATAAAGAGAAATCTGCTGGAACCAAAGTGCTTGAAGAAAATCTGTTCAAAGAAATAAAATCACGCATTAAAGAAAACGACAAAAGCGTGCCTTATAAGTATAATGGCTATTGGTATATCACAAAATATAAAACCGGCAAAAATTATCCGATTTATACTCGTAAAAAAGAGACTTTAGATGCTAAGGAAGAAGTGCTTTTTAATGTCAATAATTTAGCAAAAGGACATTCATATTATAATCTCTCTAATCTAAATATAAGTCCTGATAATAAAATTGCAGATTTGCAGTTGATAGCATTGGCAGAAGATTATACAACATTCACTTCAAAAATTTAGAATCTGATGAAATTTTACCTGTTTCAATTAAAAATACAACAGGTGGAAGTGCTTGGGCAAATGATAATAAGACATTATTCTACACAAGACAGCATCCTGAAACCTTGAGGTCTTATCAAATTTATAAACATATTTTAGGCACTGATCCTGAAAATGACGAATTGGTTTATGAAGAAACCGATGAAACTTTTTATACTTATGTTTATAAAAGCAAATCTCAACAATACATCATTATAGGTTCAAGTAGTACAACTTCAGATGATTATAAAATTTTAAATGCCAACACTCCCGAAAAAGAGTTTAAAACTTTCACTCAAAGACGGCGGAACTTGGAATATAGTATTGCTCATTACAATGATTCATTTTATATTCTCACCAATCAAAATGATGCAACCAACTTCAAATTGATGAAAACTTCTCTTGACAATACTTCGGAAAAAAACTGGACAGAAGTTATTCCTCACCGCGAAAATGTTTTGCTTGAAAACATCGATATTTTTAAAAATTATCTTGTTACCACTGAACGCCATAATGGATTAAGTAAAATCCATGTCATATCTTGGGATAACAAAAAAGATTATTTTATACCCTTTGACAGCGAAACATATACCGTTGGCACAAGTGTGAATCTTGAGTTTGATACCGATAAATTGCGATTTACTTATACTTCTCTGAATGTTCCTTCTTCTGTGATGAGCTATGACATGACCAAGAAACAATTAAAAATTTTAAAACAAAAAACGGTTCAAGACCCAAACTTTAATCAAAACAATTATGAAACCAAACGTTTATTTGCTACAGCCGAAGATGGAGAACGTATTCCAATTTCTATAATTTATAAAAAGGGTTTGAAAAGAGACGGCAATAATCCGTTATTACAATACGGTTATGGAAGTTATGGTGCTACAATTGATCCTTATTTTTCTTACAGCAGGCTTTCACTTCTTGACCGTGGTTTTGTTTTTGCAATAGCCCATATACGTGGCGACGAATATTTTGGAAGAGATTGGTATGAAAATGGTAAAATGCTTAATAAAAGAAATACATTCACCGATTTTATAGCTGTCTCAAAATTCTTAATTGCAGAAAATTACACTTCACCAAAACATTTGTATGCTATGGGTGGCTCAGCTGGTGGTTTGCTGATGGGTGCAGTTGCCAACATGGCTCCCGAGCTTTACAATGGTATAGTTGCTCAAGTGCCATTTGTGGATGTGGTAACCACCATGTTAGACGAAAGTATTCCATTGACAACCAGTGAATACGACGAATGGGGGAATCCGAATAATAAAATATATTACGACTACATCAAATCTTATTCGCCTTATGACAATGTTGAAAAGCAAAACTATCCTCATATGTTTGTTACTACAGGTTTACACGATTCTCAAGTGCAATACTGGGAACCTGCAAAATGGGTAGCCAAACTTAGAGACTACAAAACCGATGACAACTTACTTTGGTTTTACACCAACATGGAAGCTGGACACTCTGGTGCATCGGGCAGATTTGATAGATTAAAAGAAGTGGCTAGAGATTATACATTTTTGTTACATTTAGAAAACATAACCGAATAAATCGTAAAATTGAGTAAAATCCAATCGAATAAAGAAGAATATTACAATGCTTTAACTCATGGTTTTGGAATAATTTTATCCCTGATTGGGTTAGCTTTTTTATTGTTAAATTACAACTCAACTAAAATTAATTTCATTTACATTTTAATTTATGGGTTAAGTCTGATTGTATTGTTTTCCGCATCAACTCTTTACCATTCTGTAAAAAATGTAGCTTACAAAAGACTCTTACGAAAGTTTGATCATATTAGCATTTATATGCTCATTGCTGGCACTTACACACCTGTTTGCATGACAATACTAAAAGACAGCCATGGTGATTTGATTTTAGCTATAGTTTGGGGATTAAGCCTTTTGGGCTTGGTTTTAAAACTATTTTTTACAGGAAAATTTGAAAAAATATCACTTCTACTCTACTTGGCCATGGGTTGGTTGATCGTGATTGACATTGATACACTTTACCAAAATATGGATGCTTTAAGTTTATTGTTTTTGGGCTTAGGTGGTTTATTTTACACCCTTGGGGTTATATTTTATGTAATGCATAAACTTAAATATCATCACGTGATTTGGCATGTGTTTGTGTTGTTGGGAAGTTTGTCTCACTTCTTGATGATTTATGAGATTATAAGCTGAAGTTAATCTATTTTTTGTATAGCTTTAGTAAATCTTTTTTCAAAATCATATTCAAACAAGTTAGGAAAAGTTGGTGTAAGTTTCATGATGTCAATTATCTTTTTTTCAGTATTGGTTACAATTAAAGTAGGAACTCCCAAGGCATGTTTTAGCATTCTGACAGTGTGTTCATCTCTATTTCTCAATTCATTGACGTACAAAATTTCTGTTTTTCTGTAAAAAGCTTTTTTCAATCGACGTGCTTTCTTTTTATCGCCCCAAATAAGAACTAAAAAGTCTATTTTATCATGCAAATCATCAGCATAACTATTGTACAATTCAATTTGTTCATCAAATGGTCCAGCCCAATCTGCGTAAGTTAATAAGACTAATGGTTTTTCAAAATCGCCTAAGTTGTTTTTTCGTCGATTAAAGCAGTCAACATTAAAATTATCAAGATATGAGCCAATTAACTTTTGATTGATAAATTCTCTATAAAGTTGAGCCACTTTTCTGTAGTTTTTGGTCGCTTCAGCTTTGTCTATTTTATATTTATAAGCATTGATATTTAAAGCAATTTGTTCAGAAAAATAAACTTTTGCAGAATGATTAAATTCACTTTGTCCATAGCTTATTTCTGCAGTAATCAACACAAAACAAATACAGGATATAACTTTCATCAATTGGTCAGTTTATCCAAATATAATAAAAACCAATTGAAATTAAGAAACTTAGCGTTCTTCTTTATTAAAATAAACTAAATAATAATACATCTGTCTATCTTCATCCCAACCTTTTTCAATGTATTTTTCAGCGGTTTCTGAATGGACAAAGTCCATTTTTATTTGCACATTGGTATCGAGATTAATCACGTTTTTCATCTTTTTACGTGCAGAAGTTACGGCTGTATTAGAGATTGGAAAACTCGACAAATCTTCGATATTATATTTGGTCGCTTTGTCGGTTTTGTAGTTTTTAAACTCTGGGTGCAATTCTGGATTGTCTAAAACTTCATTGAGAAATTTAGTTTCTTCAAAGTCCTCATTACTGGCAAAATGATTGACAGCTTTATTCATAAACATCATTTCTTGTTGTTTATCTTCGGCAGGTCTAACAACGTCTTTGGCAAAATTCTCACAAAATTTTAAATACTTTTTGGTATAAAAATTTTCATCAGCAAAAAAATCAATGCCGAGAAATTCTTCTAACCAATATTTGGTATCGTATTTATTTGAATCTATTGATAAAACTTTGTAGCCTGTTTCTTTTTCTACATTTAAAATCAAAGCACCTTTGTCTAATTTGTTGAGATGCACACCTTGTTCTAATCTCGGTTTTAGGTTGTCTTGATCATTGTCAAATTGTAAAAAATCGTGTTTAAGCTCACTTTTAAAAATCCCGATAGCTTCTACCTTTTGGTTGTCAACTAAAACATTTTCAAGATAAGTCACATAAACTTCACCACTTTTGATGTGCTGATGTTTAGATTGTTCAAACAAATATTTGGTAATATGTTTTGAGATTTGATGAAGTTCCGAAGGATTATTAAAGCCTTTACGAATCATTTGATATAACTCGTGAAATTCTAAATCGGTTTCGTGCTTGAATTGATAGTAATTTTCTTCTTTGTCTCTAAAAGGTTTAAAAAAATACTCTTTCAGCAATGGCATCAATTCGTCATCAATGGTAAAAGGATCTTTTGATAGAAAATAGTTTTCATTACGACTTTTGTTTCCTACACGATGAATGGACAAATGCTCAATCTGTGCGGAATATAAATTTAGCATAAGTTTTATTTTTTATTTTTTAAACGTTTTTGCTCTTCAGCTTGCTTCATCATATCTTGCATTCTTTGAGCAAATTTGCCTTTCTTTTTAGGTTTTTTCTTATTGGCTTCAATTTTAGCAAGAATTCTATTTTCATCAATGATATAATTTTTAATCACCAACATAATTCCGATTGTAATCAAGTTTGAGATAAAATAATACAGTGATAATCCACTCGCATAATTGTTAAAGAAAATCAACATCACAACAGGCGAAATATACATAATGATTTTCATATTTGGCATTCCCGGTTGAGAGGTTTGCATATTTTGCCCCGTAGTCATCGTCATATAAATAAATATAGCAATAGAAGCCAGAATAGGAAACAAACTCACGTGGTCTCCATAAAAAGGAATATGAAATGGCAAACTTGCTATAGAGTCGTAAGAAGACAAATCTTCTGCCCACAAAAAGCTTTTTTGTCTTAGAACAAACGCACTTGGAAAAAACTGAAATAATGCATAAAATACTGGAATTTGAAGCAATCCAGGCAAACATCCACTCATTGGACTAACACCTGTTTTGCTATACAAAGTCATAGTTTCTTGCTGACGCTTCATTGCATTATCTTTGTATTTTTCGTTAATTTCATTGATTTCTGGTCGTAAGACTTTCATCTTGGCTTGAGACAGATAAGATTTGTAAAGCAACGGCGACAAAACAATTCTAACCACAATAGTCATTAAAATAATAGCTAAACCATAACTTGGCAAAACACTGCTAAGAAATTCAAAAAATGGAATAAAAACATTTTCATTGATCCAGCCAAAAATTCCCCAACCCGTTGGCACAATTTCATCTAAATTTCTATCGTATTTTTTTAAAACCTTATAATCGGCTGGTCCATAGTAAAAATTCATAGATTCTACTATTTCACCATTTTTGAATTTTAGTGGTATTTGAGATTCAAATGATTTGGTATAGAGCGTATCAACTTCATCATCTTGAACCAAGTTTCTTGAAATCATTTTTACCTTTTCAAAAGGCTGATCATTGAGTAATATACTTGTAAAAAAGTGTTGTTTATAAGCTATCCAATCGACTAACTTTTCTTCTTCTTCGGCAACATCACCCTGACTGGTATAATCATCTTTATCACCATCGTATTGGTAAACAATTTCTGTGTAACGATTTTCATATGATATACTCTTAGCATGGCGATAAGCTTTTAAAAACCAATTGATTTGAGGGTTTTGAGATGTGTTGACGACTTCTTTTAAACCTTGTGAATAAATATCAAAATCCAACATATAATCGTTTGGATTCATCTGATATACATATTCTAGATATTGATCTTCAGAAACTTTAAGCTTCATCGATAGCCTTTGACCATTATCAGTTTCAGTCAATTTTGGCGTGAAATAATAATCTGCAGTATTGATTAAACGGCCAGATTTATCTTGAAATTGAATATTGAACTTGGCATTATCATTTTTTAAAAGATAAATCGGATCACCTTTGTAGGAATCAAATTGTTTCATTTTAGCTTCCACAACTTGTCCGCCTTTATTGGAAATTTTAAGCTGAATAACTTCGTTTTCGAGTGTTGTTAGGTTATCTTCTGCATTGATATTGGCATAGTCAAAACTGCCTTTTAAAGTTTGAAGTTGGCTATTTCTAATCGAATCGTTTTGTGGAGTTTGTGGAGTTTGATTTTCTGAAGATTGAGCTTCAGTGGTGTTTTGCTCAGGTTTATCTTGGACAACTTCTGTTTGTTTATTATCTTCTTTTGGTGGATTTTCAGATAGATTGCTCTGTTGTGTATAAATCATCCAAAACAACAAACCTGCAATCAACACATATCCAATAACAGTATTTATATCTACTTTTTTGTTTTCCATTTCAAGAATTTAATTAACAATTTGCAAAAATCAACAATTTGTTTGAAATAAGCTGATGTTAGGCTTGAAATCTTTTAGGGATTGGAATTCTTTTATGCTTTTTTTTGGGTTAATAATGCAGAAGGTTTTTAGACTTTAGGATATTTATGATGAAGTGAACAAAACAACTTTACATATCTAAAATATAAGCAAAAATCAATGGTGCTACAATAGTCGCGTCGCTTTCTATGATAAATTTTGGAGTGTTGATGTCCAATTTTCCCCAAGTGATTTTTTCGTTAGGCACGGCACCAGAATACGAACCATAGCTGGTGGTAGAATCTGATATCTGACAAAAATAACTCCAAAACGGAGTGTCGGTGCGTTCTAAATCTTGGTATAACATCGGGACAACACATATAGGAAAATCACCTGCAATGCCACCTCCAATTTGAAAAAATCCAATGCCCGATGAGATTTCTTCTGCAGTGTTTTTGGTGTACCAATCAGCTAAGAAAGTCATGTATTCTATACCGCTTTTCATGGTACTGGCTTTCAATTCGCCTTTCATCACATAAGAGGCAAAAATATTGCCCATGGTGCTGTCTTCCCAACCTGGCACTACAATAGGTAAGTTTTTTTCAGCATACATCCGAGAATCTTTGAGGTCTATTTCATAATATTCCTCTAAAACGCCAGATAGCAACATTTTATACATAAATTCATGTGGAAAATAACGCTCGCCATTGGCTTCAGTCTCTTTCCAAATTTTAAAAATATGCTTTTGCAATCTTCTAAAGGCTTTATCTTCAGGAATACAAGTATCGGTAACACGGTTTAAACCTTTTTCTAGCAAATCCCATTCTTGTTGTGGAGTTAAATCGCGATAGTCGGGAATGCGTTTGTAGTGAGAATGTGCCACCAAATTCATGATGTCTTCTTCCAAATTGGCACCGGTACAGGAAACGATATGCACTTTGTCTTGTCTTATCATCTCGGCAAATATCTTTCCGAGTTCTGCTGTACTCATGGCACCAGCGAGCGAAACCAACATTTTTGAGCCGTTTTCTAACTGTTTTTCATAAGCTTTAGTTGCATCAACTAAGCTGGCAGCGTTAAAGTGTAAGTAGTATTTTTCTATAAATTGTGAAATCTTGCCTTTATTCATCGTCGTCATCTTGGTTTGGGGTTTTAAATTTATAACTCAACATTTTGTAATACAATTTTGTCGCTAAAAAATCAGAAGATTTGTCAATTTCATTGGGGCATAATTCCATAATATCAAAACCGACAACATTTTTCTTTTTAAAAATCAGTTTTAAAAATTCTAAGGTTTCAAACCACAACAATCCGCCAGGTTCGGGTGTTCCAGTAGAAGGCAAAATTGAAGGGTCAAGGGCGTCTAAATCAAAAGTGATAAAAACATTTGGTGTCATTTGACCTACGGCGTCTTCCATCCAGTTTTCGTCAACAATCAAATCATGGGCAAAATAGGTTTGGTAGTCGTCCATATATTCACGTTCAGACACGTCCATAGAACGGATACCAACTTGGATAAGATTACAGGTTTTGCTGGCTTCGTGAACAGCACAAGCATGATTGTAAGCAGAGCCTTCGTAGCTTGATCGCAAGTCAGCGTGTGCATCAATTTGAACCACAGTGAGATCTTCATAGCATTCATTAAAAGCTCTGATGTTGCCAATACTCACGGAATGTTCGCCACCAAAAATGGTAACAAATTTCTCTTGTTTAATGTAGTTTTTCACAATCTTATGCACCGTGTTTACCATTTTTCGGGTGAGCTGTTTTCGGTAATAGGAGCGGTAAGATGAATGCCTTGTTTATAAACTTCGCTCTGAGTTTCTATATCGTAAAGTTCCATGTTTTCAGAAGCATGCAAAAAGGCTTTTGGTCCTTTGTCAGCACCTTTTATCCAACTGCTCGTGCCGTCATAAGGCACGGGAATGAGCACAATTTTTGAGTTATCTAAGCGGGCATATTTGTCGGGAATGCCTGCGTAATTTTTTTTAATCATCGTATCCTAGAATTTTGAGTAAGTCTTTGCTTTTTTGTTGTTCACTAAATAGTTTTTGGGTCAAGTTGCCGTTTTTATCACGGTCAATTAAAATATGTTTTGGCGAAGGAATAAGGCAGTGTTGCAAACCCCCAAATCCACCTATGGTTTCTTGATAAGCACCAGTGTTAAAAAATCCGATATACAAAGGTTTGTCTTTTTTGAATTTCGGCAAATAGATGCCGTTCAAATGTTGTTCGCTGTTGTAATAATCATCGCTATCACAAGTTAAACCGCCGAGTAAAACGCGTTCGTATTCGTCATTCCACCTATTGATGGGCAACATAACAAAACGTTTGTTAATAGCCCAAGTATCGGGTAATGTAGTAATAAATGAAGAATTGATCATATTCCATTTTTCACGGTCATTTTGTTGTTTTTGATAAAGCACTTCATAAATTGCTCCACCACTTTCACCGACGGTAAAACTTCCAAATTCAGTAAAAATATGTGGCATCTCTACATCTTCGGCTTCACAGGCTAATTTGATTTGCAAGATAATTTCATCCACAATATATTGGTAATCAAATTCAAAACCCAGAGAGTTTTTTATAGGAAAACCACCACCGATATTTAAACTCTCTAAAGTTGGGCATATTTTTTTGAGTCGAATATAGACTTGCATACACTTGAGCAACTCGTTCCAATAGTAAGCATTATCACGGATGCCTGTATTGATGAAAAAATGCGACATTTTAAGCTCAACTCTATGGTTGTCTTTGATTTGCTTATTGTAAAAAGGGATGATGTTTTTATAGCCAATGCCTAATCTTGAGGTGTAAAATTCAAATTTAGGTTCTTCTTCAGAAGCTATTCTAATACCAATTTTGTAGTTGTCATTTATCTTTTCGTCTAACAGTCCTATTTCTTCATAATTATCAATTATTGGGATACAGTTAGAATGACCATTATTCAAAAGCTTAGCTATATTTTCAATGTATTGTTCACGTTTAAAACCATTACATATCACATAAGTTTTATCATTTATTTTTCCATCTCTAATAAGTTGGTTTACGATATCAATGTCAAACGCTGATGAAGTTTCTATATGAATATCGTTTTTCAAGGCTTCATGTAAAACGTGTTGAAAATGTGAACTTTTGGTACAATAGCTATAATGGTATTGCCCTTTGTAATTGTGCTTTTTGATTGCTGAAGAAAACCAAGATTTAGCCAGATTGATATTCTCTGAAATTTTGGGTAAATAAGTAAATTTTAAAGGTGTGCCGTAGTCTTTGACAAGGTTCATCAAATCAATGTTATGAAAACGAAGTTGGTCTTTTTCGAGTTTAAATTCTTCTTGTGGAAAATAAAAAGTTTGATCTATTAAATCTATATATCTGTTTTTCATTATATTATACCATACCGATAGGTGAGAGTTATAAATTAAAGCATTTTTGGTTTTGTCCAAAAAAAACAATTTTGTTTGTTTGAATTTAAAAAAATTATTTTAAAAATAATCTGAATATCTACAAATCAATCTAAAAACAAAATTTGCTTTATATGTCCTAATTTTATGTGTTTTGTATATGCTTTTTTTGTTTTAATATTTAATACAAATGAAAATAAAAAAAATGATAATATCTTCAATTGCTATAAAAAATATTTTTGAAAAAGTAAAAATATAAAACTCTGAATAACAATATTTTATACTTTAAAAACCATTTAAACAGAGATTAAACTACAATTTTAATATCATATTTTGTTCCTAAATTTTGGCAAAAATCGACCAGTAGATTTTTTATAAGCTTTGTAGTCTGAAAATTTTTGCATGAGCTGTTGTTCTTCATATTGAGATTTAAAATAGAATAGCAACAACACCAAAAAAGTGATTAGCACCTGATATAAAGATTGTTGCCAAACACTCCAAGCGAGCATTGTCACAATAATTGCTGTATAGATGGGATGCCGAATATATTTAAAAATACCATCTGTTACCAATTTTGATTGAGGCTTCGGACTGGGAAAGGGTGACAAATTTCTACCAAGTTTTGCGAGACTTAATATAAATATAGACAATCCTATTCCTAATAAAGCAGTATCGAAAAAACTTGGTAAATCAATAGGCAAAACGCCCAAATCAACATCGATTACAAAAGCTATAAACAACATAAATTGCAGACCTACAAACACGATGTCTTTTAAACTTTTGGGTTTCATAAGTCGATGACTTCAATAGAATTGCGATGTAATTTAATTTTTGAATCAATTTCTAATTTCTTGAGTAATCTTGATATCACAACACGAGAGGTGTGCAAATCATAAGCGATTTGTTGATGCGTAATTTTTAAGGTTTCGCTTTGATTGATTTTGGCTTTGTCTCTTAAATATTTCATCAAGCGTTCATCCATTTTTAAAAACGCAATGGTGTCTAAAGTATCTAACATTTCGCTCAAACGACTTTGATAACTTTCAAAAACAAAATGTCTCCAAGACTTATATTTGGCAGTCCATTCTTCCATTTTTTGCACGGGAATCATCAGTAAATGTGTATCGCTTTCTGCAATGGCACGAATTTCACTTTGTGTGTTTCCAATGCAAGAGGTTAAAGTCATAGCACAAGTATCACCGCGTTCTAAAAAGTAAAGCAATAGCTCGTCGCCGTCTTGGTCTTCTCTTAAAACTTTGACAGCACCAGAAATCAACAATGGCATCGATTTGAGATAATCGCCTATTTCGATGATGACATCATTTTTTTTGAAAGATTTATATATCCCAACTTCATCGATTTCTTCAATGAGTTCGTCTTCAAAAATAAATCCGTATGCCTCTTGTAATAGCGATTTCATTTTATGAAATTTTAAAATAATGAATTGCCTTTTGAAGGTATTCTTCCTAAATGAGTAAATGCAAGTTCAGTCACTTGTCTTCCACGTGGTGTGCGATGAATAAAACCTTTCTGAATCAAAAAAGGTTCGTAAACTTCTTCTATGGTTTCTGCATTTTCTGAAACGGCTGTAGCCAAAGTTGACAATCCCACTGGACCGCCTTTAAACTTATCGATAATTGTGGTTAAAATTTTGTTGTCCATTTCATCTAAACCATAAGCATCAACATTCAATGCTTTTATAGTATATCTTACAATCTCAATATCAATTTTTCCTGAACCTTTAATTTGGGCAAAATCTCGTATCCGTCTTAATAGAGCATTGGCAATACGTGGTGTGCCACGACTTCTTCCCGCAATTTCTATGGTCGCTTCAAGAGAAATTGGCACATTGAGAATAGCTGCACTTCGCTGAATAATATCGGACAACAATTCTGTGGAATAATATTCTAAACGGTTTGAAATTCCAAATCTGGCTCGCATCGGTGAAGTCAACAATCCAGAGCGTGTGGTAGCACCGATTAACGTAAACGGGTTAAGATCAATTTGCACGCTTCTGGCGTTGGGACCGCTTTCTATCATAATATCAATCTTGTAATCTTCCATTGCCGAATACAAATATTCTTCTATCACTGAGCTCAATCGGTGAATTTCGTCTATAAATAAAACATCACGTGGCTCAAGATTGGTTAGCAAACCAGCTAAATCGCCTGGTTTGTCAATCACAGGACCTGATGTTACTTTGATGTTTGAGTTCAATTCATTAGCGAGAATATGTGCCAAGGTGGTTTTACCTAAACCTGGCGGACCGTGAAGCAACGTATGATCGAGTGCTTCATTACGTTGATTAGCTGCTCTTACAAAGACATCTAAATTTTCTAAAATTTTTTCTTGCCCAGCAAAATCGTCAAAACTCAGCGGTCGTAATGCGCGTTCAATATCTTTTTCTTCAGACGAAAATGATTCGCCAGTTGGGTCTAAATTATCGTTCATACTGAAATTATTGACAGTCTATTATAAGCATATTTAAAATAATGTAAAAATATTGGTTTTAAATTTAGCAAATGGTTTTATGGTAACCGATTTTTGATATTCATTCTTTGGTGTAATATTCTAACAACTTCAACAAGCCCATTATCAACTTTTCTATAAAATATTAAATGCGATTTAACTTTTGTAACTCGATAGTTTTTACGTGTTTTATCAATTGATTTTCCAGTAAAATAGTTTTGAGCAATAAATTTAATTTCTTCAATTATTAAAGCATAATATCTATCAGCTTGTTCTTTAGACCACTTATGATAAATATAAATCCAAATATCATTTAAATCATCAATAGCTTGTTGGCTAATCCGATATTTTTTGTCGCTCATAATTTTTGACGGTGTAAGTCTAACAAATTTTGTTCAAAATCAAAATTTTCAACAAATCCACTTTCTTCGCCTATTTTAAGAGCTTTTATTAATTCTTTTTCTTTTATTTCTTCACGTTCTAATAATCGTAATGCTGAGCGAATAACTTCGCTTACAGAGCTATATTTCCCAGTTTTCAATTCTTCTTGGATAAAACTTTCAAAGTGATTCCCAAGAGAAACAGATGTGTTCTTACCCATTATATTAAATTTAATCAAATATATTAAATCTTGGTAATTTAAGCAAATTGTATTATTTACCGAAAAATAAACTTGTTTGATTTAAACGATTCTCAATTTTCATAACCGATGCTAACTTTTGGTTTTAAACCTTCTATCATTTCTTCAGTAATTTGCTCTAAATCAAACTGATATTGCCAATTCCAATCTTGTTTTGCCGAAGAATCATCGATGCTTGCTAGCCAAGAATCTGCTATAGCTTGCCTAAAATCTGGTTTGTAATCAATTTCAAATTCTGGAATGTGTTTTTTTATGGCATTGGTTAATTTTTTTGGAGTTAAACTTATAGCAGACAAATTATATGACGAACGAATTTTTATTTGTTCGCTTGGTGCAGACATAATTTGAATTGTGGCTTTAATGGCATCATCCATATACATCATTGGCAAAGCCGTGTCTTCTTTTAAAAAACAAGTATATTTTTTACGACTCAAAGCTTGGTGAAATATTTCAATAGCATAATCGGTTGTGCCACCGCCAGGTTGTGTTTTGTAGCTGATCAATCCAGGATATCTCAAGCTTCTTACATCCACATCATATCTATTGTGATAATAAGCACACCAACGCTCACCGGTTTGTTTGCTTATGCCGTAAACCGTTGAAGGTTCCATAACCGTTTGTTGTGGCGTGTTTTTCTTTGGTGTTGAAGGTCCAAACACCGCAATGCTTGAAGGCCAAAATATTTGTTTTATTTTTTGTTCTTTGGCTAAGTTTAATACATTGAATAAAGTATCCATATTGAGTTGCCAACCTTTCATCGGAAATTTTTCGGCTGTAGCACTTAACATTGCTGCCATAAGATAAACTTGATCAATATTGTAATGCAAAATCACATCTTCTAAAGCCGAAGCATCAGTTGCATCTAAGATTTCAAATGATCCTGAAGCCATCAAAGTCTCGTCGCCTTCTCTTATATCGCTGGCTATAACTTGATGACTACCATATTTTTCTCTTAATTTTAAAGTTAATTCGCTTCCGATTTGCCCGCAAGCACCAATTATTAATATCTTTGGACTCATAAGTTGACTTCTATTTGGAAATTATATTTTTGATAATTTTTGAGTTTAAAAATAAGTTTTTTTAAACATTATTACTCAAAATTGAAGTTAATTTGATGATTTTAAAAAAATCAATACATAGAAGCCTGATGAACACATTTTTAAGATTTATATTTTTCGTTTTTATAAGCAGTTTTATGATTGCTTGTCAAAACAAATCTAACTCTAATCAACTCAGTGAAGCTGAAAAAGCCAAAGAAGATAGTTTAAAGTTAAAATTAGACATCAAATCCTATCGGGTCACCAAACTCAGTCCACAAGCAGATTCATTAGTAAAATCTTAGCCGATGTATGAAGAACTAAAAATTGAAGTCAATCGTTTAGAAAATTATACACTTCAAGATGTTATTTCGAATATATCGACACTTAATGGTGTTGTAGATTCTTTGCAACAAACCATTCCAGCTGTCGTGGATACTTTTCCTGTAAAATCGAGAATTAATGTGTTAAACACAAAAGCAAAACACATGATGCTTCTAAGCGAAAAACAACAACCTAAACTCAAAGATATCAAAAAAATGGCTGAAGAATATCCATTTGAATTTAACAATTTGAACATTCAACTCAATGAAGTTTTTATTGAGCTACCAGAGTTTGATGATTAACGTGAGTTTGATTTATATTTATTTATCAATATTTTATAAAATTTGCTTTTGATTTTTTATCGAATTCACATTTAGGATAAGCCATCTTTCTGTGGCGACCAAAGAAACGTTGCACTTTGTTTTTCAATCCTAAAGTTAGAAAATAAATCTCAAACTTTTGGTGTTAACTCCCAAACTTAGCCATTGAAAATACATATTGTTAGCTACTTGGCTTTATTCCAATTTACAACTAATAATATTTTCTTGATGACTTTTTTCTTACTCATGATAAATTGTTTTAATTTTATACATTTACTTAAACAGCGTTTTATTTTAAACCTAACAGAATTTGATTTTAAATTTTAACATTTTAATTTTAAATACTGTAAATCAATATTTTATGACACACAAAATAATTCATACAAACAATTTCATCATTGGATATAACGAGAATAAACCCATTGTTGCCGACCTAACTTATACCGAAAATGACCAAGCTCAACCCGTCGTTATTTTTTGCCACGGTTATAAAGGTTATAAAGATTGGGGTGCGTGGCATCTAATAGGTCAAGAGTTTGCAAAAGCTGGTTTTGTGTTTCTAAAATTCAATTTTTCACACAACGGTGGTACATTTGAAAATCCAATTGACTTTCCTGATTTAGAAGCCTTTGGAAATGATAATTACAGCAAACAAATGAGTGATTTGAAGCAGGTTATTAATTTTGTAAAAGAGCAAAAAAAACCTTTACCGCGAGTCAATACGTCTAAAATCTCACTGATTGGACACAGCCGTGGCGGTGGTATTGTTTGCTTGACAGCTTATGAAAATCAAGATGTTGATAAACTTGTCACTTGGTCGTCTGTTTCTAACTATAAAAATCGATTTCCTAAAGGTGAAGATTTAAAACAATGGCAAAACAAAGGTGTTTATTACGTCAAAAATGGTCGCACAAAACAAGATATGCCACACTACTATCAGTTTTATGAAGATTTCTTAGCAAACCAAGACCGATTTGACATTCAAAATGCTGTTCAAAACCTGAAACAACCCTTTTTAATTTTGCACGGTGAAGACGATGAAACTGTAAAACTTGAAGAAGCTCACAAATTAAATGATTGGTGTGATCAAGCCGAATTAAAAATTATCCCAAATGCCACACATACTTATAACACCAAACAACCTTGGGATAAAACAGAACTTTCAAAAGAATTGAAATCTGCAGTTGATGAAAGCATTACTTTTTTAAAAAATGATAATTAGAATCATGAAACCTTTTGCACTTCTTCTTTTATTTGCATTAAATTCACAACTTATTATGGCACAGCAAACTTATTTGGCTCTTGGTGATTCATACACTATTGGCGAAGGACTTAAAATTGAAAACTCTTGGCCTTATCAACTTCAAGACCTATTAAATAATAATGGTTTTAATATAGAACAACCCAAAATTATCGCCAAAACCGGTTGGCGAACCGACGAGTTGATCCGTGCCATTCAAGAACAAAAAACAGATGAGAAACAATATGATATCGTGTCTTTACTAATAGGTGTCAATAATCAATATCAAAACAAAGCTTTGTCTCAATATAAAAAAGAGTTTAAAAAATTGCTGGAAATCGCAATTTCTAAATGCAAAAGCAACAATCAAGGCGTTTTTGTTGTCAGCATTCCAGATTATGGTGTAACGCCATTTGCCCAAGAAAAAGATAAACCCAATGCCATAAAAGAATTAAAAAAATACAACACCATTGCCAAAAAGCAATGTCAAAAACACGATGTGGCGTTTTATGATATTACAGATTTGTCAGCAAAATTGAGCCATTCTGATGAAATGCTCATCAATGACCGTCTGCATCCCAATGACAAGCAATATCAAGCTTGGGTTCAATCGTTGTTACCACAATTAAAACCACAATTGAATAACTTGTAATGCAAGAAGATTTTTTACATCATATTTGGCAATACCAAAAGTTTCAACACAAAGAAGCTTTAAAAACCAATCAAGGAGAAATTCTTCAAATTCTATCTGTTGGTCAACATAATCAGCATCAATCAGGACCAGATTTTTTTAATGCTAAAATTAAAATTGATGACCAAATTTGGGCTGGCAATATTGAAATTCATCTCAAATCTTCAGATTGGTATGCACATCAACATCAAAAAGATTCGGCTTATGATAATGTAATTTTACATATCGTTTGGGAAGACGATGTTGAAGTTTATCGTGCCGATAATACGATTATTCCAAGCTTGTCTTTAAAAGAAAAAGTTGACTCAGAAGTTTTTAAACGTTATGAACAGCTTTTAAAAGTCAAATCACAACAACTCAATTGTGAAAAAAACTTTGCTGATTTTGATGATTTTGTATTGCAAAACTGGTTAGAACGTCTGTTTATAGAGCGTTTGGAACGTAAATCAAATTTGATTTTAAAACTATTAAATCAAAGCCAAAACAATTGGGAAGCCGTTTTGTTTCAACTACTGTGCAAGAATTTTGGTTTGAATGTCAATGGTACTGCTTTTCTACAAATGGCAAAATCTATACCTTATAAGGTAATAGCCAAACACCATCAAAATATTGAAGATTTAGAAGCTTTATTATTAGGACAAAGTTGCCTTTTAGAAATCGATACAGAAGAACAATACATCAAAAATTTACAAGACCGTTATCGATATCTTAAACACAAATACCAACTTGCAGCGGTCGATGAAAAACCTCAGTTTTTTAGGCTAAGACCCGACAATTTTCCAAGTTTACGTCTGGCTGAATTAGCAGAAGTTTATCATCAACAACCTCAACTTTTTCAGGATATTATTTCTGTTAAAAACAAAAAAGATATTTATAAATTATTTGACATAGAATTGTCAGAATTTTGGAAAACCCATTACAGTTTAACCAAACAGAGCAAACCAAAAACCAAACGATTGAGTCAAAACTTTGTAGATTTGTTGATCATCAACACGATAATTCCATTAAAATTTTGTTACCAAAAACACACCACCAATGAATTATCTAATGACAAACTTTTTGAATTAGTTAGTAGCTTAAAGCCTGAACGCAATCGAAAAGTTGATGTTTTTGAAAATCTTCGTCCAAAAACCAATCAGAATGCTTTGCACTCACAAGCCTTACTTCAACTCAAAACTGAATATTGCGATAAAAACTATTGCTTGAAATGCCATCTCGGAAAACGCATTCTCAACCATTCAATCTAAAAAACTTTCAATAGCCAAATCATAGCTTCTCAACCCAAAACCACTGATGCTACCAAAAACCACAGGACTGATGTAAGAATGTTTTCTGAAATCTTCACGTGCAAAAACATTAGAGATATGCACTTCAACAACTGGAGTCTCTAAAGCTTTTATGGCATCGGCAATAGCAATTGACGTATGCGAATAAGCAAGCGAGATTAAGCACAATGCCATCAACATTATCATCGGCTTCGTGAAGCTCAGAAATGATTTCCCCTTCTATATTAGAATGAAAATAAGAAAGCTCAAGGCTTTTAAATTTCATTTGCAATTCAGAAAAATAATCTTGAAAACTCGTCTTGCCATATATCTCAGGTTCACGACTACCGAGAAGATTAAGGTTTGGTCCGTTGATGATGTGGATTTTCATAAAGTTTATTTTGGTTTAAAAATACTGAAATAAATCACTAACACAGAAAAATAAAAGCAAAAAATAAAATAGCTGTAAAAATGTTAGCTGACATTTTAAAATAATTTAAACTAAAAACTTGAAATATAAATTTATAATTGTAAATTTGCACCCCTTTAAAAAGGACTAGTTTTAATTATAAAAATATTGAAGTGGATACATTAAGTTACAAAACCGTTTCGGCAAACACGCAAACTGTTGATAAACAGTGGGTTTTAGTCGATGCTGAAAATCAAACTTTAGGACGATTATCGTCTGCCGTTGCAAAGATTTTAAGAGGCAAAAACAAGCCGAATTTTACACCTCATGTAGATTGCGGCGATAATGTGGTCGTAATTAACGCCGATAAAATAAAATTATCTGGCAAAAAATGGGATGATAAAGTATATATCAGTCACACTGGCTATCCAGGTGGTCAACGTAGCAAAACCGCCACTCAAGTTTTTGAAAAACACCCCGAGCGTCTAATAGAAAAAGCCGTTAAAGGAATGCTACCTAAGAATAAATTAGGGGCTGATTTATTTAGAAATCTTCGTGTTTTCTCAGGAGACAAACACGATATTGAAGCTCAAAAACCCGAAAAAATTAACTTAAACGAATTATTGTAATCCATGGAGACAATTCATAAAATAGGTCGTAGAAAAACATCAGTTGCACGTATTTATATGACAGAAGGCAAAGGCAATGTTGTTGTAAACGGAAAAAAAGTAAATGAATACTTTACAACAGGACCTTTATTATACAAAATCAATCAAGCATTTGAATTGACCGAAACCGAAAAACAATACGACCTTAAAGTCAATGTTTTAGGTGGTGGCATCACAGGTCAAGCTGAAGCTATAAGAATGGCAATTGCTAGAGCACTTTGTGAAGTCGATGAAGAAAATCGTAGTAAACTTAAGCCAGAAGGACTTTTAACTAGAGATCCAAGAATGGTTGAGCGTAAAAAATTCGGTCAGAAAAAAGCAAGAAAGAAATTCCAATTCTCAAAACGTTAATCTATATATTAAATCATTTTTGTTGTTATCTTGACGACAAATGTCAAGAAATTAGTTTAGCATCTAAACAATCAAGGCATAAAAACCACTTGGTTGTTGCTATACCAACAGAACGTAAACTACTAAAAAAATGGCAAAACAAGCAGAAGTAAAAGAACTCCTTGACGCAGGTGTCCACTTTGGTCACCTCACTAGACGATGGAATCCTAACATGGCACCATACATTTATATGGAGCGAAACGGTATTCACATCATCAACCTTTACAAAACAGCGACTAAATTAGACGAAGCTACAAATGCACTCACTAAAATTGTCGCCAGTGGTCGCAAAATCCTTTTTGTAGCCACCAAAAAACAAGCTAAAGAAATTGTTGCAGAACAAGCAAGCAAAGCCAACCAACCTTATATCACAGAAAGATGGACTGGTGGAATGCTTACTAATTTTGTGACTATCAGAAAATCAGTAAAGAAAATGGTCGCGGTTGACCGTATGAAAAAAGACGGAAGTTTTGATACTTTATCTAAAAAAGAAAAACTTCAAGTCAATCGTATGAGAGCTAAACTTGAAAAAAACTTAGGTTCTATTTCTGATATGACTAGACTTCCTGGAGCTCTATTTGTTGTTGATATCATTAAAGAAAACATCGCTGTCAAAGAAGCACAAAAACTAAATATTCCCGTCTTTGCTATGGTTGATACCAACTCTGACCCTAGAGAAGTTGACTATGTGATTCCAGCAAATGATGATGCATCAAAGTCAATCAATAAAATTATTAGTTTTGTAGCTGATGGTATTATTGAAGGTCTTGACAAAAGAGAAAACCAGAAAAAAGAAGATGTAGCAAAAAAGAAGCTGAGAAAAAAGCCAAAGAAGAAGCTAAGTTAGAAGAAGCCAAAAAAGAAAAAGAAAAGAAAAAAGCAGAAGAAGATAAAAAGGCTGATGAAAAAGCACAAGCTAAAAAAACAGCCGATAAAGTCGAAGAAAAGAAAGAAACCAAAACCCCAGACGACAATACAAAAGACAAAAAAGAAACTTCTGTAAAGTCTGAAGAAAAATCTAAAAAAGAAGAAACAAAATCTTAATCACTCAATTTACAATTTTTAAATAATCATGACAAAAATAACTGCTGCAGACGTTAAAAAACTTAGAGAACAAACTGGTGCTGGTATGATGGATTGCAAAAAAGCCTTAGTTGAAACTGACGGCGATTTTGACAAAGCTATAGAAGTGCTACGTAAAAAGGGTCAAAAAGTTGCGACCAAAAGAGCTGATCGTGAGTCATCAGAAGGTGTTGCTATTGCTTTGGTCAATGATGACAACTCGAAAGGGGTTATCATTTCACTGAATTGCGAAACTGACTTTGTTGCTAAAAATGAAGATTTTATAAACTTAGCTAAAAGTTTAGCCCAAAAGGCACTTAATGTTTCTTCTAAGGAAGAGCTTTTAAAACAAGACTTTGAAAGCATTACAGTTGAAGAAAAACTTATTGAACAAACTGGTGTTATTGGCGAAAAAATAGAACTCGGTGCTTTTGAAATTTTAGAAGCCCCATTTGTTGGCTCTTATATTCATGCTGGTAACAAAATAGCCGTTTTAAGTGGTTTATCTAAAGCTGTTGACAATGCTGAAGAATTGGTCAAAGATGTTGCTATGCAAGCTGCTGCTATGAACCCTGTTGCCTTAAACGAAGATGGCGTTGACCAAGCTACAATTGACAAAGAAATAGAAATAGCTAAAGACAATTTAAGACAAGAAGGCAAGCCAGAAGATATGCTTGATAAAATTGCTCAAGGCAAATTGAAACGTTTTTTTAAAGACAACACTTTAGTGAATCAAATGTTTATTAAAGACAACAAAACTTCTGTTGCACAATATGCTAAAACTTTTGGCGATGTAGAAGTTGTTGGTTTTAAACGTGTTGCTTTAGGATAAGCAATTAGACTAAATCATCTAAAATTATTTTATTTGTCACGCTCTACTCGTTTCAGCGTCTTATGTAATTTTAGATGATTTTTTTTATGGTCTTAACTTCCGCCAAATTTGATTCCAACGGTAGTGCCTCAGATATTGTCCTTCTTCCCTGCTCAATAAAAAGTTGAGTTTTTTATTTTTAGATTTCAAGTAAGAGTTTAAAACAACTTTAAACTTAGATAATTGATTTCTTTGTTTTGCAATTTTTAAAGATGCAATTAACGTCAGTAAAAAACTATACCTTAATGCATAAAAAACTTGACCTTGTTTTTTAAAATATGAGTCTTGATAGGAAGTTGCTGTTGGCTTTAAATGTTTGACAGGCAAATTATGTAAGACATTGATTTTCCATTTTTTATATCTTAATTTAAATTCATCTGCCGTATCCCAACCCATTTGAGAAGGTAAACCTCCTATGTCTTTAAAAGCTTCTACTCGATAGGCTTTTAAAGCCCCGCGAATATGATCTAAATTAGTTAGTTTTTCTGTTTGCCAACGACCACTATTTTCTACACTACAAACGCCACCACATAATCCAATTTTTTTATCACTCACAAAAGCCTTATTAATTTCTTCAAGATAATGAGATGGAAAAATTAAGTCGGCATCAAATTTACAGATGATATCAAAATCATTTAAGTTTAGACTATTTAAGCCTTTTTTAAAAGCATTTATCACTTTTTGACCAGGTAAATGCTTTGTTTCTGAAGCTTGATAAATAGAAGTTATTATTGTATTTTTATTTTCAAACGCTTTGATGATTTCTCCTGTGTTATCAGTTGAAGAATCATCAACTACGACAATCGTATGTGGTTTTAAGGTTTGATTTAATAATGATTTTAAACATTTTGATAAATGTTCTTCTTCATTATAAGCAGGAATAATGACTGCAAATTTTAGATGCTTAGCGACGTTTTGCATAAACCAAATAATACCTTGGTGTAAAGTAACGTAAAATTGGTCTAAAACCTATTTTGTTTACAGGATTTGTAAATTTTTCTCGTTTCTGAATTTGCCAACCAGCCTTTTCCAGCAACCAATCAAATTGCCAATCTTCAAACTCGTGATAGTGTCTGTCCCTTTTGTCGGTTTTACTTCTATAAGCATTGGCAAACCATAAATTTAAAGGTACACTAGCCACAAGATGTTCAGCTTTAATGGCTTTTAAGATATTGTAAGGAGCTATGAGATGTTCAAAAATTTCAAAGGCTGTAACGACTTCTGCTTTGGATTTTTCAACAGCTGAGAAATCTTCGTCTAAATCTTCGCCATTTGTATTTTCTACTTGATAGCCTTCATCTTGCATAATTTTAGAAAATGGATTTTTTACACCTAAATCTAAAATATGAGTTTGAGCTGGAATATTTTTATTTAAAAATTCTAAAGTATGTTTATAACGTTTATGCGGAAACCTGTCGTCGTACATCTCAGATTTGGTAGGTCAATGCATTAATATTCATTCCTGCACCAACACTGGCAAACATGATGATATCGCCTTTTTCTAAAGTTTGATTTTTGAAATGACCTTTCAGGAATAAATCATATAATGTTGGGATGGTAGCCACACTGCTATTGCCCAGCTTATCGATACTCATCGGCATTATTTTATCTGGCATTTCCAAACCATATAGTTTATAAAATCTTTGGACGATTGCTTCGTCCATTTTTTCGTTGGCTTGGTGAATAAATATTTTTTTTAACTGTTTAATATCTTTTCCCGATTGGTCAAAACAAGACTTCATGGCTTTTGGCACATTTGATAAAGCAAAATTATAAATTTTTCTTCCATACATTTTGATGTAACCAGTTCTATCACTAACGTTAGATTTATTATTGGTTTCGCCAAAGTAAATATAGTGTGATTCTTTTTCGGTGAAAGTTGCCGATTCATGCGAAAGAATGCCACTATCATCATCACTTTTTTCATATATGGTTGCTCCTGCTCCATCAGAATATATCATACTGTCTCTGTCGTGAGGATCAACAACACGCGATAAGGTTTCGGCACCAATAACCAAACAGCGTTTAGCTAATCCACTTTCAATAAAAGCTTTAGCCTGAATACTGCCTTGCGACCAACCTGGACATCCAAATATGATATCATAAGCAACGGTTCTATGATTTTTTATTTTCAAAAAACGCTTCACCCGAGAACCTATACTTGGCAAAATGTCAGTTTGAGTTGTGCCGTGTTTGACATCTCCAAAATTGTGAGCCACAATGATATAATCTAAAGTTTCAGGATCTATTTTGGCATCATTTATTGCTTTTTGTGCTGCAATGAGTGCTATATCAGAGACATTGAGATCATCACTTACATATCGTCGTTCTTTGATGCCAGTGATTTGTTCAAACTTTTTGATGATAACTTGTGGGTTATCATCGAAATCTTTACCCGTTTCTGTATAAAATTTATGATTTAAAAAATCTTCATTTGTCCTTACAATTTCGGGAATATAACAACCAAATCCAGTGATTTTTACAGCCATAATTTTTTATCTTAAAAAAGAGTTTGCAATTTAATAAACATCTTATAAAGCAAAGCCTTAATTATAATTAAAATGAATGTTTTTATTTAAAAAGCAGTTTAAAAATCCTACGAAAAACAAATCACAAGCCGAACAACGTTGCAAAGTTTTGAACACTTAAACGATTGAGATATTTTAAAAAAAAATCAATATCTTTAAACATTAGTTAAATTTCATTAATTTAGAATTTATGGATATTGATAAAACTATTCGCCTGCGTCCACGATTTCAGCACAAAACTTCGCTTGAAAAAACTGAATTATTAGATCGTATTAAACTCTTGAAATCAAAATACAAATCTCAATATCGACTTACTCAGTCTGACAACCACCTGTGGATACATCATCTAAGAAGCCGTGAAAAAATTTTCACCCCAAACTTACATCTTGAAATTATTGAAGACGAAGAAACTCAAACCACAATAAAAGGGCTTTACAGTCCAAATAATTCATATTGGACTTTGTTCATTTTTCTACATCTTATTTTAGTCTGTTTGTTTATTGGATTTGCTATAATGGCTTACACAAAATCTGTGGTTAATGCCCCGTTTATGCTGTATGTTTATTTGATGATTGCCGTTGTTTTAGTTTGGATAGGTCTCTATTTTTTTGCACGATACAATCGGAAACGCGGATTGTCTCAAGCTTATGAATTGGAAGATGTTTTTAAGGACTGGGTTAAAGAAAATTGATTAGTATTTAATATTACGATCCGATTTGTGCCAGTAATTTCATGTATATGATCTGTGGCAATACTTCTGTGTGCTTAGCGTTCGGTGTCATTTTCATTTGCGTGCTTCCTGATTTTGATGTTATAAAAATATAAATTGCTCGCGAAAAACTCACATCCAAATTTTCGATTTTGCGATTTCGCAGGTATTACTTATAGCATCGTGTTGGCACTTGCTTTATCGCTTTTTTTAATCATTTTTTTCGTTTTTTGGTTAATATTATGCTTAAATTTTAATTCTGATTAACCTAAAATTATATCACTATAAATCAGTTGTTTATATTTTATTCGAAGTTTCAACTTTCAATCCTAAATTTACTCATTTTACGTTAGTCGAGAGATTAAAGTTTCTGCGAGTTTATGAGGGATTGCGAACAACCCCATCATAAACCAACAAATATAAAACTTTTTTAACAATTTATTAATTTTTTATAAATATTTGTTTATTAGGTTTTTATCCATTTACAATTAGTTACAAACAAAAGTAAACGAAAGTAGATGTTTATTTACCGAATATCTCTTCCCTCCTATCTCATCTTTGTCCTGTCGTTTTGTTACGGCACTGGTTTAGAAACCCTAAATCGGTTTTATGTTTAACTGTTCCGCCAAAGGCGGAATCAAAAATTTTATATTATGAATAATTTACGTAACCATGTGCAATTAATGGGAAGATTAGGTCAAGACCCAGAAATCATCAACTTAGATTCTGGTAAAAAATTAGCGAAATTCAGTTTAGCTACCAACGATTATTTCACCACTGCTAAGGGTGAAAAAGTAGAAAATACCGACTGGCACAATATTGTGGCTTGGGGCAAAACTGCTGATGTTATTGAAAATCACGTCTCTAAAGGTCAAGAAGTGCTGATTGGTGGTAAACTGACTACGCGTTCTTATGAAACTAAAGACGGTGACAAACGCTACATCACTGAAGTGGTTTGCAATAATATTGTGATGACACAGAAATAGGTTTTTGATTTTATTTTAGGCACTTGACTCACTGGTTTTTTTAACCCGAATTATTCACAAACCCCGACCAAAACTATGTTTTCGTCGGCTATTATGGAGGATTATGCTCTAATGCATAATTTGGGTTTAATTCTCTTTGACTCCGATGGATTTTAAAAACTTGTGGGTTTAGGTGTTTTTTTGAGATTGGTTATCGTTTTAAAATTGTTTATTAACAACCGTTTATTTTGCGTTAGGGATTGTAGTGGAAATCCCGCATATATCGGGAGGAACGTCCAAATTATTTTAAACTTTAATCACAATACTTTCACTAATCGTGGTGCTGTAGCGTTGTGACAATCGTTCTTGACGCATCTTCCACACGCGACCTAAATCTTGACTGCCAAATTTAACTTTATGACGACCAATGCTCTTATTGAGATGGTCAATGTCTTGCATGAGTTGGTGGTGTTTGGGATTTTTTTGAGAAAATAAGCTGAGTTGCTCGGTGTTTTCGGGTTGAAGTTGCATGACAATCACGCCAGCTTTTTTGTATTGGTATTCGGGTTTGTAAATTTTATCAAGGGCTTTTACGGCGTATTTGACCAAATCTATACTGGAATTGGTTGGGTATTCGGTTTTGACAATCATCTGCGATGGTATTGTGCTAAATCTTGTCGAAATTTGTTGGTGCATAAAAACACGTGAATCATTTGGCAATGGCTGTGTTGACGTCTGAGTTTTTCACCACAACTGATGGCAAAACTGCTCACGCGTTCACGGATAATGTCATAATCACTGTACTGCTTATCAAAAGAGCGTGTGGTGGCAATGGCTTTTTTGGTGGCGACTTCTTCTAAATCTAAAGTCGGTTGGTCTTCGAGTTCTTTTTTAAGCCGAAGTCCAACAACGCTCATCTGTTGGCGAACCCAATCGTCTGGCAATTGTGTGAAATCATAAGCTTTAAAGACTGATTTGGCTTTAAGTCGATTAGCGTGCTGGCGACCAATACCCCAAACGTCATCTATGTCGAGCCATTTCAAGGCTTTGAGACGTTGAGTTTCAGTTTGAATGACATGAACACCACCAGTTTTATCCGCAAATTTTTTGGCGATTTTGTTGGCGATTTTGCTCAAAGCTTTGGTCGATGCCACGCCAATACTAACGGGAATGCCTGTATGTTTATCGACAGTGGCTTTGATATGACGTGCATAAGATTCTATATCGAAATGTTCAAATCCTGAAAATTTAAGAAAGGCTTCGTCAATGCTATAAACTTCAACATCTGGTGTGAATTGTGACAGCGTATTCATCACCCGTTGACTCATATCGCCATACAAAGCATAGTTGGACGAAAAGACGTGAATATTGTGTTTTTCAAAAGTGGATTGGTATTTAAATGCTGGTGCACCCATAGGAATACCAAGTGCTTTGGCTTCGTTGCTTCGGGCAATCACACAACCGTCATTATTAGACAACACCACAACGGGCTTATTGTTGAGACTCGGATTAAACACCCGTTCGCACGAGGCGTAAAAATTATTGCAATCGACAAGGGCAAAAAGTTCCATAGTTTTCTGGGTTTAAAGCCTCTCCCTAACCCTCTCCAAAGGAAAGGGGACAAGTTTCTAATTTATTAGTTTAATGTTTATTACTAATTGCTACCAACTACCGACTAAAAGCTACCAACTACCAACTAAAAGCTACCGACTACCAACTAAAAGCTAACTTTTTAATCACACAAGTTACCACGCCCCAAATAACAAACTCGTTATCTTCTGTAACTTTTAGGGGTTTGTATTTTTTGTTTTCAGGCATGAGCCACAAACTATCGGTGTCGAGTTTGATGCGTTTTACCGTAAACTCACCATCGATAAAACACACAGCAATTTTGCCATCTTGAGGTTCGAGAGACTTGTCTATAATCAATAAATCGCCATCGTCTAAGCCTGCACCTGTCATGCTATCGCCACGTACGCGACCGTAGAATGTGGCATACGGATGCTTGATAAGTTCTTTATTAAGGTCGATGCTCAAGTCGAGAAAATCATCAGCTGGACTCGGAAAACCCGCACTGATGCCTTGATCTGCTAAAGGTAGATTGACTAAATGATTATATTCAGGTTGATATAATTGTATAGCTGAAAAACGGTCTTGCATTGTCCTCATTCTTTTGAAAGCAAATTTAGGAAATATTCCGTTTATTTGGATATAATCCATTAAGTTTTAACATGTGTTGATATAAATAGAGTCATAAAAAACTACCATCAAATACAGAAAAGTATAACTATTTTAAATGTTAATTAAGTTATGTAGCTACATAAAATAAAAATAATCTGTAAAATTAGGTTTTACTGAAAATATGTTATTCATATTCTTATAAATATTATTTTGACTTGCCAACTCCATTAAATTCAATTATTTTTGAATAACTATTTTAATTTATGAAAGCAACAGTTATCATAAGCACTTACAATTCTCCAGAATGGCTTCAAAAAGTGCTTTGGGGTTATGAAAATCAATCTGTAAATAATTTTGATATCATCATTGCTGATGATGGATCCAAAGAAGAAACAAGAACACTTATAGATAGGTTTAAACAAAACTATCCTGTTAAAATCACTCATTTATGGCATGAAGATAAAGGTTATAGAAGGCAAGAAATTTTAAATACCGCTATTGTAAAAGCTCAGCATGATTATATTATTATGACCGATGGTGATTGCATCCCTAGAAAAGATTTTGTACAAGCACATATAAATTTAGCAGAAAAAAACAGATTCCTTTCTGGTGGATATTGTAAACTACCTATAAAAACAAGTAAACTGATTGACAAAAAAGATATAGAAAGCCAAGACTGTTTTGATGTCAATTGGTTAAATAATATTGAAAAGCTCAATTTTTCAAACACACTAAAACTTGGTTTTTCAGAAAATAGAAGAAAGTTTTTAGACAAAATTACACCAACTAAGCCATCTTTTAATAATTGTAATTCATCTGCCTTTAAAAAAGATATGATAGCTATAAATGGTTATGATGAGCGTATGAAGTATGGTGGACCTGATAGGGAGTTTGGAGAAAGATTAACAAATTACGGCGTAAAAGGGAAACAAATTAGACATAAAGCTATAGTAATTCACCTCGATCATCCACGAGGCTATAAAACACCAGAATCACTAAAGAGAAACCTACAAATCAGAAAAAATGTAAGACAAAAGGCAATAAAATGGACGCCTTTTGGTATAAAAAAATAACTTAGCGTTCATGTTTTAAAAGTAAGTCTAGAAATAAAGCAAGTTTGGTTTTAAACAATTTTGGTTTTAATTTTATATACATCGCTTCTGTCTCATTTTTATATTTTTTTGAATTCTTCTTATAAATATTTGAATAATAATCCTTTAAATGAACAGAAAAATTTAAATGTGTTTCCTCAAAGCTATTCCATCCTTCTTTGGTTATCCAAGGCGAAAAAATTGAAAAACTAGGTACATCCAATGCTTTTGCTATGTTGATGGCACCACCTTCATTTCCTATTATACCAATACATTGTTTACAAATTCCCATAAAATCTCTTAAGCTTGTCATATCAACATCGGTCACGATTTTGTTTTGAGTTTCTTGGCTACAATAATTGATTAAGGCTTCTATTTTAGACTGTTGCACAGGCATATAATTTAAAATTAAAAAAACGGGCGTAGCCTTGACAATATCGTCTAAAATTTTAGCCATATATTGTAAAGGATAAGTTTTTAAATCATTACTACCTAAGGCACTTATCATGATGCAGTTTTCGCCTTCCAAACCCACATTTTTCATCTTCACTTTTGCTAATTCTTTTTCTTCTTGAGTGAGATATATTTTGGGTTTATTGTTAAAGATTTTAGTCTTTGGCATCAATTGTAGCAGGCGTAATCTATTTTCTATAGCCGTGCCAGCTTCGGTTTGTGCCACATGCTGAATAGCAACAGTTTTGGTATAATAAAACGCACTGTAAGATTTTTTAAAACCATATCGGTATTTTGCTTTAGAAAATCGCGTCGTGAATAAACTCTCTAGCTTACCATAAGCATCAAAAACATGGGTATAATTGGCTTTGGAAATGTGTTTTAAAAACTTATAAAACTTTATTTTGCTTTGACGATAAGCATCTTCAAATATGATGAATTCATCAATAAAAGGATGATTTTCTACCACTGGAAGTGTAAATCTGTTGATTAAATAATGTACTTCTGCCTTGGGGTAATTTCGTTTTAAATTTTCGCAAACCAAACTGCTCGTCAGCACGTCGCCTATCATTTTTTGCTGTATAACTAAAATTTTCAAATTCTCTTGTTTTGTAATTTTTCTTATTTAATATAAAATTGTGAAAGTAGCAAAAAACTAAATAGTAAGAGTTTCCTTAAACTAAATTTAAAAAGCGATTTGAAACCTTTCAAGCTTGATATGAAAGTTTATATTTGCCAAAAATTTTGAATGCATAAATCGGTAAAACCCTATAAAAATTCTAAAGATAAAAAAAAGCAACAGGTAGAAAGCATGTTTGACAACATATCGTCAAACTATGATGGCTTAAACCGAGTGATTTCGTTTGGCATTGACCAATCTTGGCGAAAAAAAGTTATAAAAATGATAATTGAAGCTAATGCTAAAAAGGTTTTAGATGTCGCTACAGGTACGGGAGATTTAGCTATTGCGTTGGTCAAAACTAACATCCAAAAGGTGGTTGGTGTAGATATTTCTAATGGCATGTTGGATGTGGGACGACAGAAGATAAAAGCTCAAAACTTAACTGAAAAAATTGATATGGTGCAAGCCGATTCAGAAAATTTGCCTTACAAGGACAACAGTTTTGATGCTGTTACAGTAGCTTTTGGTGTCAGGAATTTTGAAAATCTTGACAAAGGACTTTCTGAAATATATCGCGTACTCAAACCCGGTGGTTTGTTTGTGGTTTTAGAAACCTCAAATCCTACCAAATTTCCATTTAAACAAGGCTATTTTGCTTATACCAAATACATTCTACCTGTGATAGGCAAGTTGTTTTCAAAAGATAAAAATGCATACCAGTATCTCAGCGAAAGTGCTTCAGTTTTTCCTTTTGGTCAAGCTTTCAACAATATTTTAAAGAAAAATGGGTTTATAGACGTGAAACATTACCCACAAACTTTTGGGGTTTCAACCATTTATAAAGCTTCAAAATAATTTATGAAATTTATTATCTCGCTAGCATCGCTATTAATGGTAGGCTTTTTAGAAGCTAATGCACAAGGTTTTTTTAATAAAGAAGAAGTTAAAAACAACCGCAATTACCTTGAACAACGCCGATGGTCTTGGGGCTATTATTTAGGCTTTAACAGCTTAGATTTTAAAATAGACCGTATAGAAGAAAGTGATGAAATTTTGGTAACCAAAAATATTGGTTTCAATGTCGGTTTGATAGGTAATTATAAAATTAACAATTATATAGATTTAAGGCTCGAACCTGGTGTGATTTTTTCAAATCGAGATTTAAATTTTACGGCTTTTGGCGATGACCAAGTCAAGGCTTTTAGAGAAACCAAAGCGACTTACGTATATGTGCCTTTGGTGGTAAAATTTTCTACCAAAAGATTAAACAACTTCAAACCCTTTGTAAGCACAGGTATTGGTTTTGCTCATAACTTGAGTAGCAATGAAGACAACCCTGATGACAATGCTGCTGGTCAATTTAGAATGAAAACCACCAACTTTTTATATGAAGTAGGTTTCGGAATTGATCTTTACTTAGAATATTTTAAGTTTACACCTTCAATAAAAGGTATTTTTGCTATAAATGATGAATTGGTGAGAGACAAAGACCCCAACAGCCCATGGACGAGCAATATTGACAAAATATCATCTCGGGGTATTTTCATCAACTTTACTTTTCAATAGTTCGGCGTTTAAATTCACTTAAAATTATTGAAGTTGCCATAGCTACATTAAGGCTTTCAGTCTGTTTGTTTTTACCAAATTGAGGAATGCTTATTGTTTGATCAACGCAAGACCTTAATTTATCAGAAATACCGTGAGACTCGCTGCCCATTACTAAAATAGATTTTTGATTTATTTCTGAATTGTAAATAGACGTAGCATCAATGTCAGCTGCATAAACGGGTAAGTTTGTTTTTTTAATAACCTCGAGTAAGTCCTCATAATATATTTTTACACGACTGAGTGACCCCATTGAAGCTTGAACAACCTTGGGGTTATAACAATCTACAGTATCAAGTGAGCAAATAATTTTTTTGATACCAAACCAATCGCACATTCTTATAATGGTTCCTAAATTGCCAGGATCTCTTACTCCATCCAAAGCTAAAGTAAGAGATTTAACTTTGAGAAGTTTATTTTTTTTAATGTGAAAAACGCCGACTGCAACTTGTGGTGTTGTCAAAAAACTTATAGATTTTAGCTCCTCCGGAGAAATAATGTTGACCGTTTTGTTTTCTAAGGTGAATATATCAGCTATACTGAATAAACTATGCAAACGATAAGAACTATTTAAAAATTCTTTAATCACCTTTATACCTTCAACCACAAAAAGTCCGTTCTTATATCTGTATTTCTTATTTTTTAGGCTATTAACTAATTTTTGTTGATTTTTGCTTACTGAATGCATAGAATAAAATTAAACACGATAAATAAAGATTGAAACACAACTTTACAAAAATACCATTTCTTTTTGTCATCTTCATATTTTTTATGTCTTGTAAATCGACAAAACGCTTAGCAGATGATGATTTTTTACTCGTTCAAAACAACATTGATACGGGAGTTGATACTTTAAGTAGCAATAAAGTTAAACCCTTTTTAGAGTTAAAACCCAATTCTAAATTCATTTTTGGCATTCCACTCAAACTTCATATTTATAACCTTGCTAAACCTTATCCAGATTCAGCTTTCGTGAACTGGTTAAACAAAAAACCAAAACGAAAAAAGCGATGGACAAATATGCTTTCTGAAAAACAACTAAAAAATTTAGGTCTTGCCTATGTTAATTTTCATAAAGGTTTAAAGAAAAGTGGAGAACAACCAAGTATAATTACTGAAAAAAAATTAGAAAAATCTAAAGAAAAACTCAAGTCCTGGTATTGGAATAGAGGCTGGTTCAATGCCAAAGTAAATTATAATGTAAAACGAGATACAAGCAAACAAAAAGCTAAAGTCAATTATAAAATTAACCCCAATAAACCTTATTTGATTGACAGTATAGATTACAATATTGCTTCTCCTCAAGCCGATTCTATTTACAATACTATCAAAGACAAATCTGCTATCAAAATTGGTCAACAGTTTAATACAGAAAGTTTTAAAAAAGAGCGTTTGCGCATTGAGAAATATTTTAGAAATCACGGATTGTATAACTTTGATAGAGATTATATCAGTTTTATAGCCGATAGTTTAAATGACGATTCTCACTTGTTAGACATTGAGCTCAAAATTAAAAACCGTGAAGTCAAACTATTAGACACCATATATCAAGAGCCTTTTAAAGTGTATAAAATCAGTGAAGTCAATGTGTTTACAGATTATGACAACACATCTAACAACTATATCGCTAAAGATTCAACGCATTATAATCAAAAAATATTTTTCGCTAAAGACAAAATTAAAGTCAGCCCAAAAATATTATCAGATGCTATTTTTATTGATAAAGGGCAAGTTTTTAGCGACAAAAAAAGGCTTGACACTTACAATCGATTTTCAAATATTAGAGTTTTTGAATATCCAGACATTCAATACCAAAAAGACCCAAGAACACCTGAAGATGACGACTTGATAGCAAATGTATTTTTAACCCCCAAAAAAAGATTTGGATTTACACCAAATTTTGAAGTCTCACAAAGTAATATTCAAGACTTTGGCATAGGTTTAAACACATCATTTCTCGCAAGAAATGCATTTCAATTAGCTGACATTTTGGAATTGTCATTTAGAGCAAATTTAGGTTCCTCAAGAGAAGCTGCAAGTTCGAATGATCAATTTTTTAATATCACTGAATTGGGCGGAAGCTTAAGTTTAAGCGTGCCCAAAGTTTTATTTCCCTTTACTCAAAAAATAATAAAAAGAGATATGCAACCATTCACTCGTATGTCTTATGGTTTTAATACTCAACAAAATATAGGTTTAGATCGCCAAAACCACACCTTTAACTTTGAATATAATTGGAAACCAAACCGCAGTGTAAGCAATAGATTATCCTTAATTGATTTTCAGTTTGTAAATAATTTAAATATTGATAATTACTTTAATATTTTTAAGAATTCTTATAGCGAACTCAATGATATAGCTCAAAACAATATTTTTGAAATCAATCAAGAGTTTATCAATCCTGACAACAATGATTTGATCATTCCTTTGGTACAGATGGATTTATTAACCAAGTAGAAAACAATGAAATTAATTTAACAAATGATGAGAGAGAATCATTCAATTCAATTGTAGAACGAAAACAAAGACTTACAGAAAACAATTTGATTATAGCAAGTAATTTTACATTTGATTATTCTACGAGAGAAAATATAGATGATGAAGATTTTTTTCAGTTCCGTTCTAAATTTGAATTAGCAGGAAATCTTCTTCAAACACTTGGTAATGGATTGAACTTAAAAAAAAACGACAATGACAATTTTTTGTTGTTTGAGGTTCCGTTTTCACAATATGCAAAACTTGAGCTTAACTACATAAAGCATTGGAATTTAGGTGGCAAAAACATCATAGCAACACGAGCCTTTGGTGGGTTAGCTTTACCTTACGGAAACTCCCAGTCTATTCCATTTGCAAGGAGTTTTTTGGTGGTGGTCCAAACGATAATCGTGGTTGGCAACCTTATGACCTCGGTGCAGGAAAAACCAACGGCACAAACGATTTTAATGAGGCTAATTTTAAACTGTCATTTAACTTTGAATACCGCTTTAATGTTTTGGGAAATTTAAACTCTGCTTTGTTTGTTGATGCTGGAAATATTTGGAATCTTGCTGATAATGTCAAGGACAAAAATGCCACTTTTGATGGTTTAAAAGACCTTGAAGATTTGTCAATTGCAACGGGTTTTGGTTTTCGTTATGACATTACATTTTTTGTTATTCGATTAGATTTTGGATTTAAAACTTATAATCCTGGTGATTTGGAACAAAAATGGTTTAACGACTTTAACTTCAACAAGATGGTGTTTAATTTTGGTATCAATTACCCTTTCTAATTTTATTTAAAATTCATATTAGTTTGATTTTGAAAAAAATTTTAAGATTAAAAACCTATAAAATTTATAACAAATCAGACCTATCAAAGCACCTACTAAAGCTCCTGTAAGCACATCTCCTGGATAATGAACACCTACATATATTCTACTGTAAGAAATCAAACCTGCCCATAATATAAGTAGCAGAAACATATACTTGTAATGCTTTCTAAATATTAAACCCAGAAAAATAGCCAATGCAAATGAACTTGTAGCATGACCCGAAAAATAACCATACGAACCACAATCTGCAACAAACCTGCCTAAACCCGACAAACTTGGCTCTCTACAAGGTCGAAGTCGCATAACTGAATGCTTTACAGCATAAGATATTTGATCTGTCATTGCTATCATAACCGCTACTACCAAAAGTGAAATCAAGGTATTCTTAAGTCCAATACTTCTGTACATTAAAAAAATAAAGATGAAATAAAGCGGGATAGAAAAAAATTTATTGGTTACCAACAACCAAAATGCGTCAAAGTTTGGAGAACCTAAGTTGTTGAGATATAAAAATAATTCTTTATCAAGTTCAATCAGACTCTCCATTATTTGCTATATTGTTCTATTTCATTATCATAAAAATCAAATGCTTCTTTGACTAATGTATCATACTCTTCTTTCACTTCATCTTCATCAAAAGTTTCCCAAAACTCAAGTTCATCAGTATTGATATTTAAAATAAAACGCGGAAACTCTGTATGCACAACATAAATAGTATCAGCCTCTGAATTGTCTGCCAATAAAAATCGTGGATATTTCATAAAACTAATTTATGCAAACTTAAGATTTTTTTAGATGTCGCCGGACTACTATATAAAATCTTACATAAAGCATTAATGCTGAAGCCGACAAGCCAGTGAGTAAACCTAACCAAATACCACTTTCTCCTAAACGCTGATCTTGTCCAAAATAGTAAGACACCGGAAAACCAATTAACCAATAGGCTACAAAACAAATAAAAGTAGGCACAATAACATCTTGCAAGCCTCTCAAAGCCCCAAGAATACCTACTTGCAAACCATCGCTAATTTGAAATAAGGCTGCTATTATTAATAAAT
Source organism: Flavobacterium sp. CS20 (assembly GCF_018080005.1). NCBI lineage: Bacteria > Pseudomonadati > Bacteroidota > Flavobacteriia > Flavobacteriales > Flavobacteriaceae > Flavobacterium > Flavobacterium sp. CS20. The sequence continues at coordinate 516,422 of NZ_CP073015.1, read as the reverse complement.
TAGCAGCGAAACGAATCACTTCTTCATCTTGGATATAAAATTCTGGCAAAACATTTCTAAAAACAATAAAAATTACTGCAAATACTATCTCAATTAATAAAATTTGAAAAAATATAGAGTTAGCAATATGTTTCATATCAAAAAACTGTTTCTTCCCTTTTTGATTAGCCACCCTTATTGTAGCTGTAACACCCAAACCAACAGCAACCACAAAAGTCATAGAAGCTAAGTTTAAAGCTATTTGATTGGCGACTTGAACTTCAGCTCCAAGTGTGCCAGCCAATATAACCGTTGCGGTAAAAATTCCACCTTCAAACAACATTTGAAGTGCAGTTGGAAAACCAAGCGACAACAATTTTTTAAATATAAATACATCTACTTTTTGAATGAGTTTTGAAAAATAAGGCTTTAGTGTAGCTCTGGACTTTAATATAAAAATTAATAAAACCAACATTACTATTCTAGAGATTAAGGTTGAAATAGCGACTCCTTCTATTTCTAATCTAGGAAAAATCCAAATGCCGTATATCAAAAAATAATTTAAAACAATGTTTAATACATTAGCTATCAAAGTGGCATACATAGCATATTTTGTTAACGATAATCCATCAGCAAATTGCTTGAATGCCTGAAAAACCATTAACGGAATTAAAGAAAATGCAACTATATTTAAATAAGGAAATGCGACTTCAACAACACTTGGCGGTTGATTTAGATAAAACAAAATCGGTTTTGTGAAATATATTAAAACAAACAATATCACACCATTGAGACTACACATGACAACCCCATTTTGAAATACTTTTCTACCACGGTTAAAATTTTGTTCACCCTCAGCTTCAGCAACCAAAGGCGTAATGGCAAAACTGAAACCAATACCAATAAACAAGGCAAAAAACACTAAAGTATTGCCTAAAGATATAGTCGCTAAAGGCACCGCACCCAAATGTCCTACCATTATATTGTCCACCAAACCTACCAAAACATGTCCTAATTGTCCTAACATGATAGGAAAAGCTAGTTTGAAATTTTTAGGAAATTCTGAGATGTAAGTCGCTAACATTATTTGAGATTTGGGCACAAAACTAAACTTTTTTGCAACTTCAAATATCTAGTCATTGTAAAATAAATATGACAATAATCAAGGTTACAAATTCTTAAAATGTATAGGGTTTTTAAAAAAAATAAATCTATATTTCATAATTAAATCTTTATAAGGATAAGCATTCGTTGAAGCTTTATTATTTTTGCAAAAAAAATTCATGAAACGTGTCGTTGTAGGCTTAAGTGGTGGTGTTGATTCTAGCGTAGCGACTTACCTCTGTCAAAAACAGGGTTATGATGTCATTGGCTTATTTATGAAAAACTGGCACGACGATAGTGTAACGATAAGTGATGAATGTCCGTGGTTAGATGATAGCAACGACGCCATGCTGGTTGCTGAAAAACTTGGTATTCCGTTTCAAACCGTAGATTTAAGCGAAGAATATAAATCACGAATTGTAGATTATATGTTCAAAGAATACCAAAACGGTAGAACACCCAATCCTGATGTATTGTGCAATCGTGAAATCAAATTTGATGTATTTCTTAAAATTGCCGAATCGCTCGGAGCCGATTATGTTGCTACTGGTCATTATTGCAGAAAACTCACTACTGAAAATAATTCGCACAAAACCCATCATTTATTAGCTGGTTCAGACTCAAACAAGGATCAATCTTATTTTTTATGCCAAATTAATCAAGAGCAATTGTCTAAAATATTATTTCCAATTGGTAACCTTCAAAAACCTGAAGTTCGCAAAATTGCTACTCAACTCGATTTAACCACCGCCGACAAAAAAGATTCTCAAGGCTTGTGTTTTGTCGGTAAAGTAAAATTACCTGAATTTCTTCAGCAACAACTTAAACCCAAAACAGGTCATGTCATAGCAATTGATGCAAATCATGAAATGTACAAAAAGGTTAAACCTCAAAACATAGAAAGTCTAACTCAAAAATACCAATACCAAATTAGCGATGGCAAAATAGTTGGCGAACATCCTGGTGCACATTTTTTTACTAAAGGTCAACGCAAAGGCTTAAATATTGGCGGAACCCCTGAACCGCTGTTTGTGATTGAAACCGATGTAAGAGATAATACTATTTACGTTGGTCAAGGTAAATCTCATCCTGGTTTATACCGAAGTGGTTTGAAAGTAAAAAACAAAGATGTACATTGGCTTAGGGAAGACCTAAAACTCAAAACAGGTGAAAAACAAGACTATTTAGCCAGAATCCGCTATCGTCAACCTTTAGAAAAAGCTACTTTATACCAAGAAGAAAATGACTTGTTTATTATTTTTAAAAATCCACAAATGGCTATTGCAGAAGGGCAATTTGTAGCTTGGTACAAGGCTGATGAACTTATCGGATCTGGCGTCATTTCATAAAATAGAATGACGATGTTTAAAAATAATAAAATAACAAACTTGCTGGCTATAAAATATCCGCTAATTCAAGCTGGTATGATATGGACCAGTGGTTGGAAACTCGCTTCAACGGTAAGTAATGCTGGTGGATTAGGGATAATTGGAGCAGGTTCAATGTATCCAGATGTGCTTGAAGAACATATCTCAAAATGCCAAAAAGCAACTCAAAATCCATTTGGTGTCAACGTCCCTATGCTATATCCAGACATTGACAAAATCATGCAAATTATTGTTGATAAAAATGTAAAGATCGTATTTACCTCAGCTGGAAATCCTAAAACCTTCACCCCATATTTAAAGTCTAATGGCATCAAAGTTATCCATGTGGTAAGCAGTGTGAAATTTGCATTAAAAGCACAACAAGCTGGCGTAGATGCTGTTGTTGCCGAAGGTTTTGAAGCTGGCGGTCACAATGGTCGAGAAGAGACTACTACTTTTACGCTTATTCCTATGGTAAAAAAAGAAATAGACATTCCATTGATTGCCGCTGGAGGAATTGGCAATGGGCAAGCCATGCTCGCGACAATGGTTTTAGGAGCTGATGCCGTGCAGATCGGAACCCGATTTGTAGTTAGTCATGAAGCCTCTTCTCATATCAATTTTAAACAAAAAGTAGTTGATATTAAAGAAGGAGAAACGCAACTAACCCTTAAAGAATTAGCCCCTGTTAGGTTGATCAAAAATAAGTTTTATAACGATATTCAGCAATTGTATAAAAAATCGCCCAGTAAAGAAGATTTACAAAAACTTCTTGGTCGAGCGAGAGCAAAAAAAGGGATGTTTGAAGGCGATTTAGACGAAGGTGAGTTAGAAATCGGACAAATCTCAGGTTTAATCGACTCTATATCACCTGCCAAAAATATAGTCAATGAAATTATAGAAGAGTTTAAAACAGCACAACAGAAAGTTTGTGACATTTAGTTAAACTCAAATCAATAAAATTTTTAGACTTTTTTTAATGATTTGATAGAAAATTAATTCAATAATTTACTTAGCAATATTCACAGCTCGAGTTTCTCTAATTACAGTAACTTTAACCTGTCCAGGATAAGTCATATCAGTTTGAATTTTTTGAGAGATTTCAAACGATAATTCTTTAGCCACAGCATCAGGAACTTTTTCGCTTTCTACAATGACCCTAAGCTCTCTACCCGCTTGAATAGCATAGGCATTTTGAACCCCTTGAAAACCAAATGCAATATCTTCTAAATCTTTCAATCTTTTGACATAAGAATCTAAAACTTGTCTCCTAGCTCCAGTGTCTAGCACCACTAATAGCATCACAAACCTGAACAATAGGCGATAACAAAGAAGTCATTTCTATTTCATCGTGATGTGCTCCAATAGCATTGCAGACTTCAGGTTTTTCTCCGTATTTTTCTGCCCATTGCATACCTAAAATAGCGTGAGGTGTTTCGGTATCTTCTTGAGGTGCTTTTCCGATGTCGTGAAGCAAGCCTGCTCTTTTGGCTAACTTAGTATTAATGCCGAGCTCATCTGCCATAATTCCACAGAGATTACTAACTTCTCTTGAGTGTTGTAGCAGATTTTGTCCATAAGAAGATCTGTATTTCATTCTACCAACTATTTTTACAAGCTCAGGATTTAAACCGTGAATGCCTAAATCTATAATAGTGCGTTTTCCAATTTCTATAATCTCATCTTCTATTTGTTTTTTAGTTTTGCTGACTACATCCTCAATTCTAGCGGGGTGAATGCGTCCATCGGTAACCAATTTGTGTAAAGATAGTCGGGCTATTTCACGTCTTACAGAGTCAAAACATGATAAAATTATAGCTTCTGGCGTGTCGTCAACAATTATTTCAACACCTGTTGCGGCTTCAATAGCACGGATGTTTCTACCTTCTCTACCAATGATACGACCTTTTATATCGTCGTTTTCAAGATTAAAAACCGAAATACAGTTTTCTATAGCTTCTTCAGTGCCAACACGTTGAATTGTATTTATAACAATTTTTTTAGCCTCTTGCTGAGCTGTCATTTTAGCTTCTTCAACAGTATCTCTCACAATTGCCATAGCTTCAGACTTTGCTTTTTCTTTTAAAGATTCTAAGAGTTGTGCTTTGGCATCTTCGGCACTTAAGCCACTTATTACTTCCAACTGTTGAATTTTTCTTTGCAACATTTGGTCAATTTCTTCTTGTTTTTTTATGATACGAGACTTTCTATTATCAATGTCTTTTAGTTTTTCATCTAATTCTTTAGATTTTTTCTTAGTGATGGCTAACTCATTTGAGATTTTAGACTCTTTGTCTTTAGTGCGTTTTTCGGCATCAGCAATTTTCTTATCTCTTGCTATAATGACTTTTTCATGCTCAGATTTAAGCTCTATAAACTTTTCTTTAGCCTGTAAAATTTTGTCTTTTTTAATGCTTTCAGCTTCTTTTTTGGCTTCTGCTATTATGCGTTTGCTTTCTTCTTGAGCTTGTTTTAAAGTGTTATTTGAACTTGATTTGTCTAAAACTTTGGCTATGACAAAGCCCAGTATGAGAGCAATCACAGCACTTACAATAATAGGTATAAGATCCATTTTTCTTGATTTTTGGTTATAAAAAAAGCCTGTATTAGTTTTTGTTTTGAATTAAACTCCTTATAAAACAGGATTAGGGCTACATGGATGATCAAACTTCCGTCTAATGTGTAAAACATAACGGCATGTTTTAGCAACCAAAACTCACCCTTTTTAATTGTAAAGTGTTGAGTTTATCAAAAAAGAAAAACAACTAATACAGGCAGTATTAATATTATTTTTTTTAAAGAACGTGTTAACTTATATATTTTTCTAATTCATCATTTAAACTGATAAGTCGATGATTTATTTCAATTTGTGTGCTGTTTGTATCAATTTGGTTTTGTTCTATTTTTGATGCAAATTGCAAAGCACTCATAGCCAAAACATCTTGCTTATCTCTAACCGCATAATTATCCTCAAAATGCTTTATCGTTTTATTTATTTTTTGAGCGGCTAATCTCAAACTTTGCTCTTGATCAGAACTTACCGTCATTGGATAGACTCTATCAGCTATTGAAACTTTTATTTTTAGCTTTTCTTCCATCCTAATTAATCTGATAATTGAGTGATACAAGTATCAACATCTCTAATCAATCGATTTATTTTGAGCTTCGTTTCTCGTTTAAATTCATTACTGCCTAAAATAGCATTTGCGTTTTTGAGTTGTTCATTTTCAGATTTTAAAACTTCGAGCGATTTTTTTAAAGATTTTATATCTTCTTTTAAGTTTTCGTTTTCAAGCTTTATCTGACTATAGTCTTCACTTAAAGCTTGATGATTTTTTATCAGTTTAAAAACTTTTTGCTCTATTTGTTTTACAACATCTAATGAATGACTCATTGCAATTACTATAAAAAGCAAATTTATGTTTTTAATTTTAAAATGACAATTTATTATTACAAATTATAGAAACTTACTTTGATAGCAGGTTTATAAACTTTAAATAATCAAAATGCTATTCGTAGTCATATTTACAACCAAATAATTCAATCATATTGAATTTGGTCATTCTAAAACATATTTTTTTTACCTTTACATCGTTTTTAACATGAATGTTTTATATGTCTGATATAATTTTAAATCTAAAAAATGTCGCTGTTTATCAAAGAGAAAATTTGATACTTTCACAGGTTAATGTTTCGATAAAAAAAGGAGAATTTGTTTACTTAATTGGTAAAACAGGGACAGGTAAAAGCAGTTTTATGAAAACCCTTTATGGAGATATTCCTCTCAAAGAAGGTCAAGGTGAAATTGTAGGCATAGACTTAAAGAAGTTAAAAGAAAAACAAATTCCTCAGTTGAGACGAAAATTAGGCGTTGTTTTTCAAGATTTTAAACTTTTGAACGATAGAAACATCAAGCAAAATTTAGAGTTTGTTTTAAAAGCAACCGGCTGGAAAGACAAATCTCAAATGGAAAGCAAAATCGACGAAGTTTTAAGAAAAGTAGGGATGCAAACCAAACATTTTAAATTTCCATATCAACTCTCTGGCGGTGAGCAACAGCGTGTAGCAATTGCTAGGGCACTTTTGAATGATCCTGAACTTATTCTTGCTGACGAACCTACGGGAAATCTTGACCCACAAACCTCAATTGAAGTTATGAATGTATTGCAAGATATTAATAAAAATGGGAATACCATTCTTATGGCTACTCATGATTATGCTTTATTATTAAAATATCCATCTAAAACTTTAAAATGTGATGGTCAAAAAGTTTTTGAAGTTGTTCAGAAAAAAAATGAAACATAAATTTTCTATTTAATTGATATACAAAAACTTACCAATAAGCTTTAAAAACCTAATATAAACTCTCATTTGTGATTAGCATTCTAATTCCATGTTATAATTACCCAAGTGTAAAATTGGTTGAAGCTTTATACAAACAATGTAAAAGTGCAAAAATAGCGTTTGAAATTTTGGTCAGTGAAGATGCCGGTTATCAATTTTTAAGGGATAATAATAAAATAAATTCAATAGAAAATTGCCATTACAAAATTCAAAAAACAAATTTAGGTCGGGCTGGCAATATCAATAGACTCATAAATTGGGCTCAATTTGAAACCAAACTGATTTTAGATTGTGATGTTATGCCCAAACAAGATCACTTTATAAAAACTTACATAAAAATTTCAAAACAACACAATGCTATAGCTTGTTTTGGTGGTATTTGTTATCAAAAAATTTCCGATAAACACAACTTGAGGTATAATTATGGTGTGAAACGCGAAGCAAAACTCGCTAAAAAGCGTCAAAAAAAACCATTTAAGTATTTGCTAACTTCAAATATTTTATTGGTCAACATCAATCAATTATTTGACAAACACATAAAAACTTATGGCTATGAAGATTTGGTGTTTTCTAACCAACTCTACAAAAAAAACACAAAAGTTTTACATCTTGATAATCCAGTTTATCATTGCAATTTAGAGAGCAATAAAACTTATCTAACAAAAACTGAAACGGCAATAAAAACCTTGATAAAACTTGAGAAACTCAATATTTTAAACCCTGGGCAAACCAATATATCAAAACTTTATCACAACCTAAAGCGTTTATATTTGCATAAGGTTTTACTCCTATTAAACCCTATTATAAGCCAAAAAGCTTACAAATTTTTATTATTAAATGGTAAACCTTTATGGTTATTCGATTTATATAAGCTATTTTGCTTTTGTAAAAATTACTAAATGGCTTATTTTTCTGTTATTTTACCTGTCTATAACAAGGCAAACTTTTTAAAAGAAACAATACAAAGCGTTTTAAACCAAACTTATAAAGATTTTGAACTCGTTATAGTTAACGATGGTTCAACTGACAAAAGTCTTGAGGTTATAAAAGATTTTGGAGACAAGCGTATTAAGCTACACAATCAGGTCAATAAAGGTGCTTCTATTGCACGAAATAAAGGTGTTGAAATTGCTGAATGCGAATGGGTTTCTTTGTTAGATGCCGATGATATCTGGTCAAAAAATCATCTTGAAGAAACTTATAAAGCTATTCAAAAATTGAGCCATGCAGATTTAGTTTCAACGGCATATTCAGTTCAATTAGAGCAACGTTATATCAAAAAACCTGTTTTTAGCAAAGCTATACCAAAACATATTAGCTATATTGATAATTATTTTGAGTATAGCCTTATAGATCCTTTGTTTTGGACATCTACTCTATCGTTTAAAAAATCAAGCTTTAACAAAATTGGCGGTTTTGATGTTGATCTAAAAACTGGTGAAGATATAGACTTAATCATCAGGTTTGCTTTAAACTACAAATTGGGTTACAATCCCAAGTTTACTTTGTTGTATAAAAAATACACAGAACATAATCTTTCGTCAATAAGTTCATTAGAAGAAACATATAAATACATCCATAAACACAAGCTCATAGAAAAGCAAAACATTAGTTTAAAACACTATTTAGACATCAACCGATATTCGTTAGCTTTACAATCTAAAATAAATAACAACAAAAAGCTTTATAAAAATTTAGTCTCTGAAATTGATAAAACGCATTTGACAACCAAACACCTTTTTCTTTTAAACTGCCCAAAATGGATACTTTTAAAGTTAAAATGTTTACAAAAAAAACTAATTAAGGCAGGTGTTTATAAGTCAGCTTTTAATTAATAATCATCAAAACTTCAATAGCTTTATTGATAGACTTAATTTTTACTTTAACTGCCGATCAAAATAATACCGATTTTCAACGGTTTTTTCATTAAAACCATTAATGAAATTTTGGGTATGAACATAATCATATTCAGTGATAATGATATTGTCATCATTTCCTAAAGCAATATGGTGTACCTTAAAATTATAGGCAAATAGAAAAAAAGGAATCCCTATGGGAAAATTTTTATATTCATATCTAAAAGCACCATTTTTCATTTTGCCTTCAATCACTTTTGAAAATTTTCGCAATCCATCGGTATAACTAATTTGCAAGTGTTTGTTATCGATAAAATTGAAATCAACTTTCTCAACATTTTCAGCTTCTTTTAAATCAAATATTTCAGTCAATAGCTTTGATTTACCGTTCGTTTTATATGGGTCTATAAAATAGGTGCCATTCATTAATTGTGCTTGATCTTTGTATAAATAAACATCAGGATTGCCGATGGCTTTACTCACACTTTTGCAAGATGATAATTGAATTGTGAAAATCAATAGAAACCCTATTTTTAAAAATCGCATACTAAGTTATTTTATTTTGCAAACTCAAAAGTTCTTCAACATATTTTCGCTCGTTAGAAAGTCTCGGTATTTTGTGTTGACCACCTAATTTTTCATTGTTTTTTAGCCAAGTGTAAAACAAGCCTGTTTTTGCCACGTGTAATTTTAATATCCTAAGCGTGGTATCATGATTGCGTTTGGCATCATAATCTGAATTGACAGCTCTCAAATTGTTGTCTAAACTCAGTGTAAAATCATCTATGGAGTTTGGTATGTTTTTAAACTCAATAATCCATTCGTGAGCACCTTTGTCTTTACCATCCATAAAAATAGGTCCAACGGTGTAATCTACAATTTCTACATCGTGTTCTAATCTTGCTTTTTTTAGAGCAACTTCTGCATTTTCAATGATGAGTTCTTCTCCAAAAACATTGATGTGGTGTTTAGTTCGACCAGTCACTCTAATGCGATAAGGATTTGTTGAGGTAAACCTGACAGTATCGCCAATTTTGTAACGCCATAAGCCAGAGTTAGTCGTGATGAGCATCGCATAATTTTTACCAATTTCAACTTGGTCTAAGGCAATGGCTTTTTCTTCTTTTTGACCGAAAATATCCATAGGAATAAACTCATAAAAAATACCATAATTAAGCATTAACAATAGGTCTTTACTATCATTTTGGTCTTGTCTTGCAAAAAAGCCTTCAGAAGCGTTGTAGATTTCATAATATTTAAAATCACCATCGGGAATAATGTTTTGATATTGATTAAGGTAAGGGTCAAAACTCACGCCACCGTGAAAATAGACTTCTAAATCTGGCCAAATCTCTTTGATATGTTTGGCATTGGTTTTTTCTAAAATTTCATTAAGCAAAACCAACATCCAAGATGGTACGCCAGCTAAACTGGTGACATTTTGTTTGATGCTTTCGTTGATGATAGCGGGCAATTTTTCTTCCCAATTGCCCATCAAAGAAATCGCATTGCTCGGCGTGCTTGAAAAACTTGCCCAAAGTGGCATATTATCTATCAATAAAGCTGACAAATCCCCAAAAGAGGTGCCGTTGTTGTGATAAATTTCTTTACTGCCACCAAGGCGTAAACCTTTGCCAGTAAATAGCTTAGAGTTTTCATTATTGTTTAAATACATACACAACAAATCTTTACTTGCAGATAGTGATTGTCTTCAAGTGCTTCTTCACTTAATGGAATAAACTTGCTCTTAGCATTGGTAGTACCGCTGGATTTGGCAAACATTTTAATTGGTGTTGGTCAAAAAATATTAGAAACCCCTTGACGACTTTGCTCAATCTTATCATAAATATCTTCGTAAGTTACAATAGGTAATCTTTCATTAAAATCTTTATAAGTTTTAATCGATTTAAAATCGTGGGTTTTGCCGTATTCTGTATCTTTGGCTTTGTCTAAAAGATTAAATAAAAGTTCGTTTTGAACTTCATGTGGGTATTTTAAAAACAATTCCATTTGATGGATGCGTTTTTTTAAAAACCAAGAGGCAACATTGTGAATGATTTGAATTGGCATTAATTGAAATATTATTAAACAGTAAAAATATAAAAAAATGCAATATACAGGTGTTTTACACAAAATGAAAAGTGAATATCACAAACCTATTCAATATTACTTGAGCTTCAAAAACAGCTTTGTGATTCTAAACCAACTGATTGACAAAAATATAAGCATAACTTTTAAAACTTATGAATGCTTAAACTGCCATAAAGACAAAAAGATTTTTAGACAAGGTTACTGCTACGATTGTTTTTATGAAGCACCAGAAGTTGGAGATTGGGTCATTAACCCCGAATTGAGCAAGGCTCATCTCGACAAAGAAGACCGTGATCTATCATTTGAAAAACGCGTTCAACTCCAACCTCATATCGTTTATTTATCAAATACGGGCAGTGTAAAAGTTGGCGTAACTCGAAAAACACAAGTGCCTTATCGCTGGATTGACCAAGGTGCACACGAAGCCATTGTTATTTTAGAAACCCCAAACCGTTACTTAGCTGGCATTGCCGAAGTGGCATTAAAAGAACATATTTCTGATAAAACCAAATGGCAGAGTATGCTAAAAAATGAGATAGAAGATTTAGATTTAAAAGAAATCAAAAACGATTTAAAACAATATCTCCCTGATGAAACCCAAGAATTTTTTAAAACAGACGAAGAAGAATTTAATATTGAGTTTCCTGTTAAACAATATCCCAAAAAGGTAAAAAGTCTAAATTTGACCAAAACTAAAGACTACAAAGGCAAATTGGTAGGCATCAAAGGACAATATCTCATCTTTGAAGACGAAACCGTATTTAATGTGAGAAGTCACAGTGGTTTTGTTGTGGACTTTAGTATATCATAAAAGCAAAAAGCCAATTAAAAAATTGGCTAATATTTTATAATAAAAAAGTAGAAGATTTATCTAAAAATCCTCTTTCTCTTTTAAAGACTGAACGTATTGTGCTTTCTTGATTTGTTGTCTGCGCTCAACTGAAGGCTTAGTAAATTCTTTTTTATCTCTCAAAGTTTGTAAAACCTGAGTGTCTCTAAATTTACGCTTTAAACGTTTTAAAGCTCTGTCAATTTTTTCGCCGTCTTTTACTTTTACTATTAACATAAGTTTGCTCTAAATTTTTGAGTTGCAAATATATGAATTTATTTTATTTTGAAAAGGTTTTAAGTTTTTATTTATTGAATTCAAGTTTCTTTAATTCCACTTCCAAACGATTTTGGTTTAAAAGAACCAGGATAAATAAAACATTCATTTTTGATATTTTAAGCTCAAATAACAATAAAAATTATATTTTTGCCAATTGAATAAATTTTAGAAATGGCAACATATCAAAAACGAGGTGGTAAACCTAAAACTAAGAAAGAGAAAGAAGACAAAATAGAAGAAGAATCTACAACGGCAGGAGTATTTAATACCCTTGATGAAAGTGCATCAAAAACGGAACAGTTTGTCTCTAAATACCAAAATATTATTGTTGGTATAATAATAGTTGTAATAATAGTTGTGTTAGGTTATCTTGGATACAACAGATTTATTTTAAAACCTCAGCAAGAAGAAGCTTCTAATGAATTGAGTCAATCTCAAAACTATTTTAGTTTGGCTCTAGAAACCAATAAACCCAAAGCAAGAGACTCATTATTTAGCCTTGCCATCAATGGTGCTCATGGGAAATTTGGGTTTGTAGATATCGCTAAAGAATACAGCTCGACAAAGGCTGGTAATCTTGCTAATTATTATGCTGGTATATCATATCTCAACATTGGTGATTATAAAAATGCTATTGATTATCTTCAAGATTTTAAAGCTGAGGATGAGATGATAAGCACATTTGCTTTAGGTGCTATTGGCGATGCATTTTTACAACTTGAACAGCTTGAAGATGCTTTTGAATATTATAAAAAAGCGACAAATCATAGAGACAATAACTACACAACGCCAAAATACTTATTTAAAGTCGCAATTACGGCTATGGAACTTAAAAACCCTGATAAGGCTATTGAATTTTTAGAACGTATTGAAAAACAATATCCCGAATCTGAAGAAGCTAAAAAACTAAAGCCTTACCTTGGCAAAGCAATGGGCATGAAATTTTAAATTATGGCTACTCAAGGTAAAAATCTCTCTAATTATAATGCCGATGAGATTTCAGATGCTAAAAAATTTAAATTTGGTCTAGTTGTATCTGAATGGAATGCAGAGATTACTGAAAATCTTTTTCAAGGGGCTTTTGATGTATTGATAAAAAACGGCGTCTCTAAAGAAAATATCATAAGATGGAATGTTCCAGGAAGTTTTGAACTCGTATATGGAGCCAAAAAACTTTCAGAAAGTTTTGATATGTTAGATGCCATTATTGTAATTGGTTCTGTGATTCAAGGAGAAACCAAACATTTTGACTTTGTATGTCATGGCGTTACCAACGGCATAGCCCAACTCAATGTATTACAGGATATTCCGATTATTTTCTGTGTATTAACAGATCATAACAAACAACAATCTATAGACCGTTCGGGCGGAAAACATGGAAACAAAGGTGTTGAAGTCGCAATATCTGCGATTAAAATGGCTCGGTTTCGCGAAAACGCTAAATTTTATAAACCTTAATTATTATGACTGCACAATTGCTTTTTTATTTAATTTTAAGCATTATTGTGATTGATTTTGTCATAGAACAAGTTTTAGATTATCTCAACACAAAGCATTTCAATGACCCTATTCCCGAGCCACTAAATGATATTTATAATGCCGATGAATATCAAAAATCTCAAAATTATAAAACCCAAAAAAATAGGTTTAGTCAAATCAACAGTTGGATTTCTTTTCTAGCACTTGTTTTATTTCTAATATTTGATGGCTTTGCTTTTGTAGATGAAATTGCTCGCAATTTGGTCACGCAACCTATCTTGGTGGTCTTAGTCTTTTTTGGTATTTTAATGTTAGCTATCGATATTTTGTCAACCCCTTTTAGCTACTATGCTACTTTTGTTATAGAAGAACGTTTTGGTTTTAATAAAACAACCCCAAAAACCTTTTGGTTAGATAAATTTAAAGGCTTGTTTCTCGGTGCTATTCTTGGTGGTGTTTTATTGAGTCTTATCATTTGGTTTTATCAAAAATTTCCCGAGACATTTTGGATTTATGCCTGGTTATTAATAAGCGTTTTCAGCATAATTATGAATATGTTTTACGCCAAACTCATTGTTCCTCTATTCAACAATCAAACCCCGTTAGAAAAAGGTTCGTTGAGAGACAAAATAGAAGCTTATGCAAGTAAAGTTGGGTTTAAGCTTGATAATATTTACGTTATAGATGGTTCAAAACGAAGTACCAAAGCCAACGCCTATTTTTCTGGGTTTGGGTCTCAAAAACGCATTACGCTATACGATACGCTTATCAATGACTTGAATGAAGACGAAATTGTTGCTGTTTTGGCTCATGAAGTCGGTCATTATAAACACAAACATATTTTGTATAACCTCAGCTTGTCAATAGTTACCACTGGTATAACTTTGTGGTTGTTGTCTCTACTTGTTGGTAACCCTATGCTTTCTCAAGCTCTTGGTGTAGATAAGCCTAGTTTTCATATTGGTTTAGTTGCTTTTGGCATACTTTATACGCCAATATCTACACTTACAGGTCTGCTTGTCAATTCTTTATCAAGACGTTTTGAATACCAAGCTGATAATTATGTAAAAACCACTTTCAACCACGAGTATTTGATAAGTGGTTTAAAAAAATTATCTGGAAAAAGTTTAAGCAATCTTACGCCACATCCTTTATACGTTAAATTTAATTACTCTCATCCCAGTTTACTTCAGAGAATTCAAAACTTAGAAGATTCTAATAGATAGAACAATGAATTTTTAACTTCTTCTAGGTATGCCAATTTCAATAAATAACTTTGATAAAACAATTATTTGATATTTCACCTATTTCTGATTTTATAATCTTTAAAGGTTAAGATTTTTTTTAACTTTACAAACACAAATACAAATAAAAGTGTTGATTTTATGAACATCAATGATGATAAACAAAAATATATAGTGCGTATTTCCCTTATACTCTTAATAAACTTTAGTCTATTGCAAAGTGAAATTGATTAGATATAGGTAAATGTATATAATATAACATTTTGTTCAATATATAATTTTAAATTTCGCCTCAGTCTGAAACATTAAAATAACCGATTATTCCTAATATAAAAAACTGAATATGAAAACAAACATCTTAATATTGTTAGTGATTACCTCATTTTTTTCATGCTACTCTCAAGATACGTTAGTAGCGTTGGATAAAGACCTTACGACTGTAAAATACCCTTTTGATGTCAAGTTTCATACGTTTAAATCGCAAGGGCAAAATCTAAGAATGGCTTATGTAGATGTCTTACCATCATCAAATGCTAATGGAAAAACCGCACTGCTCATGCACGGTAAAAATTTCAGTATCGCTTATTGGGAGCAAACTATAAAAGCACTGAGAAATGAAGGTTTTCGTGTAATCGCAGCTGACCAAATTGGCTTTGGAAAATCCACCAAACCTGAATACTACCAATATAGTTTTCAGCAGTTGGCTCATAATACCAAATCTATACTCGATAGTCTAAAAATCAATAAAATTAATGTATTAGGACATTCAATGGGTGGAATGCTTGCCACAAGGTTTGCATTATCTTATCCTGAAATGACAGAAAAGCTCATCCTAGAAAACCCAATCGGTCTGGAGGATTACAAAGTTCTGACAAGCTATCAAACCATTGACGCTAACTATCAAAGTGAATTGAAAAACACAGTAGAAAGCTATCGCAACTATCAGATGAAATATTATTATGACAATACTTGGAAGCCTCAATATGACCGTTGGCTTAACCTATTGGCGGGTTGGACAATGCACAAAGATTATCCTATCGTCGCTTGGAATGCGACCCTGACTATGGATATGATTTTTACCCAGCCCGTAGTGTATGAATTCAAAAACCTTAAATGCCCGACACTGCTTATCATCGGTACACGCGACAGGACAGCTATAGGCAGAGGAAGAGCTCCGAAAGAAACTCAATCAAAAATGGGGCTTTACAATAAATTAGGGAAGAAAACTCATAAAGCTATACCAAACTCAACCTTAATAGAATTGGAAAACATTGGTCATTTGCCTCATATAGAGTCTTTTGATAGATTTATAAAACCCTTGACTGATTTTTTAAAAAAGTAGATATTTGTATTGTCTAATAGTATTTAGTGAAATACCGATTTCAAATTTTTTACCATTCTGACTAACCTAAAATTATACCACTATAAATCAATCATTTATATTTTATTTGAAGTTTCAACTTTCAATCCAAAATTTACTCATTTTACGTTAGCCGAGGGACTAAAGTTTTTATGAGTTTGAGGGATTACATATAGCAGACTTTTGTCAAAAATCTAAAAAACACATTTATCAGCTCAATATCTCATTTCTAAGCCGACAAAACTTCTTTAACTTTTTTGCCAATTTCAGCAGGCGAATCTACAACGTGAATGCCGCTTTCTTTTAAGATTTTCTTTTTAGCTTGAGCGGTGTCTTCACTTCCACCGACTATTGCTCCAGCATGACCCATAGTTCGTCCAGCAGGTGCAGTTTCTCCAGCTATGAAACCTACAACTGGTTTTTTGCTTCCGCTATTTTTATACCATTTAGTCGCTTCAGCTTCTAATTGTCCGCCAATTTCGCCTATCATCACAACACATTCGGTGTCTGAATCGTTCACGAGGAGTTCTATGGCTTCTTTTGTGGTTGTTCCTATAATTGGGTCACCGCCAATTCCTATGGCTGTTGTTATGCCTAAACCTTCTTTTACGACTTGGTCGGCGACTTCGTAGGTTAAAGTTCCTGATTTTGAAACAATACCAACTTTACCTTTTTTGAAAACAAAACCTGGCATGATACCAACTTTGGCTTCACCTGGCGTAATCACACCTGGACAGTTAGGACCAATCAATCTACAATCTCTATTTTTGATATAGTTTGAAACCTTTATCATATCAGCAACCGGAATACCTTCTGTGATGGTAATGATCACCTTTATGCCAGCATCAGCGACTTCCATAATAGCATCTGCAGCAAAAGCTGGTGGTACAAAGATGATAGTGGTATCAGCAGAAACTTCTTTTACAGCTTCTTCAACTGTATTGAATACGGGTTTTCCCAGATGGGTTGTGCCTCCTTTTCCTGGAGTTACACCACCTACAATATTGGTGCCGTATTCAATCATTTGTTCGGCGTGAAAAGTGCCTTCACTACCAGTAAATCCTTGAACAATAATTTTTGAATTCTTGTTGACTAAAACGCTCATAATCTTATTTTGAATTTAGGCAAAAGTAATTTTTTTTGATGATATCTTAAAGTTATTAAGTGTCTTTTAGGATACAAAATTTAATTTTCGATATAAGAGAAAATATTATCTACACTATCGTCTGCGACTTGGCTCATTATAAAGCCTTTTCGGATTTTATCATCTTCAATTTCCCAAATACTCATAAAGTGAGCAAGAGGTAAGTTTTCTTCATGTTCTAAAGTTTCTACATGATAGGTGAAACGCACGCAAACTTTGTTGTTTTCTGCAAAAATATGACTAAATTCTGGGGTTAAGACTGTAAAGGTTTTTCCCATATTTTGAACCATTTCAAAAAAACCATCAAAATCGAGTTTCAAAAACCCATCGCTACTGTTCCAATTCAATTCTAATTTTGGATGAATATAATCTTTAAATACATTTTTGTCTTTATAATAATCTGAATATAAAAAATGAGTTACTATCTCTTTATAAGACATATTTAAATTAATTTTTTGAGTTTTGATAGCACATCAGGTAAGCGACTTAGAGAAGCTAATTCTCTGTATTTTTTCTGATATCAGCTGCAGGCGATCCAAAATAGGTTTTGCCTGGCTCGCAATCTTTACTGATTCCAGAAGTGGCTAATATGATTGATTTTTTACCAATTTTCAAACCACTGGCAATGCCAACTTGTCCCCAAATAGTCACCTCATCTTCAACTACAACACAACCTGCAATTCCGACTTGTGCGACGATGATGCAACGCTCGCCAACAATAGTATCGTGACCAATTTGGACTTGATTGTCAATTTTTGTTCCTTTTTTGATAATGGTGTTTGCTGTTACGCCTTTGTCAATGGTTGTATTAGCACCGAGTTCAACATCATCTTCTATGATAACGCTACCACCAGATTTGAGCTTGTCGTGATGGGTTTGTCGGTTTTTGTAGTAAAATGCATCAGCACCTAAAACAACTCCCGAGTGCAAAATCACATTATCACCAATTTCAACACCATCATAAAGACAAGTATTGGGATGAATAATACAGTTTTTACCTATTTTAACATTGTGCCCAATAAAAACTTGAGGTTGAATGATTGTGTTTTTGCCGATAATAGCTGAATCGCTAATGTTTTGATTTGATTTTTCAAAACGGTTAAAATAATCTGTAAGCTTGTTAAAATCTCTAAACGGGTCGTCAGAAATCAATAGAGCTTTGCCATCTGGGCATTCCACTTCTTTGTTGATCAAAATGACACTGGCTTTAGATTGTAAAGCTTTGTCGTAGTATTTTGGGTGGTCAACAAATACAATTTCACCTGAATTGATAACATGAATTTCGTTCATGCCAGTAATCTCAAAATCATCGTTGCCAATGGGTTTTGCCTTGATGATGTCAGCAATTTGTTTTAGAGTATATGTTTTGGGAAACTGCAAGATCTATTCTTTTATACGTTCCTTATAGGTTCCTTTTTCGGTTTCAATTTTAATCTTATCACCTTCATTAATGAATAGAGGAACATTGACTTCGTGACCGGTTTCTACAGTTGCAGGTTTGGTTGCGTTTGTTGCAGTATTGCCCTTAACACCAGGTTCAGTTTGAGTTACTTCCATAATGACGTGTGGTGGCATTTCAACAGACAACGGCTCATTATCTTCTGTGTTGATGAGAACTGTTACCACATCACCTTCTTTGAGCAAACCTGGCATATCAAGAGCGACTTCTGTTAATCTAATCTGAGTGTAGTCTTCTTGATTCATAAAGTGGTAAAACTCACCATCGTTGTATAAAAATTGAAATTTATGGGTTTCTACTCGAACTTCATCGATTTTGTGACCTGCAGAAAAGGTGTTGTCAATTACTTTTCCTGTGGTTACACTTTTGAGTTTAGTTCTTACGAAAGCTGGACCTTTTCCAGGCTTAACGTGAAGAAATTCTACAATTTTAAAAATATCATGATTATATCTGATGCATAATCCATTTCTAATATCACTTGTTGTTGCCATAGTTTTGTTTTCAGTATTCAGTTTTCAGTGTTCAGTTTTAAGTATTCAGTTTTCAGTGTTCAGTTCTCAGTATTCAGTTTTCAATCTTAAGTTTCAGAAAAATTTTCACAAACACTTCTATATGAACTTATTTTTTAATCAGATAAAGAGTAAGTTTCTCCTTTCGGAAACATTTTCTAAACAAATTTACTTATTATTATTTACTCAATACATATAAATTTTAGGATTTAAAATAAATCTAAAAAAACAATCAATTTGAAAAATAACCTTTCATAATTCCACGTTGAGAATCTTTGATAAATTGAAGAATTTCATCTCGCTCAGGCGTGGCTTCCATTTCAGCTTCAATGATTGAAAAGGCTTGAGTGTTATTATAATTACGCTGGTATAAAATTCGATATATATTTTGTATTTCTCTAATTTTTTCGGTGTCAAATCCACGTCGTCTTAAACCCACTGAATTGATACCAACATAAGATAAAGGCTCTCTAGCGGCTTTGACATAGGGCGGAACATCTTTTCTTACCAAAGAACCACCAGTGATAAATGCGTGTTGACCAATGCTACAAAATTGCTGAACAGCGACCATGCCAGCAAGAACAACATAATCGCCAACGGTAATATGACCAGCTAAGGTGCTGTTGTTAGAAAACACACAATTGTCGCCAACAATACAATCGTGTGCAATGTGGCAATATAGTATAATCCAGCAATTTTTACCTACTTTGGTTTTGTTGCGATCAGAAGTACCACGATTGATAGTTACACATTCACGAATAGTTGTACCATCACCAATTTCTGTGATAGTTTCTTCTTCATTAAATTTTTTATCTTGTGGAATAGCCGAAATAACAGCTCCAGGAAAAATGCTCACATTCTTACCAATTCTTGCTCCTTCCATGATAGTTACGTTAGAGCCAATCCAAGTTCCTTCGCCAATAACGACATTATTGTGAATGGTAGTAAAGGGTTCAATAACTACATTTTTTGCTATTTTGGCACCTGGATGAACATAAGCTAAATGTTGATTCATAAATTATTAATTTTGTCTAACGATTTGTGCCATAAGCTCAGCTTCAGAAGCCAATTTGCCATTGACATAAGCATAGCCTTGCATATGACAAATACCACGCCTTATAGGAGATATGAGTTCTAATTTAAAAATAAGTGTATCGCCAGGTTCAACTTTTTGTTTGAATTTGACATTGTCCATTTTCATAAAAAAAGTCAAATAATTTTCTGGATCTTCAACGGTGCTTAAAGCTAATATTCCACCAGTTTGAGCCATTGCTTCAACTTGCAAAACACCAGGCATAACTGGTTTTCCTGGGAAATGACCTATAAAGAAAGGTTCATTCATAGTTACATTTTTAACCCCAATGACGTGTTTGTCAGAAAGTTCGTATATTTTATCAACCAACAAAAACGGTGGTCGATGTGGTAAACGATTCATGATTTCAGAAACATCAAAAAGCGGTTTAGTGTTGAGATTGATTTTTGGAACTTTGTTACGCTTTTCGGTTTTGATGATTTTTGATAATTTTTTGGCAAATTGTGTGTTGACAGTATGGCCAGGCTTGTTGGCAATCACTTTGCCTCTTATGCGAGTACTATCAAAGCCAAATCTCCAAGAACATCAAGTAGTTTGTGTCTTGCGGCTTCGTTAGGATAATGCAGGGTTAAATTATCTAAAATACCATTAGATTTGATGTGAATTTCATCTTTACCAAAAGCTTCTTTTAACTTTTCTGTAGTTTCTGGATTTAATGCTTTATCTACATAAACAATAGCATTATTTAAGTCGCCTCCTTTGATTAGACCATGGTCAAGAAGCATTTCTATTTCATGAAGAAAACTAAAAGTTCTGGCGTCAGCAATTTGATTTTTAAATTCATTAACCGATTTTATCGAAGCATTTTGAGTGCCAAGGACTTTTGTGCCAAAATCTACCATTGTAGTCACTTGATAATTATCTGCAGGCATTAAAATCAATTCAGAGCCATCATCATTAGCAAAAGAAATAACATCTTTGACAACAAATTCTTCACGCTCTACATCGAGTTCAACTTTTCCAGCTTTTTCAAGGGCTTCAACAAAAAATTTTGAAGATCCATCCATAATCGGTGGTTCAGAAGCATTGAGTTCAATCAGCACATTATCAATATCTAAACCTACACAAGCGGCCAAAACATGCTCAGTAGTTTGTATGGTAACTCCATTTTTCTCAAGTGTGGTGCCTCTTTCGGTATTTGTAACTAAGTTGACGTCTGCAGGAATAATAGGATGTCCTTCTAAATCAATACGCTGAAAAGCATATCCGTGATTTGCTTTGGCAGGCTTAAAGGTTAATTTTACGTTTTTTCCAGTGTGTAAACCTACACCTTCTAGACTCACTTCTCTTTGGATAGTAGTCTGTTTAGTTGGATGTTTTTTCATAATCTTGAAGTTTTTGTTCAAGGGTTTCTATTTTTTTAACAAGTTTTGGTAAGTTTTTAAAATGGACATATGATTTATTAAAATCGCCATAAGCCAGAGCTGGTGACCCTTGAATAACTTCGTCATCTTTAACATTTCTGCCGATACCTGTTTGAGCCTGAACTTTTACCCGATTTCCTATAGTGATATGACCTACAATACCAACTTGACCACCGATAAGACAGTTTTCGCCGATTTTGGTTGATCCTGCAATTCCTGTTTGGGCGGCAATGGCTGAATGTTTGCCTATTTCTACGTTGTGAGCTATTTGTATATGATTGTCTAATTTTACACCTTCTCTGATAATTGTTGAGCCCAAAGTTGCCCGATCTATGGTTGTACCTGCTCCTATATCAACATGGTCTTCAATCACTACATTACCTATTTGAGGTATTTTTTTATAAACCCCTATTTGATCTGGAGAAAACCCAAAACCATCAGCACCTAAAACTACATTACTGTGCAAAACACAATTGTTGCCGATTACTGTTTCAGAGTAAATTTTACAACCTGAAAAAATATTTACATGGTTACCAATCACAACATTATCACCAATATAAGTATGGGGATAAATTTTAACATTATCTCCTATTTTTACATTTTTACCTATGTATGTGAATGCACCTATATAAGGTTTTTTACCAATACTAGCTGATTTTGAAATATGATTGGGTTCTTCTATTCCAGATTTATCAAGCTTAACCTGATTGTAGTATTCTAAAAGTTTTGAAAACGACTCATAAGGATTATCAACTCTAATCAATGTCATATTAATATCTTGAGCTTGTTCAAAATCTTTATCGACAATACAAATACTGGCTTTGGTTGTGTATATATAGGATGTATATTTAGGATTGGTAAAAAGGTTAGTGAGCCTTCTTCGCCTTCTTCTATTTTAGAGAGTTTATCAACTTCGATATCTTGGTTTCCCTCAATACTTCCGCCGAGTAGTTCTGCTATTTGACTTGCTTTGAATTTCATTTTGACAAAAATAGAAAAAAAAGTTAAACCCAAGTTACTCAATGAAAAACTAATTTAAAGTCAGAATACTGATAAGTTTATCTGCATTAGCTATTTTTAGGGTTATTGGCACATGATTTTTATGCTGAAGAATGATTGTTGTTTAAATCTCAAATAACATAGCAATCAACCTTCAAAAACACTGAGTTTAATCAAGGGATTCTTAAGTATTTATGGGTTTGAAGTGAGATTTTCCATTTGGGATGCTTCATAACATACTCTACGATAGTTGGCATCATTTTTTCTCGAACACTCCATTCTGGTTGAAGATAAAGCAAAGCTTGAGTTTCTAGTTTTTGGGCTTGATCTTCTGCAAATTTAAAATCGTGTTTATTGAAGATTATAACTTTCAATTCGTCTGCATGTTTATAAATTTCAGGTTGAGGTAATTTTATTTTTTTAGGTGACAGACAAATCCAATCCCAAACACCTGTCATTTTGTAGGCTCCTGAAGTTTCGATGTGAATCTTCATGCCTTTGTCTTTTAGACCTTGGGTGAGTTTTGACATATCCCAAGTCAGCGGTTCGCCACCAGTAACCACAATAGTATCCGAGTATTTTTTAGCCTCATTAATAATTGTTTTTATGTCTGTTGGAGGATGAATTTCTGGGTTCCAGCTTTCTTTAACATCGCACCAATGGCAACCAACATCACATCCGCCAATACGTATAAAATAAGCGACAGTTCCTGTATGATGACCTTCTCCTTGAATAGTGTAAAAGGCTTCCATAAGAGGCAAATATTCACCCTTATCTACTAATTTTTTGATTTCTTTTGTTTTCATGCCTTGCAAAGTTAAAGAAATTGCATCTCTTAGCTTATATTAGTTGACCTAAATGAAATAAGTTAATTATGAGCTTCCATCTGAATGGTTAAAAGCTTATGATACAAGCCAGATTTATCATCAAGTAGTGATTTGTGATTGCCTTTTGAAGTTATTTTTCCGTCTTGAAGCACTAAAATTTGATCGGCTTTTTTAATGGTTGACAGCCGGTGAGCAATAATAACAGAAGTTCTATTTCTCATCAGTTTATCAAGTGCATCTTGAACCAATAATTCAGATTCAGAATCTAATGAACTTGTGGCTTCATCTAAAATTAAAATCACTGGGTTTTTGAGTACTGCTCTAGCTATAGCTATACGTTGTTTTTGCCCGCCAGATAGTTGCACACCACGTTCACCAACTTGAGTCTCGTATTGATCAGGAAACGACATGATAAAATCGTGAGCATTGGCTTGAATTGCGACTTTTTTTATAGCTTCAAAACTAGCATTGGGTTTTCCATAAGCAATATTATCTTTGATACTTCCTCCAAAGAGGAGGACATCTTGAGGAACCATAGCAATTTGTTGTCTGAGTTCATTTAAATTATAAGATGTAGCTTCCTTATCATCAAACAAAATTTTTCCAGATTGTGGTTCATAAAACCTCATAATTAGTTTAGCAATAGTAGATTTTCCCGCACCACTTGTACCAACAAAAGCCGTGGATTGCCCTTTTAATATATCAAAGCTAAGGTGATGTAAAACCTGATCATCGGGTCGTGAAGGATAGGCAAAATTCACTTTTTCAAATTTTAAATTGCCTTTGATTTTATTTTTTAATTTTAAATCCTTTAAGTCTTCTGGAGTTTCGTCAATAATGTCAAATACTCTTTCGGTTGCTCCGACTGCTTTTTGAATTTGAGCATATTGAATAGGTAGTCCACCAATAGAAGCTCCAACAAAAATGGTGTATAAAATAAAGGTAATAAGCTGTGATTGATCAAGCTCACCAGCGTGCTGAAGTTTGACCGCATACCACACCAAAAGCACAATAGCTCCAAAAATACAAAAAATGATAAAAGAAGAAAATGCACCACGAGCCAAACCTCCTTTAATGGAGATAGATTTAATATCAAGCACTGCATTTTTATATTTTTTAATTTCAAAAAACTCATTGGTAAAGGCTTTTACGTCTGCTATGGCTTGCAATGTTTCGCCTACTATGCTATTGGCATCTGCAACTTTGTCTTGAGCTTGTTTAGAAAGCTTTTTGATGTATCGACCAAAAATGACGGCAACTACTACAAACACTGGAATGGTAACCAACATCAATAAAGATAGTTTCACAGAAGTTAAAAAAAGTGCAATAATACCACCTACAACAATAATCATTTGACGCAAAAACTCTGCAATTCCCGTTGTAAAGGTATCTTGAATCTGTCCGATGTCTGCCGCAATACGGCTATTGAGCTCGCTGACACGTCGTCCTGAAAAGAAAGACATTGGCATTTTTATAAGCGTGTTGTATGCGTCTTGACGAACGGCAGAAAGCATATTTTCGGTGACGTTTACAAACAAGACTACTCTAAAAAATGAAAATATGGCTTGAGCTGTAAATAAAATAAGTAGCCACATTCCCATGGTGTTTATATCTTCTTCACTAAATTCAGCGGTTTTAATCAAATCGCCCATAAGCTTAGGAAACAACAGAGCTGTTACTCCAGTCAATCCTAAAAATATCATGCCTATAAGAAGCTTCCACCGATGAGATCCAATATACTTAAAAAGCCTTAATGAGCGCTTTAAGTTCGATTTATTGAGTTTTGTTTTTGGAAAATCGGATTGGGTTTTGGCGCTTTTCCATTAACTTGATTTATTATAAAGATTTGCAAATTTAAGGGAATTTAAAATTTTAGAAGACCGAAAAAACCTTAAAAGAATGGCAAAGTTTTAAAATATAAATTTTTGAACTTAAAAATACTTTCAAAAATTTAGTATATCTCCTACTAATTTGAGGTAATCTTCTCTTTTGTCAACAAAATCTAATTCTGAAATATCTAAGATTTTAGTTTTAAAGCGGTTTTCATTTTTTATAAAATTCAAATAACCCTGATTGATTTTTTCTAAATAATCGGCATTGATATCTTGTTCGTAGCTTCTACCTCTTTTATGAATATTTTCAAGTAATCGTTCTGTATTTTGATAAAAGTAAACATATAAATCTGGTTTTGTAATATTACGATACATGATATCAAAGACCTTTTTATAGAGTTTAAATTCTTGGTCTTTAAGGGTTATTCTAGCAAAAATCAAACTTTTATATAAATCGTAATCTGCAATACTAAAGTTAGAAAACAAATCAAGTTGTGTAATGTCATCGACTAATTGTTGGTGCCGATCTGCCAAAAAAGACATTTCTGTAGGAAAAGCATAACGCTTAGGATCTTTATAAAATTGTGGCAAAAAGGGATTTTCTTTAAAACGTTCTAAAATCAACTTGGCATCAAAATCTTCTTCCATCATCTCTACGAACGTTGTTTTTCCTGCTCCAATATTTCCTTCAATGCAAATATAGTTTACATCTGGAACTTTAAAATTGACAGGTTTAAGTTTGACATCCGTCTTTTTTATTGTGTTGTTTTTTGGTAAATCATCTTTCAGTTTTTCAATATTTTGATTCAAAATTGGATGAGTTTTTTGGGTAGCAATATCTGCCAAGGGAAATAAAACAAAATCGCGTTTTGAAAGTTCTGGGTGAGGTATTTTTAAATTAGAATCCGCAATGTAATCATCTCCAAAAAATAAAATATCTAAATCTATGGTTCTATTTTGATATCTTTTTGAGTGTCGCCTACGTCCTAAAGTTATTTCGATTTCTTGCAATTCTTTTAAGACTTGTTGAGCTTTAAGCCTAGTTTTGACTTTGATGCATGCGTTGTAAAATGCTTCGCCTTCAAAACCCCAAGCTGGTGTTTCGTAAACTGAAGAAATATGTGTCACAGAACCTATTTTTGTGAAAATAGCTTCTATGGCTTTTTGTAGATAGACTTCTCGTTGCCCCTGATTACTACCTAAGGCGATGTAAACGCTTGTGAGTGTGCTCAATATATTAAGAAAATTTTATCGATTGATAATCTGTATTTTTTTTAAAAAAATAAGCTTTACAAAGCTACAACCCTTTATTTTTGCTTGCAAGTAAAACAAACATACCATTTTGAATTCTTTAGCCTCTAAAAAACAAGCACTTTTTATTTATATGATATTAGTCGCTTTATTTATTTCATCATTAGTCTCATCAAATCTGATTTTTAAAAAATTTTTTGCTTGGGATTTTTTTGGGTTTTATACGTTTGAAGTTTCTGTAGGCATTTTACCATATCCATTAACGTTTTTAATTACAGACACTATCAGCGAAATTTATGGGCGTAAAAAAGCTAACCAAGTTGTTACCGTAGGAATTTTTGCCTCCTTATTTTCGCTTTTAATCATTTTGGTATCAAATCAAGTTTCAGCAATTCCCACATCACCAATACAAGATGATACCTTCAATCGGGTTTTTGGTTCTACAGGAATTGCAGTTTCTGCATCTATGATTGCTTATTTGTTTGCACAATACATCGATATTGCTATTTATCATTTTTGGAAAAAACAAACCAAAGGTCGCCATTTGTGGTTGAGAAATAATTTTTCTACCATGAGTTCTCAATTTATTGATACGTTAGTTGTGATTGGCTTACTTTGTAGTTTCGGTGAAATACCTTGGAATAAGTTTAACGTGCTATTATTTTCTGGTTTTTTATTTAAAGTTATTGTCGTCGCTTTAGACACACCAGTACTTTATCTTATTGTTTATAGTTTTAGAAAACGCTTCAAACTGAAAGTTAATGAGGAAATAAGCTTAGACTAAACCGCCACATCATAAGTTCTTAAAGCCTCATTCAAAGATGTTTTTTTATTGGTACTGGCTTTACGCTGACCAATAATCAAAGCACAAGGCACGTTGTAATCGCCAGCGGGAAAAGACTTGGTATAACTTCCTGGAATCACAACTGAACGTGCAGGAATAATGCCTTTCATTTCTTTAGGCTTATCGCCTGTCACATCAATAATTTTAGTTGATGCTGTCAAAACTACATTGGCACCAAGCACGGCTTCACTTTCTACTCTTACACCTTCTACAACTATGCTTCTTGAACCGAGAAAAGCGTTGTCTTCAATAATGACAGGTGCGACTTGCAAAGGCTCCAAAACACCACCTATACCAACACCACCAGACAAATGTACGTTTTTACCAATTTGAGCACAACTGCCAACAGTTGCCCAAGTATCAACCATAGTGCCAGCATCAACATAAGCTCCTATGTTGACATAACTCGGCATCATAATAACACCGCTTGAAATATAAGCCCCGTGACGAGCCACAGCATTAGGCACAACACGAATATTGCGTTCTTTATAATGGGTTTTTAATGGAATTTTATCATGATATTCAAAAATGCCAGCTTCTAAAGTTTTCATTTTTTGGATAGGAAAATACAAAACCACGGCTTTTTTTACCCATTCGTTGACTTGCCAACCTTGATCAGTTGGTTCAGCACAACGCAATTTGCCTTGATCTAAAAGTTCAACGACTTCTCTAATGGCTTTAATTGTAGCTTTATCTTTCAGCAAGTCTCTATTGTCCCATGCTTTGGATATAATATTTTGTAAATTATTCATTTTTCAATTTTTTTTCAAATATAAGATTTTGCTTAAGCAGTCATTAATATTGCTTATACTATATTTGTAAAAAACAATTTTATGCCAAAGGTAATGGCTTTAGATTTTGGACTCAAACGCACAGGTATTGCTGTAACCGATGACTTAAAAATGATGGCTTTCGGTCTTAAAGCAGTTGAAACCAAGAGTTTAATGGATTTTTTAAAAACTTATGTTTCAAAAAATCAAGTTGATGAAATTGTTATAGGTCAACCCAAACACGTCGATGGTCAACTTATGGCTCTTGAAAGAAACATCCTATGGTTGATTGAAGATATCAAAAAAGATTTCCCAAAACTCAAAATCATAAGAATTGACGAACGTTATTCTTCAAAAATGGCTTCACAAGCTATTGCTCAAAGTGGTTTAAAAAACAAAAAAAAACGAAGCAAAGGTTTGATAGATGAGATCAGTGCAACATTGATTTTGCAGGACTACCTTAATTAGTGATAGTATTCAGTTTGCAGTCGGCAGTTTGCAGTTTGCAGTATTCAGTTTGCGGTTTGCAGTTTGCAGTTTTGACTTAACTATCAAATAAATACAACTTCCCACAACTAACTACTTACCGCGTCTGTTCACTTATTGTCGCAACTTATAACTCTGAACATCTCACTATTCATATCTCTCAAAGATTGCTTAACTTTGCAAAACTCTATAAAAAACTTTTAATAATGATTTTACCTATTGTGGCTTATGGCGATCCTGTTCTAAAACGCAAAGCTAAAGATGTTCCAGAAGATTATTCAGACTTACAAGAGCTTATAGATAATATGTTTGAAACTATGTATAATGCACATGGCGTGGGTTTGGCAGCTCCTCAAATAGGAAAATCTATACGCCTTTTTGTCGTTGATGCTTCACCATTTGCAGAAGATAGCAATATTTCTGAAGAAGAAAAAAATAAACTCAAATCGACCAAAGAAGTATTTATCAATCCTAAAATAACCAAAGAGCAAGGCGACGAATGGGATTTTAACGAAGGCTGTTTAAGCATTCCCGATATACATGAAGACGTATTCAGAAAGCCAAAAATTGAAATCGAATACTACGATCGTGATTTTAATTTAAAGCAAAAATCTCTCGAAGGTCATTTTGCACGAGTGGTTCAACACGAGTATGACCATATTGAAGGCATTTTGTTTACCGACAAACTATCTAATCTAAAAAAACGCTTAATTAAAGGCAAACTCAAAAAGATTGCTGAAGGAAAAATTGATGTCGATTACCGCATGCGTTTTCCCATGTTAAAAAAAAGTAGATAAATCCTTGATAAATCAACCTATCATCGCATATTTGCGAACATAAAAAATTAAATCATGGAATTTGACAAAATCCTTTCCGTATCTGGAAAACCAGGTCTTTACCAACTCAAAACACAAACTCGAGCTGGCGTTTTGGCACAATCGCTGACCGATGGGCGAAAAATACAAGTCAACTTGAGAAATAATATCAGTATTTTATCTGAAATTTCGATTTATACTTATACAGATGAAGTCCCGTTGAAAGAAGTATTTCATAAGATATACCAAAAAACAGATGGACAAAAAAGTATTGACCACAAAAGCCCCAAAAAAGAACTCGAGAAATATTTTAGAGAAATATTACCAGAATATGACGAAGATAGAGTTTACCAAAGTGATATCAAAAAAGTTATTCAGTGGTATAACATTTTAATTGAAAATGATTTTACGGATTTTCAAGATAAAGAAAAATCTGACGAAGAAGAATAAATGAGCAAACGCAACAGGCATAAAACTTTTGAAAACCTTGAAGTCATAGATACTGGTCATAAAGGCAAAGCTGTGACCAAAACCACTGATGGTCAAGTCGTTTTTGTAGATAATGCCATTCCTGGAGACATTGTTCATGCTAAATCTTACAAAAAAAGACGACGATACTACCAAGCTAAACCTATAGAATTTGTCAAGCTTTCTTCTCATCGCACAGAACCTGTTTGTGAACACTTTGGCACTTGTGGTGGTTGCAAGTGGCAAAATATGGAATACAACCAGCAACTTTACTACAAACAAAAATCGGTTGAAGACAATCTGAAACGCATTGGTCATTTAGATTTGCCTTCTATTTCTAAGATTAAAGCCAGTGAAGACATCTATTTTTACCGCAACAAAATGGAGTTCTCTTTTAGCAATAACCGTTGGCTAACACAAAAAGAAATTGAAAGCGAAAACGAAATTCAACAAAAAAATGCTTTAGGCTTCCATATTCCTGGAATGTGGGACAAAATTTTAGACCTCAACGCTTGTCATCTTCAACAAGACCCGAGCAATGCTATAAGAAATGAAGTCAAGCGTTTTGCTATTGACAATGATTTGAGTTTCTTTGATGTCAAACAACAAAAAGGCTTGCTCAGAACACTGATGATCCGCACAACTTCTACAGGTGAAGCGGTTATGTTGCTTATTCAATTTTATGACGACAAACCAGCTCAACGCAAACTTTTGCTTGAACATCTTAAACAGAGTTTTTCTGAAATTACAGCTTTGCTTTATGTCATTAATCAAAAAGCCAACGACACAATTTATGATCAAGATGTGATATGCTATCACGGTCAAGAATTCATTACAGAAGTGATGGAAGATTTGAGTTTTAAAATAGATGCCAAATCTTTTTACCAAACCAACTCAAAACAAGCCTATGAGTTGTATAAAATCACAAGAGATTTTGCCCAAATTCAAGGTAACGAAGTGGTTTATGATTTATATACTGGCACTGGAACTATTGCACAGTTTATCGCTAAAAAAGTTAAAAAAGTTATCGGCATAGAAGCCGTGACTGAAGCCATTGAAAAAGCCAAACTCAATGCAAGCGACAATAAGATTGACAACTGTAAATTTGTGGCTGGTGATATGAAAAAAGTATTTACACAAGAATTTGTTGCAAAACACGGTCAACCTGATTTGGTTATTACTGACCCACCAAGAGAAGGCATGCACAAAGACGTGGTTAAAGTTTTATTGGATTTAAAACCCCAGCGTATAGTTTACGTCAGTTGTAATTCTGCCACTCAAGCAAGAGATTTAGAAATTTTGACCAAAAGTTATAAGATTACCAAAGTCAAACCCGTTGATATGTTTCCACAAACGCATCATGTAGAAAATGTAGTGGCTTTAGAACTAAAATCATGATAAAACGATTTTTAAAATATGGTTTTTTTATCGTTGGTATAATCCTGTTGTTTATCTCCTGTGAACGCGATGATATTTGCCCTGAGTCAACGCCTACAACACCTTTTTTAATTATAGAATTTTTTGACGTAGCCGAGCCTGACCAAAACAAAACCATTAAAAATTTGAGTTATATTGCAGAAAACACAACTGATACTGTATTTTTAGGCATTGTAGATTCTATAGCTTTACCGCTTAATACAAATCAAAATACCACTCAATTTCAATTGATAAGAAACACAAACGACGATAACTTTAGGAATGTAGATACCATTAGATTTATATATGAAGTCAGTGAAAAGTACGTCAATCGGGCTTGTGGTTTTAAAGCTATTTTCAAAGATTTAAGTGCGGTTAGAACCATAGAAAACCCAGCTTCAAACAACTGGATAAGAAGTGTTTCAACAGAACAACTCAACGTAGAAAATGAACAAAATACTCACGTTTTTATTTTGCATTAGCTTTTGTTTATTTATAGGAATAACCCAAAGTTTTGCTCAAAATGATAGCCTTATCTACACAGAAAGATACGGCGTTTCTTTTGGTGTAGATTTGTTTAAACTTACGCGAACTGTTGTAGATGATAATTATACAGGCTTTGAAATTAACGGTGATTATAGATTTACAGACGAAATTTACCTCGCTGCTGAAATCGGAAATGACCAATTTACTTTTGATGAAAACAATCTTGTAGTTGACTCTGATGGTATTTATATAAAATTAGGTGCAAATTATAATTTCTATAAAAACTGGATTGGTATGCAAAACCAAATCTACGGCGGATTTAGAATTGGGATTTCCTCCTATTCGCAAACCTTAAAGGAATTTAATTTCTATACAACCGACAATACTTTTGTGCCTGAAACACAAATCGTTAATCGTGAATTTAATAACCTTTCAGCCGTTTGGACTGAATTTCAGTTTGGTTTTAAAGTAGAATTGTTTAAAAACATATATGCTGGTGCACATGTGCAAATCAAATTTTTAGTCAGCGAAACCGAACTGCAAAATTTTGATAATATATTTATTCCTGGATTTAACATCACCAATGATTTCAGCTCTATCGGTGCAGGTTGGGGTTATTCTATCAGCTACTTAATACCTTTTAAAACCAAACGTAAAACACAGTCAACTAATCCAAATTGATCAACACTTTTTAGTATCTGTTTCTGAACTCGTTTCAGAACCAATCACAATCACCTGACAATAATGCGTGTAATAATTCTTGTCGATTTCTCATTAGAAATACTCAAAAAATAAAGCCCAGATTCAACATTGATAGGTATTTCAGCATTGCCTTGTTGTGAAGTTATCCAAATTGTTTTACCTGTAATGTCAAGCAATTTAAACTGATAAGTTTGTGAAGGAACAAGTCCTTTAACTTGAATATTACTGTCATTAACTGGGTTTGGAAACACAACAACCTTATCAATGTTTGTTTCATCAACACTCAAATTTTGATCCCAAGGGTTACCAAATTCAGTTCCCCAAATAAAATCTACGAGATTGGGAAAGTCAATAAATGGATTACGGTTTTTTTGCCAAGTATAAATAATATTATTTCTATTCATTTCAAAATCATCTGGTGGATCTTGTTGATGCCATGTCAATAAAGTGGCTAAATCGCCAAGTTTGCCAGTATCTGAAGGAAAACCGTTGACAACATCTAAGCCATTGTAGCGTACTGTTAAAAAGAAAATACAACGTGCAACATCGCCTTTAAAACTTCCAGCATTACCTAATGGACCAACATATTGTCCATAATGTTGGTTACCACGAGAGGAGTTTTCACCTGCATCGGCAACACGTAATCCATGAGCATCAGAGTTGGCATGCCTTATTGAGTCGGCATTAGTTTCCCACCATACATTAATGCCATCAGCTATATCGTCATCTTCAATACTTGTAAAACCACCTCTTGATCGAGGAAAGGTATGTTCTCTATTCCACATATCAACACCTGAAGAACCTGTTTGAAATAGATATTTTGCTCTTGGTTGTTCGGTATAGAGCAACCAAACCTGATTGTTGTTTTCTGGATTTTGGTCTGCTACCTTTAATATATCAATAATATCAGCATAAGTTTGTGTTCTTACAACACCATTTTCTGAAACCAAATCTTGAATGCCTTGTACCAATGCATTACCAGAAAGACCATCAAGACTATCATAATAATCAGCAGATGCTGTACTTGAAACATTACCAAAGGTTGGATTTAATGGAGTGCCAAAATTAGAAGTCGTATAGTCTCCATCTATTATGATTAGACTAAGATTGTTGTTATTTGAAATAAATTCTGGTGGAAGATTTGAAATATTGATTTCCATAAATTCATCTTCCTCTGCAACGCCATCGGCTAAAATAATGATTTGAGTTTGTCCAGTAGTATCACCAGCTTGAAAATCTATAAAAGCATTTCCCGTATAATCAGCATTATTAAAATCTCCATTATTTAAATCTAAATTGAAAGTGATATCATTATCAACAGGATCTTCTGTGTTTAAGGTTATGACAACGGTTTCGCCTTCATCATAAACCTCTTGATTTGCTGAGATTGTTATACCGTTCAGAATAACACCCGAGCCATCGTTGAGTTGCTTTGGTGTTGGCGTTGCAACATACCAACTGCCATCATTAGCACGCTGAATGGATTCAAAATCTTTATTGCCATTAGCATCTTCATCAATTTGTAATGTTAAGCCTAATAAATTAAGTAGGCCTGTATCATCAGAATCGTTAGTTCCATAAACTAAAGCATCAACTAAATTTGTGGTTGTAGCCAATGTTCCAATAGGCATATCAGACTCGTTGGCTTGATAAATAGCCACGGCATCGGCTCCATTTTGAATGGTGTTTAATGGCAATTCAAAATCTACAATAGGCGAAACTTCTGAAGCCCCTAAAACAAAAAGACCATTAATATCAGTTGTAAAACCATCTAAGTCGATATTAAAATAACTTAAATCACCTCCACTACTTGACCCGTTAAACAACACGAGCAAATAGCCGTCTAAAGGTGAAAATGGATTATCGGTTTTAATCTCAATAAATTCTTTAGTGTCAACTCCGTCTGTATCAGTATCAAACTCGTTGATAATAGGGTTTTGTGCAACAAGACTAAAACTAAAAATACTTGTGAATAGTATAAAAAATAACTTCATGATTTCAAATTATTTTGCTAAAATAATGCTTATATGGATTAAAAATGAGTTTTCCAAGTTAAATGAAAGTTAGCTTTTATTTAATAGATACATTTTTTCACATAACCAATTCAATTCATTAAATTTGTAGCTTAAAATCTGGAAAAACTATGTTTGATAATTTAAGCGATAAGTTAGATAATGCCTTACATCTGCTCAAAGGTCACGGGCAGATTACAGAAGTCAATGTTGCTGAGACGTTAAAAGAAGTAAGACGTGCCTTGGTCGATGCCGATGTCAACTTCAAGATTGCTAAAAATTTTACCAACACCGTTAAGGAAAAAGCTTTAGGGCAAAATGTTTTAAAAACCTTAAAGCCTGGCGAACTTATGGTCAAAATCGTCAAAGATGAGTTGACCGAACTTATGGGTGGCGATGCTGAAGGTATAGATTTATCAAGCAACCCAAGCGTAATCTTAATGGCTGGGCTACAAGGTAGTGGTAAAACTACATTTTCTGGAAAACTGGCCAATTTTCTAAAAACCAAAAAAGCTAAAAATCCTTTATTAGTTGCTGGAGATGTTTACAGACCTGCAGAATTGACCAACTTCATGTCGTTGGCGAACAAATTGGTGTTGAAGTCTTTTCTGATAAAGAAGAAAAAAATCCAGTTAAAATTTCTGAACGAGCCATAGCACATGCTAAAGCCAATGGTTTTGATGTGGTCATTATCGATACCGCTGGTCGTCTGGCAATTGACGAAGTATTGATGAAAGAAATCTCAAGTATTCACAATACTGTAAAACCTAACGAAACACTTTTTGTGGTCGATGCCATGACAGGTCAAGATGCTGTAAATACAGCAAAAGCCTTTAATGATGTGCTGGATTATGACGGTGTAGTGTTAACCAAGTTAGATGGTGATACTCGCGGTGGTGCGACTATTTCTATCAAATCCGTGGTAGATAAACCTTTGAAATTTATTGGTACAGGCGAGAAAATGGAAGCCATTGATGTTTTTCATCCTTCGCGAATGGCCGATAGAATTCTCGGTATGGGTGATGTGGTTTCCTTAGTTGAACGTGCTCAAGAACAATACGATGAAGAAGAAGCTCGCAAAATACAAAAGAAAATTGCTAAAAATAAGTTTGGTTTTGACGATTTTCTGAAGCAAATTCAACAGGTCAAGAAAATGGGGAACATGAAAGACCTTATGGGTATGATTCCAGGAGCTGGCAAAATGATGAAAAATGTTGATATTGATGATGATGCTTTTAAAGGTATTGAAGCTATTATCAATTCTATGACACCAGAGGAACGTCAAAATCCTAAAATATTCAATACCAGTAGAAAACGAAGAATTGCAAAAGGTTCAGGAACAAGTATTAATGAAGTTAACCAGCTGTTAAAACAATTTGGGCAAATGAGCAAAATGATGAAAATGATGCAAGGTGGCGGTGGCAAAAAATTGATGCAAATGATGAGTCAGATGAAGTAGTGTTTTCAGTGGGCAGTGAGCAGTTGGCAGTGAACAGATGGCAGTTGGCAGTCGGCAGTTGGCAGTCGCAGTTGTAGTATATAAGTTTATAATAAACTGAATACTGAATACTGAATACTGAATACTGAATACTGAATACTGAATACTGAATACTGAATACTAAATACTAAAAACTGAATACTGAATACTAAAAACTGAATACTGAACACTGAAATCTGAAGACTAAAAAGCTAATAAAATGACTATACTAGACGGCAAAAAAACCAGTCAAGACATTAAGGATGAAATCAAACTTGAAGTCGATAAAATGAAAGAACATGGCGAAAAAGTGCCACATTTGGCCGCTGTTTTGGTGGGGAATGACGGTGCGAGTTTGACTTATGTCGGCAGTAAAGTGAAATCTTGTGAACAAGTGGGTTTTGAGTCAACATTGATTAAAATGCCAAGCACTACCAGTGAAATTGAGCTTTTAGATAAAATCAAAACACTCAATAATGACGATGATATTGATGGCTATATTATTCAACTGCCTTTGCCTAAGCAAATCAACACTCAAAAAGTTTTGATGCAAGTAGATCCAGATAAAGATGTTGACGGTTTTCACCCCACAAATTTCGGAAAAATGGCTTTGGATATGACAACATTTATACCCGCAACGCCTTTTGGAATTTTAGAACTCATAGAGCGTTATGGTGTAGAAACAAATGGTAAACATACCGTTGTAATTGGTCGTAGCCATATTGTTGGACGACCTATGAGCATTTTGATGGGCAGAAATGGATTTCCTGGTAATTCAACGGTAACGCTCACACATAGCCATACTAAAAATATTACCCAAATCACATCACAAGCAGATATTATTATTACCGCTTTGGGTATTCCAAATTTCCTAAAAGCCGAAATGGTTAAAGATGATGCGGTTGTTATTGATGTTGGTATTACACGTGTTCCTGATGATTCTCGTAAAAAAGGTTATCGTATTACTGGCGATGTTGATTTTGACAATGTATCTAAAAAAGCTTCATTTATTACACCCGTTCCAGGTGGTGTTGGACCAATGACTATTGCAATGCTACTTAAAAACACCTTATTAGCTAAAGAACTACATAAGTCAAAGTTAAAAGATTAACACTCTACATAATTTATGTTGACTTCCAACTTTCAAAATCATTGATGTCTTCGTCAATCAAACGCATTAAAGCCATAAAAACACTAATATCATCAACAAAACCTATAACAGGCAAAACATCTGGAACAATATCAAAAGGGTTAATCACATAAAGCAGTGTAAAGGTTATTGATGCTACAGAACGCCAGGGTATTTTTTTGTATGTTCCTTTTTTATACTGCTGAAGAATTTCTATGAGTAATTTGAATTTTTGCCTATGTTGTGCAAAAACTTTAAGATTGAGTATTTTTTGCAGACGTTTGCGTTTTCGATGAATTTTATTTAAATCATCTTTGTCTATCTGTTTTGCATTTTCAGACACAAAATCTTTATCAATATGAGGTTTATGCTTTGTCTTTTTCATCTGTTTTATCTTTTATTTCATCTTCATTATCATTTTGTTTTTCATCAATTTTTACCCTCTGTTTTTCTTCTAAGCTTGTTTCAGCTTGATATTCAGTTTGGTTTTCATCATCGGCATATTCTTTTTTATAAATTACAACAATAATAAGGAATAACGATATCATCAAAGGACCAAAAACCAAGCCTAAAAATCCAAAAACAGGAATACCAACAATAACGCCTATTAGAGTAATTAGAGGATGTTCGTTAGCCATACGTTTTAGCACATAAAGTCTAACCAAGTTATCACTTGAACCCACCACAATAAAACCATAAGCCAATACACCAATGGCTTCTAATGTCATGCCTTGAGATAACAAAATAACGGTAACGGGAATAAATCCTATTGCCGTGCCTACAAAAGGAATAACTGAACCTATAGCCGTTACTGCAAACCAAAAAAACGGATCAGGAACGCCAAAAATCAAATATCCAATTAGAGCCACAACTCCTTGTATGAGTGCAACTAATGGGATGCCAATAGCATTGGCTTTTACTTTTTTTGTGGCTTCAATGGCAATGGTTGTGAGATTCTTTTGCCAACAGGAATATAGCTCTGTAACGAAATTTTAAGTCGCTCTTGATTGACTAACATATAATACAATAAAAAATACATGATACTGACAGAAATAAATGCATCAAAAGTACCGAGTGCAAAGTTTTGGGCGTTTTTAGAAATAAATGAAGCTATGCCTGAAGTATCTAAATCTTGAGATATGTTATAGCCTATATATTGCTCAAGTTGTGATAGTTGTGACTTGATGGCAATCACAAATTTTTCTGAATTTTTTATGGCTCCACCGATTTTTGAAGACAGCATAATAACAACCCCAGCCAATGGGATAAGAATTAAAAAGAAAGAGCTAACAATGATGAGTCCAGCTGAGAGGCTTTTTAGCCAACCTTTATCATTGAGTTTTTTCATCAACTTACGGCTGATCACAAAAAAGGTGATAGCACCTAAAACGCCTGAAATATAAGGCAAAATATTATTGTAAATAATAATCGCCAAAATAATAATAACGGTCAACAAAAATAATTGCCTAATAATTCTCGGTGGTATGGTTTTCATCATTTAAGATTTAAAAAGTTGATCGGGGTTTTGAAAAGCTTTAAACTCTAAAGCATTTCCCGAAGGATCATAAAAAAACATAGTGGCTTGTTCGCCCGTTTGACCTTCAAATCTAATGTAAGGTTCAATTTGAAATTTGATTTTTAAAGCTTTAAGTCTTTGAGACAAATCCCAAAAGGCTTTCCATAGTAACACAACGCCAAAATGTGGCACTGGCACATGGTGATTATCAACGGGGTTAAAATGGTTTTGAGGTGAATATTCTTTAACTTCATGAATGACGAGTTGATGACCATAGCAATTAAAATCAACCCACTTATCACTACTTCTACCTTCTTCAAATCCTAAAATTTGACTGTAAAATTTTCTGCTCTGCTCCAAATTATGAACAGGAATGGCAAGGTGAAAAGCTGAGTTTGGCATATTTAATTTTAAATAGCCAATTTAAACATAATTCTTAAAAAATAAAATTGAAAATCAGACTTGAGTTTAAAATTTACAAATCATTTTCTAACCTTCTGATTTTGAATTAAATCAATATACAAATTTATTTTATCTTTCAAATGTTTACGTTCTGTAATAAAATCTAAAAATCCGTGTTCTTTGACAAATTCTGCGGTTTGAAAACCTTCTGGTAAATCTTTTCCCGTGGTATCTCTTACAACTCGTGCTTCAGCAAAACCAATTAAAGCCCCTGGTTCTGAAATATTAATATCACCCAGCATAGCAAAAGATGCTGTAGTACCACCAGTTGTTGGATCGGTACAGAGCGAAATATAAGGTAATTTGGCTTTAGCCAATTGACCGAGCTTTGCAGATGTTTTTGCTAACTGCATAAGTGACAAACCCGCTTCCATCATTCTGGCACCACCAGATTTTGAGATGATAACGAGTGGGAGTTTGTTCCTGATAGCATAATCGACTGAACGTGCAATTTTTTCACCGACAACTGATCCCATTGAACCACCAATAAATTTAAAATCCATAGCACAGACAATTATTTTTTTGCCTTTAGACTCGCCTACTGCTGTTCTTATAGCATCTTTCAGCCCAGTTTTCTTTTGAACTTCTTTGATACGAACACTATACTTTTTAGTGTCTTCAAAATTTAATGGATCTTTTGAGGCTAAATTTTTATACAATTCTTTAAAATTACCATCATCAAAAAGTATTTCAAAATACTCTTTACTCCCTATTCTTACATGGTAACCATCTTCTGGGCTGACGTAATAATTTTTTGCCAGTTGGTCAGAGTCAATAACTTTGCCTGTTGGGGTTTTGTACCATAAACCTTTAGGAACGTCTTTTTTATCTTCGGTTGCGGTTTGTATGCCTTTTTTCTTTCTTTTAAACCAAGCCATATTATTGTTATTAGATGGAATTTCTATACTATTTATCAATAGAGTTTGAGTTTTAATTTATAGCAAAAAACTATAAAACATTGACATTATTAAGATCTTCAAAGGCTTTTTTTAACCTCTCTTTGAAAGTGATTTCAGCTTCGCGTAACCATTTTCTTGGGTCATAATATTTTTTGTTGGGTGCGTCATCACCTTCAGGATTGCCAATTTGAGATGACAAGTAATCGGCATTGGTTTTCATATAATCTCTAATGCCTTTCATAAATGCATATTGCAAATCAGTGTCTATGTTCATTTTGACAACACCATAGCTGATGCCTTCTCTTATTTCTTCAACAGTTGAACCACTACCGCCGTGAAAAACAAAATCGATATGATTGTGCTCTACACCATATTTTTCAGAAATGTATTCTTGAGAGTTTTTAAGTATTTTTGGTGTCAACTTGACATTTCCTGGTTTGTAAACACCGTGAACGTTACCAAAAGCTGCTGCTATAGTAAATTGATCGCTCACTTTACTCAATTCTTCATAAGCATAAGCCACTTCTTCAGGTTGTGTATAAAGCTTTGACGAATCCACATCTGAATTATCTACGCCATCTTCTTCGCCACCAGTTACGCCGAGTTCTATTTCTAAGGTCATACCCATTTTGCTCATACGTTCAAGGTATGTTTTGCAGGTTTCTATATTTTCTTTAATGGGTTCTTCAGATAAATCAATCATATGAGAGCTAAACAAAGGTTTTCCGTGAATTTTGTAAAACTTTTCACCTTCGTCTAACATACCATCAATCCATGGCAATAATTTTTTAGCACAATGGTCTGTATGCATAATAACTGTAGCACCGTAGGCTTCAGCTAAATCGTGAACGTGTTTTGCACCCGTAGTTGCACCAAGAACTGCCGCTCTTTGATTTTCATTAGACAAGCCTTTGCCTGCATTAAATTGGGCACCACCATTTGAGAATTGGATAATCACTGGTGAATTGAGTTCTCTTGCGGTTTCTAAAACGCCATTAATAGTGTTAGAACCAACCACATTCACACCTGGCAAGGCGTAGCCATTAGCTTTTGCGTGATTAAAAATATCTTGAACTTCTTTTCCAGTAGCAACGCCTGGTTTAATATTATGACTCATAGTTTTTTTATTTTGAATTGTAAAATTAGTAATTTATTAAAGAAAAATGAATTCATGTTGATATATTTTAGATATCATAAAATCCAAAATTTATTTAAAAACAGTTTATCAAGCAGAATTTCGACTGGCATTTATATTACCAAACAAACATCTGATAACAAGTTTTTCAAATTTATCTTTTTCAGGGTGATTTTGCTGAATCATTTGCAAAGCATATTGCTGAATAGATAAAAGTGGTAAAACGATATTTTCGCGAGCACTGATAGATTTACGGGTTATTTTTTCATTGTCCATTAAATATTTCACGCCAGTTAACTTCAAAGCCCATTTTTTTGACAACTCATATTCAGCTCTTAGGTCTTTCCAAAAATTGCCAAAAACCTTATCGTTTTTCATATATTGAGTTAATGGAAAATATGATTTTTTCATACTCATCATACTATTGTTGATAAGCGTTCTGAAAAACGCTGAGTTGTCATACAAGTCTTGAATTACTTCAGGTTTATCGGCAAAGGTTTCTAAAGCAGTTCCTAAACCGTAGTAGCCCGGTACATTTTGTCTAATTGTACTCCAAGATCCAACAAATGGTATAGCTCTTAAATCAGAAAAATCTAATGTTGATTTTGCGTTTCTTTTAGAGGGTCTGCTTCCAATATTTGTTGCGCCATAATATTTTAAGGTGGTCATTTTTTCAAGGTAAGGTACAAAGTTTTTATCATTTTTAAGTGAAGTATATTTTT
This sequence comes from Flavobacterium sp. CS20, assembly GCF_018080005.1. Taxonomy (NCBI): domain Bacteria; kingdom Pseudomonadati; phylum Bacteroidota; class Flavobacteriia; order Flavobacteriales; family Flavobacteriaceae; genus Flavobacterium; species Flavobacterium sp. CS20. Next base: position 474,673 of record NZ_CP073015.1, on the reverse strand, counting down.
CATAACTTTTATTTGCCAAATCTGAAATTAAATCTTTGTAGTGCTGATTTAGTTTTACAGATTTATTAAAAGGTTTAGCACCAGCGAGCAAGAGTTGTTCAATATTGTAGCTTGCATGTTCGTGCGTGCCATATATACTTGTTATGGTTTGACCTTGAATGGTAAGTTGTATTTTGTCATTTGACACATCGTCGCCTTGAGCAAGATAAAATTGATGAGTTTTACCGCCACCTCTTGCAGGTGGACCACCTCTACCGTCAAAAAAGACAACTTTATAATTGTGTGCCTTTGTTACTTTTGTAAGGCGTTCTTTGGTTTGCAAAATTTCCCAATTCGCTTTTAAATAGCCACCATCTTTGGTTCCGTCAGAAAAGCCCAACATAATGGTTTGTTCATTATTTCTTTTTTCAAGGTGCGTTTTATAAATAGGTAGCTCGTAAAGCTCACGCATGACATCCTGTGAATTGTTCATGCCAACCATAGTTTCAAAAAGCGGTACAATATCTATTTTGATGTCTTCGTCTTGGTATCCACAATATTTAAAAAGAGCATAAACGTGAAGTACATCAAATATACTTTCAGAATTTGAAATAATGTAGCGATGAAGTGCTCTTTCGCCATTTTCGGCTTGTATATCTTTAATTTGATATACATTTTTAATGGTATCAATTATGATTTCATCTTCATAATCATCAGCATTGAGCCTTAATGATTTTTTTGTTAGATAATTAATTTTTTCTTGGTTAGATAAGGTGTTGTAGTCTAAATCAAACTCCTTTTTAAATATTTCTTGTATAGCTTCTGTATGTTTGCTACTGTCTTGCCTTATATCTAATGTTGCAAAATGATTCCCAAATAAATGGACTCTACCAATAATATCATTGACTTCTTCAACAAAAAAATCTTTGTATCGTTCTTTCAATAAAGATTTGATTTGGTACAAACTTTCTAAAATCTCCTTGTCGGTAATACAAACTTCATCTTGAAAAATTTGTTTATAAAGTCTTTGTTTTAGAGTTTCGGTAATTTCAACCACGCCTTTGAAAGTTAATTTTTTTCTTAGATCTTTTACATGGTTATAGTAACATTTCATAATTGTATTTCTCAACAATTGAGCCACTTTTCTTGTGGTATCAAACTTGACAAAAGGATTTCCATCACGATCACCACCAGGTCAAAAACCAAGTTCAATGAGATGAGGATTAAAGTCTGGTTGAACTTCCAAATTTTTAAATATTTGGTGATACAACTTGCCTATAGTTTGATAATACACATAACGCATATGATAAATAATACTTTCGGCTTCATCAAAAGGCGTTGGCTTTTCTCGTTTCACAAAAGGAGTGTAAGACAGTTGATTTAGTAATTTGTCAATAGCAGTGATGTCATTTTTCTGAATAGCTTGTCGCATTTCATACATGATAATTTGCACTTCGTTAGGATAAAATTGAGTGGGATGAGCTGTAAATACTAAGCGTGTGCTAAATGACTTTAAATGTTCTTTTAAACTCTCATAATATTGATTTTCTGCCTTGAGATAAGTCCCAATTTGAGGACGTTGAAATTCTAAAAAAGCAAGATCTTCAACACAATCAAACAAAACCACCTGACGCTCAATATATTGAACAATACGAAATAATAAATCAAATTTTTCTTCAGTAGATTTTATATCGGTATGACTACCTATAAATTCTTCAATAATTTCAACTGGCGATTTTGAATTATCAAAACCTTCTTGACTTAACTTGCGAAGCAAAGGGATGTATATTCCTGTGTAAGTAGAATGTTTGTGTGGTAAATTCAAAAACAAACTATTGTAAACACTATATTTGTTTGTGATAATTTGTCTAAATAACTCATAACGCTCTTCTGATAACATATTTTTTTTTTGATAGCTAAACTAATGAATTAAAACAGGTTTATCAAAATATTAGGCATGAGTTTTAAAATAAAATTATTTCGATAAATATTAAGCCTTGTTTTAAAATATAGTATTTAAATTTGAACTCTAAAATCACAAAAAATGAATAAAAAAGTAATTTTGACCATATTAGACGGATGGGGAAATGCACCAGATAAAAAAGTTTCTGCAGTTGATGTCGCTAACACACCTTGTATAGATCATTTAAAAAAAACATATCCAACTGCAACGCTTAGAACTGATGGCATGAATGTAGGTTTACCCGAAGGTCAAATGGGTAATTCTGAAGTGGGACACATGAATTTAGGAGCTGGCAGAATTGTATATCAAGATTTAGTCAAGATAAATATGGCCGTTGAAAAAGATACACTTAAAGACCAAGCACCTATCAAAGAAGCTTTTGAATATGCCAAAAAACACCATAAATCTGTTCATTTTCTTGGTTTAGTGAGTGATGGTGGCGTTCATTCTCATATCAATCATCTCAAAGGGTTGGTAAAGACAGCTGATGACTTTGGGGTAAAGAAAAGCTATGTTCACGCCTTTACAGATGGTCGTGATGTTGACCCAAAATCGGGAAAAGGCTTTATAAAAGATTTGAATGATTTTTTAAAACATCACAATTCACAGTTGGCAAGCATTATAGGTCGATATTATGCTATGGACAGAGATAAGCGTTGGGAACGCATCAAGCAAGCCTATGATTTAATTGTAAATGGAAAGGGTAAAAAAACGGAAAAACCCGTCAATGCAATTTCAGAAAGCTATGATAACAACATCACTGACGAATTCATAAAACCAATAGTAGTATGTCAAAACAATCAACCTGTGGCGTGTTTAGAAAATGATGATGTTGTAATCTTTTTTAATTTTAGAACCGATCGTGGCAGACAACTCACTTCAGCCCTATCACAACAAGACTTCCCAGAGTATGGCATGAAAAAACTCAATCTGAAATATTACACCATGACTAAATATGATGATACTTTTAAAAACATAAATGTAATTTATACAAAAGACAACATTAAAAATACCATAGGTGAAGTTTTAGAAAAAGAAGGCAAAACCCAACTTAGAGCAGCTGAAACCGAAAAATATCCACATGTCACATTTTTCTTTTCAGGTGGACGAGAAGAAGCTTTTAAAGGTGAAAAACGCATCATGGTCAATTCACCAAAAGTAGCAACTTATGATTTGCAACCCGAGATGAGTGCTTACGAACTCAAAGACAAAATATTGGTTGAAATTGAAAATAATTCAGCAGACTTCATGTGCATCAATTTTGCAAATCCTGACATGGTTGGACATACTGGCGTTTTTGAAGCCGCAGTAAAAGCATGCGAAACGGTTGACACTTGCATGAATGAACTTGTACAAACAGCACAAGATCAGAATTATACCGTGATAATAATTGCCGATCATGGCAATAGCGAAACCATGATAAATCCAGACGGTTCTCCTAATACAGCTCATACCACCAATCCTGTTCCTTTAATTTTGGTCGATAACGAAATTAAATCAATAAAATCTGGTATTCTGGGTGATATAGCACCAACCATACTAAAACTTATGGGCATCAACAAGCCTAAAGAAATGACACAAAACGCTTTAATTAATTAAAACACTATCCGATGAAATTATACCTAAGTATCATTAATTTGTTGCTATTGTTCAATGTGGCTTTAGCACAAGAATCAAATATTATTGGTCAAACTAATAAAAATGAAATTTTAAATTCAAGACACAAATCTTGGTTTAATAAAAACTACAACAGCTATGAACCTTCACCAAAACACATCAAACAAATAAAAAAACTTCTTGCCAAGAATGACTATAAAATTGAAGTCTATTTTGGCACTTGGTGTTCTGATAGCCAAAGAGAAGTGCCTAGACTCATTAAAATTTTAGAAGCAAGTGAATTTGATTTTGATAACCTTAAGCTCGTAGGCGTTGGTCCAGAAAAAAAAGTCCCTAATGTTTCTAAAAAAAGACAAAAACAATTAAATATTACCAACGTGCCAACCATTATAGTATATCAAGATGACAAAGAAATTAATAGATTTGTAGAATATGCTCAAGAAAGTCTTGAAAAAGATTTCATAAATATTTTGGCAAAAAAACCCTATAAGCACAGCTATCAACAATAAATATATATATGTTCTCAACGCGTAAACCAAAAATAGCTATTGACTTTGATGGTACAATAGTAGAAAACAAATATCCAGATATTGGAAAGCCAAAAATCTTTGCTTTTGAAACCCTAAAAAAACTTCAAGAGGATGGCTATCTTTTGGTATTATGGACATTTCGCTATGGAAAAAGACTAAATGAAGCTATAGAATTTTGTGAATCTTATGGCATAGAATTTTACGCGGTCAATAAAAGTTATCCCGAAGAAGAATTCAACATAGAAAAAATGAGTAGAAAAATAGATGCTGATATTTTTATTGATGACAGAAATATTGGCGGTATGCTTAGTTGGGGAGAAATCTACCAAACTATTACAAAAGAAAAAATAGAAACAGAAAAACCAAAGAAGGGTTTTTTAAGTAAATTCTTTATAAAATAAATCACACATTCAGCAATGATCAAACTTAAGTCAACAGAAGAAATCGCCCTAATGCAAGAAAGTGCTTTAATTGTTTCAAAAACATTAGGTATGCTTGCCAAAGAAATCAAACCTGGAATATCTACTTTAAAATTAGACAAACTCGCAGATGAATTTATAAGAGACCATAACGCAACACCTGGTTTTTTAGGATTATACGACTTTCCTAACACATTGTGTATGAGCCCTAATGAACAAGTTGTTCATGGGATACCAAACAATAAACCCCTTAATGACGGCGATATTATTTCAATAGATTGTGGTGCAAAAAAAAATGGCTTCTATGGTGATCATGCATACACTTTTGAAGTTGGAGAAGTCAAACCCGAAATAAAAAACTTACTTAAAGTTACCAAAGAAAGCCTCTATAAAGGCATAGCCGAATTTAGATATGGTAAACGCATCGGTGATGTAGGTTATGCTATTCAAAAACATGCTGAAGATCACGGCTACGGCGTCGTTAGAGAACTGGTCGGTCACGGATTAGGCAAAAAAATGCACGAAGATCCCGAAATGCCCAATTATGGTAAAAGAGGACGTGGTAAAAAATTTAAAAATGGAATGACTGTGGCTATTGAACCTATGATAAATCTCGGTTATAGACGGGTTATACAACTTAAAGACGGTTGGACTATAATAACTGCTGACGGTTTGCCAAGTGCTCACTTTGAGCATGATGTTGCCCTTATTGACGGCAAACCCAAATTACTTTCTACTTTTGACTTCGTCTATGAAGCTTTAGGAATTTCTTCTGATGAAGAAAAACCATTTAAATTTGAATAACTTCCTAAAGTTAACAATTGTTAAAATAAGTGTTTAATATTTAACTTGTTTTTTTAAACAAAATATATATTTATTATTTATTTTTGTTTTGTTAATTTATAGCATGGAAAATATTAAACAAAATTTCAGTATTAAGGACTTAGAATCTTTAAGTGGCATCAAAGCTCACACTATCCGTATGTGGGAAAAACGCTACAAAGTTTTAGAGCCAAAAAGAACCGATACCAACATCAGAACTTACAATATCAATGGTCTTCAAAAGATATTAAACATTGCTTTTCTAAATGAAAATGGGTATAAAATATCTCGTATCTCAAAAATGTCTGAATTAGATATTAAAGATTTAGTACAACGTATCACTACAAGTAAAAGCAATTATAACAGAGCCGTCAAGTCTTTTAAAGTTGCCATGATGAATTTTGATCAATCAGTATTTTTAAAAACTTATGATGGTTTACTCGAAAACAATACCTTTAGAGAAATATATAACGATGTTTTTGTTCCCTTGCTTGAAGAAATTGGTTATCTATGGCAGATTGGAACAATTACTCCTGCACACGAACAGTTTATTTCAACTTTAATAAAACAAAAACTCTTTTTCAATATAGAAAAACTGCAATTTGAAAAACCTTCTAAAACAGATAAAGTATTTGTCCTTTTTTTGCCCGAAGAAGAAATTCATGACATAGGTTTATTTTACACAAATTATGAATTATTGTTACATGGCTATAAGGTGATTTTTTTAGGTCAAAGTTTACCAATGGAAGATTTATCTTACTTTTTAAAGCTATTTGATAACCCTATTTTTGTGTCTTATCTAACAGTAAAACCCGATAATGTTGAAGATTATATAGAAAGGTTTACAAAGCATATTTCCACAAAAGATAAATGTCAATATTGGCTATTAGGAAGAAAAGTTAATGAAATGCTTGAAAACCATTATAAATTCCCTCAACATGTCAAGGCTTTTAAAAATATTAACCAGCTGACTCTCAATCTTAAAAATGAATAAAACAGTTCACATTATCGGCTCAGGATTTTCATCTCTTTCAGCCTCGTGTTACCTTGCTAAAGCAGGTTTCAAGGTCAATATTTTAGAAAAAAACGACAGCATTGGAGGCAGAGCTCGTCAACTCAAACATAAAGGATTTACCTTTGATATGGGACCATCTTGGTATTGGATGCCCGATGTTTTTGAGCGATTTTTTTCAGATTTTAATACCAAACCACAAGACTTTTATCAACTCGACAAACTCAATCCAGGCTATCAAGTTTTTTTTGGGCAAAACGATGTTTTTAAAGTTGCTGACAACCTCAATGATCTTTACAAAACTTTTGATGATTTAGAAGATAATGGTGCTAAAAAACTTAAATCGTTTATAGATAAAGCCCGTTCTAATTATGACATTGCCATAAAAAAAATGGTTTACAAACCTGGTGAATCACCTTTAGAATTAGTAACCACTGAAACAATTTCTAAGTTAGGTCAGTTTTTTGGTAATATAGACAAAGACGTAGAAAAAAATTTTAAAAATCCTAAACTCAAACAAATTCTCAAATTTCCAGTACTATTTCTTGGTGCAAGACCAAAAGATACGCCTTCATTTTACAGTTTTATGAATTATGCAGATTTTGGATTGGGAACATGGCATCCCAAAGGTGGTATGTTTTCAGTTGTAGAAGCCATCAAAAATCTAGCAATATCACTTGGTGTTAATTTCAAAACAAATGCAAATGTTGAACACATTCATATAAATTCAAATAAACAAATTGAAAGCTTAAAAGTAAATGGTGAAAACATAACCACAGATATAGTTTTGTCAGGTGCTGATTACCACCATACCGAAACACTTTTGGATCCAAACTTCAGACAATATTCTGAAAACTACTGGAGCAAAAAAACATTTGCACCTTCTTCTCTACTCTTTTATGTGGGTTTTAATAAAAAATTAAAAAATATACATCATCACAATTTGTTTTTTGATGTTGACTTTGATCAACACGCCAACGATATATATAAAACTCCAAAATGGTCTGATCAACCATTGTTTTATGCTAATTTCACTTCATTAACAGACCCACAAACCGCACCTGTTGGTTGTGAGAATGGTTTCTTTTTAATTCCTCTCGCTACAGGTATTGAAGACTCTGAAAGCTTAAGAGATGAATATTTTCTTAAAATCATCACAAGGTTTGAAAAGTTAACCAATCAAAACGTGAAGAAAAACATTATATTTAAAAAATCATTCTGTGTTTCTGATTTTATAAAAGATTATAATTCATACAAAGGCAATGCTTATGGAATGGCAAATACATTGCTTCAAACTGCTTTTTTAAGACCAAAACTAAAAAGTAAAAAGGTGAACAATTTGTATTTTACAGGTCAACTCACTGTTCTTAGTCCAGGAGTGCCGCCTGCTTTAATTTCAGGAAAACTGGTCTCAGAATTAATAACGAAATATAATTAACTATGAAATTAATTTTTGATAATATCGCTAAATATTGTAGCAAAAAAGTTACTGAATCTTATAGCACATCATTTTCAACAGCTACAAAACTCCTTGCACCATCAATTCGTCAAGATATTTACAATATTTATGGTTTTGTAAGATTTGCTGACGAAATTGTAGACACCTTTCACGATTATGACAAAGCTTTTTTATTTAACGAATTTGAAAAACAACTTTATATAGCGATTGAACACAAAATCAGTTTAAATCCTATTCTCAATTCATTTCAAAAAACCGTTCATAAATACGATATTCCACCTCAACTTTATGAAGCATTTATGAGTAGTATGCGAAAAGATTTATATAAATCAAATTATAACTCCGTAGAAGAATACGAACAATATATTTATGGCAGTGCAGACGTTGTTGGTCTGATGTGTTTAAAAGTATTTGTAAAAGGTGATGACCAACTTTATAACGAACTAAAACACGATGCTAAAAAATTAGGATCAGCATTTCAAAAAGTAAATTTCTTGAGAGACCTCAAAGCTGATATTGAAGATTTAAACCGTACTTATTTTCCTAATGTCAATTTAGATAAGTTAGAAGAAGATGCTAAAATGAGAATAATTACAGAAATTGAAGAAGACTTCAAAGCGGGTTTAAGAGGTATTTCAAAACTCCCTATTGAAGCTAAATTTGGAGTTTATACTGCTTATATTTACTACCTAAAATTACTCTATAAACTTAAAAAAACACCTTCTTTACAAATAAAATCTAAAAGAATACGTGTAAATGATTATCAAAAATTTGCTCTATTAGCACAATCTTTTATATCCTGTAGATTAAACTTAATTTAAATGATGACTATAATATATTCTATACTGATTTTTTTGGCTACTTTTTGTTTTATGGAATTTATGGCTTGGTTTAGTCATAAATATGTCATGCATGGTTTTTTATGGTCACTGCACAAAGATCACCACTTGAAAGATCATAAAAGTTGGTGGGAGAGAAACGACTTCTTTTTTATATTCTATGCCATTGTGAGTATGGTCTTTTTTTATTTAGATTATATAGGCTATTGGTTTGGATTACCCATAGCTTTAGGGATAACTGCATACGGTGCTACTTACTTTTTGGTGCATGATATTTTTATACACCAAAGGTTTAAAATTTTTAGAAATGCTAATAATTGGTATGCCAAAGCCATAAGAAGAGCACACAAAATACACCATAAACACCTAAGCAAAGAAGATGGCGAATGTTTTGGTATGTTGCTACCACCTATGCGTTTTTTTAAAAATCAAAAGTGAATTATATGCCATAAGATTACAAAAACTAATCTTAAAAAGACAACTAAATTTGAACTCCAATTAAAAATATCATTTATAAATTTCTTTGAATATTCTCTCACTGCCAGTATATTGATATTTGGTCTTGAATTTATTTTAACCCCAATCGCCCCACGATTTGACCTTTGGAATTTTGAATTATCTCCTATTCCTATTCAAAATAACATCAATTGATTTATTTTAGCCTTTGATTTCACTTTGCAGTTACAGGAATAAAATCTAAAGGTGATCAGCTATCATATCATGTAGTTCAGTTATTGTTTTTTATATCGTTTTATGTCTTTAAACACATTTCATTATATCATTATTGGAGCTGGTGCTTCTGGACTTCAATTGGCTTTAGCCATGTTGAAAGATGATTTTTTTAAATCTAAATCAATTGGTATAATTGAAAAGAAATCAAATCCAAAAAATGATAAAACATGGTGCTTTTGGGAAACTGGTCAAGGCTTATATGATAAGATTATATATAAATCATGGAAATCAGGCTATGTTATAGCTTGTAATAAAAAAATCGATTTTGATTTAGAAGAATATTCTTATAAAATGCTAAGATCAATTGATTTTTACAAACATGCCAAACACCTTATCGATCAATCTGAAAATATACATTTGATTGATGATGAAGTCATTGAGTTAGAAAACAAATCCAGTTTGGTTGATATCAAATGCAAAAAAAACAGCTTTCAAGCCAAACATGTTTTTGATAGTCGGCTACCTGAAAACTATAAACCTGAAAATAGCGTCAATATTCTTCAGCATTTCAAAGGTTGGTTTGTAGAAACTGAAAATAAAATTTTTAATCCTGAACAATTTTGTATGATGGATTATAACCTATCTAAAAATAATGAAACGAGTTTTATTTATGTTTTGCCTTTTAGTCAAAATCAAGCTTTAGTAGAATCAACTTTTTTTTCGCCAAAATTAGTTGAAGATGAAGTTTACAAAAAGTACATCAAAGCCTATTTAAAAGATGTTTTAAAGGTTAAATCTTTTGATATTCACGAAATGGAGCAAGGCATCATTCCCATGACAAGTTATCCTTTTTATAAAAATCATACAAATCAAATCACTAAAATTGGCACTTCAGGCGGTTGGGTAAAATCCTCTACGGGCTATTCATTTAAAAACGCTGAACGTATGGCTAAAAAAATAATAGAAAACATAAAAGTCGGTAATACACCACATCATAATTTATATAAAAAACGTTTTAAACATTACGATAAGTTGTTTCTAGATGTTTTATATCATCACAATCATTTTGGAGAAAAGCTATTTTATAAAATGTACAAACGCAATAACATCAAAGATATCTTTCAATTTCTAGACGAACAAAGCCATTTTCCTCAAGAATTAAAAATCATGTTTAGCATAACTTCATTTTACTTTATCAAAGCCTTTGTTAAACATGCTTTTCAAGGCTTTCAAATCAAATGAGTTGCAGTTGCTTTAAAATTTCACGCAACTCGCTCAACATCATTGCAGTAGCACCCCAAACAACGTGACCATTAAGATCAAAAATTGGAACTTGTTTTTCTTTATTATGGCTGGTTTGAATAGAACGCGTCTTAATACAAGAAGGCAATATAAAATCTTTCAATTTTACAGGAATAATTTTTTCAACTTCAGACTCTTGCTTAGTGAAAACTGGTTGATAATCAATTTTTGCTAAAGTCGGTTTGACTAAAAAATTTGAAGGCGGAATATATAATTCGGTCATAGGTCTAATAACTTCTACAGACGAAGATGCAACTCCAACCTCTTCTTCGGTTTCTCTGAGAGCTGTCTGAATCAGATTTCTATCTTCATTTTCATACCTGCCACCTGGCAAAGCCACCTGATTTGAATGCACACCTTTGTAAGTTTTTCTTAATATAAGCACAAAATTGACATCATCAGCACTATCAGGAAAAAAAAGTATTAATACTCCAGCTCGATTAGCATTTAAAAAATCGTATTTTTGAGTCAAAGAAATTTTTCTAGACTCTGGAGCCATTAGGGCTTGAGCTTTTTCTCCTGGTAAATCTATTTTCTTTATTTTTGGAAAAAATTGTTCAATATATGAAAACTGCATATCGATTTGTATTCGTTATTTTAATTATTACAACTATTGTAGCTTGTAAAAATGATTCAAAATCAAAACCAGATTCAAAATCTCAAAACACAAAAGTTGAAAACAAAGATAAGATTCCTAAAGTCAAAATTCCAGCTGGTGGCGAAAATGATGTAGATGTTTCTCACATCAAAACTTTAACTCAGGAAACCCTTGAGAACTATCTCAAAAGTTATGAAATAAAAAATCCTGAAACGATAGTTGAAGTCAAAACCCGTTTCGGTGATTTTAAAATTCAACTCTTTGTCGCTGAAAGATTACATCGCGTTAATTTTATTCGATTGACAAAATTGGGTTATTTTGACGACACATTTTTCCACCGAGTAGATAGTGGTTTTGTTGTTCAAGGTGGCAATAGTGATAAGCCAAGCACCCAAAAACTAAGAGCCAAAATAGGTGATTATTTAATTCCTAATGAATACAACCCACTACACAAAAACAAATATGGATTTGTTGGTATGGCGAAACCCACAAGCCAAAAAGTAAGCAATGCTTCGTCTCCATTTGAATTTTATATTGTAGTAAAAAAAGACGGAGCACATCATCTCGATAAAGAATTTACGGTGTTTGGTCGGGTTATAGAAGGTATGGATGTGGTTGAAAAAATTTCACAAGTTGAAGCCGACGCAAGCGAATGGCCTATAAAAAATATTCAAATGGACGTGAATGTTTTAAGATAAAAATGAAGACTTCAAACTGCCAAATGCGTGCTTTAGATAATCAATAATATCAGAGGCTGTCAAAGTTTGCATGTCATACTTTTCAACATATAAATCTGCCGCTTTGCCATGCAGATAAACCCCTAAAATAGAAGCATCAACTGATGAATAGCCTTGTGCCAACAATCCAGAAATAATTCCAGAAAGCGTATCGCCACTTCCCGCAGTTGCCATGCCTGCATTGCCTGTTGAATTGATGTATATATTTTTAGCATCAAAGATAAAAGTATAAGCATCCTGTTTTCGACAATTTAAAATCTTAAATTTCATAACTTGCTCAAAGCGTATTGGTTACGATATTTTTGACTTCATTTTGGGTGTCCCAGGGTGTCTTTTTAGTAAATTTGCACTGTGTTTGTTCGCAAAAAGAAAAATAAAAGCGGTGTAATTAGCGTCCAAGTCATTGACAAAAGTAGTGGCAAGTATCGCTTATTAAAGACCATTGGCAGCAGTGCTACTAAAATTGAAGTTGACCATCTATATGAACAAGGTAAACAATGGATAAAAAATTATACGGGAGCACAAGAATTAGATTTTAACGATTATAGACAGCACACAGAACTTGTTCTTCAAGGACTTGAAGAAATATCTGTTTATATTCAGAACTGCTTTTAGGAAAGCTTTTTAATCAGATTGGGTTCAATCAAATTAATCATGATTTATTTAAGCAATTGGTTCTTGCTAGACTTTGCTACCCTTCTAGTAAGCTTAAGACATCAGATTATCTTTTTAAATACCAACATAAAGCTATTGATGTTCAAGTTGTTTACCGATACATGGATAAGCTTCATAAACAACACAAATCCCAAATACAAGAAATTAGTTATAATCATACCTTGAAAATACTAGATGGAACAATAAATGTAGTATTCTATGATGTTACCACTATTTATTTTGAAATTGATAACGAAGATGAATTACGCAAAACAGGCTTCTCTAAAGAAGGCAAACATCAAAATCCGCAAATTATGCTAGGGTTATTAGTTAGCAAAGATGGTTACCCATTGGCTTACGATATTTTTGAAGGCAATAAATTTGAAGGACACACCATGCTACCAGTCATTGATAGTTTTAAGAAAAAATACGGATTAGATCAATTAGTCATCATCGCTGACTCTGGGCTACTTTCTTCTAAAAACATAGAAGAACTTCAAAGCAAAAGTTATGAATTTATTCTTGGAGCTAGAATTAAAAATGAGAAGTCCTTTATAAAAGAAAAAATATTAGCTTTAAAACTTAAAAATGGAGAGAGTGCAGTTGTAGAAAAAGGTAATTTGAGACTTATCATAAGCTATTCCGATTCAAGAGCCAAGAAAGATAAGCACAATAGAGAAAAGGGATTAAAGAGACTGGAAAAGAAAATTAGATCAGGAAAACTAACCAAGTCAAGTATCAATAACAGAGGTTACAATAAATATCTAAAACTTGATGGAGAGCTAAAAGTTTCAATAGACAAAACAAAATTTGAAACAGATGCAAAATGGGATGGTCTAAAAGGCTATATAACTAATGCTAAATTGAATAAAAATGAAATTTTAGAGAATTATAGTCATTTATGGAAGATTGAAAAGGCTTTCAGAATAGCTAAGACAGACTTGAAAATAAGACCAATCTATCATAGAGTTCAGCGTAGGATTGAAGCTCACATTTGCATAGCTTTTGCAAGATATAAAATACACAAGGAACTAGAAAGGCAACTCAATGAAAAGAAATCTTCATTAAGTCCTGAGAAGGCTATCAACATAGCAAAAACAATTTATGCGGTAAAAATAAAACATCCAATAACAAAAGAGATAACTTATCTAACTCACATCAAAAGTGAAGAGCAGAAAAAAATTGCAAATCTATTCGATTTTTGATTTGGGTGTCCCAGCGACGAAAACAGGAAAAAGACGGAGCACATCATCTCGATAAAGAATTTACGGTGTTTGGTCGGGTTATAGAAGGTATGGATGTGGTTGAAAAAATTTCACAAGTTGAAGCCGACGCAAGCGAATGGCCTATAAAAAATATTCAAATGGACGTGAATGTTTTAAGATAAAAATGAAGACTTCAAACTGCCAAATGCGTGCTTTAGATAATCAATAATATCAGAGGCTGTCAAAGTTTGCATGTCATACTTTTCAACATATAAATCTGCCGCTTTGCCATGCAGATAAACCCCTAAAATAGAAGCATCAACTGATGAATAGCCTTGTGCCAACAATCCAGAAATAATTCCAGAAAGCGTATCGCCACTTCCCGCAGTTGCCATGCCTGCATTGCCTGTTGAATTGATGTATATATTTTTAGCATCAAAGATAAAAGTATAAGCATCTTTAGAAACTAAAATGACATCATATGTTTTTACAAATTGGGTGATTTTATCAAGTTTATCATTTTCATTTTTCCACTCACCAATCAATCGTTTTAATTCACCTTGATGTGGTGTTAAGATACTTTTAGAGGGCAAATCTTGAAGCAATTCTTGATGTTTTGATAAAATATTTATAGCATCTGCATCAATCAAGATGGGAGAATTTGTTTCTTTTATAATAAATTTAAGCGTTTCTAAAGCCTTATCAGACTGCCCTATTCCCATGCCAATACAACAATGTGAAGGTTGAAAATTCAATTGAATTGGGGAGATATATTTTTGATTTTCCGAAGCGACTACCATAGCTTCAGGAATATATTTTTGAATGATATCAACCCCACATTTTGGACTCAAAACACTTACTTTTCCAGCACCAGCTTTTAAGGCTCCTTTTGTTGTTAAACACACGCTACCCATCATCCCATATTGTCCTCCTATTATCAAAAGATGTCCATAATTTCCTTTATGAGAAAAGCGTTGACGTGTTTTTAAGAGATGTGAAGCAATATGATTGTCAACATATTTTGTACGACTTTCTAAATTTGATATAAAGCTTTTATCCAATCCAATATCAATGATTAAAATTTTACCCACACAATTGCCATAATCTGGAAAAAAGAAATTGAGTTTTGGACATTGAAAGGTTAAGGTGTATTGTGCTTGAAAAACCACTGCATTTTCTGGGGTTAATTTACTCAAAAACAAACCACTAGGCACATCTATAGCAATTTTTTTAGCTCGTTTTTGATTAGCAATGAGAATTATTTTTTTTACAAAATCAGGTAAACTTCGGTTTAAACCAATGCCAAAAATAGCATCGACAATAACATCTTGAGCATTAAAATCTAAAAATTTACTTTGCTTATTGAAATATTTGAGTTCAAAAGATTTGTCTTTTTGTAAACGTTCTAAATTCTTTTGACAATCTGAAGATAAGTTGTTTGTATATTGTATTAAATAAACTTGCACTTCATAACCCAATTGTTTTAAATGATAAGCTATTGATAAACCATCCCCGCCATTATTGCCACTTCCAGCTAATATGCTAACCTTCTCACCAAAATTGATGATTGTTTTGATAATATCTACTGCTCTTAACGATGCTCTTTCCATTAAATCCCAAGAATTAATAGATTCATTTTCAATGGTAAACTTATCTGCTTGCTGAAGTTGATTTGGTGTTAGTATTTTCATCGCATAATTATTTGAAATTCAAATAAAATTTTAAGTTCTAATTTATCATTTTTAAAACTTATAAACGATGAGATTAAGATAGTTTTTTGACAATCAAATGCAAAACATCAATTACGAAAACCTTATATTTGTAAATTGAAATAAAATATATATGAATTATGTCTGTAGCCAAAAAAACTTATAAGCGTATCACAGTAAAAAGCCTTGTAGATATGAAACAACGCGGAGAGAAAATAAGCATGCTTACCGCTTACGATTTTACCACTGCCAAAATTGTAGATAGTGTTGGCACAGATGTGATATTGGTTGGTGACTCAGCTTCAAATGTTATGGCTGGTCACGAAACCACTTTACCTATAACTTTAGACCAAATGATTTATCATGCTTCAAGTGTGGTTCGTGCTATAAAACACTCATTAGTGGTTGTAGATCTGCCTTTTGGAAGTTACCAAAGCGATCCTAAAGAAGCTTTACGTTCGGCAATTCGTATCATGAAAGAAAGCGGTGGACATGCCGTAAAATTGGAAGGTGGCGACGAAGTTAAAGACTCGATAAAACGTATTCTCAAAGCGGGTATTCCTGTGATGGGTCATTTGGGTTTGACGCCCCAATCTATTTATAAGTTTGGCACTTACTCCGTTAGAGCCAAAGAAGAAGCCGAAGCCGAAAAGCTAAAAACAGATGCGTTGATGCTTGAAAAATTAGGATGTTTTGCTTTAGTCTTAGAAAAAGTACCTGCACATTTAGCCGAAGAAGTTGCCAAAAGTATTTCAATCCCCGTAATTGGCATCGGTGCTGGCAATGGTGTTGACGGGCAAGTTTTGGTTATCACTGATATGTTAGGCATGGACAAATCCTTTAGTCCACGATTTTTAAGACGCTACGCCGACTTGCACGAAATCATGAGCAAAGCTATAGAAACCTATAACGGCGATGTGAAATCTGGTGATTTTCCTAATGAAGACGAGCAGTATTAATGAATTTATGAATTATTCTTTTGCTCATGAGGTCGAGAAAAAATCATTGAAACAATCCCACAAAGCATTGCAAAACTCAAAAGATAGATTCTCTAAATATTAGACCCGCTCAAATCGTTATGGTCTAACAAAATAACTCAATTAACTATAACCTAACAAGCAATGATATTTGTGACTATTCTCAAATATCTTACTTTTATTCAAAAAGTTCCTTTATAAATAAATAAGCTTAACTCGCAAAAGCCTCTTCAAAATATTGCATACTATTCTTAAGACGTTCAATAGTCAAATTAGTGATGCGTTTGTTGAGTGCACGATTGTTTTCTGCATAAATTAAATATTCGTCGTAGGTAAATAGCCCGATAAAAACACCTTTGATGATGTTGCGTAGTTTAGTATCGTTTTTTACGGCGTGCTCGATATAATCAAGTTGTTTTTGAAGGCTTAAAGTGTAGTAAACATTTTTGTGCTTTTTGATATAGTTTTTAAAAATCTCTAAAAGCAAATCGTTTTGCAGTTTGGCAATGGGTCTCAAAGTTTTGTTTTGAAAACTTTCTTCTTCAGATGTAAGTGAAGTCACTTGAGCACCGGAAATTACAGGTCTTAATTCAGATAATTGTTGACTTCTGTTTTCCATAATGTTGAGTTTTGATAAAATTAAAGATTATCAGAATGCAGTTTAAGGTCTATTTTTAGATGTTGTAAACAGGTTATTAACAATCTGTCTCGATACGCCCTGACTATAAATGTCGGGATGTGTTACTCCACATCTTCCATTTTGGCTCTGTTTTCTTTATATGGTCTAATAATCAAGCGTTCTGAACGGTCATAGTTGATATAGTTATAAACCCAATTTAAGAAAGTAACTAATCTATTTTTAACACCGATTAAAAACCACAAATGCACAAACATCCAAATATACCAAGCCACAAAACCACCGAGCTGAAATTTGCCAATATCAACAACGGCTTTATTTCGTCCAATAGTTGCCATTGATCCTTTATCTTTATATTCAAAAGGTTGCATTTTTTTGCCTTTTATGATATTTAAAATGTTTTTAGCCAATTGTCGCCCCTGTTGAATTGCAGGTTGAGCCACCATAGGATGACCTTTGGGATAATCTTCGCTTATCATCAAAGCTATATCTCCAATAGCAAATACATTCTCGTAACCTTCTACTTGGTTAAAGGTATTGACTTTGTAGCGGTTAGCTCCGTCTATCAAACTTTCAGCTTGCAAGCCTTTGACAGGCGAACCGTGAACGCCAGCACTCCATATAAAGTTTTCTGTCCAAAAGCATTTGCCTGTATTGGTGGTTACTTCACAATTTTTATAATCTTCTACCATAGTTTCCAAATGAATTTGCACGCCCATATCGGTCAAATATTTATGAGCATCGGCTGAAGATTCTTCACTCATAGGTGGTAAAACCCTATCTGAACCATCCAACAAATGGATTTCAATTTCTTCAATATCAAAATCTTTGTAGTCTTTTTTAACGATATGATTTTTTAATTCAGCAATAGCACCGCTCAATTCTACACCAGTTGGTCCTGCACCAGCAATTACAAAAGTGAGTAAGGCTTTGCGTTTATTCTTATCTTCTGTTATAGTGGCTTGCTCAAGATTTTCAAAAATCAAGCTTCTCAAATTCAGTGCTTGTGGCACGGTTTTCATCCATACGGCATTTTTCTCAACATTTTCATTGCCAAAAAAATTGGTTTTAGACCCTGTGGCAATCACCAAATAATCATAACTTATTTCGCCTATATTAGTTTCAATCAAGTGTTTATCAGCGTGAATTTGATTCACATCAGCCAATCTAAAATAACCGTTATTGCTTTTGTTAAGAAATTTTCTTAATGGAAAAGCAATTGAGTCTGGTTCTAAACCTGATGTTGATACTTGATACAAAAGTGGTTGAAAAGTGTGATAGTTGCGTTTATCTAACAAAACCAGTTGAACGGGTTTGTTCAATAATTTTCGCGTAAATGACAACCCACCAAATCCACCACCAATGACGACAACTCTAGGATATTTTGATTTTGGTATATTCATAAATACTAAATTTTTAAATATGTCTTATTTTAATAAATTTAATTACAATATTTTGTAACATTAAGAAAACTTTACTACTTATAGAATAACATCGACTTTGTGAAAGCTGAATTAGAGCAAAAATTTGTCAATCTTTTAGAAAAGCACCAAAACATCGTGCATAAAATTTGCCGTATGTATGCTGATAATGAAGCACAACACAAAGATTTGTTTCAAGATATTACGGTGCAATTATGGAAAGCTTATCCAAAATTTAGAGGCGATGCTAAGTTTTCGACTTGGATGTATCGTGTGGCTTTAAATACTGCGATTACTTTATATAGAAAACAAAAACGACAAGTTAAAACTCAAGATATTGAAAAAATAGGCTTTAAAATTGAAGCCGATTATTACGACGACACCACAGAGCAAAATTTAAAATTGATGTATGCGGCAGTAAAAGAATTGAATGATATTGACAAAGCTTTGGTGTTTTTGTATTTGGAAGATAAAAATTATACTGAAATCGCTAACACTTTGGGAATTTCTGAAGTCAACGCACGAGTGAAAATGAATAGAATAAAGAAAAAATTAAAAACCATTATAAATCCGTAAGATGGATGAACTTGAATTGTTAAAACAAGATTGGAAGCGACAGGAGAAGAACCTACCTCATGTCAAAACCGATGAAATCTACAAAATGATGCATAAAAAATCGACTTCTATTGTCAAGTGGATTTTTATCATCAGTATAGCTGAGTTTGTGTTTTGGCTCGGTTTAGATTCTTTGAGTTTTTTTGATAACAGTCTCGATATTATTCAACAATTAGGTTTAGAATCATTTTACAGAATCTCTCTTATTGTTAATTATGCTATGATTGTCATTTTTATTGGCTTGTTTTTTAGGAATTTTAAAAAAATAAGCACCGATGATAATGTAAAGTCTTTGATGAAAAATATTATTACGACTCGTAAAACAGTAAAAGCTTATGTGTGGTTTAACGTCATTATTTTTGGAATTTCTTTTGTCATAGTCTCGATAGCAACTCTTAATCAAACTTTAGAAAATCAAACTTTAGAAGCTAAACTTTTAGGATATGGTATCTTGGTTGTTATTTTATCAATTCTACTCTTGATAATATTTGGATTTTATCGCCTTCTCTATGGCTTTTTAACCCGAAGACTATATAAAAATTATAAGGTTTTAAAGAAATTAGACCAAACCGATTAAACTTTAAAAAGACCGTTGAGTTCGGCGTCTATTTTATTAATAATATCGCCGAGATCTTCTGGCTGATCAAAACAAGTTGATATCGTCAACATCTACAATCAACAAATTGCCTTTGTTGTAGTCGTGTATCCAAGCTTCATAGCGTTCGTTTAGGCGATTAAGATAATCTATGGAAATGGAATTTTCGTAATCTCGACCGCGTTTTTGAATTTGATTGACCAAGTTTGGGACAGTACTTCTCAAATAAATTAATAAATCTGGTGGTTTGGTTACCGATTCCATCAAATCAAATAAGGAACGATAGTTTTCATAATCCCGATTAGTCATCAAACCCATTGCGTGCAAGTTAGGTGCAAAAATAAAGGCATCTTCATAGATGGTTCTATCTTGAATAATGTCTTTGCCACTTTTTCTGATATCTAAAATTTGACGAAAGCGAGAATTGAGAAAATACACTTGCAGATTAAAAGACCAACGCGACATATCGTTGTAAAAATCTTCGAGATAAGGGTTTTCTAAAACATCTTCATATTGAGCTTCCCATTTAAAATGTTTAGCTAAAAGTTGAGTAAGCGTGGTTTTTCCTGCGCCAATATTCCCGGCAATAGCAACGTGCATGTAGTTTTATTTTGAAAGAATGGTATAGTTTATAACTTTTTTTCCGTCGTAAATATAGAGATTTTCACCAGCAAAAAAAAGATTTTTAGGTTCAAGACTTTTTATATTGAATGAATGTATAATTTGAAAATCTTTATTTATGATGTCTAAGTTTTCATTTGAATATAAAACAAGTTGATTTTTAAATAAGTCAAAAGCTTTGATGTTTTCCCTTTGAATGCTTTTAACTAAACTTCCATAAATATTATAGACCAAAACCCCTTGTTGAGTTAACAAATAGCATTGATTAAAATTGTTGGTCATAGCTAAAATTTCATCATTTATAGGTAAAGACTTCGCCAGCGTTTTGTCAAAACGGTAGTCATATATTTCAAGTTGATTAAGGTCAATATTGTAAATCCAAAGACTTTGATCCTTTGAAGTGCCAGCAAAAGCGACATTTTTAAACGGAAAAGTAGCGTTGAAATCTTGACGGTCAATTTCGGTCATTCGGTTGTCTAACACCACAACGGTATTGGCTGATTGATAAAACAAAATAATTTTATTGGGATTTAAAATATCTACACGTTCTATTTCACCTAACTGAAAATCTTGAAACGCAATAGCATCTTGATTTTCAGGTTTTTTAAATAGCGTGTTATTTTTGATGTAATACAAGTTTTGAAACTTGTCTATTCCAACAAATTTATCGGCTTTTAGTGCAAAAGAATCAACAGCTTTTAATGTGGCGTTTTGGGAGAAAGCTTTTGAGATTACAATACTCAAAAAGCAAATAAAAAAAATAAGATTTAGACATTTCATATTTAAAAAATTGCATTCAACAGTTGAACTTAACTGTTTTTTAAATCACGTATTTCATTCATCAAAATAGGAATATTTTTTTGAATTATTCCCTATAACATTTCAGGTTCAACTGAATCATAAGCGTGTGAGATAATATTTCTTAATCCTATAATATTTTTTGAAGCAGTAATTTAAATTTGTATGTTTGGATTAATCTCAACCATTTTCCGAATTGCTTCTCCTATAATCTCTAAATCTCGTTCAACTGCACGCTACAAAATAATATTGTCTGAGAAATTGTTAAAGTTATTTTGAGTTTTTTGTTTAATTGATTCTATCTCTTTAATTACACTTTCAACATCTAAAATATATTTAAGTAGTTTAGGCTGCATACAAATCTATCTTTGATTGATATATTTCTTCTTTTAAAACTGGGTTTTTGAGAGATTTATTAGATACAAGATCAACCTTTCTATTTAAAATACTTTCAAGCTGGTTGAGTAAAGAAAAATAGTTGTCTGCATAATCCAATACATTAATATCAGAAGAAAACTCAACAAGTAGGTCGCTATCACTGTCTTTACGCAAGTTGTTTTTAGCAGCTGACCCAAACAAAGAAATAGCCTGAACATAATGCTGTTTAGATACTGCAATTATATCGTCAAGTTTATTTTGAATCAATTTATCCATAAACCAAATATACACAAATATTTAAGTAAAGACTATCACTAACCTTAAAGTAGTCTTTAAAATAAGAGTTTGAGCCACGAATGCACTAATTTATCCTAAAATTATTAGTATATTAATGGCGATAATTAAAAAAACTTGATTATTCTCAAAGTAAGAGTTTGAGCCACGAATGCACTAATTTATCCTAAAATTATTAGTGTATTAATAGCGATAATTAAAAAAACTTGATTATTCTCAAAGTAAGAGTTTGAGCCACGAATGCACTAATTTATCCTAAAATTATTAGTGTATTAATGGCGATAATTAAAAAAACTTGATTATTCTCAAAGTAAGAGTTTGAGCCACGAATGCACTAATTTATCCTAAAATTATTAGTGTATTAATAGCGATAATTAAAAAAACTTGATTATTCTCAAAGTAAGAGTTTAAGCCACGAATGCACTAATTTATCCTAAAATTATTAGTGTATTAATAGCGATAATTAAAAAAAATTGATTATTCTCAAAGTAAGAGTTTGAGCCACGAATGCACTAATTTATCCTAAAATTATTAGTGTATTAATAGCGATAATTAAAAAAAAATTGATTATTCTCAAAGTAAGAGTTTGAGCCACGAATACACTAATTTATCCTAAAATTATTAGTGTATTAGTGGCTAAAAATAAAAGTTCAATTTTTACTTTATAAAGATTTATAAAAGCCAACTTTAAACCACAATCGATGTCTGAATCGATTGTCAACCAAATAATCATCAGTTCTGTAATCTAATCCTATTTCTAATTTGTTTTTATCATTAAAATAAAATCCTAAGCTTCCTGTAACCCTGTTTTCTATATCATCTTCTGCACTTTGATACATATAGATGATTTCGTTGCTAAAACTGAGATATTTCTCACCTGGGTCAACTTCAAAACCTTGGAGCGGAATTTGACTTTTTATTCTATATCTTACTCGCCAAAGTGGTCTTGCATTTTTAAAAAAAGTTTGATCAGTTCTGATTCTATGACCAATCCTTAAATTGGATTCGCGTTGTAAAATTGAGATTTGCTGTATAGTTCTATTTGTATTTTCTCCATCTTGCATCCTGTATTGATAACCAATATCAACCTTGATAAAAGGGGTCAGTCGTCTTCCTAAGAAAGTTTGTAAATCAGTTTGCCGATGCTTGTATTTCCACTCATCGTTTAAAGACGATTGGTTATCATAAACACCATTCTGCGACTCTATTTTATGGGTTACAGAATACGTTTTATTAAGTTTATAACTCAGTGAAGCTTCAGGAAAAAACCCGCCAGTAAAGCGATTGTCTTGAGCAAACTGTTTTTGACAAACTAAAGCTAAAGCAATAGTAATTATTAAAAAAAGGGGATTTCTCATTAATAATCTAAAATGTCTGTAGATTTAATTTTTATTTTTCGACGGTTTATCAATTCTCCTTTGCTATCAAACAAACCTTCCCAAAGTTCTTTTCCTTTTTCGTTTTTTCCATAAAATTCAATTTCATAGTTTGTAGTGATATCTTCACTCATCTCATTTTCATCTATCATATCTTCTAAATCGTCGTTACTTCCCAAATACTGAATTTGAGTTTTTTTGATTTTGAATTTAGAATATGTATTTTTAAAATAGGTTTCAATTTGTTGTTTGGCTATGGATTCAATATCATCAAAATTGACTGTAACTTCAATGTTTATAATATTTCCATCAGGATTAATTTCTACACTGTGTTTTCTTTTTTTATGTTTCAGTTTTGCTTCGTAAGATTTTTTATCACCATCAGTTTGATAAAACCATTTTACCTTGTTTATGTCTTGATAAGCATCTTCAAACCAGTCTAAAACTTCAACGGGGACTTCGCTTTTTTTTATGCGCTTTTCTACCTCAACCTTGGTTTGGGTCCAAGCAAATTGAAAAGAAAACAAAATTAACAACAGATTTAAGGTAATTTTCAAATTTCTACTTTTTAGTGGGTTGATCTACAAAAGGTCTTTTCTCACGATTGGCGATTTCCCAAGCGGTATAAAAAATCAGTTTTGCACGTTTAGACAGAAGTTCATAATTGATTTTATCTGGCGTGTCTGTAGGTTGGTGATAATCTTCGTGTGTGCCGTTAAAGTAAAAAATCACTGGAATATCAAATTTGGCAAAATTGTAGTGATCGCTTCGGTAGTAAAAACGATTGGGGTCGTCTTTAGCGTTGTATTTATAATCTAAATCTAATTGAACGTATTTTTTATTAGTTGCTTCCGAAAGTTCGTGAAGTTCGGTGCTTAAACGGTCACTGCCTATCAAATACACATAATTGGGATTGTCTTTGTGACTGTCATCAACTCTACCAATCATATCCGTATTAAGATCAGCAACTGTGTTTTCAATCGGAAAAATAGGATTTTTAGAATAATACAACGAGCCAAGAAGTCCTTTTTCTTCGCCAGTAACGTGTAAAAACAAAATCCCGCGTTTAGGTTGATAACCATCATTTTCAGCTTCTTTAAAGGCTTTAGCAATCTCCATCAAAGCCACCGTGCCAGAACCGTCGTCGTCTGCACCGTTGTAGATTTGATTATCTTTCATACCAACGTGGTCATAATGTGCAGAAAGCACTAAAATCTCGTCAGTTGAACCATCACCTTCAATAAATGCGACTACATTTTCTGAATCAGGTAATTTATCATTAAAAAAAGAAGATGGAATATCTTGGTAGTAATCCTCATTGCCCAAAGGTGATTTCACGCCAATAGATTGATAGAAGTTTTTGAGATATTCGGTCGCTTTTTTTTGTCCAGCTTTACCAGTATCTCGCCCTTCAAATTCATCTGAAGCAAAGGTGTAAAGCTTGTTTTTAAGCGATTGTGGTTTGATGGTCTCGGCGTATTTTTCTGGATTAACTTCGGTAATATCCTTTTGGGCTTTGCAACCTATGGCAATAAAAATGCTCAAGCTTATTATTAATGTCTTCATGAAATTTGATTTAAATGCTAAAATACAAATCCCAACCTTAAAATAAATCTGTTTTAGAATATTTATATTATGTAATTTAGTTAAGTTGAATGTTAAATATTTATCAGATTAGAGACATCACCTATTATAATTTTTTGTACAAGATTCTGTATTAATTTTAACTTCGTTTTGTTTTTGTATGAGGGTCTTTTTGGGTAGGGAAGAAATCAGTAACATAGACTGTTTTTGTGACCTCATTAATAAAATAAACAATTTTAACAGTGTTACGCTTAGTAATATAATAAATTATAGTTCTGAATTCTTTATTAAAGCCAGCTAAGTCTTCTTCCAATCGTCCTCTTTGAGGATTGAATTTCAGAGACATTGCCATTAAAATGATATCATCTGATTTTTTATTCGCACTTTCAACGCTATGGGTTTTGTATAAATGAGACAGAAGTTCCCAGTAATACTGCTCTGCTTTTTAGGTAATTTCTACTTTATATTTTGTTTGCTCTTCCAACGTTCTACCTCAATTTTAAAATCTGCGACAGGTCGTGTCTCATCTTTGTCTAAAGCTACTAAAGAGTCTTGAGTTCGATCTTGTATGTTGTGTAAATTAGATTTATAAAATGTATTGGATTCTTCTTGAAAAACTCTTTTTAACTTTGACAACAAACTTTCATTGTTTACCTGTAATAACAGATGCATTAATTCTAATTTCGTGGTTTCGATATCCATAATAATGCTTTTATATAACAAATATAAAATTATTCTCTGAAGATTAGATTTATGAAAATATAAACATATAGTGAAAATTTCAGTTTTGTCCCTTTACTTAAAGTAAAAAAATCGCTTTTATGAATTTATAAACCTATAGAAATCTTATGAAGTTTTTAAAATTTAACTGAAGAAGATTGTTTATCCCGCTCTACTAATTCAATTGCTTTTTTCATCTGTTTAAATGTTACTTTAATATCATAGTCTAACCCAATTGAAAATCGCACTAAACCTTCAGAAAGTCCCATTTCTTGTTGTTCTTCTTCAGAAATTTCACTTGAAGTTGATGTTCCAGAAGCACTGAATAAAGTTTTGTAAAAGCCTAAACTCACGGCTAAATACCCTAAGTTTTGATGTTGCATCATCTCCATAATAGCATTGGCTTTTTCAAGTGTTTCAAAATCAATAGTCATAATACCACCATAACCTATATCAGGAAAAAGATAATTTGAAATAATGTTGTGTTGTGGATGTGATTTTAAACCAGGATAACTAACTTTATAGCCAAGTGCTTCAAATTGTTCAGCGAGATATTGTGCATTTTGTGAATGTTTTTGCATACGAATCGGAAGCGTTCTTAAATTTTTCAAAATAGAAGCCGCTCGCCAACTATCTAAAGTTTGCCCTAATAACATCGCCAAACCTGTATTGACATCTTTTAGGTTTTCAACAAACTCAGATGAGGCACAAACTGCACCAGCAACTGTGTCCGAGCTTCCGTTAATAAATTTAGTTAAGCTGTGAATCACAACATCGGCACCAAAGTTTGCGGGTTGAAACATCAAAGGTGAAAAAGTATTATCGACTACAAATTGGGCTTGGTTTTGTTGAGCAATTTCAGAAACTGCTTTAAAATCGATTATTCCTAATAATGGATTGCTTACAGATTCTCCATATAGCATTTTGGTGTTTGGAGCTACGGCTTTTTTAATGGCTTCACAATTTGTAAAATCAACAAATGTTGTTTCGATTCCAAATTTGGGTAAAACATTTTTTAGAAACGCATAAGTTCCACCATAAATGGTTCGGCTGGCAACGATATGATCACCTTGTTGACAGATTTGTAAAACCGTAGAAGTAATTGCTCCCATTCCAGAAGCAAAGACTGTAGCATCTTCGGTGTTTTCCATTTTGGCTAAAGCTGAACTCAAGTAAAGATTACTCGGCGATGTATGACGACTGTACAAAAAACAACCATCTGTATTGCCCTCAAAGGTGTCACTCATACTTTTGGCTGTCATAAATGTGTATGTTGAACTATCGGATATCGATGGATTGACGCCACCATACTCACCAAAAAATTGTAAGTCTTGAATTTGTTCTGCGGGATGATTTGACATGATAAAAATAATTTACCACTAAATTAAAATAAACTAATTTTATTTACAATAGATATTATTATATTTAGTTTTATTTACTATATTTTTTTTTATTTATAGAAAATATATCTAATTTTAACAACCTAAATAACACATATTAAATAATTTATCATGACAAAAATTGACGAAAGAGATAAGCAGATTTTAATGTTGCTTCAAACCGATGCCAACCAGACGACAAAACAGATTGTCGCTAAAATAAAACTCTCACAAACAGCAGTTTATGAACGCATAAAACGTTTAGAACGAGAAAAACTCATCACCAACTATGTGGCTCTTTTAGATTTAGATAAAGTGGAAAAAGCCTTTACAACTTTCTGTATGGTAAAATTGGTCAACCACACCAAAAAGAGTTTAGTTCATTTTGAAAAAGATATTTCAACCTTAGATGAAATCACTGAATGTTATCATATTAGTGGTGAATATGATTACTTGCTTAAAGTAAATGTTAAAAACATTAAAGCCTACAGACAGTTTATGGTAGAAAAACTAACGTCTATTCCTTTTATCAGTAGCACTCAAAGTGCATTCAATATCAATACAGTTAAATACAGCACTGCGATTTCTTTGACATAATTTTATCAATTTTGCCCTATTAAATATTTATATTTGAAATAAAACAGTTTATGGCTTTTCAAACTCAAAATCCTTATACATCAGAAACTTTAAATCACTTTAACCCTTTAAATCTAAGTGATATAAAAAACCATATCACCAAAGCTCATCAAAGGTTTTTAAAATCTAAGCTCAAGAACCCAAAACATAGAGAAGAAAAAATGCGAGGTTTGGCTGAATTACTCAAACAAAACAAGACCAAATTAGCCAAGCAAATCACTTTAGAAATGGGGAAACCAATAGCTGAAGCTGTAGCCGAAATTGAAAAATGTGCTTGGGTATGCGAGTTTTATGCTAAAAATGCTTCATCGTTATTAACAACAAAAACCATTAAAACCGACGCCAAACAATCTTACGTCTTAAAAGAACCCATAGGTGTGATTCTTGCTATAATGCCGTGGAATTATCCGTTTTGGCAAGTTTTCAGGGTCATTGCCCCAAATCTTATGTTGGGCAATAGTGTTTTAATCAAACATGCACCAAATGTTCTCGGTTGCGGTGAAATGATTCAAAAACTTGTTGAAGACGCTGGTTTTGAATCACATTCAGTCACTCATCTTATAGTTGAAGTTGACCAAATTAAAAAAATCATCAATCATAATTTGATTAAAGGAGTTACTTTAACTGGCAGCACCAAAGCTGGTAGCATAGTGGCAAGTCAAGCTGGAAAAGCCATTAAAAAAAGTGTTTTAGAACTCGGTGGCAACAATGCACTAGTGGTGTTTGAAGATGCTGATTTAGATAAAGCAGCTGAAATATGTGTAAAAGCCCGTTTTCAAAACACAGGTCAAAGTTGTATTGCGGGCAAACGGCTTTTGGTTCACAATACTATTTATGATAAATTTTTAGAAAAAATTAAAATCCATATCCAAAATCTAAATATTGGAAATCCACTTGACGAAACAATAGATATCAGCGTTTTAGCGAGAAAAGATATAGCAGAAAACTTAAAGTCTCAACTTGATAAATCAGTTGAAATGGGTGCTAAAATCATCTTAGGCGGTCAACAAGACAATACTTTTTTTGAGCCTACTTTAGTTGAAAATGTATCTGTTGATATGCCGATTTTTAATGAAGAAACTTTTAGTCCTTTATTGGCTGTAACAAGTTTTAAAACTGAAGAAGAAGCTATTCAACTCATCAATCATTCAAATTATGGTCTTGGCGTAAGTCTGTTTACAAAAGATAATTCTAAGTATAAACGACTCATTCCACAAATTGAAGACGGTGCTGTTTTTGTCAATTCACTGGTTAAAAGTGATCCTCGACTGCCTTTTGGCGGAACAAAACATTCAGGCTATGGTCGCGAATTGGGTCACGAAGGTATTTTAGAATTTGCTAATATTAAAACGGTTTATATTCAATAATTTTAATCAAAACCTCACAGGTTTTCAAAACCTATGAGGTTTAACTAATAATATAAAAAATATTTTATGAAAAAATTAAACAACGAACAAATTGAAAAGAAGTTAGAACATTTCCCAAACTGGTCTTATGAAGACGATGCTATTCACATCAGTTTTGAGTTTGAGGATTTTAAAAATGCTTTTACGGCGATGACGCGTATTGCCTTTGAAGCTGAACGCCTTCAACATCACCCAACTTGGTC
Organism: Flavobacterium sp. CS20; assembly: GCF_018080005.1. Lineage (NCBI taxonomy): Bacteria > Pseudomonadati > Bacteroidota > Flavobacteriia > Flavobacteriales > Flavobacteriaceae > Flavobacterium > Flavobacterium sp. CS20. The sequence goes on along the minus strand of NZ_CP073015.1, from coordinate 445,516 downwards.
TAATACCTATAATTCTGTCAATATTTCACTGTCAACACATGATGCTGATGGCGTTACTGAAAAAGATTTTGAATTAGCTGAAGCGATTGAAACGGTGTTAGGGCAATGACTAATGACACTCTATGTTAGCTTCAACTTGCTCAGTTTGCGGGTCAAGTTTTGGCGAAATGTATTTGATTCCTAAACCCATACCACGTAGAATAAACAAAACACCAACAATCACCACAGCTATAGGAATCAGCTTTTTATAATTAAATCGTAAATGCTTTTTGATGAAAGATTGAGCGTAAACCACGCTTGTCATCATGGGAATTATGCCGAGTCCAAACAAAGCCATATAGAGCACACTACCACCAAAACCTTCGGTGGCGAAAGCACCAACTACAGCCATATAAACCAACCCGCAGGGCAAAAAACCATTAAGAAAGCCAAGACTATAAAAAGTATCGTAAGATTTTTTGTGCAAAGCTTTTCCTAATTCAGATTTAATGCTATTGATAAATCTAAAAAAAGGTCTAAAAATTCCAAGTGGCTTGATATAAGATTGTGGAATCAAAACCAAAATAATCATTAAAACCCCAACTGCAATTGAAATATGTTGTTGATAACCAAAAGCGATAAAACCTTGACCAACAAGCCCAAAAACCAAACCAATAATGGCATAAGCAGAAATTCGCCCAAGATGATATAAACCGATTTGAAAGCCTTTTTTTAAGGGTTGATCATGGCTAACAGGCAACATAAAGGCTATTGGTCCACACATCCCTACACAGTGCAAACTCCCAACCAAACCTAATATAAAAGCCGACCACAACATTATTGAATATTAAAAGATTTTGTGATAAGATATTCTTTACCACCGTGAGAAAAAGCTAAGGTAAACTCCCATAAACCTCTATCTAATGGTCGATTGACTAAAGTTTCTCCTTGGCTATTCAGTTTTATTGAGCTATTGAAATCTAAATCTTTATCGGAAGCACGATAGCCATAAACATCAATTTTTTCTATATCTTGTAATTCTTTTGGAAAATTAAGTAGTAAGCCTCCTTGATTAGCTGTAAATTTAATTTCAGATGCGTACAATTTACCATTTTCTATTTTTTGCAACTTGTCATTGAATGTCATTTCTTTTTTATAATATTCATCAACAACCAAGTCATGATCATAGGCTTTTTGTGTCGTCATAGTAATAACCATATACATAATAAAGCTTATAAATAGTACCATAGCAATAACAATAGATGTTCCCCAATTCAGTTTCATAATTTTTGTTTTTAATAAAAAGACCTTGGTCCCATAAAGTTAGTACTGGTTTTTTCAATCAATTCATCACCTTTATAAACTCCTATTTTCAAAGTGTTTTCTTCTCCATCAATTTCAGATTTTGGAATTTCTATAAATAAAGTGCCTTCAGACAATCCTGCTTCTGGGACATTAAAATAATCTCCTTTGACTAACTTGATTTTACCTTGATGAGAAAGCAATTTAAAGCTTATGCTATCCATAGGATGTGTGGTTTTATTGACCAATTTATAAGTGTAAACGTTGCTTAAATTAACTTCAGCGGTGGTTTCGTAAAGTTGACCTGGCAAGCGTAGAATATCAGCTTCAATATTACTTCTTATAAAAAGTAAACCAACCAATAGACCAACTAATATTGTTAACACTCCTGTATAGGCTTTCAATCGTGGTGTAAATTGAAATTTGGCTTTTTTAGTGATATTATCTTCACTGGCATATCGGATTAATCCCTTAGGCAAATCTACCTTTTCCATAATGTCATCACAGGCATCTATACAAGCCGTGCAGTTTACACATTCTAATTGTGTGCCGTTTCTGATGTCAATACCTGTAGGGCAAACGTATACACACTGGTTGCAATCAATGCAATCGCCATAACCTAATGCTGTTCTATCTTCATTTTTTCTGAATTTTTTACGACCTTTTTCAGCTTCACCACGCTTGTGGTCATAAGCCACAACTATAGATTTGTTGTCGAGTAAAACGCCTTGTAAACGTCCATAAGGACAAGCAATAATGCAAACTTGTTCTCTGAACCAAGCAAAAATAAAGTAGAAAACAAACGAGAAAATAATTAGTGGTATAAAAGTTCCGAGATGTGCTTGAGGTCCTTCTGATACATACTTTAAGAGTTCATCACTCCCAATTAAATACGCTAAAAAAACATTAGCAATTAAAAATGATATGATATAAAACACAAACCATTTGCTACTTTTTTTTATGATTTTTTCTTTGTTCCACGGCATTTTATCTAAGCGGATTTGTTTACCGCGGTCGCCTTCAATAGCATATTCTATGCGTCTAAAGACCATTTCCAAAAAAATGGTTTGTGGGCAAATCCATCCACAAAATATACGTCCAAAAGCCACTGTAAAAAGTGTAATAAACACAACACCAATCAGCATAGCAATCACCACTAAATAAAAATCTTGTGGTCAAAAAGGAAATCCAAAAATATTAAACTTACGCTCCAATACATTGAAAAGCAAAAACTGATTGCCATTAATTTTAATAAATGGCGAAGCAAACAAAAACAATAACAAGAAATAGCTTACCCATTTACGGTATTTGTAAAAAATCCCTTTTGGTTTTTTAGGATAAATCCATTGACGTTTGCCGTCATCGGTGATGGTACCAATACTATCTCTAAAATTTTCGTCAGCCATTATACATCTTTAAATTAATTATTTTTCATTTTCAGGCTTCCAAATTTCACCTTGTGGTTCTTTTGGTTCTGCAGGTGTTGTCCCTTGAAGAGTCATAACATAACTTGCAACTTCATGCATTTCAGATGGTGAAAGAGTATTTTTCCAAGCCACCATACCTTTGCCAGAACGTCCACCTTCACTTATGGTATTAAATATATTTTTGATACCGCCACCAAGAATCCAATATTCATCTGTCAAATTAGGCCCAATACCGCCACCACCATCAATTTTGTGACAAGCTACACAGTTTTGAACAAAAATTTGTTTCCCGTTTTGAATGCGTGCTTCATCTTCAAGCATAGTAACATTTTCAGCATTGACAAAGTCCTTGGCAGTTTCTTTCCATTTTTCAATAGTCGCTTCAGCTTCAGCCACTTCAGTCAGGTATTCTTCTTCTTGATCGTAATCATTAAATACTTCAAAACGAATCAAATAAACGACAGCAAAAATGATAGTGATATAAAAACTGTAAACCCACCAAGGCGGTAATCGGTTGTCAAGTTCACGAATACCGTCGTAATTATGGTCGAGTTCTATCTCGTGTTCTTCTTCAATTTTTTTACTTTTTGTCAAAGCTTGCATCAATCTTTCTACCTTTCTTGAGAAATAAGTCGATCTTTCAGCTTGAGCTTTGTCATAGGCTTTCTTCTTATCTTCAGATAAAGACAAATACAAGATTTTATTTAAAGTCGCCACTGTAACTTCAATAGCTATGGCAACAATTAAAACCATAAATACAAAAAGTGCGACAAAGGGATTTACAAATATAGCATATTCACCTTTGGGCAAATCCGTGAAATATTCGGTTCCGATAATGGCTATAACTACAAGAGCTATAACTCTAAAATATGATGCAGTTGTTCTCATTGGTCTTCGTCTTTTGGGTTGTTTTCTAAAGGCATCTCACTCATTGCTTTGCTTTGCTGTTTTGAAGTGGTAAGCACCCACCAAAATAACACTACAAAGAAGCTAAAGAAAATGAGCAAGGTGATAATGGGGTAGATTTCAACCCCATCTATGGTTTCTAAATATTGTTTTGCAAATTTCATTGATTCAAGGTTTTATATTAATTAGAAGCTGTCGATTTGTCTTCTGTTGCTTTTTTAATATCCGTACCAAGACGTTGTAGATAGGCAATAAGTGCTACAATTTCTCTATCTTTCATTTCCACAAACTCCCGACCACTATCTTGAGTCGCTTTTTTATCGGCTTCATACGTTTTTACAAAATCTGGGTCAGTGTATAGGTTTTCTTCAATGGTTTGTCCTTGTTTCTCCATTGCTGTTTGGGCATTAGCAATTTGCTCATCAGTGTAAGGTACGCCAAGTTTTACCAAAGTTTTCATTTTAGATTCTATATCAGATTTGTCTAATTTATTTCTAATTAGCCAAGGATATTTAGGCATAATAGAGCCAGGCGATGTACTGCTCGGATTATACATATGATTAAAATGCCAATTGTCATTATACTTGCCACCTACTCTCAACAAATCTGGTCCAGTTCGTTTACTTCCCCATAAAAATGGTCTGTCGTAAACGTATTCGCCACCTCTAGAGTATTCGCCATATCGTTCGACTTCGCTTCTAAACGGTCTTATCATTTGGGAGTGACAACCCACGCAACCTTCACGGATATAAATATCACGACCTTCTAATTCTAAAGGTGTGTAAGGCTTAACAGAGCTGATGGTTGGAACGTTAGAATCAACCATAATGGTTGGAATAATTTGCACTGCCCCACCAATTAAAATCGCTATTGTAGCCAAAATAGTTAGCTTGACAGGTTTGCGTTCTAACCATGTGTGAAAAGTTTCCGATTTTTGACGTTTAGTAATTTTAACTAATCTTGCGGCTTCAGCCAACTCGTCTTCAACTTTAGATCCAGAAGCTACTGTTCGCCATACATTATAAAGCATCACAAAAACCCCTAAAATATATAAGCTACCACCAATAGCACGCATCCAATACATTGGCATAATTTCGTTTACCGTTTCTAAGAAATTACCGTAAACCAGAGTTCCGCTAGGATTGAATTGTTTCCACATAAAAGCTTGAACAAATCCAGCCACATACATCGGTAAAGCATAAAGGACAATACCAAGTGTTCCAAGCCAAAAATGCACATTAGCCAAACCTATTGAGTGAAGTTTTGTTTTGTATAGTCTTGGAATCAACCAATACAACATCCCGAAGGTTAAAAAGCCATTCCAAGCCAAAGCTCCAACGTGAACGTGAGCAATGATCCAATCGGTAAAGTGAGCAATAGCATTTACATTTTTAAGCGATAACATCTACCCTTCAAATGTTGCCATACCATAACCCGTGATAGCTACAACCATAAATTTAAGAATAGGATCTTGCCGCACTTTATCCCAAGCACCACGTAAAGTCAAGAGCCCGTTTATCATACCGCCCCAAGATGGCATTATCAACATTACTGAAAAAACAACACCGAGATTTTGTGCCCAATCTGGTAAGGCTGAATATAATAAATGGTGAGGTCCAGCCCAGATATAAATAAAAATCAATGACCAAAAGTGAATAATGGATAATTTATAAGAATAAATAGGACGATTAGCGGCTTTAGGCACAAAATAATACATCAAGCCTAAGAATGGTGTTGTTAAGAAAAACGCCACAGCATTATGTCCGTACCACCATTGCACCAATGCATCTTGAACGCCAGCATAGGCAGAATAACTTTTTAAGAAATCTACGGGCAATGCTAAACTGTTAAAAATATGAAGCACAGCAACTGTTACAAATGTGGCGATATAAAACCAAATTGCCACATACAAATGTCGTTGACGACGTTTAAGCATTGTCCAAATAAGGTTAGCACCAAAAGCCACCCAAACCAAAGCAATCATAATATCGATTGGCCATTCAAGTTCAGCATATTCCTTTGAAGTTGAATAACCTAATGGCAAAGTAATAGTCTGCTGCTACTATAACAGCCTGCCAACCCCAAAAATTTAATTTACTCAAAAAGTCGCTTGCCATTCTTGCTTTTAATAAACGTTGAGTAGAGTAATAAACCCCAGCAAAAATAGCGTTACCTACAAAAGCAAAAATAACCGCATTGGTATGCAAAGGCCTAATTCGCCCATAGCTTAACCATGGAATACCTTCAGTTAAATTTGGGAATAAATACAAATAAGCCACCAGCAAACCAACTGACATGCCAACAACGCCCCAAACAATGGTAGCGTAAATAAAGTTTTTTACGATTTTATTATCGTAGTGAAACCGTTCTAATTCCATAATTTATTGTGTTTCGTTAACAGGTTTTTCATCACTTTCTGAGTCTTCATCTACAAGCTCGTCGTCAAACAGCATTCGCACAGATGGCGTGTAGCTATCATCGTATTGTCCCTTTTTTACCGAAAAGATAAAAAGCACAAAAAAGAAAACAGCAACTAAAGTACTGATGGCTAAGAGAACATAAATGACACTCATAAAAAGAATTTTAGCCAAAAATAGAACGGAGATAATGTTTAAAAAATGACTATCATCATATTTTAGAAAAAGTGTTGAATAATTTTTTTGGGTAACATAGGTTACTGATAGAATTGAACCAATCATCTATTTTTGTAGCAAAATTCATATTATGAAAGCAGTTTGGTTTGGCATAATGAGTGTAATATTCTTCCAAATAACTTGGGCTCAAGATTATAAAGCCATTTCTATGGATAGCTTGACCTCAGCAATTCAGTCCAAAAACTTGTCTATTAAAATAAATGCTGAAAGTCTTGATATCGCTCAAGCTCAATACCGTGAAACTAATCTTTGCCATTTTACCTCAGATTTCATTTAGCCACCAAGGAATTAGAACCAACAATCCTGTTATGGCTTTTAGCTCTAAACTCAATCAAGGTATTTTTAATCAAAGTGATTTTGATATCAACGCCTTAAACAATCCCGATGCCTTATCAAATTTTACAACCACTTTTGAAATTGCTCAGCCTGTTTTAAATATCGACAAACTCATTCAACGCAAAGCTTTAAAATATGCACACAAAGCTCAGGAGTTTCAAAATAGTTATGCAACATCGGCTTTGATTTTAAAATCTCAGACCCTTTATATGCAATTGCAATTGGCTTACGATTCTGAAAAAGTCATCAAAAAAGCCTTAAAAACAGCACGTATCAACAAAGATCAAACACAAAATTTTTATAATGAAGGGCTGATTCAAAAAGCAGATTTTTTGGTCGCCCAAATTAGACTTTCTGAAGTTGAAACTCAACATATAAAAGTCCAAAATCAAATCCAAAATCTTTCAGATGAAATAAAGCAATTGATACAAGATGAGTCTGAAGCAACTTTAAAACCAATTGATTCGCTTGAAGTTATTGATTTATGGACTGGTTCTACAATAAAAACTACCAATCTTGAAAACACTTCAGATATCAAAGCTTTTGAACTTAAAGCACAGTCTTTTTCTAAACTACATGACGCTCAAAAATATAGTTTTCTACCACAACTGAATGCGTTTGGACAATTGCAGTTTTTTGATGATCAAATTTTTGGCACATCAAGTGATAACTATTTTTTTGGTGCGGAGCTCAAATGGGATTTATTTAAAGGTTATAGCAGAATCGCCAAGCTTCAAAAAACCAAAGCTGAAGCTGAAAAGGTCAAATTAGAACAACAAAACTATTTACAACAAAAACAAAATGACGTCAAGCAAAGCATCAGAAATATTGAAGTTTCTGAGCAAAATATGAATAGTCAAAAAATTGCTGTAGAACAATCTAAAGAAGCTTATCGTATCCTTAAAAACCGCTACGAAGAAGGTTTAGAAAAAACCACAGATGTTTTAACTGCTGAAACAAAATATGCCAATATGCAATTGACTTACCTTCAATCGGTCTTTAATTATAATTATAACCTTTTATACTATCAATTTTTAACTGAAAAGTAAAACCCTATGAAATCACTTTCTTATATCATATTAAGTTTTGTGGCAATAAGTTTTTATGCCTGTGGAAATCAAAATTCTAATTCAGGTCAAAATGAAACTGAAGCTATACAAGTTAAAACCATAAGTGTAGAATCTTCAAATGATTCTGACTTGAGTTTTAGTGGTATGCTTAGCGCAGAACAAATGTCAACTTTAAAAACACGGCAAGCGGGCTATGTGAAAAATATTTTTGTCAATGTTGGAGATGAGGTTCAGAAAAACCAAAAACTCATTCAAATTGACAGCGAAGAGCTCAATGCACAAAAAAAACAAGCTCAAGCTGCAGTTAATCAAGCTCAAAAACAATTTGACTTAGCACAAAAAAACCTAAAACGTTTTGAAAGATTAAGACAATCTAAAAGTGTATCCGACAGTGAGTTTGAACAAGTAGAGTTAAAATTCCAATCCGCTCAATCTGGTTTAGAGTCCGCCAAGCAACAACTCAATCAAGTGCAATCTATGATGAGTTACACCAGTATAAAAGCACCATTTTCTGGTAAAATTAGTCAAAAGTTGATTCAAGTTGGAGATATGGCTATGCCAGGAATGCCTTTGTTAACACTATCATCATCAAATCAACTTGAAGTGAAATCTACAGTGAGTGAATCTCAAATCAATAGTATCAAAAAAGGGCAAAACGTTCAGATTGAAATACCGAGTATTGGTAAAGTTTATTCAGGAAAAATCACTGAAGTCAGTAACTCATCAGAAAGTTCAAACAGTCAATACTTTGTAAAAAGCATTTTTACTGAAAAGCCAGAAAAGGCATTAGCTGGTATGTATGCAAATATATCTGTAAAAGCACCACAAACTAACTCTCAATATGAAAATGCGTCAATTCGTATTCCACGTTTTGCTATCGTTCAAAAAAATGGATTACAAGGCGTTTACGTTGTTGGAAAAAGTGATACAGCTTTATTAAGATGGATAAAAACTGGAAGTGCAGATGAAGAAACTATCGAGGTTTTATCTGGTCTTTCTGCTAATGACAAAATCATTATCGATGCCGATGGCAGATTGTATAACGGAGTAAAAATTAAAGAATAACAAAACAAAACTATCGTGAAAAAAGGATTTGCAGGAAATATAGCCAAAGCATTTTTAGACTCAAAAATCACAATCTTACTGATGATTGTTTTTATGGTCATCGGGGTTTACAGCTCGTTTTTGATTCCACGAGAGGAAGAGCCACAAATCGATGTGCCAATGGCTGATATTTTTGTAGGTTATCCAGGAGCCAGTCCATCTGAAGTTGAATCGCGTGTAGTCAAGCCTTTAGAAAAAATTGTTTCAAATGTTACAGGTGTAAAATATGTTCACTCTACTTCTATGCGTGGACAAGCGATGCTTATCGTTCAGTTTTATGTGGGTGAAGACATTGAGCGTTCGTATGTAAAACTTTACAACGAACTGATGAAAAATATGGTCAAAATGCCTGCAGGTGTTACGCCACCATTAGTCAAAACCCGCTCAATTGATGATGTGCCAATTATGAATTTAACCCTTTGGAGCGATGAAGTTGATGACACGCAAATGAAAAAAGTGGCACTTACGCTTAAAGATGAAATTGAAACCATTGAAGATATTTCAATCGTTGATGATATTGGCGGTCGTCGTGAGCAAATTGATATTATTATCAATCCTGCAAAGCTCGACTTCTATAAACTCAATGTTTCTCAAATTCAAAATTTGCTACAAGCTAATCACCAAAGCCAATTTACTGGTGATTTGACCAATGCAAATCAAAGTATCAGGCTTAAAACCGGTCAATTTTTTAATTCGATTAAAGACATTCAAAAATTAATCGTGGGTCAAAATGGACAGCAACCGATTTATTTACATCAAGTTGCAGAGATAAAATATGCGGCTTCTACACCACAAAATTATGTTTCTTTTGGATATGGAGTCGCTTCAGCACAACAGAAAAATTATCCTTCAGAATATCCTGCTGTGAGTTTATCTATTGCAAAACGAAAAGGTGCAGATGCTATGCAATTAGCAGAACAAATAGAAGCCAACATCGCTCAATATAAAGCAGAATTTATTCCAGATAACATACAAGTTGAAGTTACTCGGAATTATGGTAAAACCGCATCACAAAAAGTCTCAGGATTGCTTTTACACTTGTTAGGTGCCATCATAGCAGTAACCATTATCGTGATGTTGGCGATGGGCTGGCGTGGTGGTTTGGTAGTGTTTTTATCGGTTCCTGTAACTTTCGCCTTAACTTTGCTAAGCTATTATCTTTTAGACTATACGCTCAACCGAATCACGCTTTTTGCCTTAATTTTTGTTACGGGTATTGTGGTTGACGACTCTATTATCATCGCTGAAAATATGCACCGGCATTTTAAAATGAAACAACTGCCTTTTAAAAAAGCGACGATTTATGCTATTAACGAAGTAGGCAATCCCACCATTTTAGCAACACTTACGGTAATTGCGTCGGTTTTGCCAATGGCTTTTGTTAGCGGATTAATGGGGCCTTATATGAGTCCGATGCCTATTGGTGCTTCAATTGCTATGATTTTATCCTTGTTTGTTGCTTTGACCATAGTGCCATATCTTGGGTTTATTTTTTTAAAGAAAACCAAAAAAACTTCTGAAGATGAAAAACCTAAGGATATTACAGATTCTAAAATCTATAAGTTTTATAAAAAAATACAGCTACCATTATTAGAGAGTAAAGCCAAACGCTGGGGATTTTTAGCCATCATTTTCATTCTCTTATTTGCATCTTTTATTTTGTTTTTTACCAATTCCGTTGTTGTCAAAATGTTGCCCTTTGACAATAAAAATGAATTTCAAATTGTCATTGACTTACCCGAAGGTAGCACATTAGAACAAACCAACGCCGTTACGCAAGAAATTGCCCAATACGTAAGGCAACGACCTGAAGTGGTCAATTATCAATCTTATGTTGGCACAGCATCGCCTATCACATTTAATGGTCTTGTCAGACATTACGACCTAAGACAAAACAAATATCTATCTGATATACAAGTCAATATAACCGATAAAAACGACCGTTCAATTCAAAGTCACGACATTGCCAAAGATTTTAGAGCTGGCGTAAAAGCCATTGCCGACCAGTTTGGTGCACAAATCAAAATTGTAGAAGTGCCACCTGAATCACCTGTTTTGTCAACGATAGTTGCTGAAGTTTATGGTCCAGATTATCAAAAACAAATTCAACTGGCGGATAGTATCAAAACTATTTTAAATAAAACTCAAGATGTTGTTGATATTGATTGGCAAGTAGAAGCTCCACAAACAGAATATGATTTGATAATTGATAAAGAAAAAGCCCAACTCAAAGGTATTCAACAAACTCAAATTATTCAAAATTTGAATATTTTGATGCAAGATCAACCCGTTGCAAGACTTTATGAAGAAAATGCCAATTTACCAACAAGTATTTCTATTAAACTTTCTGATGCAAGTAAAAGTAGTATTGATAAAGTTTTGAATGTGCCTGTGGTTGCTCAAAATGGAATAGCTTATCCAATTTCAGATTTTGTTAAACCCGTTAAAAAAACCATTGAAAAAAGTATCAATAGAAAAAATCAACGCCGTGTAGTTTATGTTACTGCAGATATGGCGGGCAAACTTGAAAGCCCAGTTTATGCCATTCTCGGTATGGAAGACAAGCTCAAAGCTATTGATATGCCAAAAGGCTACAATGTTAACGAATTATTTATAGGTTTTCCTGAAAACACCGATGATTTTACAGTAAAATGGGATGGCGAATGGCAAATCACCTTAGAAGTCTTTGGAGATTTAGGTATGGCTTTCTTAGGGGTCATTATCATCATTTACATGCTCATCGTTGGTTGGTTTCAAAGTTTTAGAGCACCAATAGTGATGATGATTGCCATCCCATTATCTTTAGTGGGCATCATTTTAGGGCATTGGATTTTGGGGGCATTTTTTACAGCAACTTCATTTATTGGAATGATTGCTCTATCAGGAATTATGGTTAGAAATTCTGTCCTTTTAATTGATTTTGTCAACCTAAAACAAAAAGAAGGAATGCCACTCAAAGAAGCTATTTTACAATCTGGTGCGGTAAGAACAACACCGATATTGTTGACCGCAGGAACGGTAGTCATTGGGGCTTTTGTTATTCTCTTTGACCCAATATTTCAAGGTTTGGCAATTTCACTTATGGGTGGTTCAATTGCTTCAACGGTATTGACACTTATTGTTATTCCTTTGATTTATTACATCATAGAAAAAAATAAAACAAATAATTAAATTAAAAATAAACACCTTTTAAAATTACAAAAATGAAATTAGTAATTCTTACAGCTGTTGAAAGTTATCAAAAAGATATATACAAGCTTTTTAAAAAAGCTAATATTGAAAGTTATAGTGGTTCTGAAATTGAAGGATTTAAAAATAATAATCAGATTTTAGCAACATCAAGTTGGTTTCCTAGTATTAAGGGAGCGAGTGAATCAGTTATGTTTTTTTCATTTACAGAAAATAAAAATATTGAAACTTTGTTTCAACTCATAGAGGAATACAATCAAAATATAGAAACCAATAATCCAATTAGGGCTGTGGTTTGTCCTATAGAAAAATTTATATAAACTTTTAAAAATAAATAATTATGAGAAATAGAATGGTAAGAGGTATTGCTGGAAGTTTTGTGTTAATCAGTTTATTATTAGCTGTTTACGTCAACATCAACTGGTTGTGGTTTACCGCATTTGTCGGTGCTAATTTATTGCAATCGTCACTAACCAAATGGTGTTTACTTGAAGATATCTTAAAGAAGCTTGGGGTAAAGCAATAAGTTTTGCCTCTTTTCAATAAAAGTTGTTAGCCTTAATCTTATACATAAATTAAGTGCTAAAGCATAGCTTATCTTGATATTCTCCTTATTTTTGTGCTCCAAATTACATATTATGCACAAAACAGCTTTATATCAAAAACACGTTGATTTAGGTGCCAAAATGGTGCCTTTTGCAGGTTATGAAATGCCAGTCAGTTATGAAGGCGTCAATGCTGAACACCAAAACGTCAGAAATCATCTTGGTGTTTTTGATGTCTCTCATATGGGTGAATTTTTTGTAGAAGGTCCTGAAACTCAAGATTTGTTACAATATATCACCAGTAATGATGTCTCTAAACTCGTTGATGGTCAAGCCCAATACACTTGTTTGCCAAATGAAAAAAATGGCATCGTAGATGATTTAATTATATACCGATTTAATGCTGAAAAATTTCTCCTTGTCGTCAATGCATCTAACATTGATAAAGATTGGAAATGGATAAACACCCATAATACGTTTGACGCCAAACTGAGAAATGCCAGTGAAGATTACAGTCTTCTTGCCGTCCAAGGCCCAAAAGCTATTGAAGCCATGCAAGCACTAACCGATGTTGATTTATCAGCCATTAAATTTTATCATTTCACAGAAGCTAAATTCGCAGGAGCCGACGATGTCATAATTTCAGCTACGGGTTATACAGGCGACGGTGGATTTGAATTGTATGTCAAAAACGAAAATGCTGAACAAGTTTGGGACAAAGTTTTAGACGCTGGAAAGGATTATGGCATTAAACCCATCGGTTTGGCTGCACGTGATACTTTAAGACTTGAAATGGGCTTTTGTCTCTATGGCAATGATATTGATGAAACCACTTCACCACTTGAAGCTAAATTAGGTTGGATTACAAAATTCAACACTGATTTTATCAATAAAGATAATCTTTTAAAACAAAAAGAAGAAGGTGTCGAGCGCAAACTCATCGCTTTTGAATTGCTTGACAAAGGCATTCCACGAAAAGACTATCCTATTCTTGATACCGATAATAATCCTATTGGTTATGTTACTTCTGGCACACAATCTCCGAGCTTAAATAAAGCTATTGGATTGGGTTATGTCAAAACAGGATTTCATCAGGTTGACCAAAAGATTTTTATTCAAATCAGAAAAAAGCAAGTGCGTGCTAAAGTTGTAAAATTGCCGTTTTACAAAAAATAAGTTTGATATTTATAACTTTAACCTCGGGTCAAGTTTTTTTTTGTTTATTGATATGAAAACAATACCAAAACTTCGATAGGAACGAGACCAACTCAAGTTGGACTTGTTCAGATGTTTTAGCATCGAGCGGAATCAAGATGTTATTGTTCTCGACTTCGCTCGAACCTAAAACAATTTTGAGGTGTAAAGATAATTACTTATATTTAAAGCATAAAATTTAATTTATGGATAAGTTTAAAGGAGAAAGTATTATTGATTTTTTTGAAAAGTACAAAACTGACTTAGATTGTCTTGAATATCTATCTATGATAAAATGGAAAGATGGATATAAATGTTCAAAATGTAATCATGATAAGTTTACTGTAAGGAAAGCTAATTTTGCCAGGGACTGTAATCGTTGTCATCACATTGAAAGTCCTACTGCAAATACATTATTTCACAAAGTAAAGTTTGGTGTTAGAAAAGCTTTTGGGATTGCTTTTGAGATGAGTGCAACCACTAAAAGTATATCTGCATCACAAATTGCAAAGCGATATTCAGTAAGTCGTCCCACCGCATGGCTTTTTATGCATAAAGTGCGTAAAGCTATGAAGAGCAGTGAATCACACCCTATGGAAGGAACAGTCTATGTGGATGAATACAGCTATCGTTTGAATAGGTCAATACATAAGCAAACTATATTTGACAATCTAATTAACAGAATGGTGAGAAGTCAACATATTGATTATCAACAAATAAAAATAAGTAACTAAGTTAACACCTCTAAACAATTTTAAAAAATAATAAGATTAAACATAAATATTTGTATTTTATTACAATATGATAAAAATGTCTAATTCAAATAAGTTTTCAACATTTAAAAATCCAAAACCCTTATTTTGAGAATACTAATTATTGGAGCAAGCGGATTTTTGGGTCAGGCACTTTTTAAAGAGCTCAATCCTTATTTTGATGTTTTTGGAACCTATTTTACATCACAAAAAAGCTACGACTCCAATCGGAGATATTATCAGTGGAATGTTGAAAGTGAAAGCATCTCTCCTATTCTAAATGCAGTAAAGCCCGATATTATCCTGACGAGTTTTAAAGGTGCTTTCTCTGCTCAAGTTGAAGCTTATCAAGAAATGATCAGTTATGTAGTGAGACACCATAAAAAATTGATGTTTATATCAACGTCTAATGTGTTTGATGCCTTTACCAATTATCCATCTTACGAATACGACAAAACCCTTTCAGGTAGCATTTACGGTCGGTTTTTGATTAAAATTGAAAATGCATTATTGCGTTTGCCTAATGCTTATTATAACATTCTAAGGTTGCCCATGGTTTTTGGAAAAACATCGCCAAGACTTCAAGAAATTTTAAAATTATATGATTTAAATGAAGCTATTGATGTGTTTCCAAAAGTGATTATCAACGCCACAACCGACAAGAAAATATGTCAACAGACCCATTATATCATCAATCAAAATTTGCAAGGTGTTTTTCATTTAGGCTCTTCTGATTTGATACATCATAAAGATTTGATTGAAGATATTTGTGAAATCAACGCCATAGAGAACCCTATATTTAGAAATAATTATCAATCTAATCAAGATCGATATTTAGCACTTTTACCCAAACACAACAAATTGCCAGAAAATTATCAAATTTCTATTCAAGACGTTATCAATACTTCTAAAATAATGTAAGTTAAAGGGGTTTTGTTTGACTTTATTTAGGGTTTTCTCAGAAATTCAGAATTTAAAATTATAGATTTTGGATTTGTTATAAATAGTGTGACTACAATCCAACTATTTAAAACCGTTGAAAGGTTAGGATTGTGCATTGCCTTTTTAGCCTAAAAGATAATGACGGTTATCCAACTTATGGTAATTCAAGAAAAGATTGGGACAGTGGTAAACGCTGGAGTTTTCAAAATCCTGAGTATCGATAGTTGATTTCAAATCTTTCTATAATCTATTTTTATATTTGTTTGTCTAATCTATTTAAAATAGGCTAAATTTGTTAAATCTTAACCTAAAGCTATTAATCTTTTGCGATAATGAGAAAAGTTTACTTATTTCTATGCCTGGTCAATCTGTGTTTATTGTCGTGCAACAATCCTAAATCAACAGATCAAGCCAAACCAGTTGACAAAAATTTACCCATAGCAGACAACAGCAGAAATGCTTTAGACTGGAATGGCACCTACAAAGGTATTTTACCTTGTGCAGATTGTATTGGAATAGAAACTCAAATCACATTAAATCAAGATTTGAGTTACACAAAATCAATGAAATATTTGAGTAAAAATGATAGCGTTTATTTGACAAAAGGTCAATTTAAATGGAATGATAATGGCAGTAAAATATACTTAGACAGCAGTAAAAAAAAGGCTTATCAAGTAGGTGAAAATAAGCTTTTCGTCTTAGACCAAAAAGGTGAAAGAATTTCTGGAAACCTTGAAGAACGCTTTATTTTAAACAAATTATCTTCAAAAAATCAATGGCTTGAAACCTATTGGAAGCTCATAGAGATTGATGGCAAACCTATTGATGTAACAACTTTACAAAACGAAGCTCACTTGATATTTAAAATTCAAGACAGTCTTGTAGTTGGCTCAGGTGGTTGCAACAGATTGAGTGGAAGATATAGTTTGAGTGAAAACAATTTTATTGATATTTCACAAATGCGAAGCACTTTGATGGCTTGTGAAAATATGGCAATTGAACAAGCTTTAAGTCAAGCTATTCAAAACGTAAAACAATATAAATTTTATGAAGATACACTTCAATTTTTTGATGATAGTCAAAACAAAAAATTGACATTTATAAAATTCTAAAATTCAATTTAATAATTGATTATAATATCTGTTATATAATTTTAGCCTTTCAAATTTTCAAGACTTTCTTTTAAAGTTTCAATTTTAGCTATGGCATCAGCTTGTTTTTGTTTTTCTTTAGCTACCACTTGTTCAGGTGCATTATCTACAAAACGTTTGTTAGACAATTTTTTATCAACTGATTTCAGGAAACCTTGATAATAGTCTAAATCTTTTTGAAGTTTTTCTTTTTCCGCTTCAATATCTATTGAACCTTCTACTGGTATGTAATAAACATTAGATTTTACACTAAAACTCAAAGCTCCATCCTGTTGTTCATTGACGTAACTCAAATTGTCAATATGTCCTAATTTCTCGATTACGCAATCAAATTCTGCTGAAAAGTTCTCTTTGTTTTCTATTTTTAAATCGATTGAAGTTTTAAAAGGTATATTTTTTGACTTTCTAATGGATCGAACCTGTGTGATAACTTCTGCAGTTAAATCAAAGTTTTTGATGATATCCTTATCAAAAGGTTTTTGTTCTGGTCATTGAGAAACAATCAAAGCTTCATCAGCTTGGCGTGTTTTGATGTTTTGCCATAGTTCTTCTGTGATAAAAGGCATGAATGGATGCAAAAGTTTAAGATTATCTTCAAAAAATTGAATGCAAGTAGCTTTTGTTTTAGCATCAACAGGTTGCTGATAAGCAGGTTTTAATATTTCTAAAAGCCATGAACAGAAGTCATTCCAAACCAACTTGTAACAACTCATCAACACGTCTGAAATTCTATATTTTGAGTAATGATCTTCAATTTCGTGAAGACATTCTTGAAATTTGTTTGAATACCAATCAAGCCCAATCTTAGTCGCATCAGGTTGATTTATGTTTTCATCGACTTCCCAAGATTCAATTAAACGGTAGGCATTCCAAATTTTATTGGCAAAAGATTTTCCCTGTTGGCAAAGTGCTTCGTCAAAAAGTAAATCATTGCCAGCGGACTACTCAATAACAGTCCTACGCGAACCCCATCGGCACCAAAATCATCGATTAAACCAATAGCATCGGGTGAATTTCCTAAAGATTTTGACATCTTTCGACCTTGTTTGTCTCTAACCAAACCCGTTAGATAGACATTGTCAAAAGGTTTTTGATTTGCAAATTCGTAACCTGCCATAATCATTCGTGCTACCCAAAAGAACAAAATATCTGGACCAGTAACTAAATCTTTGGTTGGATAGTAATATTTGAATTCTTCATTATTGGGATGTCTTATACCGTCAAAAACTGACATTGGTCAAAGCCAAGACGAAAACCAAGTATCTAAACTATCTTCATCTTGAATCAAATCTTCTTTTGAAATTGATGAATTATCAAATTTGTCTTGAGCGAGTTTTACAGCATCTTCAATATTTTTAGCAACCACAAATTTTGTTCGGTCAACACCGTTGGATGTTTTAAGATAATAGGCTGGTATTTGGTGACCCCACCAAAGTTGACGGGAGATATTCCAATCTCTCACATTTTCAAGCCAATGTTTATAGGTGTTTTTAAATTTAGAAGGAAACAGTTTGACCGTTTCATCTTTCATCACAGCATCAAGAGCAGGTTGTGCTAAATCCTTCATTTTTAAAAACCATTGTTCTGACAACTTAGGTTCAATAACGGCTTTGGTGCGTTCTGATAGACCTATTTTATTGGTATAATTTTCAGTTTTAATTAAAAAACCCTCTTCTTTTAAAGCCTTTGCAAAAGTTTTTCTAGCTTCAAATCTATCTTGACCTTGATAATCTAAGGCATTTGCATTTAAAGTTGCATCATCATTAAAAACATCTATAATTTCCAATTGATGTCTTTCTCCAATAGCTTTATCATTTTCATCATGAGCTGGCGTTATTTTTAAGCAACTTGTTCCAAATTCCATATCGACATATTCATCAAAAATGATTGGAATTTCGCGGTTAACAATTGGCACAATAGCTTTTTTTCCTTTAAGATGAGTAAAGCGTTTGTCGTTTGGATTGATGCAAATGGCCGTATCGCCAAAAATAGTTTCTGGTCGGGTTGTCGCAATTTGCAAAACTTCATCACTATCAACTATTGGATATTGAACATAATACAATAACCCCTGTTGTTCTTCATAGATAACTTCTTCGTCAGAAAGCGTGGTTTTGGCTTCGGGATCCCAATTTACCATTCGATGACCTTTGTAAACCAAGCCTTTTTTATACAAATCAATAAAAACCTGAATGACAGACTCATACATATCATCATCCATCGTAAATTTAAGGCGATCCCAATCACAAGAAGCCCCGAGGCGTTTGAGCTGAGATAATATTTGACCACCATAGTTTTGCGTCCAATCCCAAGCGTGCTTCAAAAATTCATCACGAGACAAATCTGATTTTTGGATGCCTTCTGTTTTGAGTTTTGCAACCACTTTAGCTTCTGTAGCAATAGAAGCGTGATCGGTTCCTGGCACCCAACAAGCGTTATAACCTTTGAGTCTGGCTCGTCTTATCAAAACATCTTGAATGGTATTGTTGAGCATATGCCCCATGTGCAAAACACCAGTAACATTTGGTGGCGGAATAACAATGGTATAAGAAGGTTTCTCATTGATTTCTGAATGAAAAAAATTGTTTTCCATCCAATATTTATACCACTTTTGCTCTACTTCATGAGGTTGGTAAGACGATGCTATTGCCATAAATTATTTATTTAAGCGACAAAAATACAGATAAGCTTAATAAATTGTAAAATTAATCTTTGTTAATCTCAATAAATTTTGAATTTCATTTTTTTTAGTATATTTGATTTCAATTTAAAAGCATGAAAACAAATTTTTTGATTTTATTTTTATCAATAACCAGTATTTTTTATGCCCAAAAAATCAGCAAATTAGAATTTGATTCAAATTCAAAAGATTATGGGACATTAAAATATGGCGAACATGCACAGTGTGAATTTTATATAACCAATACTGGCAAGGAAAATGTTGTCATAAAAAGTCTTAAATCTAATAGTAGAAATATCGAATTTAAGCTAGATGATAGCCTTATCAAGCCTGGTCAAAAAATCAAATTAGTTGTGATTTACAACACAGAAAATCCAGATTCGATACGAAAAACTATAACTGTTTTTACCGATGCTAAACCCAGTGTATATACATTAAGTTTAAAAGGTCGCGTCTTGCCTAAGCCTTAATCATCAACTTCTTTTAATCGGCTTCTTAAGGTCAAAGACTTTGTGTATGTTCTACCACCGCGTTTTATAACAAAGCTGATTTCTCTGCCTTCTGTTGAGCTTAAAATTTCAAATATTTCTTCTAAATCATACCGATAACTCGCACGACCTTCAATTTTCAGAATTTGGTCACCAGCAATAAAACCAGCTTCAAAAGCCGATGAATTCAACCTTACAGCACCAACTTTCAATATTGGTCTTTTCTTTATAATCAATTTAGACTTAACAGTTTGTGCTTTGTTATAACCTGTTGAATTATCATGTTGAACTTGAGCTCTGGAAAAGACATGTTGGTATTGAACAATTTGTTGGTAGCCATCATATTTCAAAATTAGACCGCTCATATCATAATTAAAAGGTTTGTCTATATCGTGATTTGGTTTAAAATAGATTTTTAGATTGTTGTAATCAAAAATCCAATGAAAACGTCTTAAAATTTCAGAACCCAAAACCCCTATATTTTTAGCAAAACTTACGCCAGTATATGCTAAACTATCTGGATAGGCTATTTTGGGTTGTTTTAGTAGATTTGAACCTAATTTAAAAGCTTGAGCTTTAGACCGTTTCCCTTTTATCATATCAGCAAATCCATAACCTAAAATATCATCAAAACTCAAAGGTGGAATTTTAACATCAGATTTTGGATGAACCCAAATAGCATCTCCAGAACCCGTATCAATAAGAAATGTAAATTCACGCCAAATATCGTATTGTTGAAGCGAGGTTCTTATGTAAGGTTTCTGTTTAAACAATTTCAAATCAAGTGTTTCATAATTGTTGAGAGATTTACTAAAAAATTGAGGATTATATACTTTTAAGTGGTTTTTTATATAATTAATTTTCACAATTAGTGTTTTAAAAAACTCATAACCTATTATTCCTTGAACCTGATACCCAATTTTGTCAGACACATTAAAGCTTTTATCAAAAATAGCATAAACCGTATGGTTAGTATCTTTAAGTTTTCCTATTTCAAGCTCGTTATTTTTCATCTTATAAGCATAGGTTTTAGCATTAGAAACGCCCTTAATCAATATTTTTTTTGAATTATTTTTGATTTGGTTGTTAATATCATCTAAACCAAACACTACAGTTTTATCAACACCTGTATCTAATAAAAAATTCATTGGAATACCGTTAAGTTTAACCTTAACAATGATGAGATTGTTGTAATCAATAAAGTTTATTTTATATTTTCTTTTACCAGGTCTGTGAAAAATAAATCCATCATAATTTTGTGCAAGCGAAGAAAAACTCACCACAAAAATCAATAGTGTCAAAGAAATTATTTTCATAAACATGATAAAACTAAAATCTTTTGAAATAAAAATTAATCATTCAAAAATTAAAACTTTAAATTCGCAATAAAAATTATATATGCCAAAAATTTCAAGTAAAGGGATTTCTATGCCAGAGTCACCAATACGAAAACTTCAACCATTTGCAGACCAAGCTTTAAAAGAAGGCAAACATATTTATTATCTAAATATAGGTCAACCCGACATCAAAACACCTCAAAAAGCTATTAATGCTGTAAAAGAGACTGACATAGAAATCCTTTCTTATAGTCCATCCCAAGGATTTAGCAGTTATATAAACAAGCTTGTCAGATATTACTCAAACAACGGCATAAACATAAACGAAGATAATCTAATTGTTACAACTGGCGGTAGTGAAGCCTTGTCTTTTGCTCTGGGAAGCATCACAGACTTTGGAGATGAAATTATAATACCCGAACCCTTTTACGCAAATTACAACGGATTCTCAACCGCTTGTGGAGTCAAAGTAGTACCTGTAACTTCTAATTTAGACAATAATTTTGCACTTCCTCCAATAACCGAATTTGAATCAAAAATTACAAATAAAACCAAAGCCATTTTGCTGTGTAATCCAGGAAACCCAACGGGATATTTATACACAAAAGAAGAAATTGAAGCCATAGCTGATTTGGCATTGAAACACGATATTTTTATTCTCGCTGACGAAGTTTATAGAGAATTTACCTATGATGGTCATAAACACCACTCTATAATGAGTCTTGAACGCTTAAAAAACCATGCCATTATGGTTGATTCGGTTTCAAAACGATTTTCAATGTGTGGAGCACGTATTGGATGCTTAGTTTCAAAAAATAAAGACCTGATGAAAACTGCCATGAAATTTGCTCAAGCTCGTCTCAGTCCACCGACTTTGGCTCAAATTGCCAGCGAAGCCGCGTTAGATGTTGATGACCAATATTTTGAATCTATCAATGCAGAATACACAAAAAGACGAAACACCCTTGTTAAAGGTCTTGAAACCATAAAAGGCGTGAAAGTAGCTAACCCAAAAGGTGCTTTTTATTGCGTTGTAGAACTCCCTGTAGAAAACACAGAACATTTTGCTCAATGGCTTCTTGAAAAATTTGAATATGAAGGCGAAACAATTATGGTTGCTCCCGCTGCTGGTTTTTACTCTACACCTAACACAGGGCTCAATCAAATTCGAATTGCTTATGTACTCGAACAAAGCAAACTCATAAAATCTATTAATTTATTGAAAATAGCTCTCGAAGAATATCAAAAATAGATGGTTACTAAAACAAACTTTTCTCTCAAAAACAATAACACTTTTGGCATTGATGTTAAAGCTAAACAATATATTAGTGTAGAAAATTTTGAAGAATTGAAGCATATTTTAAAACGCTTTTATACAGAAGAAATTTTTGTTTTGGGTGGCGGAAGCAATATGCTATTGACCAAAGATATTTCTAAAACTGTTATTCATATCAACACCAAAGGAAAAAAAATAGTTGACGAAAAAAATAATCACATTATTATTGATGCAGATGCTGGTGAAGTTTGGCATGATTTTGTGATGTGGACTATAAATCAAGGTTTTGGCGGTTTAGAAAACCTAGCCCTTATACCAGGCAAAGTTGGCTCTGCTCCTATTCAAAATATTGGTGCCTATGGTAGAGAATTAAAAGATGTATTTGTATCTTGTGAAGCTATTCACAGACAAACGCTTGCATTAAAAACATTTACAAAACAAGATTGCAAATTTGGTTACAGACAATCTGTGTTTAAACAAGAATTAAAAGATATCTATATCATTACAAAAGTTCGTTTTAAATTAACAAAAAAACACCATGATTTAAAAACAGACTACGGTGCAATAGAAAACGAACTCAACAAAATGAAAGTTTCAAAACCACAACCCAAAGATATTGCTCAAGCCGTTATTGCAATAAGACAATCTAAACTACCAGACCCTAAACAAATTGGTAACTCTGGAAGTTTCTTTAAAAATCCAATTGTAAACAAATTACAATTTGAAAAACTCAAACATCAACACCCCAACATACCTCACTACAAAATTGATAATAACAGCATAAAAATTCCTGCTGGATGGTTAATTGAGCAATCAGGTTTAAAAGGTTATCGCGATGGCGATGCAGGCACTCATGACCGCCAAGCACTAGTTCTTGTAAATCATGGCAATGCCTGTGGTAAAGATATATTAGAACTCTCAAAAAAAATTCAAAATACTGTACTTCAAAATTTTGATATTAAATTAAGTCCTGAAGTCAATATTTTTTAAATACCGTTAATCTTTAAAAGTGTATTTGCTTTTTAAACTAACATTTGTTAGTTTTGAATACCATAAATTTGATATGTCAAAATTTTACCCTTTACAAGTTAAAGAAATATCTAAAGAAACAAACAACTGCACTGTTGTCTCATTTGATATTCCTGAAGATTTAAAACAGAAATTTCAGTTTAATCCAGGTCAACACCTAACCCTAAAAAAAGAGATAAATCAAGAAGATTTAAGACGATCATACTCTCTTTGTAGCAGTCCGCTGGACAATGAATGGAAAGTAGCTGTAAAACAAATACCAAATGGTAAGTTTTCAACCTATATCAATACTTATTTAAAAAAAGGAGATAGCATAGAAGTCATGCCTCCAAGTGGAGAATTTGGTTTAAAATCTAAGCCTAAACAATCCAAAAATTATTTGTTTTTTGCTGCTGGTAGTGGTATTACACCAATCATATCAATGATTAAAACCTACCTAAAAAATGAACCAAATTCAAATTGTAGGCTATTTTATTTGAATAAAAACGCAAAATCTATTATATTTAAAGAAGAATTAGAGCAGATTAGAAATAAGTTCTTTGGAAGATTTGAATTATTCTATTTTCTAACTCGAGAAAATAGAGATATTGAATTGTTTAATGGTCGATTTACCTCAGAAAAAATCAAACAATTAACCGATACCATTTTAAACCTAAACACCATAGATGAATGTTTTATTTGCGGTCCTGAATCTATGATTTTCACCATTCGTGACCAATTGTCTGATTTAGGTTTTCCTAAAGAAAAAATTCATTATGAATTGTTTGTAACAGGTTTATCAAAAGCCGATAAAAAAAGAGTAGATAAAGTAAGGCAAAGCAGAAAAGGCTCTACTTCAATAACTATTTTAGATGCTGGTAAAGAGTTTCATTTTGAAATGCAAAAGGACGACGACAATATTCTAGACATTGCTCTAAATGCTGGTGCCGATTTGCCTTATGCCTGTAAAGGTGGAGTTTGTAGCACCTGTAAATGTAAAATTAAGGAAGGAAAAGTTGAAATGAAAGTTAATTATGCTTTAGAAAAAGATGAATTAAATAATAATTTCATTTTAAGTTGCCAATCCATTCCTACAACTCCTAAAATTGTATTAGATTTTGATGTATAATCTTTAAAGAAAAAAACATGAGTTCAAAAAAAGTTAAAAATTTAGAACAAATTTTTGAAGCAAAAATTGCTAATGACGAGAAAATTGAACCTAAAGACTGGATGCCAGAAAAATACCGCCAAACACATATCAGACAAATTTCTCAACATGCACATTCAGAAATTGTAGGTATGTTACCTGAAGGCAATTGGATCACTAGAGCACCGTCTTTAAGACGAAAAGTTGCCCTTTTAGCCAAAGTCCAAGATGAAGCTGGTCTCGGACTTTATCTGTATTCTGCAACCGAAACTTTAGGGGTATCGCGTGAAGAACTCTTTGAACAACTCCACTCAGGAAAAGCTAAATATTCCAGCATATTTAATTATCCTACACTAACTTGGGCTGATATCGGTGCCATTGGATGGTTAGTTGACGGTCTTGCAATCATCAATCAAGTGCCTTTGTGTAACACCTCTTTTGGTCCCTATGCTAGAGCCATGGTTAGAGTATGTAAAGAAGAAAGCTTTCATCAACGACAAGGTTACGAAATTATGCTCACACTTTGTAATGGAACCAAAGAGCAAAAAGACATGGCTCAAGATGCTTTAAATCGTTGGTGGTGGTCATCGCTGATGATGTTTGGTCCAACAGATGATCAATCTACCCATACCGAGCAATCTATGAAATGGAAATTAAAACGCAAAACCAACGACGAATTGCGTCAACAATTTATAGATCAAACTGTGCCACAAGCTGATATTCTTGGACTTAAAATTCCTGATAATGATTTAAAATATAACAACAAAACTGGTCATTACGACTTTGGTAAAATTGATTGGGATGAATTTTGGCAAGTTGTTAAAGGTCATGGCAAATGCAACAAACAACGCTTAAATGCACGAAAAAAAGCTTGGGAAAATGGTAAATGGGTCAGAGATCTTGCAATGAAATATGCAGAAAAACAAACAGATAAAAACGTAAAGGAAGCCATCTGATTTTTATAAGTTTCTCTATTTTTTTATAATAATATCTGAAGGATATTATAACTGATATATTTTTTCTTACATCACAGCATTTTCAATTTCAAATTTCATTGAAGTGTATTACTTTTACACAAATTTTATCAAATGCTTACCATTGGAATTGCGGGTGGAACAGGAAGTGGCAAAACTACTGTTGTCAACCACATTTTAGACGAACTTCAACATGATGAAGTTGATGTGATTTATCAAGATTCTTATTACAAAGATACCTCGCATCTCAGCTTTGAAGAGCGAAAAAACATCAACTTTGATCACCCACAATCTATAGATTTTGAACTCTTAGTCAAACACCTCAAGACCCTGAAATCTGGACAACATGTTGAACAACCTATCTATTCATTCAAAACCCACAACCGAACAGGTCAAACCAAAACCACTCAACCCCGAAAAGTGATGATTGTTGAAGGAATTTTAATCCTAACCAATCCTGCTATTCGCGAAATGTTGGATATCAAAATTTATGTCCAAACCGATTCGGATGAACGCCTTATTAGACGACTTAAAAGAGATATTGCAGAACGCGGTAGAAATCTTGACGAAGTTTTAGATCGATACCAAAATACCCTAAAACCAATGCATATTGAATTTATCCAGCCAACAAAGGAGTTTGCAGACATTATTATTCCTAACAATAAATACAATAATGTTGCGGTTGAAATTGTTCAAACTATTATCAAAGAACGTCTCATCTAATTTTGTATCTTTATCCATATGAAGTGGAAAAGCCTAAAACAAAAAACTTGGTTTAAAATCCTGACCAATAGATACATTTTTGTATTACTTGTATTTACGGTATGGATGCTGTTTTTTGATACCAATTCTTGGCTAACTCACCAAAAATTAAACGATGAAATCAATGAGATTGAAAACAATATCAACTACTACAAATCTGAAATTGAAAAGGATAAAAAAACTTTAAAAACCTTAAAAGATTCTGTAGAAATTGAAAAATTTGCCAGAGAAACTTATTTTATGAAACGTGAAAACGAAGACGTATTTATCATCAAATATGAAGACAGTCTAAATAAATAAATTATGCCAAAACAACTTTTTGAAGAATTTAAGCTTGTATCTGAAAAAACTTGGAAACAAAAAATTCAAGCTGACCTCAAAGGAAAAGATTACAACCAAACAATGTTGACTTCAACTGACGAAGGCATTGATATCAAACCTTTTTATCATCAAGATTCGCATCAAAAACTCAATATTCCTTCTCCTCAACAATGGTTGATTACTGAAAAAACTGATGATTTAGAAAATTTAGACCAATTCAAATCAAAAGGTGCTGAAGCGTTTTGGATAAAATCAGACCAATTACCTGAAAATATAAGCAATCTAAACTTGCCATTAATATTAGAAATTGACCAACCTGAGCAATTTAATTTTGAATCCCGAAAAAATTTAATCTACAAATTTGATCCTATTCACCATTTAGCACAAACAGGAAATTGGTTAAAAAGTCAAGACAAAGATTTTAGTTTACTTCAAAATTTTGTTGAAAAATCGAGCAGTTTAAATATTGATTCTCGACTATACCACAACTCAGGTGCCAATATCACACAACAACTCGCCTACTCTATCGCTCACCTCAACAGCTATTTTAAAGCATTGGATTTTAGTGAAATTCAAACTTTAAAACTTTATATCTTTTGTGGTATCGGACCAAATTATTTTTTTGAAATAGCAAAACTGAAGGCTTTAAGAGTTTTAGTAAACAGCATTTGCAAATACAAAAATATCAAATACAAACTCAAAATAATTTCTGAACCTGGACAACATCACATGAGCATTTACGACTATAATGTCAATTTGCTCAGAACAACTACAGAATGTATGAGTGCAATTCTTGGTGGAAGCGATTTGGTCTGCAACACCACTTATGACAAGATTTTTAAAAACAACAACGAATTTAGCCAACGCATTGCGAGAAATCAACTCTTGATTCTTAAAAATGAAAGTTATTTTGACAAAGTTAGCAATCCTTCAGACGGCAGTTATTATGTTGATTATCTGACGAATGCCTTATCAGAAAAAGCTTTAGAACTCTTTAAATCTATAGAAAAATCTAATGGATTTATCCAACAATTATTTGATGGAAAAATACAAGAAAAAATTGACCAACAATTTTCAAAATCTTTAGAACAATTTAAAAATAAAAAATTAAAACTCGTTGGCGTGAACGTTTTTGAAAATGAAGACGACAAAATGAAAGAACAATTAGAAAAAAATATATTTCCAACAAAACACAAACGCAAAACCCTTTTAAAACCTATCACAAAACGTCGTATTGCAGAACAACTAGAACAACAAAGACTTTCTCAAGAAAACATTTAAAGACAGCTTGATTATGGCAAAAGATATCAACAACATAAAACTCAATTTCGATTTTGATGAGACCTCAAAGTCTGATGAAAAATTTTTGACGAATGAAAAAATTGAAATTAAAAATCGATATACTCAAAATGATATTCAATCGCTTGAGCATCTAAATTTTGCGACTGGTATTCCACCCTATTTGCGTGGCCCATATTCCAGTATGTATGTTGGTCGTCCGTGGACAATTCGCCAATATGCGGGCTTTTCAACAGCCGAAGAAAGCAATGCTTTTTATCGCCGCAACCTTAAAGCCGGTCAAAAAGGACTTTCTGTGGCATTTGATTTACCAACACATCGCGGTTACGATAGCGATCACGAACGCGTAGTAGGCGATGTCGGTAAAGCTGGCGTAGCCATTGACAGCATTGAAGACATGAAAGTCTTATTTGATCAAATTCCTTTAGACCAAATGTCCGTTTCAATGACTATGAATGGGGCAGTTTTGCCCATAATGGCATTTTACATTGCTACAGCCCATGAAACAGGCGTAAAATCTGAACAACTCTCTGGCACCATTCAAAACGATATTCTAAAAGAATTTATGGTGCGCAACACCTATATTTATCCGCCAACGCCATCAATGAAAATCATTGCCGATATTTTTGAATACACCTCTCAAAATATGCCAAGATTTAATAGCATTAGTATTTCAGGCTACCATATGCAAGAAGCCGGTGCTACAGCCGATATTGAATTGGCTTACACGCTTGCCGATGGTTTAGAATACATCAAAACAGGCTTAGATGCAGGAATGGATATTGATAGTTTTGCACCAAGATTGTCATTTTTTTGGGGCATTGGTATGAATCATTTTATGGAAATCGCCAAAATGAGAGTCGCCAGAATGCTCTGGGCAAAGTTGGTCAAACAATTTAATCCTAAAAATCCAAAGTCTTTAGCTTTAAGAACGCATTGCCAAACCAGTGGCTATTCACTCACAGAACAAGACCCGTTTAACAATGTTGCGAGAACTTGTATTGAAGCTACAGCTGCAGCTTTTGGCGGTACACAAAGTTTACATACCAACGCTTTAGATGAAGCCATTGCTTTACCCTCAGATTTTTCTGCACGTATAGCGAGAAACACGCAAATCTATTTACAAGAAGAAACCCAAATTACAAAAACCGTCGATCCTTGGGCTGGTAGTTATTACGTTGAAAAATTGACTGACGACATCGCCAAACGTGCTTGGAAACACCTTGAAGAAATTAAGTCTCTTGGCGGAATGACCAAAGCCATTGAAAAAGGTATTCCCAAATTGCGTATAGAACAAGCTGCCGCTAAAAAACAAGCCAAGATTGATTCAGGTCAAGACAAAATTATAGGGGTTAACAGTTATCGTCTCGACAAAGAAGACCCTATTGTAACCTTAGAAGTTGATAACCAAAAAGTAAGGTTGCAACAGATAGAAAAACTAAAAAAATTAAAAGCCGAAAGAGACGAAAAACAAGTGCAAAAAACACTTGAAAAACTCTATCAAACCGCAAAAAGCGGTCAAGGTAATTTGTTAGAAATTGCTGTGCAAGCGGCAAAACAAAGAGCAACCTTAGGAGAAATCAGCGATGCTTTAGAACGTGAATACGGAAGGCATCAAGCAGAAATTCAATCTTTTAGTGGCATTTATAGTAAAGAGATGAAAACAGATCAAACTTTTGAAAAAGCCAAACAATTGGCCGACAAATTTGCAGAACTTGAAGGTCGAAGACCTCGCATTATGATTGCCAAAATGGGACAAGACGGTCACGATAGAGGTGCAAAAGTTGTTGCAACAAGCTATGCCGACCTCGGTTTTGATGTCGATATTAGTCCACTGTTTCAAACCCCACAAGAAGCCGCCCAACAAGCCGTTGAAAATGACGTGCATGTGCTCGGCGTGTCTTCTCTTCTGCAGGTCATAAAACCCTTGTTCCTGAAGTCATCAAAGCTCTTAAAGACTTAGGTCGAGAAGATATTATGGTGATTGTTGGTGGTGTGATTCCCTCAGCAGATTATGAATTTTTGTTTGATGCTGGTGCAGTTGCAGTTTTTGGTCCAGGAACCAAAATTAGCCAAGTCGCTATAGATTTATTAGAAATTCTTATAAAAACCATTCCCGACTAAATATAAACAAATTATGGCATATCAAGACAAAATGCTCAGAGATGATGCTCTCAAAGGAAAAAATTACGTCGTTACTGGTGGCGGTAGCGGACTCGGCAAATCTATGACTCGCTATCTGTTAGAGCTCGGTGCTAAAGTAGTCATCACTTCACGAAATCTGGACAAATTAAAAAATACTGCCAAAGAACTTGAGGATGAAACAGGAAGCGAAGTCCTCGCTCTACAATGCGATGTTAGGGATTATGATGCCGTTTGTAAAATGAGAGATGATAGCATCAAGCATTTTGGCCGTATTGATGGTTTGCTGAACAATCTTGCTGGAAATTTTATTTCACCTACTGAACGTTTGTCTGCCAATGCGTTTGATACCATTATTGATATTGTTTTAAAAGGTAGTAAAAATTGCACTTTAGCTTTTGGCAAAAAGTGGATAGAACTCAAAGAAAAACAAAAAGTGGTTTTAAATATTGTCACGACTTATGCTTGGACAGGTTCAGCTTATGTTGTGCCAAGTGCAACCGCCAAAGCTGGGGTTCTTGCTATGACGCGATCCTTAGCTGTTGAATGGGCTAAATATGGCATTCGGTTTAATGCCATTGCACCTGGACCTTTTCCTACTAAAGGTGCTTGGGACAGACTTTTACCTGGCGACCTCAAAGAAAAATTTGATTTATCTAAAAAAGTGCCTCTTCAGCGTGTTGGCAATCATCAAGAATTGGCTAATCTAGCGACTTATCTTCTGTCTGATTTTGCAGAATATCTCAACGGTGAAGTGGTGACTATAGATGGTGGCGAATGGCTAAAAGGTGCGGGACAGTTTAACCTATTAGAACAAGTGCCAGAAGAACTATGGGATATGCTGGAGCAAATGATAAAAGCTAAAAAGAATAACTAATTAGAGCTTTGTAAAGCTTTTGCACGATTTGGATAATCAGTAATGAGACCATCAACGCCAAGTTCTAATAAGTTTTGCATATCGCTGATTTCGTTTACTGTCCATGGAATTACTTTGACACCACTGTTATGGGCTTGTTTAACATCTAAACTATCAAGGGTTTTAAAATATGGACTATAAATTTGTGGTGTTTTACCTAAATCTTGTAAATTCTCATAAAAGCTTCCATTTTCTACCAAATAAGCAGTAGAGATTTCGGGATAATGGTCAATAACATACCTCACAACACGCTTATCAAAACTTTGAATATTAATTTTATTTAAAGGAATCAATTCGTTTTTTATCGTTTTTATAACCAAATCTGCAAACACATCAGGTTTAGGATGATAAACACCATCGGTTTCTGGAGACGACTTAATTTCGATATTAAGTGAAACACGTGTTCCTTTTTTTTTCAGATTATCTGTTGTCATTTTGATAACCTCAGATAATAAAGGCTTATGAGTTTTGAGAGGTTTTTGCTCAGGAAAATTAGGATGTTGTAAACTTCCACAATCAAAGGTTTTTATGTCTTCATAATTCATCTTGTAAAGATTGAACTGAGATGAATCTGATATTTTTTGACCTTGAGCATTTAAACAAACATCAGGGTTCATATAAGCATCGTGTGAAACAACCACCATAGAATCTTTTGAAATCACAACATCAAGCTCTAAAGTATTCACTCCAATATCTATGGCTTTTTGAAAAGCTTGAAGACTATTTTCGGGCAAAATTCCTCTAGCTCCGCGATGACCTTGTAGGTCAAATTTATATGTTATTAAAGTCATAGATTTTGACGAATCAGTTTTTTTGCATGAGAGTAAACTTTTGGCAAACCCCAGTAAAACAAATAAGATTAAAATATTTTTCATCCTAAAATGTTTTGCTCAAATCACCAATCATTTTTTCAGGTTTGACCCATTCGTCAAATTCTTCAGCTGTCAAATAACCGAGGTTAATAGTCGCTTCTTTAAGTGTTGAACCATCTTTATGGGCTTTGTTGGCAATTTCTGCGGCTTTGTAATAGCCTATTTTGGTGTTTAAAGCTGTTACTAACATCAGGCTATTGTTGAGCAGTTCATCAATGCGTTCTTGATTAGCTTCAATACCAATCACACAATTATCTGCAAAAGACATACAAGCATCGCCAATGAGTTCAGCACTTTGTAAAAGGTTTGTCGCCATAACAGGCTTAAACACATTGAGTTCAAATTGACCTTGCATACCACCGACGTTTACCGCAACATCATTTCCTATGACTTGAGCAGAAACCATAGTTAAAGCTTCACACTGTGTTGGATTTACTTTTCCAGGCATAATAGATGAACCAGGCTCGTTGGCTGGAATAATAATTTCGCCAATTCCACTGCGTGGACCAGAAGATAACATTCTAATATCATTTCCGATTTTATTCAATGAAACTGCGAGTTGTTTTAAAGCACCATGAGTTTCTACTAAAGCATCATGTCTTGCTAAGGCTTCAAATTTGTTTTGTGCGGTTTTAAATTCAAAACCAGTAAATTTTGAAATATATTCAGCGACTTTAACATCATATCCGTCTGGTGTATTTAATCCTGTTCCCACTGCAGTACCTCCTAAAGCTAACTCTTGTAAATGTGGTAGGGTGTTTTTTAATGCTTTTAATCCAAAGTCTAATTGAGCTACATAACCGCTAAACTCTTGACCTAAAGTTAAAGGTGTGGCATCCATAAAATGAGTTCGTCCTATTTTAACCACATTTTTAAGGTCTTTTGCTTTACGGTCTAAAGTATTTCGGAGATGTTGAACCCCAGGAATGGTGTTTTCTATAAGTTTTTTATAAATCGCAATATGCATTCCTGTAGGAAAAGTGTCATTAGAAGATTGAGATTTATTGACATCGTCATTAGGTTGTAAAGTTTTTTCACCTTCACCTAAGGTTTTTCCTGTTATAATATGAGCACGATTGGCTATAACTTCGTTGACATTCATATTGCTTTGTGTGCCTGATCCCGTTTGCCAAATAACTAAAGGGAATTGGTCATCGTGTTGACCTTCTAAAATTTCATCACAAACTTGGGCGATTAAATCTCGTTTGTCTTCGCTCAAAACTCCTAATTCAGCATTGGTATAAGCTGCGGCTTTTTTGAGATAAGCAAAGCCATAAACTATATCTAAAGGCATAGATGCTTGTGGACCTATCTTAAAATTGTTACGTGAACGTTCTGTTTGTGCTCCCCAAAGTTTATCTTTTGGAACTTTGACTTCACCAATAGTATCTTTTTCTATTCTATATTTCATAATGCTGAATTTTTGCTCCACAAATTTAACTAAAGTCGAGCTAAAAATTGAATTGAGAATATAAAATTATAAATTTTAATGCATTAAATTTTGTGTGCCTTTAAGATGTTTATATTAATTAAAAACATTTATATTTGTAACAAATTTTAGCAATCATGTTTGAGTTTGATCAATATCTTGGGTTTATTTTGTTTTTAACCATTCTTACTATAGGGTTTTGGTTATTAATTTTCTTAACTGCTATTTTGCCATATTGGATTAGCGGTTCTCTAAAAGAACGTTTAAGAGAGAACAAAAAACGCAAGCAAGAACAAGAGCAAGAATCGGCTTAATCTTTAGTTTCTTCACCATAAAACAAGCCGTCTTATCGCACTGACGATTAATGTCAGTAAGGAAAGTCCGGACACCATAGTGCAGATAGCGGGTAACGCCCGTCATCTTGATGAATAATCAGGATTGGACAAGTGCAACAGAAAGCAAGTACAGTTAGGCTGTAGTGAAATCAGGTAAACTCTATGCGGTGCAATACCATGTAAACCAAGGCTTGAAAGTGGCACGCTTGATCTTGGAGGGTTGGTAGCTTGAGATTTAGAGCAATCTAAATTCTAGATAAATGATAAGATTCCGTCAAGGCGGAAACAGAATCCGGCTTATAGGCTTGTTTTATTTTTTAATAACTGAACCACGAAAACACTGAGTGACCATATTTGCGTTGTTCTTCAAAATTTGTATGCTCTGACAAATCAGTATGTTTTGAATGTTCAACAATTAAAATACCTTGTTTGGCGAGATGATTATAGTCAAAAACGGTATCAATTAAAGTATAAAATTCTTCTATGGTTAAATCATAAGGCGGATCGGCAAAGATGATATCATAAGTTTCATCTGATGTTTTCAAAAAGTGGAT
Source organism: Flavobacterium sp. CS20 (assembly GCF_018080005.1). Lineage (NCBI taxonomy): Bacteria > Pseudomonadati > Bacteroidota > Flavobacteriia > Flavobacteriales > Flavobacteriaceae > Flavobacterium > Flavobacterium sp. CS20. Next base: position 411,428 of record NZ_CP073015.1, on the reverse strand, counting down.
AACTTCTTGTGTTTTAATACTGATATTTATGTTAAGTTGTTCAGCAGTATAATCGATAAAATCGGTACAGCCTTTGTTTTGATCTACCGCAGTAATTTCCGTTGTTCCTCGAGAAGCAAATTCAAATGTAATGGAACCTATACCTGCAAATAAGTCCAAAACTTTTAGCCTATCGAGTTGGTATTTGTGATATAAAATATTAAACAAAGCCTCTTTAGCTCTATCTGTGGTAGGTCTTACGGGTAAATGTTTTGGAGCGTTTATTCTACGACTTTTAAATTGCCCTGAGATAATTCGCATGTTTGTTGGTGTTTAGCTTTAAGCTAATAGCTTTTACTTTAGTTATAAAAACAATAGTTAAACGATAAAAGCGACAAGGTTTTTTTGCTTGCATTTTACATTCAATATGTATCGTTTAATAATTTCCAGCCAAGTTGTATCTTTTGAATCGTGATATAATTCTAATTGCATTTCACGTTGATTAAATTTTAGTTCTTCTACGCAAAATAAAACATAATACACCAAATCTAAGTCTGTTTCGTAATTAAAAGTATTGCACAATTTAAACTTTTGACCTTCTTGTGCTATAACATTGATGTGGCTTTTTTGGACATAAACCTTAAGCTGTTGAGCAGAATCAAAGGACTTCAGATAAGATTGTTTGATTAAAGCATTTGTAAAGTGTTCATATTCAAATTCTTCAACTTGATCTAAAACGGCATTGTGATAATTCATCAATGGTATATAAACTTGGTAAGCATTGATTGATGGGATATGATCTGCAACAATCTGGTCTTCTTCAAACAATTTGACATTATATTTTAAATAATCTGCTTTGGCGTTGTCTTGATAATAATCTTCAGGTACTAAAGCGTAAAAAGCATTTGAAAAGTCCAACTTTAGCGTTTTAAATTCATAACTTTTTGTAATCTCATCAAAGCGTGTTTGAAATAAATTTAAACTTTTAGAATTTAAAACATCTGTTATGTCTTGTACCTCTAAAGACATAGATTGTTCGGGTTTATCGTGGTGTAAATAAAACAAAAATCCATCCTGACTGATCAAGATGGATAATTGTTTAAAATTATTAAAATCTGTATTACTCTTGTTTACCATAATTTATTGGTAAGTTTCCACTGGTTTTCACTTCATTCATAGAACCTACTTTTATATAAGCTCCATTTACCCCATCAACAGATATCGTTTGTTTTTCTTGAACAATCAAATCTGGATCAAGACCATCTAACACAACCGACTTATTAACCTTAGCTTCAAAGACAGGAACTTTATTTTTATTGACTGTGATGTATCCAGCATCCATTTCAAATTTGGCATTTTTAGTGGTTGGTACAATTTCTAATTTAGAATAGTCATAATTTTTAAATAAAGAATCTTTAACTTTTATAGTTCCAAGAGTGTCAATAACAACATCTTCAATCATTCTATCTACGCCATAAGTTTTGAGATATTCTTTATCAAGGTAAGTTGTATCTCGTCTTTGAGTCAAGACAAATTCAGCAGTGTCAACAAATCTTGTTAAACTGTCAAAAGTGCTTGTAAACTTGCCTGTTACTTCTCGATATGCCAACTGGGCTTTACGGATTTTATCCATTTTACTAATGACCTTAGCATAACGCTTTTCTTTTTCTTTATTAAACTCGACTGGACCGTAAATCGATTTGTAATTTAAATATACGAGTACCGCAATTGCTATCCATAAAACAATCTGAAAAACTACTTTCATAATTTATAATATAAGTTTTAGACTTGAGACAAATCTACAATTTTTTTTTAAATCAAAAAGATTTATACTTTAAATTCAATAATATTTCCTTAATTTGAAAAGTATTTCCTTTGAAAACATTGATTATGAAAGAAAACGAACTTTACAAAAATTTAATAAATGATTTTGCTTACTCTCCTACACCAGACCAAACTACAGCATTAAAGCATCTTTCAAAATTTTTAATCAATGAAAATAACGAACAAATATTTTTACTCAAAGGCTATGCTGGTACTGGAAAAACAACAATTATATCTACCGTTGTCAAAAATCTTTCCAAATTAAAATTAAAGGCTTCATTAATGGCTCCAACAGGAAGAGCGGCAAAAGTGATGAGCAACTACTCTAACAGACCAGCTCAAACCATGCATAAACGTATTTACTTTCCTCAAAAAAACAACAAAGGTGGCGTTAACTTTGTTCAAAAAGAAAACAAATTTAAAAACACGGTTTTTATTGTAGATGAAGCCTCAATGATTCCTGATTTTTCATCTGGAGATGACTTGTTTAGTGGCAATTCACTTCTTGACGATTTAATAGAATTTGTGTTTAGCGGTGAAAACTGTCGGTTGATACTAATTGGTGATACTGCACAATTACCTCCTGTTAAAGCTGAGCTTAGTCCTGCTTTAGATCAAGATATTTTAAGCACAAAATTTCATACAGAAGTTATTCATATTGAGCTTACAAAAGTGGTCAGACAACAACTTGACAGTGGCATTTTACGCAATGCAACAAATATGCGTAATGGGCTACAAAACGAATTTCCTGAACAATTTCAATTCAATTTAAAACAACAAAATGACCTTGTAAGATTGATTGACGGCTACGAAATTATGGATGCTATCAATACCGCTTATGAAAGTGATGGTCACGAAGAAACCGCTATTGTTGTGCGTTCTAACAAACGTGCCAATCAATACAATCAACAAATCAGGCAAAAAATTTTGATGCGCGAAGGCGAAATTGCCGTTGGTGATTTTTTGATGGTGGTCAAAAACAACTATTTTTGGGTTAAACCTACTTCTCAAGCTGGTTTTATCGCTAATGGTGATATTATAGAAATCCTTAAAATTAGAGGAATTTTTGATTTGTATGGTTTTCGATTTGCCAAAATTAAAGCCCAAATGGTGGACTATCCAGAGATGAATGCTTTTGAAACTGTGATTATTTTAGACACACTTGAAATGAATACGCCTTCTTTACCTTTTGAAGAATCTCAGAAGTTGTATCAAGAAGTGTTAAAAGACTATGCCGACATCAAATCAAAATACAAGCAATTTTTAAAAGTCAAAAACAACGAATTCTTTAATGCCTTACAAGTCAAATTCAGTTATGCGATGACCTGCCATAAATCGCAAGGTGGTCAATGGAATACCGTTTTTGTAGAACAACCCTATATGCCAGAAGGTCTTGATCAAAACAGCTTGAGATGGCTTTACACCGCATGTACACGTGCCAAAACAAAATTGTATTTAATCGGGTTTCAAAATCAGTTTTTTAAGGAATAAGTTTTGATTTTAGTATTGCCTATTGACATTTCTCTTGATAGAAAACTTTAAAAAATCAGAAATTGATACCTTTGATAATCGCTTTTTATGCAAAGGTCTTTAAATATTGAAATTACCTAAAATAGATTGTTAGCTTAATATAGTAGTAATCAGGTTAAATTAGAAACTTTCCATTTAAAGTTTACCCATTTTTTTCAACACAAAAAGCAAAACAATAGGAATTGTTAACAGGACAACCATCAAAAAATGTTCGGTTAATACCCAAGGAGAAAGGATTATTGTAATAAAAAATCCACCCATGGCACCGCCAAAATGGGCATCATGTCCGATATTGTCTTGACCGCGTTTCATAGCCCAAATGGAGTATAATAAATAGCCAATCCCAAATACATAAGCAGGCAATGGAATAAAAAAAAACAAACCTAACATCATATCAGGTCTTAACAAAATTGAAGCATACAAAACTCCAACTACTGCTCCACTTGCACCAACAGCTGTATATTGAGGCTCGTCTTTATGAAAATACAAAGACAACATATTTCCGAGCAATAAACTTCCAAAATACACCCCTAAAAAACCCGTTACACCAAGATATGCAATAACAGAATTGGCAAAGAAATATAAGGTCAACATATTTACTAACAGATGAGTCGTATTGATATGTAAGAAAGCAGAAGTCAAAACACGTAAATACTCGCCTTGTTGAATAGCACCTATTTTGAAACAATATTTATGAAAAAACAAATCATCATTAAAGCCTTTGAATGACAACAAAACATTCGCAATAATGATGAAAATAGTAACTGTAGAGATATCTTGCATAAACCTAAATCTTCAGAATGCCAAATATACATATCTTTGTAGCAAAATAAAGCCTTGTCCAATTATTATATGTTTTATTTAAGGCTGTGACATTATTGCCTTTTAGGATTATTGACATTATTTCAGATTTCTTTTATTTCATTACATACTATGCTTTTGGTTATCAAAAAAAGGAGCCTTAAAAAAAATTAAACTCACGTGAGTTTAATTTACAGAAAGCTTTAAATCAGATGATTACATCTTTTTTTTGGCAAATTTTGTCATTTCGAACGAAGAATGAGGATAACCTAATTACCACCAAACCACAACATCTTCAAAAAACTCGTCGGTTTTAGTTTTTCGCCAAATCATTTGAGAACGCTTTTCTTTTATACTTGGTTTTAAAATGTTTTGGGCTTTTTTAAAATCATACCATTGAGTGTTAGTTTCAGGTTGACATAGCCATTCGTGTTTTTGTGGCACGTAAAACAACATCTCTGAAAATTTAAATTTTTTAAAAACTTCATTATTGTAATATTTGCCTTTGACGCATGCAGAATTTAAGTGATTTAGATTAAAGTTTTTGAATTCAAACGGTAAATATAATTTGGCTTTGTAACAAATTTTCGTTTCTACTGATGCTACGTCAATGTTCAACTTTTTGAGTAGTTGTTGTGTTTGTGGTTTTTTACAAATTTGTAATTGATGTGTTTTGAGTTTTTCAATTTTATAATCTAATCTGTCTTTTAAATTTGGTCCAATCCAATTGTCAAGGTTATTAAAGTTTTCTTTTCCTGTAAAGACATAGAATTTGCAAATCAATTCTAAGTGAATCCATTTGTTTTCTTGATGGTCATAAAACAAAAAATCTAATTCGCCTAAGGTGGTTTTGTCATCTTGAATTTGCAAGCTATGATAAATGGGATTGTAATTTTTATTTTGCTCTAAATAAGCTTTCATAAAATATTCAGCACGTTTGCCGAGATATTTATGTTTGTTTAAAGCTTTAAAATCAATATCATCAAATTCGATAGTTTTGAAATCATTGGTTTCAAAAGATGGGATAGAAAAAACCTGTGAATTTGAAAACAGATTAGGCATTTTCAAAAATCCTATAAACTGATTGTAAAGTGATTTGTTCTCAAGAGGTTTCAATTGATAATAGTGTCTAAAGCAATTTGTATCATATCGCTAAAACTCTGCTCTCGTTCTTCTGCAGAAGTACGCGAGCCATTAATCAAAGAGTCTGAAATGGTCAATATTCCTAAAGCTTTGAGTCCATATTTTGCGACTATAGTATAGAGTGCAGTAACTTCCATTTCAACACATAGCACGTTGTGTTGTGCCCAAACTTTGTAATAATCTTTATTGTCAGCGTAAAAAATGTCAGAAGAAAATACATTGCCTGCGTGAAAATTGATATGATGCGATTTTGCATAATCTACTGCTTTCTGAAAAAGTTCAAAATTGGCAGTTGGTGCGTAATCTTCACCATTAAATCGTTGTTTGTTGAAAGATGAATTGGTAGAAGCTGACATTGCTATAACCACATCTCTCAATTTGACATTGTTTTGAAGCGAGCCAGCACTACCAACTCTGATAAGAGATTTAACGTCATAGTCATTGATCAATTCTTCTATATAGATACTTGCAGATGGCATTCCCATTCCAGTACCTTGAACGGAAATTGGTTGACCTTTATAATGTCCTGTGTATCCAAACATATTTCTTATGGTATTGTAGCAAACAGGTTTTTCTAAAAAGGTTTCAGCAATCCATTTGGCACGCAAAGGATCACCAGGCAATAATACTTTGTCTGAAATATCGCCTCTTTTGGCGTTGAGGTGTACACTCATAATTTTAGTAAGTTTTGGTTGAATTTTTGCCTTTAACAATTTCAACACCCGAAGATGTCCCGAGTCGAGTAACGCCCAAATCGATATAGGCTTTGGCAGTTTTGTAATCTCTAATACCACCTGAAGCTTTGATTTGGACTTGACTTGAAATATTGGCTTTCATAAGTTGCACGGCTTCTAAAGTTGCACCGTGAGTACCAAATCCTGTTGAAGTTTTAATGAAATCCGCATTAGCATTAGAGACGATTTGGCTGATTTTAACGATTTCATCATCGGTTAATAAACTGATTTCGACAATAACCTTTAAGATATGATTCTCAATTGCTTTTTTAATAGTTGTAATTTCACTTTCAAGTTTGTCATAAAATTTATCTTTAAGCCAACTGATGTTGATGACCATATCAATTTCATCAGCACCATTTTTAATAGCGTCTTGTGCTTCAAAAACTTTGGTCGCCGTGGTGTTTGCACCCAGAGGAAAACCAATTACGGTGCAGACTTTTACAGTGGAATTATTTAACTGTTGTTTTGCTATTTCAACATAATCTGGATGAACACAAACGGATGCAAAGTTGTATGTTTTGGCTTCTTTACATAAGGTTTTAATTTGATTTTCAGTGGCTTCAGGTTTTAATAAAGTATGATCTATGTAGGTATTCATTGAATATTATAAATTTTGGATAAATATATGATTTTTTTTGAGAGTTGAGCTTTGTTTGGGTAAAGCAATACAGGTTGATAATCACGCTTAATTTAGAATATAGCACAAAAGACTATGAATAGAAACAACATCTTCAGCACAGGCAGGAATATAATAGATAGCTGGTTAAAGCCGTATAATTACAAAGCTTTTAAAAGTCAGAATCATTAGTGTCCGATAAAATATTTTAAAGTGGGATTTCCAATACAGGATTTCCCACTTTTTTATATCTTCATCTTTCGCACAAAAAAAGAGATATGAACAAAAGTAAAAATTTCAGCGGTCAACCCATTATCAAACAGGTTTTAAATTTTATTTTACCCAACGATGTTTATCGGACAGCCGAAAAGCATAACAGCGACAGATACACTAAAAAGTTCACTACTTATGAGCATTTAGTTACTATGATTTTCACTGTCATTAGTGGTTGTAGCTCGCTTCGTGAAGTATCGAGTATTATGCTTGCTTGTGAAGGAAAAATCAACCATTTGGGGCTAAAAGATTTCCCAAAGCGAAGCACATTATCTGACGCCAACAGGAGAAGAAGCTCATCAGTATTTGCTGATATTTACCATTTACTCTATAAACGTTACCACCGATTTTTGTCGGACAGCAGAACTTATGAACCAGCTGTAAAAGACCTTAAAATTGTTGATTCATCAACTATAACACTCTTTAGTGACATTCTTAAAGGTGTAGGTAGAAACTCACTCAACGGCAAAAAGAAAGGTGGTATCAAGATGCACACTATGATAAATGCTATGGAAGATGTGCCCTGTCTGATAAAGTTCTCAAATGCTGCAACCCATGACCATACCTTTTTAAAGGATCTTGAACTCAAGAAAGGTTCTTATGTCGTCTTTGATAAAGGTTATGTGGATTATAAACAATACCAAAAATGGACCTTAGAGAATATTTACTTTGTGACCAGACAAAAAGACAATGCCCGTTATACAAGCCTTGAAGAGTTTGATATTCCCGACACGGTAGATGATGCTGTCCTAAAGGACGAAAAAATAGAACTCAAAGACAATGACGGTAAGCCATTTTACCTTAGAAGAATAGCTTTTGGTACGATAAACACCAAAAAGTTTATGAGTTCATTACCAACAATTATGAACTTCAGGCAGATAAAATTGCCGAGATCTACAAGAACAGGTGGCAAATCGAGACTATGTTCAAACGCCTTAAACAAAACTTCCCGCTAAAGTATTTTCTTGGAGATAATCAAAATGCCATCGAGATACAGATATGGGTCAGCTTAATCATACAACTAATAATGCTTGTCATTCAGAGAAAAGCAGAAAGAAAATGGGCATATTCTAATATGATGTCCGTGATACGATATCATTTAATGACCTATATTGATTTGTTCAAATTCCTTAAAAATCCAGAAGCGAAATGGGAAGATATTACAACAAAAAATATAGGTCAATTAAGCCTTTTTGACCCATAAGGAGGTTCTATTTTTAAAATACTAAAGCTACACAGTGAAATTAGGCGATACAAAAGATTTTTTTAGTAATTTAGATTTTTATCGGACAACAATGAGTCAGAATATTAAATTTTAAGAATATTTTGATTTAGTTAGAAGTTTGGTTTGTTTAGTAAAAATATATTTCTACATTTGCAAACCCGAAAAAACAGGGTAATTTTTATTTAATATTATGCCAACAATTTCACAATTAGTAAGAAAAGGAAGAAAGACCACTACTAAGAAGAGTAAATCGGCTGCTTTGGACTCTTGTCCTCAACGTCGTGGCGTATGTACGCGTGTTTACACAACAACACCAAAAAAACCAAACTCAGCAATGCGTAAAGTTGCTCGTGTGAGGTTAACCAATGGTAAGGAAGTGAACGCCTACATTCCCGGCGAAGGACACAATCTTCAAGAGCACTCGATAGTATTAGTAAGAGGTGGAAGAGTAAAAGATTTACCTGGTGTTAGGTATCACATCGTAAGAGGTGCACTTGATACAGCAGGTGTAGAAGGAAGACTGCAACGCCGATCTAAGTATGGTGCAAAACGTCCAAAAAAATAATTAAATCTTAAGAAGACATGAGAAAAAGATTAGCCAAAAAACGTTCCATCATACCCGATCCAAAATTTCATGACCCATTGGTCACACGTTTTGTGAATATGCTGATGTGGGACGGCAAAAAATCTGTGGCTTTTGATATTTTTTATCAAGCTATTGATATTGTTGAAGAAAAAAAACAAGATGAAGAGAAGACAGCTTTAGATCTTTGGAAAGACGCATTATCTAATATAATGCCTCACGTAGAAGTTAGAAGCCGTCGTGTTGGTGGTGCAACATTTCAAATACCAACACCAATTAGACCTGACCGTAAGGTGTCAACTGCCATGAAATGGTTGATACTTTTCGCAAGAAAACGCAACGAAAAATCTATGCCAGCTAAATTGGTCGCAGAAATACTTGTCGCTGCTAAAGAAGAAGGTGCGACTGTTAAGAAACGTGTAGATACTCATAAAATGGCAGAAGCTAATAAAGCATTTTCACACTTTAGATTCTAATATAAAATGGCACAAAGAGATTTAAAATATACAAGAAACATCGGTATTGCAGCTCACATTGATGCTGGCAAAACAACAACTACCGAAAGAATATTATACTATACAGGTATTTCACACAAAATTGGTGAAGTTCACGATGGTGCGACGACTATGGACTGGATGGAGCAAGAGCAAGAGCGTGGTATTACAATTACTTCTGCTTCGCTACGCATTGTACTGGCCGTATAGAGATCACGAATATATTGTAAACATTATTGACACACCAGGTCACGTTGACTTTACCGTTGAGGTAGAGCGTTCATTGCGTGTTTTAGATGGTGTTGTTGCACTTTTTAGTGCAGTTGATGGTGTTGAGCCACAATCTGAAACCGTTTGGAGACAGGCTGATAAATATAAAGTACCGCGTCTTGGTTTTGTCAATAAAATGGACCGACAAGGTGCTGACTTCTTTATGGTTTGTAAGCAAGTTAAGGAAATGCTGGGTGGCAATCCTGTTCCGCTTCAAGTTCCAATCGGTGACGAGATTGATTTTAAAGGTGTAGTAGATTTAATATCTAAAAAAGCCATCATCTGGAACGATGAAGATATGGGAATGACTTATGAAGTGGTTGATATTCCTGCTGAACTTCAAGAAACTGTTGATAAATACAGAGCTGAATTAGTAGAAGCTGTTGCTGAATATGATGAGGAGTTGATGGAAAAATTCTTTGAAGATGAAAACTCTATCACAGAAGATGAAATCATCGTCGCTTTACGTGCCGCTACAATAGATATGTCTATCATCCCAATGATGTGTGGTTCTGCCTTTAAAAACAAAGGTGTACAAGCTATGCTTGACGCAGTAATGCGTTACTTACCATCACCTGTAGATGTTGAAGCTATTGAAGGCACTAATCCTGAAACCAATGAAGTAGAAAGCAGAAAACCAAACGTTGAATCTCCATTTGCGACTTTAGCATTTAAAATTGCTACAGATCCATTTGTTGGTCGTTTGGCGTTTTTTAGAACTTATTCTGGTACACTTGATGCGGGTTCTTATGTCCTAAATACACGTTCTGGTAAAAAAGAACGCATCTCAAGAATGTATCAAATGCACTCAAACAAACAAGAGCCTATCGATAAAATTGAAGCAGGTGATATTGTTGCTCGCTGTTGGTTTTAAAGATATTAAAACTGGAGATACACTTACAGACTTAAATCACCCCATCGTTTTAGAATCGATGACTTTTCCTGCACCAGTCATCGGTATTGCAGTTGAGCCAAAAACTAAAGCCGATGTTGAAAAAATGGGTGTTGCCCTATCTAAACTGGCTGAAGAAGATCCAACATTTGTTGTAAAAACCGATGAAGCTTCAGGTCAAACTATTATTTCTGGAATGGGTGAGCTTCACCTCGATATTTTAATTGATAGAATGAAGCGTGAGTTTAAAGTTGAAGTCAACGTTGGTGAACCACAAGTAGAATACAAAGAAGCTGTTAAGAAAACCGCTCAACACAGAGAAGTTTACAAAAAACAATCTGGTGGTCGTGGTAAATTTGCTGATATAGTTTTTGAAATGGGTCCTGTTGATGAAGACTTTGAAAAAGAAGGACTTCAATTTGTTGACGAAATCAAAGGTGGTCGTGTTCCTAAAGAATTTATACCATCGGTTCAAAAAGGTTTTGAAGAAGCAATGAAAAATGGCTCTTTAGCAGGCTTCCAAATGGATAGCCTAAAAGTAACCTTAAAAGATGGATCATTCCACCCTGTGGATTCTGATCAATTGTCTTTTGAACTTGTCGCTAAACTAGGTTTCAAATCTGCAGCAAAATCTGCAGGAGCTGTAATCCTTGAACCAATGATGAAAGTCGAAGTAGTTACCCCTGAAGAAAACATGGGTGATATTGTTGGCGACCTCAACAAACGTCGCGGACAAGTCAATGATATGTTTGATCGTGCTGGTGCTAAAGTTATTAAAGCCATTATACCTCTTTCTGAAATGTTTGGTTATGTAACGACCTTAAGAACGCTTTCTTCTGGTAGAGCAACTTCAACAATGGAATTTTCACACTATGAAGAAACACCATCTAACGTGTCTGAAGAAGTTATAGCTGCAACTAAAGGAACCACAACTAACGAATAATTCTTGAACAATGAGTCAAAAAATTAGAATAAAGTTAAAATCATACGATCACAATTTAGTTGATAAATCAGCTGATAAGATTGTTAAAACCGTAAAAACCACTGGTGCTGTAGTTACAGGTCCAATACCACTTCCTACAAAGAAGAAGATATTTACTGTATTGCGTTCACCTCACGTCAATAAAAAAGCAAGAGAACAATTTCAATTAGATTCTTACAAGCGTTTGTTAGACATCTATAGTTCATCATCAAAAACAATTGATGCTCTGATGAAATTAGAATTGCCAAGTGGTGTTGAAGTCGAGATAAAAGTATAATCAATATTAAATTAAATCAATAAACAAATGTCTGGGTTATTAGGAAAAAAAATAGGTATGACCAGCTTATACGACGAAAACGGAAAGAACATTCCGTGTACTGTTATTCAAGCTGGATCATGCACAGTTACCCAAGTCAGAACCAATGAGGTTGACGGGTATGAAGCTCTTCAACTTGGTTTCGATGACAAGACAGAAAAAAGCTCAACCATGGTCGAAAAAGGTCATTTTAAAAAAGCGGGCTCATCTGTAAAACGTAAAGTTGTCGAATTCCAAGATTATGAAGGCGAATTTAAATTAGGAGATCAGATTACAGTTGACATCTTTAAAGAAGGTGAATTTGTAGATGTATCTGGTATAACTAAAGGAAAAGGATTTCAAGGCGTTGTAAAACGTCACGGCTTTAGTGGTTCAGAACGAACTCACGGTCAGCAAAGCATGTTGAGAGCTCCTGGTTCTGTTGGTGCGACTTCTTATCCTGCTAGAATTTTCAAAGGAATGAGAATGGCTGGACAGATGGGAAATAAAAAAGTAAAAGTTACTAACCTTAAAGTGTTAAAAGTTGTAGAAGATAAAAATCTACTTGTGGTTAAAGGTTGCGTACCTACCATAAAAACACTTACCTAACAATTCAGAAATAATGAAAGTAGAGGTATTAGACATAAAAGGAAAAGAAACGGGTAAAACGGTTAACCTTTCTAAAGATGTTTTTGGCATTGAGCCAAACGAGCACGCGGTTTATCTTGATGTTAAGCAACATCTCGCCAGCAAAAGACAAGGTACACATAAAGCTAAAGAAAGAGCCGATATAAAAGGAAGTACTCGAAAAATTAAAAAACAAAAAGGAACTGGTACTGCACGAGCTGGAAGTATTAAATCACCCATATTTAAAGGTGGTGGTCGTGTATTCAGTCCTCGCCCTAGAAATTATCGCTTTAAATTAAACAAAAAATTAAAACGTTTAGCTAGAGCTTCAGCTTTGTCACAAAAAGCCAATGATAATGAACTATTAGTTGTTGAAAACTTTACTTTTGACAGTCCAAAAACCAAAGAATTTTTAAAAGTTTTAGAAAATTTAAAACTTGACGATAAAAAATCGGTTTTTGTGTTTGCAGATGCAAATAATAATGTATATTTGTCGTCCCGTAATTTGAAAAGACATAAGGTCTTAACAGCTTCAGAATTAAATACTTACAGAATTTTAAACAATGATGTTTTAGTATTATCTGAGTCGGTAATTGAATATTTAGAACAAAACTTGAGTCAATAACTATGAGTATTTTAATCAAACCTATTATAACAGAAAAAGCTACAGAAGATAGTGAGTTAAACAACCGCTTCTCTTTTTTTGTAGATAATAAAGCCAACAAAATCCAAATCAAAGATGCTGTTGAAAATGCTTATGGAGTTACAGTTGACAAAGTAAGAACGATGAATATTAAACCAACAGTGAAAACAAAGTACACTAAAACAGGAATGGTAACAGGTAAGACTGATGCTCTAAAAAAAGCAATCATTCAAGTTGCCGATGGTGATACTATTGATTTATACAGTAATCTTTAATTTTAAGACATGCCTGTAAAAAAACTAAAACCAATAACGCCAGGTCAGCGATTTAAAGTTGTAAGTGGGTTCGACGCCATAACAACTGATAAGCCGGAAAAGTCTTTGCTTGCTCCGATAAAAAAATCTGGTGGTCGAAACAACCAAGGAAAAATGACAATGCGCTACCGTGGTGGTGGTCATAAAAGACGTTACAGAATTATCGATTTCAAAAGAAATAAAACCGATATGCCTGCAACAGTTAAGTCAATAGAATATGACCCTAACCGAACAGCATATATAGCATTGATTCAATATAAAGACGGAGAAAAAAGCTATATCATAGCTCCAAGTGGATTAAAAGTTGGACAAATCGTTCAATCTGGTGATACAGCATCTGCCGATATTGGTAATGCTTTACCTTTATCTAAAATACCATTTGGCTCTATCATTTCTTGTATTGAATTAGTACCAGGCAATGGAGCTGTAATGGTCAGAAGTGCAGGAACATTTGCTCAATTAACAGCTAAAGAAGGTAAATATGTAACCATTAAATTGCCATCAGGTGAAACAAGATTAGTTCTATCTGATTGTAAAGCAATGATTGGTGCAGTTTCTAATAGCGATCATCAATTATTGATATCAGGTAAAGCTGGTAGAAGTCGTTGGTTAGGCAGAAGACCTAGAACCAGACCAGTTGTGATGAACCCAGTTGATCACCCAATGGGTGGTGGTGAAGGAAGAGCTTCAGGTGGTCATCCAAGATCGCGTAAAGGCATTCCTGCTAAAGGTTTTAAAACAAGATCTTTAACAAAATCGAGTAACAAACATATTTTAGAACGTAAAAAGAAATAAAACATGGCTAGATCACTAAAAAAAGGACCTTACGTTCACTATAAATTAGAGAGAAAAGTGGCTCAAAATGTTGAGTCTGGCAAAAAGTCAGTTATTAAAACTTGGTCAAGAGCATCAATGATTACACCAGATTTTGTTGGTCAAACCATCGGTGTTCACAATGGGAAACAATTTGTACCTGTTTTTATAACTGAAAATATGGTAGGTCATAAATTAGGTGAATTTTCACCAACTCGTACATTTAGAGGACATACCTCAGCTAAAAACAAAAAGTAATAATAGATAGACTATCATGGGAGTTAGAAAAAAACAACGTGCTGAAGCTATAAAAGAAAGGAAATCTAATTTGGCGTATGCTAAATTAAACAACTGCCCTACTTCGCCAAGAAAAATGAGATTAGTGACTGATTTGGTCAGAGGTATGGACGTTGAAAAAGCTTTACAAGTTTTAAAATTCAGCAAAAAAGAAGCCGCACAACGTGTAGAAAAACTTTTGCTTTCAGCTATTGCCAATTGGCAACAAAAAAATGAAGATGCTGCTATAGAAAACGCTGGGCTATACATCAAAGAAATAAAAGTTGATAGTGCTAGAGTTTTAAAAAGATTAAGACCTGCTCCTCAAGGAAGAGCACACAGGATAAGAAAACGTTCTAACCACGTTACTTTAATTTTAGGTGAAAATAATAATTTAGATAGCTAAGATATATTATGGGACAAAAAACAAACCCGGTAGGAAATAGATTAGGAATTATAAAAGGTTGGGAATCCAACTGGTATGGTGGTAATGATTATGGTGATAATATTGCTGAAGACGATAAAATCAGAAAATATATTCACGCTAGACTGTCCAAAGCCAGTGTATCTAGAGTTATCATCGAACGTACACTTAAAATAGTAACCGTTACAATTACTACTGCAAGACCTGGAATTATAATTGGTAAAGGCGGTCAAGAAGTTGATAAATTAAAAGAAGAATTAAAACAACTCACCAACAAAGAAGTTCAAGTAAATATTTTTGAAATTAAAAGACCTGAACTTGATGCGTTTTTAGTTGCTTCAAGTGTAGCAAGACAAGTTGAAAATAGAATTTCATACCGTAGAGCTATCAAAATGGCCATTCTTGCAACTATGAGAATGAATGCAGAAGGCATAAAAATTCAAATTGCTGGAAGATTGAATGGTGCAGAAATGGCACGTGTAGAATCTTACAAAGAAGGCAGAATCCCATTATCAACCTTTAGAGCTGACATTGATTATGCCTTAGTTGAAGCCCATACAACATACGGAAGATTAGGGATTAAAGTTTGGATTATGAAAGGTGAAGTGTATGGAAAAAGAGAACTTTCACCACTTGTAGGATTACAGAAAAAAGGAGGAAAAAACACTAAGTCTAATCGCTCAAGAGATAGACGTAGAAAATAAAATATTGTAAGCATGTTACAACCAAAGAAAACCAAATTTCGAAAGCAACAAAAAGTACGAATGAAAGGTAACTCTAATAGAGGACACCGACTTTCTAATGGTACTTTTGGTTTGAAGTCTTTAGACTCATCTTTTATAACTTCAAGACAAATTGAAGCCGCTCGTATTGTCGCCACAAGATATATGAAAAGAGAAGGCTCTTTGTGGATAAAAATATTTCCAGATAAACCTATCACTAAAAAACCTCTCGAGGTTAGAATGGGTAAAGGAAAAGGTGCATTAGAATATTATGCAGCTGTTGTTAAACCAGGAAGAATTATGTTTGAAATAGGTGGTGTAACTCAAGATATCGCTAAAGAAGCTTTAAGACTTGCAAGACAAAAATTGCCAGTTAAAACAAAGTTTGTTGTCGCTAGAGATTATCAAGAATAAAAACGATTATGAAACAATCTGAAATAATAAAATTATCTGACGCTGATTTGGTTGAAGCCTTAGAAACAACCAAACAGAAAATATCTGAACTCAAAATGGCTCATACTTTGACACCATTAGAAAACCCAATGCAAATCAGAACATTACGAAGATCTGTTGCAAGAATGAATACAGAAATCAGCAAAAGAAATTTAGTTTAATTCCTCAAAATAATGGAAAAAAGAAATTTAAGGAAAGAACGTATAGGTGTTGTAACAAGCAATAAAATGCTTAAATCAATAGTCGTGTCTGAAGTAAAAAAAATCAAACACCCTATCTACGGAAAATTCGTTCTAAAAACAAAAAAGTATGTAGCCCACGATGAAAAAGATACGTGTAACGAAGGCGATACTGTTAAAATAATGGAAACAAGACCTCTGAGCAAAACAAAGCGTTGGAGATTAGTTGATATAATTGAAAGAGCTAAATAATTATGGTACAACAAGAATCAAGATTAAGAGTAGCCGATAATACTGGTGCCAAGCAAGTTTTGGTCATTAGAGTATTAGGTGGTACTAAAAAAAGATACGCAAGCGTTGGTGACAAAGTTGTCGTCAGTGTAAAAGAAGCCACACCTAATGGTAGTATCAAAAAAGGTGCAGTATCAACAGCTGTAATTGTAAGAACCAACAAAGAAGTCAGAAGACCCGATGGCTCTTACATCAGATTTGATGATAACGCATGTGTTTTGTTAAACCCAACTGGTGAAATGAGAGGAACACGTGTTTTTGGTCCAGTTGCAAAAGAATTGAGAGAAAATAAATTCATGAAAATCGTTTCATTGGCACCTGAAGTGCTTTAAAACTATAATGATGAAAAAGTTTAAAATCAAAACAAGTGATACTGTTCAAGTTATAGCCGGTGAAAATAAAGGTCAAGAAGGCAAAGTTTTAAAAGTATTATACGATTCTGAAAAAGTTATTGTAGAATCTGTTAATATGATTAAAAAACACCTCAAACCAAGTGCTCAAAATCCACAAGGTGGTATTCAAGAAAAAGAAGCCCCTATACATATTTCAAATGTAGCACTAATAGATAAAAATGGAAATCCAACTCGTGTTAGATATGAAATTCAAGACGGAAAAAAAGTAAGGGTTTCAACAAAAACTAACGAAGTAATTAGCTAGTTATGGAATATATACCTAGATTAAAAAAAGAATATCAAACAAGAGTTAAAAAGAATCTTGTTAAAGAGTTTAGCTATTCTAATACCATGGAAACCCCAAAACTTCAAAAAATTGTTTTGAGTAGAGGTGTTGGAGAAGCTATTGCAGACAAAAAACTTATTGATCAGGCTGTTGATGAACTCTCTAGAATAGCTGGTCAAAAAGCAGTACCAACTGTATCCAAAAAAGATGTCGCATCTTTTAAATTAAGAAAAGGAATGCCTATCGGTGCTAAAGTAACTTTAAGAGGTCATAGAATGTATGAATTCCTAGACCGGTTGATTACTTCTGCCCTACCTCGAGTAAGAGATTTTAGCGGTATAAACCCTGATGGTTTTGACGGAAGAGGAAATTATAATCTGGGAATTACAGAACAAATCATTTTTCCAGAAATAAATATAGATAAAGTAAATCGTATCTCTGGTATGGACATCTCATTTGTAACGTCAGCTGATACCGATAAAGAAGCAAAAGCATTATTAACAGAATTAGGTTTGCCTTTTAAAAAGAATTAATATGGCTAAAGAATCAATGAAAGCTCGCGAAGTAAAACGCGAAAAATTAGTAGAAAAATATGCTGAAAAGCGTAAACGCCTCAAAGAAGAAGGCGATTATGAAGCACTACAAAAGTTGCCTAAAAATTCTTCTCCTGTAAGACTGCACAACCGTTGTAAACTTACTGGAAGACCAAAAGGCTATATGAGAACGTTTGGAATTTCTCGTGTTATGTTTAGAGAAATGGCAAATAAAGGTTTAATTCCAGGTGTTAAAAAAGCAAGCTGGTAATTTTTAAAAGCAATATAAAATGAATATAGATCCTGTATCAGATTATTTAACCAGAATTAGAAATGCTGTCGTCGCTGGGCATAGAACGGTAGAAATACCAGCTTCTAATCTTAAAAAAGAATTGACAAAAATTCTTTTTGACCAAGGTTTTATTTTAAGCTATAAATTTATAGATGACAACAAGCAAGGTGTCATCAAGATAGCTCTTAAATATGATAAACTTAGCCAAGAACCTGTAATAAAAAAGATTCAGCGTATCAGTAAACCTGGTTTGAGAAAATATGCTGGTAGCAATGAAATACCCCGTGTACTCAATGGACTTGGAATTTCAATTGTTTCAACTTCAAAGGGCTTAATGACAGGAAAACAAGCACAAAGAGATAATGTTGGTGGAGAGTTGCTCTGTTACGTATATTAATATAAGATAAAAGATTAGTTATGTCTAGAATAGGAAATAGTCCAGTAAAAATACCAGAAGGTGTCGAGATTAAACTCGAGGACAACTCTATATCAGTTAAAGGTAAGCTTGGTGAACTCACTCAAAAATTTGAAGACGTTAAAATCAAGCAAGAAGATGGTGAAATTATCGTAGAACGACCAAACGATAACAAAAATATAAAATCTAAACACGGTTTATATAGATCTCTCATCAACAACATGATAACAGGAGTAACTAAAGGTTACTCAAAAGAATTAGAACTTGTAGGCGTAGGTTACAGAGCATCCAATCAAGGTCAAAAATTAGATATCGCTATTGGATTTTCACACAATATAGTTATTCAACTCGCCCCAGAAATAAAAGTTGAAACTGCGAGTGAAAAAGGCAAAAATCCAATCATAAAATTAACATCACACGATAAACAACTTGTTAATCAAGTTGCAGCTAAAATCAGATCATACAGAAAACCAGAACCATACAAAGGTAAAGGAATTAAGTATGTTGGTGAATACATAAGAAGAAAAGCAGGTAAATCAGCATAATTATGAGATTTTCTAAACAAAAAAGAAGAAAAAAGATTCATCAGAGAATCAGAAAAAGTATAAAAGGTACAGCAACTAAACCAAGATTATCTGTTTACAGAAGCAATTTTGAGATTTATGCTCAACTCATTGATGATGTCAATGGCAAAACACTTGCCTCAGCATCTTCAAGAACTGATGCTTCAAAAGATAAGCCTAAAGTTGAACGCTCTAAAGCAGTTGGTCAAGCCATCGCTGAAAAAGCAAGTAAAATCGGTATCGAAGAAGTTGCTTTTGATAGAAGTGGCTACCTGTACCACGGTAGAGTTAAATCATTGGCTGAAGGAGCCAGAGAAGGTGGATTAAAATTTTAAATATATGTATCAAAATTATAAAAACGTAGAGTTTGTTAAGCCTGGAGGTTTAGATTTAAAAGATAGACTAGTAGGGGTTCAACGTGTTACTAAAGTAACTAAAGGTGGTAGAGCTTTTGGGTTTTCTGCTATAGTTGTTGTTGGTAATGAAAATGGCGTTGTAGGTCAAGGTCTTGGCAAGTCAAAAGAAGTTGCTGATGCTATTGCAAAAGCAGTTGAAGATGCTAAGAAAAACTTGATAAGAATTCCTCTAAACAAAGGAACATTACCACACGAGCAAAAAGGAAAATATGCTGGAGCAAAAGTTTCTCTTTTTCCTGCATCTGAAGGTACTGGTGTAATTGCCGGCGGTCCCACTAGAATTGTATTAGAATCTGTTGGAGTTCATGATGTATTGTCAAAAAACCAAGGTTCTACTAATCCTCACAACGTAGTAAAAGCTACTTTTGACGCACTCTTACAATTAAGAAATGTCGATACAGTTGCAAAGCAAAGAGGAATATCAATAGATAAAGTATTTAACGGATAATAGCTTTTGAAAATGTCAAAAATATTAGTTACTAAAACAAAAAGTGCCATCAAGAGAACTAAACAACAAAAGTTGACTCTTGAAGCATTAGGTTTAAAAAAAATAGGTCAAAGTGTTGAACATCAAGATACACCAAATATTTTGGGTATGATTGATAAAGTCAACCACTTGGTAAGTGTAGAAAAGATTAAATAAGATTATCAACTATGAAATTACATCAATTAAAACCAGCAAAAGGCTCTGTAAAAGGAAAAACAAAACGTCTTGGACGTGGTGAAGGTTCTGGAACTGGTGATACAGCTGGTAGAAGTCATAAAGGTGCTAAGTCAAGATCTGGGTATTCTAGAAAAATTGGATTTGAAGGTGGTCAAATGCCTTTACAAAGACGTATTCCTAAGTTTGGGTTTAATAACATCAATAGAGTTGACTATAAACCTGTTAATCTTTCTAATCTTCAGGCTTTAGTTGATGATAAAAAAATTAAAGACAGCGTAGATTTCGAAACGCTTAAAGAATTAGGTTTAGTCAAAAAAAATGACCTTGTTAAGATTTTAGGCAATGGCGAATTAAAATCTAAATTAAAAGTTCAAGCACATAAGTTTTCAAAATCAGCTAAGGAAGCAATTGAAAAAGCCGGTGGAGAAGCGATAACATTATAATATTTACTCGATGCAATTTATTGAAACGATAAAAAATATTTGGAAAATAGACGAGCTCAAAAATAGGATTCTCCTGACTTTGGGCTTATTAATCGTTTATAGATTTGGAGCACAAGTTGTTCTACCAGGTATAGATGCTTCTCAGTTAGCAAGTTTAGGAAGTCAAACTGAAGATGGTATTTTAGGCTTATTAAACGCATTTACTGGTGGTGCATTTTCAAACGCTTCAGTCTTTGCATTGGGTATTATGCCTTACATCTCTGCTTCCATTGTCGTTCAATTGATGACTATTGCCGTTCCTTATTTACAAAAACTTCAAAAAGAAGGTGAAAGCGGAACTAAAAAAATTACTCAAATTACACGTTGGCTTACCATTGGTATTACTTTAGTACAAGATCCTGGATATATTTATAACTTATACAATATTTTACCCGACGACGCATTTATGGTTCAAAGTAATACAATGTTTATTACCTCTGCAGTAATAATCCTTACAGCAGGTTGTATTTTTGCAATGTGGCTCGGTGAAAAAATAACTGATAAAGGTGTTGGTAATGGAATTTCATTACTTATAATGGTAGGTATTATAGCCAGATTACCTCGTTCATTTGCACAGGAATTAGCTTCCAGAACTGGTGATGATGGTTCAGGTGGTTTAATTTTAATATTAATTGAACTTGTGATTTGGTTTGTTATTATTCTTGCCTCTGTTTATTTAGTAAAAGCAGTAAGACAAATACCTGTTCAATATGCAAGAAAAAATGCTTCTGGTAAATATGAGAAAAATATATTTGGTGGAGCAAGACAATTTATACCTTTAAAACTAAATGCCTCTGGCGTAATGCCAATTATATTTGCTCAAGCCATCATGTTTGTCCCCGCTGCACTTGCAGGATTATCTGACACGGCAACTGCTCAAGGTATTGCAGCTGAGTTTAATGATATGTTTGGATTATGGTACAATGTTGTATTTGGCTTACTCATCATTATTTTCACATATTTTTACACCGCTATTACCGTACCAACTAATAAAATGGCAGACGATTTAAAAAGAAGCGGTGGATTTATCCCAGGCATAAGACCAGGAACAGAAACCGCAGAATACCTCGACAGAATTATGTCTCAAATCACTTTACCTGGTTCTGTGTTTTTGGCAATCATTGCTATATTCCCAGCAATTATTGTTTCCCTACTTGGTGTGCAATCGGGCTGGGCTTTATTTTTTGGTGGTACATCTTTAATAATTATGGTTGGTGTTGCAATAGACACTATAGATCAAATTAATGTTTACTTATTAAATAAACATTACGACGGATTAATGAAATCAGGCAAAAACAGAAAAGCAGTAGCATAATTATGGCTAAACAACCTTCAATAGAACAAGATGGAACTATTATAGAAGCATTGTCCAATGCAATGTTTAGAGTAGAACTTGAAAATGAGCACGTAGTAACTGCTCATATATCTGGTAAGATGAGAATGCATTACATTAAATTATTACCAGGCGATAAAGTAAAATTAGAAATGAGTCCTTATGATTTAACTAAAGGACGTATAACTTATAGATATTAATATTATGAAAGTAAGAGCATCAATCAAAAAGAGAAGTGCAGATTGCAAAATCGTAAGACGTAAAGGAAGACTTTATGTTATTAATAAAAAGAATCCAAAGTTTAAACAAAGACAAGGTTAATTATGGCAAGAATAGCAGGTGTTGATATCCCTAAACAAAAAAGAGGCGTAATTGCTCTAACCTATATTTTTGGTATAGGTAAGTCAAGAGCACAAAGAATTCTGAAAGAAGCTAAAGTTGATCCAAACAAAAAAGTTTCTGACTGGAATGATAGTGATGTCTCTGGCGTTCGTAACGCTGTTTCGCAATTTACCATAGAAGGCGAATTAAGATCACAAACTCAAATGAACATCAAACGTCTTATGGATATTGGTTGTTATAGAGGTGTTAGACACAGATCGGGTTTACCTTTAAGAGGTCAGCGAACTAAAAACAACTCACGTACACGAAAAGGTCGAAGAAAGACAGTAGCTAACAAGAAAAAAGTAACTAAATAATCATGGCTAAATCAACAACAAAAAAGCGTAAAGTCACAACAGACGCCTTTGGTGAAGCTCACATATTTGCTTCATTTAACAACATAATTGTTTCTTTAACCAACAATAACGGTGAAGTCATATCATGGTCTTCAGCTGGTAAAATGGGTTTTAGAGGCAGTAAAAAAAATACCCCTTACGCCGCTCAACTCGGCGCAGAAGATGCCAGTAAAGTTGCTCACGAAGCAGGACTAAGAAAAGTGAAAGTTTATGTAAAAGGTCCTGGCAATGGAAGAGAATCAGCTATTAGAGCATTGCACAATTCAGGCGTTGAAGTTACTGAAATTATAGACGTTACTCCTATTCCTCACAATGGTTGTCGTCCACCTAAAAGAAGACGTGTTTAATCGAATAAAAAATAAGGTTATCGAAGGAAAGACCTTAATTCATAACCTATAACCTAAATACTTAGAAATGGCAAGATACACTGGTCCTAAAACTAAAATTGCTCGTAAATTTGGCGAGCCTATTTTCGGCGATGATAAATCGTTTGAGAAGAAAAAATATCCACCTGGCCAACATGGCAACAACAGAAGACGTGGTAAAAAATCTGAATATGCTATCCAATTAATGGAAAAGCAAAAAGCAAAATATACCTATGGTATTTTAGAGCGTCAATTCAGAAATATGTTTGAAAAAGCTAACAGTGCAAAAGGTATTACTGGTGAAGTTTTACTTCAAATGTGCGAAAGACGTCTCGACAATGTTGTTTACAGATTTGGTCTATCACCTTCTAGAAGTGGAGCAAGACAATTAGTTTCACACAAACACATTACAGTAAATGGCGAAATTGTAAATATCCCATCTTATCAGCTAAAAATCAATGATATTGTAGGCGTTAGAGAAAAATCTAAATCTTTAAGCGTTATTGAAGAATCACTATCAAACTCTTCAGCTGTTTATGAATGGTTAAGTTGGAATTCAGAAAAAAAAGAAGGTACATTCGTTAGCGTTCCTGAAAAAACACAAATTCCAGAAAATATTAACGAACAGTTTATCGTCGAATTATACTCTAAATAATAATTAGATACTACAACACTATGGCATTATTCAATTTTCAAAAGCCCGATAAAGTAATTATGATAGACTCTTCTGAGTTTGAAGGTATATTTGAGTTTAGACCTTTAGAACCTGGATACGGTCTTACCGTAGGTAATGCTTTACGTCGCGTTTTATTATCTTCTCTTGAAGGTTTTGCAATTACTTCGATTAAAATAGAAGGAGTCGAACATGAGTTTTCTACAATCCCTGGCGTGGTGGAAGATGTTACTGAAATTATACTTAATCTTAAACAGGTTAGATTCAAACAACAAATAGAAGATAATGATACAGAATCTGCTGTGATTAGCGTTTCTAATCAAAATCAACTCACGGCTGGTGATTTTCAAAAACACCTCTCTGGATTTCAAGTATTAAATCCTGATCATGTTATTTGCAATATGGATAAAAAAGTATCCTTAAATATGCAAATCACAATTGAAAAAGGAAGAGGATACGTTCCTGCCGAAGATAATAAAAAAGACGAATTACCATTAGGAACAATAATTACAGATTCTATCTATACGCCTATCAAAAATGTTAAATACAGCATTGAAGATTATAGAGTAGAACAAAAAACTGATTATGAAAAATTAGTTTTTGAAATTGTTACCGATGGCTCTATTCATCCTAAAGATGCTTTAACAGAAGTCGCTAAAACATTAATTCATCACTTTATGCTTTTCTCAGACGAAAGAATTACTCTTGAAACTGAAGAAATGGCACAAACCGAAACTTATGACGAAGAAGCACTTCATATGAGACAGCTTCTGAAATCTAGACTCTCAGATCTTGATTTATCTGTAAGAGCACTTAACTGCTTAAAAGTCGCTGAAGTTGAAACCCTTGGCGACTTGGTTTCTTACAACAAGAATGATTTGATGAAATTTAGAAACTTCGGTAAAAAATCATTAAGCGAACTTGAAGAATTAGTCAGCAATAAAGGTCTTGATTTCGGTATGGACTTATCTCGATACAACCTTGAAAAAGACTAATTAAAAGCCTCTAAAAAATATTTAAAATGAGACACGGAAAGAAATTTAATCACTTGAGTCGCAAGACCGCCCATAGAAAATCTATGTTGGCTAATATGGCTTGCTCTCTTATAGAACATAAAAGAATCAATACAACTCTCGCTAAAGCAAAAGCCTTAAGAACTTTTGTTGAACCTCTAGTTACTAAATCTAAAACCGATACCACTCATAACAGACGTATTGTGTTTTCAAAAATTAGAGATAAATATGCTGTGGCAGAATTGTTTAGAGAAGTTGCACCAAAAGTAGCCTCAAGACCTGGTGGATATACAAGGATTATCAAATTAGGTCACCGACTTGGCGATCTTGCTGAAATGGCAATGATAGAACTTGTAGATTTCAACGAGATATACAACCCTAAAGGCAAAAAGAAAAAGAAATCTACACGCCGTGCTGGTAAAAAAGTAACTTCAGATCAACCTGAAACTAATGTTGAATCATCTCCAAAAGAAGATTCTAAAACTAAAGAAGACAACAACAAAGTTGAAGATAAAACTGAAGCTAAGCCAGAAAAAAGCGAAGCTAAAGCTGAATCTAATAAAAGTGAAGCCAAAGAAAAATCTTCTGATGAAAATAAACAATCAAAAGATGACGAAAAAAAATAATTATAACATCAATTATATTTACTAATTTTAAGGGATAAATTAAATATTTATCCCTTTTTTTATATTTATACATTATGAGATACCACAAAAAAATAGATGCCATTCTTATCCTAGAAGATCACACTCAATTTAAAGGCAAAGCCGTTTCAAACAACCAAGATACTGCGTTTGGAGAGATTTGTTTCAACACTGGTATGACAGGTTATCAAGAAATTTTTACCGATCCTTCATATCACGGACAACTCATGGTTACGACCAACGCACACATTGGAAATTACGGCACTCACACCGACGAAAATCAATCCAACTCTCCAAAAATAGCAGGGCTTATTTGTAAAAATTTTAGCTACAATCCATCTCGAGCATCTTCAAATCTATCACTTGAAGACTTTTTAAATCAATCTAATCTCTTTGCTATATCAGATTTAGATACTCGAGCTTTGGTTCACCATATTAGACAACACGGAGCCATGAACGCTGTTATTTCTACTCAACTCGACAAAATAGATCAATTAAAAGAACAACTAAAGACCTATCCCAAAATGAACGGTCTTGAATTAGCTTCAAAGGTTTCAACACAAAAACCTTATTATTTTGGAAACAAAAATTCAACCTATAAAATTGCAGTATTAGATTTAGGAGTTAAAACTAATATTTTAAAATATCTGTCAAAAAGAGAAGCTTATTTAAAAGTGTTTCCATACAATAGCAGTTTAGAAGACTTGATGTCGTTTGAGCCAAATGCTATTTTTCTATCCAACAGTCCTGGAGATCCACAACCCTTGAAGTCAGCTATTGAGTTAGCAAAATCTGCTATCGACAAAAATATTCCTACATTTGGAATATGTTTAGGACATCAAATCATTGCTTTATCTCAAGGTATTTCAACTTTCAAAATGCACCATGGACATCGTGGAATCAATCACCCTGTAATGAATTTAGTAACAGGCAAATCTGAAATCACATCTCAAAATCACGGTTTCGCCGTAAATAAAGATGAAGCAGAAAATCATTCTGACATAGAAATCACGCATATACATCTCAATGATCAAACTTTGGCTGGTTTCAGACTTAAAGAAAAAAAATGCTTTTCTGTTCAATACCATCCTGAAGCTGGTCCAGGACCAAATGATGCCAACTATTTATTTGATGATTTTTACAAAATGTACGCTTCATAAAAAAGCAACTCAGTTTATCGCTTTATAAGTTTCATAAAATACGTAATTGATATTTCTCAATCGATTTAGTTATCAATGGTAGAAAATATTGATTTTAAATTATCATTTAATCTGTTTGAAATTCGTAAATTGCAGACACACAAAACCAAACAAAAATGAGTATAATATTAGACATTCACGCAAGACAAATTTTTGATTCAAGGGGTAATCCAGCCTTAGAAGTAGATGTTACAACCGAAACAGGCGTTCTCGGTCGATTTGCTGTACCTTCTGGTGCTTCAACGGGCGAACATGAAGCTGTTGAACTAAGAGATGGAGACGAATCTTATATGGGCAAAGGCGTTTCAAAAGCTGTTGACAACGTTAATAATTTAATCGCTGACAAATTATTAGGATATTCAGTTTTTGAACAAACCGAAATTGACGAATATTTGATTGAACTTGACGGCACACCAAACAAAGCAAAACTCGGTGCAAATGCCATTCTCGGAGTTTCACTTGCAGTTGCCAAAGCAGCTGCTAATGAACTACAACAGCCTCTATACAGATATATAGGTGGCGTTTCTGCAAATACTTTACCCGTTCCTATGATGAACATCATCAATGGCGGTTCACATAGCGACGCCCCGATTGCCTTTCAAGAGTTTATGATCATGCCCGTAAAAGCCTCAAGCTTTACACACGCTATGCAAATGGGAACAGAAATTTTTCACAACTTAAAAAAAGTACTTAAAAAACGTGGCTTATCTACTGCAGTTGGCGATGAAGGTGGCTTTGCTCCTGAATTAAATGGAATCGAAGATGCTTTGGACTCAATTAAACAAGCTGTTGAAAACGCAGGATACAAATTTGGTGATGAAGTTATGATTGCCCTCGATTGTCTGTAGCTGAATTTTTCGAAGACGGTAAATACAATTACAAAAAATTTGAAGGCGATTCAGGCAAAGTCAGAACTTCTGAAGAACAAGCCCAATATATCGCTGAACTAACCGAAAAATATCCCATTATTTCTGTAGAAGACGGCATGGATGAAAATGATTGGGACGGCTTTAAAATGCTCACTGACAAAATCGGTGATCGTGTTCAATTGGTTGGAGATGACCTATTTGTAACTAATGTAGAAAGATTATCCAAAGGAATTGAAGAAGGAATAGCCAATTCTATTTTAATTAAAGTTAACCAAATCGGAACACTTACAGAAACCATTGTCGCTGTAAATATGGCTAAAAATGCAGGTTATACCGCTGTGATGTCTCACCGTTCAGGAGAAACTGAAGACAATACCATTGCTGATTTAGCTGTTGCACTCAATACAGGACAAATCAAAACTGGTTCAGCCTCAAGAAGCGATAGAATGGCCAAATACAATCAATTATTAAGAATTGAAGAGGAACTTAGCCAAACTGCATATTTCCCTGGAACAGATGCTTTCAAAATAAAAATCCCTTAAAATTGATCAATATCATTTTTCAAATAACCTATTCTTCTTATTTTTAACAATAACTTAAGTTGAATAGGTTTTTTTTGGTTTTAGACTTAACGCCTATTTAACAATTCATTGCTTATCTTTGGTAAGTTTCACAATAGAATTAATCAAAAAAAATAAAATATGACAGCTAAAATTGAATTTGACGGAAAACAATATGAACTCCCTGTAATTGTAGGTACTGAAAATGAACATGGCATAGATATCTCTAAGCTAAGAAGCACTTCAAATGGTTTAATTACATTAGATCCAGGTTTCAAAAATACAGGATCTTGTGAAAGTGCAATTACTTTTTTAAACGGTGAACAAGGTATTTTGCGTTACCGTGGATATTCTATCGAAGATTTAGCTGAAAATGCAAGTTTCTTAGAAGTGGCTTACTTGCTAATTTTTGGCGAATTGCCATCTCAAGAACAACTAGACAAATTTCATCAAGACATCAAAAACGAATCTCACGTTGACGAAGAGATGAAAAAAATCCTTGATGGTTTTCCTCGATCAGCTCACCCTATGGGAGTTGTGTCTTCTTTAACCAGGCTTTAATTGCATTCAACCCATCATCAGTAGATGTGAATTCTGAAGAAGAAATGTATAAATCTATCGTGAAGCTACTTGCCAAATTTCCCGTTTTGTGTGCTTGGGCTTTGAGAAAACGCACAGGACAACCTTTGGATTATGGAGACAGTTCACTCGGTTATGTTGAAAACATCCTTAAGATGATGTTCAAAAAAGCCAACGAAGACTACAAAATCAATCCCGTTGTAGCTTCAGCCTTAAATAAATTATTGATTCTACACGCTGATCACGAACAAAACTGCTCAGCCTCAACAGTAAGAATTGTAGGCTCATCTCACGCCGGATTATTTGTGTCTATCTCAGCAGGAATCAATGCACTTTGGGAATCACTTCACGGTGGTGCCAACCAAGCTGTCATCGAAATGCTAGAAGGTATCAAAAACGACGGTGGTGATACTAAAAAATACATGAGTAAAGCCAAAGATAAAGATGATCCTTTTAGATTAATGGGCTTCGGGCACCGTGTCTATAAAAACTTTGACCCAAGAGCAAAAATTATTAAAAAATCTGCAGACGATGTACTCGGCGATTTAGGTATTGAAGATCCCGTTCTCGATATTGCCAAAGGCCTTGAAAAAGAAGCCTTAGAAGACGACTATTTTGTAAAACGCAAACTCTACCCTAATGTTGATTTCTACTCAGGTATAATTTACAGAGCACTTGGCATTCCAACAGAAATGTTTACCGTAATGTTTGCACTCGGTAGATTGCCTGGATGGATTGCTCAATGGAGAGAAATGCGCCTTAAAAAAGAACCTATCGGCAGACCAAGACAAATTTATGTTGGCGAAAAACACAGACCCTATGCCGAAATCAGCAAAAGGAAATAGTATTTTTTCAAAATTATTATAGGCTTCAAGCGGGCTTGCCTGTTAGAAAAGGCAGGCTATCCGCTTATTCCCACTCGTGTGGGAGATGTCTTGTATAATGTTCCAATAAATGTTTTAGTAGATATTTTTTCGGGAATTCCTAAGCCACATTTAGCAAAGTAATCGCTGAATTTTAGAATAAATACAAATCATCAAAATTGTTTAAAATCTTTATACCAAAAATTATGAAACTCTATCAAATTGCATTTTTATTTTCACTTCTCGTTTTAAGTTCTTGTGGAAATTCTAAAGATGATAAAAAAGAAGAAAAACAAAACATCAAAATCAATCAACCCGTAGCAGAAAAACAAAAAACCGAAGACGGTGTAACTGAAATTCTATTGACTGGCAATGACCAAATGCGCTATAATTTAAAAGAAATTAAAGTCAAAGCAGGAGACAAAGTCAAACTCACACTCAAACACATCGGCAAACTTGACGTAAATGTTATGGGTCATAATTTTGTTTTGCTTAAACCAGGAACCAATATCAATGATTTTGCTACAAAAGCAGTTGATGCCAAAGACAATAATTACATTCCCAAAAACACAAAAGCCGTTATCGTACATACCAAAATGATTGGTGGTGGCGAGCAAACTACAATTACATTTGATGCTCCAGAAAAAGGCGTTTACGATTTCATTTGCAGTTTTCCTGGTCACGTTGCTTTAATGCAAGGTAAATTTATTGTGGAATAAATATAGTTGTGAATGCTTTTCGTTATAATTGAAATGCTAACAGTTTCCATTTTAGAATCCAAATATGAGTAATAAGACAATCGACATAAATGAATCAACCATAAAAAATTTTGTTGAATCAATAAGACCTCAAGACCCTAAAATACGTCAAGAAGTTGATATGGGATATTCTTACGATGGTAAAACTGTTATTTTTTACGAAATAAGACCTTCTTGGGAAAATCCCGAAGAAATTCTTCAAATGGAATTCGCAAAAATCAGATTTTATAAGTCAAGACAAGAATGGAATTTATATTGGATGCGAGCAAGTGGTAAGTGGGAACTCTACGAACCTTATCCAGAATCTTCTTATTTGGATAAATTATTAGCTGTTATAAAAGAAGATAAACACGCTTGTTTTTTTGGGTAATAATGAGTTGAGCAATATATAAAAACAAAAAAATGAAACAATTATTTGGGGTTTTTAGCCTATTGATATTAGTAAGTCGCCAAAACAATCCGTCAGTTGAACCTTCAAAGTTTAAAACTATCACGTTAAAGTCATATGGTGAAGTCGAAACACTTCCGAATATGGCAACTTTTAATATCAGCTTGAATTGTCTTGACAAATCAATAAAATCTTCAAAAAAGTGTTTAGTAGATAAATCTAATGAACTACAAAACAAACTACTAACTTTCAAAATCGATAAAGACGACATCCTAACCACTTCTGTAAATATGAGCAAAAGTTACACATGGATTAATAATTCAAGAGTATTTGAAGGATTTAGAGGTTCGACAACAGTTTTTGTAACCATAAGAAATATTGATGAACTTGATGATATTTATACCGAATTACTTGAAAATAGAAATCTTGATTTGGGAGGACTGAGTTATTCTCATACTAAAATTGACAGCTTAAAAAATGAAGCTTACCTAAATGCATTTGAAAAATCAGAAAAACTTTCTGATAGATTGATGCAACAAATACCTGAGTCTAAAAAAGAAATATTAAAGATTGGAAATATTGAAATCAATGCTTCTATGCCACAAGACACAAAACCGCAATATGAAATGAATGATAAGCTGGCTTCAAATAACACATCAATTGCAATCAATAAAGGAACAATTAAAATTACAGCAACCTTGTACGTTGAATATCAAATAAAATAAATATAGGAAATGTAATTTAAACGCTGTCTGTTTTTTGTTAACATTTTAAAGATAATTTGATATCAAAATGTATAAATTTTATGCTTGCTAAATTATATCTAATCTCTTATTTATGGAAAAATCACATGAGTTCATTTCGTGTGATTTTTTTATTCCTAAATTTGCCAGCACAATTTTTATAGATGTTAAGTCCGACTTTTATTTTATTACTTATTGTTTCCTATTTTGTGGTTTTAATTGGTATTTCATTCTTGACCAATAAAACAGGTAGCAACGCCGAGTTTTTTAAAGCCAATAACAAATCGCCTTGGTATTTAGTTGCTTTTGGAATGATAGGAGCGTCATTAAGTGGCATAACATTTATTTCAATCCCTGGCACTGTAGAGTTTTCAGCATTTAGCTATTTTCAGGTGGTTTTAGGCTATACTTTAGGTTATGCCGTGATAAGTTTAGTGTTGATGCCATTGTATTACAGATTAAACTTAACATCAATTTACACCTATCTCGACCAAAGATTTGGTTTTTATACTTATAAAACTGGAGCATCTTTCTTTTTGCTATCCCGAATTGTTGGGTCAAGTTTTAGGTTGTTTTTAGTGGCTGGAGTTTTGCAACTGATTGTGTTTGATAACCTTGGCATTCCTTTTTACGTTACCGTAACGATTACCATTTTATTGATTTGGGTCTATACTTTTAGAAGTGGCATCAAAACCATTGTTTGGACCGATAGTTTGCAAACTTTGTTTATGTTACTGGCTCTATGTATTTCGATTGCTCTTCTTCTACAGAATCTTAATATTTCAATAGCTGAAATTCCAACTTATCTGAGTAAAAACACACAAGCCAAAATTTTCTTTTTTGACGATTGGCGTTCTAGTGATTTCTTTTTTAAACAATTTATATCGGGTGCGTTTATCACTATTGTTATGACTGGACTTGATCAAGATATGATGCAAAAAAATCTAACGTGTAGAAATTTAAAAGACGCCCAAAAAAACATTTTTTCATTTACTATCATTTTAACTATTGCCAATTTTCTGTTTTTATTTTTAGGTTTGTTGTTGACAAATTATGCAGAAATAAATGGCATCACAGCTAAAAAAGACGATTTGTTTCCCGCCATTGCTATGCAAGGCGATTTAGGTTTGGCTGTGGCTATTTTCTTTTTGTTAGGTCTCATTGCGTAGCCGCATATTCCAGTGCTGACAGTGCCTTAACATCTTTAACAACCTCATTCAGTATAGATATTTTAGATATAGAAAATCGCTATCCCAAATCTCAACAAATCAAAATTAGAAAGTTGACACATATTGTTATTTCTATAGTATTGATACTTGTGATGTTGATTTTTCAATATGCCATAAATGATAAAAGTGTGATTAACAAACTCTTTGTTTTTGCTGGATACACCTATATTCCGCTATTGGGTTTATATGCTTTTGGAATGTTTACAAAGTTTAAAATCAAAGACCGTTTAGTGCCAGTTGTAGCAATACTTTCTCCTATTCTATCCTACATTATTAGCGTTAACGCTTTAAATTGGTTTGGCTTTGAATTTGGCTTTTTTATCTTAATTCTCAATGGGTTATTGACCTTTTTAGGTCTCATATTGATTCGTCGATAACAAAACTAAAGTGCAAGCTTCTACAACTTCTATATTTTCAGAATTAAGTTTTTTCTGAAAATCGGGGTTTTCGGTGCCAGGATTAAAAATAACTCGTTTAGGTTTTAAACTAATGATATAATCATAATATTCTTCTTGATTTTTAGCATTAAGATAAAGTGTAACGGTGTGTATATCAGAAAAATCAGGTTTACCAAGATGCACTTCAACTCCATCAATATTCATTTGCCGTTTTCCTAAAGCAAGAACTTCGTGGTTATTTTTTTGAAGAAGTTTTAAAGCTTTATAAGCATAGCGTTGTGGTTTATCGGATGCACCGATTATTAGTGTTTTAAGCATTGTGGTATGATTTTATATTATAAAAATAAGCATTGTTGTCCGATAAAAATCTAAATTACTAAAAAAATCTTTTGTATCGCCTAATTTCACTGTGTAGCTTTAGTATTTTAAAAATAGAACCTCCTTATGGGTCAAAAAGGCTTAATTGACCTATATTTTTTGTTGTAATATCTTCCCATTTTGCTTCTGGATTTTTAAGGAATTTGAACAAATCAATATAGGTCATTAAATGATATCGTATCACGGACATCATATTAGAATATGCCCATTTTCTTTCTGCTTTTCTCTGAATGACAAGCATTATTAGTTGTATGATTAAGCTGACCCATATCTGTATCTCGATGGCATTTTGATTATCTCCAAGAAAATACTTTAGCGGGAAGTTTTGTTTAAGGCGTTTGAACATAGTCTCGATTTGCCACCTGTTCTTGTAGATCTCGGCAATTTTATCTGCCTGAAGTTCATAATTGTTGGTAATGAACTCATAAACTTTTTGGTGTTTATCGTACCAAAAAGCTATTCTTCTAAGGTAAAATGGCTTACCGTCATTGTCTTTGAGTTCTATTTTTTCGTCCTTTAGGACAGCATCATCTACCGTGTCGGGAATATCAAACTCTTCAAGGCTTGTATAACGGGCATTGTCTTTTTGTCTGGTCACAAAGTAAATATTCTCTAAGGTCCATTTTTGGTATTGTTTATAATCCACATAACCTTTATCAAAGACGACATAAGAACCTTTCTTGAGTTCAAGATCCTTTAAAAAGGTATGGTCATGGGTTGCGGCATTTGAGAACTTTATCAGACAGGGCACATCTTCCATAGCATTTATCATAGTGTGCATCTTGATACCACCTTTCTTTTTGCCGTTGAGTGAGTTTCTACCTACACCTTTAAGAATGTCACTAAAGAGTGTTATAGTTGATGAATCAACAATTTTAAGGTCTTTTACAGCTGGTTCATAAGTTCTGCTGTCCGACAAAAATCGGTGGTAACGTTTATAGAGTAAATGGTAAATATCAGCAAATACTGATGAGCTTCTTCTCCTGTTGGCGTCAGATAATGTGCTTCGCTTTGGGAAATCTTTTAGCCCCAAATGGTTGATTTTTCCTTCACAAGCAAGCATAATACTCGATACTTCACGAAGCGAGCTACAACCACTAATGACAGTGAAAATCATAGTAACTAAATGCTCATAAGTAGTGAACTTTTTAGTGTATCTGTCGCTGTTATGCTTTTCGGCTGTCCGATAAACATCGTTGGGTAAAATAAAATTTAAAACCTGTTTGATAATGGGTTGACCGCTGAAATTTTTACTTTTGTTCATATCTCTTTTTTTTTGCGAAAGATGAAGATATAAAAAAGTGGGAAATCCTGTATTGGAAATCCCACTTTAAAATATTTTATCGGACACTAATGAAAAATAAGAGAAAAAAGTTGAAAACATTACTTGATTAAAGAAAGTTTTAGATTATCTTAAGTATATCATTTGAATTCACAAAATTTCTCATCTCAAAAACAAATAAAGCATATTATTGAAGCAAAAAAGAAATGTCTAATAAATTTAATTTAATGGTTTTTTTTGCACGATAGTACGATGTGGAAAAGGAATTTCTACGCCTTCTCTATCAAATCGTTTTTTTATACTTTCCAACAAATCACAGTTCATACCAAATGAAATAGCAGAGTTTTTAGCCCAAACCCAAGCTCTAATGTTGACAGAAGAATCGCCCATAGACAAAACTCTCACTGAAACTTCAGGCAATCCATTATTTATATCTTCTTCTGATCGGACATCAAAATAATCGGGATGATTTCTGACTTCTTCAGATATGATTTTTTTGGCTAAATCTATGTCACTATCATAACTGATACCCATATCAAAAAAGCGACAAATTTTTTCATCATTTAAATCTGAATTAATTAATACTTCGTTACTAATCACTGAATTAGGAATAATAATTCTTCGGTTTTCAAAGTTTTTTATAACTGTATGTCTAAGTGTAATATCTTCTACAATACCAGACAACGTATCTCTTACTATAAGTCTATCATTGACTCGAAAAGGTTTAAATATAACTATAAAAATACCTGAAACTATATTAGATAAAGCTTGTTGAGAGGCAAAAGTAATCCCTAAGGCTAAGATACTTGCACCTGCTAGAAGCGAAGTTGCTAAAGCCTTGAGCTGTGGAACAGAAATAATCGCCAAACTAAAACCTATAATATAAATTAAAGCTGTCAATAAATGTCCTAGGAAATTGTATTTGGTTGGATCGTTTTTTAAATAAATCGATCTTCTTTTAAACAAGCTAAAATAAAATCGATTAAAAATCAATCCTAAGGCAAGTGTAATTATAATAATGACAATAGGTTGTCCAAATTCGAGTATTTTTTCTATTATTTGGCTTAAAAATTCACTCATCAAATTTATTTTTTACGAAGATAAATACTATTTGAATACCATTTTGAAACAACGGATTATTTTATTTACAGATAACGGTTTTATATTTTCAATTTTAAAAAAATAACGATAACGCAAATGAAAAAACGTTACCCTTAGGCAAATTGGGTTGCTTTTGCAATTTATTTATAAACAGTGATAACGTTAAGGCAAGTATTGGTCAAATAACCCAACTGTTTTGCTGGCTATACATTAAAATTTGTTCTGTTTTTAAACACCATAAAAAAGCTTTTTTATATGCTATAGTTGAGCAAAAAAACTAATCAATTATTTTACAATCAGTTAAATTTTATATTTGTGGAGTCGGGGAGACTCGAACTCCCGTCCAAACAAGTTACCAAACAGTTTTCTACACGCTTAGTTTCAACTTGATTTTCGGTATAAAACTGGCAAGAAACAACCTACTTTATACCTAGTCTCTAAAATTTCAATATGGCATCGAGACGTTGCCATATCTAGATTTACTTTACCGGTGCCTCTTGATGGAACGCCGCAAATCAAGGCTTTCCAGAGACATCTTAGCTCTCGACCTTGTCGAGATTAAGCGTATCCTACTGTGATTCAGATTACGCGACTAAGGCGTAGTTATTCTCGCCGTTTAAAAAAGGATGAAACATGAGATTTACGAGCCATGTTACAAAGCTCGACGTGCTTACTCTTCGATAAGTCTTGCTGTCAAAACCAAATCGACCCCATTTTTTTACGTAATATCAATGAACTTAAATTGATTTTTAATTTCAATCAAAATCAGCCTACAAAAGTAAGGATAATATCTATATATCAATTAGGACTTAGATTTATTTTAACGGAGTTCGATTTAAGTAACTCAATTAAATATAGCCGTCAATTGAGTAATCTTTCGGAGTAAAACGAAGAATCCTGAAGTTTCGAGAGTAAACAAATTAGACTTTAAGTTAAAAATCTTATTGGCTGAATTAAATTTTATTGGTCATACCAACTTTATTTTAACGTGAGTTCGATTTGTTGAAATCTGTAAATCATATGATTACATCTTTTTGTAAGCAAATTTTGTCATTTCGAACGAAGAAAGAGGAGAAATCTCATCCTACTGAGATGTCTCGTCGCTCATGCTTCGCTCTATCGGACAAATGATTAAATATCTGTATTTTATTGGAATTTATATCGAACTCACGTTATTTTAATAAAATTTGTGATTTGAGTTAGGTTTGTATTACACCCAAATTAAAATTCTTAGTTATAGGAGCGTGATTAGCAATTTCAATTCCATTTGAAATCCACTTTCTGGTATCTAATGGATTAATCACTGCATCTGTCCAAAGTCTTGCGGCGGCATAATAAGGACTGGTTTGTCTGTCGTAATTATTTTTGATTTTATCGTATAGTTCTTTTTCTTTGGCTTCTGTGATTTTTTCGCCTTTGGCTTTGAGTCTAGAAGTCTCAATTTGCAACAACACTTTAGCGGCGGAATTTCCGCCCATAACCGCCAATTCTGCACTTGGCCAAGCCACAATTAGCCTCGGATCGTAAGCTTTTCCACACATGGCATAATTGCCAGCACCATAGGAGTTACCAATAATTACCGTAAATTTTGGTACAACTGAGTTACTTACTGCATTGACCATTTTAGCTCCATCTTTGATGATGCCACCGTGTTCACTTTTACTGCCGACCATAAATCCTGTAACATCTTGTAAAAATACGAGTGGAATTTTCTTTTGATTGCAATTGGCAATGAACCGCGTAGCTTTATCAGCTGAATCGCTGTAAATCACACCACCAAATTGCATTTCACTGGGTTTGGTTTTGGCTTTGGTGGTTTTGACTATTTTGCGTTGATTGGCAACAATACCAACCGCCCAACCGTCTATTCTGGCATAACCCGTAATGATGGTTTGACCGTAGCCAGCTTTGTATTCTTCAAATTCAGAATTATCAACCAATCGTTCAATAATCGGCTTCATATCATATTGATCACTTCGTTTGGCTGGTAATAATCCAAATATATCATCTGGATTTTCTTTAGGTTTTTTGGATGCTTTTCTATTAAAACCAGCTTTATCAAACTCGCCTATTTTATCGACAATATTTTTGATTTTGTCTAAAGCGTCTTTGTCGTTTTCTGCCTTATAATCGGTTACACCACTGACTTCACAATGGGTTGTAGCACCGCCAAGACTTTCATTATCAATACTCTCACCAATAGCAGCTTTTACCAAATAACTTCCCGCTAAGAAGATACTTCCTGTTTCTTTCACAATCAAAGCTTCGTCACTCATGATAGGCAAATAAGCACCACCAGCCACACAACTGCCCATAACTGCAAGAATTTGAGTTATGCCCATACTACTCATAATGGCGTTGTTTCTAAATATTCGCCCAAAATGTTCTTTATCAGGAAAAATTTCGTCTTGCATAGGTAAAAATACACCAGCACTATCCACAAGATAAATAATTGGCAATCGGTTTTCTATAGAAATTTCTTGTGCTCGTAGGTTTTTCTTTCCAGTAATGGGAAACCAAGCACCAGCTTTAACCGTGGCATCATTAGCCACAACAATCACTTTTTTACCAGAGACTTTTGCAATTTTAACCACCACGCCACCGCCAGGGCAACCGCCGTATTCTTGATACATGCCATCTCCTGCAAAAGCTCCAATTTCAATCGTATCTTTAGGATTATCAACTAAATAATCAATGCGTTCTCGTGCAGTTAATTTGCCTTTGCCGTGGTGTTTTTCTATCTTTTTTTCTCCACCACCAAGGTAGATTTTTTTCAATTTAGAGTTTAAATCAGAAACGAGAAGTTTATTGTAGTCTTCGTTTTTATTGAATTTCATATCCATTTAGAAAAGCTTAATTGGTTTGGAAACGAAAATACGAAAAGCTTGTAGTATTTGGGTAAAAAAGTTTTGATAAATGTTGAAACTATGGATGCTATTGTTTCTATTGATTCTGTTGTTTCTGTTGTTTCTGTTGTTGCTGTTGTTGCTATTGTTTCTATTGTTTCTGTTGTTTCTGTTGTTTCTATTGTTGCTGTTGTTGCTATGGATGCTATTGTTTCTGTTGTTTGAGAGTTTTTTCTCATCTGAGTAATTCCTTTAGTGGCTATAATCTTATACAAAATTAATGTGGCGCGGACTGCAAGTCCGCAATATCTTGTTTTTGGGCTTGAATAGCACTCGTTGCAAACGAGCGCTAGCGGGTTAATTAAAGTAACTGCCTGTTATTATGTGTTATTTTAGTTTTTTTAAAAAATATTTTGATATGAAAATCGTGAAAACTGGGATTAAAAAAATCATAATCATTCCATTTACATTAATTTCATGTATTTCTTGGTCATAAAATATTAATGTTGTAATTAAATAGAAACTCAATATTAATAATATTACTACGGATATTCCCAGAATATATTTCAGAAAACTTTTTAGATATTTTTTTAAAGTAGAGTTCATTTCAAGATTCTTTTAGTTTATCTTTTTTAATCCTTCTATTGTTTTTGGGTATTGCATCATTTTTCACTTTTTTATCATCTCTAATATCTTCTTTGATATTATCTTTAATTTTATTTTGAGAATCTTTTACTAGTTGTATTTTTATATTTTTGATTATAATATCAGAAACTATTTTAGCACTTAAATCTGATGATAGTTTTACTTTTGGTAATTCAATGTCAGTATTTTGGAGTAATTTTTCTCCTTTTTTAGTTAGTGAGTTACCTACAATATCTAATATTATCTTTTCACTATCTTTATTTAAACTAACTATTTGGATTCCATCTTTAGTCGTAATATCGAATAATGAAGGGGCAACGATTTCTAGTGCTTTCTGAATTTTACCTAAATTGTATTTTTTGCCTAATAATTTTATCCCTTGATCAATTCCTGTATCAGCAAAATCAAAATTTGTAAAAGTCTCGGCTACTACTCTTTTAGGTTCAAACTTATGTTCTTTGAAAGCTACAGAAACAAATCCTTCCGTAGCTGTATTAACTGCTAATTGAAAGCCAAATTGTTTTGTCGCAAATTTAGTGATTTTACCTTTTCCTATATAAAAATCTGCTACAATAGTTGAACCTATTATCGCCCCAAAAGCTTCTGCTCTCCACTCGTCCATTAGTTGTTCTTTAGAAATATTACCTCTTAAATAACTTTTATTTCTTCTGTTAAACCTAAGTTCAAAACTTTGTTCTAAACCTTCAAGTTCAATAGCGTCAATTAACCTATTACCACTAAATTGATATGGAGAGAACCATGGGTATTCTGGCACAATCCCTCATAGACTCATAGAAACTTTAGTCCCTCGGCTAACGTAAAATGAGTAAATTTGGATTGAAAATTGAAATGTTGAATAAAATATAAATAACTGATTTACAGTAATATAATTTTACGTTAGTCAGAAGTGGATCAACAGTAAAAAACCTACCCAATCTCGGATCATGCATCCTAAAAGTATAATTCAAGCTATTCCCTTCCCCTTTAATCTCGTCGCCTTTTTCCTGGCTCCTTCGACGAGCTCAGGACAGGCTTGGAAGCCGTATCTGTAGGAATCTACACTACCATGACGGTTGGGTAGGAGCACTTCGATAAACTCAGTGTGGCACATGCCGTAGGAAAACTAATCTTATGCGTTTTTTTTGCCCGATTGCCTTTTTTTGATAGAGCCTTATTTCAGGTATTTTTAAAAGAACGTTTTATGTCTCTCTTAGACCTTGTAAATATAGTGATTTTAAATAATTGATGCTTTTCTTAAAGACTATTACATAAAAAAATCACCCAAATTCTCGAGCGACTATAACCTTATACAAAATTAATATGGCAGGGACTGCAAGTCAGTGCTATCATATGGCTATATAATTCTAATATCTATGACGGCACTAGTTGGAAACGATTGCTAGCGGGGGGCTATCAACTAAGCTGTTCCATTACCTTTATTATTGCCTATTTTCTTTAATATTTCTACAAAATAATAGAACAATAATATAGTTGCTGAAATAATAAACAAAATATATTGCATATCAGTACAATACCTACAGCCATTTTTTAAATAACCTTCAACTAGTACGTAACCACTCAATAAAAACCATATATGAACTATTACTATTTGTCCATAAAATATATATTTTTTCATTTATATTAACATTAAAAAGTTATTTATAGAGACTAGGTATACTAACTAAACATTTAAATTACCAAGACCCAACCCTTGACGATTCATCAAGTGGTATAAAATTCTCAACCCAATTCTCATAATCAATATGATAATTATCTGTTCTAGGAAAAGAGATTGTTGTATATGTTGCTTGATCCTCATATAAACCTAAACCAAGACCGCCACCATATGTAAGCGTACTCCCTTGCCAGCTAAAATCTGCACTATGCCATTCAGAGTAACCAGCTGAACCAAAAACCAAATCTATATCTAATCCATATTTATTGCCTTTTCCAGCAAAATTTTCTAAAGAAGCAAAGTTAGGAGATTTACCATAGAAGTTACCTGTATTACTAAGCTCACTATCTCCTCCTGCACCTATACTTAATGACCAACCTTTACCAATTGACATATACTCAAAATATCCAAATCCTTTTATATATCCACTTCCAATTGTTGCACTTCCTCCTCTTGCTATCATTTCTGCTTCGGTCTCCATTGCGCCAGCACCAACAAAATCATGTTCATCATAAAAGCCTGAACCATTTTTAACATCAACGGGGTATTTCGCATCCCTAGGATTTGCACTGTCTTCAGTTGTTGGAAAATGAAAAATTCCATCAGAAATTATTTTTCCAGAGTTTGCACTATTGTTTTCCCACTTGTGAACTTCTACAGACACACCATCGTGTGCATCTTTGTCATAGTACAAGACTGTCGCTGGCGAATCTTTGGTAAGTCCAAGTGATGCTAACCCATAGTCACTCTTAAAATGATGTGGTTCTTGCGTATTGAGTAATAACTCTCATTTGATATAAATCATTTGCAGTATATGCACTTGCAAATCTAGAGGATAAGGATGGGCTGTAAATCTTTAATATCCATTCTAATCCTTCTAATTCAACACCATCAATTACTCTATTCTCAGAAAAAGCATAAGAAGAATTCCAAGAATAATCACTAGCCAAAGGATCGATAGCAAAAAATCTTCCTAACCTCGAATCATGCATCCTATATTTATAGTTTATAGAATTCCCATCCCCCTTAATCTCGTCATCCTTTTCCTGTCCTTGGAAGCCGTATCTGTAGGAATCTACTGCACCATGCCTACCCGGTAGGAGCATGCCATAAGGATAATACTCATTATATGAAAGAACGTCTGGCACAAAGGTGCCAAAAAAATCGATTTGGTTGCCGGTTTGGGTCTGTTCGTATATGGATCTATAGCGAGAAAGCAAATCTATGGATAAACCCTAGCAACACCAAAAACGTAAACTCCATTTTGTCTGTAACTAAGTCTAAATATATATTTACAGGATCCTATAATTTTTTGTTGAGATAATTTATCTAAATCAATAAATTTATTGTACTTACTAATATGTGCAATAATTTTTTCAAAATGAGGTAGATAATTATCTTGTAGTTTGAAGACAAAACCATATCGCACAAGTGAATCGTTCTTGATATTTA
This sequence comes from Flavobacterium sp. CS20, assembly GCF_018080005.1. NCBI lineage: Bacteria > Pseudomonadati > Bacteroidota > Flavobacteriia > Flavobacteriales > Flavobacteriaceae > Flavobacterium > Flavobacterium sp. CS20. The sequence goes on along the minus strand of NZ_CP073015.1, from coordinate 369,269 downwards.
AGAAATACTCTATTTGTGTATTTTTGTTTAAAATATTTGCTTCAGTTTTATAAGTTAAATATTCATGGTTTTTTTCTAAGATTTTTTTACTGTAATTTAAATCATTTTTTAAAAAATTTTTTTTATGACTTGGTATTTTATATTCATGAATATCTATTTCTTCAAAATTAAATTTACAATAACAATTGGTGTCCTGAGAATTTATAAAACCAGTATTCAATAATAAAAGCAAAAAAAATAACTTCTGATTCATTTGATTTTTTAGAAAGGATTGATGAAGGATTACTTTATATAACATACTCTTATATTTTTAATCATTGTTGTCCGATAAAAATCTAAATTACTAAAAAAATCTTTTGTATCGCCTAATTTCACTGTGTAGCTTTAGTATTTTAAAAATAGAACCTCCTTATGGGTCAAAAAGGCTTAATTGACCTATATTTTTTGTTGTAATATCTTCCCATTTTGCTTCTGGATTTTTAAGGAATTTGAACAAATCAATATAGGTCATTAAATGATATCGTATCACGGACATCATATTAGAATATGCCCATTTTCTTTCTGCTTTTCTCTGAATGACAAGCATTATTAGTTGTATGATTAAGCTGACCCATATCTGTATCTCGATGGCATTTTGATTATCTCCAAGAAAATACTTTAGCGGGAAGTTTTGTTTAAGGCGTTTGAACATAGTCTCGATTTGCCACCTGTTCTTGTAGATCTCGGCAATTTTATCTGCCTGAAGTTCATAATTGTTGGTAATGAACTCATAAACTTTTTGGTGTTTATCGTACCAAAAAGCTATTCTTCTAAGGTAAAATGGCTTACCGTCATTGTCTTTGAGTTCTATTTTTTCGTCCTTTAGGACAGCATCATCTACCGTGTCGGGAATATCAAACTCTTCAAGGCTTGTATAACGGGCATTGTCTTTTTGTCTGGTCACAAAGTAAATATTCTCTAAGGTCCATTTTTGGTATTGTTTATAATCCACATAACCTTTATCAAAGACGACATAAGAACCTTTCTTGAGTTCAAGATCCTTTAAAAAGGTATGGTCATGGGTTGCGGCATTTGAGAACTTTATCAGACAGGGCACATCTTCCATAGCATTTATCATAGTGTGCATCTTGATACCACCTTTCTTTTTGCCGTTGAGTGAGTTTCTACCTACACCTTTAAGAATGTCACTAAAGAGTGTTATAGTTGATGAATCAACAATTTTAAGGTCTTTTACAGCTGGTTCATAAGTTCTGCTGTCCGACAAAAATCGGTGGTAACGTTTATAGAGTAAATGGTAAATATCAGCAAATACTGATGAGCTTCTTCTCCTGTTGGCGTCAGATAATGTGCTTCGCTTTGGGAAATCTTTTAGCCCCAAATGGTTGATTTTTCCTTCACAAGCAAGCATAATACTCGATACTTCACGAAGCGAGCTACAACCACTAATGACAGTGAAAATCATAGTAACTAAATGCTCATAAGTAGTGAACTTTTTAGTGTATCTGTCGCTGTTATGCTTTTCGGCTGTCCGATAAACATCGTTGGGTAAAATAAAATTTAAAACCTGTTTGATAATGGGTTGACCGCTGAAATTTTTACTTTTGTTCATATCTCTTTTTTTTTGCGAAAGATGAAGATATAAAAAAGTGGGAAATCCTGTATTGGAAATCCCACTTTAAAATATTTTATCGGACACTAATGATTTTTAATTATTATTAGATGAGTTATTTTCGCTAGATGAAGAATCATCTATGAAAATATGCATAATTATTGCTTCATTGTTATCTGTTCTCTGAATAAGTAAAGCATTGTTCATTTCTTCATCACCATTACCATAAATATCCCCGCTTATTTTTTGTAAATCGTTAAGATCTGAGACTTGACCAGAGAAGTAAGTGCCAAGTGCTGTTGAAGTTAGTCTTATAATCTCATAACCTTCAAAAGTTTGCCATTGACCCCTAACTATATCAACCCATTCTTCCGTAGGACTTAATCCGTCTTTAATTTTTGCATCTAAATCATTTAAAAGAGGTTGTGTAATTAACTCATTCATATTTTTATCAATTTGAGATTTAATAGCATCAGTTGCAACTGTAGCAAGTGGTCCAAAACCCATAGAGATTGAGATATCAAGCAAACCGAAAGCATCAATTTCATTTTGCTCAATTGAGCCGTTTACAAAAAATGCTACATCAGTCAATTTATCAACATCACTAGACAATTTTAATAATTTTTCGGATAAATTCACCCATTTCTTATTTCTAAAAATATTAACTTGATTTACATTTGAAGTGGTAAACCATTGATTAGCTCTATCTTTTCCTCTAAGAAAAGAAACAAACTTTCCGTCAATTAATTCCTCTGATAATTTTAAAGAGTTGTTTTGGTATATTTTTCCATTTGAACCCATTAAAAAACCTTTTCCTAATTTTTTAAATGCTATTTTATAAGATATATCACTAGCAATTTTTGAGCCCATTTTTGAACTATAAAAAAGAAACATATCGATTACTAACTTTTCGCCCGATAAGTTGCTAATAGAAGGAAAGGTTTCACCTTTGTCAACTGAAGCAATTAACTCTTCAGCACCTTCAAGTTCTTTAAATTGTATTACTTTATTACCGCTAAACTGGTACGGTGAATAAAATGGATATTGTTTGGCAAGAGGATCGATAGCAAAAAATCTTCCTAACCTCGGATCATGCATCCTGTACTTATAGTTTAAAGAATTCCCTTCCCCCTTAATCTCATCATCTTTTTCCTGTCCTTGGAAGCCGTAACGGTAGGAATCTACTGCTCCATGTCTTCCTGGTAGGAGCATGCCATAAGGATAATACTCATTATATGAAAGAACGTCTGGCACAAAGGTACCAAAAAATCGATTTGATTGCCAGTTTCGGCAATTTCTGAGACGTCGGCGATTGACTATTTTTTTACAAAAACTAATATGGCACGGACTGCAAGTCTGCAATATCTTGTTTTTGGGTTTGAATAGCACTCGTTGCAAACGAGCGCTAGCGGGGACTTTCTATTTATTCTAAATTATCGTTATTTTTTAGTCGTAGTCCATATATAAGAATATCTTTATTAAAATTTGTTAATGTAATTGATGTTACATCTTCTTTAAAGAAAACAGAGGTTGTATCTTTTAACTTAAGAATATATTTGCCATTATAATATTCATCGGTATTTCTAGTCAGGAATAACGTATCTCCCTTAATTCTAAAATCTGCATAAATATAATTTTCTCTGTCAATCTCCATAGTTAATTGGTCAATTTTATCTGATAAAAAGTCCATGCTTCTAAAATAATAGAATTCTTTGACTTTATCATTTCCTAAAAGGTCATTTTCTCCATTATACACATGTATTAAATTCCAATATCCTAAAATTTTTGTTTTATCAACATCATTATTATTACAATCAAACACGCTTAAAAAGAGAGGTAATAATAAAATATTAATCTTTTTCATCTGGTTCATTATTATTTATTAATAATTCTGTTTGCTTTTTTTGAATTGTCTCAATAAATTCTATTGCATTTAATCTATTTTTAGCTTCTTCGGAAGAGTATGTTTTAATGATTTCTCTACCAATCCTTACTGCTTCAGAAGACTCTGTTCCATTACCTCCAAACAATACAACATTTGTAACCTCACTTATAAAACCAATATCATAAGAATTTTCCCCTAAAAGACCATTTTCCAATGCCATTAATACATCTTCTGTAGCTTTACTTAATGCAGACTTCTCATTTATATATCTTTTTGAATCTTTGTCGTAAGTCTTTTTTCCGAAAACCTGAATATTTAGTTCTATTTTATCTAGTGCAATTGAAGTATTTGTATATGTTTCTAGCCCAAAGTTTAATAAATCAACTAATGCAAAAATTCCTCCACCCTTACCTGGTCCAACTCTACGTGGAGTAGAAGTGGCGGTTGCTTTATTTTGTAAAACTATATTCTTACCTACTAAAGTTCTTCTATCTATAGTGCCATTTGTACTATATCTACCTTTAAATACAGATTCTGTCTTCAATTCTGCTCTAAGAACACTAAAGTTTTTATCAACAAAACTTCCCATACCCTGTAAAGGTCTTTCAACAGCAAATAAAATAGGTTCTTCTGATACCATTAATGGAGATGATAGTTTAGGTGTGAAATGTATTAATTGCCAATTAGGATTAGCTTTTTTAAAAGCCCCTCTAAATGGACCAGAGAAATTCTCTAATTTTAAGAAAGGTACACCTTGAAAAACTTCGATAAGTGAAGCATCACTATCTAAATATTCTAACCCTTCTAATTCCATTCCATCTATAACTCTATTTTCAGAAAAAGCAAATGGTGAATTATGAGGATACTGTGCTGATAAAGGGTCTAAGCTTAAAAACTTACCTAATCTACTATCATACATCCTAAATTTAAAATTCATAGAATTCCCTTCTCCTTTAATCTCGTCGTCTTTTTCTTGCCATTGGAAGCCGTATCTGTAGGAATCTACACTACCATGGCGGTTGGGTAGGAGCACTTCGATAACTCATTGTGGCACATGCCATAGGAAAACTAATCTTATGCGTTTTTTTTGCCCGATTGCCTTTTTTTGCTAGAGCCTTATTTCAGATTTTTTTATAAAGAACGTGTTATGTCTTGCTTTAGACTTTGTAAATATAGCAATTTTAGATAATTGTTGCTTTTGTAAGAGACTATTGCATAAAAAAGCATCCAAATTCTCGAGCGGCTATAACCTTATACAAAATTAATGTGGCGCGGACTGCAAGTCCGCAATATCTTGTTTTTGGGCTTGAATAGCACTCGTTGCAAACGAGCGCTAGCGGGTTAATTAAAGTAACTGCCTGTTATTATGTGTTATTTTAGTTTTTTTAAAAAATATTTTGATATGAAAATCGTGAAAACTGGGATTAAAAAAATCATAATCATTCCATTTACATTAATTTCATGTATTTCTTGGTCATAAAATATTAATGTTGTAATTAAATAGAAACTCAATATTAATAATATTACTACGGATATTCCCAGAATATATTTCAGAAAACTTTTTAGATATTTTTTTAAAGTAGAGTTCATTTCAAGATTCTTTTAGTTTATCTTTTTTAATCCTTCTATTGTTTTTGGGTATTGCATCATTTTTCACTTTTTTATCATCTCTAATATCTTCTTTGATATTATCTTTAATTTTATTTTGAGAATCTTTTACTAGTTGTATTTTTATATTTTTGATTATAATATCAGAAACTATTTTAGCACTTAAATCTGATGATAGTTTTACTTTTGGTAATTCAATGTCAGTATTTTGGAGTAATTTTTCTCCTTTTTTAGTTAGTGAGTTACCTACAATATCTAATATTATCTTTTCACTATCTTTATTTAAACTAACTATTTGGATTCCATCTTTAGTCGTAATATCGAATAATGAAGGGGCAACGATTTCTAGTGCTTTCTGAATTTTACCTAAATTGTATTTTTTGCCTAATAATTTTATCCCTTGATCAATTCCTGTATCAGCAAAATCAAAATTTGTAAAAGTCTCGGCTACTACTCTTTTAGGTTCAAACTTATGTTCTTTGAAAGCTACAGAAACAAATCCTTCCGTAGCTGTATTAACTGCTAATTGAAAGCCAAATTGTTTTGTCGCAAATTTAGTGATTTTACCTTTTCCTATATAAAAATCTGCTACAATAGTTGAACCTATTATCGCCCCAAAAGCTTCTGCTCTCCACTCGTCCATTAGTTGTTCTTTAGAAATATTACCTCTTAAATAACTTTTATTTCTTCTGTTAAACCTAAGTTCAAAACTTTGTTCTAAACCTTCAAGTTCAATAGCGTCAATTAACCTATTACCACTAAATTGATATGGAGAGAACCATGGGTATTCTGGCGAAAGAGGATCCACTGCAAAGAATCGTCCGGCTCTAGGGTCATGCATCCTGTATTTGTAGTTTATAGAATTCCCTTCGCCTTTAATTTCATCATCTTTTTCTTGGCTCCTTCGACGAGCTCAGGACAGGCTTGGAAGCCGTATCTGTCGGAATCTACACTACCATGACGGTTGGGTAGGAGCACTTCGATAAACTCAGTGTGGCACATGCCGTAGGAAAACTAATCTTATGCGTTTTTTTTGCCCGATTGCCTTTTTTTGATAAAGCCTTATTTCAGGTATTTTTAAAAGAACGTTTTATGTCTTGCTTAGACCTTGTAAATATAGTGATTTTAGATAATTGATGCTTTTGTAAGAGACTATTACATAAAAAAATCACCTAATCTCTTAAATGGCTTTATTCTTACACATAATTAATGTAGTACGGACTGCAAGTTAGCGCTAGCGTCTTTGTAATATGTAACCACTACTCATATTCACTAGAATAATCATTCCCAAGTTTATAAGCTTCAATTGTAGTATTATTTGACTTAAAAATTGCGCCAATTAAATTTCTTTCCTTATCATCAAAATACTTAACCTTAAATTTTCCATCAAATACTTTATTTGATGAATTAATTAAAATATAGTTATCTTCTAATTGATTCCACTTTGAAATAACTCGATTGGAATATGTTGTCTTAGGTAATTTAACAATTCTCTCGCCATCTAGAAACTCAAAGAACAGCATATTATATCTTAAAGAATCCTTATAATCAATTTTTTTATAAGATATATTATCTATCATCCAATATCCTGGAATACTTTTTGTCGTTTGATAATTGTCTATACAGGAAAAAAATATAATAGTAAAAAAAATACTTAAATGTTTAATTGCCTTTTTCATCAATAGTATTATCTAATTCTTGTTGGTTATTATTTTCTTCAATATGTGGTTTCATAACTATTTCATCATAAATTTTTATACCAATTTCATGTAAGTCTTCGTACCCTTCATATTTACCACCAAATAGAACAGCATTTGCGATTATAGATAATGAGAAATCATTTCGGTATTTTGAATTTTCTGGAATAAATTCATCACCCTTACTTAATGCTTCTTCAATAGCTGGAATAACTTTATCTAAATAGATTTTTTCATGATGTTTACTAAGCTTATAGTCATCTTGTATTAGGTCTTCTTTAAGCCATAAAAGACCCCAGCCAGCGACTTCAATTGCTCCTACAACTGCATTGATTTTTAATACTCCACTTGGGGACTTAAAACCACCTCCAATTGTAAATCGTCCACCAAAATCGAATTTTTGATGTGACTCAGTTCTCATATAGTCAATTTGATTTATTGCTTTATTTCCTTCAAGTGCTCTTCTATTTATATTACTTGCAAAAATACTTTCCGATATAGAGGGATATTCAACATCTGAATAACCATAATCTACAAGAGTCCCAGTACTTCTATTTCTTTGTGTATCAAGTAAATGATTTGTAGCTCCACTAGCATTCTCTCTATGTATTTGCGTTATCCCCCAATTTATAAAAATCATTGATTCATCTGAATCTAAAAATTCTAATCCTTCTAATTCAACACTATCAATCACCCTATTTTCACTAAATGCATAAGGAGAGTTATGAGGATAGTTTTTTGCCAACGGATCCACCGCAAAAAACCTACCCAATCTCGGATCATGCATCCTAAAAGTATAATTCAAGCTATTCCCTTCCCCTTTAATCTCGTCATCTTTTTCTTGACCTTGGAAGCCGTAACGGTAGGAATCCACTGCCCCATGCCTACCCGGTAGGAGCACTTCGATAACTCAGTGTGGCACATGCCAAAGGAAAACTAATCTTATGCGTTTTTTTTGCCCGATTGCCTTTTTTTGATAGAGCCTTATTTCAGGTATTTTTAAAAGAACGTTTTATGTCTCTCTTAGACCTTGTAAATATAGTGATTTTAAATAATTGATGCTTTTGTTAAAGGTTATTTCATAAAAAACCACCCAATCTGTCCGCCTGTGGAGGACATCTTAAGTGGCTATATATCTGAATTTACCAGTACAACTTTCTAAAAACCTATCATCTTAACCAAAAGCCCCTTATCTAAGAGACTTGTACCAATACTTCGACATGGCTCAGCACAAACTTTTGGAACGCTTTTGTCGTGGTTTTCCCGAGCTGTAACTGTCGCGGTTTTTGCGATTAGAAACCCAAACAAAGCCCCATCAGGAGTAACACTACCAATAACTACCTATAGAACTGATACCGCCAAAAATAATGATTTGCTCCTTATTAGATTTGATTCTCATAAACTTCTCGCAATTACCACTATTATCAAGAAATGAAATTCCATTTCCAACGATAAAATCATTACTTGCTTTTACTTCCTCAATTAATCGTTTGTAATAAGATATTTTTTTTCCAGAATAAATATTAAATACATAAGCCACTAAACTATTGTCTTTGATAGCAAAAAAATATTCTACCTTTTTTTCTTCATCTAAAATATTGGAAATTTCTGAAAACGAATAAATAATAATCTCAGAATCTCTTTTACTTACTCCTACTTCCCTAATATTTTTATTACACTTTTTTATTTCAGAGATTGACATACCCAACTCATAATCATTTATCCCTACAGAATTAAAATTCAAAACACATTCATTGCTTAAACTAAATGTAATTAATAAATAAAAAAAGTTAATCATAATCATTCTTTTAAAAATTCTAAATCTATGTAATAATTTTCTAAATCACCTTTATTCGTATACACATCTATTTTACTTCTTCTACATATTTCATATTTTAAAATTGAGCTGTCAATATTCACTAATTTAAAAAATTCAACTTTACCAACTAAATCATCATTGTATCTACAAATCAGCTTTGATTGAACATGTTTTTTTTCTCTAACATTATATTTAGCTCTTTTTAAGAACTTAATACCATAAATAGAAGAAGACTCATAAAAGCTTGGTTTTATGATTTCATCATTTATTATGATGTCACAGTTTTTAGTATCAATTTCAATTTTTGTTCCATTTTTCTTGAATCTATCAATGTTTATTTTTTTGCTTTTTATTAAACTTTTACTTGTTTTTTTTAATAGAATGTCAAGTATTAGAATAATAATCATTGTTGTCCGATAAAAATCTAAATTACTAAAAAAATCTTTTGTATCGCCTAATTTCACTGTGTAGCTTTAGTATTTTAAAAATAGAACCTCCTTATGGGTCAAAAAGGCTTAATTGACCTATATTTTTTGTTGTAATATCTTCCCATTTTGCTTCTGGATTTTTAAGGAATTTGAACAAATCAATATAGGTCATTAAATGATATCGTATCACGGACATCATATTAGAATATGCCCATTTTCTTTCTGCTTTTCTCTGAATGACAAGCATTATTAGTTGTATGATTAAGCTGACCCATATCTGTATCTCGATGGCATTTTGATTATCTCCAAGAAAATACTTTAGCGGGAAGTTTTGTTTAAGGCGTTTGAACATAGTCTCGATTTGCCACCTGTTCTTGTAGATCTCGGCAATTTTATCTGCCTGAAGTTCATAATTGTTGGTAATGAACTCATAAACTTTTTGGTGTTTATCGTACCAAAAAGCTATTCTTCTAAGGTAAAATGGCTTACCGTCATTGTCTTTGAGTTCTATTTTTTCGTCCTTTAGGACAGCATCATCTACCGTGTCGGGAATATCAAACTCTTCAAGGCTTGTATAACGGGCATTGTCTTTTTGTCTGGTCACAAAGTAAATATTCTCTAAGGTCCATTTTTGGTATTGTTTATAATCCACATAACCTTTATCAAAGACGACATAAGAACCTTTCTTGAGTTCAAGATCCTTTAAAAAGGTATGGTCATGGGTTGCGGCATTTGAGAACTTTATCAGACAGGGCACATCTTCCATAGCATTTATCATAGTGTGCATCTTGATACCACCTTTCTTTTTGCCGTTGAGTGAGTTTCTACCTACACCTTTAAGAATGTCACTAAAGAGTGTTATAGTTGATGAATCAACAATTTTAAGGTCTTTTACAGCTGGTTCATAAGTTCTGCTGTCCGACAAAAATCGGTGGTAACGTTTATAGAGTAAATGGTAAATATCAGCAAATACTGATGAGCTTCTTCTCCTGTTGGCGTCAGATAATGTGCTTCGCTTTGGGAAATCTTTTAGCCCCAAATGGTTGATTTTTCCTTCACAAGCAAGCATAATACTCGATACTTCACGAAGCGAGCTACAACCACTAATGACAGTGAAAATCATAGTAACTAAATGCTCATAAGTAGTGAACTTTTTAGTGTATCTGTCGCTGTTATGCTTTTCGGCTGTCCGATAAACATCGTTGGGTAAAATAAAATTTAAAACCTGTTTGATAATGGGTTGACCGCTGAAATTTTTACTTTTGTTCATATCTCTTTTTTTTTGCGAAAGATGAAGATATAAAAAAGTGGGAAATCCTGTATTGGAAATCCCACTTTAAAATATTTTATCGGACACTAATGAATAATAATAAAAATACCTATAAGTACTATCAGTAGAAAGTTCATAATTCTTATCCTCCTTAATTATCTTTACTTGTATTAACCTCTGATTGATTTTCAGTATTTAAATAAACCCTATGAACATATACTTTTTTATTATCATCGGTATACTCAATTAAAATCGCACTATCTCTCTGTAACAAAGCATTTTCATCACTCCATATAGCATTATATAAATCTTCTTTTGTCTTAATTTGCCCTGTTAGAAATTCACCTAAAATAGAAGTTGGCATATTTATTACTTCAAAATTATCTTTAATTAAACCATTACCAACTTCACCTTCAATGTCAAGCAGTGAATTATTTGCAGAAAAATTAATAATAAAGCTCCTTCTATCTTGTTTTACTTCATCTATTGCTCTATCCGCTTCCCCTTTAATTATATCTAACACAGCACCTGTTGCAAGTGCTGGTGCAAATCCTCCAGTAGTTGCTATGTAAGTTGTAATACCAGTTCCCATAAGAGATGTTGCATCAATTTGACCATCATTATTTGCAGCATCTTTTACTAATTGTATTACACCCCAAGCATTACCGGCATTTTCTAAAATTTTACCTGCATGTTTAAGGGTTTTATTTCTGAAAGCTTCAATTTGATTTATTTGAGTGGTATTGAAATATTGGTTACCTCTGTTATTCTTAGCCATCGTAATATTTTCAACAACTGTTCCATCGACCATATTATAATCTCTAACCACTAATTCATTAACAGTGTAGACTTTACCATTTGTCCCCATTAATTTACCCTTCGCTAATTCTTTATAAGCAAATGTGTATGAAAATGCTGTTGCCTTTTCACCTATATTTTCTAAGCCTTTTGTAATAATCGACATTTGTAATCCCTTACCATTTACTGCTGAGAAAAAAGATTTATTATCTGGTGGTAATATTGATACCAATTCTTCTCCGCCTTCAAGCTCTCTATGAGAAATAACTTTATTACCGCTAAACTGGTACGGTGAATAAAATGGATATTGTTTGGCAAGAGGATCGATAGCAAAAAATCTTCCTAACCTCGGATCATGCATCCTGTACTTATAGTTTAAAGAATTCCCTTCCCCCTTAATCTCATCATCTTTTTCCTGTCCTTGGAAGCCGTAACGGTAGGAATCTACTGCTCCATGTCTTCCTGGTAGGAGCATGCCATAAGGATAATACTCATTATATGAAAGAACGTCTGGCACAAAGGTACAAAAAAATCGATTTGATTGCCAGTTTCGGCAATTTCTGTGACATCGGCTATGCTAAAATTAGATATGGTAAAGGTTTCTACTTGGCTAAAGTCACTGCCTGTTATTATGTGTACGGTGTAATCGCCACTTTCACTGCTGGAAAAGGTAGTGGCAATGGTTTGAGTATTGTTGGCTACAGTTTTATATATTGTTTGGCCGCTTGGGCTTAAAAGATACACTTTTAGGCTTGTAGTAAAGTTATCGCGATCAAGGTCAAACTGTAAAGTATATTGGCGTCCAGCTTCGAGTGGGTAAGTGCCAACAGCGCCAGACTCACGGTTATAACAAGTGACGTCTATACTAAAGTCTTCATTATATCTAATAGACGCTTTACCTGTTCTGCTCCAGTATTCTGTAATCTCTTCGTTACTACCATACCATTTTGTACCAACAAATTGGGCTGGAAGTTTTCTGTCACTTATTACAGAAAGCACATTACCGAGGTGGTTAGAGAGTTCGTATTTTTTGTCGCCTACTATACGGTTTATTTTATTCAAGTTAATGTTACCTGGTTCGTTAGGGTCGTTGTCTTTAGGGTCTAAGAAATCTGGGTGGCCGTCGCTATCGGTGTCATCGTTTGTTATATCACCATCTCCGTTTTCGTCTTCTTCGTAGGTGAGGTAGCCGTCATTGTCATCGTCTATATCAACAAAGTTGGGCATACCGTCGTTGTCAGTGTCTAAGAGATAAACATCTTCATCAGTAGGAGGGAAAGTGTTTTCAAAGCTTGTAGGCACATTATCGTTATCATCATCAGTATCCAGGTGATTGTCTAAGCCGTCATTATCAAAATCGTTAGCAAAAGGGAGTGGATTTTGGGTAGAATCTGCAATAAATAACTTTTGCCTATTCCCGATTTTGCAAGGCAGAGAACAGAAAACGGATTTTCGTATTTATGCGAAGCCATTGCAAGGAACAGGATTAAAGCGTTTTCATTTTCTCCTAAAATTCCAATCTGCTGAAAGTCGTTTTTCAGCTTTTGGATTAGGTTTTTATCGGTCAGGTATTTTTTAGCGGTTTTTTCTTCTTCTTGGCTTAATTCAAAGGTGTTTTCTTGGTGGTTCTTTGGATATTTAAGCCGTTCAAGTTTGTAACTTTCAAGCTGTGTAATCATTGAATGAACGGACTTTGATACTTCCAAAAGTTGTATTTGCCATTTATCGCAAAGGGTTCTTATTAGTTTATCGCTTTGGTTATCGTTGTATAAATCCAAAGTGGAACGCAAAGGCGGATAATCTTTGTAAGTAATCCGCAAAGTGCTTATCATTCTTTCAATTTGCTGAACGTCCACACCGCCCAAAATATCAATGGTAAAAATGCCGTCCGAATAGGTTATAAATCGGCTGTTATATACTTGCAAATTTTTCATTCTTATTTATAGTTTTTCGTGCTACTTAAACCATAAAATAAGGGCGAAAAATCGGGGAGAAAAAATAAAGAAATGAACAGAGATCAGAAAGCGAAAACCCCCAATCCGCCTAAATTACAGCGTGTTTTAAGGGTGGTTTTGGTGGTGTTTTTTGGTTGTTTTTTTGGGTTTTGGTTTGGTGTTTTTTTCTCTTTTGTTTTGGGCTTTTTTTCAGGTTGTTTTTTGGGCTTTTTTTCTCCCAATTATTTCGGGAATGGTTGGGCTTTTTTATTACTGCCAAAGGCAGTAAAGGGCTTTTTTCTTTTTCTTTTTTTTGCTCTGCTCCGCAGTGCAATTTTTTGGGCTTTTTTTTGGGCTTTCAACCCGATTTATTCAGTTTTTTAAAGGTTTCTATTTGGGATTTTTAGCGGTTTCTATTTGTTCGATTTTTTTGTTTCACTATTTGACTTTTAAAATGACTTTTAAGGTTGTTTTTGTTCTTTTTTAGCAGTTTTTAGGTTCTTGGTTTAGTGATTTGTTTTCTGTTTCTTTTTGGGCTTTTTTCTTATGGTTTTTCTCTCTGTTTTGGGTTGTTTTAGGTTTCGTTTTTCTGTGTTTTTCGCCCATCACAAAAACCCCTGAAATGAGGACGGAATGGGGTAGGAAAGAAAAAGAGAGAAAAAAGGGCAGAAAGTGAAACAGGGCAAGGGATTGGAGCGAAAAATATCAATGTTAATAACTTTTTGAATTTGGACAGATTTACAGCTTGTTAAAATGAGTTTAAGGAATGCTTTTAAACAATTCTTTTATCTCTTTCATATAAGATTTAGATATTCTTTTACTGCAACCTTTGTTTTTATTGGCAATTATCACAGTAGCTTTTTTGAAATTTACATCATAACTCCCCCAATATTTATTTGTCAAAATGAATTCACAATAATCTACTGAAACTGGCGAAACAGAAATCAAAATTTTGATATTTCTTTTTTCAATTTTTGTCTTTCTACTTTTTCTTAAAAAATCAATGTTCCTTTTTTGTAAAGTGTCTATATCTTGGCATTTTCCTAAACTTTCATTCGGTTCTACAAGTGGCATATCAAAAGCATTTAAAATCTCTCTTTCAGTAATAGAATTTAGTTTTGATACACTTTTTTTAAAATCATTTTTATCTTCAAATAAATAGAACATTTCTACTCCATAACCTTCTCTTTTTGTATCTTCTAATACTATACTGACAATTATTTGCTGTGAAAAGCATTGAATTGAAAAAGCTAACCCCAGTATTATTAAAAAAAACCTCATTATTCTTGCTCTTTATCGTCAATTCTTGGAACAGACTTTATAATTTGGTCAAAAGCATCTTGGCTAAGGTTAAAATCAACGCCCTCAATTTTAGTAGTTTTGCCATACTCATCAACATATTTAGTTCCATATTGCATCCAACCACCTAATGAATGGTCATCTACAGAATTAGGTGTTTGGGTCGTAAATCCTGTTGACATTAATAAAAAGTGGGTTAATTCGTGACTTTCTGCGTGACCAAAATCGTAAATTCCTCTATTAGGGTCTGCCTTTTTTGTTCGTGGATTATTGGCTTTGTCTCTCCGGCTAATTCTGATAAGTATTTTAATGCCTCGTGTGTATTCAGGTTCTTTGCTCTTTCTGTTAATCCAATAACATCAACTGTTCCAAGATTGCAATTACTACTAAAACAAGTACAGATTTGCTTTTCTTCACTGAACTGCATGGATGGGTTTTTATCTGCATGGAACGGACACAAGGCACGTTTTGTCCGTTGGTTGACTTCTATGCCGAGATGCCTGGCTACTTCTGTAATGTTTAGGCGGTTTTTAATTTCTTGTATCTCCATTGGAAAAATATTTTAAAAAAATTAAATCATACAAACTTGTCGCAAAACTACAAACTTTGTATTAAATAACCAAACATTGATGATTTTTATCCTACATCTTTTAATTGTATATTTGCCAAATAATTGATTTTAGTGCATTAAAACATACAAAGATGACCTTTGGAGAGCGTTTAACACAAGTACGAAAAAGAAAAAAATTATCCCAAGCGGATGTGGGCAAAAAGATTGGTATTAATGGAGATGCTTACGGAAGATATGAACGTAACGAAGTTAGGCCAACCATAGAAATGGCGGTTAAAATTGCTCAAGCTCTTGAAGTATCATTGGATTTCTTAACCGGTAATTCTGATATTGAACTGGACAAGGCTACTCTTGACAGAGTACAGGAAGTTACCAAGTTACCCGAAAAAGAAAAGGATTACATTTTTGTAACCCTTGATGCTCTTATCCGTGATTTTAAAAATAAACAGGCGTATAAGTAAAAAGCCAAGTCAACGACCTGGCTTTTTATTTCTGATAGTTCTTTTTATAAACCACCTATACCAATATGCCACCTATTATTCTCATAACGAATATAGAATTGCAAATTATGATCATTGGGGCAACTTATCTCACGATAATCTTTGGGGTAAAACATAAATATCAAACCTGGTCGATTTTTATACCTAATCCCATCTTTTAATAAATCTTTTGTGGAAGTCTGCAATATTATTTCTTTAAGAGTATTACAAAACATAAAATTATAATACTCCATTACATTATTATTATCAATATCAAAATCAGCATACTTATCTTCATTTCGCATAAACTTTAATGTATCGCAATCATACGCAAACTGAAAGGTAACAAAAAAAATTGCATGCACAGGGAACTCCAATACTTCAATAACTTTGTCTTTATTATTATTGCGTATGTTATTCTGAAAATTATTCCAAAAATGCTCCAATGATATTGTATCAATAGGAAAATCAGGGATTGTATCTTTTGTTTCTCCTATTTTTTTTAATTCCTCTAATCTTTGCCCTGTTGTATCAGGCATGTGTTCGATATTGATTATCTCATTTCTGTTTTCAGGTAAGCGACTTTTCTTATCTTCTGTTACTTTTGTATCAGAAGATAATTCTTTTTCTGTTTTTTGTCGCTTATTTTCTCCATTGTCACACGCTATTAAAAGAGTAACAATTGATAAGCATATAAGTTTTATTGCTTTCATAGTAAATGTAGGTAACTTCTAAAAACCGTTTATTTCTTTCTCTTTAAACTTTTCTAATTTTTTTTGAAAATTTGATTTATGTTTTTTTTGATTCATATTTTTTATATTCAGCTCAACTATTTGATAATCAATATTTTAAATTTTGTTACAATCTCGCTTAGAGGCACGTTCTCCATTTAGGTGGTTTGTAATTGAATTTTTCTAAAGAAGTTGTAAGTCAAATTCATAAGCCCTACAATACCTTTTGCTCGTTTTATCCCAATACTATTTATATACATACCATTCATACTCATTTCCATGAAGCCAAATATGTGTTCAACTCTTGCACGGGTTTTAGATTTTTTTGTATTACTAGCTTTTTGCTCTTCGGTTAATGGCTTATTGCGATATCCTTTTTCATGTACTTTGTTTTTCATCTCATATTTGGCAATGGTTTTTTCTTGTTCTTCTCCTGTGTATGCACTGTCAGCATAAAAATCTTCTTCTTTATCTTTCTCATCTAATAGATTGTCAATAACTTGAGAATCATGAACCGTCGCTGATGTAATTTCATATTTTACTATTAATTTGCTTTTAGAATCTGATTTTACATGATTTTTATAACCATAATAATTTCCACCTCCCTTTTTTGTCCACTTTGCATCTATATCTTTCTGTCTTTTTTTGTTTGGATTATTTTCAAATGATTCGGGTGTTTCTCCTTTTTTAATTTGTTCATTTTCTTCTTTGGAATTTCTCTGTCTTGGTACTTCAATAAAGCTTGCGTCAACAATTTTACCTTGATTTACAATCAAGCCTAACTTTTCTAATTCTTTTATAAACAAGTTAAAACAAGGTTCAATAAGGTCTAAATCTATGAGTTTATCTCTGAAATTCCATATCGTTTTACTATCGGGAATGTCGTCGGCAATAGTAAGATTTAAGAAGCACATAAAACTCATACGGTCATTAATTTGGTATTCTATCTGGTCATCTGATAAATTATAATAGCGTTGAAGTATCAAAATTTTAAATAGCAAAATGTAATCATACGGTGGTCTACCTCCTTTGCCTTTAGCTTCTTTTGATAAGCCTACTTCAATTATTTCCCTAAACATTTCAAATTCAATATTTTGGACTAATTTAACCAATGGATCTCCTAATTGAGATAACTTACTTAATCTAATATCTTGGTCAAAAAAACCGTAATCTCTGTGTCTTTTATATCGCTTCATAATGCCAGCTAAAATACTAAATATCAATCATATAAAATAATTATTTTTGATGTTTTTTAGTGAAATTTGGTTTTTAGAGATTCCCTTAAGTTTTTCATTATAGTAAATATAAAAAGATTTGTTATATAATAAAGCTTGAAGAGTTATTTTATCAATATTCATAAATTTACTATAAAAATTTTTTTTTAAGTATATAGATTTATGCTTATATAAAATTTGAGTATGCTCTGTAGTCTTTAAACTTATATCGTTCTTGCTCTTTGATAAATAATTAAAAAATTGAATGTCAGTTAAATATGAAGAAGGTTTAATTTCAGTATTTTTGACTGTTTTAAATGTACATTGATCTGAATTAACTTTTATTCTAATACAGTTTTTTTTAATATCTTGTTTAAATACATCTATTTTTCTTTCGTCTCTTTTTAGTTTACTATTTTCATTTATTTTGTAATAAAAGTAAGTCGCAACAAAAATCAACTAAGAATCAACTAATAATGGTCTAAACTAATCGAGGTATTTTACTTTTAGGTGCAAAGCTAACCAATAATGTTTATTTTCACAACGCTTTCGGTTTTCAATTACCCTTTTGAGTTGGTATATTTGCTTTTCACCTAACTATTAATGTGTATCTAAACGCGTATGGGGTTTGAAAAAAGACTAAGTGAGTTGCGCATACCAGGAAGATTTCCCAAGGGGAACTGGCTAAACAGGTTGGAGTGCACACCAACGTCATGGGACGTTACGAACGTGGGGAAGCAAAGCCGTCTATTGATGTAGCCATGAAGCTAGCTGATGCCCTGGGCGTGAGTTTGGATTTTTTGGCGGGCAAGAGTGATCAGCAAATTGATCAGGAGATCATCAGCAAGGTTTTAATGATCCAAAAGTCGCCTGATCAGGACAGGGATCATATTCTGTTTACACTCGATGCCATGCTGAGGGATGCTAAAGCAAGGGCTACTTATGGGTAACGAAAAAGCCCAAGCTGGATAGCCTGGGCTTTAGATTATTTTGGACTTGGATGATTTCAGAGGGTAAAAAATGAACGCTTAGTAATTGATCATTCCACTTACTTTATGCACGTGAAGTTTATCTGATGAGTCAATATAGATATAGTGTAATGTACTAAATTGTGATAACCCTGTCAATAAATACCAAGTTTCTTGCTGTAATTTTCCAATAGTTTTGAATGTTCTTTTTCTAGTAGGGTCTATATCGGGTGGTCTTCTCCAAACAAAACCATTATATCTATTAAAGTACACTTTGCGATTAGCGTAATCCTTTCCATTATATTCAACATTTGCAGTGAACGAAAAACTTGTATCTTTTATCAAACAATGATAAGGTTCCATATCATTAGGGTTAATTGCATTTATGGTTTTACAACTGTCCTTTGGCTCCATCCTGTAAACAGCAAAAGAGTTGTCAACCTTATCCCAGTTGGGGTTAATCACATAATCTTTGGTAATGGTTACAGCCTTTTCGTCCCAACAACTTGTTGTTAGAAACAAAAGTAGAATGGCTGCTGTGTAAACTCTCATTAATCTTGTTGTTGAGTCGCTGGTGTTTGGTCAAGGATTAAAGTCGCACCACGATGAGCCTTCCCAAATGCTTCCCTGTTGTCTTTGTAAAGATCATCGTTGCCTAAATCATTATCAACCTTCCATTGCTTATAGGTAGCAAGTGCATTTATAAATATTCTTTGACCATACAATGATCCTTCCATTTCGGTTGAAGTTGTTGTTCTAAATGGAGTTTCAACACCTTTCGGGCTCTTCCAGATTCATTCCAGGTATTTTATACCAATTATTTGCGATAAACTGGTCAATTCTCTTTACCATATCCTTATCGGCCTGCAATGTATTCACATCTTCAAGATAACTTTCACTATTTACTGCGCGTAGTCCTTATCATGACGTTTAGCTATAGCATCAGCCCAATCAATTGGTCGCTGATTAAAATTGTAATTCTTACTGCCTTTAAAACCATCATCGGTCACGCTACCTTCACCAGAGTATAAGCCGTGATAAATAAAATCAGACTTCCCCCCTGTTTGTCGTTGCTCCCAATAGGTATCTGTTCTATTTCCAGCATCATCATAATAGATATGTTTTATACCTTTTCCCCCTGGGCCATAAGGCACAGAATTGTGTATGCCAGCCGTTGTTCCACCTAATCTTTCTATGTCATCGTCCGTCATTTTGTAAAATTCCGTTTTCGCAACTGCTCCATTAGCGTAATGGTGAAAGGAAATGTATTCTAACCCTTCAAGATCAAGACCATCAATAACTCTATTTTCTGCATAAGCAAAAGGCGAGTTCCAAGGATAATCACGAGCTAAGGGGTCTAAGCTCTTATACCTACCAAGCCTTGGATCATAGCTTCTAAAGGTATGATTTTGACTGTTTCTCGTGCCTGAAATCTCATTATCATTTTCAGCTCCGATAAATCCGTAACGGTATGAGTTAGAGTTAAATGACCTTCCGGGCATTATCGAACCATAAGGATAATACTCATTATAAGAAAGAACGTCTGGCACAAAGGCACCAAAAAATCGATTTGATTGCCAGTTTGGGCAATTTCTGAGACGTCGGCTATGCTAAAGTTAGATACGGTAAAGGTTTCTACTTGGCTAAAGTCACTGCCTGTTATTATGTGTACAGTGTAATCGCCACTTTCACTGCTGGAAAAGGTAGTGGCAATGGTTTGAGTATTGTTGGTCGCAGTGCTATATATTGTTTGGCCGCTTGGGCTTAAAAGATACACTTTTAGGCTTGTAGTAAAGTTATCGCGATCAAGGTCAAACTGTAAAGTATATTGGCGTCCAGCTTCGAGTGGGTAAGTGCCAACAGTGCCAGACTCACGGTTATAACAAGTGACGTCTATACTAAAGTCTTCATTATAACTAATGGACGCTTTACCTGTTCTGCTCCAGTATTCTGTAATCTTTTCGTTATTACCAAACCATTTTGTACCAACAAATTTGGCAGGAAGTTTTCTGTCACTTATTACAGAAAGCACATTGCCGAGGTGGTTAGAGAGTTCGTATTTTTTGTCGCCTACTATACGGTTTATTTTATTCAAGTTAATGTTACCTGGTTCGTTAGGGTCGTTGTCTTTAGGGTCTAAGAAATCTGGGTAGCTGTCGCTATCGGTGTCATCGTTTGTTATATCACCATCTCCGTTTTCGTCTTCTTCGTAGGTGAGGTAGCCGTCATTGTCATCGTCTATATCAACAAAGTTGGGCATACCGTCGTTGTCAGTGTCTAAGAGATAAACATCTTCATCAGTAGGAGGGAAAGTGTTTTCAAAGCTTGTAGGCACATTATCGTTATCATCATCAGTATCCAAGCGATTGTCTAAGCCGTCATTATCAAAATCGTTAGCAAAAGGGAGTGGATTTTGGGTAGAATCTGCACTAAATTCATCTATGGGATGTTGCCAAAATTGGTAGGTATTAACGTTACTCTTCTTTTGTCCTGCACGTTTAAACATACAAAGTAACCATTCTTTTCTGCTTTCTTGTGGGTTATTTTCTATAGTTTCTATGACTTTCTTTGATGTAAACTTTTTATAATCTCGTAAAAGTTCCATAGGCTGGTCTTTTGCTGACCTAAAAATAAAATGGCAGTGGCTTGGCATAAAGCAATAACAATACAATTCCATTCCTTTGTGTTCTCTACAGTATTCTATACTATTGGCTAATATGTCTAAATATTCATGCCTTGTAAATACATCTATCCAATATACTGTAGCAAAACTTACAAAGTATAACCCACTCTTGTTATGAAATTTGTATTTTCTACTCACTTTGCTAAAATAAGAAAAGACTGCATAATGACACTCTCTTTTTCTGAAAATGGACTCTTTGCACTCGTTACAAACGAGTGCTGGCGGGGATGCTGAGCGTAGCCGAAGTATTGTTTCTATTGTTTCTGTTGTTACTATAGTTTATATTGTTTGAGCTTATTTTTTTAAATCTGAGCGTTTATACAAACTTTGTATCATTCAAATTCTTTCTCGTAATATGTAGATGCATCTTGCAGTAGCATATCCAAGTACTGATTTTCTCTTTGGCATCGGGCTTCGTCCCATTTTAAATATTTGATTAAATCTTCTTCTACAATATGTCTAAACTGATGTACACTTTCAATATCAAAATACAATCGCCCTGTTCTTCGGACAAAGAAATCTGATAAACCATTGACCATTTCGTGATGTACCGTGTACCACAACTCAGCTCTAATCAAGCGTTCAATTGGCGTTGGGTTAATAAAGAAATTGACTTTTTTCAAAATAATATCAGCTTGCTTGCCATAATTAGAAGTCAAATACCACGCTTGATATTCATCATCAATCCCGATATTTTTGAGTCTCTGAGCTAAGTTGTACTGGTATTGCTTGACCGCATCTAAATTTTTTAAGGGTTCTGATGTCAATTGAATTTGCTTTGTAGTAGAAGGTTTGATTCGTTTGAGTTTTTTCTTTTTAAACTGCTTTAAAGCTTCATCAATGGTACGTTGAGCCATTTTGCGATAACCTGTTAGTTTTCCACCAGCAATTGACACCAAACCAGAATCGGACACAAAGATTTCATCCTTTCTAGATAAATCAGAAGGATCTTTACCATCTTCGTGAATCAAGGGTCGTAAACCTGCCCAATTCGACTCAATATCTTCAATTTTTAAATTCAAATCAGGAAACATATTGTTGGTGGCATCAATTAGATATTTGGCATCTTCCTGTGTTGCCACTACTCTATTCAAATCGCCAGTATAGTTGGTATCAGTGGTTCCAACATAGGTCGCACGACCGCGAGGAATAGCAAAAATCATACGGCCATCAGGTACATCAAAATAAACAGATTGTGACAGTGGAAAGCGCTCATGTGAAAATACCAGATGCACACCTTTGGTTAAGTGTAAACGTTTGTTATTTAAAGAAGTGTCTTTAGTTCTGACTTTATCAACCCATGGTCCAGCAAAGAGAAATATAAGCTTTGGATTTGATGCTAAACTTTTCGCCAGAATTGTGGTCTTTAACATTGATGTGTTTGATTTTACCGTTATCTTTATAGACAAAATCTGTCATTTCACAATAGTTTAAAATATCAGCACCAAAACCCGCTGCTTTTTTGAGCAATTCAATAGTCAAGCGTGCATCATCTGTTCGGTATTCGGCGTAAAAACCACCACCTTTAAGGTTTTCTTTGTTTAATAAAGGTTCTTTGGCGAGGGTTTCTTTAGCAGAAAGCATTTTACGTTTGTCATCTCCTTCAACATCAGCGAGAAAATCGTAAACTTTAAGTCCAATAGACGTCATGATTTTGCCATAGGTACCACCTTCAATTAAGGGCAGAAGCATTTTTTCAGGAACAACTAAATGAGGGACAAGATTGTGAACAATAGCACGTTCACTACCCGATTCTTTCACTAAACCTATTTCCATTTGCTTGAGATAACGCAAACCGCCGTGAATCAGTTTTGTAGATTTATTGCTGGTTCCAGAAGCAAAATCATTTTTTTCTATCAAACAAGTTTTGAGTCCACGTGAAGCCGCATCAAGTGCTATTCCTGCACCAGTTACACCACCACCGATAATTAAGATATCGTATTTGGTGTTTTTGACTTGATGGAGCAAAGGTTTTCTATCCAAAACCGAAAAGCGAATTGGCATGTCTTCTCGAACAGCCAACTGATTGGCATGTGCAGTTTTGGTCCGTTCTACGGCTTGTTTCCAACCATCATAAAGTTTAGATCGTTCAAATTGAGACATTTGGGGTTTAAAAACCTGATCTATATTTCTGATTTGAGTGATATCTTCTTTTGTCCAAATACCAGCTTGAATACCTGCAAGAAATGCAAGACCCATAGCTGTAACTTCAAGCATTTCGGGTCTTTCTACTTCGGTATTTAAAATATCTGATTGAAATTGCATCAAATAATTATTAGCTGACGCACCTCCATCTACACGAAGGGTTTTCATTTGTTGACCACTATCTTCCACCATGGCTTCAATGACATCGCATATTTGATAAGCAATAGCTTGAACCGTGGCTTTGGTCAAGGCGTTTTTATCCGTATCTAAAGTCAAGCCAAAAATTGAGCCTTTGGCTTTCATATCCCAATGTGGTGCACCCAAGCCAGCAAAAGCCGGAACGACATATAAATCTTTACTGATTTGAGTTTCAAGACATATTTTCTCAGTCTCGGCGACTTGTTTAATAAAATCTAATTTATCTCTTAACCATTGCACTGAAGCTCCAGCGACAAACACACTGCCTTCAAGTGCGTATTTAATTTTTTCATCAGGCAAAGTACAAGTCAATGTGGTTAATAAACCATTAGTAGAGATATTGGCTTTTTTACCTGTATTCAACAACATAAAACAACCTGTGCCATAAGTATTTTTGGCAATTCCAGATTTAAAGCCACCTTGACCAAACAGTGAAGCTTGTTGATCGCCTGCTACACCAAGGATTGGGATTTTGGTTTCATTATATTCTGCAAATCCAAAATCTGAAGATGAATGTTGCACCTTAGGCAAAGCCGATTTTGGAACATCAAGAGCTTCAATCAATTGATCATCCCAGCTTAAATCGTGTATGTTATAGAGTAAGGTTCTCGATGCATTGGTATGGTCAGTAAGATGATTTTTGCCGTGAGTAAATTTCCAAATCAACCAAGTATCAATGGTTCCGAATTTTAGTCTATTTTGTTTAGCTAATTCTCTTGCTTCTGGCACGTGGTCTAAAATCCATTTGAATTTTGTTCCCGAAAAATAAGCATCAACTTTAATACCTGTTTTCTGTATAATGTCATCTTCGTGGCCATCCTCAATAAGTCTATCACAAATCTCACTGCTACGTTTATCAAGCCAAACTATTGCATTATAAACAGGTTGTCCCGTTTCAGAATCCCAAACCACTGTCGTCTCACGTTGATTAGTAATACCAATACCTGCAATATCTTTAACAGCGATATTGTTTTGATCTATAACTTCGTGAAAAACATGTTTTTGATCTTCAAAAATTTCTAAAGGATCTTGCTCTACCCAACCCGATTGCGGATGATATTGTTTGAGCTCTTTTTGAGCAATGCCATGAATTTTTCCTTTTTTGTCAAAGATAATTGCTCTTGTGCTTGTTGTACCTTGATCGAAAGCAATAATGTATTTTGAAGCCATACCTTAAAATTTGAATATTAACAAATATGCTAAAAATAAACAGTAATTTATAATAAACAAATAAATTAAAATGATGTAAGCGTTTGTATTTTAAAATGTTCAATTATTTATTAGATTTTATATCATTTCATAAATCGATTTCGTAAATTTTAAAACTAAATCTTTGGTTTAAAATTTAATTTGTAATATTGGAAGTTGAATAAATGTGAATCCCTTGAATAAATCATAAATCCAACATATTTTTAAAACTAAGCCTTATGAACAAAAAAGCCTTTTTAATTTTGATTACCAGTGTTTCTGCTCTTGGCGGATTACTTTTTGGTTATGACACAGGTGTGATAAACGGTGCACAATTCTTTTTAAGTAAATATTTTGAATTAGATCCAGGTATGAAAGGCTGGGTGGTTGCCAGTGCACTTTTAGGGTGTTTGGTTGGTGCAGTTTCTTCTGGGTTTTTTAATACTTTATTTGGCAGAAAATACACCTTAATTCTTTCGGCTGTGTTGTTCACAGTTTCAGCTTGGGGTTCAGGAATGCCATCTGTTTTGCCAGAAAGCGTAAGTCTTTTGGTCGTTTTTAGAATTATTGGCGGCATAGGTATTGGCTTAGCCTCGATGTCTGCACCCGTTTATATTGCAGAAATTGCACCTTCAAAACAACGTGGAATATTGGTGAGTTTTTACCAATTGGCGATAGTGGTTGGTTTCTTTGTGGTCTTTCTCGTAACCTATTTTATAGGAAAAGATTTAACCGAAGCACAAAATATTCAATTTGGCTGGCGAAGAATGTTTTGGTCAGAATTGATTCCTTGTGCATTGTTTCTGTTTGCCTTGTTTTTTGTCCCTAAAAGTCCACGTTGGTTGTATTTAAAAGGACGAGATACAGAAGCTTTTAAAACCCTAACCAAAATTCATGGCGAAATGGTCGCCATAGATGAACAACGGGAGATCAAAAAATCTATTGAAAAAAATCAAAACCAAACCACTAAGGTTAACTATTTCTCTAAAACCATACTTGGCATTATTGTGATTGGAACGGTTTTCTCTATGTTGCAACAATTTACGGGAATCAACGCTGTTCTGTATTACGGTGCAGATATTTTTGAAAAAGCTCTCGGCTTTGGTAAAGACGATGTTTTGGCACAGCAAATCTTATTGGCTGGTGTAAATCTCGTGTTTACGTTTGTAGCTATGTTTTCTGTAGATAGATTCGGACGAAAACCACTGGTTATTATTGGTAGCGTAGGAATGATAATTGGGTTTTTACTTTTAGGCTTTAGTTTAAAATACGATGCCGTTGGTCTTGTATCTTTAATAGGCGTGTTGTTGTTTATCGCTTCGTTTGCGATGTCGATGGGACCAGTGGTTTGGGTGGTTTTATCTGAAATGTTCCCCAACCGCATCAGAAGTGTAGCCATGTCTGTGGCGGTTGTCGCTCAATGGGGTTCAAATTATATTGTCTCCCAAAGTTTTCCAGTGGTTATGGAAAGTGAACTCAACAAAAATGAATTTTGGAATGGCTCTCTGCCCTATTTTATCTTTATTGTGTTTATGATTATTTTGATATTTTTTATTATAAAATATATCCCCGAAACCAAAGGCAAATCTCTGGAAGAATTAGAAGAAATTTGGGAGGAGAAGTTATGATGACCTTTTATATCAATTCAAAATGGAGCAAGCAAAAAAGTTGTGGGATTACAAATTTCATAACTTCAACTTTGATTTGTAACATATTTGTAACATAAATATCCTGTTATATCACAAAGGTTAGTAGTGTTTTTTAAATACATGTTATTTGTTTGTTTTGTAGCTAATTTATGATTGAAAATCAGATTCACCCAGTGGCTCTTGGACGGAAAAACTATCTGTTTGCCAAGTCGCACAAAGTCGCTCATGACGACATACAAAATTGAATCTGCAAACCTGGCTGAGCTATGTCTTCGAGAACATCATCACAAAATACAACGAAGTAACCTTTTCTAATAGATAAAACTCCTTGATATGACAAGCTACCAATTATTTGAAATTACAAAATCCCATTCGATTTAGCAGGATCAATCAAATTTAATGCTATCAGATTTCAGTGCTTCAAGGCATTTAATCTCAACTCCAAATACTCTGAAATCACTCCCCTGAAGGTTAATCCCTGATTAGTAAAGCGAGTGGCATTCGTCATAATAGACAAGACAAAATGGCGATCTAATTCAGTCAATAGAGAAATATTGAAAGTCTTAAAAACTCCTGATTCCATTCCTTTTTTGTAAAGTGCCTCTAAGTTGGACAACACTTTCATCGAAAACTCTTCAATAATATCCCATGCATCGGGAAAATAGAGTTGCATTTGTTCAATAAAATTTATTGACAAATCTTGTATTCCTTCACATAGTCTGATTAGAAGGGTGCGATAATTTTGTTCAACATCGTCACCCTGAATGGCTTCTTTGGAGATGACAAAATCCATTTCATCAACAATAGACTGAACTACGGCTTTATATATCTCTTCTTTAGAGGAAAAATACGTGTAGATATTGCTCTTGCTCTTACCTCCAAGTTCAGCCAGCTCATCTAAAGTAAAATTGTTCAGTTCCTTATCTTGTAATAGCGGTACTAACTCCCTTAACCATAATTTAATTTTTTTCGTCAGTGCTTTTCTTTCTTTGTCTATAGCTTTTCTTCCCATGGTATATTAATAAAAAAGGGTTTGTAATTAAAGTAATCCATTATTTTAGAGATCACTGATTAGATTAGAAACAGCTAACCCAACTCTAATTCAACTCTATCACTTAAGGGTCTGCCAACACAAATTAAAACATATCCATCGGCTATTTCTCCCTCCGTAAGTCCTTCCGCTTTATCCGTACTTACTTCTCCAGATTTTAAAAGACATCTACAGGTAGAACAAGTGCCACTTTTACATGAATACGGCATATCTATATCAAGATCCAATACTTGGTCAAGAATAGGTTTAGCTTGATTTAATTGAAGTTGATGAGTTTCTCCAAGTACATTTATGATCACTTCAGACGTTTTGGAATGATCAGCATCAGCATTATCTGAAATTTTAGCCTCAAAACTTTCGATATGGATTTTTTCATTTTGAATTCCAGCCGTTTTCAATCCAAGCTGAAAAGCATTCATCATTGGAGCCAGTCCACAAATAAATATTTCGGATGCATCCAAAACGCCTTGCTCATTAATAATTTTTTTCATTAAATCATCATTAGGTATTCCTGTATATTGAGCATAACCCGTGTCATTTTTTTCTAAAATATGTATGACGCTAAGCTGATTATTTTCTCTCTCCAATGATTCAGTTCATCTTTGAAAATGATGGAGTCCACATCACGATTTCCATAAATTAATGTGATACTGGATTTTGGTTCTTGTTGCAGAACAGTTTTTAATATGCTGAATAAAGGGGTTATCCCTGAACCACCGCCGATAAAGAATAATTCTCGCTTTTGCGATTTTTCATAGTTTGTAGTGAATGAACCTGCTGGTGGCATGACTTCCACTTGCATTCCTGGTTTGTAATGATCATTAATATGATTTGACATTTTGCCACCTGCCACTCTTTTGACTACAACTGCCAGGGGTTCATTCAAGTAGGGTGAAGAGCATAATGAGTATGCACGCCTGAGCTTCTTTCCTGCTACTTCGTCAATGATTGTGAGGAATTGCCCGGGTTCATAGTACAGCGGAACCTCGGGTTGTTGAAACACCAGTTTAGTTGCATGGCTTGTTAGTTTCTCAACAGAATCAAGAACAAGACATAAGGTTGATTCATCTTTTTTTTTATGCCTGCGCTTCTGCTTGAAAAGATTGAAAAGGTTGAAATTCATATTTTAAAATCAGTCATCCAAGCTAGTTACGAATTGAGTCAGTGTCTTCCTTCTTTTTGGTTTTGGGAGCAATCTTTGACATTGCTCTTTCAGCAATTGCTGTAATTGATAGGGACGGATTGACTCCTGGGTTGGCTGAAATCATCGAACCATCAATAACATACATATTTTCATAACCAAATACCTTGTTGTCTTTGTCAATGACACCTGTTTGGGCACTTTCGCCCATTACAGCACCTCCTAAGATATGTGCTGTTGTAGGGATTCCCAGAGTCGCCTCACCAATAAAAGAAGACGGTTTTCCATTTACTTTTTTCTGATACATAGAGGTTAACTTTACAGATTCTGGAATATAGGCAGTAGGTTTTTTACCTGATCCAACTTTTGAGAATAACCCCCCTAATTTACTCCTTTTAAAAATTAATGTACTATCCAGCGTTTGCATAAAAAGCAAAACCACCGTTTTTTTAGCCCAACTGTTTCTTAAATAAATATTGATATAATCGATGGGAGATTTCAGGAATGTAACAAAAATGTTAAAATACCTTATCAAGTGGTTTTGTGCGGTACTGTACGGCAGATGGGTAAGTTTCCAGGCATCGGAACCTTCGCCATATCTACATACTTCCAAATGGCTATGTTCATCGGTGTGTAGAATACTTCCAATGGCTATACCTTTAGACATATTGATGTCTTTATTTAAAGAGGATACACTCACCAATGTTTCATTATTGCTTCTTACATCATGCCCTAAACGATCTGAAATATTGGGTAAAGTGGTTGACTTTAGCTTTAGCATTAGCTTCAGGGTGCCCAATACCCCGCCAGAGAAAATGACCCCCTTTGCAGTCACTTTCGATTTCTTTTTGAAAAATCTTGTGCTGTCCTGGTATTCTATTTCATACCCATCAGTACCATCTTTTTCTCCTATTGGTTCGACTCCAATTACTTCTTTTTCGGCTAATATTTTTGCGCCATGTCCCTGTGCTAAAAAAAGGTAGTTTTTGTCCAGTGTATTTTTGGAGTTATTGGGACAACCCGTCATACATTGCCCACAAAAGTTGCATCCAGTTCTATCTGGACCTTTGCCATCAAAATAAGGATCTGGAACTGTTTTATCTGGTTTTCCAAAATAGACTGACACATTAGTTCGGGCAAATTGATCTTCCTTGCCGATTTCCTTAGCCAACTCTTTTAAGGCTAAATCACCATCAAATAGAATAGGATTTTTGGTTGCTCCAAGCATTTTTAATGCTAATGGATAAAAAGGCTTAAGTTCCTCCTCCCAATCACATAAGCCAGCCCAACTTCCTGTAGTAAAGAAAGCTTTTTTAGGAATGGGTAATGTATTTGCATAGACCAAAGAGCCTCCTCCAACACCTACCCCTGATAGAATCGAAATATGCCGTAATACAGTCACTTTCATAATTCCATAAAATCTCAGAAACGGCACCCAAAGCCATTTATGCAATTCCCAGTTGGTCTTGGCAAACTCCTTACCTTTTCGCCATTTTCCTTTCTCAATGACCAAAACTTTATAACCTTTTTCTGATAATCTAAGAGCACTGACTGAGCCTCCAAATCCACTACCTATAATAACGTAATCATAATCGTAATTCATAATAAACAGATTTTTATTTCTTTATAAGAGCAAGCATATTCTATTGACGTTGTACATTCATCCGTTTCTTTTCTTCATTGATTTCTCGAATCTTTGGGTTCATAATAGAAAACCATAGAGGTGGTATGGTAGATAGCATCATCATACCTGGATACCCAGTAGGCATTTGAGGGGAAGTGTCCATATGTCTTAATATTTGATACTTCCTGCTTGTTATGTAATGGTGATCGGAATGTCTTGAAAGTTCAAATAAAACTAAACGACCTAGTATGTGATCGGAATTCCATGAATGGTGTGGCATCACTCGCTCATAGCGCTCTCCAATTTTTTCTCTTTTCAAGCCATAATGCTCAATGTAGTTGACCGTTTCAAGTAGGAGGTGTCCTATTAATGCTGCGATAACAAAATAGCCTACAGTAGGTAAACCGAAGAAATACCAAATAGCCGCAATCATTGCTCCTTCTGCGATGTGATCCTGAATCATCTCATTTCGAAGTGAAAAGAAAGGGATACCTTTCTTTTTAAGACGCTGACGTTCTACTTCCCATGCCTTGAAGTAAACTCCAATCATAGATCGAAACCAAAAGATGAATACTGAATCACCATATTTAGCCGTTGCCGGATCTTCAGGTGTACCTACCATTTGGTGGTGGTGTATATTATGTTCATGGAGAAAATGCATATTGAGGGAAGTCCCTAAATTGATTTTTGCCATTAGCTTTTCATACCAGGTATTTCTATGACCAAGCTCATGCCCAACATTAATACCCAATACGCCACAACAAGTACCCATTGAAGCTATTCTTCCTATTTTATCAACCACTGAAAGTCCAGCCTCTTGCATCGAGAAAAGAAAATATACCAATGTAAAGACCTGTATTGGAACCATTAAGTAGATTTGAAGATCATAGAGAATATTATCAAGCCTTGATTTTTCCTCTGCTTTACTAATATTGCTAGGATCAGGTCTAAAAAGCAATTCCAGAAGTGGTATTACCACAAATAACCAGATAACAGGCAGGAATGTTTCCCATCCATGCATATCCTTACTAAAGCTAACCCATGCTAAAACGGGGATGATTAACCCCTGCAGGTATTTTAAAGATTTTAACTTTTTCATTGTATTAGTGTTTAAAGTTTAATTTTTAATATTGTTTATCTAAAACCATTTAATTGTCAAATCAATAAGCTTCTGTTTGAAGCCATTGTAAGGAGGCGTTAAAAAGTCTAATGCATTGGGGATATGCTGATGCATAATGCCTCTTGGATTAGAAAAGGCTTTAAAACCCTCATCCCCATGACTTTTTCCAATGCCACTGTTGTTAGATCCCCCAAAGCCAAGGTTCAAATTAAAAAACTGAACCCCATTATGATTAATACAAGTTCCGCCCGCCCTTGTGTTATTGATTACACTTTTGATATTCCTTTTCGAGCGACTATACATATACAAGGCGAGAGGCTTCTCTTTAGAATTTACCATTTCAATCGCCTGATCAATAGTTTTAAAGCTAAGAACAGTGACAAAGAATAAAAATTTCTTCCTGCATCAGGCTTGCATCTCCTTCAACATTGGTTAAAATGGTTGGGGAAATATAGTTGTCTTTATCACGGCTTTCTCCACCTACGACGATTCTTGCATCTTTGCTGATGGCATCTTCAATGAGTTGCGTTAATCGGTTATGGTGTTTCTTATTTACAATCCTAGCATAAGAAGTATTTTTAGCAGGTTCTTCAGAGTATAACATGCCTACTCTTTTTTGTAATTCTAAAACCAACGCTTCTTGCACACTCTCATGTACCAATACGTAATCCGGAGCTATACATACTTGTCCGGTATTGAGGAATTTACCCCATGCGATTCGTTTTGCGACAAGTTTTAAATTTGCCGTTTCGTCAACTATCGTTGGTGATTTACCTCCTAATTCCAGCGTAACTGATGTTAGGTGTTTGGATGCGGCACTCATTACTTTCTTACCCACAGCCGGAGAGCCTGTGAAGAAAATATGATTGAAAGGGAGCGATAACAGTTTTTCAGAAGTTTCAACGCCTCCTTCTACAACAGCAACTTCGTCCTCATCAAATATTTCAGAAATGATTTTTTTGATCAAACCAGAGGAATGAGGAGTCATTTCGGATGGTTTAATCATTATACAATTGCCTGCCGCTATTGCGGATACCAGAGGCCCGAACGTCAAATTGAAAGGGAAATTCCAAGGCGATATAATCAGGACAACGCCTTTGGGTTCGTATTTGATTCGTGAACTCGCTCCAAATAGGGCGATAGGTGTTTTTTTTCTGTTCGATCCCAGCCATTTTTTTAATCTTCGCTTAGCGTGATTGATTTCGCTAGTAATCGGATAAATTTCAGTAAGGTCAACCTCTGACGGGTGTTTGCCAAAGTCATTATAAAGAGCCTCTCTGATTTCAGGTTTGTACTTGATAATGGCATCATGCAAGCGTATTAATTTTGCTTTTCGGGCTGAAACATTTGTGTTGCCTACAGAAAACTGGTTTTTCTTCTGTAACTCGTAGATACTTTCAATCTCCGCAGTATTGGCTTCTATGACTTCAAGGACTTCCATAATCACTTATTCCTGAGTTCTTTCTTAAGAATCTTTCCCGATGCACTCATTGGGAGTTCATCTACAAATTCAATAGACCTTGGATATTTGTAACTAGCAATTCTCTCCTTTGTCCACTGTTTTATACTTTCTTCGGAAACTGAACTGTCTTTTTTCCTTACTACAAAAGCTTTGACCTCTTCACCTAATTTTTCATCATCAATTCCGACAACAGCGACCATAGAAATATCTGGATGTCTCAACATAATCTCTTCGACTTCCCGGGGATAGACATTCATTCCACCCCGAATGATCAGATCTTTTTTCCGGTCAACGATGAAGAAAAATCCGTCTTCATCCTTTATGGCTATATCGCCAGAATAGAGCCAACCATTTTTTAGTGCCTCTTCGGTTTCTTTGCTTTTTTTATAGTAGGATTTCATCACATTGGGACCGCGATAGATGAGTTCACCTTTTTCTCCTACTGGAAGTTCGTTGCCGTCTTCATCCACTACTTTTACGTCAACGCCCCAGATGGGTGTTCCAATAGACCCTGGCTTTCTGCCTATTTCCATTTGATTAAATGTGACCACCGGCGAACCTTCTGACATTCCATAACCTTCTATCATGGGGATTCCAAAACGTTCTTCAAATTCATCAATGATCTTGACAGGAAGAGATGCACCACCAGAAACGCAGATCCTCAAGTTTTTAATGATATTTCTATTTTCTTCATTATCCTCCTCATTCAAAATTGCCCAGTACATGGACGGCACCCCTACAAAAATTTTGATATTAAACTGCTTAATATTTTGATACACAGTTTTAGCATCGAATTTTGGCAGTAAGATCATGTGGAGTGATTTTCGAATCCCGGCAAACAGCGTAACGGTTAGACCAAAAATGTGAAATAATGGTAACGCCATCATCTGAGCTTCAAAATCTGAAGATCCTATAATTTCTGTAGCGATTTCTGCGTTGCTAAAAAGATTGAGATGGGAAAGCTCGGCTCCTTTTGGTTGTCCTGTAGTGCCGGATGTATAGATGATGACCGCTGTATCTTCAGACGAAGTCCTGTAGGATTCAAAAACAGTGTCTTCGTTTTTAATTAAATCATCAAAATTCCGGATGTCATCTGATAGATTACCAATGCTTATGAACTGCTTACAAGAATCGGTCATGTCAAATCCCTCTTTCCCGTATTTTCCCATTGGAATATCAGAGGTCCCGACAAAACAGAAAAACATGACACTTTCGGAATCAGAAAGATAATAAGCAATCTCATCAGGTTTCAGCAAAACACTCAATGGTACTACGGTGGCACCCGTTTTTAAAATCCCGAAAAATAGGATGGGATATTGCGGTAAATTTGGACACAACAGGCAACTTTGTCGCCATAGCCAATTCCACTTTTTGATAGGAAATTGGCCGTTTGACACACTTTCTCGTGAAAACTTTTATAGCTTAAAGTCAAATCGCCAAGGCTCAATGCGGGCTTATTGGGATTTCTTTTTGCACTTTGTTCGACCAAAATTGATAAGTTCAGCATTCTGTATTATTTAATTAATATTTGACTTGTTTCATAAGATTGGTGGCGTTACTGGATAAATCACATTAGCAACTTGAGAAGATGCTCCATTAAGTTGAACATATGCTAATGTACTACCCAAAAAACTAGGCACATCCTTACTTAGGATATCTTCTTGTACATTCAGTTTGTACATTCAGTACGTATTATTATTATTTAACAATACGCACTGACTGTGAGTTATAATTCACCTCGCTTCACCGACTTATGAATACATACAATTCTGTTATAATTTACAATAAGAACTATTATTATTAAAATAGTTCTCTTTTTTGGCTAATTTAATTTTTTATCTGTAAATAAAAAATAATTTTATATGTTTTAACATATTTTTTATTATAAAAAAATTATGCTATTTTTGATGTTGGCGGTGTTTACATTGTCAACTAGTGGATTTTCAATTAATAGTAGCATTGAATCTCAAGAAGACTGCGATGCTCTTGCAGAAAAAGCATATCGTATAAGCGAAGAATATGGAGATAGTCAGGCTGAAATGAACGCTAACTATTTTAATTTTTATTGAGACTGTATGGGCGCTGGTGGATTATCGGAATTTGAAGTAACAATTAATGGTTAATACTTTTGCAGATGTTTTATAAATTATTTTTTGTTATAACTTTTTTTTTATTCAATATTACATTTAGCCAAAATTATTTGGCTAAATACAATATAGTTGAAATCAAAAAATTAAAACTTAACAAAAAAAAAGATTCTCAATACAATTACGTTATTAAAAGAATGAATAATCAAATTAGTGAATATAGCAATAGTTTGTCTATTGAAATTATATGTAATAAAAACGATTATTTTTATAAAATTCCTAACAGATTAAGTATTGATGAAAATAAAAACCAATATTATAAAACATCTGCATTATCAAACATTGGAATAGATGAAAATCTATTGGTTTTAAAAAATAAAATCTACTTCTACTATGAAACTGATAAATTTGTTACAGTTTTAGATGAAGATGTTATAGACTGGCATTTTACTGGTAAGAAAAAAAAGATTGGAAACTATAATTGTATACGAGTTATACCTGAATTTAAAGAAAATATTAAATTAGGAAGAAAATCTAAAGACATTAGTTTATGGATATGTCCAGAAATAAATTTAAAAGGCGGCCCATTTAGGTTTGGTAACTTACCTGGATTAATTGTAATGATGGAGAATAGTATAGCTAAATTTAAATTAGTTGAATTAAAAGAAACAAATCAAAATATTATAAACTTAGAAGAGTTTACTGATAATAGAAAAATTATATCTTATATGAAAGCTCAAGAATACCAAAAAAAAGTTGGTAAAATGATTGAAAGTAAATTCAAAAATTAATATTGTTTATATATTAATAAAATCAATGAAGTTGAATTTAAACAGCTACCTAAAAATAGCTGTTGCATTTATTCAAAACCAATTACTCAACCAAATATAACTTGACCAAACCCCTAAAAAATCAACTAAGAATCAACTGATAATGGTCTAAACAAATCGAGGTATTTTAGTCAGAAGTCACAAAATGACTAATGCTTTTATCTAAATCAGATTGAGCAAAAAGTTTTGAATCATTAGGTATAATTGCTCGTGGCGATAATTTCTCTAATTCGACTTTGTTTGCTGTAAAAATAATTTTGGCAAACTCACCTGTTCTTTCAGCATCTTTAAGATTAAATGGTAAAATTTGAACATTTTTTAAAGGTAAATCTTCAAGTTTTCCAAAAACACAATATTCAGCAATACTTATGGTAGAAACTTTTAAGACAACATCTTTTTCTAAGAAATATTTAAAATAGTTTACGGCATTTGAATGAAGTGGATCTTCATCATTAAGTAATCTGATAAAAAAACTTGTATCTAATAGAACGCTATGCTTCATATTCCCCTCTTAGGTTTAACAGTAATTCATCAGCATTAATATTTCTCCAACTTTTCTTTGCGTTTTTAATCAATGAATTTAGATAGTCCTTATCAAATTTTGGTTGATAATCAATTAATTCTAATAAAGACAATGACTTTGTATCAATCTCACTTGTATCAATGTTTTGTTTACCACTAACTCTAACCCCAAAGTCTCTATAAAGTAAATTATCTTCTCTCTTCTTTAAAAATTTCTCCCCAGTTTCAATTGATAAATAGCCATAATCTTCAGTATCCAGATGAATATTAGCCTTACTTTTTCCACCAGCATCTTTTAAAGTGCCATAAAAATAAAATTCTGCTTCAACCCAAATGTTTTCGGTTCTAAAATATTTAGTTGAGGGATTTATGATCAATTCATAATCAGTGTTGAATGAAGTTTTAATTTGAAATTCATAGTTTTTTTGCAGAGATAAATTTTGAATATTTTCTATAGCTCTCGCCGTTTTTAATTCTAAAAAATCAATAGAGTTATTCGCTTGTATTTGACTAAGTATAGCACTAAACCCGATTATTGTTTGCATGCTTGTTTTAAATAAATGCCTTACAGAACCCTCTTGAATATCATAGGTGATTATTGGTCTATCTTTCTTATTTTTAGGGTATAACAAATCTTCAACATTATTCAAAATTGCTGAAATATGTTTTATATCATAATTTTCAGGACTTAAACGTTTGTTTCCCGATTTTCCTACGACTCGAATTTCTATGTTACCAATTTTTTGCATAATTCAAAGATACAATTATTTCAAATATGTTCAATTTGTATTAATTTCTCTAGCAAAGAATTTAATAAATGTGAATATTTTAAGTCCAAAACCCAACCTCACCAAAACCTTGCAACTCCGCTGTAACTTTAAGCTCGGGTTTTAACCATTCTGCGGCGGTGGCGGCACCAGCCAGAATAATTTGACCAGGTTGTAGCACAAGGTTGTTTTCTGAAGCGAGACGAGAGAGCTCGATGACAGATTGATACGGGTTATCAAGAATAGCTTGAGTCATTCCGCTTTGGACAGTCTCATCATTAAATTTTAATTGAATAGGTAAATTGGTGATATCTTCTTTTAAATCTTGCCACTGCCCAATGCAATAGCCAATTGAAGAACAATTATCTGCAATGACATCTTCCAAAGAAAACTTAAAATTTTTATATCTCGAATCGATGACTTCAATAGCGACTGTCATTTTATCGATATATTGTGGTAATTCTTTTATGGTTAACTGACGGTTGATGGGTTTTGAAACCTTAAAAGCCACTTCCGGTTCTGCTCTCGGGTGAATGTATTGGTTTAAATCGATGTGTTCATCGGGTTTAATTTCCATAGCATTGGTCAACACGCCCCAAATTAAATCGTCAACGCCCATTTGTTGCATTTTAGCTTTACTGGTAAAACCGAGTTTATAACCTGTAATAGTTTCACCTCTATCTAAACGGTGTTCAACCAACTGTTTTTGAATCTTGTAGGCTTCTTCTAATGAAAATTTGACGGTTTCAGAAGGTTGAGCGATTGGTGATGCTGTGGTGGCAGCGGTGTCGAGTTGTTGGGATATGGTATTTGTTTTGTTCATAAAATAATTTTCTCGCAGAGGCGCAAAGACGCTGAGTTTTTATATATTTTTATTTGATTTCCTTGTGTTGTGTTTTGTTATTGAATTCTCTTTGAGCCATTTTGCTTGCTTCCTAGCCATTTCTATGGTAATTGGCTACTGCTTGGATAATTGTATCATGGCGAGAGTCGCTCTTTCCTGAAAGGATATTTTGTAATTCATATTTTACCTTTTTAATATTCACTATATAAATATAACTCGAGTATAAAAATACGAAATAAAAATTTTAAAATTATTTTTTTTCGCTAACCTTCCCAAAATCAAATAGGGCAGACAG
The DNA here is from genome assembly GCF_018080005.1 of Flavobacterium sp. CS20. Taxonomy (NCBI): domain Bacteria; kingdom Pseudomonadati; phylum Bacteroidota; class Flavobacteriia; order Flavobacteriales; family Flavobacteriaceae; genus Flavobacterium; species Flavobacterium sp. CS20. The sequence goes on along the minus strand of NZ_CP073015.1, from coordinate 331,353 downwards.
GAGCGTAAATTCACTAAGATTCTTAAACGTTTATCACTTCATCCTTTAAATAACTGCTGGTTTGTTTTTTGACAATCTCTAATTTTTCTTTTAAACTCAAATGTTCTGGCAAATGACCTTCTTTTAACAAATACAAAATCACTTTATCCTGAACACGACCGCGCACTTTGGCTTCTTGATAACCGATGTTTTCATTAAAAGTCACCAGAGAATATTTAGACGCATAATCGTTTGGGAATTCTTTTTCAAAAGCTAATTCTAATTCACGTTTCTGTAAAAACAACTCCTGAGCAGTATGGGCTTTCATCTCGTGAAAATTATCTAAAGCCAAATCGGCTATACCATCGGCATCTTGTTTTCGGTTTTGACTAAATTTTTGAAAAGCTTGGTCTAAATCGAAATTGGTTTCCTGCAAGATATCATCAAACACCGCTACATCTTCAAAAGACGCATTCATCCCTTGACCGTAAAACGGCACTATGGCGTGAGCAAGATCACCCATTATCAGTGTTTTTTTATAAGTCCAAGGCGAGCATCTTACTGTGCCAAGTGCCGCTGTTGGGTTTTCAAAAAATTCAGTAGCCAAATGCGGCATCAATTCTAAAGCATCAGGGTAATCTTTTTGAAAATATTCTTCAACGATTTCTGGTGTGGTCAAATTATTGAAATTGTATTGTCCACCTTCATAAGCAAGAAACAAAGTTACCGTAAAGCTACCGTCCAAATTCGGTAAGGCAATCAGCATATTTTCTCCTCGTGGCCAAATATGCAAAGCATTTTTATAAATTTGATGTTGACCATCTTTAGGTGAAATACTCAATTCTTTATAACCGTGGGTTAAGAAATTCTGAGAAAAACTAAAACGCAAATCTCTGTTTTTCATTAAAGCTTGTCTAACCACAGAACCTGCACCATCGGTGCCAATGATATAATCCGCTTGAATTTCAAAATCTTCGTCGGTTTTTTCATTTTTAAAATTAGCTTTAGCATTTTCAACATCAACGCTTTGACATGCAACTTGAAATATCAATTTGACATTGTCGTGTTTTTCAATTTCATCAAGCAGTAATGCATTGAGACCAGACCTTGAAATAGAGTTGATGTAATTATCGTCTTGACCGCTGTAGGCTGAGAATTTTGTATTAGATTCTTTATCGTGTAGCATTCTACCACGCATAGGAATGCAAAGCGATTTGACTTTATCTTCAAGACCAACGCGTTTTATGCCTTTGATGCCACGATCTGAAAAGGCTAAATTAATTGAGCGTCCAGCAGAAATGTCTGCACTGCGTAAATCTAATCGTTTTTCAATTAGAGTGATTTTGTAACCATGTTGGGCGAGTTTTAAGGCTAATAACGAGCCACATAATCCTGCACCAACGATGAGCAAATGTTTATCTTGCATATCTGAGGTCTTTTAAGATTTGAACAAATTGGTAAACGTCTTCAAAACTGTTATAAAGCGGTGCTGGTGCTACGCGTATCACTTGCGGTTCACGCCAGTCGGCTACAACGCCAGCTTTGGTAAGTTTATCAAACAAGCTTTTGTCAGCATCGAGAAATTGGATTGATAATTGGCGACCTCTTTCATCAGGATTTTGTGGCGTGATAATTTTTAAGTTCTTATCATTTAATTCTAATAATAAAAACTCTAAAAAACCAGTTAAATCTTTTGACTTTTTGACCACATTATCGAAACCCGCTTTTTGAAACATATCGAGTGAAGCTCTAATTGCGACCATAGATAAAATCGGCGGATTGCTCAATTGCCATGCTTCAGCTGTTGGGATTGGTTTAAAATCCTGTCGCATATTAAATCGTGTGGACTTGTCGTGTCCCCACCAACCTGCAAAGCGTTTTAAATCTCTTTTATGATGTTTTTCATGCACAAAACAGCCACCAAGACTTCCTGGACCAGAATTGAGATATTTATAGGTGCACCAAACGGCAAAATCAACGCCTAAGTTGTGCAAATTGGGATGAATATTACCAACACCATGTGCTAAATCAAAACCTACTGTGATGTTGTTTTGGTGGCATAAATCAGTGATGTGTTGCATATCAAAATTTTGCCCGGTATAGTAATTGGTATTGCCGATCAAAACCAAGGCGATTTCATCGGTTTGATCTTGAATAATTTTATCAAAGTCTTCTAAATAATAATGCTGATCTTCTCTTGGTTTCCAAAGAATTAAAGCATCATTGGGATTGTAGCCGTGAAATTTTAACTGAGATTCAACGGCGTATAAATCAGACGGAAAAGCATCGGCTTCTATAACAATTTTATAGCGTTTTGAAGCGGGTTGATAAAACGACACCATCATCAAATGCAAATTGACGGATAAGGTATTCATAATAATCACTTCGCTTTCTTTTGCTCCGACAATGTCTGCCATAGGTTTAGACAAAAATTCATGATATGGCTTCCAAGGATGCTTGGCATCGGTGTGACCATCTACAGCTAACTCAGACCAATCTTTTAATTCTTGTTGAATATAATCAGAAGTAGATTTGGGTTGAAGCCCGAGAGAGTTTCCGCAGAGATAAATTTTGTTCTTACCTTCTTGATTTTTAGGAAAATGAAATTGATTTCTAAATTGTTTTAAACTATCGTTTTTATCGTTAGTCTGTGCAAATTCTAGGTTATTTTGATACATCATATTAATTGATACTTACATCTCTAAAGTTAAGTTGAAAACCTGTTTCAGGATTACGGTGTAAAATATTGATTTTTATACCATCAAAATTTGATAGGTCTTCAAAGGTATTGATTAATGCGGGTTTATCTTGACCACTTGGATAATACGCCCATTCTATAATGTGGTGATTTTCATCGAGATAAACATCGTATCGATCGCCTGGTGTGTATCCACCTTTATCAGGATATTTTACAATGAGTTTTGTGCTTTCTTTTTGCTGAATAGGCGATTTTTGATTTTCAATTACTTCATGATTAAAAACATCCCATTCTAAATGAAAAGGAAACAACAACCAAAAACTATCGTTGACAAAAGCTTTATCAGTTTTTACAAATTCTTCCATAATATTGTTTCGCTTATAAGAAATTCTTTCATTTTCATTGACCAAAATTACTTGTTCTTTTTTAGGATACCATATCCAGTGTCTTATCGTTTCTTCTTTACCTAATTTGGCTACAAAACTAAATTCAACTTTTTCAACTTTAGGCCAATGTTCAAAACCGTAAGCATCAGCAATCTTATTGATAATAGTCTTGGTTCCTTCAATATTTTTTTCTGTTTTTTCAGTTGTTTTGGTTGATTGTTCTTCTTTTTGATTTTTATTATTTTGACAAGAAGTTAAAACAAATAACGCAAAAAGGGATAAAAATAAAGTTTTCATAAGTGAATTTTTAGTATATAAACTGTTTGTGAAATTATATAAAAATTTTAGAATAGGATAAGTTTTTCTTGGTTTGGATACAAAAATAAGTCATCGAGATTTAAATCAGTGTAACCTGAAATTTCTTTTGTTTTTCATCGTATATTTTTTTGTTAAAATAATAAATTTTAATCTAAACTTTAAAGATTATTTAAAGTTTTAATTACAACTTTGGCGTTTCTAAAAAACACAATGTTAATTTGGGTTTATCTAAAATTTTTTATATCGTTTTTGTTTTCATCAATCTATCTCTGTATAATCTATATGCTCAAGGCATCAACCATAAAATCAGTTTTACGCACGACAACGATTTGTATTTCATTACCGATCGATATTATTCGGCAGGTAACCATTTGAGTTTTGGTTTCGGTCTAAAAAGAAAAGACGATAAGCATCAATTTTTAAACTTCACCATAGGTCAAAATATTTATACACCAAATAAAAAATCATTGCCAGACACCGCGAGATTTGATCGTCCGTTTGCAGGTTGGTTGTTTTTAAAAACAGAGTTTACGCATTCTACAGCAAATGATATTTGGTCTTTGCAATTAGAAATGGGTCTGACTGGATCTCAATCTTTAGCTGATAAAGTCCAACGTAATTACCATGAACTGATCGGTGAGCAACTTCCAAGTTGGCATCTTCAAATTCCCAATGATTTTCATAGTAATTTGGGGGTTCAGTACTAAAAAGGGTTTTGGAATAACAGGTTGATCAGTTATTCTGCAGTTAAGTTAGGCACAAAAGATATTTATATTCAAAATGGTTTAGAATTGTTTTGGGGAAGTCATCATAAATTAAATCAAAACTCATATATAGGATTAGCGAAACACCACGACAAAGAATGGTTTGTTAATTTTGGGACATACTATCGTTATGTGTTTTACAATGCACTTATTGAAGGACATTTGTTTAATGACAATGCGGTTTTTACCAAAAACACCACAAACCACCTATTTTTATTAAAACTTAAGTGTTTTTACCGTTGGAAAAGGAATAGTATTGAAGTTTCATATCATTTTAATACGAAAGAAAATAAAGACGCTAAGTCTCAATCTTATCTTGGTTTAACTCTATCAAGATATTTTTAAGCATTAAGATATCACACAATTAAAATGTGAAAGTTTTTACGTATTTTTAACCGTTTATAAAGTTTTAAATTCATCTTAATTTATTTATGTTAATTTTGTAATATCTTTTTTATTAATAATAATGAAGCAAAAAACCACCCTTAAGCAACTTTCTAAGGAACTCAATGTTTCGGTTTCTACGGTTTCTAAAGCCTTGAATAACAGCTCAGAAATCAGCACCAAAACCATTAAGCGGGTTAAGGAATTGGCAAAGCTTTATGGCTATAAGCCTAATCCTGTTGCAGTAAGTTTAAAGCGAAATAAGACCTTGACCATTGGTATTTTAATTCCAAATATTCTCAACCATTTTTTCGCCAAAGTTTTGCATGGTATTGAGCAAGAAGCCAGTAAAAAAGGTTACAAAATCATCATTTGCTTGACGAATGAATCTTTAGACAAAGAAAGAGAATATCTCGAAATGTTGGAATACAATAAAGTTGACGGAGTAATTGCGACTTTAAGCCAAGAAACTCAGATTAAAGAAGACTTTAAGCACTTTAAAAGCATAGAAAATCCTTTAGTATTATTTGACCGAGTAACTGATGAAATTGATTGCCATAAAGTTTTAGTTGACGACAACAAGGTCGCACAAGGGGTTTTTGAATATCTAAAAAATCAAAAACGAAAAAAAATAGCTGTAGTTTCTACAATACCGCATCTAAGCGTAAGCGTTGCAAGGCTTCAAGGGGTTATGAAATCTGCAACACAAAATTCTATGAGCGTTAAAACACTTATGATAAATGAAGCCAAAGATGCCGAAACTAAAATTGATGATTTTTTTAAAAATGAATCCTTTGATGCTCTAATAGGTTTAGACGAAACTGCACCTGCCATAGCTATAAACACAGCAAAACACCATAACATAAATATTCCAAAGGATTTAGCTATAGTTGGTTTTACAGATGGATTATTAGCCAAATACGCTTATCCTAAAATGAGTGTAGTGTCTCAACATGCTATTGAATTAGGAGAAAATACCGTCAAAATTTTATTAGAAAGCATAGAAGACAAGTCTCTTAAACCAAAACGATTTATACAACCTACTTCGCTTATCAAAAGAGCTTCATCAGAATAAATTATCGCGTAGTATCGCGATACACAATTTTGGTTGGTAAAACAATTTCGTTGTGTGGGTTTGAGTCTGAAATATAATAGCCTTTGTCAATTTTATTTAATAGCATTTCAGCTATATTTTCCCCCATTTTAAAACTAGGTTGTGATACGCAAGTCAATTCAGGTATAAACATGCTACTGTAATGTAAATTACCAAAACCTATGACTTCAATATCTTTAGGAACTCGATATCCAAGTTTAGTCAATGATTTTATACATAAAATAGCATAATTGTCCGTTGAGCAAAAAAAAGCATCAGGCATATCGTCAAGTTTAGACAAAAAATTATAAACTTCGTGAAATTCATGTTCTTGATGATATGATTTGCAATTGAGCAAGTGCTTTTCTTTAAAAGGTTTTTGATATTTGTCATGGGCTTTTACAAATCCATCAAATCGTTGATTAAACACACTTTTTTTGGAAGTACCTCCTATATAACCAATATATCTATTTTCGCGTTTGATAAGTTCTTCAACAGCATTAAAAGCTGAACTAAAGTCATCGATTTTGACGTGTCCTGCACCATCTATTTTTTTATTGATATTATCAAATAAAACCAACGGCATTTTTCTTTCAATCAGCTCTTCTACATGTTCATAAGAATGAGTGTCATGTGTAAAACTCATAGCAACACCATCAACAGTTCCCTTTTCAAAGGCTAAAACGTTTTCTTTTTCATAATTAAAAGAATTTCTAGATGAACTTATCAAAATGCGATAGTTATGTTTTCTAGCAAAGTGATCTATACCACGGCAAACTTCAATAAAGAAAGGCTCATCATATCGTGGAATAATGACACCCAAAATATTAGTTTTACCAGAACTCAAACTTTTAGCAATTTGATTTGGTCTATAGCCCATTTGCTTCGCCACATCCAAAATTCTTTTTTTGGTTTCTGGTTTGACCCGATTACTATCAGACATCGCTCTTGACACTGTTGCTATAGAAACTTTCAAAGCTCGAGCCACATCTTCTAATCTTACTCTATTGTTAATTTCTGATGCCATTCTATTGAGATATTAATAATTTTTAATGCCTTTTAATGAATATCTAATAATACAAACGTTTACATTATAATTTTACATTAATCAACTGTAAAACTAATACAAATATTTAGTTAATTAGCATTGACAAAGATAAAAACGAAATCGTTTTAGATAAAATTTATGAACTTAAACTGGTTTAAAAAAGGTGTAATTTACCAAATATATCCGAGAAGTTTTTATGATAGTGATGCTGACGGCATAGGAGATATTAAAGGAATTACAGCAAAATTAGATTATATAAAATCCTTAAACGTCGATATTATTTGGATTAGCCCAATTTTTCAATCTCCAAATAAAGATAATGGTTATGATGTGAGTGATTATTGTGCAATAATGCCGGAGTTTGGTACAATGTCAGATTTTGATGAGCTATTGAGTGAGGCACATCAAAAGGATTTAAAAATCGTTCTTGACCTTGTACCAAATCACACTTCGGTTGAGCACAATTGGTTTAAGCAAGCTAAACAGAGTAAAAATAATCCTTATAGAGATTTTTATATTTGGAAAAAACCTCAACCCGATGGAAGTCCACCAAATAATTGGCCTTCTTTTTTTGGTGGATCAGCTTGGACCTTAGATGAAAACACAGGTGAATATTATTTACACCTTTTCACAAAATATCAACCAGATTTAAATTGGGAAAACCCAAAAGTGAGAGAGTCGATTTATGAAGTGATGAAATTTTGGTTAAACAAAGGTATTGATGGGTTTAGAATGGATGTAGTAACCTTACTGTCTAAAGATTTAAGTTTTCAAGATATAGATCCGAAAATTGGTTTTAGAAAAATCATAGAAAACCACTATGCCAACGGACCAAATATACACCAATATTTACATGAGATGCATGAAGAAGTTATGAAACATTATGATGCTTTTTCTATGGGTGAAGGCGTTGGTGTAACTCAAGACAATGCACATCTTTATGTCGGTGAAGACCGTGAAGAGCTTGACATGATATACCATTTTGATATTTTAGAAAACAATATCGTAAACGGTAAATATGAAGAAATATCTGAATTTGACTTAATCAACATCAAAAAAATATTCAGAAATTGGCATAACGTAATGACTAAAGGTGGTTGGATTGTAAATGCTTTAGGAAATCACGATTTTGCTCGACTTGTATCTCGCTTTGGCGATGATAAAAAATACCATAAAGAATCCGCAAAAATGCTTATTACGCTTATGGCAACACAAAACGGAACTTTAAATATTTATCAAGGTGATGAAATTGGTATGACCAATATCAATTTAAAAAACATCGATGAAGTTAACGACATACAATCACGCAATTTCTATTTTGAAAACTTAGAAACGCAAAAGTTTAGCAAAGATGTAGCTATACAAATGATAAACAACGAAGGTCGAGACAATGCCAGAACACCAATGCAATGGAATAGTGAATACAATGCAGGTTTTTCAAAACATACGCCATGGTTTCAAGTTAATCCAAATTATAAAACAATAAATGTTCAACAGCAAGCTAATAATTCTGAATCAATTTTAAACTATTACAAAACCATTCTATCACTCAAAAGAGAGCACGATGTGTTTACTTATGGAAGATTTGAAGAATTTGAAGAAAATAATAAAAATGTTTACGCTTACACCAAAACGCTTGGTTATCAGATGATTGTAGTATTTTTAAACTTTTCTAAAAACGAAAACGTTATTGATTACGAATTTGATATGCAAAAAAATTATGATATATTGATAAATAATTATAAATTTGTTACGAAAACGTTAACGTATATTAAATTACAACCCTATCAATCCATAGTTTTTAAAATCAATTAAAATAGCTTTTAATATCAATTAAAATAGCTTTTAATATCAATTTAATATGTATAATTCTAAACCTAAATAAAATGAAAAAAATGTTACTTAAACACGCTTTTTACATTATAGCGATGCTGTTTAGCACCGCTATGCTGTTACAGTCTAGTGACAGGTGTGGTCTCCGACAAAATGGGACCATTACCTGGCGTGAATGTGTTAGAAAAAGGAACCCAAAATGGGACAGTTACTGGATTTGACGGTGACTATACCTTAACAGTTGCCGAAAATGCAACTTTAGTTTTTAGCTACATTGGCTTCAAAACCCAAGAAGTAGCTGTTGATGGACAAACAACCATTGACATCAAACTCGAAGAAGACGCCGCTAAACTCGACGAGGTCATCGTAGTAGGTTACGGCTCAACCACCAAAAAAGATCGGACTGGTGCCGTAGAAACCGTAAGTGCCGAAGACTTTAATAAAGGTGTGCAAACCAATGCCACAGATCTTTTACAAGGTCGAACTGCAGGGGTTCAAGTAACTACATCTGGTGGTGAGCCTGGTGGTGATACCAACATTAGAATCCGTGGTGGTGCATCTTTAAGAGCTGGCAATAATCCACTATATGTCGTCGATGGCATGTTGATTAATGGTGAAGATTCATCAGCTGGTACTGCTGATTTTAGGCTGTGCTCAACTTCAAACAAAAACCCGTTAAACTTTATAAACCCAAGTGATATAGAAAGTATTTCAATACTGAAAGATGCTTCTGCAACAGCTATTTATGGGTCTCGTGGAGCTAATGGTGTAATTATTATAACCACTAAAAAAGGTAAATTTGGTGAACCAAAAATTACTTATTCTGGTACTTTTGGGGTCTCTGAAGTTGCTAATGAAGTTGATGTCTTAAGTGCAGGTGGTTTTAGAAACGCATTACAAACCGAAGGCATTACAGGTTTTGTTGATAGAGGAGCCGATGTTGATGCCTTAAATGCGATTACTAGAACAGCCCAAACTGCTAACCACAACCTGACTATTCTTGGTGGTGGCGAAAAAAGCAAATACCGTTATTCGCTTTCTGCATTAGATCAAGAGGGAGTTGTTAACAAATCTCAAATTCAAAATTATACGGCATCTTTAAGCAACTCATACCGTTTCTTAGAAGACGATAGGCTTAAAGTGGATGTAAATCTAATCGCAAGTTATGTTAAAGACAAAAGAGCACCAATAACTAATAATGCTGGCTTTGAAGGAAACCTTATAGGTGCAGCCCTCTTTTGGAATCCTACAGTACCTTTGTTCAATGATGATGGAACCTTTAGACAGAGTTTAAATGCACCAAGTGATGATTTAGGACCAGCTTTGAGTTTTAACCCACTTGCACTATCAGAATACACAAATATTGAAGAAGAAACTTCAAGAATTGTTGGTAATATTTCTGCAACATTTGAGATTATTGATGGTCTAGATTATAAACTGAATTTTGGTGTTGACCGTTCTGAGTCTAACAACAGAACAAGCATCTCTAGAAATTATGATTTACAAACTGTTTGGAATAGAGGTTTAGCCTCAAATTCAAATAAAATTCTCTATACCCAACTTATTGAGCATACATTAAACTATAATAAAGAAATCAATGAGGATTTTAAAATTCAAGTTTTAGCAGGTTATGGTTTCCAGCAAACGTCCTCGAGAGGATATTCTGCTATTGGTGAAAATATATCATTAGACCCAGGTAATGAAAATGATTTCTTAAATGGATTTAATGAAAGAGTCATAGAATCATTTAAAGCACCCACAGCAGACCTAGAGTCATACTTTGGTCGTGCAATTTTTGACGCCTACGGAAAATATACCTTAACGGCTACCTTTAGAGCTGATGGATCAAACAAATTTGGCGACAATAATGAATGGGGATATTTCCCAGCATTTGTCTGAAGCTTGGAAAATTAATGAAGAAAATTTTGCCCCTGACTTTTTTGACCAACTCAAACTGAGAGCAAGTTGGGGACAATCTGGAAACCAAAATTTCCCTGCAGGTCTTGCTGATGAGAGATTTGTCATAAGAAATGATGGACAAGGCAACACTATTGCCCAACAAGAAACAGCCGCTAATCCAGATTTACAATGGGAAGTTAATGAAACCATAAATATTGGTGTTGACTTTGCTGTTTTAGACAATAAATTATCTGGATCTATTGATGTATTTCAACGAGATACCGATAAACTTTTATTTTTAGTTGATCCAATACAGCCTGCACCTCCTGGCACTAGAAGATGGGAAAATATAGATGGTACAGTTCAAAATCAAGGTCTTGAATTAACCTTATTTGGAGATGTTGTCAATACCGAAGAATGGAGTTTTACACTTGGTGGAAACATTTCTTTTCTTAAAAATGAATTACAAGATTTCACAGGCGCTCCGATTGATATTGGTACGATATTTGGACAAGGTCTAACTGGTGCTGTTTCTCAACGAATTGATGATGGTGAACCTATAAATTCTTTCTATATGCCAGTTTATGCTGGAGTGAATGCAGATGGTAATCCAACTTACTTGACTGCTGACGGTGGTACGACGACAAATGCATCTACTGAAGCTGATAAAAGATTTGTGGGAGATCCCAACCCAAACATTTTAGTAGGTTTAAATGCCAACGTTCGCTACAAAAATTGGGATATGGCAGTTAATATGAACGGTGCCTATGGTCATGAGATTTATAACAACACTGCCAATGTCTTAGCTAAAAACAACTTGACTGCCAGAAATATATTGTCAGATTTGGTTGGAAATGGTGAAAACCCAGATCTTGCAAATGCAGTTTCTACAAGATTTTTGGAATCTGGTGATTTTATTCGCCTGAGTAATTTAACTGTTGGTTATAATTTTGATGCTGGTTTATTACCTCAATATATTAAGAATTTAAGAATTTATGCCACAGGTCAGAATTTATTTGTCATCACGCCATATAGCGGTTTTGACCCAGAGGTCAATACCAGTAATACATTAAATGGTGTGCCCTCTTTTGGTATAGATTACTTATCTTATCCAAGAGCTAGAACCTATACATTAGGTATTAATGTTTCATTTTAATTAAAAATTGTATATTTAAAGAAAAAATTATGAAAAGAATATTTTTATCAACATTTTTGTGCAAGATCTTAGTTTTAACGAGCTGTACAGATTTAGAAAGAGATCTCGGAAGTAGTATAAATAAAGAAACTTCTCTAGGATTAGTTGATGCGAGACAACTTGTAGATGCAAATTATACCGTTTTAAGAGGTTTTGCAACTCAAGATTTAATATTTGCCCTTCAAGAACATTCAAGTGATGAAGTTATCGGACCAACACGAGGTGGTGACTGGGATGATAACGGTGTTTGGCGTGTATTGCACCAACATACCTGGGCAAATGATAATAATTTTATTTTAAACACATTCAATGATTTGTCTGGTGGTGTATTTAGATCTATTGAAGCTTTAGAAATTGCTGAAGGTCAAGAAAGAGGTGAGGCTTTATTTTTGCAAGCTTGGTTTATATTTTACATTAACGATTTATTCGGTCAAGTGCCTTTTAGAGAAAATCTAGACAGTTTAGGCGACGTACCTGTTACTTTAAAAGGTGAAGAAGCCGTAAACTTTATAATCTCAAATCTTGAAGAAGCTATAACACTTTTACCTGAAACCTCTAATATTTCTCGTGCAAATAAAACTACAGCTCGTGCATTTCTCGCTAAAGTATTATTAAACAAAGCTGTTTATGCAGACGAGGATCGTATTCCTCCGTTTTCTTTTGACAACACAGATCTTAATAAGATTGTAAGCCTATGTGATGAAGTTATCAATACTGGTCTATTTAGCTTAGAAACTGGCATAAATTATTATGATAACTTTGCCCCCGAAAATGGTCAAATCAGTTCTGAGTTAATTTTCACACAAGCTAATACCAGAGGTGAACCTGGAGGAAATGTTGCCTCTCGTTACCTTATGACCCTTCACTATAATCAAAATCCAGGCGGTTGGAATGGCTTTACAACCATTGCAGATTTCTATAATAAATTTGAAGATAACGATGTCAGAAAAGGCGGTGTTGATTATCCTGGACTTACAGATGTTAGTGGTCTTAAAGCTGGTTTTTTAATTGGACAACAATATGATGTCGATGGTAACCCGCTTCAAGACAGAAATGGTAATCCATTAGTGTTTACACTTGAAAGCCCTATAATTTCTGAAGGTCCAACTCTTGAAACTAGCGGATACGAGGCTTAAAATATCTTCCAGATTATCAGAATATAGATACCCCTGAAAATGATTATGCTTTAATCAGATATGCAGAAGTGCTTTTAACAAAAGCCGAAGCTCTATTTAGACTCGGTCAAGAAGGTGAAGCACTTCAAATTATCAATGATATCAGAACTTCTAGAGGTGCGTCAACGCTTAGTGCCTTAACTGAAGATGACATCATCGACGAAAGAGGTCGAGAATTATGGTGGGAAGGTCACCGTAGAACTGATTTGATAAGATTTGGTAAATTCTTAGACTCTTGGAATGAGAAGTCTGCTTCAGAACCTTTCAGAGTTTTGTTCCCAATTCCTGAAAGAACAGTTGCAAATAACCCAAATCTTACACAAAATCCTGGTTATTAATTTGAGTTATTTTATAATTAATTTAAAAAGCCCTTTTGCAATTCAAGAGGGCTTTTTTTAATTAAAAATTAAGATGTATAAATTCCCTTTTATTGTTATCGGTTTACTACTGTTGCTTTGGTCGTGTCAAAACAATCATCAAAGGCAAGAAAAAATAGATGTAGGTTTTAATGTATTAACTTCTCAATCTACTAATATTAAGTTTAATAACAAGCTAACTTCAAAACCTGAACTTAATATTTTAAATTACCTCTATTTCTACAATGGTGCTGGTGTTTCTGTTGCTGATTTCAATAATGACAACTTGCCCGATATCTTTTTTACAGGAAATCAAACCCCAAACCAACTTTATCTCAATAAAGACAATCTAAAATTTAAAAACATTACCCAATCTTCTCAAATCCCAAAAAACAATTGGTCAACTGGTGCAACTTCGGTTGATATCAATCAGGATGGATTAATGGACATTTACATTTGTCAAGTTACAGGCTTAAACGATACTAAAGCCTACAACCAATTACTTGTTAATCAAGGTGTTGATAAAAAAGGTATTCCTACTTTTAAAGATGAAGCTGACAAATACGGACTAAATATTTCAAGCTACGCCCAACAAGCTGGCTTTTTTGACTATGACAAAGACGGCGATTTAGATTTGTTTCTCCTTAATCATTCACTGCATCCCAACCGCACTTATGGCAACGGCAAAAAAAGACTTCAATTTAATCCCTTAGCTGGAGACAAAATATTTAAAAATCAAAACAATAAATTTGTTGAAGTTACCGCTGACAGCAACATCTTTTCAAGTGAAATTGGTTACGGTTTAGATTTCAGCTTGAGTGACATCAACTTAGACGGATATACCGATATTTATGTTGGCAACGATTTTTTTGAAAATGATTATCTCTACATCAACCAAAGAAACAAAACATTTTTAGACATTATTTCTCAAAATCAAAATGCACTTGGACATACCACACATTTTTCAATGGGAAATGCTATCGCTGATATAAATAATGACCTAAAACCCGATATCATTTCCGTAGATATGCTTCCTGAACATATAGAAGAATACAAAGTGTCAGGCACAGAATATCCTTATTTAACCTATCAACAATACCTTAAAAACAATTATGCACCGCAATATATGAGCAACACCTTGCATCTCAATCAAGGAAATCTCAATTTCAGTGAAGTGGCTAACTCAAAGAATGTTGCTGCAACAGATTGGTCTTGGTCTGCGTTGGTAGCCGATTTTAATAACGATAGCAGTAGCGATATTTTTGTCAGCAACGGTATTTTTGGAGCGACAAATGATATGGATTTTATCAATTTTATTTCTGATAAAACCTATCAAAACAAAATCAATCAAGGTCTTGAAAAAAAAGATTTGAATCTTTTAGAAAAGCTTCCAAAATACAAAAAACAAAACAAATTATTTTTAAATAAAGATAACAAAAGTTTTAAAGACACCTTTAAACATTGGAAGAAACAACCAACCTCCTACTCTAACGGCTCGACTTATGCAGACTTAGACAATGACGGTGATTTAGATATCATCGTCAACAACATCAACGACGAAGCCATGATTTATGAAAACCTATCGAACGCCAACTATCTGAAAATAAAATTTGACGGAAACAAACCCAACCAAAACGGCATTGGGACTAAAGTCGTTTTATTTGTAGATGGCAAAAAAATGCTTCGTGAAAATTACGTGAACCAAGGTTATATGTCTTCAACAATACCTGAAATACATTTTGGTCTCGGTCAAACCAAAACTGTAGATTCCGCTTGGGTGATTTAGCCAAATGACCAATTTCAAAGTTTAAATAACATCAAAATCAACCAAACACTTACCGTGAAACAATCAAATGCCATCTCAAAGTTTGATTACACTATTTTAAACTCAACAGATTTGTTTGAGAATATTTCCTCTAAAAAAATTCCATTTGAACATTATGAATATCAATCTTACGAATTTAGTCGCCAACCGCTCATTCCTTATATGAATGCAAATCTCGGTCCAAAAGTCAGTATAGCTGATATCAATCAAGATGGTTTAAATGATATTTTTATCGGAAACGCCAAGTTCAAACCAAGTCGATTATTTGTTCAACAAGCCGATGGAAGTTTTCA
Organism: Flavobacterium sp. CS20; assembly: GCF_018080005.1. Taxonomy (NCBI): domain Bacteria; kingdom Pseudomonadati; phylum Bacteroidota; class Flavobacteriia; order Flavobacteriales; family Flavobacteriaceae; genus Flavobacterium; species Flavobacterium sp. CS20. Next base: position 316,107 of record NZ_CP073015.1, on the reverse strand, counting down.
ATCTCAACAAGAAGATGTTTTTAGAACCCACGAGAAAAATGAAGATCTCGATCAAAAATTTATAGACATTGATAACGATAATGATTTAGATTTAATCGTGATTTCTGGCGGCAACGAATTTCAATCTGGTGTAGCTTTACAACCAAGATTATATCTTAATGATAATGGAAAGTTTATCTTCAAAGACAAGGCTTTTCCAGTGTTAAATCAGCAATTCAATAGCATAGCCACAACCGATGTCAATCAAGATGGTTATATTGATGTTTTTCTTGGGGCAGGTATAGATTTTAATACTTTTGGTCAATCGCCTAAAAGTTATCTACTACTCAACCAACAAAGCAACAGCTTTAAAGATGCTACGCGTGCATATTTATCTTCGCATCAATTAGGAATGATAAGAGATGCACAATTTAAAGACCTCAATAATGACGGTCAGGTTGAATTGATAATTGCTGGACATTTTATGCCAATTCAAGTTTTTGAATTAAAGAACAATTCATTTGAAAAAATAAATATCAAAGCTCTTGAAAATTCAAATGGTTTGTGGAATACCATTCATTTTGTAGATATTGACCACGATGGACTTCAAGATATCATTGCTGGAAACTTTGGCACCAACACCAAGTTAAAAGCAAGTTTTGAACAACCTCTAAAATTGCATCTCAACGACTTCAATCAAAATGGACAAGCTGAAAGTCTGTTGAGTTATTTTCATCAAGACAAAGAAGTTTTATTCAACACCAAAGACGAATTAGTCGCTCAAATTCCTACAATCAACAAAAAATTTAGAAGCTACAAAGCTTTCGCCAAAGCTGAAATTGAAGATGTTTTTGATCCCAAACTCTGGAATGGTGCTGATAAAAAACATGTCTATACTTTAGAAACAAGCTTCTATAAAAATTTAGGTAACTTCAATTTTAAAAGTGTAAACTTGCCACAAGATGTACAGTTTTCATCCGTTAACGCTGTTTTAGATACAGATGTAAATGGTGATGATTTACCAGAATTAATTTTAACTGGAAATCGATTTAACCTCAACACACAACTCGGTCAATTAGATGCCAATCACGGATTGATTTTAAAATACAAAAACAACAGATTTTCGGTATGGAAAAATCATAACTTGAATCTTAAAGGTCGAATAAATTCAGCTGAAACTATTAAGGTTAAAAATGAAAAATGGCTTATTTTTGGGTCAAATAACGACAGCTTACAAATTAGAAAATTATTAAAATGAAACGAATATTTGGTTTTTTATCAATATTTATTATACTGAGTTGTCAGAATAAAAATACTCAAACTGAAAAGCTAACTTCAGAGAAAAACATTCCCGAAAATCCTGTTTTTAAACTGATGACAAGTGAACAAACTGGAATCGATTTTGCCAATAATATTCAAAACAAAGAAGATTTTAACATATTTAGCTATAGATATTTTTATAATGGTGGCGGTGTTGGCGTTGGTGATATCAATAATGACGGTTTTGAAGATATTTATTTTACTGCCAATCAAGGTCAAAATAAACTTTACCTCAATAAAGGTAATTTTCAATTTGAAGACATTACCAAAAAAGCTAAGGTTAGTGGCAGTAAGGCTTGGTCAACTGGCGTGGCTTTTGTAGATATCAATCAAGATGGCTTATTGGATATCTATGTCTGCAATGCTGGCAACCAAAAAGGCGATGACCAAAAAAACGAACTCTTCATCAATCAAGGTGATTTAACCTTTACAGAAGAAGCTGAAAAATACGGCTTAGATGAGTCGGGATTTACAACTCACGCTGCGTTTTTTGATTATGACAATGATGGCGATTTGGATGTGTATATATTAAATAACAGTTTTATTCCAGTAGCCAGTTTAGGCTTTAACAACAAACGAGAATTGCGAGCCAAAGACTGGAATGTGCCTGAAGACGTCAAAGGTGGTGGTGATAAACTGTTGGAAAACCAAAACGGCAAATTTGTTGATGTTACTGAAAAAGCAAGTATCTACGGTAGCCTAATTGGGTTTGGACTTGGCGTAACGGTTGGAGATATCAATCTTGACGGCTATAAAGATTTATACATCTCCAATGATTTTTACGAAAGAGATTACCTTTATATCAATCAAGGCGACGGCACTTTTGTAGAAGATATCACCAACCGCACTGAACATATCAGTTTATCATCTATGGGTGCCGATATAGCTGACATCAACAATGACGGATATTATGAAATATTTTCTACCGATATGTTGCCTGAAGGCGATGCCCGATTAAAAACCACAACCAATTTTGAAAATTACGATTTGCAACAACTCAAAATAAATCGCGGATTTTATAACCAATTTATGCAAAATGCACTTCAATTCAACGACGGCAATGGTCATTTTAAAGAAATTTCACTATTCAGTGGCATCGCTAAAACCGATTGGTCTTGGGGAGCATTATTATTTGATATGAATAATGATTCGTATAAAGATTTGTATGTTTCCAATGGAATAAAACAAGATTTAACCAATCAAGATTTTATTGATTTTTTTGCTGATGAAGTCTATCAAAAAATGACCACATCAGGTCAAAAAACTGGTCAAGACTCTATCATCAATATTATGCCAAGTCATCCTGTTCCCAACTACGCTTTTGTCAATCAAGGCGATTTGACTTTTAAAAACAAAACCCACGAATTTGGTTTTGACATCAAAAGTTTTTCTAATGGAGTCGCTTATAGTGATTTAGACCAAGATGGCGATTTAGATTTAGTGGTCAATAATATTGATAGTGAAGCTTTTGTTTTTAAAAACAATTCTGAAAATAAAAATTACCTCAACCTCAATTTAAAATTTAAAAAACCAAATGTGTTTGGTATTGGAACTTTAGTCAAAGCTTATGTTAATAAACAAATCATCAGCAATGAAGTTATGCCTACGCGTGGGTTTCAGTCTTCCGTAACTTATCAAATGCATTTTGGCTTGGGTGATGCACAAAACATAGATTCACTTCAAGTCATTTGGCCAAATGCGGAATACCAAACCTTAAAAAACATCAAAGCCAATCAAAGTCTAAACATCTCATACAATAGTTCAAATACATCTACTTACTCTTATTCTAAAACGCAGTCAGATTCAAATCTTTTTAAAATCATTGAACCTCAAGTAGAAAGCCATAACGAAGATTTTTATGTCGATTTTGACCACGAAGGTTTAATTTTTAAAATGCAATCTCGTGAAGGACCAACAATGAGTCATGGTGATATCAATGGCGATGGACAAGATGAAGTTTTTATAGGTGGTGCTAAAGGTCAAGCCGCTCAACTGTTTAATTTGAAAGGTCAAAACATCTCATCCCAAAATCAAACGTTATTTGATAAAATGGCAAAATTTGAAGACACCGCTTCAACTTTTGTGGACATCGATGGCGATGGTGATTTAGATTTGATACTTGGCTCTGGCGGCAATTTTAAAGATGAAACCAACAAACTATACCAGATTCGGGTTTTAAAAAATAATGGCAAAGGTGTTTTTGAACTTTTTCAAACCATATCTAACCGCTACAACACAGCAGTTATTAAAGCTTCTGATTTTGACCAAGATGGTGACAAAGATTTGTTCGTAGGTAATTTTTCGGTGCCTGGCATCTACGGCATTAACCCCAAAAGTAAACTCTTTGAAAATAATGGAGAAGGTAAGTTTACAGACATCACAGTGCAAAAAGCTTTCGATTTTAAAAATCTCGGAATGGTTAAAGATGCCATTTGGCACGACTTTAATGATGACAACATTGCAGACCTTATCGTTGTTGGCGAATGGATGCATCCCGTGTTTTTTAAAAACAACGGGCGACGATTAGAGCAATTCAACACTAACCTCAATCAGTATAAAGGTTTGTTTAATGCTGTAATGGCTTTAGATATTAATAATGATGACCAAAAAGAGCTGATATTTGGTAACTATGGACAGAATTTCAAATTACAACCAACTTCAGCACAACCAGCAAAACTTTTTGTGAATGATTTTGATGACAACGGCACCATTGAACAAATCATTACAAGACATATTGATGATAAAGATAAACCTTATCAACTCAAGCGCGAATTGGCGAATCAAATTCCAAGCATCAAAAAAGATAATATGTCCTATAAAAAATTCGCTGAGCAATCTATATCAGAATTGTTTGGCAAAGACAAAGTCAATCAAGCCATAACAAAACAACTGACGGAGTTGGCGTCTTTTGTAGCATTTAAAACGTCTAACACTGAATACGGTATCAAATATTTACCTTCAGAAACCCAATGGTCGTCAATTCAAGCACTTAACTCCATAGAAATGAATGGTGAAATTTTTATTGTAGCCGCAGGAAACTTTTATCACTTCAAACCGCAATTTGCTCGTCTTGATGCTTCAAAAGGACATCTTGTTGGATATAAAAACGATGAATTTTATCTTAAAAAGAATACCAATTTTAAAATCAAAGGCGAAGTGAGAACTTTAAAAACAACGACAGATCAAAATAATAAGCATTACATTTTAGTGGGCAGAAATAATGATAAACCTTTAATTTTTAGATATGAACCATAAAATAATCATATCACTTGTCTGTATTGTGTTCTTCTTTTCTTGTCAAAAAAAACAAGAGATAAAGTTTGAACGTTTGTCAGCTGACAAAACAGGATTAGATTTTAATAACAAACTTGTTGAAACAGAAAATGCTAACATATTAGACTATTTATATTTCTACAACGGCGGTGGCGTTGCCGTTGGCGATATCAATAGAGATGATAAGGTAGATATTTTTTTAACTTCAAATCAAGGTGATAACAAACTCTACATCAATCAAGGGAATTTTAAATTTAAAGACATCACTGAACAAGCTGGAATTCAACAAAACTCTGATTGGAATACTGGTGTAAGTATGGCCGATGTCAACGGCGATGGACTTCTCGATATATATGTTTGTGCCGTCGCTGGCATTAATGGTTTTAAAGGTCATAATGAACTTTATATCAACAATGGTGATGAAACTTTTACAGAACAAGCCAAAAAATATGGATTAGATTTTGACAACTATTCCTCTTCTGTCGCTTTTTTTGATTATGATAATGATGACGATTTAGATTTATATTTGCTCAATCACGCCGTGCATACACAAAATTCGTATGGTAAAGCTTCACTCAGAAACGAAAGAAATTACGAAACTGGCGATAAACTATTGCGAAACGACAACGGTAGTTTTGTTGATGTCAGCGAAAAATCAGGCATCTATGGTGGCGTAAATGCTTATGGCTTAGGTGTTGCCACAGCCGATTTTAACAACGATGGTTGGACAGACATATATGTCAGCAACGACTTTCACGAAGACGACTATCTCTACATCAACAACGGAGATGGCACGTTTACAGAATCTTCAAAATCAATGACAACAATGATGAGTCGGTTTTCTATGGGAAGCGATGTTGCCGATATCAATGCCGATGGTTTTATGGATATTCTTAGCTTAGATATGGCTCCAGATGATGAAGTTGTAATCAAGCGTTCAATGGGCGATGAGAATTATGAAATGTCACAATTTAGAGTTGAAAGACTTGGCTATCATTATCAATATTCTAGAAATATGCTTCAAGTCAATCAACATGGAGAATATTTCAAAGAAACCGCCATACTCAGCGGTATCGAAGCCACCGATTGGTCTTGGGCGACCTTGTTTGCCGATTACGATTTAGACGGCCATCAAGATATATTCATCTCAAACGGAATTCCTAAACGACCTAATGATTTAGATTATATCAATTATATTTCAAACGAAAGCGTCAAACAAAAGATAGAAAACACGAGTTTAATTGACCAAAAGGCTTTAGATAAAATGCCTGATGGCAAACTCCAAAATAGAATTTTTAAAGGTTCTGAAGGTTTAAAATTTAAAAACAAAACTGAAAATTGGTTACCAGAAGAACTCACCTACTCTACTGGCACAGCTTATGCCGATTTAGATAATGATGGCGATTTAGATTTGGTTGTCAACAACATTAATGAAAGTGCAGGCGTTTATCAAAACCATTCACCTAAGAAACATACATTTTTAAAACTCAATTTTGATTATAAACCTAAAAACAAAACTGGAATCGGCACTAAAGTCATAGCCTATTATAACGGAAAATCACAATGGCGTCAGCTTTATGCCACCAAAGGTTTTCAATCTTCATCTGAGCAAAAAATATTTTTCGGGTTTGATACCATTTCAAAAATTGACTCTTTAAAAATCATTTGGCCAGACCAAACTTACCAAGTGGCAGAAGATGTCAAAACCAACCGAACGCTTAATATCAAAAGAATTTATAATAGAGATTCCTTTGATTATAAAACTTTAAAACCGAAGATGAAACCGCTTTTAACTTCAGTTGATAGTTTGCCTGGATTAAATTTCTCTCATCAAGAAAATCGCTATATCGATTTTAAACGTCAGGGTTTAATCCCTTATCAAATCTCAGATCGTGCAATTTCAGCCTCAGCCGTTGGCGATCTCAACAACGACGGGCTTGATGATGTGTTTTTTGGAAGTTCAAAGTTTATAAATCCACAAATTTTCATTCAAAATGACAGTGGTTTTGAGTTATATAAAAATAAAAATTTTGAAGCATTAATCAAAGCCGAGAATATTTTTGCAGATATATCAGATTACAACAATGACGGCAAAAATGATTTATTAGTAGGTAATGCTGGTGGTGAGTTTTATACTAGTTCCTCTGCACTAACAGACCGCCTTTTTGTTCAGCAAGACACTACTTTTTCGGCTATAGAATTGCCTCAAAATTTTCTTCACACTTCCGTGATTTTAAAAGATGGTAAAACCTGTCCAAACCTTTACGGATTTGGTCACGCCGTGAGTAGTGATTTTGGCAAAAAACCTAATGCTTATATTTTTAAAAACAATTGCCATGGTTTTGAAAATATAAAATCTGACTTGCTCAAAAACTTTGGTATGGTTACCGATGCTATTTGGTTTGATATCAACAACGACGGCGAAAAAGAAATCATCACCGCAGGCGAATGGATGCCACCAAGAATTTTAAAGATAAAAAACGAGCAAATCAAAGATATTTCAAAAGAGTTTCTACCTCAAAACCTCAATGGACTTTGGCAAAGTATCGCTTTATTTGATATTGAAAACGACGGACAACAGGAAATTGTGTTAGGCAATTTCGGCACGAATACAAAATTCAAAGCATCTGATGAAAAACCTTTACGACTTTACTATGCCGACTTTGACAATAATGGTCAAACTGAAAGTATAGTATGTATCAACACAAACGGTAAGTATTATCCTATCAACAGTTTTGATGAATTATCTCAACAAATGCCATCGCTTAAAAAGAAATTTAATTCCTACAAAGCTTTTGCAGGTAAATCTATTGATGAAATATTTAATAAAACCCAACTCGATAAAGCTGAAATTCTCAAAGTTCATACAACCGCTTCAGGTTATCTCAAACTCGAAAATAAAAAATGGGTTTTTCATCCACTTGACGACTATTTTCAAGTCGCACCAATAACCGCTTTAAAACCAATAGACCTCAACAATAACGGACAAAATGAATTGTTATTCGGCGGAAACTATTTCGGTGTAAAACCCTATCACGGTCGGTTTGGTAGTTTTGCTGGCGGTGCTTTGAGTCAAAATGGGCAATGGCTAACTGCCGAAGATATTGGCGTTAATTTTTACAACAAAGCGGTTGTTAATTTTAATATTTTAAATTACAAAATGGAAAAATATTTGATGGTAACTTATAATAATGATGCCATTGAATTGTATAAATTATAAAAAATGAAAACATTCAAATTTCTAATACTTCTACTGGCAGTTGGAGTTTTGAGTTGCAAGTCAAAACAAGACATAGAAGTTACACCAGATGATTATCACAACGCACTTGACAAACTCACAGAAGTGATGGTTTACGATATCTTTTCGCCTCCAGTAGCCAGCCGTGTGTATGCATATCCAAGCATTGCAGCTTATGAAATCGTTGTTCAAGATACTACAAACAACTATAATTCTTTAAGCGGACAAATTGAGCATTTCTCTCCCATTCCAAAAGCCAAAAATTTGTCTGAAGTCAATCTTAAGATGGCAACTGTAATGGCTTATCTCAATGTTGGTGAAGAACTGATTTTTTCTACTCAAAAAATCAAAGCCTATAAAGATAGTATTTATCAAAACTGGTCTAAATCATCAAAGTTTGAAAAGAGTTTAGACTATGCCAATCAAGTGAGTCAACACATTATGGAATGGACAAAACAAGACAATTATGCCCAAACCCGAACAATGCCTAAATTTTCTATCAACACAGAAGACCCATCGCGTTGGGTGCCAACACCACCAGATTATATGGATGGCATAGAACCCAATTGGGATAAAATGCGAACTTTTGTTTTAGATAGTGCTTCACAATTTAAACCTGAAAAACCAACACCGTTTTCAATAGAAAAAGATAGTCAATACTACAAAGAAGTCATGCATGTTTACAATACGGTGAATAAAGCCCGTGAACTCGGCGATAAATCTGAAATGATTGAGATTGCACAGTTTTGGGATTGCAATCCTTATGTCTCAACCCACAAAGGTCATATGATGTTTGCTACTAAAAAAATTACGCCAGGTGCTCATTGGATTCTTATTAATAAAATAGCCGCTAAAAAAGCAAATTTTAATTTTGCTGAAACGGTTAGAAGTTACGCTTTTTTGTGTATAGGAATTTATGACGCTTTTATAAGTGTTTGGGAAGAAAAATATGATACTAATGCCATTAGACCAGAAACCGTTATCAATCGCTATATCGACGAACAATGGACGCCCATCTTACAAACGCCACCTTTTCCTGAATACACCAGCGGACACTCAGTGGTTTCTGGTGCAAGATCAGAGGTGCTGACCGATATTTATGGCGATGATTTTTCTTTTGAAGATCCTTCGGAAACGACTTACGGTTTGCCTGTGAGAAGTTTTAATTCCTTTAGAGAAGTCGCAAAAGAAGCGATGATGAGCCGTTTGTATGGCGGGATTCACTATATGCCTGCCAACACAAATGGCTTAAAACAAGGACAACAAGTTGGGCGATATGTAGTTCAAAACATCAATTTGTAAATTATTTTATGAAAAAAATCTTTGGATTTATTGGTGTTCTATTTCTTATCATTTTAATTTGGTTCAGTTTTTTTAAAACCTATGACCATCAAATCGAATTCACAGTTGATTTACCTCAAGGTACTATTTATCATATGATTTTAGATCCCAATACTTGGGATAATAAAAGCATAAAAACTGAACACAAAGCTTTATTTGAAAGTATAAAACAAACCATGAAAATCAACCAAACGCCTTTTGAACTTTTGTGGGAATTTAAAAATATTAATGATACAAATTCAAGGGTTAAACTTTATTTTAAAAATAAAAATCACAGTCTATCTGAACGTTACAAAAGTCTATTCAATCAATCTCAGAATTTAGATAGTCTGATCCAAATTTCAAAACATTTAAAAGATAGTGCTGATAAATTTTCTGAGATTTTTAATATAACCATTCAAGGCATTGATACCATTAATTCTACAGCATATTTATATATTGAACACCAAGCTAAACGTGCTGATAAAGCGAGATATATGATTAACAGCAATCCGTTATTGTTCAGCAAAAATCAGGACAGTTTAGTAACTAAAAACGGTAAGACTTTTGTCAAAGTAAACTATTGGCAACCCAAGACAGATAGCATTTCCTTTCGATATGCCTTTCCTGTAGAAAGTCAAAAAAAATATCCTGTTGACCAACTTGTAAAAGCTGACACTTTAGCATCTCAAAAAGCTTTAAAAGCGATATTTCACGGCAATTACAGTATTTCAGACCAAGCATGGTTGGCGATGTATCATTATGCCAAACGTAAAGGAATCGAGTTGGACTTATCGCCAGTAGAAATTTACTTTAACAACCCGATGCTTGGTGGAGATGATACCAAATGGAAGACTGAAATTTATATGCCGATTAAAGAATAAATTATAGATAAAAATCAATTTTCAGAATCTTTCGTCCTTAAACCATTCAAATGTTTATAGTTTATGAATTTTTAAATCGAACTGATGTTTAATTTACGGTTTTAAAACCACACGAAATCTAGATTGATTATTTATCATTCTATCATAGGCTTCATTAACATCATCGAGACTGTATTCTTCAATCATAGGTTTAGCACCAAATAATGCACTAAAATTCAAAGTGTCTTCAGAGTCAGTTGGTGTTCCGCTAGGCCAACCCGTCGCAGATTTTCTTCCCATTAGCATTTCCATTGGTCTAACTTCAACAGGTTCTGGAGTTGCTCCAACCATCAATAGTTTTCCATCAACACCAAGACCTCCAACAACTGAAGTCATAGCCTTTCCACTTGGTGCAGTTCCTAAAATTAATTTAGCTCCACCCAATTCTTGTAGTTTTTCTGCGGCGTTTTCAGATTTGGCATTGATAAAATGATGAGCACCAAGTTTAGTGGCTAAATCTTTTTTATCATCGCTTGTAGAAATCGCAACTGTTCGCATTCCCATTTTATTAGCGTATTGAATAGCCAAATGTCCAAGTCCTCCTATTCCTTGTATAGCGACTAAATCACCTGCTATAATACCCGAATTTCTTAATCCATTAAAAACCGTTATCCCTGCACATAACAAAGGTGTCGCTTCCTCAGATTTTAACTCATCAGGGACTGCTACAAGTGCTTCTTGAGGTGCACACATATATTCGGCATAACCGCCATCATAAGAAATCCCACTTACCTTTGCATTTTGACAAGAAATAAAATCTCCCCTACGACAAGGTTCACATTCAAAGCAATGTCCACCGTGCCAGCCAACACCTACACGTTGATTTTTACTCCAAATATTGACATCAGCCCCAACTTCTTCAACAATTCCGATAACTTCGTGCCCTGGAATTCTTGGATATTCAAGACCTGGATAAGTACCGTCTTTTACAAACGCATCTGAATGACAAATACCACAAGCTTGAACTTTAATCAAAACTTCGTTGCTCTTTGGAGTTGGTTTGTCTATCTCTACGATTTGAAACTCTCCTTTTGCTTCTTTAATTTGTGCTGCTTTCATTTTTATTTAATTTAAAAGTTGATAAGTAATTTTTTTAAAAATAGCACAAGTAAAAAACATGACGTCTTAAAATTATAATAAAACTTGTTTGCTTATTAATACTTCTAAATCTTCAAAAAAAAGAACATGATGACACTTTGTTAGAAACTTAAGACCGACTATCTTTGCAGAAATTTAAAAGCCACATATGGAAAAGATTATTGATGAAAAACAGATTTTTTAATATGGTTAAATCATTCTTTCACCAACTTTTCCCGTAAAACCCCAACCGAAGTTTCGATATTTAAAATATAAATGCCTTTTTGCAATGGACTCACATTGACTTGACCATCTTTAAAATTGGACTTCAAAACCAAACGACCATTTAAATCGTAAACCTTTACCTTTTCAATTGGTATTCCTGAACTTTTGATGTTTAAAACCTCAGAAACTGGATTGGGATAAAAAGTAATAGAATCTTTTAAAAACTCCTCTTGACTCAAATTAGCCGCATAAAAAGTAGCCACTTCTCCGATAGAGTTGGTTATATTTAAATAGTTAATATCTCCAACTGTTGTAATATTATAATTAAAAGGGTTAGTAATAATACCGTTAAATTCAGTTAAAATAAAATTATATAAAAAATATAATGATGCTTCACTAGACTGTCCCATAGTCAAAATCCAGTTGGATATATCAAAACTTTGATCAGTATTATCGAAAATAATATCTTCACCTACAACATTACCATATATACCAAAATTAAAGCTATATCCGCTTAAATTATTATTAAAAATAAGATAATCAAAGTCTGTACCATTATTTGGATCTGGATTAGGTGTAGGACTTGGCACATAGATTTCTGAATCTGTAGTAATTGATTCTAATCTCCAATCATATTGAAATAATTGAGGATTTTGTGCTTTCAAATTTAAAACAACAAAAAGGTATGAAAATAAAAATAGCTGTAATTTCATAATAATTAATTTATAATTAAGTTTTTAGTATCCAAAATTTCTCCATTTGCAATTAGGTTGACAATGTAGTTACCTTGAGGTAGTTGGTCAACGGGTATTAATTGGTTACTATTATTTGAATTAATGACATAATTATAGCTTAAGCCTGTATTAGAATGTGTTTCTCCCTGAGATGTTTGAGCAGTTGTTTGAATACTTAATATACATGAAATAATTACCATCATGCATAATAAACTAATAAATTTACTGTGCTGTTGTGCTGTTGTGCTGTTGTGCTGTTGTGCTGTTGTGCTGTTGTGCTGTTGTGCATAATAATTTGTCTTAGATTATAACCAAATATAACAAAAAATATCTTAAAATTTTTCCTATAAATGTTAAAAAACAATTATTAGATGACATTTTGTCTTGTCTTTTAAACAAGTTATATTTGCAGAAATATAATGATTTGATGGAAAAGATTATTGATGAAACCAAACAAGGTGAAGCTTTGGTAAAACCCAAAATAAAAGCAATACCAAAAATCTATATATAGAAAGTTACGGTCGCCAAATGAATTTTAGCGACAGCGAAATCGTGGCGTCTATTCTTTCAGAAAATGGTTATAACACGACTTCAATTCTTGAAGATGCCGATTTAGTGTTGGTCAACACCTGCTCAATTCGCGATAAAGCTGAGCAAACCGTCAGAAAACGACTTGAAAAATTTAACGCCGTTAAAAAACACAACAGCCAAATGAAAGTCGGGGTTTTAGGTTGTATAGCTGAACGCCTAAAAAGCAAATTTCTCGAAGAAGAAAAAATCGTGGATTTAGTGGTTGGTCCAGATGCTTATAAAGATTTACCTAATTTGCTCGAAGAAGTTGAAAGCGGTCAAAGTGCTGTCAACGTCATTTTATCTAAAGAAGAAACCTATGCTGATGTCTCGCCGGTAAGATTGCAAAGTAATGGTGTTTCGGCTTTTGTTTCCATTACAAGAGGTTGCGATAATATGTGTACATTTTGTGTTGTGCCATTTACGAGAGGTCGAGAGCGTTCTCGCGACCCACAAAGCATCATAGAAGAAGTCAACGATTTATGGAAAAAAGGCTACAAAGAAATTACCTTATTAGGTCAAAATGTGGATAGCTACTTATGGTATGGCGGTGGACTGAAAAAAGACTTCAAAAAAGCCAGCCCGATGCAACAAGCTACGGCCGTAAATTTTGCTAAGCTTTTGGATATGGTAGCTCAAGCCCAACCAAGTATGCGCATTCGTTTTTCAACATCCAATCCACAAGATATGACCATGGATGTCATAGAAAGTATGGCAAAACATAAAAATATTTGCAACTATATTCATTTACCAGTTCAAAGTGGTAGCGACAGAATTTTAAAGGCGATGAACCGTTTGCACACCCGTGAAGAATATATCAACCTGATAGATAACATCAGAAAAATAATTCCAGACTGCGGTATTTCTCAAGATATGATTGCAGGTTTCCCAACCGAAACAGAAGCAGACCATCAAGACACACTGTCGCTGATGGAATATGTCAAATACGATTTTGGATTTATGTTTGCCTATTCTGAGCGTCCAGGTACAATGGCTGAAAGAAAATTAGAAGATGATGTACCTGAAAAAGTCAAAAAAAGACGTTTACAAGACATCATTGCATTACAACAAAAACACTCTTTATACCGCACAAAACAACACCTTGGACGAGTCGAAGAAGTTTTAATTGAAAAAGAATCAAAAAAATCAGACCAACATTGGGCGGGACGTAACACCCAAAACACGATGGTGGTTTTTCCTAAGGAAAATTATAAAATCGGAGATTTTGTAATGGTCAAAATTAAAGATTGCACCAGCGCAACACTCTTAGGCGAAGCCATTGAAAAGTCCCCTTTGGGGATTTAGGGGCTTCCATCCAACCTTCCCGAAAGGAAGGCTTATGAAACAAAACATTAGAATATGAAGAATAAATTTAAAATATCAACAACAAAACAAAAGTCCCCTATGGGAATTTAGGGGCTTCCATCCAACCTTCCCAAAAGGAAGGCTTATGAAACAAAACATTAGAATATGAAGAATAAATTTATAATATTAACAACTAACAAAAAGTCCCCTTTGGGGATTTAGGGGCTTATGGAGTCTGTTCAAGCTATAAAACAACGTTTTGAAATCATCGGTAACGATGAAGGTCTCAATCGAGCGATTGAAAAATCGATTCGTGTTGCCCCAACGGATATTTCAGTCTTAGTTACGGGTGAAAGCGGTGTTGGTAAAGAGAGTTTGCCGAAAATTATCCACTCGCTTTCTCATCGCAAACACAATAAATACATTGCAGTCAACTGCGGTGCCATTCCAGAAGGCACCATAGACAGTGAACTTTTTGGTCACGAAAAAGGGGCGTTTACTGGTGCTAGCCAATCTAGAGATGGTTATTTTCAAGAAGCCGATGGCGGAACCATTTTCCTTGATGAAGTCGGTGAATTGCCTTTAACGACTCAAGTCAGGTTACTCAGAGTTTTAGAAAATGGAGAGTTTTTAAAAGTCGGCTCTTCAAAAGTGCAAAAAACTAACGTCAGAATTGTTGCTGCCACTAATGTGAACATGGCTGAAGCTATTAAAAAGGAAAAGTTTAGAGAAGATTTATACTACCGCTTAAGCACAATTGAAATCCATTTACCACCACTTAGAGAACGCAAAGACGATATTCATTTGTTATTTAGAAAATTTGCTTCTGATTTTGCTCTCAAATACAAAATGCCAACCGTGAGATTAACTGACGATGCCGTAAAACAACTCATTAATTGCAGGTGGCATGGCAATATTCGTCAGTTAAGAAATGTGACGGAGCAACTTTCTGTTTTAGAAACCAATCGCGTAGTTGATGCTCAAACCTTATTGCAATACCTACCTGATAGTGGCAACAACTTACCTTCTGTGATTGAGCAGAAAAAGCAAAAGAGCGACTTTAGCGACGAAAGAGAAATTTTATATAAAGTGCTCTTCGATATGAAACGCGACTTAGGAGACTTAAAAAAATTGACTTTAGAGCTGATAAAATCTGATGAGAATACCGATGTCAAGAAAGAAAATGAACATCTGATCAATAAAATTTACGGTAAAAATGAAGAAAAATTTGAATCAAATGACAACGAAAGAAACCTTTCCGATGAGCAAGAATTAGAAATTCTTCAAATGCCAGAGCATAAATCATCAAAAGCTTTAGATCCACATCAAGACAAATATGATTTTGCAGAAGATATTGAAGAAGAAGAAACCTTATCTTTACAAGACAAAGAACTCGAATTAATCAAAAAATCATTGGAACGTCATCAAGGCAGACGCAAACCCGCAGCTGAAGAGTTAGGCATCAGTGAACGAACCCTATATCGTAAAATCAAGCAGTATGACTTATCATAAAATAGTTTTGAAACTCAATAAAATTATAAGTCTAAGTTTGATAGCAATTTGTTTAAGTTGTGGTGCTTATTCATTTACAGGTGCTGATACTGGAAATGCAGAAACCTTTCAGGTCAATTTCTTTCAAAACAACGCTCCTATTGTTGAGCCAGGTATAGATCGCCAGTTTACTTTAGCTTTACAAGATTTAATACAAAACCAAACTAAACTCGGGCTAACCAACTCTAATGCAGATTTAATCTACGAAGGGGAAATCACACAATACTACGTTGCTCCTATGACAGCAACTTCTAACGACAGAGTCGCACAACAAAGGTTAACAATCGCTGTGAATGTAAGATTTTACAATACATTAAATCCTGAAAAAGATTTTGAAAAAAAATTCTCTTTCTATTTTGATTTTGGTGCAAACGAACAATTGATCGGCTCAGTGAGAGATGAAGCCATTGACGAAATATTTTTAAGAATTACCCAAGATATTTTCAACGAATCCCTTACAGATTGGTAGTCTATGGAAATTGAAGAGCTCATTTCTAAAATCAAACATCCTGAACAAATTCAAGTTTCAGATGAAATGGCTTTTAAAAAACTGGCTATAAATTATCCCTACTTTCAAGTCGCTCAAGCCTTGCATTTAAAAATTTTAAAATCTCAAGAAAGTTTTGAATTTAAGCGTTATTTAAGATCTACAGCATTACACACAACCAACCGTGAAATGCTTTTTGATTTTATCAACAGAACCCTTGACGAGCAAGAGCAAGCCGTTGAAACCATCTCAAAAAACCAAGACCAAGCCGAACTTGGAATTTCTGAAGATGAAGCCCGCAAAATTAATGACCCTGATTTATTTGAAAGACGCTATCAACAGCCTCAACAAAATGACGAAAAACACAGCTTTTATGAATGGCTGAATTTAACTAAACTCAAGCCCTTAGAAAAAAACAAAAATGAAAAAAAGCTAAAATCTAACCCCGAAAGACAAAAAAAAGAAGATTTAATCAATAAATTTATAAGAGAAAATCCAAAAATAAATCAACCTGACAAAACAGATTATTCTGTTAAATTATCAGTAAAAACAAAGCCTAGCCAAGAAATGATGACAGAAACTTTGGCGAAAATATACTTGGAACAAAAAAAATATGACAAAGCTATTGAAGCTTATAACATATTAATTTTGAATAATCCCAAAAAAAGTGGTTTCTTTGCAGACCAAATAAAAATGATTAAAGCATTACAAGAACATAATTGATATGAGTACGTTTACAATATTTCTTCTTCTCATCATAATTGTAGCCTTTTTACTAATATTAGTAATTATGGTTCAAAACCCAAAGGGTGGTGGTTTATCATCCTCATTTGGCGGTGGTGGTTCACAGCAAATTGGTGGTGTAAAACAAACTTCAGACTTTTTAGACAAAAGCACTTGGGTGTTAGCAACCTTACTTTTAGTATTAGTTTTATTATCTAACGTCAGTCTTATGTCTAATGAAACATCAGATTCTAAAATTTTAAAAACAGACAACCCTACAAAATCTCAAACAGAAACCCCGTCTGATAACATTCCTACATTACCTGCGGAAGAAAACGGAACGTCTGAGTAATTTTTTAAAATATAAAAAATATAAAATGCCAGCTTGTCATAAGTTGGCATTTTTTTTACCAAAATGTCAGCAAAAGTAAACTGGCACAATTTTAGGAAGTGTTGCTGTAGTATAATTTTAAAACTTAAATACAATGGCAATAAAAATTCAACCATTATCTGACCGCGTTCTTGTGGAGCCACAAGAAGCTGAAACCAAAACTGCATCGGGAATCATCATCCCTGATTCTGCAAAAGAAAAACCTCAACAAGGCAAGGTCGTTGCCGTGGGAAAAGGCAAAAAAGATCACGATATGACCGTCAAAGTTGGAGACACAGTTTTATATGGTAAATACTCTGGAACCGAGCTTAAACTTGATGGCGAAGATTACTTGATGATGAGAGAAGACGATATTTTAGCAATAGTATAAATCAATAATTTAAAAAATATATAACAATGGCAAAAGACATTAGATACAATATCGAAGCAAGAAACGGCATCAAAAGTGGTGTAGATAAACTTGCTAACGCAGTAAAAGTAACATTAGGTCCACGTGGGCGAAATGTGATTATTTCAAAATCATTCGGTGCACCAACCGTAACTAAAGATGGTGTTACTGTAGCCAAAGAAATTGAGCTTCAAGATGAGCTTGAGAACATGGGTGCCCAAATGGTTAAAGAAGTTGCTTCTAAAACCAATGACCTTGCTGGTGACGGAACAACAACCGCTACCGTTTTGGCACAAGCTATCGTTAAAGAAGGTTTGAAAAACGTTGCTGCAGGTGCAAATCCTATGGAACTTAAAAAAGGTATAGATAAAGCCGTAGAAGCTATTACCAAAAACCTTATAGAACAAGCTGAAGAAGTTGGCGATTCTTTGGACAAAATAAAACAAGTTGCTTCTATCTCTGCAAACAATGATGAATTAGTCGGTGATTTAATCGCTCAAGCTTTTGATAAAGTTGGTAAAGAAGGCGTCATTACTGTTGAAGAAGCCAAAGGAACTGAAACTTATGTAGATGTTGTTGAAGGCATGCAGTTTGATCGTGGTTACCTTTCTCCTTACTTTGTAACAGACAGCGAAAAAATGACTACTGATCTTGAAGATCCATACATTCTTATTGTGGATAAGAAAATTACGGCTATGAAAGATTTGATGCCTGTGCTTGAACCAGCTGCTCAAAGCGGTAAGCCTTTATTGATTATCGCTGAAGATATTGAAGGTGAAGCTTTAGCCACTTTAGTTGTTAATAAATTAAGAGGTTCATTAAAAATTGCCGCTGTAAAAGCTCCAGGTTTTGGTGATAGAAGAAAAGCTATGCTTGAAGATATCGCTATTTTAACTGGTGGAACCGTAATTTCTGAAGAGCGTGGATTTACTTTAGAAAACACGACTTTAGACATGCTTGGAACAGCTGAAAAAGTTGCTATTGATAAAGACAACACCACAATTGTTAACGGAAGTGGTAAAGAAAGTGATATTAAAAATCGCGTTAACCAAATCAAATCACAAATTGAAACCACAACAAGCGATTATGATAAAGAAAAACTTCAAGAGCGTTTAGCTAAATTAGCTGGCGGTGTTGCTGTTCTTTATGTTGGTGCGGCTTCTGAAGTTGAGATGAAAGAAAAGAAAGATCGTGTAGATGATGCTTTACACGCTACAAGAGTCGCGGTAGAAGAAGGTATTGTTGCTGGTGGTGGTGTTGCTCTCGTTAGAACACTTAAAGTGATAGAAAGCCTTAAATCAGATACTGACGATGAAGCTACTGGTATCCAAATCGTTGCTAAAGCTATTGAGTCGCCACTGAGAACCATTGTAGAAAACGCTGGTGGCGAAGGTTCGGTTGTTATCAACAAAGTGATAGAAGGCGATTTAGGTTACGATGCCAAAACAGCAACTTATGTTGATATGCTAAAAGCAGGTATCATTGATCCTAAGAAAGTAACTCGAGTTGCTCTTGAAAATGCGACCTCAGTTGCTGGCATGATTTTAACTACTGAATGTGCCTTGACCGAAATCAAAGAAGACAACGACAACGGTTCTGGTGGTGGCGGAATGCCTCCAATGGGTGGCGGAATGCCTGGTATGATGTAATTAGTAACATCACAAGTTTATATAAACCGTCTCAAATTTGAGGCGGTTTTTTTATTTAAAAAAAATCAGTTTAATCGAAGCAATCAACATGATAACGCCAAATATTCGTTTCAATAAAAGATCGCCGATATTTACGGCAAGCTTTGATCCTAAATAGCCTCCAACAACAAATGAAATGGCAATAATTAAAGCATATTTCCAATTCAAGCCTTTTTCTGTATGATAATTGTAAGCCGCAAGAAAAGTTACTGGCACAGCCAAAACAGCCAAACTTGTTCCTTGAGCTTCATGCTGAGAAAAGCCTAATAAAAACACCATAAGTGGCACCATAATCACACCACCACCAACACCCATCATACCACTCAAAAATCCAGATAAAATTCCGATAAGCACTAAAAATAAAATGATAGTGAAATTCATAATCTAAAGTATATTTTGGTTAATATTGATTTTTTTTGGGGATTTTGATCTGATAAACTTTTCCTGAGTTATTCACAAGATAATTGTCTCTTAACCAAGGATTGTGGATTTTAAATTGTTTATAATTTAAACCGAATTGTTTCGCAAAATCAGGAATGTCTGAAATTGCCGTATCAACTTCTATGGTTTTAGTTTTAATTTGCTTATACAAATGATTTTCGTCAATATTAAATGAATACTTTTTGGGATGGCTTAAAATCTCTTTAATAGCCAAAATTCTAAAAACATAACGCTCAGTTTCCTCATTTAAAAGCAAATTGTAGTAACCTTTAGCTTTTTGACGCTCCATTTGATTAGATATTCCTGACATTCCTGCATTGTATGACGCTGCAGAAGAGTCCAAGTTCCAAACTTTTCTTTAGCATCTTTCAAATATTCGCAAGCCACTTGAGTAGCTTTTTCTATATGATAGCGTTCATCTACATTGCTATTGATTTCTAAGCCATATTCTACACCTGTTGATTTCAAAATTTGCCAAAAACCTGTTGCACCTACAGGAGAAACAACATCTGTTAAGCCGCTTTCAGCCACGGCAAGATATTTAAAATCATCAGGAACACCATTGGCTTTAAGAATAGGCTCAATCAGTGGAAAGTACTTTTTAGCACGTTTAATCATAAGAATTCCGTTTGATTGCCAATAGGTATTCACCAAGAGCTCTCTATCCATACGTTCGTAGATGTCAGGTTGGTCAAGTGGCACGGGTTCGCCTGCAAAATTCAGAGACTTTGGTACATCAATTGAAAATACATTATAATTCTCTTCAAAAGTTTTTTTGGGATCCTCGGTTTTTATGTTTTCTTTTGCATCATCTTGATTGACAAATGAATAGCCAATACTTAAAATGCTTATCAAGCCGATTCCTAAAATAATTTTGTAAATAAATTTTGTTCTTAACATTTTATTTTTCTTTTAAAAATCCGTGTTGTATTAATTCTGGTAAATGTTCATTAAACCACCTAAAACGATTTAAAATCATAATGTGTGTACCTTCGTTAACAACAATACAATCTTTGATGTTTTTGATAGGAAAAACTTTATCATGATTGCCATGAACGTGAATGATATTTTCCATAGGCTTTGGTTGATTCCAACACACCATTTCTTTGACAGCCCAATCTAAATAAACCTTATCGTTTACTGACATATATTGTTGATATAATTTTAGTCGCTTTCTAATGGTATTCCCAACGGGTAACTTTTCAATTTCAGAAATATAATTCAGCAATCCAAAGGGCAAATATTTATAAATGCCTGTTTCACGTGCAAATTGCATAGATTTTGGTATTTCTGAAGTCTGTTTGACACTCGAAACAATAATCAAGCGTTTAACTTCTATCAATTTAGCCATTTCTTGTACCAAAACTCCACCAAACGATACACCTATCAAAACTGGATTTTTATGCTTGATATGCGTCAACATCCGTTTAGCATAATCTTGAATACTTTCATCTTTTATAGGAACTTGCCAGCTCAACCAATGTATCTCAAAACGAGAAGTATCTAATTTGATATATTCAAAAATGCTTGGGTTTGCGACCATTCCTGGCATCAAATAAACTTGATATTTATTAGATGAAGATTTTATCATAGTTAAAAATAAATTCTTTATAAATATTTTTTGTAAATTTACAATATATTCAAAGTATCACACTGTAGATTATTTAATAATTATCTACTTCATCAAGTTTTTTGAGTTATGACCTTAGAGATTAAAAAAAACGATTTTTTGAGACAATTTGAAACTAAAGTTGAAAATTGCCTGATAAAACTTGAATATTCTGAACAAACTAAAAACATATTTTTAACCCGTTTTGAAATTCACAAATCTTTATCTTCTGAAAAATATCAAGACCTATTTATAAAATCAGTCTTAGACCTACTTGTTGAAGAAAATTGTAAAGTGGTGCCAACATGTCCTATTGTTGTTGCTTTTTTTAAAAAACACCGATCAGAATACAAACATCTTTTACCCGCTGGAATTACGATTTAAAATTAGATTGTTTCTAAAATTTCACGTTCAACCAACTCACCTCTTATTAGACCATTGCGGTCAATATCATCTAAATATACCCTTTGAAGCGTATTGACCAAATAAGGATTCCAAGGCAATTTGACTTTAATATAGTTTTCAGTAAAACCTTGAATATAACCTTCTTTATTTTGGTCTTCAAACAAAACGGTTTTGGTTTTACCAATTTGACTTTCATAAAACGCTCGTCGTTTTTTAACAGATAAACCTCTGAGCATTTTACTGCGTTTTTTTCTTACAGATTTAGGCACAACGCCATCCACCATTTTAGCAGCTGGTGTATTGTCGCGTTCTGAATAAGTAAAAACGTGCAAATATGAAATATCTAATTGATTTAAAAACTCATAAGTTTCTAAAAACAACTCATCAGTTTCGCCAGGAAAACCAACGATTACATCAACACCAATACAAGCGTCTGGCATTGTGGTTTTAATGCGTTCTACCCTATCTACATAGAGTTCTCGCATATATCGGCGACGCATTTTTTTTAATAAAGTATTGCTCCCACTTTGTAAAGGAATATGAAAATGCGGTACAAAATGTTGGCTTTGTGCTACAAAATCTATAGTTTCATCTTTGAGCAAGTTTGGCTCAATGGATGAAATTCTCAGTCGCTCAATATCTTTAACATCATCTAAAGCTTTAACCAAATCCAGAAATGTGTGTTCGTGCTTTTTGTTGCCAAATTCACCTTTGCCATAATCACCGATATTCACACCAGTTAAAACAATTTCTTTGATGCCTTGTTCTGAAATTTCTTTAGCATTTTTTAAAACATTTCTCAACGAATCTGAACGAGAAATCCCTCTCGCTAACGGAATGGTGCAATAGGTGCATTTGTAATCGCAACCGTCTTGAACTTTCAAAAACGCACGCGTGCGATCGCCAATAGAATAAGAGCCAACGTAAAAATCAGCTTCGTCAATTTCACAGGAATGCACTTAGCCAAAATCATTTTTGCTTAAATCTTGAATGTAATCGGTAACTTTAAATTTTTCAGTTGCTCCCAAAACCAAATCAACGCCATCAACTCGAGCCAATTCCTCAGGTTTGAGTTGGGCATAACAACCAATTCCTATCACAAATGCATCTGGATTGGTTTTCAATGCTTTTTTGACAATCGTTTTAAAGCGTTTGTCTGCATTTTCAGTTACACTACAAGTATTTATCACATAAATATCAGCTTGCTGTTCAAATTCAACACGCTCAAAACCTTCATCTTGAAATTGACGAGCAATTGTTGACGTCTCAGAAAAATTGAGTTTGCAACCTAAGGTGTAAAATGCAACTTGATTAGACATTTATTAATTCTTATTTATTCATTTGTAAAAGCGATATTCTTTAGTTTTGCAAATATATTAACTATAAACGTCTTGAAAAAATTGAAATTCAAAAGATTATACATAGCTTTCGTTCTCGGCTTGGTTGCACTTACCGCATGTCAAAATAAAAATAAGCCAAATCAATCGCATTTAGTCTTTCGCTACAACGAACATTCTGACATTACTTCTTTAGATCCAGCTTTTGCCAAAGACCAGCGTAATATTTGGGCAGTTCACCAACTTTATAACACTTTGGTCGGCTTAGATGACAGCTTAAACATCAAACCCGAATTAGCCAAATCATGGAATATTAGCGATGATGGATTGACTTTTACATTTAAACTAAGAGAAGATGTTTATTTTCAGCAAAGTGAAATTTTTAAAAACAAAAAACGCCAACTTTCTGCAAAAGACGTTGTCTTTAGTTTAAAACGGCTAACAAATCCTGAGCTTGCTTCGCCTGGTTCTTGGATTATGAAACCTGTAAAGTCTATTAAAAGCCTTGATGATTTTACTTTAGAAATCAAACTCAAGGAAAATTTCCCTGCATTTCTCGGTTTGCTCAGCATGAAATATTGTTCTGTAGTGCCTCGAGAAGTTCAATCAGGCAAAATTGACTTTAGAACCAATCCTATTGGCACTGTTCCGTTTCAATTTAAACGCTGGATACCTCAAGAAAAACTGGTCTTTAGAAAAAATCCTTTGTATTTTGAAACCGATAGCACAGACCAACAACTGCCCTATTTGGAAGCTGTAGTCATCACGTTTTTGCCTGATAAGCAAAGTGAATTTATGCAGTTTGTTCAAGGCAATTTAGATTTTATGAGCGGATTAGATGTGTCTTATAAAGATGAATTGTTGCAAGCTAACGGTCGGCTTAAAGCCAAATATAAAAGTAAAATCATTTTAGACAAATCACCTTATTTAAACACAGAGTATGTTGGTTTTTATTTAGCCGATTCAACATCAGACATTCATCACAAAAGCTTGCGTCAAGCCATTAACTATGGTTTTGACCGGCAAAAAATGATAAAATATTTAAGAAATGGTATAGGCATTCCAGCTGAACAAGGCATTATTCCAAAAGGTTTACCTGGATTTGGTGGCGTTCAGGGTTTTAGCTATCAACCCGAAAAAGCCAAAACATTGGTTCAGCAATACATTCAAAAAACTGGCGATAATAGCCCAGAAGTTACCATATCTACAAATCCATCTTATGTTGACTTAATCGAGTTTATGCAAGCTGAATTAGCAAGCATTGGCATCAAAGTTAATGTTGATGTTTTGCCAGCATCAACTTTGAGACAAAAACGCTCATCGGGGCAATTAGACGCTTTCAGAGCCAGTTGGATAGCCGATTATCCAGATGCTCAAAATTACCTCAGCCTTTTCTATAGCAAAAACAAAAGTCCAAATGGTCCAAATTACACGCATTTTGAATCTCAACTCTACGATAGCATTTATGAAAAAACTTTAAAAATATCAGAACCAAAAAACTACTACCTAAGTTTTATCGTCAATTAGATTCAATAATTATCAGCCAAGCCGCAGTTATTCCTTTATTTTACGATGAAGCCGTTAGGTTTAAGCAAAAAAATATCAAGGGTTTAGACATCAATCCCATCAATTTATTAGACTTGAAGAAAGTTTGTAAAAAAAAGCCTATGGATTCATCAAATTAAATTTTCCATAAGTTCGACTAACAGCATATAATGATTTTTCAATTTCTATAAACTGCAAGACCGTATGGCTTGCAAACCACTGCCCACAGTTTAAACCGTGGGCTATGAAAAAGCCAATCGTTTCAAGGGTTTTAAATAGTTGGATTGGAGCCATTCTATTTATAACATCGTGAGTTCGATACAAATTCCAATAAAATATATTCATATAAAATACAGATGTTTATTCATTTGTCATGTTGACAGAGCGAAGCATGAGCGACGAGACATCGCAGTAGGATGAGATTTCTCCTTATTCTTCGTTACCAATGACAAAATTTGCTAACAAAAAGATATAATTATTTGATTTAAAGCTTTCAATAAATCGAACTCAGGTTATAGCAAATCCGAAATCTATGACTTTAAATTATGACTTTCTGAGAAAACCCTATTTAAATGGAGCTCAAAATTTGATAAATTAAACATGACCAAAATCCTTTAAATCAAAAACCGAATACTAATATTTAGAAAAAAATTAAAACAATACCACTTAATTTTTACTAATTTCGCAAACGTAAATATAATCTCAATTTTTTTTATCAAAATGGCAAAAATAGAACTCAAACTTCCAAAAATGGGCGAAAGTGTAGCCGAAGCAACATTGACATCATGGCTAAAAGAAGTAGGCGACAACATAGAAGCAGATGAACCTGTTCTTGAAATCGCTACCGATAAAGTTGACTCTGAAGTGCCAAGTGAAGTTGACGGCAAATTGATTGAAAAACGCTTTGAAGTTGACGACGTGATTAAGGTTGGTGAAGTCATTGCCATTATTGAAACCGAAGGCGAAGAATCTACCGATAACAAGTCTGAAAATACTGCTGAAGTAGAAACAGCTACACAATCAGAGTCTGTAGAAGAAAGTGTTGAAACCGCTGAAGCTTTGATGCAAAAAGCAAAAGAGACGATAAAACCCGAAGCTCAAGATTTTTCTGATGCAAAACGATTTTATTCACCTTTAGTAAAAAATATAGCCAAAGAAGAAGGCATTTCCTTAGACGAATTAGAAAAAATTGAAGGCAGTGGCAAAAATGGTCGTGTAACCAAAGATGATATGCTGGCTTATGTTGAACAACGCCAAACTTCAAGTCAAAAAGACCTCACTTCAAGTTATACAAAAGCTGAAACTACAACGCCAAAACCAACATCAACAGCCGATATTCAAACACCTGTCAATATCAATGCTGAAGATGAAGTGACAGAAATGAGTCGCATGGGTAAACTCATCTCAAAGCATATGATTCACAGTACGCAAACTTCAGCCCATGTGCAATCTTTTATTGAGGTTGATGTTACAAAAATTTGGAATTGGAGAAATCAACACAAAAAAGCCTTTCAAGAAAGAGAAGGCGAAAAACTGACATTTACGCCAATCTTTATGGAGGCTGTTGCCAAGACCATCAAAGATTTTCCTATGATAAACATCTCTGTTGATGGAGAAAATATTGTAAAACATAAGCATATCAATCTTGGTATGGCTCACGCTTTACCTGACGGCAATTTAATAGTACCAGTTATTCACGATGCTGATCAGTTAAACTTACTCGGTCTAGCCAAAAAAGTAAATGATTTAGCTGGACGAGCAAGACAAGGCAAACTTAAACCCGATGAAACCCAAGGCGGTACTTACACCGTAACCAATGTAGGAACATTTGGTAGCATTATGGGAACGCCGATTATCAATCAACCACAAGTTGGGATTTTGGCTCTCGGTGCTATCAGAAAAGTGCCTGCTGTCATTGAAACTAAAGATGGTGATTTTATTGGTATTCGCTATAAAATGTTTTTATCTCACAGTTACGACCACCGCGTGGTTAACGGTGCTTTAGGCGGTCAATTTGTGCAACGTGTGGCTCAGTATCTTGAAAATTTTGATGAAAATAGAAGTGTCTAAATATTGATTATTTAGAGTATCCTCATTCTTCTATAAACTTATAGGGAAGAAATTGAAATCATAGACAATGGATAAATCCATTCACAATCGAATATTTGCAAACCACAGCCCACAGTTTAAACCGTGGGCTATGGAAAATGCACAATCCCAACCGTTTCAAGGGTTTTAAATAGTTAGATTGTAGCCATTCTAATTATAACAACGTGAGTTCGATATAAATTCCAATAAAATATATTCATATAAAATTCAGATATTTAATCATTAGTCATGTCGATAGAGCGAAGCATGAGCGATGAGACATCTCAGTAGGATGAGATGTCTCCTCATTCTTCGTTCGAAATGACAAAAATTGCTAACAAAAAGATATAATCATCTGATTTACAGATTTCAATAAATCTAACTCAGGTTATAACAAATCCGAAATCTATAACTTTAAATTATGACTTTCTGAGAAAACCCTATTTAGACACTTCCGTTGGTTGAATTTATTATCTATTAATTTGTGTAACTAAAGAATTAATTCGTTTTAAATTTTATTCAACAATTAGTTTATCAGTGAATTGAAATTGTTGAGATTTTACTTTCACAACATAAACACCTCGAGCTAAATTAGCAACATCAATTTGCATTTCATTATTTAAAACTTCTTTAGCATCAATTTTTATAATTTCTCTGCCTTGCAAATCGATAATTGTAACTTGGGCTTGATTTAAATTTAAAGTTCCAAAATTGATATTCAAAAAGTCATCCGTTGGATTTGGATAAATTTTTATTTGATTAGCAAACTCATGGTCATTTACAGCAAAAGTTTCTTCTTCAAATAGGATATTAAAACGATTAAAAGCCATACTTTCAGGAATAGTTTCATCTATTGAAAAATTGACTGTATTGATTTGGTTGTCTTGTAAAAAATGAGTTGTGTTTAAATAAGTATCTTCTAAATAAACATCAATTCCTGGAAAATCGCCTATTTCAAATTCAAAAGTGTAATTTGTACGTCGGTATTGATAAGTCAATAAAGGTAAAGATTCGCCATCTACGGGCAAATCTCTATTTTCGATAGCCCATATTTGATTGTTAGCTAATCTTGCCAAGGTTTCATCGACATTATAAAAGGCTTGTGCATCAAACTGATCAAAATTATTATCAAATTTATCATTAAATCTAATTTGATTAAATGCCA
Source organism: Flavobacterium sp. CS20 (assembly GCF_018080005.1). NCBI lineage: Bacteria > Pseudomonadati > Bacteroidota > Flavobacteriia > Flavobacteriales > Flavobacteriaceae > Flavobacterium > Flavobacterium sp. CS20. The sequence continues at coordinate 288,325 of NZ_CP073015.1, read as the reverse complement.
ATGGTGTAGATATGCCATAATCTGCTGTGACAAATAATTTGGTATAAATATGAGGAAAAGGTGAAATACCATCAGTACTAAAAGTATTGGTTTGTGTGGCATTAACATCAATCATATTTTCATTAAAATTAACCGATGCTGATCCATTTGATGATGTTCTGATGAATGCGACTTGATAGGGTTGTAAGAAGTTGTTGATATCGCTTGAACCCGAAGCTCCACCGCCAATAGTAAAATCTACCTCATCAACATTGTATGTTACAAAAGCTCCTCTTCCACCAGATTGGCCGTCAACAGTGTACCGCCAAGAGTAGGATCCCAAATGGTATAAAATCGATCTACATTATTAGAATTGTCTATCAACTGTTTGACGTTTACCATAGCATGATAAGGATTACCCACCAAACTCCAATCTTGAGAAGTAGAAGAAACACTTTGAGATAAACTTCCGTTCTGAACAGTTCCTGTTGAACGAAGTTTGGTATCAGTTGGCGGAGTAGAATTATTAGTGATATCGAATAAACCGTTAGTAGCATCTTTTCTGGCACCTCTAATCATAAGACGATAGGGTTGACCCGCATTTAGAATTGGTGTATTTGGACTTGAATTGTTTTCTGTTTCTAAAACGGCTACCCAAGATTGTGTAGAATTGTCAAAACTATACATAGATGCATTACCAGAAGGTTGCCAATCCAAACCATTATATTGATCGCCATCGCCTGGTGTAGATGTAAATCCACTACCTGGCACTTCACCAAGACCTGTGATATGTGTTCCATAATTATTGGGCACATTACTGTCATTATATAGTGTTGCTCCTTCTTGCCAGTTATCATGAATACTGGTTGAGGTTGTGGTAGATGCACTGACCAATCTAAAAGCTCGTCGTGCAGGAAAACATTGTTCTACAGTAATGTCTCCTGAAATCGTACCATTGATAGCATCTATTTGTGCTGTTTTTCTTGGCGTAAATGAGCAAACCATAGAGATAACACCATTGGTGATTAAATTACCTTGCCTTATATCTAAAACTTCTTTAATATTCATGGTAGAATTAACGGTAACACCTCCAGAATTTTCAATGGTGAAATTTGCCACATCAGGATTAACAAAACCAGATGGAATATTTTGTGCAGAATTATCAGACATATACAATTCAGAGCCTGTAGCACTGGCATCTATGATTGCTCCAGAAACTACATTGGTCAATGAACCATTTAAAGCCAATAAAAATCCGTTTAATACAATACTGGTTGAACCGCCCATTGTCAAATCTCCTACTCCAGCATCTTGATCAAGTATAGGATAATTTGGTCTTCCATCAGGTATATTTACGGCATTGTTGCCATTTGGGATTGTAGCAGGACTCCAATTGCCAGTATTGCTCCAATCGCTATTCACATCACCTGTCCATAGTATGTCATTACAACCTGTTGCGTTACCAATAACAGTTGTTAAAGCATCGTCTAAACCAGCAAAACTAAAACGGATAATGTGATTACCTCCAATTGTAAAATTCAAATCATTAAATGTGGCTACACCCGTACCATCTGTTGCTTGTGTAGTTGTGCCAGCAAGACTTCCAGGACCAGATTCTAAGCTTGCTGTGATATTTAAGCCAGTTTGAGCAACAGCATTCCCGTTTTGGTCTTCAAGTTGCACTTGAATTTGGGTTGGTAGGGTACCATCACAATTTTGATTTGAAGGTTGCAAAACCACATTTAATTGTGTGGCTACACCTAAGGATGGCTCGTTAAAAGCTATAAATGATGGATCTGAACTTCCCCCTGGACTATACAATAATGCTCTAGCATTGGCGACATTGGCTGTAGTGATGCCGAAATCAGCTAAATCAACCGCAAAAAAATAAATATCTCTTGGTGTGTTTATAAAGCCAGTACTAGGCTGTGTAGAGTTAAATTCATAAAAATCAGCTATCCTGCTACCTACAATAGGTTCTTGTGATATATCAAGTGTAACAATGTTGCCAACTGTATTTCCAGCCGAATCTACAAACCTTAACTGATCAATATTACTAGCTACAGGCATTGTCGCTTGAGAAACCAAAATATCGGGTATGCCATCACCTATATTAGCAGCTGTTATACCCGCAGAGCTCATATTAAAACGAGCCGTTGTTCCTGATGGTATATTAGTAACATTAGTCCCTAAGTCTAAACCTTGAATCCCGTCTGTAAGAAAAGAGGCGACTTGGGTGCCGTTTGTTATGGCCTGAAATGGCTGAGTAGAACTGTTATCTACACCATTATCTATACCATCGGCTAGCTGACCTAAGCCAATAAAATAACTAGAACTCCCTGTTGTAGGCAATGTAGCTATTGGTAAAGCACGCATGGTTAACGCTGTAAAAGTAACCCCATTGTTTGTTAATTTAGTATCATTGACACCAGTTGAAAAAACGGTACCCCCAAATCTAAATGCAAGCAATTCATTAGAATTGTCGGGTTGCACAGGACTGATACTTGTAGATGATGAGTTCCAGAAACCACCATAGTTAGTCCAAACTTCTGTAACGTCTTGGGCGTTCATACAAAAAACACATGCCAAAAATAATACTGAGGTAATTTTAAATTTCATAAAATTGGTTTTAGGGCAAATGTAATATTTTTTATGTTTAATTTGTTTGATTTAAAAAAATATTTATTCAATATTCTGAAAATAATTACCTTAAACAATTATAACCACATAATCTCAAGATATGATTAACGAGGCTGTAAGCATAAAACTAATAAAAATTTACTGACCAAAGGATTATAATTATAACTATTTTACCTCTTTACTATAAAAGAAGAAAAACGTTTTAATAAGACATACACACCATTGCTAAAGATTATTTACTTTCATGGTATCTCAATCTGGGCAGCTGTGCTACTTTTATAAATAAAATTAATCATTTTTAAAACAAACATATTTTTTTATCAACAATATTATGTTAACAAAAAAACAATATGATGTTATCAATACGTTAATGAAATTGTAAGTTTGTGTAATTTAAAATCCATATTCTTATGAAAAAAATTATACTTTCCATTTTACTATTTAGTTGTGCATACGGTTTTGCACAAGTCACAACATCAACAATTACAGGTGTTGTAAAAGACGAACAAGGTCAAAGCTTGCCAAACGCCAATGTCATTGCTGTCCATCAGCCTTCTGGCACAAAATATGGGAGCATCACCAATTTTGATGGTCGCTTTAGGCTTAACAATATGAAAATTGGTGGTCCTTACTCAATCAAAATTTCGTACGTCGGTTACCAAACTTTTGAAACCAAAAATATTAATCTAGAATTAGGAGAGACATTTAATGTAGAAGTTACTTTACAACCCGAAGCCAATAGCCTTGAAGAAGTAACGATAACCGTTTCGGATGACCCCACATTTTCTAGTGAAAGAACAGGGATGTCCACTCAAGTGACATCAAGAGACATCAAACGGCTACCAACAATATCCAGGTCATCACAAGACTTTACAAGACTTGAACCCACAGCTAGTGGAAACTCATTTGCGGGAAGAAATGATCAATACAACAATTTCTCACTTGACGGAGCTATTTTTAATAATCCTTTCGGATTAGATGCCGCCACACCAGGTGGTCAAACTGATGCTCAACCTATCTCATTAGATGCTATTGACCAAATACAAGTCCAAACCGCACCTTATGATGTAACTCTTGCAGGTTTTACAGGAGCATCTGTTAACGCAGTAACCAAAAGTGGTGACAATACCTTTAAAGGAACCGCTTACTCCTTTTTTAGAAATGAAGATATAACAGGTGGTAAAGTTGAAGGTCAAGATGTGTTTAAAGCTGATCTTGAACAATTGCAATATGGTGTAAGTGTCGGCGGTCCAATTATAAAAGATAAATTATTCTTTTTTGCCAATTTTGAAAAAGATGATAGAACAGATTTAGGAAGTTCGTTTGTCCCTAATCGCGGAACAGGAGCAATCAACAGATCTCGTGTTTTAGTTAGTGACTTAGTCGCTGTCAAAGAAGCTTTGGTCGCTGTAGGTTATGACACTGGCGCTTTTGAAAACTTCAATTATGATTCTGAATCGACCAAAGGGATTATTAAATTAGACTGGAATATCAACCAAAACCACAAAGCCGTTATCACATACAATTTTCTTGATGCTTCAAAACAAAAACCAGCTCACCCAACAGCTTTAGGCTTTAGAGGACCAAGTGCTTCTACTTTACAATTTGAAAACTCAGGTTATGAAATCAACAATGAGTTGAATTCTGTGCAATTTGAATTGAATTCTACTTTTGGAAACACTGTTTCTAACAAACTTCAAATGGGTTATACCTCTTTTAATGATTATAGAGATCCATTATCTTCTCCTGCACCTGTTATCAATATCCAAGATGGCAATGGATCAAATTATATAGTTGCTGGTCACGAGCCATTTTCTATCAACAATTCGCTAGACCAAAAAGTGTTTCAAATCACAAACAATACCAATATATTTTATGGCAACCACACCTTTACCATTGGGGTTTCATTTGAAAAATTTGAATTTGATAACTCTTTTAATTTAGCAGGTTATGACAATTTTGGCAATCCAAATGGTTATTATGGTACTTTCAATGCTTATCCTTCTGTAGATGCGTTTCTTGCAGATGTCTTTATATCCAAATTCTGCATTAGTCAACAATTTGGAGTTTGCTCAAAATGTTTTTGAATCGAGAAATGCCGCAGGTGTTGGTAATGATGGTGGCTGGAAATTAGCAGAAACCAACGTAGGTCAGTTTGCATTTTATTTTCAAGACGAATGGAATGTTTCAGATGATTTTAAATTGACCTTAGGTCTTCGATTTGATAAACCGATGTATTTTGATACCGACGAAAAAATACAAGATTTTATCGATACTGACAACGGTGCAACAGTTGACCCAACCACAGTGTATTATAATCCACAAACCAATGAGCCTGTTACTTTAAACTCTACTCAATTACCAACGGATAAAATTTTATTCTCACCGAGAATGGGTTTCAATTGGGATGTTAAGGGCGATAAATCTCTGCAAGTTCGCGGTGGTACTGGTATTTTTACAGGAAGACTTCCTTTTGTATGGATAGGCAATCAAGTCAGTGGTGCCGACCAAGGTTTCTTTCAAATTGTTGATCCCGATTTTAAATTTCCACAAGTTTTCCGTTCAAGTTTAGGAGTTGATTACAAATTTAATCATGGATTAATCGTTTCAGGAGACTTTTCATACACCAACGATGTCAACGCGACTCACGTTCAAAACTGGGGCTTAAAAGAACCAAGTGGCAGAGTTGCTGGCGTTGACTTTAGAGAATATTATTTAGATTCAGACAAAGGCGAAAACAATGCTTATGTGTTTACCAATTCTGATAAAGGTAGAGTTTATAACTTGGTGGCTTCTGCTAAAAAAACTTTTAATAATGGATTGTATGCTATGTTGTCTTATAGCTATTTGAATTCAAAAGACGTCAATTCTATAGAAGCAGAAATTACAGGTGATGCATTTAGTTTTAATCCAACAGTTGGAAATGCCAATAATGATGTTTTAGGATATTCAAAATATGGCGATACTCATCGTTTTATTGCTGTAATATCTAAGGCTTGGACTTATGGTAATTCCAATCAATGGGGTACAACTATTTCTAGTTTTATAGAATACGCACAAGGCGGTCGGTTTAACTTTACTTATGCTGGAGACATCAATAACGACGGTAGTGCAGTTAACGACTTGATTTACATCCCAACAGTTGAAGAAATTGGTCAAATGAATTTTTCTGGTCCTGGACAAGCGGAAGCTTTTAACCAGTTTATTGAGCAAGATGATTACTTGAGCGAAAATCGTGGAGAATATTTTGAACGCTACGGTGCATTAGCCCCTTGGAGAAGTACAGTTGATATTAAACTCCTTCAAGATTACAACTTCAAGATATCTGATAATAAAACCAATACTATTCAATTTAGTTTAGATATCCTAAATTTTGGAAACCTGCTCAACTCAGATTGGGGTATTGTTGAAGAGCCTTTTAATCAACAACCAATTGGTGTAAGTGTTGACCCAAACACGCTTGAACCTACATATACTTTCAATCCTGAAAATCAAGAAACCTTTGTTACTAATAGTAACTTGTTATCAAGATGGAGAATGCAATTTGGTTTGAGGTATATCTTTTAAATTTTTTTAAATATTTTGGTTTAAAAAAAGCTGTCTCTGTCGGGTAGCTTTTTTATGTTTAGATTTGAGTTAAAAAAAATTAAAACGATAACTACATCAATTTATTTAGATATATTTGCTCGGATGATGTTTCTAAAAAAACATATTGCTTTATTTCTACTATTTGTAGTAGCCCTATATAGTATAGATTTGCATGGGCTTTCACATGCATTTAGTGATGATAATTCCAATAATGACAAGCCGTGTAAAATTTGTATTTTACACCATCAATATCAAGAAAACTCAGTTTCAATATTACCAGTAAATGATTATTTTGAAAATCAATTGCTGTTAGAAAACATCGATTCAGAAGCTAATTCCTCTACTTATAAATTCTTTTACCAAAACCTTTATTTCGAAGGTCAATTATACAATAAACCACCACCACAACTCATATAATTATTTCGTTTAAATTTTTTAAAACACTGATTTTAAACATAAAGCAGTGTTTAATTTCTCGTTAATTAATTATATGTATGAATAAGATAAATTTTATTTCATTTCTTTTTTTTATTATTTTTTCGTCAGCTAATGCACAAGATTGCAATTTAAGCTTAAAAGGTTATGTGATTGATTTACACGATAATTCTGTATTAGAAAATGCTGTGGTCAAAATCAAAAACATCAATCAATACGTTTTAACCAACAATAAAGGCTTTTATCAACTCGATGACCTTTGTCCTGGCGAGTATGAACTTACAGTTTCTCATGTGCAATGTCAAACTCAAACAAAAGAAGTCGTTTTGAATGAAAACAAAACGATAAATTTTTCATTAGAACATCATTTAGAAAGTCTCAATGAAGTTTTGATTAAAGGAGAACTCTACAATTCTAAAGATAAATCTGCCATTTCAGCTCAAATATCGCACGAAACTATAGACCAATTTAGTAATGCTACACTTGGCGATGCTATTTCTACTTTGCCTGGTGTTTCGTCTTTAAACACAGGAAACACAATTGTAAAGCCCGTTATTCAAGGTCTGCACAGCTCTCGTGTATTGATTATCAACAACAACGTGAGGATGGAAGATCAGCAATGGGGCGTTGATCACGCACCAAACATCGATATCAATTCAGCGGCTAATATTACGGTTATCAAAGGTAGTTCAGCCCTTGAATATGGTGGCGATGCTATCGGTGGCGTGATTATTGCCGAGCCTCAAAAAGCCCCAGTAAAAGATACCTTGATGGGAAAAACCATCCTTACAGGAGCAAGCAACGGACGTGGCGGAAATGTTTCGACAAACTTGTTAAAGGCATATAAAAACGGTTTGTATTTTAAAGCTCAAGGCAGTTTTAAACGTATGGGAAATCTTGAAACTCCAGACTATATATTATCAAATACAGGTATGAAAGAGCAAAATTTTGCTTTAGGATTTGGCTTGAACAAAATCAACTATGGGTTTGATGCCTTTTACTCAAGATTTGATACAGAAATTGGCATTCTAAGGGCTTCACATATCGGCAATGTTGGCGACTTAGTCAATGCTATCAATAGCCAAGAACCTAGTTTTACTGACGACTTCACATACAATATCAATGAACCCAAGCAAGATGTCGTTCACCAACTGTTTAAAGTAAACGCTTTTAAAAAGTTCAAAAACTTTGGACAACTCGATATACAATACGCTTACCAAAACAATAGGCGTAAAGAGTTTGACGTCAGACGAGGTAATCGCTCGGGAATACCTGCTTTAGATTTAGAACTTCAAACGCACAATTTGATCACTAAATTAAAATACGATAGGTCTGACAATTTTTCTTCTAAAATAGGAGTTGAATTGACTTATCAAGACAATTTTCCTAATCCTGATACTGGCGTAAGACGATTGATACCCGATTACGAAATGTATAAAATAGCAGGTTTTTGGACAGCCAACTATCAAGCTTCTGACGATTTATTTTTTAATGCAGGTGTTCGATATGATTTCACAAATATTGATGCCCAAAAGTTTTACCGTTTGAGCCGTTGGGAAGAACGCAACTATCAAGCCGATTTTGCAGACATTATTGTTCAAGATTTTGGCTCTCAACTTTTAACTAATCCAAATTTTGATTATCATAATGTTTCAGCCAATTTGGGGATGCAATATAATTTTAATAACTGGGAATGGAACACCAATATCGGTACGGCTTCTCGAGCACCAAATCCTTCAGAATTGTTTAGTGATGGTTTACACCACAGTATAGCCAATATAGAAGTTGGTGATTTGAGAATTGATAGCGAGCAATCTTATAAAATTTCAACGCAAATCAAACGAAAATTTAACAATTGGCAGTTTGATGTTTCAACGTATTATAATTTTATTGATGATTATATTCTGCTTGAACCCAACGGAATTGAACAAACCATTAGAGGCGCTTTTCCCGTTTTTGAATACAGACAAACCAATGCCAGACTATTTGGTGTAGATGTGAATGTTGACTATCAGTTTAACAACGATTTATCACTGAACTCAAATTTTGCCTATGTCAATGGCAAGGACACATCAAGAAACAGAGCTTTAATCAATATGCCACCAGCGAATTGGCAAAATAGCATTAATTATCATATCCAAAAATGGCATAATTTGAATTTGTATTTGAGCAGTCAATTGGTGTTTGAGCAAACCCGTTTTCCAGATGATAATTTCACAACCCCTATTCTCAATACAGAAACAGGTGATTTTGAACAAACGCTTGTCAACATAAGTCAGCCGCCAGAGGCTTATCACTTGATGAATTTTAGAGCTGAGATGCCTTTTCAACTCAGTTTTGCAGAGCTTCAAATTGCGCTTAGTGTCCATAATATTTTTGATACCAATTATAGAAGCTATTTGAATAGACAACGATTTTATGCTGATGAAATCGGGAGAAACTTTGTATTACAACTCAAACTCAATTACTAAAATATATACTTTTTCAAAAATTTTTAAACCAATAAAATACCTTATGAAATTTTATAAAACTTACAGTTTAGCTGTCCTGATAACATTCATTTTCTTATCCTGTTCTAACAATGATGATTTACCTGAAATCATTAATGAAGAAGAAGTGATTACCACCGTCAAAATCACTTTAACAGACACAGATGGCAATCAAAAGATATTAAAACGCGTAGATTCAGATGGTATTGGTCCAAATGAGCCTATTTCTTTAGTTGACCAATTGGATACGAATACGCAATACCAAGGAAGAATTGAATTTTTAAATGAATTGGCAACACCTGCAGAAGATATAACAGCAGAAGTTGCAGAAGAAGATGATGAACACCAAGTGTTTTATGTACCTTCATCTAATTTAGATGTCACAATAAGTTACAACGACCAAGATGCCAATGGCAATCCAGTTGGTTTAGAGTTTACTTTAACAACTGGTGATGCAAGCGACGGATCTTTAACTCTTCTTTTAATTCACCTACCGATTAAAGAAGCCTCTGGCGTGAGCGATGGCAATCCGACCAATGCTGGCGGTGAAACTGATGTAGAAGCTGTGTTTTCGGTTGATATTTTATAAGAATTGGTCTAAATTCTTATCAATAAAAGCTCTTAAAATATAAAATGTTTAAGGGCTTTTTTACTATCGCCTTTTTTTGAAAGATAAATAAAATACATTTTATATAAATGAGGATATAATTCCCTATTTTTGGTTTTTTAAAATTTGGTAACATCAAAACTTTAAAAGTCGTACAGATTATAGATTCTCTTGATGCTGGTGGCGGAGAGCGGATGGCTGTTCATCTGGCTAATATTTTATCTACAAAATTAACAACATCTGCATTGGTTTGTACGAGACATACAGGCATTTTAGAAAAGGATTTAAACAAACAAGTAAAGTTTAAATGTTTATACAAAAAAAGGGCTTTAGATTTCAAAGCTCTTATCAGGTTAAGCAAGTTTATTAAAGCTCATAAAATCAATATCATTCACGCCCATAGCACGTCTTTTTTTATAGCAACTTTATTAAAAATAAAATACCCGAAAATTAAAATCGTTTGGCATGATCATTATGGTTTTAGTGATAACTTAGAAGAAAGACCTATTGCTGTTTTAAAGTTGTCATCAATATTTTTTAATCATATTATTTCAGTTAATGAAAAATTAAAATCTTGGGCATTGCAACACTTATTATGTAAAAATGTAACTTATATTCAAAATTTTAGTTTAAAAAACAACAATTCTCAATCAATTTCTAAGCTAAAATTAAAAGGAAATGCTAAGGCAATCAAAATTATTCACATTGCAAATCTAAGGCCACAAAAAGACCACTTGACTGCTTTGAAAGCAATAAAAAAGGTATTGGATAAGTCTTATATTGTAAGCTATCATCTCGTTGGTGGCTATGATTTAAACTCAGAATATTATAAAGATATTATCAATTTTATTCAAGACAACAACTTAGAAGATAATGTATTTATTTATGGAAGTCAATCCGAAATATCTAACTTGCTTAAACAAGCTGATATTGCTATTCTAAGCTCAATATCTGAAGGTTTGCCCGTCAGTTTAATAGAGTATGGGCAAGCTCAACTTCCCGTAATTGTAACAGACGTTGGACAATGTAAAGATGTAGTCGGAAACCATGCAAAAATTATAGATGCCAAAGATGATGAAGGGCTTTCAGATGCTATAAAATATTATATCGAAAACCCTAAGGAAGCAACATCATATGCGATAAAATTGCGTAAAAAAATTTCAAAAGAATACGATCCTGAATTTATAATTAATAAAGTCATAAATATTTACACCAAGGCATTAAAAAAGGATTAAATAAATTTGCTTTATGAATCAAAGCCTAAAACTAACTCAAAAGATTAAAAAACCTACGGATTTACCTTATTTGAATGAGGTGATTTTTCATGGAGTAATCGGCTTTGCTATTTATGCGTTTAGACCACTATCTCTGATTTATACATTAGGGATTTTAATATTTTTTATATTAAAAATTATTCGTAATCCTAACAATCCCTTTATTATAATTCAGGCATTTGCTTATGTGGTGGTCGCTGAAGTATTTTTAAGAATGACAGGCGGATTTATATTTTATGAAACTGGAAAATATTCAGTCATTCTTTTTATGATTTTTGGGCTGTATTATCATAATTTTAAAACATCTGGTTATGTATATATAGTCTTTCTGCTATTGTTATTGCCCAGTGTGATTGTTACATTTCTTGACATCAATTACGAAACTAATTTTAGAAAAACTATTTTGTTTAACATAAGCGGTCCTTTAAGCCTGTTTGCTACTGCACTATTTTGCTACAAAAGAGAGATTAAATTAAGCGTGTATTTAAGAACCTTAGACACCATGGTTCTTCCTATTGTAGCAATGGCTGTTTATTTGTTTTTTTACACACCTGATTTGCAAAAAGTTGTAACAGGTGCCGATTCAAATTTTGCGACTTCTGGTGGTTTTGGTCCAAATCAAGTATCGACTATTTTGGGCTTAGGTATGTTCTGTATATACGTCAGACTATTTTTGACCTACAAACATCGGTTGCTTAGGCTTGTTATGTATGGTATTTTAGCATTTATAAGCTATAGAGCTTTGGCTACACTGTCTAGAGGTGGTGTTTTAACAGCTGTTATTATGTGCTTTTTATTTACGATATCATTCTTAAGATATGCTACGCCTCGAGCAAAAGCTAAAGGAGTTGCTAAAATAATAGTTATAATTTTAGGAGCTATCGCAGTATGGTCAGTAACTCTTGTGGCAACAAACAACATGCTTTACAATAAATATACAGATAGAAATGCAAGAGGTATAAAACAAGGAGACCTCACAACAGGTAGAGTTGAAATTGCCGAGACCGAATTTGAAGCTTTTTTCAAAAATCCAATATTTGGAATTGGTGTAGGAATGGCCAAATTTTATAGGGCAAAAACAGAAGGTATAAAAGCGGCATCTCATAATGAAGTAACAAGGTTGATTTCTGAACACGGCTTTTTTGGAATTTTAAGTATTCTACTTCTGATTGGAGTGCCTTCTATACATTTTTTAACTGACAATAGAAATATTTTTATTCTACCATTGATTGTTTTTTGGTTTCTTACCATAAATCACTCTGCTATGCGTATAGCTGCACCAGGGTTTATATACGGTCTTGGTTTGCTTAAAGTCACTTTAGATAATTCAGATAAATAATGAATAAACGTATATTATATTTAGGCAATAAGCTTTCACAAAAAAACAGAAATATAAGCACAGTTGAAAGCCTTAGTAAAAATTTGGAAGAATTATCATTTGAAGTAAAATCATATTCAAATCAAAAAAATAAAATTTTGAGATTATTTTCAATGTTGTATGCTATATTCAAGCATAAACATTTTGATTTTGTGTTGATCGATACTTACAGCACATCAGCCTTTTGGTTCGCTTGGACTTCTGCCAAGGTTGCAATGCTTGTGAATTTAAAATATATCACTATTTTGCATGGTGGCAATCTTCCCGATAGACTTAAGAAAAATGAAACTATTTGTAAATCTTTATTTTCAAAAGCTTATATCAATATCTCACCATCCAATTATTTATATGAAGTTTTTAAAGATGCTGGGTTTACTAATTTAAAATTAATCCCCAACTCTATTGAAATCAAAAATTATGCTTTTAAAAAAAGGGGGAAAATAAAGCCTAATATTTTGTGGGTCAGAGCATTTGCTGATATTTATAATCCTATTTTAGCTTTAAAAGTACTTAAACTTCTGCTTAAAGATTTTTCTCAAGCAAAATTAAGCATGGTTGGACCTTTTAAAGACAATTCAATTGATGAGTGTAAAGCATATGCTGAAAAACATCAACTTCCTGTTGAATTTACAGGCAAAATGGCTAAAACTGAGTGGATTGATTATGCCAAAAATTTTGATATTTTTATCAATACAACTAATGTTGACAATACTCCAGTAAGCGTAATTGAGGCTATGGCATTGGGTTTGCCTATTGTTACAACCAACGTTGGCGGACTACCTTATTTATTAAAACATCAAAAAGAAGCCCTTTTGGTCAACCCAAACCAAGTTGAAGAAATGTATGAGGCTATTTTAAATTTACTTCACAATCAAGACTTAGCTCAACAACTCTCAAAAAACGGAAGACAACTATCCGAAACTTTTGATTGGGAAGTTGTGAAGCACCAATGGAAAGATGTTTTAGAATAACATTAATTAGAATTGTTAAAAAATTCTTTTTCAATTGTTTTGGGTATAGTTTCTAACTCAATAAGTGAAAAACAAAAATCAAATGGATTCAAATTTTTAATTAACTTTGGTATTAATTCTTTACCATAAGAAACATAAAATTCAAAAAAATTAGAATGCCTTTCTTGTAAATTACCTTCTGGAAATAACTCATTTTGAATTTTTGTTAAACGTTTGAGCTCATCATCTAATTTGCGTTTTTGTGCTTTTAAGAGACGTTTTTCAAGCTTATCTAAACCGTTGTGTTGTTTTTTTTCTTGTGCCGCTACCGCATTTAAAAAAGTTTTATCTGTTTTTTCAGCTAGTTCATATAAAGATTTGAATTGTTTAGAAAGATGCTGTTTACAATCAGAAAAATCAATCTTAATCTTTGATATCCGTTTAGTATGTTGATTTGTTAACTCGGTTTGTGGTAGAAATAAATTGTTAATACCAACTTCAAGTTTATTAAGTTTTTTATGTGTTTTTTTAGAAAACAATAATGCCGAATTTCTCATTTGTAACATAGGAAAAGTAACCCCATAAGATTGGAATGAAGATTTTAATTGAAGCCAGTAAGAAAGCTCGCCAGCACCACCAATATATGATAAATTTGGTAATAATACTTCTTGATATAAAGGTCTAAAAAGAGCGTTAGGCGAAAAGCATTCAGGGTGATTTTCTATTTCTGATTCAATCTCAGATTTATTAAAAGAAATGTCTGTATTATTTACATAAAACTTATCATTTCTATAAATAATCCTTTCTCTTAAATTATTAGTTTTATAAAATAAATTTATCTTTCTTGGTGTAACCTGTTTATGGTAATTATTTTCCAATAATTGGTCAGTAGCTTTTGAAGTATTATAGTGCATCTTTTGATCAAATACTTCACTTTTTATATAGTTTTTTATACATGATTTTAACTTTGGATGGTTAGGCTCTAATAAAACCAATCCATAATCTTTAAAAAGTTCATTATATAGATATAATGTTGCATCAGATAAATTAGCATGTTTTAAATAAGAATCTTCAAATAAACTCAACAAATATGCTGAGTTATCATTTTGGGGTAATAATGTTTTAAGCTCGTTATAAACTTTAGAAAACGAACAAATTTTAAGTTCACCTACAGCACCAGAAGCTTTATCAGAAGTCCATTCTAACTTTTTATTCTTAAAATTAAAATGATTTATTTCTTCAAAATCATGATCTTCAGAAGCCAACCAAAAAATAGGTACAAAATTATATTTTGGAAAACTTAATTTTAAGTCTCTACAAGTGTTTATGACAGAAATTATTTTGTAAAAAGTATAAATAGGTCCTGTAAAAAGATTAAGCTGATGACCCGTAGTTATTGTGAAAGTGTTGTTTTTTTGTAATAAATCAATATTATTAAGAGTAAGTTTAGATGTTTTGATTTTGCCATATTGATTATTTAAAACATCAACTAGTATTTTACGATTAGATGGGTTGAAATTCTTTAACTTTTCATTGATTTGAAACTCAAAATTTTTAATATGAGGGAATCGGTTGAAAAAAGGTTTAACTGTTTTATTTTGTTCCAGATAATCTAAAAAAAGATTTGTATATCTGTGAGTTTGCTTATAATCCAAACAGTCAACCATTATTTATTTTTTTGACAAATATAAAGGCTAGTGATGTTTTTAAAAGTCATGTTAAGTATATTGTAACATCTAAAAAGTGAAATTATAAAAAAAGCCACTTCAATTTTTTGAAGTGGCTTTTAATTTAAAAGAAGGCGACGACCTACTCTCCCACGGATTGTAGTACCATCGGCGCTAACGGGCTTAACTGCTCTGTTCGGAATGGGAAGAGGTGAGCCCCGTTGCTATAGTCACCTTAAGTTGCCTCCCTTAATCCCTCCAAAGGAGGGAGATTAGGAAATATCTTAAAAGCCTCCCCGTTCCTCCCTTTTGGGGAGGTTAGGTGGGGCTTTTTATGTCATACTGTAATAATAAAAAGAGCAATACTGGTATCAAAAAGTTTAACGGATGATTAGTACTACTCGGCTATGACATTACTGCCTTTACACCTGTAGCCTATCTACCCTATCGTCTTTAGGGATCCTTAAAAGAAATCTCATCTTGTGGTGGGTTTCGTGCTTATATGCTTTCAGCGCTTATCCACTCCAAACGTAGCTACTCTGCTATGCCACTGGCGTGACAACAGATACACTAGAGGTTTGTCCAACTCGGTCCTCTCGTACTAGAGTCAGATCCACTCAAATTTCTTGCGCCCACTGTAGATAGAGACCGAACTGTCTCACGACGTTCTGAACCCAGCTCGCGTGCCACTTTAATGGGCGAACAGCCCAACCCTTGGGACCTTCTCCAGCCCCAGGATGTGACGAGCCGACATCGAGGTGCCAAACCCCCCCGTCGATGTGAGCTCTTGGGGGAGATCAGCCTGTTATCCCCGGAGTACCTTTTATCCTTTGAGCGATGGCCCTTCCATTCGGAAACCACCGGATCACTATGCTCTACTTTCGTACCTGATCGACTTGTAGGTCTCTCAGTCAAGCTCCCTTATGCCATTACACTCTACGCACGGTTACCAAGCGTGCTGAGGGAACCTTTAGAAGCCTCCGTTACTCTTTTGGAGGCGACCACCCCAGTCAAACTACCCATCAAGTAATGTCTCCTGACTGTATCGTCTGGATTAGGCTTCAAACAAGTAAAGGGTGGTATTTCAACAATGACTCCACTGCGCCTGGCGACGCCGCTTCTTTGTCTCCCACCTATCCTACACATCACTTATCCAAAGTCAATACTAAACTATAGTAAAGGTTCACGGGGTCTTTTCGTCCCACAGCGGGTAATCGGCATCTTCACCGATACTACAATTTCACCGAGCTCATGGCTGAGACAGTGTCCAGATCGTTGCACCATTCGTGCAGGTCGGAACTTACCCGACAAGGAATTTCGCTACCTTAGGACCGTTATAGTTACTACCGTTTACTGGGGCTTCAATTCAGCGCTTCTCCGCCTAAGGCGGATAACACCTCCTCTTAACCTTCCAGCACCGGGCAGGTGTCAGGCCCTATACTGCATCTCTCGATTTAGCAGAGCCCTGTGTTTTTGATAAACAGTCGCCTGGACCTCTTCACTGCGTCCTGACGTGTGCAAGCACACTCAGGAGACCCTTCTCCCGAAGTTACGGGTCTATTTTGCCTAGTTCCTTAGCCATGAATCTCTCGAGCACCTTAGAATTCTCATCCCAACTACCTGTGTCGGTTTACGGTACGGGTTGCTTTAATTGATTTTCTTGGATGTATATACGCTAGATTATCAACGCCACCGAAGCTTTGTTGTACTATCTCACAATCTCTTGTGATTCAACCTCCTATTCCGTCAGGAGGCACTAACTCCTATACACCGTCTCGTTTAACTTAAAGCAAGTAGCAGAATATTAACTGCTTGTCCATCGACTTCCCCTTTCGGGTGCGCCTTAGGTCCCGACTAACCCTCAGCTGATTAGCATAGCTGAGGAATCCTTGGTCTTTCGGTGTGCGGGTTTCTCGCCCGCATTATCGTTACTTATGCCTACATTTTCTTTTGTAATTAGTCCAACAACCCTTACAGATTATCTTCTACCCAAATTACAATGCTCCCCTACCTACTGACGAAAGTAATCTTTGTCAGTACCATAGCTTCGGTAATATACTTATGCCCGATTATTATCCATGCCGAACCGCTCGGCTAGTGAGCTGTTACGCACTCTTTAAATGAATGGTCGCTTCCAAGCCAACATCCTAGCTGTCTAAGCAGTTCAACCTCGTTTGGTCAACTTAGTATATATTTGGGGACCTTAGCTGATGGTCTGGGTTCTTTCCCTCTCGGACATGGACCTTAGCACCCATGCCCTCACTGATTAAAAATATTTTATAGCATTCGGAGTTTGTCAGGAATTGGTAGGCGGTGAAGCCCCCGCATCCAATCAGTAGCTCTACCTCTATAAAACTATTTAATCGTCGCACCTAAATGCATTTCGGGAGTACGAGCTATTTCCGTGTTTGATTGGTACTTCACCCCTACCCTCAGGTCATCCCAAGACTTTTCAACGTCAACGGGTGCGGTCCTCCACTTTGGATTAGCAAAGCTTCAACCTGCCCAAGGGTAGATCACACGGTTTCGCGTCTATTGTTAATGACTATAATCGCCCTGTTAAAACTCGCTTTCGCTACGGATCCGTAACTGAATTACTTAGCCTTACCATTAACAATAACTCGTAGGCTCATTATGCAAAAGGCACGCCGTCATACTGACACAATCGTCAATACTCCGACCGCTTGTAAGCGTATGGTTTCAGGTTCTATTTCACTCCTTTATTCAAGGTTCTTTCACCTTTCCCTCACGGTGCTAGTCCACTATCGGTCTCTCAGGAGTATTTAGCCTTACCGGATGGTCCGGCTGATTCACGCAAGATTCCTCGTGCCCCGCGCTACTCAGGATACTACTATCCTATACACTAACTACCTATAAGGGACTATCACCCGCTATGGTAAATCTTTCCAAATTGTTCTAGTTATAATGCACAGAAATGTTGTAGTCCTACTACCCCAATATTGCCGAAACAATATTGGTTTGGGCTGTTTCACGTTCGCTCGCCGCTACTAGCAAAATCACTGTTGTTTTCTCTTCCTCTAGTTACTTAGATGTTTCAGTTCACTAGGTTTGCTTGATGAATAAATCCATCATGACATATCTTCAATATGCCAGGTTGCCCCATTCGGAGATTTGCGGATCATTTCACATGTGCTGATCCCCGCAACTTTTCGCGACTTATCACGTCCTTCTTCGCCTCTGAGAGCCTAGGCATCCACCATACGCCCTTTACAAACTTTTTAATACCTTCTGTATTTCTACTCTTTATTATTACAATATGTCAATGAACTTTTTGAGTTTTACTATTAATCATAAAGTAAAACAAATAATTTTAGTGGAGAATATCGGAATCGAACCGATGACCTTCCCGAATCTATCAGGACACTCTACCAACTGAGCTAATTCACTATTATTAGAACTTTGTTATTAGTGGAGAATATCGGAGTCGAACCGATGACCTCCTGCGTGCAAGGCAGGCGCTCTAGCCAGCTGAGCTAATTCCCCTAAGTTTTTTTATGTTTTTTAATTGTAGTCTCGGGCAGACTCGAACTGCCGACCTCTACATTATCAGTGTAGCGCTCTAACCAGCTGAGCTACGAGACTGATTATTAAATTGACAAGTAAAGATAAACGAGTATAGACTATACTCAGCCGTATTTGCATTTAAGCAAAATACTCTAAAAAAGGAGATATTCCAGCCGCACCTTCCGGTACGGCTACCTTGTTACGACTTAGCCCCAGTTACTAGTTTTACCCTAGGTCGCTCCTTGCGGTGACGAACTTCAGGCACTCCCAGCTTCCATGGCTTGACGGGCGGTGTGTACGTAAGGCCCGGGAACGTATTCACCGCACCATGGCTGATGTGCGATTACTAGCGATTCCAGCTTCACGGAGTCGAGTTGCAGACTCCGATCCGAACTGTGATATGCTTTTGAGATTTGCGCCTACTCGCGTAGTGGTCGCTCATTGTACATACCATTGTAGCACGTGTGTAGCCCAGGACGTAGCGTAGTGATGATTTGACGTCATCCCCACCTTCCTCGCGGTTTACACCGGCAGTCTGGCTAGAGTTCTCAGCTTAACCTGTTAGCAACTAACCATAGGGGTTGCGCTCGTTATAGGACTTAACCTGACACCTCACGGCACGAGCTGACGACAACCATGCGACACCTTGCTAATTGTCCGAAGAAAAATCTATTTCTAGACCTGTCAATTTGCATTTAAGCCCTGGTAAGGTTCCTCGCGTATCATCGAATTAAACCACATGCTCCACCGCTTGTGCGGCCCCGTCAATTCCTTTGAGTTTCATTCTTGCGAACGTGCTCCCCAGGTGGGTTACTTATCACTTTCGCTTAGCCACTCATCTCTCAATTGAGACAAACAGCTAGTAACCATCGTTTACTGCGTAGACTACCAGGGTATCTAATCCTGTTCGCTACCTACGCTTTCGTCCATCAGCGTCAGTGCATTGTTAGTGATCTGCCTTCGCAATTGGTATTCTGTGTAATATCTATGCATTTCACCGCTACACTACACATTCTAACCACTTCACAATAACTCAAGAATAACAGTATCAATGGCAATTTTATGGTTGAGCCACAAACTTTCACCACTGACTTATTATCCCGCCTACGGACCCTTTAAACCCAATAATTCCGGATAACGCTCGGATCCTCCGTATTACCGCGTACGCTGGCACGGAGTTAGCCGATCCTTATTCATACAGTGCCGTCAACACCCGACTCGTCGGGCTTTTTCTTCCTGTATAAAAGCAGTTTACAATCCATAGGATAGTCTTCCTGCACGCGGCATGGCTGGATCAGGATTGCTCCCATTGTCCAATATTCCTCACTGTCGCCTCCCGTAGGAGTCTGGTCCGTGTCTCAGTACCAGTGTGGGGATCTCCTCTCAGAACCCCTACCTATCATTGCCTATGTGGTAGTTACCCTACATAATAGCTAATAGGACGCATACTCATCCTTTACCGCAATCTTTAACCCAGACGCTCATGCGAGGTCTGCGTACTATAAGGCATTAATCCACGTTTCCATGGGCTATTCCTTAGTAAAGGGTAGATTGTATACGCGTTACGCACCCGTGCGCCGGTCGTCGCCTGAGTGCAAGCACTCAGCGTTACCCCTCGACTTGCATGTGTTAGGTATGCTGCTAGCGTTCATCCTGAGCCAGGATCAAACTCTTCATTGTTGTTTCTGTTTATAAGTATAACTTTTCTAATCTATACTTTTAAAAACACCAAAATCTGTTGACTCGGGTATGTTTGTTTTTTTCGCTTATCTTTACGCGTTGCTGATTATCTCTAATCAGCTTGTCAATTCAATATGTCAATGTACTTTTTTAATCTTTTTGTTTCGCCCGAAAGCGGGTGCAAATGTAATACCTTTTTTCTTTTCAACAAATACTTTTTTTGAAAAAAAATTGTTTTTTTTAATATCACAAAACATTAATTTTCAATAAGCTGATTTTAAGCTAAATAAAGAAAATAAAAAGTGAAATGTTTTTTTATTATTTTGAATTTTCTTTTTTTAAATTTTCATTAAATGAAGATGGTAATATTGAGGGAATCATTTTTATAATGATAGGTAGTAAAATGCTACCTCCTGGTAAGGCAAATATGGCTAAAGAAGGTATGGTTTTAAAAATATCTAATAATTGGGTTTTAACTTTTCTCTTTTCTTTTGAATTCAACTCCCTATATGTTGATATCATCAATAAATTCATGAGTTCTTTACTTTGAGTTATTTCGTTGATGATCCTTTTTTTGTTTCTTATTATTAATAAAGACACTGTGCGATAGGTTCGGTCGTAGAAATACTTTACTGGATGAGCCGTATTAAAATAATATATTTCAGATTTGTTTTTATTCACAAAATCATATAAAAACTGGATAGAATTATCCAACTCATGGCTTGAAATATTTAAAATTTGTGAAAGTTTGCTTATAAAAACTTTTTCAGATTCATCTATCTCCTCATCTGAGTATAATGTCATGCACATCATATCGATAAGGTAGAGTTTTTCTGTTTTGTCTTGTAAAATATCAAAATTTAAGTCTGCCAGCTCTTTTAAGTTATCCACATTAATTTCGTGATACCTTAAAGAGCTTTGAATTAATTTAATTATAATATTATCGTATTTCCCTTTTAATTTTTTTTCTTTTAAAGCTAAATATAAAGTATTGACGAGCAACTCTTCAAGTCTGGTAACAAACCAACATGGTTCATAGGTTTTGTTAAGATAGTTTTTGAATGCTAAAACATCGACAAACAATAATGCATTTGTGACGATATTACTAAAATTCTTTTGAATGTATGAATCATTAGTTTGAACGCGTTGGTGAATTATGCTTTCAACTTCTCTGTCAAGCTTTGATTTAAAAGACCATTTGAATTGAAATAAAGAATGATGAGTGCGTTTTAATTCATTATAAAAAGACAAGATTGTTTGCAAACATAATTTATGATTTTGCTGAGGGTTAAAGTGAAAGTAAACAATTGACAAAGCCGTAAATAAATTGACTTTGGTCAATTCTTCTTGCGTTAATTTAAAATCATCGTTTTGACGCTGGCTAACGGGAATTAAATTTGTGCCATAAATAAAACCTGCTTTTTTGAGTTCATAATAAAACTCTTCAAAGGAATAAGCGGATAATTTTTTTAAATCCTGATCGTATTCATCTAAATACTTGTTAATCCAACCTGTTGCTGATGGGTTCATTTATGTAAATTATGTTGTAAAGTTAGTTAATATTTGAAATAAAAAAACCCAGCTAAAAGCCGGGTTTTAAGTTTGATAAAATGGCTTAATTTATTTTAGCGTAACAGTTCTTGTAACATCATTAAATGGACCAGGAATTAAGTTTCCTTCAGCATCGACAAGTTGTAAGCGTATTTTAACTTCTCCTTTGTCTAAACCTTCTATAACATACGGTACCCCATTCTGTGATTGTAAATTCTTCTCCATTGATAGTCGCTTTAACTTTGTTACCAGTTTCTGATAATTTTGTATTGACTAAAAAGAAATCTAACAATAATTTTTCTGTATCTTTTCCACTATAAGTTCCTTTTGGACGACTATAAAACAAATGTGGTTTAGATAAATCAAGTGCTTTTCCTTTAGGTTTACCAACTGTGATAGGCTGAACTAAAAATGCATTTTTAACAGATTCGTGATAAGAACGCGATAGAAATGCTAATAAAACATGGTTTCCTTCTTCAATTTCTTTAGAAAAAGATGGCTCGTAATGTGCAGAATATGGAGCATTGTCTAAAATAAAATGGATGTGTTGTCCGTTTGCAGAATTGGCTAAGCCATTTTTACCTGCATCTTCAGTTTGAGCTCCAAGTTCAAATTTTTCAACATTAAAATCAAATTTGACTTCTGCTTTACCTGTTTCTTTATTGATTTTACCAACAGCAGGTTTATTCAGGCTTATTTTTGCATCTTCAAATTTAGGTGAATCTGCAAATTTAGATAAGGTTATTTTAGATTTCTCAATTTTTTCTTCTGTTTTAACTTCTTTACCATCTGCTTTATTATCCTTATTTTCTTGCTTTTTACAGCTCGCTAAAATCAGAATTAATGATAAAAAACTAATTGCTAAATTTTTCATTTTGTTTGAGTTTTAAATTTTATCCGAATTTAAGTATATAGTCATTAAAAGTCAAATAATTAATAAAAATTAACAAATATATAATGTCTTAATCACTTAAAAGTTTGGTTTTTACAACAATATCACTATGAAGTGTCCTATGTACTGGACATTTGTTAGCAATTTCTAATAACCGTTGTCTTTGTTTGTTATCTAAATTACCTTTTAAAATTATATCTCTTTCAAAAATGTCAATCTTTGATGTTTTATCTTCTACATTTTTGCAATCGTAACAATGGTCTTTATTGTGATTGATATGAACTTCTACATTTTCAACTGACCATTTTTTGCGTTTAGCATACATCTGAATAGTCATAGCCGTGCAAGCTGCCAGACCGCCAGAAACAAACTCGTATGGATTTGGTCCTAAATTATGACCTCCAAATTCTTCTAATTCATCTGCTTGCATTCTATGAGAACCCAAAGCCATTTCAGTAGTAAAGTCATCGTTTTGATCTAAGCTCGCTACCACCTGATGTTTCGTTTTAAGGTCTTTTTCTTTTTCAAATACATCGAGATATCGCGTGGTCAACTTGAAATCACTTGACCGACATAAGAAGAATCTTTGGGATCGGACATCAAATGATCTGCACCGTCTAGTGAAACAAAACTTTTAGGATGATGAGAGTGTGTGTATAATAATTCTGCATTTTTTATACCTACAATCTTATCTTGTGGCGAATGAAATATGAGATAGGGTTTTTTTAAATCGCCTAAAAATTCGTCTATTTTATTGTTTTGTAAATCTTCAAGAAAATCTTTTTTAATGGTAAAACTCCTACCGCCAACATTAACTTTGGCTTTGCCTTGATTTTGAATTTCATCCATTTTGCTTTCCAGCAATTCACTCACGTGCTCTGGCTGAAATGGACTGCCAATAGTGACAAAAGCTTTAATATTATCCAACTGATGAGCAGCAAAAATACTGGCAGTGCCACCCAACGAATGTCCGATAATTAAAATTGGTGCTTCATAATTGTCTTCCAAAAACTGAGATGCCGCAATCAAATCGTCAACGTTATGAGAAAAATTAGTATCTTCAAATGCACCATCGCTTTGACCGAGTCCTGTAAAATCAAAACGCAATACACCAAAACCACTTGAAGTTAATCCATCTGAGATGTTTTTTATGGCTTTAAGATTTTTATTACAAGTGAAACAATGTGCAAAAATACAATAACTATGAATACGTTTATCTACTGGCAAATCTAACCTACCGACTAATTCTTCTTCGTTTTTATTTTTAAATAAGACTTTGTTTGATTTCATAATTGATGATTTATTTGAGTTTTAAAATTTCAAAATTTATCTGACTTTTGAGGGGTTTTTGTGATAAAAGATTAATACTATTTTCGGACAACTGAAATATCCTAGGATAACCACCTGTAACTTGTGCATCACGCATCAAAATCATCAGTTTACCTTCTGGTGTTAATTGCACAACGCCAGGCATAACAGGTGTTGAATTAATACTTTCTAAGCGATTTTCAAAAACTTCATCAAATTGATAAGCCATACGGTTGCTTTGTTCTGAAATAGTGAATGTTTTGGTCGCTAAAATTTCTTTTTCATTTCGGTTAAGTTTATCGTATTCTGGCAAAGGGTAAACTTTTAAAGTTTTGGATTCATAAATAGAAAAATCATAATTAACGTTAGCGTGTTTTTTATTGAAATTTTGATGATTGCTTTTAATTCTTATTTCATCATCTTTTTTTAGCTTTTCTAAAGTTGTAATAGATTGATATTGGCTTTGGCTTCCGAGTTTTTCTTCAGAAATCAAATGACCTTTAACGGCGAGATAGGCTCTGTTTTGTATGTTTTTAACTTCCAAAACATCGTCGGGATGAATTGAGAGTTGATGATTGGTCTCCGCTTTTATTCCATTTATAAATACTTTTGCTTTTGGTGCAGTAATGGCAATAGTTTGAGCTGTAGTAAATTTGAGTTTAGAACCAATAAAAGTCATTTCTAAAACTGCTTGCTCAGGTGAATTACCTACCAAAAGATTAGCAAAACGGGATAAATTTTGATCCATAGCTCCACTTAATGGCACACCAAAATCAGTATAGCCAAACCGACCAAGGTCTTGAATGCTAGTATAAAATCCGTTGGATAAAAGTTTAATCATTTTGTTTAAATTTTTCAATTGAAATATCAGCGTTTTTAAGCCTGTCAAATTCCGATTTATCAATAGCAAAAAACTGAATTTGATCTCCTGGATGAAATGGACTTGGTGGTTTTCTATTGACATCAAACAAATCAATCGGTGTTTGCCCAACAATCTGCCAGCCACCAGGCGAACGCATAGGATAGATTCCCGTTTGATTTTCGGCAATGCCTACACTACCCTTTTCAACATTTTGTCTTGGGGTTTGATGTCTTGGTATTTGAATGCGTTTATCAACATCACCAAGATATAAAAACCCTGGCAAAAAACCGATAAAATATAAGGTATAAATTTGTTCAGTATGAATTTGAATAATTTTAGATGTGCTGAGATTTTTTTGTTTTGAAATATTTTTTAAATCTTGTTCATATTCATAACACACTGGAATTTTAAATCGTCTTGTTTTAACCTCACCATTATTTTTAATTTCAAATGAGTTTATGAAAGTTTCGGTTTGATTTTTTTTCTTTAAAATATCAATATCAGAATTTTTATATTTTATCAAAAATGTATTAAAAGCTGAAGTTATATATTTTATATCCTGATCTTGTTTTAAAAGCTGATTTTTTAAAGCTTGTAAGGTTTTAATATATTTTGCAGACAACTTAAAATTCCACTCTACAAGCAAACTCGTAGGTGATGACAAATGAGTTTTGAAGTCGTTGAGTTCTTTTTTTATCATTGAATCTTTATTTTTTGGTTTTTGAGCTCATCAACTAAGGTTTCTAACATATCCAAAGCCTTAGGTGTATCACCGTGAATACAAATAGTATCAACTTTTATGGAGATGTGTTTTGAGTTAAATGTTTCAACAACTTTATCAATAATCATTTTCTTAACTTGCTTAATCACTGCTTCAGATGTTTTAAAAACAGCCTTAGGATGTTGACGCGATACCAAACTCAAATCTTCATTGTATGCTCTATCTGCAAAGCCTTCGATTTTAATTGGAATTTGAGGTTTTGCAACAGACTGAATC
The DNA here is from genome assembly GCF_018080005.1 of Flavobacterium sp. CS20. Taxonomy (NCBI): domain Bacteria; kingdom Pseudomonadati; phylum Bacteroidota; class Flavobacteriia; order Flavobacteriales; family Flavobacteriaceae; genus Flavobacterium; species Flavobacterium sp. CS20. The sequence goes on along the minus strand of NZ_CP073015.1, from coordinate 262,503 downwards.
ATAGAATTTGGTGGCACATAAAGAATGGTTTTTTGGTGTTTATCTTTAATTAAATTGACTAATGCTCGAGCTTTGGTTTCATCAGATTTTAAATCATTATACAAAGCCCCATGAAATTTGATGTGATGCCAAGTGGCTTTAGTTTCATCAATACATTTCTTGAATAAATTTAACTGATTATCGATAGCTTCTACTAAATCATCTATGCTAATTTTGATAGACTTTCTTCCAAAATTCTCAACATCTGGATAGGATGGGTGAGCACCTATTTTAACTTTGTGCTTTTGAGCCAATTTAATGGTTTTTAAAATACTTTGCTGATCACCAATATGTCCACCACAAGCGATATTGCAAGACGAGAGATATTTTAAAAGAGCTTCGTCGTTAGTTTTGCCTTCGCCAAGATCAGCATTTAAGTCGATAGTGTAATTCATTTTTAAAAATGTAAATTTTATAAATTTTCTTAAAATAAATTAGAATTATGGGAATATCAGTATATTTCAGAAAAATTTAAAATTATGAAAATAAAAGTTTCTATTTTCGCTTTTGCTTTTACAGGGCTTATCGCTTGTGCACAAACTGATAAAAACATCACAGAATCTTCTAAAGACTACAGTTATGAAGTTATTGCAGATGGTATAGCAATTCCTTGGGGATTTGATTTTTTACCTGATGGAAGTATAATTGTTTCTGAAAAAGAAGGCAAATTATTTCACATTAAGAATAAACAAAAAACTGAAATCACAGGTTTTCCTGAAGTTTATGTGCGTGGACAAGGCGGTTTGATGGATATTAAAATTCATCCTGATTATCCCAAACAACCTTGGATTTATGCCACTTATGCTAAAAAATCTGAAACTGAAGACGGTGGCAATACAAGATTAGTGAGATTTCAAGTCAACAACAATACATTGCAAAACTTAGAAGTGTTGTATCAAGGAGACCAACCTTCAAAACGTGGACAGCATTTTGGAAGTCGCATAGAATTTGACAACAACGGCTATTTATATTTTTCAATTGGCGATCGTGGAAATCGAGATGAAAACCCACAAGACATAACTCGAGATAATGGTAAAATTTATCGTCTAAACGATGATGGAAGTATTCCAAACGACAATCCTTTTGTTGACCAACAAAATGCCAAAAAAGCTATTTATAGTTACGGACATCGTAATCCACAAGGTATGGAACGCCATCCAGAAACTGGTAAAATATGGGTACACGAACACGGTCCACGCGGTGGCGACGAAATTAATATTATTGAGAAAGGTGTTAATTATGGTTGGCCTGTGATAAGTTATGGTATTAATTATTCCGGAACTAAATTCACAGAAATTACTAAAAAAGAAGGTATGGCTCAACCTTTTCACTATTGGGTGCCATCAATTGCCCTAGTGGAATGACATTCGTACGATCAGATAAATATCCACATCTTAATGGTAACATCTTAGTCGGTTCACTAAAATTTCAATATCTAGAACATTTAATCATTGAAAATGATAAAGTGACCAAAAGAGAAAAAATACTCGATGGCATCGGTCGTGTAAGAAGCGTTGAACAAGGTCCTGATGGTTTTGTTTATGTTGGTGTTGAAGGTGTTGGTTTGGTAAAACTTTTAAATTGATTTAGTGATGTCAACGCTTATCAAAATTTTGATTGGAATAGTTTTATCCTCTGCATCTGAAAAATTTGAAGCAGGATATCAAATTATACAGCAAGAAAAAACTTTAGAACAAAGTATTGAAGATGGTCAATGGATTTATGAAGATTTTTGTTCTCGTTGTCATTTGCCGAGTGGAAAAGGCGTTTCTGGAGTCTATCCACCTTTAGCTAAATCTGATTGGTTAGATGACAAAGTCGATGAAAGTATTCTTGCCATTAAATACGGGTTGAAAGGTGAAATAGAAGTTAATGGCAATGTTTATAATAACGCCATGACAGCACAAGGTTTAAGCGATGAAGAAGTGGCCGATGTGATGAATTATATTATGAATTCTTGGGGAAATACACAAGATGAGATGATTACAGTCAAGAAAGTAAAATCTATTGAAAAAGATTGACTTTTCTTCAAATCAATAAATTGAATTCATAATTTCAAACCTTAAGTGTATTCGTGATTAGTGTATTTGTGGCTTTTATAGTGTATTCGTGGCTTTTTATTAGTGTATTTGTGGCTTTTATTAGTGTATTCGTGGCTTTTTATTAGTGTATTTGTGACTTTTATTAGTGTATTCGTGGCTTTTTATTAGTGTATTTGTGACTTTTATTAGTGTATTCGTGGCTTTTTATTAGTGTATTTGTGACTTTTATTAGTGTATTCGTGGCTTTTAATTAGTGTATTTGTGGCTTTTATTAGTGTATTCGTGGCTTTTTATTAGTGTATTCGTGGCTTTTATTAGTGTATTCGTGGCTTTTATTAGTGTATTCGTGGCTTTTAATTAGTGTATTTGTGGCTTTTATTAGTGTATTCGTGGCTTTTTATTAGTGTATTTGTGACTTTTATTAGTGTATTCGTGGCTTTTTATTAGTGTATTTGTGACTTTTATTAGTGTATTCGTGGCTTTTTATTAGTGTATTTGTGACTTTTATTAGTGTATTCGTGGCTTTTATAAAAATTAGATTTTCTTAAACTTTTCATCAAAAAAAGCCTACTAAAAATAGCAGGCTTAATTTTATTTTAAAAGCTTGTCTTAACTTAACTTAACTTATGACTTCACCAAATCTTTTTGGTTTCTAAAAACTAACTTTCCATCAAATTGATCGAGCAAAATAATGCTATCTGCTGTAACCTTTTGAGCTAAAATTTCTCTAGACAATTCGTTCAATACTTCTCGCTGAATGGTTCTTTTTACTGGTCTTGCTCCATATTGCGGATCATAACCGAGTTTGGCAAGATGACTTTTAGCTTCTTCTGTTGCATCTAAGGTAATGCCTTGTTTAGACAACATTTTTTTCAATTGTTTCAACTGTAAATCTACAATAGCCTTGATATCTTTTTCGCTTAAAGGTGTAAACATGATAATGTCATCAATTCGGTTAAGGAATTCAGGTCTGACATTCTTTTTCAACAGATTTAAAACATCCTCTTTTGCGACTTCCATTGCGGTGTCAACGTCGTTAAAAGTGTCGTATTTTTCTTGAATAATATGGCTTCCTATATTTGAAGTCATCACAATAATGGCATTTTTAAAATCTGCCAAACGACCTTTATTATCGGTCAAACGACCTTCATCAAGCACTTGCAACAAAATATTAAACGTATCGGGATGTGCTTTTTCAATTTCATCAAGCAATACTACAGAATACGGTCTGCGTCTAACGGCTTCAGTAAGTTGTCCGCCTTCGTCATATCCGACGTATCCTGGAGGTGCTCCAACCAAACGACTCACGGCGTGACGCTCTTGATATTCACTCATATCAATGCGAGTCATAGCGTTTTCGTCATCAAAAAGATATTCGGCTAAGGCTTTGGCCAATTCGGTTTTACCAACTCCAGTTGTTCCGAGAAACAAGAATGAACCGAGAGGTTTTTTCTCATCTTGTAAACCCGCTCTACTTCTACGTACAGCATCACTTACGGCGACGATAGCTTCATCTTGACCTACAACGCGTTTATGCAATTCATCTTCAAGTTTAAGCAATTTTTCACGCTCGGTTTGTAGCATTTTTGTAACAGGAATACCTGTCCATTTTGCTACTACTTCAGCAACGTCTTCATAAGTTACTTCTTCTTTAATCAATGTGTCTGCACCTGCATTATCTTCAACTTGTTTTTGTAGCTTTTCAAGTTCTTCTTGTGCATTTTTAATTTTGCCATAGCGTATTTCAGCTACTTTTCCATAATCGCCTTCGCGTTCAGCTCGTTCAGCTTCGAGTTTAAATTGTTCTATATCAGTTTTGATTTGCTGAATATTATCGACTAATTCTTTTTCATTTTTCCATTTGGCATTTAAGTCATTGCGTTCTTCTTTGAGTTCAGCTAAATCAGATTTTAAAATCTTGAGTTTAGCTTCATCTTTTTCACGTTTTATGGCTTCAATTTCAATCTCTAACTGTCTAATTTTTCGATCTAAAACATCGAGTTCTTCAGGTTTTGAATTGATTTCCATTCGCAATTTTGATGCTGATTCATCCATTAAATCAATAGCTTTATCAGGTAAAAATCGATTTGTAATATAACGTTGAGAGAGTTCAACTGCACCGATAATGGCTTCATCTTTTATGCGAACTTTGTGGTGAGTTTCATATTTTTCTTTGATACCACGCAATATAGAAATTGCGGATTCGGTGTCAGGTTCATTGACCATAACTTTTTGAAAACGACGTTCAAGTGCTTTGTCTTTTTCAAAATATTTTTGAAACTCATCAAGTGTTGTTGCACCAATGGCTCTGAGTTCGCCACGTGCTAAAGCAGGTTTAAGAATATTAGCCGCATCCATTGCACCTTGTCCTCCGCCAGCACCAACTAAGGTGTGAATTTCGTCTATAAACAAGATAATGTCACCATCGCTTTTTGTTACCTCTTTGATGACAGATTTTAAACGTTCTTCAAATTCACCTTTGTATTTTGCCCCAGCAATCAACGCACCCATATCTAAGTTGTAAATGCGTTTTGATTTTAAGTTTTCAGGTACATCTCCAGCGATAATTCTATGGGCTAAACCTTCGGCAATAGCGGTTTTTCCTGTTCCTGGTTCACCGACCAACATCGGATTGTTTTTGGTGCGTCGAGATAAAATTTGAAGAATACGTCTGATTTCTTCATCGCGACCAATCACAGGGTCGAGTTTGCCTTCTTCGGCAAGTTTATTAAGATTTTTAGCATATTTATCTAATGAATTGTAGGTGTCTTCTGCTGTTTGAGAAGTAACTTTATCGCCCTGTCGTAATTCATCAATGGCGGCTTTTAGACCTTTTTCGGTAGCACCTTGATCCTTTAAAATTTGAGCAACTTTAGAATTACTTTTGAAAATAGCTAAAATGAGATGCTCAACAGAAACATATTCATCTTCCATTTTTTTAGCAATAATCGTTGCTTCGTTAAAGGTTTTATTGGCTTCTCGCGATAGTAAGATATCGTCGCCAGATACTTTTGCAAAACTTTTTAGTGTATTGTCAAGAATATCAACAAACAACTTTTGGTTGATGCTAAGTTTTTTAAAAATAAATGGCAACACATTTTTATCAACTTCTATTATTGCCTTAAAAACGTGTTCATTTTCGATTTGTTGATGCCCATATTCTTGTGCTAATTGCTGTGCTTTTTGAATGACTTCTTGGGCTTTTATGGTCAATTGATTTGGGTTCATAATTTCTTATTTTTATTAATTCAATTATCTATTGTCAAAAAATATACCCTTAGTTAGTATTGTCATTTTGGCATCTTTTTTTGTGTTTAACAAGCCATTTTGTCTTGTTAAAATTCTTTCTGAATACTTATTTTTGAAAGTTCTAAAAAATAAATACGACTCTATAAAAATAAACAAAATATGGGAATTCTCAATACATTATTCGGCTCAAAGAAAGAACAAAAATCTTTAAATTGGAAAGTTTTAGAAGACATCAAGCAGTTGGATAATGCTTTAGATATTTCTAAAGACAAACCTGTTGTGATTTTTAAACATTCTACAAGTTGTGGCATCAGCAGAATGGTGCTGAATCAGTTTCAAAACAATGCCGATTTTGATGAAGATGCAGTGCTACTACTCTACTTAGATTTGTTGGCACATCGTGATGTTTCTAATGCTATTGCAGAAAAACTTGGCGTTTTACATCAGTCGCCACAATTGATTATACTACATAAAGTACAAGTGGTTCATCAGGCTTCTCACTCAGCGATTGTACTGGTGCTGTCAATCGGGTGTTAGAAAATTAGTCTAATTAAATATTTTGGTAAGGGTTATTAATAGCAACATCTACTCGTTAAAAAACTCTTTTCTAAAAATCAATTATAACCTATATTTGTCTTCTTCAACTTAAAAGAATGATAGAAACATTTGATGTGATTGTCGTTGGTGGCGGTCCAGCTGGTGGACAAACGGCTCGAAATTTATCAAAACTCGGTCATAAAGTTTTATTAACTGAGCGTTATGAAAGTTTTGCAGACAACAATTTTTCAAGTGCAGGAATGACACTTGTTCCTCTTGATGAGTTTAAAATACCACAATCTGTAATCGGTAGTTATTGGAAAAATCTAAAAATTCAATGTACCAAAGATGAATATGCCTGGACAAGTGATCAAAACAAAGGCGTTGTTTTAGATTTCGGCAAATTGCGACAATTCTTAGCTGATGAAGTAAAAGTGAATGGCGGTAAAGTTTTAATGGGTCATCGGTATGTCAAAAAGAAAGTCATACAAGATGGAATTATTATTGACTTCGTAAACTCTGCTAATCAAAAAACTGTTCAATACAAAGCAAAATTAGTTGTTGATGCCACTGGTCCTGTAAGAAAAGTGATGTACAACAACAAAGACGACCAACCACAAATGGTGCTAGGTAGTGGTCTTGAATACCTCATTAAAGTCGATCAAGAAACTTATAATAAATACAAAGACAATTTAATTTTCTTCCTCGGGCATAAATGGGCACTCCAAGGCTATTCGTGGATTTTTCCTATGGAAAACAAAATTTTAAAAGTCGGTGCAGGCAAAGTTCATATCAAAGCCAAAGACCAAGACAAAACAAACAAAACCACCAAAAAACTCACCGAAAAAGTTATTGATGAATACATTAAACCGATTGATTATGAAATATTAGATGTTCATGGTGGCACTTTAAAATATAGTCCGAGTATTAAAGATACATTTTATAAAGACCGAGTAGTTGCTGTAGGCGATGCCATTTCTACAGTAAATCCACTTGGTGGTGAAGGCATTCGCTATGCTATGCAAAGTGCAAATTTAGCCTGTGAATATATTGATAGCTTTCTTAAAACTAATCAAAATACATTTGATAAATACCGTAAAGCTTGGCGAAAGAAAAATTTATTAAAATGGCAAATTTGTGAACTCTCTAGTAAACGCGTTTATATTAAATATACAGATGAGCAAATTGAAAACCGTATGAAATTTTATCATGATAATGCCAGTTATGATGAATTTCTTAATATGTTATTCCATTTTAAGTTTAGAAAAATAGGGCTGAGAATAATTCAAGTATTCAAAACCAAATTATCCTATAAATTATCAGGAAAAACATTTTAACTTTGACGTTGAGATAAATGGTTTTTAGTTACTAAGAACTGAAATGGAAATTAATCACTATAATTCATCAATTTAAATAAAACATAATATGTCAGACGATAAAAAAGTAATTTTCTCCATGTCTGGAGTGAGCAAAACTTTTCAAGGAGCACAAACACCTGTTCTAAAAAATATATATCTCAGTTTTTTCTACGGTGCCAAAATCGGTATCCTCGGTCTTAATGGTTCTGGGAAGTCCACATTGCTCAAAATTATAGCAGGGATTGATAAAAATTATTCTGGAGATGTGGTCTTTTCTCAAGATTATTCTGTTGGTCTTCTCGAACAAGAGCCCCAATTAGATGAAGATAAAACCGTTCTCGAAGTGGTTAAAGAAGGAGTTTCTGAAATTACTGCAATCCTTGATGAATACAACAAAATCAACGATATGTTTGGTTTAGAAGAAGTCTATTCCGATCCAGATAAAATGGAAAAATTGATGAGTCAACAAGCTAAACTTCAGGATAAAATTGATGCTACCAATGCCTGGGAACTCGATCACAAACTTGAAGTGGCTATGGATGCGTTACGCACTCCTGATGCTGATAAAAAAATCAGTGTCTTATCTGGTGGTGAAAGACGTCGTGTGGCACTTTGTCGTTTATTGCTAAAAGAACCCGATGTGTTACTACTTGACGAACCAACCAACCATCTCGATGCCGAATCCGTGCATTGGTTAGAACAACATTTACAACAGTATAAAGGCACAGTCATTGCCGTGACGCACGATAGATATTTCTTAGACAATGTCGCTGGTTGGATACTTGAACTTGACCGTGGCGAAGGTATTCCGTTTAAGGGTAATTATTCGTCTTGGCTTGAGCAAAAATCTAAGCGTTTGGCTGACGAACAAAAACAAGCCAAGAAACGTCAAAAAACCCTTGAACGCGAATTAGAATGGGCTAAAATGTCACCTAAAGGAAGACAAACCAAACAAAAAGCCCGATTAAAAAATTACGACAAACTCGTCAGTCAAGACCAGAAAAAATTAGATGAAAAATTAGAAATCTACATCCCTAATGGCCCGCGATTAGGAACCAAAGTGATTGAAGCTAAAGGCGTTAAAAAAGCATTTGACGACAAGTTGCTTTATGACGATTTGAATTTTAAATTACCTCAAGCAGGAATCGTTGGTATTGTTGGGCCTAATGGTGCGGGTAAAACCACCATTTTTAAAATGATCATGGGCGAAGTTGAACCTGACGAAGGCACTTTTGAAGTCGGCGATACAGCTAAAATTGCTTATGTTGACCAAGCCCATTCTAACATTGATCCTGATAAAAGTATTTATGAAAATTTTGCAGATGGTCAAGACCTGATTATGATGGGCAACCAAAAAGTCAATGCCCGAGCTTACCTCAGCCGATTTAATTTTGGCGGAAGCGAGCAAAACAAAAAAGTTGACAAACTATCTGGTGGTGAGCGTAACCGACTGCACTTGGCAATGACTTTAAAAGAAGAAGGCAACGTACTACTACTAGATGAGCCAACCAACGATTTGGATGTTAACACTCTTCGGGCTTTAGAGGAAGGTTTAGAAAACTTTGCTGGTTGTGCAGTTATTATTTCTCACGACAGGTGGTTTTTAGATAGAGTATGCACCCATATTCTCGCTTTTGAAGGCAATTCTGAAGTCTATTTCTTTGAAGGCAGTTACAGCGAATATGAAGACAACAAAACAAAACGCCTCGGCGATACAATGCCTAGACGGATTAAGTATAAGAAATTGAAAAAGAGATAAGATTTTTAAAAAAAATCAAATCTATCTAAAAAGTTGTATGTTTTGTAAGATGATATAAAAATTATCGACTATTTCAAAAAATAAATTTTATGTCAACATTTGAATTAAAAACAATCGAAAACGCTGATGAAAAAGCAAAACCAATTCTTCAATCAGCAAAAGACAATATGGGTATGGTGCCCAATTTATTTGCAGTTATGGCAAATAATCCTTCTTTGTTAAAAGCTTATACTTCTGCTGATGAAACTTTTAGACAAGATTCTGGCTTTTACTTTGTAGAGCAAGAAGTTTTATTATTAAGCATTGCTTTAGAAAATGGCTGTACCTATTGTGTTGCGGCTCACTCTTTTATTGCTGACAATCAAAGTAATGTACCAAAAGAAGTTACCAATGCCATAAGAGATGGTAAAGAAATTCCAGATGCTAAACTTCAGGCTTTGAGTCAATATGCCAAGTCGGTTGTAAAACATAGAGGCTATCCTTCTGAAGAAGTTACAAAAGCTATAAAAAATCAGGGCTATACAGATAAACACATCGCTGGTGTCGTAACAGCAGTAGGTATGAAAACATTTTCAAATTACATCAACCATATTGCCAATACACCTTTAGACCAAATGTTTGAAAGTCGAAAATGGAATAAGTAGTAGTTTTTTATGATTGATTGAAGACCCTGCATGATTAGCTCTGCAGGGTTTTTATGTAATATTATAAAGATTTTATCCATCTTTGATGATGTTAAACAAATCGAGTTCAATTAACCTGAGTTCGATTTAATGAAAGTTGTAAATTAGATAATTACATATTTTTGTTAGCAAATTTTGTCATTTCGAACGAAGAATGAGGAGAAATCTCATCCTACTGAGATGTCTCGTCGCTCATGCTTCGCTTTGTCGTCATGACAAATGATTAAATATCTGTATTTTATATGAATATATTTTATTGGAATTTATATCGAACTCACGTTCAATTATTAAAATTGTGATATTTTAAGTTTCTGATAATTAAAAAATTTCATTTAATAAAAAGTGATTTTTTTTTAAGTCACTAATGAACGTAGTGCTTATTTATGTATTACTGATAAAAGGGAAAAATATTGTTTAAATACATAGAAATAAGTGTGTTAAATAAAATTGGTTGAAAATATTTATAAATCATAAATCTTAAATATTACTTATTTATTAAATTTTATTTGGTCATGTTAAATAAAAAACATATTATGTCGGACTAAATTAATTTCAATATATATGAGACAGCTAAAAATAACAAAACAGGTTACCAACAGAGAGTCTAAATCATTAGACAAATATCTACAAGACATCAGTAAAGTTGACCTTATAACAGCCGAAGAAGAAGTAGAGTTGGCTCAACGTATCAGAGAAGGTGACCAAGTGGCTTTAGAAAAATTGACAAATGCCAATTTACGTTTTGTAGTTTCTGTTGCTAAGCAATATCAAAACCAAGGTTTAAAATTACCAGATTTAATCAACGAAGGTAATGTTGGTTTAGTCAAAGTCGCCAAACGTTTTGACGAAACAAGAGGGTTTAAATTTATTTCTTATGCCGTGTGGTGGATTAGACAATCTATACTTCAAGCACTTGCTGAACAGTCTAGAGTAGTTCGTTTACCACTTAACAAAATCGGTGTAATCAACAAAATTAACAAAACCTTTTCTCATTTAGAACAGGTAAACGAACGTCCTCCTTCTGCTATAGAAATAGCAAAAGAGCTTGACATGTCTGAATCTCAAGTTAAAGTTGCTCTTAAAAATTCTGGACGTCATCTATCTATGGACGCACCATTTAAAGAAGGTGAAAACGATTCAAACCTTTACGATGTGCTCAGTTCTGCAGAATCTCCTAATCCAGACGATCAGCTGATGAAAGATTCTTTAAGCGTTGAAATCAATCGTGCTTTAGATACACTTTCTCAACGTGAAGCTGATGTAATTCGGCTAAATTATGGCATCGGTAACCAACCTGCTATGACACTTCAGGAAATCGGAGATATGTTTGACTTAAGCCGTGAACGTGTTCGTCAAATTCGTGAAAAAGGCATTAGACGACTCAAACATCAATCTAAAAACAAAATGCTTAAAAAATATTTAGGATAATTTAAGTCCTGTTTTTTAATTTGTAAACCGTTGAAATTTGTTTCAACGGTTTTTTTTTTTTTGACTTTTTGAATACTTACAGGGAAGAAATTGAAATCATAGAAAATGGATAAATCCATTCACAATCGAATATTTGCAAACCATAGCTAATACGAAATCCTAATCGTTTCAACGGTTTTAAATAGAAATCTATAGCTTTAAATTCTGACTTTCTGAGAAACCCTATTTAAGAATTTAACCAATTCTGAATAATGGTTTTACCGTGTGGAGTCAACACAGACTCTGGATGATATTGAACTGCTCTCACATCGTAATATTTATGCCTAAGCGACATGATATGTCCAGATTTGTCAACCGAAGTGGCTTCTAAAACTTCGGGTAAAGTTTTTTGAACCACCCACGAATGATAACGACCAACTTCTATTTGGCTGGGTAAACTTTGATATAAAACTTCATCTTTTGCTGTAATATTTATTGAAGTGGCAATACCGTGATAAAGGGTTGTTAAGTTTTCTAATTTTCCACCAAAAACTTCCATAATAGCTTGCTGACCGAGACAAACCCCAAGAATAGGTTTGGTTTGATAGTATTCTTTTATGACAGATTTGAGTTGCCCAGCTTCGTCTGGAATGCCTGGTCCTGGTGATATGAGAATTTTGTCGTATTGTTTTACTGCTTCAATGTTGATACTTTTGTTTCTAACCACATCGACTTGAGCATCAAAAGCTTCGAGATAATGCACCAAGTTGTAAACAAAAGAATCATAATTATCAATGACTAATATTTTTTTCATTTAAATCAATCTTAAAAATTTAAAATGTTTGTACTGCGAGATGAATTGTGTTTTCAATTTGTTTATAAACTTCTTGTTTTCATTTTTATTTGAATTAAAAAACTAAAATAAAGTGTTTCACTATGATTTACGAGAACAAATCTATATTTAAGCTTTTAATTACCTTAACTCAACTTTAACGCATGCTTAATTTAACAATTGAACCCAATTTTTGTCAAATACGCAAACAAACTTATGAAGTATTTTCTTACCTATTTGCTTACAATCATTTCTTTTAGCGTATTTGCTCAACAAAACAAATTGACAGGAAAACTTTTAGACAACAGTCAAAACGAACCACTCGCCTACGCCACCATAGCTATATTAGAACCAGGTACCGAAAACATTGTAACTAGTGGAATTACTGATTCTGATGGAAATTTCTCTATAAATGTTGAAAACGGTCAATATGATATCAAATTTGAATACATTTCTTATGAACCAAAAATCATAAAAAACATAAGTATTACTTCTAACAAAAATTTAGGTGATATCAAATTAAAATTTGCACAAAACCAATTAGATGAAGTCAATGTTGTTGCTGAAACTACACAAGTTGAAGTACGTTTAGATAAAAAAATATACAATGTTGGTAAAGATTTGACAACTTCAGGTGGCACGGTAAGCGATGCTTTGGGAAATGTGCCTTCGGTAACTGTAGATATAGACGGTGCTATAAGTTTAAGAGGGAATGAAAATGTAAGAATATTAATAAACGGCAAGCCTTCATCAATAGCTGGTTTTGGCGATCAAGATGTGTTTCAACAACTTCCTGCAGATGCCATAGAATCTGTAGAAGTTATCACAAGTCCATCGGCAAGATATGATGCGGAAGGAACGGCTGGAATCATAAACATTATCCTCAAAAGAGAAAAAACTTTAGGCTTTAACGGCTCTTTTAGAGGAACTCTCGGTGAACCTAAAAACTCTGGAGTTTTTGCCGATCTAAATTTAAGAACGGATAATTTTAATGTGTTTACCAGTATTGGCTATACCGAAAGAAACAGACCAGGAAACGCAAATTTTGATACCCGATATACTGAAACTGATTCATTAAATTTTGATAGAATTATTGAAGATAGAGATTATGATAGAAATGATAAAAATTTTAACCTAAATGCTGGTGTAGAATATTTTATAAATGACATGTCTTCTATAACGGCTAGTTTTTTTACCAGAACAGGAGACGACAGAGATATCACAACAAACACCAATAAAAGATTTGCTAACGGCTTAGAAAATAGCAGAACTATCAGAATTGAAGAAGAGTTAGATGATGATGAAAGATATCAATATGCTTTAAACTACGTAAAACGATTTGATAAAGACAATAGAGATCATAAATTAACTGCCGACTTTCAATATTCTAAAAGCGACCAAAGTCAAGCGACTACTATTGACGAAAATCAAACTAATCCTGTAGATTCATTAGTTGCTTTTCAGGATAACTTAGAGACTGAAAAAAGAGATAGCTATCTTATACAAGCAGATTATGTAAGACCTATGGGCAATGCACAGTTTGAATTTGGCTTTAGAGGTGATTATTCTGACCAAACCCAATCTTTTTTAGTTCAAAAACAAAACCTCACTACCAATGAATTAGTAGTAGATGAATTTGTGTCAAGTGATTTCGATTTTCAACAAAACGTTACTGCAATTTATACCCAATATGGCGACAAAATAGGAAAATTTTCTTATCTCTTAGGTTTAAGATACGAAAACTCTCAATTAAAGGGAAAGACAACACCTTTAGTCCCTGAAAATTTTGACAGAAATTTTGATTTTGATAAAAATTTTGATAATTTATTTCCAACAGTAAATCTTGTCTATGAAATAGGTGAAGACGAGAATATTTCCTTAGGTTATAATAGAAGAATCAACAGACCAAGAAGTTGGTTTTTAAATCCTTTTCCTTCTCAATCTAGCCGTGTTAATGTTTTTCAGGGCAACCCAGATTTAGATCCTTCATTTGCTGATGCTTTTGATCTGGGCTATTTAAAACGATGGAAAAAAATCACCTTAACATCTTCTGTTTACTACCAAAAAGAAACCGATGCTTTTGAACGTGTAGAAAGAGATACAGGCAGACGAACAGAAGAAGATAACATTATAATTATAGAAAATATACCTATAAACCTTGCCACAGAAGAACGCTTTGGTGCTGAATTTGGCTTGCTTTACAATCCCGTGAAATGGTTAAGAACAAATTTGAGTTTCAATTACTTTAGATTTGAAAGTAATGGTTCATTTGAAGGCAAAGAATATGGAGCTACCAACGAAAGTTATTTTGGAAGATTCAGTTCAAATGTCATTTTACCTGGAAAAATTCAATGGCAAACCAATGCTTTTTACAGAGGTCCACGAGAAAATGCACAAACTGAAACAGACCCAATTGCATCTATGGATATCGCTTTTAGTAAAGATTTCTTGAAAAATGAAAACCTTACACTTTCATTGAGTATTAGAGATTTATTCAATTCTAGAAAAAGAGATCAATTTACTGTTTCTCAAACCTTTACTCGTGATAGTTCTTTTCAATGGAGAGAAAGACAATTTACAGCAACTGTTATTTATCGCTTTAATCGCAAAAAAGAACGCAATACTAGAAGCCGTGGTGATAGTGATTTTGATGGTGGCGAAGGCGGATTTTAGAAAGTTTCTGATGCTTGACAGCTATTATAGTTGTTTGGTCTTCAGTGCAATACAATTGTAAAAAATTATATTTAATTCAATTATTCTCATTATACATCGACTTAATAATCCCGTCTGACAAGCCAATTTTTGGCACATGAATGCTTCTGGCTTTACTGTATTTCATAGCAGTAAGATAGATTTCTGTTGCTGGCACAATCACGTCAGCTCGGTCTTGATTCATATCAAGCTGAGCGATGCGTTCTTCGTAGGTCAGCGATTTAAGCAGTTGGTAATAAGAACTCAAATAGAAAAACGATAAGGGTTTGCCTGTTTTTTTAGCACTCGCTTTAAAAATATGATTGATATTGCCACCCGAACCAATCATTTCAATTTTAGAAAACGATTTTGTTTGTTCTTTAATCCACAACCTAAATTGCTCCCAATCGGTTTCTGAAACTAAATTATTCAGTAATCTAACTGTACCGAGATTAAAAGATTTTGAAGCTACAGTTTTGCCGTTATAATAAATTGTGATTTCAGTTGAACCACCGCCAACATCCACGTAAATGTATGATTTTTCGGTTTGAATCAATTGGTGTAAATCGGTAGTCGCAATGATGGCCGCTTCATCGTTGCCGTCAATGATTTCTATATGTATATCAGTATCTGCTTTAATGTCTTCAACTAAGGCTTTCGAATTTTTGGCATCACGCATAGCTGAAGTTGCACAAGCTCTGTATTTTTCAACATTATGGCAATTCATCAAGAGTTGAAAGGCTTTCAAGGTTTGTTTCATTCTAGAAAAATTGTAGTCAGAAATATAATCGTTGACAAACACATCTTGACCGAGACGAATCGGCACTCTAACCAAAGATGTTTTTTTGAAAGTAACAGGTTTATCTGCAGGTTCTGTAATGGTTGAAATTAATAATCTTACAGCATTTGAGCCAATATCTATGGCGGCATATTTTTTTATACTGAGCACGAATGTTTAGTTTTAATTAAGCTTATTTTTATAATAATCATACATTTTGAATTGACTGCGGTAGTCATCTTTATCATTTCTCTCATATTCATTCTTATCGTGAGAAGCAAGATTACGGGCTTTGACATTGTCTTGCCAACAAATATCAAAGGTATCTATCAATTCTGCTTTAATATTATCGTTATAAACAGGGCAAGTAATTTCAACGCGGTGGTCAAGGTTTCTTGTCATCAAATCTGCTGAAGAAATGTAAACTTCTTTATTTTTTGGCGTTTTGAAAATATACAATCGTGGATGTTCTAAAAATTTATCCACAATACTGATGGCTTTAATGTTTTCACTCATGCCTTCAACTTCTGGAATCAAACAACAAATACCCCTTACAATCAACTGTATTTTAACCCCAGCACGACTGGCTTCATACAATTTGCTAATCACATCATAATCTGATAAGCTGTTCATTTTCAACATCATACCACATTCTTTTCCTTCTTTAACCAATCGAATTTGTTCGTCAATTTTTTTATAAAAAAAGCCTCTAGTGTAGTGAGGCGAAACAATCAAGTGCTTGTATTTTTTAATTTTATAATTGACTTCAAAAAAATCAAACACCTTATCAATGTCTTTTAAAATACCGCTATGACTTGTAAACAAAGTATAATCGGTGTAAATTTTTGCTGTATTTTCATTAAAATTTCCAGTGCTGATAAACCCATATCGTTTTAATTTTCCGTTTTCTAAGCGATCAATCACACAAGACTTGGCGTGGACTTTTAAACCTGTAACACCAAAAATGATTTTGATGCCTTCGCGTTGCATTTTTTCAGAATATCTTATGTTATTGGCTTCATCAAATCGGGCTTTTAATTCTATGGAAACAGTAACTTTTTTTCCATTTTTAGCCGCATTGATGAGCGAACTGGCTATCTGAGAAACTGAAGCTAATCGGTAAATAGTGATTTTTATGGATTTCACATTCGGGTCTAAAGCCGCTTCACGTAAAAATCTTACAGTGTAAGAAAAGGTTTGATAAGGGGCAAACTGTAAATAATCTTTTTCAGCAATTTTTTTGAATAAACTTCCCTGCAATTCCAATCCTGGTACAGGCAAAGGTTCAATTTCATCATAGAGCAAATGTTTGGCTCCCAAATCGGGAAACTTCATATAATCTCTTCGGTTGTGATAACGACCACCAGGAATTAAGCTGTCGGTATTGTCAATGCCGAGTTTGAGTAATAAAAAGTCTAAAGTGTCTTGGTCAATAGTTTTATCATAAACAAAACGCACAGGATCGCCTTCTCGACGATGTTTTACGCTGCTCATTAATTTTTCGATATAACTTTTGTCTAAATCGCCTTCCAAATCGAGTTCAGCATCACGGGTAATTTTTATCATATGTGCCGAAATACTTTCGTATTCAAATATATTAAAAATCACATCCAAATTATAACGGATTAAATCATCTAACAAAATCACATATTGATTGTTGCCTTCAGAAGGCAAAACCACAAAACGGTTAAGATTGGTTGGAATTTCTACAAGAGTATAACGATTTTTAAGATTGCCGTCGGGCATTTTTTGCACGAGTTTTACCGCCAAATACGCTGCTGAGTCCTTAAGGTTTGGTACTTTTTCTATGTCATTAAGCATAATAGTAACCAAAGATGGACTGACTGTATCTAAAAAATAATGTTTTAAAAAAGCTTGATGTTGCTCGCCTACTTCAGTTTCATTAACGATATGAATATTGTGATCTTTAAGTTTATTTTGAATTTCGCTTAAAATCTCAAGACTTTCGGTTTGATGATTGATAACAATTTGTGTGATTTCTTTGAGCAGTCTTGAGGCTTTATAACCACCAAGTACTTTTTTTCCCGCTTTTCCTGCCATATCAATGCGTTTGACGGTGGCGTAACGCACTCTAAAAAATTCATCTAAGTTGTTTGAGAAAATTCCAAGAAACCGCAATCGCTCTAATAGTGGCACATTAGAGTCTGAAGCTTCTTGTAAAACTCTTGCATTAAAAGCCAGCCAACTTAGTTCTCTATTGTGAAACTGGTCATTTGTCATTGGCACAAATTTTTAGGAAATAAATGTAAGACAGTTTCTCCATTTGCCAAATCTTTCCAAGATGAATTTTCAAAATTGATCTTCACCAATCCAGAAGTTGGGACATTGTCAAACTGTTCGTTACCTAAGCTATTGGCAAGATTGGTAAACGCAGGATTATGCCCAAATAACATCAAAGTGTCAATAGAATCGTCAACGGTATAAAGAAAAGTCTTTAAGCTTTTAACATCAAAAGTGTATAAAGCCGATTCTATTTGTAATTGAGTTTCTGGAATTTTCAGTTGTTTTAAAAAGTGCTTTGCGGTGCTTTCGGCTCTTTTGGCATAACTGGATTTGAACACGATATTGTTGTTTATAGAATTTTTAAAAGCCGAAGCCACCAACTCGATATCACTATAAGCACGTTTTTTTAAAATTCTTTCATCATCAGGAAGATTTTCTTTCCAAGACGATTTTCCATGTCGCATTAAGATTAGGGTTTTGGGCATAATTTATATTTTGATTAGGGTGAAATTAAATTTATTCTAAAATGGGTTTACTATCAACACATATCACTGATTCAGGCTGAATAGGTGCTGAGCAATCGCTTATTATATCCCATTTTTCATTAAATGCTTGTTGAGCAATTCTATGTTTTTCTATTTTATTTAAAAATGATACTGTATCTATATTAATTGAATAAGCTAAATAACCTATTGGTCCACCACAAGCCTTACTGCCATAGCTTGTGATTCTCCATTCTGTAGGATCATCACACTCCTGACTTAAAGCTAAATTTTCTATTTCACTAAACATCTCATCTAATAGCTTAGCCTCTTGATTTTTTGTCAATTCATCATCAGTATTTGAACAAGCTAAAAAAAAGAATAAGCTCAATGAAAAAAATATTAATCTAAACATAATTTTTGTTTTATAGTTTATGGTGCTAATCGTTTTATATTCCAGTCTAAATTGTTGAGTTCATAAACAAATCTGTCGTGTAAACGGTTGGGGCGACCTTGCCAAAATTCAAAAGACACTGGCTCCACACAAAATCCACCCCAGTTTTTGGGTTTTTCGACAGGTTTGTTGGCATATTCTTGCTCTAAAGCTTTGAGTTTATCTTCTAAAACTTTACGGTTGGGTATTTCTTGACTTTGTGGGGAAACCAAAGCGCCCAACTGACTGCCTTTTGGACGGGATTGAAAGTAGCGTGCCGAGACTTCTTCTGCTATTTTTTTGGCTTTGCCTTTGATGATAATTTGTCGCTCAACCTGTGGTCAAAAGAAGGATAAACACACTTTGGGGTTGTTTAATATGGCTTGTCCTTTTTCGCTGTTGTAATTGGTATAAAACACATATCCATTTTCGTCATAAGATTTCAACAACACCACTCTGGATTTCGGAAAACCATCTTTACCAACAGTACTGATGGTCATGGCATTGGCTTCATCTACATTGCCTGCTTCATCCACTTCTACAAACCACTTTCTAAATTGCTGAAAAGGATTTTCTTCTAATTCTGAACGAATTAAAGTCGCTTTATTGTAAGATTTTCTATAGTTTTCTAGGTTATTCATTTGATGACTAATATTTTTTAGCAATTTAAAATTTTTAAAAATTTAAAGCTTGTAATTTATTAAGACTTTAAAATAAAATTGACGAGGCATTCCTGGATAAAAGTAACGGGGTTCCGCACCACCAAACCCAACGGCATTGGGCAACACACTGGCAAGATAATCTTTATCTAAAACATTATTAAGTCCAAAACTGAATTGCGTTTGGGTGTCAAACCATTGCATTTGATGGCTAATATTAAAATTCACGAGCTCGTAAGCATCGGTATAAAGTGTGTTAGCATCGTTTAAAGGCATTCGTCCAACCCATTCTGTGTTTAATCTGAACGACCAATTTTGTTTGTAAAATAATTGAAAGCCAAAATTCAAATCGTATTCGGGTATGGCTGGTATTTGATTGCCTGAAAAGTCTTCATCACTTTCTATAAAATCTGTAAATTCAAAGTCGTTAAAAACAATGTTGGTAAAACCCTTAAGTTCTAAATTTTCAGATATAGACTTTTGAAAATTGGCAGAAAATTCAACGCCTGTATGTTGAGTTTGTCCAGCATTAATACCTACAAAACGGTCTTCCTCTACACGTCGAGCCACAATCAAATCTTCAACATACATTCTAAACACATTCAATTGAATATCAAGTGTTTTTTGTTTTGAAATCCATCGGCTTCCTAACTCAAAGTTATGCCCAAAAGAGGGTTGAAGTTCAGGGTTGAAAAATCCGTTGTCATCTAAGCTTTCATCAATGCTTGGCGTGGCGATACCCATACTGTAATTGGCAAAAACACCAAAGTTATTCTTAAGGTTGTATGAAAAATTGATGTTGGGCAACAATTTAGGGTCATATTGCAATTCGCCACTTTGATTTAAGCCATCTTCAAGAAATTGATCCTCGGTTTCGTAATTGGCTAAGTTCAGGTTTAATCCTGCTGCAACTTCAATTCTCTCTGTAAAATTATAATTGGCGGTCAAAAAAGCGTTGAATCGCATACGATTTTGATCAAAAGCATTGACCAAATCGCCTTGAATACTGCCACGTTCTGGAGTATTTCTAAACAAATTATCAAAATTTTGAGCCTCATACCAATCCGTTTGCCATTCAAAACCAATCTGTGTGGTTAAGGGTTTAGCATTCCATTGGAAGTTATGTTTTATCAAGCTTCTCAATCCCAAACCAATTTCACTTTCATCTAAAATATCAAAAGGTCTTGGTTCGTAGGCATCGCGATGATTAAACGAGATTGAAGTTATCCATTGGGTAGAATTTTTAAACTTATGATTTAAAGTCGTGGATAGAAACAGCTTGTCATAAGATTCAAATCCAGCAACCGCATTCCAATTATCTGTCGCTTTTTGAGGGTTATTTTGAAAATCTGTTAATGATAAAGAACTCGGAATAAACGCCTTAAGACGAGTGAAAATCATCAAGTTTTGCCATTGCCAAGACGGATTTATTTTGGTGTCTGAAATCAGAGTAAAATTTTGTCTTTCATAATCGGCATTATCTCGGTATTCGTGAGATTGAATATGATTGGCATAAGCCTGTAGCTGGGTTTGCCCTAAATTTTCGGCGACGTTAAAACCAAGTTGATAACGGTCATAACTTCCTATTCCCGTCATCAGACCTAGGTTTCTTTCTTTATTTTGTGTTTTTAAAACAATATTGCCACCCAAATTAGCCCCTAAAACTGAAGATTTTGGTCCTTTAATGACGCTGAGCTGTCCCAAACTGCTCAAATCAATATCTTCAAGCACCGATACGCCATTAGCATTGGTTAACGGCACATTATTAATGTAAAGTTTAAGTCGATTGGTTGAAAATTGAGACCTTGCCCCAATGCCACGTATGGTAATTCGATTGGTATTTAAAGTCCCTTGCTGCATCGACACGCCTGGGATTTGATTTAAAATTGGAGTTAATATCACCGTGTTATTAGACTGAATATCTTCAGAAGATATTGAAGTTGTAATAAAATTTGAAAGTTGAGAAGATTTTGTTTTCAGAGTTACCGTTTCAAGTTGTGTTGTATCTGAAACCTTGACTTGCGAAAAAACTTGAAAAGACGATAAAATGAGTAAAAAAACAGTAAATAATTTCAATATATTATTTTTCCACAAATCTAAGATTTTAAATGATGATAAAAATTAGAGCATTTCTTTTATTCACGACATTACTTCTCCTAATCTATTCTTATGACCAATCAAAACCAATCAAGTAAAAATGCAACATCTTGATAACGATAGTTTGATGTAAGTCGAGCATTACCGCATTAAAGATTATAAAACAATTAATTCGCCATACGAAGGTTATTATTTGCATTACAACAACAAAGTAACTTCAAAACAAAGCCCGTTATATGAAAAAGCCCATTTAAACTATCCGGTCTTTCGGGTGTTTGATGAGATGTTTAAAATTAATAGAAAACGACTTATTTAAGCCACTAATTCACTAATTTTTAGCCACTAATTCACTAATGGATACGAGATGTATTAGTGCATTCGTGGCTAAAGTGAAATATTAAACTGACGTTCGATATTGTATCCACCCAAATTATTTTTAAAAAAAATTCATTACAAAAAATCATATCTAAACTATTCGGTCTTTCGGGTGTTTGATGAGATATTCGGGCGGAAAGAGTAATTTGATATTTTCATAAGATTTATGAATGGCTTTTTGAGATTTTTCAAAGTTTTTCCATTTTACTTTTTTGATGCCTTCAGAGGTTTCTGGAACCAATTCGCCATCAAAATCTGAAAACATTTCATACCAGTAAGTTTCTTTGAGTTTATATTTGCCGTTGCGTTTTAAGATGTGATACGTGGTGTCAATAAACCGAACAATTTTTAAATTTTCAACCCCTGTTTCTTCCCAAACTTCACGTATAGTCGCTTCTTCAAGCGTCTCGCCTTTATCCACTTTGCCTTTAGGTAAATCCCAACAGCCTTTTCTATGAATAAAAAGGATTTCTTTTTTAGGGTTAAATACCATTCCGCCAGCGACCGTGATGACTTTTAGCTTTTTTTTCAAATGATACAGTAATTTTTCGTCTTTTTTGTGATATAAATTGACGTAGTGAATTTTTTTATCGACAATATCATTGATAAGATTTTCTATATCAACATGTTTAATCTTGTAAGAAGTGTATTTCGTACCAACTTTCTTTTGCGTTGACAAAATAATTGGCACATCATTGACAAAAACTTTATACATTTGCACTTATGATTTTAGATGAAAATACAGCCCAAGAAACTGCAGAATTACTTCTACAAATAAACGCAATAAAATTGAAACCACAAGAGCCTTTTACCTGGTCGAGTGGAATGAAATCGCCAATTTATTGTGACAATAGAATAATATTGTCTTATCCGCCCATTCGTAACTACATCAAAGATAGTTTAGCCAAACAAGTAGAACTACTTTACGGCAAACCTGATGTCATTGCGGGTGTCGCAACAGGTGCCATTGGGATTGGCGCTTTAACGGCTGATGCTTTGGGATTACCTTTTGTTTATGTGCGACCCAAACCCAAATCGCACGGGCGACAAAATCAAATTGAAGGTCAACTTGAACCACACCAAAATGTGGTGGTGATTGAGGACTTAATCAGCACTGGACAAAGTAGTCTTAATGCTGTAAAAGCATTACAATCTGAAGCCCAAGCTCACGTTAAAGGTTTACTGGCTATATTTTCTTATGGCTTTGATTCGGCTATAAAAAACTTCGAAAAAGCCAAAATTCAACTCAATACACTGAGCAATTATGAACATCTTATTCAAATAGCTTATGATACAAGATATTTGAATCGTGATGAACTCAATTTGTTAAAATCATGGCATCTCAATCCCGAAAAATGGGAAAACAATTAACGCTTTTAAACCTTACTCATGAATTTAGAAACACCTAAAATTACCATCAATAAATCGCAAAAGGAATTATTCACTTACTTGTCGAAAGCAGATAATTACCTCAATATTATGCCCGATGGTGTAGAAAAATTTGAAGTTTTGACTGAAGACAGTTTTCTATTTCAACTTAAAGGTATGCCAGTTATACAATTAGCGTTTAAAGAAAAAGAAGAATTTGGCAAAATCGTTTTAGTCGCTGATGGCGGTAAATTTCCATTTAGTTTAACCGCTTATTTTGATGCCGTTGGTGAAGAAAAAACCGAATTTCAACTCAAATTTGATGGCGAATTTAATGCCATGATGGGTATGATGATCAAATCACCAATCAACAAATTTATTCATACCTTATCAGAAAATTTCAATAAACTAATGTCTTAATATACTTGACTTATCTCTTTGTGAGCATAAAATTTTTCTATTCCTGAATTTGTTTTAACAAGCAATTGACCATCAGTAACTATATCTTTAATTTGACCTTCAAACAAATCTCCATTAGGCAAAACAAATCGGGTTTGTTTTTTATAATTGTACAAATATCTTTTGTAAACACTAATGATATGTTCAACTGAATGTAAATTGAGTTCTTTAGGAATATCATCTAATTCGTCAACCAATTTATCAAGAAGTTCATCTCTATCAAAATGAATGTTTTTAATCCTTTTTAGTGAATTGGCTTTAGGTAAATTTTCGAAATAGGTTTGATTGACATTTAAGCCTATTCCAATATAAGTGGTTTTAATCAAGTTTTTGTTTAGGGTGTTTTCAATTAAAATACCACAAATTTTAAACTGTTCTGACAAAATGTCGTTAGGCCATTTAAAGCGTAAATTTGGAATGTTGTAAGCTTTTAAAACCCTTAAAATACCCAAACATACTAAAGCATTAAGTGCAAATTGGTTTTCTGTTTTGAGATTAATATCATTAAAAACAACCGTAAACATTAAGTTCTCCGACCTTGAGCTTTGCCAAGAACTGTTGAGTTGACCACGACCTTGAGTTTGAAATTCTGCTGATAAACAAAATTTTTTTTCTTTTATATCTTTATTTATAATTTTTGCAAGTGCATTGGTAGAGGTTGTGGCATCAACTTTGACAATATTCATTAAATAGGATTTTGGAGCAAATTTAAACAAGAATGTGTAACAAACATCATTGAATAATGTTTTGTTAAGTCATTACAATTTTCGTTAAAAAAAACTATTTTTGTAAAACTTTAAAATTAAATTTCAGCATTGGTAAAAGATAATAATCAGCTCATAACGTTAATCATAGAAGGAATTGAAAATGTAAAAGGTGATGATATTCAGTTGTTAGACTTAAGAGATATCGAAAATAATGTTTGTGATTATTTTATCCTTTGCACTGGTAGCTCAAATACCCAAGTAGATGCTATTGTAAATTCCGTTCAAAAGCATGTGAGCAAAAAACTTAAAGACAAACCTTGGCACATAGAAGGTCATGGTAATTCTCAATGGGTTTTGATGGATTATGTCAATATTGTTGTTCATGTTTTTCAGCAGAAGCTAGAGATTTTTACGATTTAGAAAGCTTATGGGGTGATGCCAAAATCACTCAAATTGAAACTAATTATTAATTTAAGATTAAAAAAAGTAGATGGCTCAAAAAACATCAAATACACCGCCTAAAAACAAGGCGACTAAAAATTCAAATAAACCTAATCCTAAAAAGCCAGGTTACAATTTTTATGTCATCATCGGAATTGTAATATTATTTTTTGGACTTCAATTTTTTGTAGGCAATGGCTTTGGTAGCGGTGCAAAAGACATCAGTATAGCCCAATTTGAAAGTTATCTCAAAGAAGGCGATTTTGATAAAGTCGTCATCATCAAAAATGCAGGTAGAGCAGAAGTTTATCTTACTCAAGAAGCTAAATCTCAACCCGAACACAAAGGTAAAAGCAACGATAATGTTTTTCCAGGAGCAAGCGTATCTGACTACAAGTTTGAATTTGGAGACCTTCAGCTTTTTGAGAAAAATGTCAAGTCAATCAAAGAAGAATACAATCTTAAAACCGAAGTTAATTTTGAAAAAGAAGACACTTTATTTAGCGATATTTTAATCACTTTACTTCCTTTTATTATCATTATTGGAATCTGGATTTTCATTATGAGACGCATGAGTGGCGGTGCTGGCGGTGGTCCTGGTGGTCAGATTTTTAATATCGGTAAATCAAAAGCCAAATTGTTTGATGAAAAAGTCGACATTAAAACTTCATTTAAAGACGTTGCAGGTCTTGAAGGTGCAAAAGAAGAAGTTCAAGAAATAGTTGATTTCTTAAAATTTCCTGAAAAATATACCAATCTCGGCGGAAAAATCCCTAAAGGTGCATTATTAGTTGGTCCACCAGGTACGGGTAAAACCTTGTTAGCTAAAGCTGTGGCTGGCGAAGCTAATGTGCCATTTTTCTCCTTATCAGGTTCTGATTTTGTTGAAATGTTTGTCGGTGTTGGTGCGTCTCGTGTTAGAGACTTATTTAAACAAGCTAAAGAAAAATCACCTTCTATCATTTTTATTGATGAAATTGACGCCATTGGCCGTTCAAGGGGAAAAAGCAATTTCTCTGGTTCAAATGACGAACGCGAAAACACCTTAAATCAACTCCTTACAGAAATGGACGGATTTGGTAATAATGCCAATGTCATTGTCTTAGCGACAACAAACCGTGCCGATGTTTTGGATAAAGCACTGATGAGAGCTGGTAGATTTGACCGTCAAATTTATGTGGATTTGCCAGATATCAGAGAGCGAAAAGAAATTTTTGAAGTCCATCTCAGACCTTTGAAAAAAATAAGTAACGACATTGATACTGATTTCTTAGCCAAACAAACTCCTGGATTTTCAGGTGCAGACATTGCTAATGTGTGTAATGAATCTGCTTTGATTGCTGCAAGAAAAGGCAATAAAGAAGTAACAAGGCAAGATTTTCTTGATGCCGTTGACCGTATTATTGGTGGTTTAGAAAAGAAAAACAAAATCATGACGCTCGATGAAAAGAAAGCCATTGCTTATCACGAAGCCGGTCACGCCACAGTAAGTTGGCTACTTGAACACGCGACACCACTTGTGAAAGTTACTATTGTTCCTCGCGGTCAATCACTTGGAGCGACTTGGTATTTACCCGAAGAACGACTTATTGTAAGAACCGAACAAATGTTAGACGAAATGTGTGCAGCTATGGGCGGTCGAGTCGCAGAAAAAATCATCTTTGATAAAATTTCTACTGGTGCATTAAGCGATTTAGAAAAAGTGACCAAACAAGCCAAAGCTATGGTAACCATTTATGGCTTGAACGAAAAAGTCGGTAATTTAACTTATTATGATTCTACTGGCCAAGCAGACTATAATTTTACTAAACCTTATAGCGAAAAAACGGCGGAAATTATTGATAAAGAAATTTCTAAAATTATAGAAACTCAATATCAGCGAGCTTTGAGTATTTTAGAAAAACACAAAAAAGAGCTCAAAAAATTAGCAGAACTTCTCATTGAAAGAGAAGTCATTTTTAAAGATGATATGGAAGATATTTTTGGTAAAAGACCTTTTAAAAAACCAGAAATGATTACTCCAAAGCACAAACAAAACGGTCAAAACAAACCCAAAACAGAAGATAACAACTCCTCTGAAAACACTTCAAACAATCAATCTCAATCTAGCAAAAAAGAAAACAATGCAAAATCTGAAGACAACAAACAATCTGATGATAAGCAAGCCAAAAATGAAATACCTGAAAAGAATTGATTGAAGCTAATAATATATGAGTTTTTTTAAACGTCTATTGGGACTCAAATCTAAGAAATCAGCAGAAGAAAACAATGCTGATAAAAATAGATTTATGCCTACAGAAAAACCACCAATAGACGAATTGTTTATGATTAATTTTAAAAAAAATGGCGGTAAATTTATCTATTGCGAAAACAAAACAGAATTATTAGATAACTTCGATGCCATTTTACAAGAAAACAATTGGAAATCTAAACCTCTTTACTCTCATCAAATTGACAAAGATCAAAACTTTTTGAAAGATCTCAATCTTGATTTCACCACTGATAAAAATGTAGAAGCATTAGTGAGCAACTGTGAATATCTCATTGCTAATACTGGTGCAATTATGGTTTGTGCTAAGCAAATTGGTGAAGGCAAACTTTCAGAATTACCTCATAATTTTATTGTTTATGCCACGACAAGTCAACTTTTAGAAAGTCTTGGCGAAGGTCTTCAACTCATCAAAAAAAAGCACCAATCAAAGATTCCTGCAAGTATCACAACCCTAAAGACATTTGAAGAAAAAACCGATTCTGACTTTTTAAGTTACGGAAGCACTCAAAAAAACTTATATTTGTTGCTCTTAGAAGATTTGTAACTTAATGAATGAACTTTTTACTAGAATTACTTCTGGAATTATTTATGCTGCTGCTATATTTTTAGCCCTTTGGTCTGGCAAATTGGCAACAAGCATTCTTTTTTTGATTTTAGGTTTAATATGCCTTTTTGAATTACAAAAATTGCTCAGTTTTAGAAATTACGTCTCTTATTTTGTATTTCCAATTGCCTTGATATATTTTAACTATTTCAATACTAATGACAAAATAATTTTTTTATTTATCATTGCTTGTTTATTTGTAAAGCTATTGCTTTTAAGAGATTTGTTTTCACTGAAAGGCAGAAATGCCTTTAGGCAAAAAAAACACCTGATTACTTTGATGTATATCGTGCCTTCTATGGTGTTTTTAACCTTAATTCCAAAATTATATACTGGCTACAATACTTATATTTTGCTATATGTTTTTGTATTGATGTGGGTCAATGATTCCTTTGCATTTTTAATTGGAAAACATTTTGGAAAACAAAAATTATTTGAAAAAATATCACCCAAAAAAACAGTAGAAGGTTTTCTTGCTGGATTTATTTTTACTATCATAGCAGGTATTATAATTAGCTATTTCGACCAAACTATCAGTTTTTACAATTGGGTTGTTGTTGGTATTTTAGTCTCTGTTTTTGGTACCTTAGGCGATTTGGTACAGTCCAAATTTAAAAGAAAAGCTTCAGTCAAAGACAGTGGAAAAATCATGCCTGGTCACGGTGGTGTTTTTGACCGTATGGATAGTATTATTTTTTCAAGTACCTTTGTATATGGATTTTTATTTTTAATCAATCATGTTTCATAGAGAAGGTCAACAAATATTAGTTTTTGCTTTAGTATCAATTATAGTTATCAACTTATTGAGTATTAACTTTATCAACAATCCTATTTTGCATTATACTATTTTTGGTATAACGCTAATTATGTTTGTTTTAGTGGCACAATTTTTTAGAAATCCAAAACGAAACTTTAAACGAGATAACACAAAAGCATTTTCGCCTGTTGATGGCAAAGTGGTTGTTGTAGAAGAAGTCTTTGAAGATGAAATTTTAAAAACAAAATGCATTCAAGTGTCCATATTTATGTCGCCACTTAATGTTCACATCACAAGACATCCGTTTACAAAGTAAATTTATTACAGCAAATACCACAAAGGCAAATATCTCGTAGCCTGGCATCCCAAATCCAGCACAGAAAATGAGCGAACCACCGTTGCATTAAAAACAGAAAAATTTGGTAACGTTGCTTATCGTCAAATTGCTGGTGCAGTGGCAAGGCGTATTGTTAATTATGCTAAAGTCAACGATAAAGCCATTCAATGCGAAGATTCAGGATTTATAAAATTTGGGTCACGTGTTGATGTATTTTTACCCTTAGAATCTAAAATTGAAGTTGAAATCAATCAAAAAGTTAAAGGTGGTTTAACTTCCATAGCATCAATAAGTTAAAATGGATTTAAGTCAATTAAATGCAAAAGAATTAGAGCAAGCTTTTCAAAAGGCATATCAAGCCGTAAGTGAAACCGATAAAGGATTTCAACAAGATACACTGCTCTATTTTTATGCCTACTACAAACACGCCACCAAAGAATTCAATTTAAACCTAAAACATCATCCTCACAACGGTGAGCAATTAGTCAATGCCTTTAAAATGAATGCTTTATTTCAAATCAGACACCTTTCAGTTAAGCAGTCTAAAATCAAATACATCGAGTTGGTCATCAAACATCTCGGAGACGATTTTTTAAAAAAATAATTATGCCATTGGTTTTTGCGACTCATAATCATCACAAACTCACAGAAGTTAAAGCTATTCTACCTCAATTTATCGAGTCGCTTTCGCTCAACGACATCAACTGCCACGAAGACATTGCAGAAACCGCCAATAGCATTGAAGGCAACGCTCAACTCAAAGCCAGATATGTCTTCAAAAACTATAACTTACCATGCTTTGCAGACGATACAGGTTTATTTGTTAACGCACTCAATGGCGAACCTGGGGTTTATTCTGCTCGTTATGCTGGTGGACAAAAAAATGCTCAAGCCAATATACAAAAGCTTATGCAAAACCTCAATCATGTTCAAGACCGCAGTGCATATTTTAAAACCGTCATCGCTTTCAAAACTCAAAACGAAGAAAAGATATTTACCGGCATTTGCAAAGGCGAAATCACCAAAACACCGAGTGGCAAATCTGGATTTGGCTATGACCCTATTTTTAAACCCCAAGGCTACACAGAAACTTTTGCCGCATTAGATGCTAATACCAAAAACCAAATCAGCCACCGCAGCTTGGCACTACAAAAATTTATCGATTATCTCAAATAGGTTTGATTTAGTGGTATTTTAACAGGTCTGCTGACTTGGGCAGACTATATTCCTGCACAATCTAAGAGATGTCGCGTATCTTGTCCCTATGGATATTTTTTTTAACGTGAGTTCGATATAAATTCCAATAAAATAGATTGATATTTAATCATTTGTCATGACGACAGAGCGAAGCATGAACGACGAGACATCTCAGTAGGATGAGATTTCACCTCATTCTTCGTCGAAATGACAAAATTTGCTTACAAAAAAATGTAATCATCTGATTTACAATTTTCAATAAATCGAACTCACGTTATTTTAATATTTTTTCAGGAATCCCTAAGCTAAGCTTAAACTCACTTGAACCATCACCAATCAATTAAACAATTAAAAAGTTTTAACTCCAAACTTTAAATTATCCTTAATCTCAAAGCATTTTTCAGGCTTATAATTATATTTTATTTATTTTTACATCTGTTGAATTTTTAAATATTTATAAAATGAAAGATGTCGTTATAGTCAGTGCAGTTAGAACACCAATAGGGAGTTTTCTCGGAAGTTTATCCTCAATTCCAGCCACTCAATTAGGTTCAATAGCCATCAAAGGTGCTTTAGATAAAATTAATTTAGACCCAAAACTCGTTCAAGAAGTTTTGATGGGCAATGTGGTTCAAGCCAACAATGGTCAAGCCCCTGCACGTCAAGCGGCTCTCGGTGCTGGTATTCCAGAATCTGTGCCGTGTACAACGGTCAATAAAGTTTGTGCCAGCGGAATGAAATCTGTGATGCAAGCGACTCAAAGCATTGCCCTCGGCGATACTGATATTATTGTTGCAGGCGGAATGGAAAGTATGAGTCAAATTCCTCATTATCTGCATCTCAGAAATGGACATAAATTCAGCCCAACCCAAATGGTTGACGGCATGCAAAGAGATGGTTTGTCTGACGCCTACGACAATCAAGCTATGGGAACTTGTGCAGATTTATGTGCTACAGACCACAATTTCTCAAGAGAAGACCAAGATGCCTTTGCTATTCAATCTTACAAACGCTCAGCCGAAGCTTGGCAATCTGGCAAATTCAAAGACGAAGTCGTGCCAGTTGAAGTTCCTCAACGTCGTGGCGAGCCTTTAATTGTTAAAGAAGATGAAGAATATAAAAACATCAAATTTGACAAAGTCAGCAAATTAAGACCAGCTTTTAGCAAAGATGGTACAGCCACTGCGACCAACTCTTCAACCATCAATGACGGTGCTGGTGCGGTTGTTTTAATGAGTAAAGACAAAGCAGACGAACTCAACTTAAAACCACTTGCCACCATTAGAAGTTATGCCGATGCGGCTCAAAAGCCAGAACATTTCACAACTGCTCCTGCTAAGGCTTTACCTTTAGCTCTTAAAAAAGCAAAATTAGATTTAAAAGATATCGATTACTTTGAATTCAACGAAGCCTTTTCTGTTGTTGGTTTGGCTAATATGAAATTATTAGGTCTTACAGATAAAAATGTCAATGTCAATGGTGGTGCAGTTTCATTAGGTCATCCTTTGGGTTGCTCAGGCGTAAGAATTATCATAACTTTACTGCACATTTTAAAACAAAACGATGCCAAGTTTGGTGCGCGAGCCATTTGCAATGGTGGTGGCGGTGCTTCAGCAATGGTGTTTGAACGCTAAATCAACTTTATAAATGGCTTACGGATGTTGTCACCTCAGTCTTGTTCCCGTTAGAGCAAGTGCAAACGATAAATCAGAAATGGTGACGCAATTGCTGTTTGGCGATGTATTTGAAATTTTAGAACAAACCAAAAAATGGATTAAAATCAAAAACGCCTTTGATGATTATGAAGGATGGATAGATTCTAATCAGTATTTATCCATTAATTTACAACAATTCAACAACATCAAATCTCAACATTTGAACTGCTCTACAGATCTTGTGGAGTATGTTCAAAGTCCAAAAAACCAGTTGATACCAATAGTTATAGGTTCATCTTTAGAAGGTCTTTCTACATTAGATTATAAATTTGATGTTAACTTGAGCAAGGGTAAAATCCAACGTGACAAAATTGTGCCTACTGCTCTACTCTATCTCAACGCACCTTACCTATGGGGTGGCAAAAGTCCTTTTGGAATAGATTGTAGCGGTTTCACACAAATGGTCTATAAAATTTGTGGAATATCTCTTAAACGCAATGCTTCGCAACAAGCTGAACAAGGAGAAAATTTGAGCTTTATAGAAGAAGCCCATCCGGGCGATTTAGCATTTTTTGATAATGAAGATGGCGATATTATTCACGTCGGTATGATAATGGATAACAATTACATCATTCACGCCCACGGACAAGTTCGCATAGACCGATTAGATCATACCGGAATTTTTAATGTTGAAACCAAAACTTATTCACATCAACTTCGTGTGATTAAGCATATAGATTAAGATTCTTAAAATTACTCTTTAAAAGGTTGCTTCATTTGTTCCCAAAACCCTTTTGGATAATTCTCATCATTTTCAAAACCAATATCAATGTTTTTGCCCTCTATTGGTATGTATGCGGTTCCAAAAATATAGTCCCAAACACTTAAAGACAAACCAAAATTGACTCCTTTTTGATGCTGTTTTGGTAAAGTTTTAGCGTGATGCCAGATATGCATTTTTGGGTTGTTTAAAATATATTTGAAAACACCGTAACTCCAACCCACGTTAGCATGGTTGAGATGACCTACGAAAACTCCAATCATATGCACCAAAAAGAATTCTTGAATACCAAAACCAATCATTGCTAATGGAATATATTGAACGGATTTGTAAACGACAGTTTCCATAAAATGAAAACGAAACTGTCTTGCAAATCCCATCTCCTTGACACTGTGATGCACTTTATGAAATTTCCATAACCAATTTCTTTTATGCAACTGCACATGAACATTCCACTGGATAAAATCAGCAATAACAAACATGACAAAAAGCTGAAACCAAACAGGATAAGTTGCAATATTGACAGCAACCAAATTTTTTATACCTATAGCGACCAATCCATCGTTAAACAAATTGACAAACACATTAGACACTGCATTATAACCTATCAAAGAAAACAAAAAGAAATTAAAAAAAATATAAAACAAATCTAACCAAAAACCTTGTCTAAAAAATTTCTGTTGTTTTCGCCAAGGAAAAATGACTTCTAAAATCATCACTAATAGCGATAATCCTATCAGCCAATAAAAATATCCAGTAAGTTTTGGGTGGGTGATTTCCTCAACAAGATAATTGAAATAACCAACAAAAGAATTTAAAAATATGTCCCAATATTTATCCATAATACAAAAATACTATAATCTGTCTTGAAGGCTTGTAACAAGAGTTACATTCTTATCAGTTATTCACTTCTGTTTTATCTTCAACTTATATGAGCAAAGTCATTTTTAAACACCTTTTTATGAATTAAATTTGTATAACAAACCCAGTAAAAATGCAAGATTTAATAAAAAAATACAACGTTGCAGAGCGCTATACACCAGTTATCCTACGGTGCCTTATTGGGACGACGAGTCATTTTCGCACAACCGATGGTTGGCTACGATCAAAAAATCAGCTTGTCCTAACGACTCTATAAGTCTTTATATTCACTTACCATTTTGTGAAAGTTTATGCACGTTTTGTGCTTGTAACAAAAGAATTACCAAAAGACATAATGTAGAAAAACCCTACATCAAAGCCCTTTTAAAAGAATTAGATCTATACACAATTGTTTATGGGTTCAAACTTACCATTAAGGAAATCCATCTTGGTGGTGGCACGCCAACATTTTTTTCGCCAGAAAATTTAGCTAAGCTTTTACAAGGCATTTTTGAACGCACTTTTATCGCTGATGATGCTGAATTCAGTTTTGAAGGTCATCCTAACAACACCACTTTTGAACACTTAAAAGTTTTGCATGATTACCATTTTAGCCGTGTCAGCTATGGAATTCAAGACTACAATGAAAGTGTTCAAAAAGCCATAAATCGTATTCAGAGCTTTGAAAATGTAAAATATGTTACCGAAACCGCTAGAGCAATTGGCTATAAATCAGTAGGTCACGATTTGATTTATGGTTTACCTTTTCAAACTGTGGAGCATATTCTAAACACTATCCAAAGCACTATTGAACTCAAACCAGACCGCATTGCATTTTACAGTTATGCTCATACGCCTTGGATAAAAGGCAATGGTCAACGCGGTTTTAAATATTCTGACTTACCCAATGCCGAAACCAAAAGATTGCAATATGAATTAGGCAAAAAAATATTAGAAGACAACGGCTACCAAGAAATTGGTATGGATCATTTTGCATTGGCTGATGATGAATTATATCAAGCAAAGCAAAACAAAACCCTTCACCGAAATTTTATGGGCTACACTACACAACAAACAAAACACCTCATAGGACTTGGCGTCTCTTCAATTAGCGATGCGTGGTTTGGCTTTGCTCAAAACGAAAAAACTTTAGAAGAATATTACAATAGGTTGAGACAAAATAAAATTCCTGTTTTTCGCGGACACATTTTAACATCAGAAGATCTTGAAATTCGTCAACATATTTTAAATTTAATGACTAAATTTGAAACGGATTTAACAAATACTAAATTACATATCAAAACACTTCAACTCATATACCAAAATCTTCAAACTTTTGTTGATGATGATTTAATTGAAATCAAAAATAAACACATAAAAGTCTATGATACTTCTAAAGCATTCATCAGAAACATCTGTATGGCTTTTGATGTAAGAATGCTAAGAAAAAAGCCAAACACACAATTATTTTCAATGACAATTTAATCTATAAATCCTAATACAATGAAAAAAATTTTAATACCTGTCGATTTTTCAAAACCATCAGAAAATGCACTAAGAGTTGCAGCTGAATTGGCTAGAAAGAATGATGCTGAACTATATGTTCTACACGTCGTAGAAATGGCCGAAACCCTATTTGGCACAGAACAGTTTAATATCAACGACGAACAAATCGTTTTCTTTATGAAAATGGTCAAAAAACGCTTTACCAAGTTTTTAGACAAGCCTTATCTTGAAGGTTTAAAAGTCATAGATACAGTAGAATTAGGTTCACCAACTATGGGTATCAAAGAACTTCAAGAAGAAAAAGAGATTGACTTTGTCGTTATGGGTTCAAATGGTGCTAGCGGTATTGATGAAATTCTCATTGGCTCTAACACTGAAAAGGTAGTAAGACACTCAAAAGTTCCTGTTCTTGTAGTTAAGCAAGAGCTTGAAAAACTAGAAATCAACAACATCGTGTTTGCATCAAACTTTGATGAAGAAAATCTAAATGCTTTTAAAAAAGCAAAATCTTTTGCTGATAGTTTTGATGCCAATCTGCATTTATTGTATGTCAACTTGCCAGGCAATCAATTTTATAGCTCTGAAGAAATCACTCATCAGATTAAAAGCTTCTTAGACAAAGCTAATATGTCTGATTTTGAAAATATTAAAATCTACAATGACTATACGATAGAACTTGGTGTAATCAACGGTGCAAAAGCTCTAAAAGCAGACATAATTGCTATGCCAACTCACGGTAGAAAAGGCTTATCACACTTCTTTAATGGTAGTATTGGCGAAGATGTTGTTAATCACTCTACGTTACCAGTAATTACATTTAAAATTTAAAAAAAGAATATATCCACATTATATAGACTCCTCTAATCAATTAGGGGAGTTTTTTATGGCAAATCTTTATAATATATACCTTTTAAGACCTTAGGTTTCAAATTTTTTGACTGTTTGTGAAATATACTTTTAGTAGAATCAAATTGCCTAAATCGAATTCCATTTAGTTCAGAAAAAGTATGCATAAAATCTCTTAAAATATAAGGGTTTTCTGGTATGTATTGAGCTTTAAATTCGTTTTTAAAACTTTTGTTCATCCATATAAAAAAAGGAATTTCAAGCATAGATTTTGTAGGGTTTTCTTCGGCATGTCCAGAAAAATCAATGCTTTCATAAACTTCATCGCCGTGGTCAGAAAAATAAAGCACATATACGGGATGTTCTATTTTTGCTACTTCATCAATGACCTGTTTTAAAAAATAATCGTGATATAAAACTGAATTATCATAAGCATTAGATCGACGATGAGCTTGTTGATGATCAAAATTTGAAGGACTTTTGCCAACAAATTTTTTAAACTCTTCAGGATATCTATCACTGTAAAGCAAGTGAGTTCCTAAAGGATGCAATACTATGAATTTTTTGGATGCTTTGTCTTTTAAAGCCTTTTTAAATTCTGGTAATAAAACTTCATCATAAGGCGTAATAGCTCCATCTTTAGCTGTGTTTTTTGTCAGATATTTATCACTACTACGTGCAATAAGAGTTACCAAACTTTCATACTGACCAATGGGTCTTTGGTTTGAAATCCAAAAGGTTTTAAATCCAGCTTGATTCATCAATTGAATGATAGAAAAATCTTTATCAGTTGATAAACTGTTGAGTGTTAAGGCATCTTTTAAAGCACCAATTGTATGAGCATGAGAGCTTATGACATTATTATAAAGCCACAAATCAGATTTCAAACTATCTAAAAAAGGAGTTGTCTTTCGGTTATAACCGTAAACACTCATTCGTCGTCTTGTGGTTGATTCGCCAATGATCAAAACATAAGTTGCCGTATCATTTTTATTACGAAATTCAAAACCATCAACATCTGCCAATGGCTCATCAATATTATACTGAAGCATTTTTTGTTGCTCCTCAATATATTCGTAAACTGATGAAACACTTAAATATAAAAAATTGTATTGCTGAAATCCTCTATATATCATCAAAGCAAGAGGAATCAATACGCCAGCAGTGTAAATTACATATTGGTATTTGAATGTTTTAGGAAAAGTAAATACAGGTCTTTTAATTAAATAGAAAATCAACACAACTAAATAAGTAACTATGGCAATAACAATAAATGGATTGAGATAAAATTCAACAAATTCTCTAGCTTCGGCAAGGTTAGTTTCTAATAAAATAAAAATTGAAGACGCACTAATATTGGCCTTAAATAAATAGTAATAAATACTTTCAAACAGATTATTAAATACGAATAAGATGTAGCCTAAAATTTGAAAAAACTTCCGCCATTGGTTTTTAAACAACAGACTAAAAGAAACAATTATGATAAGTGTAGCAACGTTTTCAACAAAATTTCTTGGTAAAATACGATTCCAACCAAAACCATACGCCTGAAATAGTAAAGACAAAAATAAAGGCAAAAGCCAATATACAATTGCTGTTCTATTGCTCTGAAGTAAGTTTTTTATAATCTTGAACAGCGGTAACGCCATAATTCCAAATTTGAGAGATTTGCGAAGGTTTAATCACTTTACGTTTTAGCAACAGCCAAATATAACGCATCAACCAAAGATAAATAAGGTTTTTGTGTTGTAAATATTTTTGGGCAGTCAAAGCCTGAGTGTATGCCTTAGAACCTTCATCTGGTTCAGTTGTTTTGCCGTAATGCTTCACAATGGGCTTATCAATATAAACAACTTTAAGGTGTTTTCTTATAATATCATCCCGAAAAACGGATTCTTCCGCACAAACAAAACGAGCCCATAGACCAAATAAATTATTGAAAGCAATATCATTATTCCTAACAAGTTTTAGGTTGAAACTTATTTCTATAGATGAAAGAGATTGCTGATGTAATAATCTATTTTGATAACCTGATTGTGATTTATAAATTTTACAAGGCTGATTGTTTTCTCTTAGAAATTGAAAAGAAATCAAAGTTGCATCGGGATAATCTTGATAGGCTTGTATTACCGTGTCAATAGCGTTAGGCAAATATTCAATATCATCGTCGGCTATAAAACATATTTTGGCTTTGGCGTGTTTTATAGCGAGATTTCTACTTTTACTCAGTCCTTTTTCAAATACATTGACTACTCTTATATTTTTTCTATTAGTTTTTAAAATCTTGTCTTTTGTAGTTTGATTAATTATCAAAATATTCAAATCTGACAAGTTATGATATTTAAACATCTTTTCTAAAAAATCAAAATCACTTCGATTCATCGTAGAAATCAAAAATTCTATATCAGAAGTTTGAATCATAATTGTGGTTTAAATAGTGGTTTTCTAAACAAAAATAGGATTAACACAAAATACAAAATATAGGTCAAAGCATGACCAATAACCACGCCTTGCAAATCGTAAATATCAACAAAATAGATAGCCGAAAAATACAAGCCTAAGGCTAACAACAAATCGGTAACAATATAATGCCATAACATTTTTTTGGCGTGAAATTGATAGATCATAACTAAACTGAGAATTCTAAAAAAATCAGCTACAATTTGCCAACCTAACAATGAAGTGACTGGCAAAAATTCATCTGAAAATACCAATAAAACAATGTATTTTTTTAAAAGAAAAACAACGAATAATCCAATAGCAAATAAAGGAATAATTTGCTTGTAAAATTCTAAAACAGTTGATTGAAAAGCCTTATCAGTTTTGGCTTCAACCAATTTTGGTAGAACATAAAGATTCAACAAAGACTGCATAAAAACCAAATAAAATGTAGAAAGTCTAAAATTGGCTTCCCAGTATCCTGCGGCATCAATACTGAGATGTGTAGATAAATATTGCCGAATTCCTATAAATACCAATGGAAAACTTATAGCAGAAATCAAAGTCATAAAAGCGTATTAGCCAAAATTTTTAAGTTGTGAAAATGAAAAAACTTTTAAACTAAAGCAGGTTAAGTTCAGATGTTTTGAAGCTATAAATAAACTTATAAAAAAACTGAAAGAAGGAACTGCCACCACAGCCATCAAAGCACCAGACAATCCAAAACTTAAAACACCAAAAGCAAATAAAATAAGATTCAAAAAATGTGATAGAATATGTATGCGAATCACTTTTTTGAATCTGCTTAAGCCTTTTAAAATGCCAAGCATAAAAACATTTAATGCATAAAGTGGCAAAAGTAAAGCCGTCCATTTAAAAACAAATGCATAAGACACATCATTGAAAACTAATCCTGACAAAGATTTGGAAAAGATGAAAACAACAGAAAACACAACGAGGCTTAAACCCACAAAAACCCAAAATAAAGTGGATATAAAAGTCTGATAAGCCTTATGATTGGTATGAAATTCACCTGTATATTTCACAACTGCATTATCTAAACCACCGCTTGAAAAATTGTGAAAAACACTTAAAATATTACGTAAATTACCAATCAAAGCAACGCCTTGAGCACCTAACAAAACCGCTGATAATTTAGCAACAACAAGGTCGCTAATCAACTTAATACTTATGCTTAAACTATTAAAACTTGTAACTTGCAAAAGTGGTGAATTAGATACAAGTTTTTTTAAAGTTTTAAACATGAAAGAATATTTATCATTTGAGAGCTACAACGGTTTTAGTTGTTGATATACATCCGTTGGTAGTTAGGCTGGTGCATTTCAGATTCGCCAAGAGTTTTAAATTCTAAATTTACAGATTTAACAATTTCATCTGGCTGACTTGGTTTTTGAACACCAGCACCAATTTCTTGTAGTGCTCTTGCCAAAAATGGTTCTGAAAGATCTCCTAAAACACCGAGATTAAAAAAATCTTCCTCTAAAATAATATCAGGTTCAAAGCCTTCAGTAAATCCCGTAAAACCTTCGGCGTTTTCAATCTCAAGAATCAAAGGTCGCAGGGCATAAAAATGATTAGGATTTGCCCCTTGCCTTCTAAAGTCTGGCGAGTCGTATAAAGTTGTTGAACCTTGAAATTTACCCGTAGTTGTGGTTCCGATTTGAATGACATCAATGTAAGGATTCAAAGCATTAATAACCAACTCACTTGCTGAAGCTGTTGAGCCTGTGGTCAAAACAAAAACACGATCTAAATTGAGATTATTTATATCTTCGCCGTTTGCTGTTTGGTCATCAAAAAAAAGTGTCTCATCATCAAAATTTTCATTAAATCTTTCTACAGCAAAAACTTGACCATCAAATTGACCTCGTAATCATAGAAGCTAAATCTTTGGCGGTTTCAATACTGCCACCACCGTTGTATCTTAAATCTAAAACTAAATCTGAAACCCCATTTGCCACAAAATCTCCAAAGGCTTGGTTGAGTTCTGATTCAAAATTTGACCTAAAGCTGTTATACATCAAATAGCCAATTTTTTGACCACTAATATCAAGTGTTGTAGCAATATGAATAGGGTTTTCAGTTAAATTGGATTTGTTTAATAAAATAGTTTCACCAGTTAAAACGAGCTGTTCATTTTGCAATTCAGCCAAACCAATACTGTATTGTTCTGGTGATAGAAGTTCCCTGAAATTAGTTTCACTAAGAGCTGTTCCATCAATTTCAGTAAAAATCATTCCGCGTTCAACACCTTGTGTATCGGCTGAAGAATTTGGAACAACATATCTGACATAACCAAAAACCTGATTGGTATCTTGAATTAAAACTAAACCAAATTGCATACCATTACTTAAACTTTGTCCTTGAAGAGCTTCTTCTAAAACCCTAAAATCAGATACAATAACGCTAAAACGATCGTCTTCTCTAAGCAAGTTATCAAACAAGTTTTCAGGAGAATCAAAACTACTCAAAAACTCGTTAAAATCAGCATCAGATGAGCTTCTCTCGCTTAAATTGGGAACATCACTTCTATAAACATAAAATAAATTCATAGCTTCCCAAACAAAATTTTGAATCTCCAAATCACTTGCTGGTGAAATCACGTCATCAAAATCATCTTGACAAGATACACTGACAAAAAGTAAAATTGATAGAACCCAAATTCGGTTTAAATTTTTCATACTTAGTTTGCTTTGATTAAAACGCTCTACAAAGTAAACAAATTGTTTAAACTTTTAAAGTTAAATTAAAAAATCAAAAGTATTAAAAGTAATTTCAACCTGAATTTGGCTTCAAGATAATATTTTATAACATCCACTATAAATCATAAGTTGAATATGTTAATATTTTATAAATGACAGACTAAATATTTAGTTTCTCATATATTTGGTTAAAATATAAAATTATAATTTATGAAATCATCATTAAAAATCCTTATGATGTTTGTGTTAGTTGGCTTCATTGGCTTTGCACAAGCACCAGAAAACAACAAGAAACTCAAAATAGACGAAAGTGTAAGAACGGGCGTGCTTAAAAATGGTATGACCTATTACATTAAAAAAAATCAAAAACCAGAAGACGAAGTTACTTTACGACTTGTTGTCAAGGCTGGTTCGGTTTTAGAAAACGAAGAGCAACTCGGTTTAGCTCATTTTATGGAGCATATGAATTTTAATGGAACCAAACGATTTCCAGAAAACGAGCTTGTAGATTATCTGCAAAGTATTGGTGTAAAATTTGGAAATGACTTAAATGCATACACCAGTTTTGACGAAACGGTTTATTTTTTACCCATTCCTTTAGATGATCCTAAAAACTTACCAAAAGCTATGGACATTATGGAAGATTGGGCTTTTAATGCTGTTTTAGAACCCAATGAAATTGACAAAGAACGCGGCGTTGTTCTTGAAGAATTAAGACTTGGCTTAGGTGCTCAAGAACGAATGCGTAAACAATATTTTGACAAACTGCTATACAAATCAAGATATGCTAAACGTTTACCTATTGGCAAGAAAGAAATATTAGAAAATTTTGAATATCAAGAACTGATCGATTTTTATAACGATTGGTATAGACCTGATATGATGGCTTTTATAGCTGTAGGCGATATTGATGTTGATAAAATGGAAAAAGACATCAAAAAAAGATTTTCAAAATATAAAAACCCTAACAAGGAAAAAGAACGCAAAGAATATGATGTGCCAAGCCACGACGAAACTTTTGTTGCCGTAGCTACCGACAAAGAAGCTACTTCACCACAAGTATCTTTATATTACAAAAACCCAAAAGAGCGTCAACCAGTTACCACCTATGCTTTAGCAAAAGAACAAATTAAAAGTCAATTGTTTTCTACTATGCTCAACAATAGGCTCGATGAGATTGCCAATTCACCAAACCCGCCATTTACTTTTGGATTCACTTATTATGGTGGATTAGTCAATGATAAAAAAATGGCATTTACTTCATTTGCCATTCCTACCAACAATGATCAACTTAAAGCTCTTGAAGTTTTATTAGAAGAAAATGCTCGTGTTAAGAAACACGGTTTTACAACTGGAGAATTTAAACGAGCCAAACAAGAAATTTTAAAAAGACTTGAAAACCAGTATAAAGAACGAGAAAAAACCGAGTCTAATCGCTTTGTCGGTCAACTGCAACAGCAATTTTTGAGCGGTGATATTTATACAGGAATAGAATGGGATTTTCAATTTACACAAGAAACGCTTCCTAAAATAAGTCTCGATGACATAAACAAGATGATTGATGATTACATCAGAAAAGATAGTAGAGTTGTTGTTTTTACTGGACCTGAATATAAGGATGAAAGCAAAAAACCTACTGAAGAACAAATTTTAAATATCGTAAATAAAGATTTTGACAATATTTCACCTTACCAAGAAAGTGAGATATCTACCAGCTTGGTAAGAAAAACGCTTCAACCTGGAAAAATTTTAGCTACAAAACAAAATGATGCACTTGGCACCACAACTCTTACACTGTCAAACGGTACAAAAGTTACTTACAAAAAAACAGATTATAAAGACGATGAAATACTCTTTGAAGCTGTAAGTTATGGTGGTACAAACCTTTTAGAAACTGAAACTTATCACAAAGTTAGGTGGGCAATGAGAGGACTTTCTGAAGCAGGTTATTCTGGACTTAACAAAAATGACATCTCCAAGTTCATGAGTGATAAAATTGCCAGATTAAATTTTTCAGTCTCAAACACAACCGAAAGATTTAATGGTCAAGCTTCTCCGAAAGATTTAGAATATCTCATGCAAATGCTCCAAGCCTATTTTACAGATTTGAATTATAATAAAGAAGCTTTTGAAGGTTACAAAGCAAAACAAAAAGCATTTATGAGTAATATGTTAGCTTCACCAAACATTTACTTTCTCGATAAATCTTATGGATTTTTAAACGAAGACAATCCAAGATGGACTGGCATATTACCAGATGATGAAGCTTGGGAAAAAACAGATTACGATTTAGCCTATAAAACGTTCAAAGAACGCTTTAGCAATGCTGCTGACTTTCATTTCTATTTTGTAGGTAACATTGATGAAAATCAATTTAAACAATTAGCCGAACAATACATTGCAGCATTACCTTCAAACCCTGACAAAAAAGAAAAAATCACAGATTTAGGTTTTCGTCAAAAACAAGGAGATTTCAAAAAAGTATTTTACAAAGGTAACGACCCTAAAAGTAGTGTAAGAATTCAATTTTATGGCGAAGCAAAATACAATCAAAAAGAAGCCACAGCTTTGGACGCCTTAGGCGAAATTCTTAC
Source organism: Flavobacterium sp. CS20 (assembly GCF_018080005.1). Classification (NCBI taxonomy): domain Bacteria; kingdom Pseudomonadati; phylum Bacteroidota; class Flavobacteriia; order Flavobacteriales; family Flavobacteriaceae; genus Flavobacterium; species Flavobacterium sp. CS20. The sequence continues at coordinate 219,291 of NZ_CP073015.1, read as the reverse complement.
CATTAAACTCGTTGAAAATTTAAGAGAAGAAGAAAGTGGAGTTTATGGTGTTGGTGCCAATGCAAGTATGAGCAAATTTCCCTATGGTAAATATACCCTATCTATTCAATTTCCTTGTGGTCCTGAAAATGCAGAAAGCTTGACTCAATCTGCTTTAGATGAATTACAAAAAATCATCGACAACGGACCAACTGAGGAAGATTTGAATAAATACAAAAAATCCCAAAAGGTTGATCATGACGAAAACCTTAAGAAAAACAAATATTGGCTCGATCAATTAACATTGGCTTACTATAACCAGAGAAGTGCAGATAGCCTATTAAATAAGATGGAAAGAGTAAATGCAGTAACTGCTAAAGATGTCCAAGATGTAGCAAAAAAATATGCTTCGGGTGATAAATACATCGCTATGTTGATGCCAGAATCTGAAAAATAAAATTCTCTGATGCTACTTTTTTAAGCCTTGATCAATCGATGTTCAAGGCTTTTTTATTTAGTGAGTTTTATGTATTATGACCTGTCATAAGCTTTCTATCATTTCAGTTTTATTTTAACCAAAACCCATTTTTTAAAGCTATATATTTGGCACTTATAGCAAAGTATTAATAACTTTATAAAATTATGAAAACAATATTAAACTACATAAACGGGCAATTTGTCGCTTCACAATCCAATAATTTTTTAGAAAATATAAATCCAGCAACAGTTAAGTTTACAGTCAAATCACTCGTAGCAATGCATCAGATGTTGATATTGCTGTTATGGTCGCAGAAAATTCCTTTTTAAGTTGGTCCAATACAAGCTTAAATAAACGCTCTCAAATACTATCAAATATTGCGGATTTAATAGAAGAAAATCTTGATGATTTTACCCTTGCCGAGTCAATTGATAATGGAAAACCTATACATTTATCAAAAAGCATAGATATACCTCGAGTATCTGCTAACTTCAGATTTTATGCACATGCTGTAACACAATTTTATAGCGAAAGTCACGAAAGCCAAGGTTTAAACGCTCTTAATTACACCCTTAGAAAACCCATGGGTGTTGTGGGTCGCATTTCGCCATGGAATTTACCGTTATATCTATTAACATGGAAAATCGCACCTGCATTAGCCGCTGGAAATTGCGTGATAGCCAAACCCAGTGAAATTACGCCGATGACAGCATTTTTACTTTGTGAAATCTGTGAAAAAGCAGGTTTGCCCAAAGGGGTTTTAAATTTAGTGCATGGTTTGGGTTCAGAAACAGGTCAAGCCATTGTAGAACACCCTAAAGTAAAAGCTATATCATTTACTGGTGGCACTAAGACAAGTGAGCATATTGCAAGAACAGCGACTCCTATGTTCAAAAAATTATCACTAGAATTAGGTGGCAAAAACCCAAATATCATTTTTGAAGATTGTGATTATGAAAAAATGATGACTACCACTTTAAAATCTTCATTTGCCAATCAAGGTCAAATCTGTTTATGTGGCTCTCGAATTTATGTGCAAAAAACTTTATATAACAAATTTAAAAATGACTTTGTAAACCGTGTCAGCAAACTAAAAGTTGGGCATCCAATCGATGATAATTTCGATATGGGAGCTATCGTTTCTAAAGCTCATTTAGAAAAAATTGAATCTTATATCAATTTAGCTAAAACAAATCACAACATGAATATTTTGTGTGGTGGAGAAAAACTTATTTTAAAATCATACCCAAATGGATATTACTTAAAACCTTGCATAATTGAAGTCAAAGACAATAAATGCAAACTCAACCAAGAAGAAATTTTCAGTCCAGTGGTCACTTTAATGCCGTTTGAAACCGAAAACGAAGTTCTAAATATGGTCAATGATAGCTTGTATGGTTTATCGTCCACACTTTGGACACAAAACTTAAATCGTTGTATGCGTATGAGCCAAAGGCTTGAAACTGGTATTGTTTGGGTAAACACTTGGCTTAATCGAGATTTAAGAACACCTTTTGGCGGTACTAAACAATCAGGTGTTGGTCGTGAAGGTGGTTTTGAAGTTTTGCGTTTTTTTACTGAACCTAAAAATGTTTGTATCGACTACAATACAGAATTTTAAAATCAGATACTTGCCAATGATATAGTTACAACTTTAACTTTTTTAACATTAGCAATGACATTTTTATATAAGACACTCATCTATTTATATAACATTTTTTTTCTGTTGCCACTAATGCTCTGAAAACCCTTACATTCATTGAATGTGTTAGTAGCTCAAAATAATGTAATTTTCTTAGCCGAACTCTGATTATTTTATAGAAAATTTGTTCTCACCTAAAACTTAAACTTCAATAAAACACTAAGCTTTTAAGCTAATTGATAAAAAAAAATTAAATTTGCAACTTGCTTTTTTTTTAAAAGTTTATTTTAAAACGATATCATGTCAGATGAGTATCTCAACACACACGAAAATTTATTGACCTTAATCGGTTGCACACCATTAGTAAAACTCAACCGTATAACAGAAAATTTAAAAGGTCAATTTTACGTCAAATACGAAGCTAATAATCCAGGCCATTCAGCAAAAGACAGAATAGCTTTACACATCATCAACAAAGCTGAAAAAAACGGCTTATTAAAACCTGGCGATACCATTATAGAAACCACAAGTGGCAATACCGGATTTAGTATAGCTATGGCGACTACAATAAAAGGCTACAAATGCATCTTAGCCGTCAGCTCAAAATCGTCTCAAGACAAAATTGATTTGCTAAAAACTATGGGAGCAGAAGTGCATGTTTGCCCTTCAGACGTAGCACCAGAAGACCCACGCTCCTACTACGAAGTCGCCAAAAGCCTTCACCAAAAAATCAAACCATCAATTTATATCAATCAGTATTTTAATGAATTGAATATTGAAGCCCATTATCTATCAACTGGACCAGAAATATGGAAACAAACCCAAGGTAAAATCACGCACCTTGTAGCGTGTTGCGGAACTGGCGGAACGATTTCTGGAACTGCCAGATACCTGAAAGAACAAAATCCTAATATTAAAATACTTGGAATTGACGCCTACGGCTCAGTGCTGAAAAAATACCACGAAACTGGCAAATTAGACAAAAACGAAATTTATCCTTACAAAATTGAAGGCTTAGGTAAAAATTTGATTCCAACTGCCACTGATTTTAGTGTTATTGATAAATTTACAAAAGTTACCGATAAAGAAAGTGCCTTAATGGCTAGAAAAATTGCCGTAACCGAAGGCATGTTTGTAGGCTACACCAGTGGAGTCGCTATGCAAGGCACTTATCAATTAGATGCCGAAGGAGAATTTGATGAAAACAGCTATGTTGTAGTAATTTTTCCAGACCATGGATCGCGATATATGAGCAAAATATACAGCGATAAATGGATGAAAACTCAAGGATTTTTAGAACCCGAACCAAAAAAAATTAATAAAAAGTTAAATAATTTAACAAAATAAAGAAATAAATGATTAACTTTAGACAGTTAGTTTGAAAACCAAGTGCAAATGAGAGATTTATTTTCAAAAATTTATAGAGATAAAGGACCATTAGGAAAATGGGCTGATCAAGCTGAAGGCTATTTTGTCTTCCCTAAATTAGAAGGTCAAATCAGTAACAGAATGAAATTTCAAGGACGTGAAGTCGTCACTTGGAGTGTTAATGACTATCTCGGCTTAGCCAATCATCCTGAAGTCAGAAAAGCCGATGAAGAAGCTGTCAAAAAATACGGAAGTGCTTATCCAATGGGAGCCAGAATGATGAGTGGTCACACAGAACTTCACGAAAAACTTCAAGACGAATTAGCTAAATTTGTTAAAAAAGAAGCCGCCTATGTTCTCAATTTTGGCTATCAAGGCATTCTTTCCATAATTGATGCCTTAGTCAGCAAAGACGATGTGATTGTTTACGATGTAGATGCCCACGCCTGTATTATCGATGGCGTTCGCTTGCATCTCGGAAAACGCTTTACCTATAAACACAACGATTTAGACAGCATTGAACTCAACTTAGCGAGAGCCGAAAAAATAGCTGAACAGACTGGCGGTGGCGTGCTATTTATATCAGAAGGTGTCTTTGGCATGCGCGGTGAACAAGGCAAACTCAAAGAAATAGTTGAGCTCAAAGACAAATACAAATTCAGATTGCTCGTTGATGATGCCCACGGTTTTGGTACACTTGGCAAAACTGGTGCTGGTGCTGGCGAAGAACAAGGTGTTCAAGATGGCATTGATGTTTACTTTGCAACCTTTGCAAAATCTATGGCAAGCACAGGAGCCTTTGTCGCCGCTGATAAAGAAATTATTGATTACCTAAAATACAATATGCGTTCACAAATGTTTGCTAAATCACTACAAATGTCACTGGTTGAAGGTGCTTTAAAACGCTTAGAAATGCTAAAAAACATGCCCGAACTCAAAGACAAATTGTGGGAAAACGTCAACGCCCTTCAAGGCGGACTCAAAAAACGTGGTTTTGACATCGGAACAACCACCAGTTGCGTAACACCCGTTTACCTTAAAGGAAGCATTCCAGAAGCCATGGCATTAGTCAAAGACTTGAGAGAAAATCATGGTATCTTCTGCTCTATTGTGGTTTATCCCGTTATTCCAAAAGGCTTGATTCTATTAAGAATGATACCTACAGCAACCCATACTATGCAAGACATCGAAGAAACTTTAGAAGCCTTTTCTGCTATTAGAGAAAAACTTGAAAAAGGAGTTTATAAGCGTATTGCTCAAGAAGTGATGAAAAATTAAAACTAAATAAAAGCAAAATTTAAGGGGCTTTTAACGGGCTATCCGCTATATTTTTTTGAGATTTATTAAGCATCCGTAAGTATTTTGGCGGTGCTACTTTAAGGTAGCACCACCAAAACACAACTCCGCTATAATAAATCTCAAAAAAGATGTCGCTCCTATCCCTAAGCCAAAAGCAACGCCAATTCATAAATTGTAACAACATCTATAAACCGATATAATCAAGGTTTACCAATAACCCACTATCACATAAACATCTGTTTTTAAGACTTTTAGCTTTTTTTTTAATTTTCACAACATGTATTAAAACTTTTGATATAGCACCAAACCAACAATACCTTAAACAACTATTAGAATTAAAAAAAACAAACATATTTTCTATACTTACCCCAATTAACTTTCAATTTGATATCTTTGCTGATATTTGAATTTTGCAACAATGGAAAACCTGAGTATAAAAGATTTTTACAAAGAGATATTTGGTGAAAACAATTCACAAATTGACACTTTGCTCAAAAATAATAGCAGTAATGAGCTGGGGCATTTTAATGTTTTTGACACAAAAAAGTTTTTTTTTAGCGGAAACAAAAAATCTGAAATGACCTATAACCGAAAATTATACTATAAAATCAGTTTGATTAAAGGTAATAACCTTGTGGAATATGCAGGTAAATCAGTGCGTATTGAAAAGCAAGGAATACTATTTGCAACACCAAAAATACCTTACAAATACATACCACAAAGCAAAGAACAATCGGGTTTCTTTTGTGTTTTTACCAAAGAATTTTTATCCAAATCTAAAACAGGTTTATTAATTGACGAACTGCCAATATATCAACCCAATAGCAATTTTGTATATCAATTGAATGATGAGCAATACAACGAGCTCAAGCTGATATTCAAGAAAATGGACACCGAACTCTCATCTGACTACGCTTTTAAATATGATTTGTTACGCAATTATGTTTTAGAACTCATCCATACAGGACAAAAATTGAAACCCGTTGAAAGATTAACAAGTACCAACAATGCTTCCCAAAGAATCTCATCTTTGTTTATCGAGTTGCTCGAAAGGCAGTTTCCTATTGAAAATGAAAGCCAAGCTATTCAACTAAAAGCCCCTATTGATTATGCAAAAACCTTAGGAATACACATCAACCATTTAAACAAAGTGCTAAAAGAAACAACAGGCAAAAGCACTTCAGAAATTATCAACGGCAGAATAGTTGAAGAAGCTAAAATATTGTTGAAACAAACCCAATGGAGTGTAACAGAAATAGCCTATGCCCTGGGTTTTGAAGAAGTGGCTCATTTTTCTAACTTTTTCAAAAAACATACAAGCCTTCCACCTTTAAAATTCAGAAATTGATTGTTTTTTGCAATTATTAGATTGCTTTTTACAAATGGTTTTGAATTAAAAAATTGATATTTGGTAAACTTAAAAAAACTACATTACTATGAAAAAATCAACAACTTTAGGAAACAGTACACTAAACGTAAACCGCTTAGGACTCGGTTGTATGGGAATGTCTGAGTTTTATGGTTCTTTTGATGAATCAGAATCGATTAAAACGTTGCACAAAGCCATTGATTTGGGCGTCAATTTTTTTGACACCGCCGATATGTATGGTTGGGGAGCCAATGAAAAATTAATCCGAAGAGCATTTGAAGGCAAATGGGATCAATTTGTTCTGGCAACAAAATTTGGTGTAGTGAGAGGTGAAAATGGCGAATGGCTTGGCATCAATGGAAAACCAGATTATGTCAAAAAGGCTTGCGAACGAAGCCTTTCAAATTTGGGTATAGATACCATTGATCTATATTATATGCACCGACAGGCAGAAGATGTGGAAATTGAAGAAACTGTTGGAGCAATGGCCGATTTAGTCAAAGACGGAAAAGTAAAATACATCGGTCTGTCTGAAGTTGATGCTGAAACCATTCGCAGAGCTCATAAAGTGCATCCGATAACCGCTATACAAACAGAATATTCTCTTTGGAGTCGTGAACCTGAGCAAGAAGTTTTTGATGTATGCAAAGAGTTGGGAATTACTTTTGTGGCATACAGTCCTTTGGGTAGAGGTTTTTTAACAGGAGCTTTTAAAAGCAGTGATGATTTTGAGTCAGACGATTTTAGAAGAAATCATCCACGATATACAGACGAAGCTATCAAAGAAAATTACAAATTTGTTGAAGTGATAGACAAGATGGCAAAAGACAAAGGTGCAACCAAAGCACAAATTGCATTGGCTTGGATTTTAGCTCAAAATGATGAAATTACTGCTATTCCTGGTACGAGAAAGATTCACAGATTAGAAGAAAATCTGGGAGCTTATGATGTTGAGCTATCAAAAGCTGATTTGGACTTTATTGAAAAATCTATACCCGAGGAAACCGTAGGTAGTCGGTATTAAAAATCTGGTTTTTATATTCAAAAAAGAGCTACTAAATGGTAGCTCTTTTTTTGTTAATTTTTCAATATAAAGCCTTATTAATAAGCAACTTAACTCTAACTTTTCAAATTAACGTGAGTTCGATTTATTGAAAGCTGTAAATCAGATGATTACATCTTTTTGTAAGCAAATTTTGTCATTTCGACGAAAAATGAGGAGAAATCTCATCCTACTGAGATGTCCCGTCGCTCATGCTATGCTCTGACGACAAGACAAATGATTAAATATCTGTATTTTATATGAATATATTTTATTGGAATTTATATCGAATCCACGTTAAATTAAAATAGACTTATATTTTATTTGTTTTCGTTTATACTCTTGTAATACTCTTCTTTTAACTCTTCTATTTTGTCTTTCAATTCTTTTTCCAATTTCCTTGGAAGCGTTTTTAACTTTTTTAATTGGAATGACAATACAATGGCATAAATCCCTGTAAAAATGAAAGATAGAGCTGTTATTACCACCAAAGAGATACCTGTAAAAACTGGATTGGCTATGAGTATAAAAGAAAAAACAACTCCTATAATGCTCAAAATAGCAAGATTGCCCCATTTCAACACGCCATAATTTTTAAGTTCAAATGCAAACCCCAATCCTTGAAAAGAACGAAACATCAGGCTAAAGCCCACAAAAAAAGGTAAAGTGGTAGTCGCTACTGAAGGTTTTGAAATGAGCAGAATACCAATAAGTAACGCAAAGATACCACCAGCAAGATACCAACCCCAGCCTTCTAATTCTTTTCTGTTTTGCACAGAAAACCAAATTTCTAAGATACCAGAAAACAAAAACAATAGACTAAAAAGCAAAACCAACGAAAAGTAGGTTGCACCAGGTACTGAAAAAAGATAGCCTCCCAATACGATGAACAAAACACCTATGATTGCTGGTACATACCAGTAATTTATAGTGTTACGGATTGTTTTTAAAAATGAAACCATAGCATTAAATTTTAAATTGTTACTAATTATTATGATTATAAATAAGCAATGCTGTTTTTGAATTTTGTAACAAACGATTGCTGTAATTCAATTTAAACATTCTTTGAAAATACGACAAATTACGATGCATAATGCAGAGAATATCGGTTTTATTATCCTGTATATAGTTTTCTAAGCCTTTCTCAACATCGGTATTAACCACAATATCAACGTTGAGAGTATTGTTCCCAATATCCTCAAGCCACATCTTTTTTTTATGTTCTGAAATCGATGCCTCGCTATCGGTTTCTACTACGTGAACGCAATTTAATCTGAAATTATATTTCTGTGCGTTCTCTAACAACTGTTGAACAATTGAATGTTCATTTGATTTCAGCATAACCGCAATGGTAACAGTATTTATGGCAACAAATTTTGCTTTTTCAGGTATGGCTAATAACGGAATATTAATATGACTGATGAGTTTGGCTGTATTAGAACCAAACAATTTCTTATCAATGGTATTAGCACCTGAAGTTCCCATTACCACTACATTTATTATGTTTTCGTAAATATAATCAGAAACTGTATCAAGTAATACACCTTTCTGAAAATGAAATTCTACAGGAACGTTTAATTTATTATTGTCCTGTGCTATTTTTTCAAGTTTTCTTGCTTCGTTTTTAAATTTTTCCCATTCATCATCTTCTAGTGTTTCGTTATAATCTTGAGCAAACGGATGCACATTTACTAATTCATCTGGGTCTGCAACTTCTATAATCGGTACAATGTGAGCTATGTGTAACTCTGCATTTATTTTTTCAGCAAGCGACAACGCATAGATAAAAGCATTCTCTGCCACTTCAGAAAAATCAGTTAAAAATAATATTTTTTCCATTTCTAATTTTATAAATGATGCTTTTTTTCTAAACTCAAAAATTTTGTAATCCCTAATCCTATCACAAATGTGTCATAGGCATCATGTTTTACTTCATAAGTTGCAGAAAGTCCAAGCTCCCAATCGTGTGGAATTTCCACCATATATTCTGCTCCAACAAGAAACATAGAAAAGTCTTTTTCCTTGCTAAACTCTTTGCCAACTCCTGCCAATAATCCCAAAGAATGTAAGGGTTTATACGTTGCTACTGCGTTTATTGATATCGGATATTCTCTCTCGATAAAATTGTTTTCCTCTTCTCCGTTTTTTTCCTCGATAATAAAACTTTCAAAAATCATATCAGAATGCACACCTAAAGCCAATTTATCAAAAACCCAGTAATTTGCATTGAGTCCAAGAGCAGCAGACCGAAGTGATTTCATTTTCTTCAACATCTTCAACGTTGTGTTTTATAAAAGCATGTCCCATAACAGCCGAAAAGCCTAATTTTCCTTTTAAAGAAGCAGATTCTTCTTTGTTTTCTTGAGCTTTAATTTGATTTAAACTTAGCACAAAAATCAGTAAAAAGCTTAATAAATGTTTGATAGTCAACCTTTTTTTAAAAACATAGTTCTTGTAATTTTAGTATATATAATTTTAATATTTGTTAAGTAAACCTATAACCTTGCAATTTATTTCTTCTCATTACTTTTCTTAAAAACACTATTCTTCGTTTATTGAATTGTCCAAAATTGTGAGTTAATACAATAATCAAAATAGGAACGATGAGCCAGCATAAATATCCCAACACAGTTTTGAATGAAGCCAGCATAGCATTGATTTGGGTTGCTTGATATATACGCATTCCGTTTTTAAAATATCCTGCGTCAAGGTACATCGAAATATTATTCAAACTTTGCCATTGCCCCTGATAAGTTGCCCAACTAATAATTGCTCCACCAATAGCGGTTGCAAGAAACGTTCTTACCATCAACATAATGCCTATAATGCCAAGAAAATCGTCTCTTTGTAAACCTAATGACGCATAATACCATATACCAATAAAAAGAATTCCCATGCCTAAACCTTTTAAAAATATAGGAAAATAAAGATATTCTATGTTCATTTGTGGTTGAATCATCAGATATAACATCAAAATATGAAGAAAAAACACAACAAAACCCAAAGTAATATAGTATTTAAGATTCCACTTATTTGTAAACCCTAGAAAAGCTAAAATTCCTGCTATAACAATTCCGAGAATCATCCATAGGTTCAGCTTTGCATTGATAAGGTTGTTGTATCCTAAAACTCTAAGTGTATATTGTGTAAAGATGCCTGTACTTGCCAAATAGACTCCCAAAAACAACAGTAAAATCAGGGCATACCATATATTTCTCTTTTGTACAATTAATTGAAATTTTATGATTTTGCGTTTGAGGAATTTTTGTCTGTATATCAATACTATCAACAATAGCATTCCTAACAAAAATGAACTTGTAATGAATGGAGAACTGAACCAGCCTTGTTGACGCATAAAGGTAAGTCCTGCATTAAAGCACATAGCACAAAGAGCAAATAAAACTATAGACAACCAATCGATTTGATACAAGGGTTTTTTAAAACTAAAGCGTTGGTTGTGCTGAAAAATCAACGATAGTCTGCAACAATCAGCAACAGTATCGCTATAATAAAATAAGGTGCCTGCCAGTTACTGTTAAAGACTTGGTTTGCCAACAGGTAAGAAGAATATTGCCCAGTGCATAATATAATAGGGTAAAATACAGAGTAGAAACGTCCTCTTTCTCCTGTTGGTGATATAATAAACATAACGGGTAATATCATTTCAACAAATGGAAACATTTTAAAAAAGCCAATAAAAAAACTTCCCACAATCACCACCAAAACATTATCGGTTGTTGCTATCAAATAAGAAAGGACAGCAAGAACAACAGTGCAAAACACAATTATTTCTTTAGAGCGAAAACGCATTTTTATACGCATAGCAATGGTGCTGGCAACACCCATTCCGATAATGGTCGCATTATATGCCAATGAAATGTATTCTGAATAAGTTGCAAATGCCCCTGAAATATCAGTACTATTGCTTCTGTAAACACCATTCAATGCTATGAGTGGAAACAAAAAAACAATAATCAGTAACAACATCAAAGGCTTAGGAACCCAATTGGCAAACGGACCTCTATTGTACATAACTTTGCTATTTTAAGGTTACTTGTACATTCATACCAGCCCGAAGCAAATCTAAGTCTTCGGGTTTGTTGTTTTCTGTAAATTCTATCCGAACGGGAATGCGTTGCTGTACTTTTACAAAGTTTCCTGTTGAATTGTCAACGGGTATTGCAGATATCTGGCTCCAGTAGCTCCAGAAATGGCTGTTATTTTTCCTTCAAATTCTTTGCCACCCAAAGCATCAACAGTAATTTTTGCAATACCTCCGACAGTTACTTCATCCATTTGTTTTTCACGATAGTTGGCTGAAATCCATATATTTTTAATATCAACAATAGTTGCCACTTGTTGGCTAGCGTTTAATAACTGACCTACATTTACGGTTCTTCTCCCCATAATTCCATCGTGAGGTGCGGTAATTACGGTATAGGAAAGATTGAGTTTTGCCATTTCAAGTGCGTTTTTGGCACGTTTTATTTCCGCCTCGTTCATTTCTAAACGAGAATGAACTTCCTTAACGGTCAACTCACTTGTGCCTTTTGTGTTTTTGATGGCTTGATATTGAGAAATCGTTGCTTCCAATTGAGCTTTACTGGCTTCATATTGTGTTTTTACCTGGTCGAATTGCTGACGTGTTACCGCTTCGTCTTCCAACAAATTTTTATAGCGGTTATAATTTTGCTCGGCATTCCACAGTTTTGCCTGTCTTGCTTCAATGTTAGCTTGTGCGGCTTCAAGGTTGGCTTGTGCGGTATTGATATTGTTGGTAACTGTTTTTACAGAATTTAGAGTTACATTTTTAGATGCCAATGCGACCATATAAGTCGCTTCTGCTTGTCCTAACTGTGTTTTTATCTCCCTGTCGTCCAAAATTATGAGCGTATCTCCTTTTTTCACATGCTGATGTTCTACAAAGCGTATTTCTTTGATATAAGCCGACACTCGGGTATTTATTGGATTGATGTATGATTCTACCTGTGCCGCATTGGTATATTGGTCGTTTCCAATGTTCAAGTAAGCCGTTACAAACCAGTATAACCCGACCAAGACAAATACCAGAATAACCATACTGATAATTCTACCCTTATTTTTTTTCTTTACAGGAGGTTTTCGTTTTGATTTGGTCGTTTTCTTAGAATCTGTTTCTTGAACTTCTTCTTGATTTTTATCTTGATCTTGTGACATGATTTTTATTTTTTTATAAATTAAGCAAATGACATTTTTACAGTTTTCCGCTTTCTTTCATTAACTTGTAATAGGCAAAAATGATACTGATTTGCGAATTGGTGTATTGCAACTCAGCATCTAATTTGGCGTTGCTGGCATCGATTAAATCCAGCAAAATGGCTAATTGGTTGTTGTATTTGCTCTCCATAATCCTGTAATTTTCATTGGCTAAATCTTTGTTTTTCTCAAAGGTTTTGTTTTGGGTTATGGCTTCGTTGTATTTAATGTAAGTCGCTTTCACAGCTACTCCAATCATTTGTTCTGCTTCATTGGCTTGTGCTTTGGCACGTTCTGTTTCAAATTTATTCAATTGAAGTTTTTTTGGTGTTTTATAAATTGAAGCGATATTATAGCTCAATGATAAACCTATATTCCACCCGTTTGAATACATATCCAAAGCAGGTGAAACACTGGTAATAGGGCGTTGAAGTGTGTTATTTGCAAAAGTCGCTAAGGTAGGCAGACGTTCTGCTTTGGTTATTTTTTCAGAAACTTTATATAATTCAACTGCCTTTTTAGCCATCAATAAGCTTGGATGAGTCTGAATATTATTTTGATAGGTTTCTAAAAGAGAAATTTCTGGATTTTCATTTATTATAGATTCGTCTGCAACAATTTCTGTTTCTTCTGGTAAACCCAAAGCCACGGTAAGTTGCTTGTTTAAAATCTGAATATTATTTTCTATCACCTGTAAAGACAAATTAAGATTTGAAATTTGCAATTCGCCACGGATCACATCATTTCGGGTTACCATTCCTTGGCTATAAAAATGGTTGATATTCTGTAATCTATCTTCTGCAAGTGCTATGTTTTTACGAAATACACTTGCTTGATTTTGTAACTTATACAAGTCCAAATAGTAACCTAAAACAAGCAACTTGATATTCTGTTCATCGGACTGATAACCCAGTGAAGCCAAATTTTCTTGTAGTGTTTTTGCCTTAATAGCATTGTTTACTGCATTTCCTTTCCAAATTAATTGAGAGGCTTCTACAGAATATACATTTCCAAAATGTGGCATATCTACAGTAGTGGCATTTGAAAAGTTTTTGTCCAAAATAGTGCCATCACCAATATACATAGCACTTGCATTCATATTAAAATCAGGGAGTTTTTGGTTTTTTGTAACTTCTATGTCTTGTTTAGCAATGTTGATGTCTGCTTTAGAAACCGCTAATGATGGGTTATTTTCTGTAACTAAAGAAAAAAGTTCGTCAATGCTTAGTTTTTTCTTTTGTATTGGCTTTTGGGCATAAATAAAAAAACTTGGAAATAGCAGGCAGGTTATCCAAAACAGATGCCTTGAAAAATGACACTTCATTATAAACTATGCGTTTTTATGTTGGGGGTGCAAGATTAAGAAGATACGCAGTGCTATAAAAGGTTGAAAAAGGGATAAAAGAGGTTCAAATGGTATCTATAAATATGGTTCCATTTTTTATTCTATAATTCTTAGGACTTAAACCAGTGTGCTTTTTAAAAAATTTTCCAAAGGCATATTGGTCAGAAAAACTTAGCTCAGATGAAATATCAGAAATTGTCTTTTTTGTGCTGAGCAATAATGTTTTTGCCTCATTGGTTAAGGCATTTGCAATAAATTCGGTTGGAGGTCTGTGCGTGATTTCTTTCACACAAATAGAAAGATATTTTATGGATATATGTAGCTTTTCGGCATAAAAACCAAGTCTTTTTTTAGTTTTAAAATGGATTGAAACCAATTCTATAAATCGCAGTACTATTTCTTCTTTTCGTGTATTAATTTTGGTTTCAGATTGAAGTTTTTCAACCAGAGAATCCATCAAAATATGAATAATGGCTGTAAATAATGCAATTATAATTTGTTCTTGAGAAGAAAATTTAATGTCATGATTGGTGTAATAATTTAATAACTTTACCAAACCCACGGTTTGATGAAAAACAGTGTTTTCCAGTTTAAAGATGTTTTGATTTTTCTCGGCATTAATGATTTGATAAACATCGTATCTACTGAAATTAAATTGAACCTTTTCTCTTGTAACTTCTCTGTTATGTATTAAAACATACATCTCCAATGTTTTGGTAAAACGGACGAGCTTATATATATTTTTTTTAGAAATGAGTATAATATGTTCGTCATCAAAAGATACAGGTTTTCCGTTTATTTCCATTTCAATAGTTCCTTCTACTAAAAAAATAACACTATTACCTGACGGACGCAAAAGATAGCCTTCTTTAGCATTTTTTAAGAAGTCTTTTTCGGTAAGTATTTTTATAAAAGACATTTACAAGGTATTATAGCGGTTGCAAAGGTATTGATTTTTTAAAAGTGAAATAGGTAAATTGAGTGCTGACCGCCCAACTTTTATTACTATACTGAAATACCTATAATTAGTCCAGTCATCATCATTAAAAGTCAATTCAAAATCATCTCTTCTGTACTGTTGTTTCCAAAAATCCCTCATAGACTCGTAGAAACTTTAGTCTCTCGACTAACATAAAATAAGTAAATTTAGGATTGAAAATTGAAATTTTGAATAAAATATAAACAACTGATTTACAGTAAAATAATTTCACGTTAGTCAGAATAAGAATTGAATGTAAGTTTGGGGCAATAAACTGCTTTTTGAGATTTAAAGTTTAGATACCGTTATAAATTTTGTTTTTTACTGTTTACTTATTAATACTAACTACTTCATATTTTACATCATTCTCTATAGTTACCATTTTATATAGTACCTTTTCATACTCATAGTAAACCTTGCCGTCTATGGTTTTTACAATAGCACCCTCTGGCAAAGAAGGAACTATAGCTCCTACAGGAGGTTGTACTGGTGTGTATTCGTCCTTTACCTCGGTTTTATCATAATACACGCCATCACAATAGTAATATGGAACTCCACCATAATAAACTGTTATCCAACTTGCTGGTATTGTTCGTACAACAATGGGCGTGCCCACCACTACTCTATTATATACGTATGGTGCACGGACCGCTCTTACAGGGGCAACTGCTCAAATACTGGAACTTTTCAACTTTTTAAAGGAATCCGACTTTAAACAGGACTATAAAAAATCCTATTTAGTCCATTATCAAGCAAAACTTATTCCATTAAACATCAACAAAATAAATTGGTTTTATACTGAACTGGAACTCGTGTATGCATATATTGAAGAAGGATCAAGGTTTATTGTTGATTCTACTTTGGAAAAAATCAGCTCAGAGATTGATCCCGATCAATTCTTTAGAGCTAACAGGCAATTTATAGTTCAAAGAAAAGCCATAAAAGATATTGATTTCTATTTCAATGGCAGACTGGTTTTAAATGTCTTGCCAAAACCACACAATAAGATAATTATAAGCAAAGCCAAAGCCTCTGAATTTAAAAAATGGTTAGATCAATAACCGATTAATTCTTTCCTCCTAATACTGTTTTTTAATACCGTAATCATTCGCTTTTTTTGGTTTTCAGTAAAAATATTCATACAATTGTCGTAAGAATAATCCATATAGTTTTGGGGCATTTCAGGCTCATCACATGAAATTTTTATGCTTGCACAATCATAATTTGGTGCTGAGGCATTGGGCGTGTCCAGACAATAATCATCATTACTGCAATCGCCATCACCCCAAATATGTCTTAACCCTAACCAATGACCGACTTCATGGGTAGCAGTCCTGCCCAAATCATAAGGTGCTACTAACTCCGGAAAATCGCCTTTTTCACTACTTCCAAAATACTTATAGCCAATAACAACCCCATCGGTTTCAGCACTTCCACCATCGGCGTTAAGACCTGGCAATCCAGATCTGCTTGGAAATTGAGCATAACCCAATAGGTCACGACTAACAAAACCACCAAAGTTTATAGTCCATATATTAAAATATTGACTAGGATCCCAGTAATAAGTAGGTTTTAAACTGGTTTCAATAGGATTTCTAAAAACTCCTTTAGGCCATTCGCTCCGTCCTCCGTTTATACGATCTATTCCAGGTTCGGTAAGCAGGTTTCCATCAGGGTCTTTATCAGCTAAAACAAATTCTATGGTTGTGTCTGCTCCAACAGGATTGTCATTATACCCGTTGGTTCCAACCATTTTTCTAAAATCTTCATTTAATACTTCAATTTGTGATTTTACTTGTTCATAACTTATGTTTGCTCCTTGCCCAATGGGCTCTCCGTAATGTACTACATGTACTACAACATGTATTCTGTAAATAAACACCTCATTTTCATCAACAATTTCATCTAGATTGTTATCTGTTGAGCAAGATGTAATCCATGCCATGATGAAGAAGACCAATACTATTTTTATGGTTTTCATATCAACTGATTAAATTAATTTAAAAATAGTTGTTCATCATCTCTTTTATGAAAATTTAAATCTTAAACATCCATATTTTGATATGGAACAACCAAATTGAGGTCTAAAATTTCAGAATAAAACAGTATCCAAAAATTACATAAGTCACTTTCCTTTAATTTATTTCTAACAACAAATCATGGAATCAATATAAGTAAAATAAGCAGTAAATTATTCTCTATTAATTTTTATGGTTTAACAGGTTATAAAAAAATTCAATTATAAAAGATAACGATTCATCCTTGAATTTGTCAGTTTCAATAACTTTTAAAACTTTAGTAAGCATATCCTAAATAATTTAGCTGAAAATCAAAAAAATAAAATTATGAAAACAATTAATTTAAAAACACTCAAAAACCAACACAAATCAATACTAACTGGATTATGTGTTGCAACACTCTTATTTACATCATGTAATAATAATGATGATAACTTATCCGAATCCAGCATTTCAGAGGAAGAAGCCTCGGAAGCAATTATCATGGCTGTTTCGCCAGAAACTGGAGGTTTAATTGAAATGACTACTGAAACCATAACTATTGTGGAAGGAAGTTCTAGTGATTATAGTAAAACATCCTTAAGTAATAGTGATTTTGATTATGTATGTGGGGAAACTTATGGTACATCATTTGCAAGAAGTCATGATAGCGGAAACTATAGCTATAATATTAATTACGTATGGAGTTGGACTGTATATTGTACAGATGATAATAGTCCAACAAACTTTAGCTTTGATTTAAATGCTTCCAGTTCTTATGACTCTCCAAAAATGTCATCTGATGATACAACTAATGGAACTCTGGTAGTATCAGGATTAGACGATTTAGAAACAGAATACCTTGTAAATCAAACTTATTCCAGATCTGGAACTCAAATATCCTCTGTTAGAAATCAAAATACCTTTACAAGTTCTTTAAACTTTAATACAACCAATTTAAAAGTATTAAAGGCAAATCATAATATTACTTCTGGCAGTATTTCAGTGGCTTTCAATGGACAAGTATCAAATGGTAACGTTTATGATTACTCAGGAACAATAGTTTTTAATGGAAACCAAACAGCAACCCTAACTATGGGTAGTGGAAATACCTATAATTTTGCTTGGTAAAAAAGAAGAAGATCGATAAATAGCAACTTCTTTCCTTCCCTTTTGAGTAGTAGTTAGGGGTTCATTAAAGAAATGAGCCCCTTCTTTTCTTTCATTAAAAAAGTAACAATTCATTCTAATTGAAAATTAATCTGAGAATAAATAATAAATAAGACTTCAATATTTAATCATTCTGAATTTATAGATTAATAAAATTTAGCATCTATGAAGTTTTGCAACGAACTCAAGTTTGTTTAATTCTTTGCATTAAAAATTTCAGCTATCATACATCTTGCACTTCCACCACCTAAGGTTTCTATGGTGTTTAATGGACTGTGCAAAATTTTTAGATATTGTTCTATGGTTTGAACTTGGGTTGCTTGTAAACTTTTATAGGCTTGTGTGCTCATGACTAAAAATTTATCGCCATTTCTGTTTTGCACTTCAAGCATATTGCCAGCATAAGCTTCGAGTTGTTGTTCAGAGATTTCAACGATGGTTTTGTTGTCTTCTTTTAAACTTTTGCTCAGCAATTTTTTATCAGCTTTGTCGTCAACACTGTCAAAACAAACTATAGCAATATCAGTGCCAACGCACATCATTACATTGGTGTGGTAAATGGGTAATCGCTTGCTACCAACAGTTTGGTAGGCTTTAAAAGGTATTGGTAAAAATTCAAAATCTTCGCAAAACTCAATTAGCAATTCTTCATTAGCTCTTGGAGAAAGTGCACAATAAGCTTTTCTGTTGACTCGATCTAAAATTAAACTCCCAGTGCCTTCTAAAAAAATATTTTCGTCTTCAGCAGAAGTATAATCATAAACTTGATGAAACTGAAAGCCTTTTTGTTCTAAATCTTCTAAAATATCTTGACGTCTTTCTCGACGGCGATTTTCAGCAAACATTGGGTATAAAGCAATATTACCATTCTCGTGAAATGAAATCCAATTGTTTGGAAAAATAGAATCTGGTGTTTTTAAATCAGCAATGTCATCATAAACAAAAACGTCAATACCAGAGGCTTTTAAAATATCAACAAAATCATCAAATTCTTTTTGCACTTTAGCATTAATGGCTTCAGCATTTAAGTTTAATGTTTTTTGAAAATAATTGTTGACTGCAGTTTCTTTATTCATTTCAAAAGCTACGGGTCTTATCATCAAAATTTTGTCTGTAGATTGTTTCATTTGTGTTTAATTTCAGTCTCGTTGCAAAGGTAATGTAGAACAACGCAACAATCCTTCTTGCTTGGCAATTTCTCTGTAATGCACTTCTTCTACTGTGATGTTTTTATGTCTCATCCATTGATTTAATCGTGTAAAAGACCTATCTGAAATCACTATATCTTTATCAATTGAAAAGATATTAGAATTCATATCATACATTTCTTCAGCAGTGATTTCAAAAATATTGTCTTTTCCAAAAAAATCTACCAACCATTGGTATTCGGTTTCTTCAAGAAATCCATTTTTATGCAGTATAGCATATTTTTCGCCTATGGGTTGAAAGCGACAATCTAAGTGTAAGGCATTATTATAGGCATCGGTATTGCTTTTTCTAAGGTTAAATGATTTTACTTTTTTGTGAGGAAATATTTTTTGTATAGCTTCAACCGCTTGTGGATTCGTCCTAGCAGTGATATAATTAGGATAATCTGAACCGCGATAAGTGCCTATAAAAATATACTCGTGATGTGGCATCACATCACCACCTTCAATATGGGCTTCATCAGGAAGTTTGATGATTTGTTGTTGTGGAATTTGGTCTAATATATATTGAATTGCTTCAATTTCTTTTTCACGATCTGGTAAAATATTAGATTTTATAAATTTATCTTCAATCACAAATGCAATGTCTCTTGAAAAAATTTGATTGCAATCTTTCAATAATTCTGGACGATATACCTTGACATCATATTTTTTGAATACTTCTAAAACTTCATCCATTTCTTTTATCATATCTTTTTCTTTAGGATATGTTCCTTTTTTGATATGTTCAATAGATTTAGGATCGTATGCTTCTTCTAATTTTGGAACTGATCCATTGCTATCTGCTCTACCGAGAATCACTTGTCTTAATCTTGATGTTTCGTCTTGTATATTTAATTTCATAGTAATGCTAAAAAACACAAATCTATTAATAATTAATGAATGTATTGCAGTAGCACAATTTCTTTCCCAAACCTTAAAGACTTTTATAAATTTTAAAAGTAAATCTCTTGTAAAACCTTTAATTATTTGTAAATTTAATCTTAAATACTCACGATGTCTTTAGCACAATATAATTACATTTGAAAAAAAAACAAATTGGATAATATCGATAAAGAAAAGGTTATTTCAAATATGGCAACTTTGCTTCAAGAGGTGCCATCTTCAATGGAAATCATAAAAAATGACAAGCATAAAGTTAAGCGATTCAGATATTTAGCTAAACATATGATTGATAAAGCTATTGAACGTGATGCTTTAATTGTTTCTGAAGACTATAATGGCATAGCTATAATGTTTGAAGAAGATGGTAATCAAAAAGGCAACTTTTGGGGAGAATTGATTACAGATTTAAAACTTGCCTTAAATGTAACTGGTATAAAAAAAGGATTAAAAGCTCTAAAAACTCAAAGTTATGTAAAAAAACAAAGACCAAAAGACCAAAAACATTTGTATTGTTGGTTTTGGGGCATTATGCCAGAAGCAAGAGACGTTGACAATACAAGGACAGCTTACCAAATGAAAAATCAATTTTTGGAAATTTCAAGACAAAAAGGTTTGCCTATTTACGCTGAAACGCGAATTAAAAAAGTATATATAGCCTATCGAAGATACAAATTTAATTGCTTTCACCAATGGCAACATCCAAGTGGTGATACAATGTATTTTATGAAATATGAGCCTTCTGAATCATGATGGCAGAATCCATCAAAATCTAAGGAAGACATTTAATGGCTATTCTTCTTTAGAATTACTAAAAAGGTTGCGGTGGGCATAGTAGTGCTATTGACAGTGCATGTATCAAGCCTAATAATCCTACTGATAAAGATACATTGATTAATTGGTTATGTGCCGTAGTCACATTTCTTTGTGAACTAGATGGAGTTGAAAACACCATAGATTATTCCAAGTTATTTAAACTGAAAGACAATAAGCCACAATGCGAAAATTGAATGGGATTATTGCATAGAAAACCCAACATGGTATGTTGGGCTTTAACAACAAAACAATCCAATCAATAAATAAGACGACTTAATCTTTAATTATTTTTTTAACAATATTGCCTTTATTGGTCTTCAATTTCACGTAATAAATACCAGATGAAAGTGCACTAATATTTAAACCATTAGCCACCGTTTGACCCATGGCATTTGATATAATAGAAAGTTCTGCCATTTTCTCTTTGATTGGTTGAGTAAATTTAGCCAATTCTCTTATGGCATCAGGCTCGCTTAAGTGGTTGTATTTCGCCATAAGCGGCGCATTAAAGAACTCTGGAAATAGCGCAAAGTCTGATCTGTAGCCAGAAAGTGATTGAACAAAGTATTCGACTTGGTGTAGCAAATCTTCTAAATTAGCGTAAGAACGCATTTGCCATTGCACCAAACCTAAACGAACTTCGGTTTTGTTGGTATAAGGTTTTACAGAATCTTTGGTGAAATATATATTATCCCATTGCATCCAAACGGCATATTCTTTTGAATCGGTATCGCCTTCAAGGTAATTAGACAAAATCCGAACGGGTCTAAAATCATTTGATAATTGAAAGTTTAATACCGGGTCTTCAATTTCCTTAAAACGCACTTTTTCAATATATTGTCTTGGTGTTAAGGAACTTGAGAATTTATGATAGTTAGGAATTCTACCGCCAAATACTATACCTTTAAGGTTGAGTTTTTCACATAATTCTTTGCGGTAATCATATAATCTTCAGCCTAATTTTAATCCTCTATATTTTTTTTTAATAATAATATCTATGCCATAAAGCATGTCGCCATCGCTATTATGGTATTTAAATTTGGCGTCTCCTGCAATATCATCATAAGTATGCTTGTTATCAATTTTTGAAGACTCAACAATTAGTGAAAAAGCACAGCCAGCAATTTCACCGTTTACAAAAAGTACGATTTGTCCATCTGGAAATTTTGAAATGAGTTGTTTTAACTCACTTTTTTTCCAATAGACATCAGGAGCATCGCCGTATATTTCAATAAAAACTTCTTTTAGTTCTTCAAAATTAGTTAATGTAAGATATTTTAATTCTACTTGTTCAATTTTGTTATCCATAAATTTCTAATCAATTTTAGTCAAACGAATTTAAACTTTCTTAATAACTTAAACTACGATTTAACAAGCCACTATGATTTTCGAATTTAGTATTTATTTCTACGCTATTAAACCAGTAATAATGATTACTCTAAATCATAAGCTAAAATGTCTCCATGAGCGTAGTCAAATGTTCGCTTCTTCACTTCGTCTGCGCTCAGTGTGACATAAATTCTCATTACTGGTTTAAAAACGTTTATTCGTATTGATAATGTTAATAATCAAAATTATTTTCATTTATGAATATTTATATTCCTTTTAACATTTTATAATAGTAATACTTTTATATTAGCGATTTTTATTTTGTATAATGGAAAGTCTACTATCATCTTTAAAATTAAATATTAGCTCATGCTTATATTTAAAAGACCCAGAAAGCTCAGAATTGGGTCAAAAAATATTAACTCAAAGTATTGAGATGATACACCAATTGGGTATTGAAAATTTTAATTTTAAAAAATTGGGCAACCAAATAGATTCTAATGAAAGTTCTATTTATAGATATTTTGAAAATAAATACAAATTACTCCAATATCTATCAGCAATGTATTGGAGTATTATTGAATACAAGTTAGTCATAGAAACCAACGCTATTGAAGATGCATCAAAAAAACTCCAAATGGCAATCAAAATTTTAACTTTAAAGCCAAAAAGAATTAATTCTTATGCAGATTACGATCAATTAAAATTGAGGGATATAATAATTGAAGAATTTACAAAATCTTATCATCACAAAAATATTGATAACGAAGAAGAGAATTTCAAAATCTATAAGCGTTTAATCTTGAGAATCGTTGAAATGATAAATAAAGTTGACCCAAATTACAACTTTCCAAAGGCTTTAGCTTGTAATATTGTAGAAGGTGCACTACAGCAATATTATACACAAAGGCATTTTAGCTCATTAAACGATCATAAAACAGAGAGTCAGGTTTACGATTTTTTTCAAGCTATGGTTGTTAAAACTTTAAATCAATAGGTATGATTAAGATGACACCTTGGACACGCTTATTAAATTTACTAAAACTTGAACGAAAAGACATCTTCAAGATTTTACTCTATGCCGTTTTTGCTGGATTAGTAGGCCTGTCTCTTCCTCTTGGGGTTCAAGCTACGATCAACTTGGTTGTTGGTGGGCAATTCAATGCGTCGATTATTATTTTAATTAGCTTAGTGCTTTTAGGAGTTATTTTTCAAGGAGTTCTAAGATATATGCAGTTAAGAGCAAGAGAAGATTTGCAACAACGCATATACACCAGGTCTTCATTTGAGTTTATTTATAGGTTCCCTCGTATTCAATCTCAGGCTCTAGAGGGTTATTACCCACCTGAATTAGCCAATAGGTTTTTTGACACTATGGTCATTCAAAAAGGCTTACCTAAAGCTATAATAGACTTTTCAGCATCTTTATTACAGATTATTTTTGGGCTTATTTTGTTATCCTTTTATCATCCATTTTTTATTCTTTTTGGCTTTTTCTTAGTCATTTTACTCTATGTAGTTTTCAAATATAGTATACCCTTAGGTGTTGAAACCAGTCTTAAAGAATCTAAAAATAAATACAGAAATGTGCATTGGATTGAAGAAATAGCCAGAAGTTACGAAAGCTTTAAGGTCTCTGATAGTTTTTCGTTGTCTTCTAAAAAAAATGACCAATTGGCATCAGATTATCTAAAAGCAAGAGAAGATCATTTTGCCATCTTGAAATTGCAGTTTTTTAAAATGATAGGCTTTAAAACTATTGTTACAGCTGGCTTATTGTTCATTGGTGGATTATTAGTCATCAATCAACAAATGAATATTGGCCAATTTGTAGTCGCTGAAATTGTGATTTTATTAATGATAAATTCTGTTGAAAAACTCATTTTAGGGCTTGAAAATGTTTATGATGTCTTGACCTCCATTGAAAAAATTGGCGAAATTACAGATATGCCTCTTGAAAAAAATGTTGATAATGAACCTATTGATAAATCTGAAGATTTTAAAGTAGAGCTCGTTAATCTTAATTTAGAATATTTAAAATCAAACAGAAAAGTATTAACGGATATCAATTTAAACATTCAACCCAAAAAGCATATTCTTATCACTGGAGAAAGTGGCTCTGGTAAAACTACGTTGCTAAAAGTTATTGCTGGACTTGTACCTCAAAGTAATGGGCAATTATTCGTCAATGATATTAATATTAAAAACATCAACAATGACCATTACCGATCTTTTATAGGACACGTTTTTCCAAATAATCTTCCGTTTGATGGCAGTATTATAGAAAACATAACATTTAACAACCCTAAAATTAACGACAATAAAGTAAGAGAGGTTTGTCAAGTTTTAGGCTTAGACAGTTTCATTAAATCTCAACCTAAAGGCCTACAAAGTAATATATCAACTGATGGAAAGCAATTGTCTTACACTATGAGTAAAAAAATAGTTTTGGCAAGAGCCTTAGTATCAGAGCCAAAGTTGCTTATCCTAAAAGACCCATTAGACGAATTTGATGTTAAAGAAATTAAACATATTGTAGATTATTTATTTGACCCTAAACAACCGTGGACCATATTGGTTGCAAGTAGAAATCCAATTTGGAAAGAGTATTGTGAAAATATTATTTATTTAGAAAACGGTAAAATAAAATAGAAGATGCTCAACATATCAAAATATAAGCTCAATAAAGAAGAAGAACTTAGCCAGTTTGAGTCAATGAAATTTGTCAATTTTAAAAACAGGTACATTACCTTTAATAAAATTATGACAGCATTGGGCATAGTGTTTCTCGTTTTTATGTTTTTACCCTGGACACAAAACGTCAGAGGCTCAGGTTACGTCACTACACTTAATCCAAGTCAAAGACCACAGGCTATACAATCTGCCATACCAGGTCGAATTGAAAAATGGTACGTAGGTGAAGGCGACGAAGTTAAAAAGGGCGATACTATAGTTTTTATATCAGAAATAAAAAGTGAATATTTTGACCCAAAACTTTTAGACAGAACTCAAGCCCAAATAACGTCAAAGAGTTTTTCCCAAAGTTCATATACTAAAAAAGCGGAGCAACTTAGCAGGCAAATTGTTGCTTTGCGGCAAGAGCGTGAATTAAAACTTGAAGAAACAAGAAATAAGCTAATACAAGCTAAACTCCAAGTAAAAAGTGATAGTATAGATTTAGAAGTCGCCAAAACTCAAATCAGTATTGCTCAACGTCAATTTGAACGAATAGAGCAGTTAGAAACAGAAGGTTTAAAATCTCGAACAGATTTAGAAAACAAAAAATTAAAACTCCAAGAAAGTGAAGCTAAGTTGGTGTCTCAACAAAACAAGCTTTTATCGAGTCGAAATAAAGTATTAAATGCTCAAATTGAAATATCAACGATAAGGACGAGTTATGATAACAAAATTTCTAAAGCTGAAAGTGATAGACTTTCTGCGTTATCTGCTCAATACGATACCGAGGCACAAGTCAGCAAATTAGAAAATGAACTTTCTAATTATTCAATGCGATCGGATTTAAAATATATAAAAGCTCCGCAAGATGGCTTTATCAATAGGGCTATACAAAAAGGTATTGGAGAAACTTTTAAAGAAGGCGCAGAAATTGTCAGTATTATGCCAACTGAAGTAGAGTTAGCCGTCGAAACTTATGTAAGACCAATAGATTTACCACTTATGCATCCTGGTGAAGAAGTCAGAATAATTTTTGACGGATGGCCAGCTATATTTTTCTCAGGATGGCCAAATCTGTCCTACGGAACTTATGGCGGAAAAATAGTTGCCGTAGAAAGAAGTATTGACCCTTCTAAAGGTAAATATAGAGTTTTAATAAAACCCAACGAAAATGAAACTGGTTGGCCAGATGTGATCAGAGCCGGTTCAGGGGCAAAGACTTTAGCATTATTAAAAGATGTTCCAATTTGGTACGAAATATGGAGACAAATTAATGGTTTCCCTCCTGATTATTATTTGCCAACAGACAATAACACGAATACCAACAAAAACCAAAACACCAAAAAGTAATGCGAATCATATTGCTTTGTATATTACTGACTGTAAGCACTTACGGACAAACCCAAAGCGACTTAGGCATTCTTGGTCTTGAGGAATACTTAGGCTGGGTAAAACAATATCATCCTGTAGCTAAACAAGCTGAGTTAAGAATTACTGAAGCCCAAGCTGAACTTTTAAAAGCCAGAGGTGCTTTTGATCCAAAGATTGAAATTGATTGGAACAATAAAGATTTTGATGAGAAAGAATACTACAATATCCTGAACTCGAGTTTTAAAATACCAACCTGGTACGGCATTGAGTTAAAGGCAGGTTTTGAAAGAAATTCAGGTGTTTTTCTAAATCCAGAAAACAATGTTCCCGAGAACGGTTTATATAAAGCAGGTATATCAGTCCCCATAGGTCAGGGTCTATTTATTAATAAAAGAATGGCTGGCTTAAAACAAGCTAAAATACTTCAAAATCTCAACGAAGCCGAAAGGCAAATGGAAGTCAACAATGTTTTATACGAAGCCAGCTTAGCTTATTTTGATTGGTATGTAGCAAACAAAGAAGTTGAACTTTTTGAAAACACACTTGAGCAAGCCCAAATTAGGTTTAACGGTATAAAACAGAGTGCCATTTCTGGAGATTTACCAGCAATAGATACTTTAGAAGCTGGAATAATTCGTAAAAACAGAGCTTTAAGTTTAGAAAAAGCCAAGCTCAAACTCATTGAAAAACGATTAGAACTTTCCAATTTTTTATGGATAGACAACAACGTGCCTGTTGAGCTCAGTTCTGATATTTCACCTCAGGACCTCAACACGGTTAATGTCGATGATATATTGCAAACCAATCTTATGGTTTTAGATAGCTATGATATTAATTCGCATCCCAAACTTAGAGCATTAAACTACAAGTTGGACCAGCTCAATATAGAACGCCGACTGAAGTACGAAATGCTGAAACCTCAACTTGATTTAGAATACAATTTTATTAATGAGAACATCAGCAATATTGACAATTACAATATTGGCGAATATACTTTTGGAGTCTATTTTAAACTGCCTATATTTTTAAGGAAAGAAAGGGGAGATTTAAACCTCGCAAAAGCTAAAATTCAACAAACAGAATTTGAGATAGAATTGGTAAACACCCAGCTTACAAATAAAATTAGTCAGATAGAAAATCAAATTTTATCTTATCAAAGACAAGCTTTGGCAAGTCAAGATATTGCCAATGACAATCAAGCTTTACTTGAAGGTGAAGAGCGTAAATTTAGCTTTGGTGAAAGTTCTGTATTTTTGCTCAACCAAAGAGAAGTCAAATATATAGAAGCTCAGCTTAAATATATTGAGGCCTTAAATAAATTACTAAATTCAAGAGCCAAACTTTTTAATGTTTTAGCTATTGAACTATAAACCTTTTACATCAGATACATCTTCATATTTTCTCCACGAAGTCGGTCTTTCAAAATCCTGTCCTGAAATTAAAACTTTAGCATTTGGGTACTTTGATTTTACAGTACTCCAAGTCGTATCTTCCCATTTGGTCTCATCATAGATATGTAGTTTTGCTCCTTTCATTTTTCCAGATACGGCTTTACCAATTAAAGGCCACCATAGGCTTTCAGTTTCTCTGTCCCAAAAAACAAAGCCATCTAGACCATCCCAAACTTCTGGGTCGTAGTAAGTATATCCACTTAGGGCAAAAGTAAATACTTTATCGCCATAAGTTCGTGTGTAAATTGCGCCGAGATCAGCCAGAATACAATAAGTCGCCATAATGGGTTTACCATTCAGTTCATCGTTTACAATTTCGTGACGTGTTAAATCTTTTATGCTGTAAGCTTTGACATCGTTTCCTGATTTGGCTACTAAAAAACGATCATCGTCATCCCACTGCTTATCTGCTTTTTGAATACTTGTAAATTCAGGTTCTAATAAAGCAGGAAAAGCTTCACGACCTAATCCGTAATGGAACTGGTCTTCTTCTAGTGATAGATTAGAAACATCAAAATGCTGATAGTCTTTTTTTCCACCATAAAGCATGCGTTTACCATCTTCGTTAAAAAACTTACCTAATTCAACTGAAACAGGTCGTTGTCGGTTTTGTGCGTTTAATAATGTACCAAATAGGATTATTAAAATAAAACTAGTAACTTTCATATTTAAAAATTTTATCTATAGTCGAAAATATTGAATTTAAATTACTTTATCGTTAATAATTCTGAAATTTAAGCGATTATAATTACTTTTGAAAAAAAATAAGTTGGACAATCTCGATAAAGAAAAGGTGATTTCAAATGTGGCGGCTTTACTTCAAGAAGTGCCGTCTTCTATGGAAATCATAAAAGATGATAAGCATAAAGAAAAACGGTTTAGATACTTAGCTAAACATATGGTTGACAAAGCCATTGAACGTGATGCTCTGATTGTGAGTGAAGACTATAATGGAATAGCCATATTGTTTGAAGAAGACCCCAACCGTAAAGTGAGTTTTTGGAAAGAATTGATGACAGATATAAAATTGGCTTTAAAAGTAACAGGAATTAAAAAAGGCTTGAAAGCTCTAAAAATTCAGGGTTATGTCAAAAAACAAAGTCCTAAGGACAAAAATCATTTATATTGTTGGTTTTGGGGTATTATGCCAGAAGCCAGAGATGTTGACAAAACAAAGACTGCCTATAATATGAAAAATCAGTTTATGGAGCTTTCAAAACAAAAGAAACTACCTATTTACGCTGAAACACGAATTAAAAGAGTTTATATAGCCTATCGAAGATATAAATTTGATTGCTTTCACCAATGGCAACATCCAAGTGGTGATACAATGTATTTTATGAAATATAAGCCTTCTGAATCATGATTTTTGACTAAATAGTTCAACATCTTTTGCGGTAATTTTATCGCCACCTAAAATGATTAGGCGTTCTACAACATTTCTCAGTTCTCTTATGTTTCCAGTCCACTGATATTGTTTTAAAATTTCTAATGCTTCTTCATCAATATCTTTTGGAGTAACGCCTTGTTCTTTTGCAATTGTTTTTAAAAAATGATTGACCAACAAAGGGATATCTTCTGGGCGTTCATCTAAAGAAGGAACATGTATCATAATTACCGCCAATCTATGATACAAATCTTCTCTAAATTTTTTGTTTTCAATTTCTTGCTTCAAATCTTTATTGGTTGCAGCAATAACGCGTACATCAACTTTTATGTCCTTATCACTCCCAACACGTTGAATTTTATTTTCTTGAAGTGCTCTTAAAACTTTAGCCTGAGCAGACAAGCTCATATCGCCTACTTCGTCTAAAAAAAGTGTTCCTCCGTTGGTCGCTTCAAATTTACCTGCACGGCTTTTGTTTGCTGAAGTAAATGCACCTTTGACATGACCAAACAGTTCACTTTCAATCAATTCTGAAGGTATAGTCGCACAATTTACTTCTACCATTGGTGATTTTGAGCGTTCACTTTTTTGGTGTATCCAATGGGCTACTAATTCTTTGCTCGTGCCATTATCACCGATGATCAAAACTCTTGCATCAGTTGGTGCAATTTTGTCAATCATAGATTTTATATGGTTCATGGCTTCTGACTGACCTATCATTTCATACTTTTTACTGACTTTCTTTTTAAGTGTTTTATTTTCGACAGCCAATTTATTGTGGTCTAAGGCAATTTTTACGGTTTGCAAAAGTCGGTTTAAATCTGGTGGTTTAGAGATATAATCAAAAGCTCCTTTTCGCATGGTTTCAACCGCGGTTTCTAAATCGCCATGACCCGAAATCATCACAATAGGCAGTTCAGGTTTTTCGGCTTTAGTTTTTTCTAAAACTTCAATACCATCCATTTTAGGCATCTTGATATCACATAACACCAAATCAAAATCATTATTTTTTATGAGTTCTATCGCTTCAACCCCATTAGAAGCGACTTCAATTTGGTAGTTTGAATCGTTTTCTTTAAGTATTTTAACTAGCACACGTCTAATGGCTTCTTCGTCTTCTACAATAAGTAATTTTGACATTTAATTCATTTTTATTTTAAGTCCAAATCTAAAGTAAGTACTATTTTTATCATTAATTGTATAGATGTCATTTGCATCGTTGTCTCTTAGTCTAATATCATTCAAAATGGTATAACCTACAAAACTGTAAAAACTAAAGTATTTCATAAATTTAAATTCATAACCTAAGCCAGAAAGCACAACTAACATCGAAAGTTCTGAGGCTTGCTCTGTAACATTATTTTGTGTAATTGCAATATCTTTTTGAACGTTAGCGTAAAATCCATCTAAGGTAGCAAAAGCTTGAACAATATGTTTAGGCGAAAATAAATATTTTATATTGGTTCTTGGAATACCTAAAGTATAATTAACTTTTGGACTAACTTCTTTGAAATAATTAACAAAAGGCAAAGGAAAAGGTCTGCCAGCATTGGTATTGAAAGTCAAACCAAAAATCAATCTTGATTTCTTTTGATTTTCGGTTTTAGGTTGAGATTTTAAAACATAAACGGAACCATTAAAAATGATATCATCTGACATCAAACTATTTTGAAAGTTTGATGTTGCAACCACTCCTGCTTCTGCCGCATATCGCCAATTTTCTTTAAAATTTCTGAGGTATGCCAAACTTGCTTTATAGTATTGAAAGCGGTCAAGTTTTTTTCTATCAAAAGGTGCAATATCATTAAATTGAAATTCGACATTTTGATATTCAAATCTAGGAATTAGAATGTCTTTATTTCTAAGTTTAATAGGAAAATTAAAAAACGTTTTGAAGCGTCTAAAAGAATTATCAGAATCTTCTTGTGGAAACCAAGTGTATTCAACTCTTGCAATATCTGGAGACTGAGCGAATATGGGAGGTATAAAAAACAGTAAACCAATCAGGCTTAGGTAATGTTTCATAAATAAAATTACTTTGTATTAAGTCGGTGTGTTTTTAAATAATAAGGACAAATTTGTTTTAGATAATAAAACCCACCCGAAAACAAACGTTTAAGGATGGGAAAAAATTGCTATGAAAATGAAAAACATCACTAATTGGTTTAGTGATGTTCAAATATAAATAAAAAAGCGTTTAAATTAAGGTTTATGAAAACATATCCTTAACTTTTTCAAAGAAAGATTTATCAGATTTATCGGGTTTAGGCTGGAAATTTTCTGCTTCTAATTGATTTTGAAAAAATTGTTGTTGTTCACGATTTAAATTTTGAGGTGTCCACACGTTGACGTGAACCAACAAATCGCCTGTTCTGTATCTATTAAGATTTGGCAGTCCTTTAGATTTTAGTCTTAATATCTTTCCGCTTTGAACACCAGGTTCAATTTTTATACGCACTTTACCAGAAACAGTTTGAATTTCTTTTGAAACGCCAAGTGCGACTTCAGAAAAACTAATATATAAATCGTAATGCAGGTTTTCACCATCTCTTTTTAATAAATCGTGTTCTTCAACTTCAATTAAAACAATTAAATCACCAGCAACACCATTTCCAGGTGCTTCATTACCTTTGCCCGAAACTTTGAGTTGCATACCATCTTCAACACCAGCTGGAATTTTGATAGACACTAACTCGTCTTCAACTTTTAATCCGTGAGCATCAGTTCCAACTCCTTTGTTTTCAATAATTTGACCACTACCTTGACAGGTACTACACGCTGAAGCTGTTTGCATTCTTCCCAAAATTGTGCTAGTAACACGTGTAACTTGACCAGAGCCACCGCAAGTAGGACAAGTCCTATAAGTTGTATCTGCAGATTTTTTCTTTCTTTTGACTTTTATTTTTTTCTCAACGCCATTGGCAACATCTTGAAGTGAAAGTTTCACTCGAATCCTAAGGTTGCTTCCCTTTGAGCGACCTTGGCGACCAAAGCCTCCAAAACCAGAAAATCCACCGCTTGAGCCACCAAAAGCAGAGCCAAAAATATCACCAAACTGACTGAAAATGTCGTCCATATCCATACCGCCACTACTGCCAAAACCACCACTGCCATCAAAGGCTGAATGACCAAACTGATCGTATTTGGCTTTCTTTTCTGGATTGCTCAAAACTTCATAAGCTTCTGTCGCTTTTTTGAACATCGCTTCGGCTTCTGCATCACCAGGATTTTTATCAGGATGATACTTTATAGCCAACTTTCGGTATGCTTTTTTAATTTCTGTCGCAGATGCATTTTTATCTACACCTAATATGTCATAATAATCTTCTTTCATCAATACTATTTTTTCATTAAATCCACAATGGCAACTTTTATTTACCTGTTATAACTTTAGGAAATCTTATAATTTTATCGCCTAAAGTATAACCTCTTTCAACCACATCAACAATTTTGCCTTTCATCGATTTGTCTGGTGCGGGAATTTGAGTTACAGCTTCATGAATATCGCCATCAAATTTGTCACCTTCATTAACTGACAATGGTTCTAAACCTTTTGACTTTAATGTTTCTCTTAGTTTGCTATTAATAAGCTCAACGCCTTCTATAAGGTTTTTATCTTTGGACTTATTGATTTCTTTTAAAGCTCTATCAAAATCGTCTAAGACAGGCAACATAGCTTGCATCAACTCTTGAGAAGCTGTTTTAAAAAGTTCTAAACGTTCTTTACTTGTACGTCTTTTATAGTTTTCAAACTCAGCAAACAAGCGCAAGTATTTGTCTTTTTGTTGATCCAATTCTTGTTGAAGTTGTTCCTCTTTAGTCAAAGATTTTTCTTCCTGCTTTTGCTCAGAATTTTCTTTTTCATTATCTTTTTTTGTGTCGCTCTTTGACTTAGAGTTACTTTTTTTATCATCTTCTTTTTTGGACGAATCTGCTTTCTTCTTAGCATTATCTTGCTCTTGCTCTATGTTTTCGTCTTTTTGTATAGTTGTTTCTTCCTTTTTCATCTGTCAGTATATAATTATTGTTTAATTTAAGTTGTCAAATCAGTTGCCAAGACTTACTTTATGTCAAATTGTCATTATTTTAAAGTTTCGCAAAATTAAGTATTTTTACCAAAATTAAAACCTAAAAAATTATGAGCAACAAACTAAAGATCATTTGTGCGATAGTTTTAATCAACTTAACATTTGGTTGTAAGTCTGACCAAAAACAAAAGAAAACAAAAGAAACAGAAGTAACGCCAAAAACAGAAAATGATATTTCTGGACAATACAAAGTTGATGAAAATTCATCAATAATTAATTGGATAGGCTCAAAACCTGCTAGAAAGCACACTGGAATTATCAAGGTAAAGTCTGGTGAAATGAGTTTTGAAAACGGCAAATTAGTCTCTGGAAAATTTACTATTGATATGAATAGTATTAATGTTCGAGACTTAGAAGGTCAAGATAAAATAGATTTAGAAAATCATCTAAAAGGAAGCATAGAAGGTAAAGAAGATCATTTCTTTAATGTTGAAGAATATCCTTATGCTTTTTTTAAAATAACTTCTGTTGAACCTTTTGAAGGTAAACACAAAATTAAAGGTGATTTGGAAATTAAAGGCATAACTAATTCAGTTGAATTTGTTTCTGAAATCAATTTTGGTAATGATAACCAAGCTGTTAAACTTATTAGTGAAGAATTCAGTATAGATAGAACTGAATGGGACATTGAGTTTATGTCAAAATCAGTATTTGATGATTTAAAGGACAATTTTATCAACGATAACATTCAAATTCAGGTCAACATAAAAGCAATTCAATCTTAAGCATTGATTTAAAAAAAAACTGCCTCAAAACCTTGTAGAATCTGAAACGAGTTCAGATTGACAAAGCAAGTATTTTGAGGCAGTTTTTTGATTTAAGCTTCTCCAGTCGGTCCAAAATTCATCGGGATATTTTGATGTTGTTTTTGGTCGTCTTTAATTTCACCATTTGCACTTTCATAACGCCTGATATTTTCAGATAAAGCACTAAGCAAACGTTTAGCATGTTGTGGTGCTAAGATCATTCTTGATTTTACTTTAGATTTTGGCACACCAGGCATAACGCTAACAAAATCAAGCATAAATTCTGTAGAAGAATGATTTATGATAACTAAATTGCTATAGGTGCCATTAGCTATATTTTCATCTAACTGAATATTGAGCTGATTTTTTTTGGCTTTATCGTCTTTACAGTCTTTACTCATAACATTATTAATTTAAGTTTACACTGACGTTTGGTTGCATATCTTCGGGTTTTAGCATATTATCAAGTTCTTCTTCAGAACCCACAATAATATCATCAAACTCTCTTAATCCAGTTCCAGCTGGTATTTTATGACCCACAATAACATTTTCTTTTAAACCTTCAAGTTTATCAATTTTACCACTAACAGTCGCTTCATTAAGGACTTTGGTTGTTTCTTGGAAAGAAGTCGCAGAGATAAACGACTTGGTTTGAAGCGATGCTCTTGTGATACCTTGAAGAACTGGCATTGCAGTTGCAGACTCTGCGTCTCTTGCTTCTACCACTTTTTTATCTTCGCGTTTTAATATAGAATTTTCGTCTCTCAATTCGCGAAGAGTCACAATTTGACCAGCTTTAAGGTTTTGGCTATCACCTGGATCTTCAACTACTTTTTTACCAAAGATATTATCGTTTTCTTCAATAAAATCTTGTTTGTGTACCAGTTGGTTTTCTAAGAAAGTGGTGTCGCCAGAATCTTTGATTTTCACTTTTTGCATCATTTGTCTAACAACAACTTCAAAGTGTTTATCATTAATTTGAACGCCCTGAAGTCTATAAACTTCTTGAACTTCATTAACTAAATACTGTTGAACCGCACTAGGTCCTTTGATGTTAAGGATATCGTTTGGTGTCACAGAACCATCTGATAAAGGCATACCAGCTCTTACATAGTCGTTTTCTTGAACTAAGACTTGATTAGAAAGTTTGACCAGATATTTTTTAGTTTCTCCAAGTTTTGACTCTATGATAATTTCACGATTACCTCTTTTGATTTTTCCAAAAGAAACCACACCGTCAATTTCGCTAACAACGGCTGGATTTGATGGATTACGAGCTTCAAACAACTCTGTCAATCTTGGTAAACCACCTGTAATATCACCTGCTTTAGACGAACTTCTTGGTATTTTGACTAAGATTTTACCTTCATCAATTTTTTCTTCATTATCAACAATCAAGTGTGCACCAACAGGTAAATTGTAAGATCGTATGTTTTCACCTTTAGTATTTAAAATGTGAAGTGTTGGTATCTTACGTTTATTTTTAGATTCTGTTATCACTTTTTCTTGAAAACCTGTTTGTTCATCAGTTTCAATTTGATAAGTCAAGCCTTGTTCGATATTTTCAAATTTCACTTTACCCGCAAATTCAGAGATAATTACGCCATTGTATGGATCCCATTTACAGATAACGTCACCTTTTTTAACGGTATCACCAGGCTTAATAAATAGTTGAGACCCATAAGGAATAACGTTTGTAGATAGAACAACTCCAGCTTTTTTGTCAACTATTTTGAGTTCAGAAGTTCTTGAAATAACAATTTTGGTGTCATTGCCTTCATTGTCTTTACCGTTTACGGTTTTAAGATCTTCAATTTCAGCTTTACCATCAAAGTTAGCTTCAAGTTTGTTGTCTTCAGAAATGTTACCTGCAATACCACCAACATGGAAGGTTCTTAATGTCAACTGTGTACCTGGCTCACCAATAGACTGAGTCATGATAACGCCAACGGCTTCGCCTTTTTGAACGGTTTTGCCTGTAGATAGATTTCTACCATAACATTTCACACAAATTCCTTTTTTAGACTCACAAGAAAGCGGTGATCTTACGTCTATACTATTGAGTGCAGAATTTTCAACCATTTCTGCTTTCTCTTGAGTAATTTCTTCTCCGGCAGATAAAATCTGTTCACCACTGATTGGATCAATTACATCATTGAGAGCAGTTCGACCTTCAATTCGTTCACCGAGAGTTTCTACAACTTCGTCGTTTTTCTTTAAGGCAGAAACTTCAATACCTCTTAAAGTACCACAATCTTCTTCTCTAACAATAACATCTTGAGAAACGTCAACAAGTCGTCTGGTAAGATAGCCAGCATCTGCTGTTTTAAGTGCGGTATCGGCAAGACCTTTACGAGCACCGTGAGTAGAGATGAAGTATTCTAAAATAGATAAACCTTCTTTAAAGTTAGAAAGAATTGGGTTTTCAATAATTTCACCACCACCAGAAGTAGATTTTTTTGGTTTAGCCATAAGTCCACGCATTCCTGTAAGTTGTCTAATTTGTTCTTTAGAACCACGTGCACCAGAATCAAGCATCATATAAACTGAGTTAAAGCCTTGCTTGTCTTCGGATATACGTTTCATTGCCAACTCAGTAAGGTTAGCGTTTGTGGCTGTCCAAATATCAATAACTTGATTATATCTTTCATTATTAGTGATAAGACCCATATTATAGTTACCTACAATAGTTTCAACTTGAGCATTGGCTTCATCAATCAATTGTTGTTTTTCTTCAGGAATGATAATATCACCGAGTGAAAAAGATAATCCGCCTTTGAATGCGTAGTTGTATCCTAAACTTTTAATTTTATCTAAAAATTCGACAGTTTCAGGAATGCTAGTTTTCTTAATCACATCACCAATAACATTTCTTAAAGTTTTTTTGGTAAGAACATCATTGACATAACCGAACTGTTTTGGCAAGTGTTCATTAAAGATGACTCTACCTACAGTAGATTCAATAATTTTATAAGGTTTTTTAGCTTTTGGATCATCATCTCTAATTCTTACTTTTATAGAAGAATTGAGTTCAACCTTTCCTTCGTTTAAAGCGATATTAACTTCTTCAAAAGAATAGAAAGTTAAACCTTCACCTTTGACTTTGTAGTCTTTATCTGACTTACGTTCTTTGGTCATATAGTATAAACCAAGTACCATATCTTGAGAAGGCACAGTGATTGGTGAACCGTTAGCAGGGTTGAGAATATTATGAGAAGCTAACATTAAAAGTTGAGCTTCTAAAATTGCTTCAGGACCTAAAGGTAAGTGAACTGCCATTTGGTCACCATCAAAGTCTGCATTAAATGCCGTACAAGCTAAAGGGTGAAGCTGAATGGCTTTACCTTCAATCAACTTAGGTTGAAACGCCTGAATACCAAGTCTGTGAAGAGTTGGTGCCCGGTTAAGTAAAACAGGATGTCCTTTGAGTACATTTTCTAAAATATCCCAAACTATAGGTTCTTTTTTGTCAATAATCTTTTTAGCAGATTTTACTGTTTTAACAACACCTCTTTCTATCAATTTTCTGATAATAAAAGGCTTGTAGAGTTCTGTCGCCATATCTTTAGGTAAACCACACTCATACATTTTAAGTTCAGGACCAACAACAATTACCGAACGTGCAGAATAATCGACACGTTTACCCAGTAAGTTTTGTCTAAAACGACCTTGTTTACCTTTTAATGAATCTGAAAGTGACTTTAATGGTCTGTTAGAGTCAGTTTTTACCGCTGAAGATTTTCTGGTATTATCAAATAATGAATCGACAGATTCCTGAAGCATACGTTTTTCATTACGCAAAATCACTTCAGGTGCTTTGATTTCCATCAATCTTTTTAGACGGTTGTTTCTAATAATGACACGTCTGTACAAATCATTGAGGTCTGATGTTGCAAAACGACCGCCATCAAGAGGTACTAAAGGTCTTAACTCTGGTGGAATAACTGGAATAACTTTCATAATCATCCATTCAGGATTGTTATTACGGTTATTTTTAGAATCTCTCAGTGCTTCAACCACTTGAAGTCTTTTTAAGGCTTCTGTTTTTCTTTGTTTTGATGTTTCGTGATTAGCTTTGTGTCTTAAATCGTAAGATAGTTCGTCTAAATCAATACGCTTTAAAATATCAATCAAACATTCAGCACCCATTTTAGCGATAAACTTATTCGGGTCATCGTCTTCAAGGTATTGATTTTCTTGAGGTAAGCTATCTAAAATATTGAATAACTGGAATAACTTTCATAAGTCCATTTTTTGTAAAGGTTCACCGTCTTCATTTTTGGCATTACCAGGTTGAATCACGACATATCTTTCGTAATAGATAATCATGTCGAGCTTTTTAGAAGGAATACCGAGAAGATAGCCTAATTTGTTTGGTAAAGATCTAAAGTACCAAATGTGAGCTACAGGAACAACAAGATTGATGTGCCCTACTCTATCTCTACGAACTTTCTTTTCAGTCACTTCAACGCCACATCTATCACAAACAATGCCTTTGTAGCGAATTCTTTTATATTTACCACAGGCACATTCATAATCTTTGACTGGACCAAAGATGCGCTCACAAAACAAACCATCTCTTTCTGGCTTGTGGGTTCTATAATTTATAGTTTCAGGTTTTAAAACTTCGCCTCTTGATCTGCCAAGAATTTTTTCAGGTGAAGCTAAACCTATTGAAATTTGATTAAATTTTACTTGAGTATTCTTATCGTTTTGTCTTGTCATTGTACAAGTTTAAAAGAATTAATTTAAAAAATATTGATATGTTTAAACAACTAAACATTTATTCTTCCAATTTAATATCTAATCCAAGTCCTTTCAGCTCGTGCATTAAAACATTAAATGATTCAGGCAAACCAGGTTCTGGCATAGTTTCGCCTTTTACAATAGCTTCATAAGTTTTGGCTCTACCGATAACATCATCAGATTTCACGGTTAAGATTTCACGTAAAGTGCTCGATGCACCATATGCTTCGAGAGCCCAAACTTCCATTTCGCCAAAACGCTGACCACCAAATTGGGCTTTACCACCAAGGGGTTGTTGAGTGATTAGCGAGTAAGGTCCAATAGAACGAGAGTGCATTTTGTCCTCAATCATATGACCGAGTTTTAGCATATAGATGACACCTACAGTTGCGGGTTGATCAAATCTTTCACCAGTTCCACCATCATAAAGATAAGTATGTCCAAATCTTGGGATACCAGCTTTGTCGGTTAATTCATTAATCTGATCTAAGGTAGCTCCATCAAAAATTGGGGTCGCGTATTTTTGACCTAATTTTTGTCCAGCCCAACCTAAAACGGTTTCATAAATCTGACCGATATTCATACGAGAAGGAACCCCAAGTGGATTGAGCACAATATCAACAGGTGTGCCGTCTTCAAGGAAAGGCATATCTTCTTCTCTAACAATTTTGGCTACAATACCTTTGTTGCCATGTCGTCCAGCCATCTTATCTCCAACTTTCAATTTACGTTTTTTAGCAACATAAATTTTAGCCAGTTTTAAAATACCTGATGGCAATTCATCACCAACAGAAATAGTAAACTTCTCACGTCTTAAGTTACCTTGTAAATCGTTCTTCTTAATTTTATAATTGTGAAGAAGGTCAGCTAATAAGCTATTTAAGTGTTTATCAGTTGTCCAGGTTCCTTTGGTTAAATGTGTAAAGTCTTCAACAGAATTCAACATTTTTAAAGTGAATTTTTTACCTTTAGGCAAAACATCTTCACCTAAATCATTTTGAACCCCTTGAGCGGTTTTACCGTTAACGAGTGCAAAGAGTTTTTCAATTAAGATGTTTCTTAACTCTTCAAATTTAACGTGATATTTAGCTTCAAGTTTGTTGATTTCTTCTTTATCTTTTGCACGTTTTCTTTTGTCTTTTACAGCACGTGCAAAGAGTTTTTTATCAATAACAACACCTCTAAGTGATGGAGAAGCCTTTAAAGATGCATCTTTAACATCACCTGCTTTGTCTCCAAAAATAGCACGAAGAAGTTTTTCTTCAGGTGTAGGGTCGCTTTCGCCTTTTGGTGTAATTTTTCCAATAAGGATATCACCAGGTTTGATTTCAGCACCTACTCTGATCATACCATTTTCGTCAAGGTCTTTTGTAGCATCTTCAGAAACGTTTGGTATATCGGGTGTGAGTTCTTCATTACCAAGTTTAGTATCTCTCACTTCAAGAGAATATTCATCAACGTGAATCGAAGTTAAAATATCTTCACGGACAACTTTTTCTGAAATCACAATTGCATCCTCAAAATTATAACCTTTCCAAGGCATAAACGCCACTTTCATGTTTCTACCAAGAGCTAATTCACCAGCTTCAGTTGCATAGCCTTGACATAAAACTTGACCTTCAGTAACACGATCTCCAACTTTAACAATAGGTTTTAAGTTGATTGATGTGCCTTGGTTAGTTTTTCTAAACTTGATAAGTTTATATGTTTTAGAATCGGAGTCAAAACTTACTTGTCTTTCTTCTTCTGTGCGATCGTATTTGATTGTGATTTTTTGAGCATCAACGTATTCTACAACGCCTTCTCCTTCAGCATTGATCAATACTCTAGAGTCTTTAGCGACTTGTCTTTCAAGACCAGTACCAACGATAGGAGAATCGACTCTCAATAAAGGAACAGCTTGACGCATCATATTTGATCCCATCAATGCACGGTTGGCATCGTCGTGTTCTAAGAATGGAATTAACGATGCAGAGATTGAAGAAATTTGGTTTGGTGCCACATCAATATAGTCAACTTCTTTTGGGTCAACTACAGGAAAATCGCCTTCTTTTCTAGCAATAACCTTTTCAGCAAGTATTTTTCCATTTTCATCAATAGGAATATTGGCTTGAGCGATTAATTTTTCTTCTTCTTCTTCAGCAGACAAATAAAGTGGTTCACTATCAAAATCTATAACACCATTTTCAACTTTTCTATATGGAGTTTCAATAAAGCCCAGATTATTAATTTTTCCAAAAACAGACATTGAAGAAATCAAACCAATGTTTGGTCCTTCAGGAGTTTCTATTGGACATAATCTGCCGTAGTGTGTAAAGTGAACATCACGAACCTCAAAGCCAGCACGTTCTCTGGATAAACCACCTGATCCTAAAGCAGACATACGACGCTTATTGGTCAATTCTGCAATAGGATTGGTTTGATCCATAAACTGAGACAATTGATTTGTTCCAAAAAATGAATTAATTACCGATGATAAAGTCTTAGCATTAATTAAATCGATTGGTGTAAAGACTTCATTATCTCTAACATTCATTCGTTCTCTAATGGTTCTAGCCATTCTTGCCAACCCAATTCCAAATTGTTGAGACAATTGCTCTCCAACTGTTCTTACACGTCTGTTAGAAAGGTGATCAATATCATCAACTTCGGCTTTAGAATTAACAAGTTCAATAAGATATTTGATGATGGTTATGATATCATCTTTGGTTAAAACTTTTTTGTCTTCAGAAATATCAAGACCAAGTTTTTTATTCATTCTGTAACGACCAACTTCACCGAGATTGTAGCGCTGATCACTAAAAAAGAGCTTATCAATAATACCACGAGCTGTTTCTTCATCAGGCGGTTCGGCATTACGTAATTGTCTATAGATATGTTCAACCGCTTCTTTTTCAGAGTTGGTAGGATCTTTTTGTAAAGTGTTGTAAATAATGGCGTAATCACTATTACTACTATCTTCTTTGTGAAGCAAAATTGTTTTTGAACCTGTTTCTAAAATTTCTTCGATATGATCTTTTTCAAGTTCTGTATCACGATCTAATACAATTTCATTTCTTTCGATAGAAACAACTTCGCCAGTATCTTCATCCACAAAGTCTTCATACCAAGTATTGAGAACACGGGCAGCGAGTTTACGACCTAATACTTTTTTAAGTCCAGTTTTAGAAACCTTAATTTCTTCAGCAAGGTCAAATATTTCTAAGATATCTTTATCGCGTTCAAAACCAATAGCTCTGAAAAGCGTGGTTACTGGTAATTTTTTCTTTCTATCGATGTAAGCGTACATCACTGAATTGATATCGGTAGCAAATTCTATCCAAGAGCCTTTAAATGGGATAACTCGAGCTGAGTATAATTTAGTTCCGTTAGCGTGAAAAGACTGCCCAAAGAACACACCTGGTGATCTGTGAAGTTGAGAAACCACAACACGTTCAGCACCATTTATGATGAAGGTTCCACTCGGTGTCATATAAGGTATTGTTCCTAAATATACATCTTGAACAATGGTTTCAAAATCTTCGTGTTCAGGATCTGTACAATAAAGTTTTAGTCTCGCTTTAAGCGGAACACAGTATGTAAGACCGCGTTCAATACATTCTTGGATTGAATATCTTGGCGGGTCTATAAAGTAATCTAGAAATTCAAGAACAAACTGATTTCTGGTATCGGTTATGGGAAAATTTTCCATAAACGTGTTGAAAAGACCTTCATCAGAGCGTTCTTCTGGTTTAGTTTCTAATTGAAAAAAGTCTTTGAAAGATTTAACCAGTATATCTAAAAAATCTGGATAATCAGGTTTATTGGTTACAGAAGAAAAACT
Source organism: Flavobacterium sp. CS20 (assembly GCF_018080005.1). Taxonomy (NCBI): domain Bacteria; kingdom Pseudomonadati; phylum Bacteroidota; class Flavobacteriia; order Flavobacteriales; family Flavobacteriaceae; genus Flavobacterium; species Flavobacterium sp. CS20. Next base: position 176,865 of record NZ_CP073015.1, on the reverse strand, counting down.
GATACGTTCATTTTGATTTACTGACATCTACGAAAGAATTTAATGCTTATTAGCAAAATTGAAATAATAAAAATTTTGTGTAAACTACACTTGCATTATTAAATGCAAAATGGTTTAGACCTTCAGAAAGTTAAATTCTGAGGTCTAAACCTTTAAATATCAAATAGTTGAAATTATTTAAGTTCAACCTCAGCGCCTGCTTCTTCTAATTGAGATTTTAGAGATTCAGCTTCGTCTTTAGTGACACCTTCTTTAATTGGTGATGGTGCGTTATCAACAAGAGCTTTTGCATCTTTAAGACCTTGACCTGTTAATTCTTTTACAAGTTTAACAACTGCCAATTTAGATCCACCTGGTGCAGTAAGGATAACATCAAATTCTGTTTGCTCCTCTGCTTCTTCACCACCACCGTTGGCGCCTCCACCTGCAACAGCTACAGTCAAAGAAGCAGGTTCAATGCCGTATTCTTCTTTAAGAATATCAGCTAATTCGTTAACTTCTTTTACAGTTAGGTTAACTAATTGTTCTGCGAAATCTTTTAATTCTGCCATTTTCTATCGTTTTTAATTGTATTTATATTGATTTATTAGTGCTTAAATTTAGCTTTCTTTTTCAGAAAGCGTTTTTAATATTCCTGCAAGTTTTCCACCACCAGATTGAAGTGCTGAAATAACGTTTTTAGCAGGTGATTGAAGCAATGATACTATATCGCCAATGACTTCTTCTTTAGACTTGATGTTTACAAGTGTTTCAAGGTAGTCATCACCAAGATAGATAGCTTCATCTACAAAAGCACCTTTTAATAGGGGCTTTTCGTTCTTTTTTCTAAAATCTTTAATAACTTTGGCTGGAGCATTACCAGTGTCAGAAAACATAATAGATGTGTTTCCTTTAAGGGTTTGGTCTAAATCACCAAAATCTTTATCGGTACTGCTCATGGCTTTAGCCATTAAAGTATTTTTTACGACGAGTAATTTGATATTAGCTTTGAAACAAGCTCGTCTTAGTTTATTGGTATTTTGAGCATCTAAGCCAGAAATATCAGTAAAATAAATGCTTGAAGTTTCAGCTAACTTATCGGTTAACTCTTTAATTATATTTGATTTTTCTTCTCTAGTCATAATTAAAGTTATTGATCGGTGAAACGTTTGGTGTCAATAGCTATGCTAGGTAGACATCGTTGAAGACATGTGGATACTTTTTATGTAAATACCTTTTACAGTAGTAGGTTTTAACTTAACAATAGTTCCTAAGAGTTCGCGAGCATTACCCGCAATTTTATCAGCTTCAAATGATGTTTTACCTATTAAAGCGTGAACAATTCCAGTTTTGTCAACTTTGAAATCGATTTTACCACCTTTGACATCAGATACTGCTTTAGCAACATCCATGGTTACTGTACCTGTTTTTGGGTTAGGCATTAAACCTCTTGGTCCTAAAATTCTACCTAAGCATTCAAGTTTACCCATAACGCTTGGCATAGTAACAATAACGTCAACATCTGTCCAGCCGCCTTTGATTTTTTCAATATACTCATCTAGACCAACATAGTCAGCACCAGCTTCTTTAGCTTCATCAGCTTTATCTGGAGTTACTAAAGCTAAAACAGTAGTTTGTTTACCTGTTCCGTTAGGAAGGGTTACAACACCTCTTACCATTTGATTAGCTTTACGTGGATCTACATTGAGTCTAATAGCTAAATCTACTGATTCATCAAAGTTAGCATTAGATATATCTTTTACAAGTTTTGAAGCTTCAGCTACGGTATAGAGATTATCTCTATCGATTTTAGCTTTAGCTTCTTTTTGTTTTTTTGTAATTTGTCCCATTGAAATTAATTTAGAAATTTAAAAAGGTGCATCACCTTTTACATTAACACCCATAGAACGTGCAGTTCCAGCAACCATTTTCATAGCAGACTCAACAGTAAAAGCATTGAGATCTTGCATTTTATCTTCAGCAATTGCTTTAATTTGATCCTGTGTTATAGTTGCTACCTTCTTTCTATTAGGTTCACCTGAACCTTTTTTTGATTTGGTAGCTTCTAATATTTATCGTCCTGCTGGTGGGGTTTTGATAATAAAATCAAAAGATTTATCAGCATACACAGTAATTTCTACAGGTAATACTTTTCCAGCCTTATCTTGAGTTCTACCATTAAATTGCTTACAAAACTCCATAATGTTAACACCTGCAAGACCAAGAGCTGGACCTACTGGCGGAGATGGGTTTGCAGACCACCTCTAACTTGTAGTTTCACAATTTTACTTACTTCTTTTGCCATTTTTGTTTTTGTTTTTGATGGGATTGTTTCAGTGGGAAGCAATAAAACAATCTATATCTTGTAACATTTATATTTTTTCAACTTGCATAAAGCTTAATTCAACTGGTGTTTTACGTCCAAATATTTTCACCATAACTTGAAGCTTGCGTTTTTCTTCATTAACCTTTTCAATTGTTCCATTAAAGCTATTAAATGGTCCGTCAATTACTTTCACATTTTCACCAATAGTAAATGGAATGTTAACTTGTTCTTTGCTTGTACTTAACTCATCAACTTTTCCTAATAATCTATTGACTTCAGATTTTCTTAAAGGCATATGATCACCACCTTTGGTTTCTCCTAAAAACCCGATAACACCATTAACATTTTTAATAATGTGTGGCAATTCGCCTTCTAAATTAGCGTTAATTACAATATATCCAGGAAGATAAACTTTATCCTTCTGTATTTTTTTACCATTTCTTATTTGAACAACTTTTTCTGTAGGCACTAATATTTCGTCAACGTAATCCTCAAGCCCTTCATGAGCGATTTCTTTTTTTATATAATCTTTAACTTTGTTCTCAGATCCACTTATAGACCTTACAACATACCATTTTTTTAGTGATGTTTCAGACATAATTAAGATTTTACCCAATTAAAATATTGTTCAATAATACCGCTAAATAATTGATCGATACCAAAAACAGCAAGTGCTAATAATACTGAAAAAACAGCCACAATAACCATAAGTCTTTGAGCATCTGCATAAGACGGCCAAGTTACATGATTTATTAATTCATAGTAGGATTCGTTTATATATTTAATTATACCTGACATTTTGTAGCTTAATTAGTTATTTTAAAATTAGTTTTAACTAAAATCTAAAACATTGTTTGCACGGGTTGAGAGGCTCGAACTCCCGACACCTGGTTTTGGAGACCAGTGCTCTACCAACTGAGCTAAACCCGTTTATTAAAAAGTCGAGGTAATAACGATTTTATCGTATTACCTCAACTTATATATTAAAAGAAATTAGTCTAAAATTTCAGTTACTTGTCCAGCTCCAACTGTACGACCACCTTCTCTAATTGCAAATTGTAATCCCACATTTAAAGCGATAGGTTGTAACAATTCAACTGTGATAGTTAAGTTATCTCCAGGCATTACCATTTCTACACCATCTGGCAAGGTAATTGTTCCTGTAACATCAGTAGTTCTTACATAAAACTGAGGTCTATAGTTGTTATGGAATGGTGTATGACGACCTCCTTCTTCTTTTTTCAAGACATAAACTTCAGCCTTAAACTTGGCATGAGGTGTTACTGTACCAGGTTTAGTAATAACCATACCTCTTGTGATTTGGTCTTTTTCAATACCTCTTAACAAGATACCGACATTGTCCCCAGCTTCACCTCTATCTAATATTTTACGGAACATCTCAACACCAGTAATTGTTGATTTTAATTTTTCAGCTCCCATACCAATTAATTCTACAGGATCACCAGTATTAGCAACACCCGTTTCAATTCTACCTGTAGCAACAGAACCACGACCAGTGATAGAGAAAACATCTTCAACTGGCATTAAAAAGTCTTTATCAACTTCTCTTTTTGGTAACTCAATATATTCATCTACAGCATCCATTAATTCAACAATTTTTTCAGCCCATTTTTCATCGCCTTCAAGAGCTCCTAAAGCAGAACCAGCAATAACGGGAGCATTGTCACCATCATAATCGTAGAAACTTAACAAGTCTCTAACTTCCATTTCAACCAACTCAAGCAACTCCTCATCGTCAACTAAGTCAACTTTATTAAGGAAAGCAACGATACGAGGCACACCAACTTGGCGACCAAGCAAAATATGCTCACGTGTTTGTGGCATAGGACCATCAGTAGCCGCAACAACTAAAATTGCACCGTCCATTTGTGCAAGACCAGTTACCATGTTTTTTACATAGTCGGCGTGACCTGGACAATCAACGTGTGCATAGTGTCTTTTTTCTGTTTGATATTCAACATGCGAAGAGTTGATTGTGATACCACGCTCTTTTTCTTCAGGTGCATTATCAATTTGATCAAAAGCAGAAGCTTCTGAATAGCCTTTATCAGCCATCACTTTTGTGATTGCAGCAGTTAAAGTAGTTTTACCGTGATCGACATGTCCAAGCGTACCTATGTTAAGGTGTGGTTTGGAGCGATCAAAATTTTCCTTTGCCATAAGTAAATTATTTAATCTTAGTTATATATTAGTGTTAACGTTTTTATTTTTATTTTTTTTATTCTTTTATATTTTAGAGCCAACGACGAGAATTGAACTCGTGACCTTTTCCTTACCAAGGAAACGCTCTACCCCTGAGCTACGTCGGCGTAAAGTGGTTATCTCATTATTGACTATACATAAACAACTTATAAATGATTCCATTGCTTATCAGATTTCAACACTCTCAAAATTAGACCGGGTTTACTTCGACATGCTCAGCACAAGCTTCTCACCCTAAATCAAAGATCTTAATATAAATTAATCTTCAATCTTCATCATTCTTCAAGTTAAAAAAAAAATTAGAGCGGAAGACCGGGTTTACTTCGACATGCTCAGCACAAGCTTCTCACCCTAAATCAAAGATCTTAATATAAATTAATCTTCAATCTTCATCCTTCTTCAAGTCAAAAAAAATTAGAGCGGAAGACCGGGTTCGAACCGGCGACATTCAGCTTGGAAGGCTGACGCTCTACCAACTGAGCTACTTCCGCTTTTATCTTAATTTAATGACGTATTCCAAAATACAAAGAACTTTGCAGTTTTTCTGCACTTGTGGGGAGAGCAGGATTCGAACCTGCGAAGACTAGGTCAGCAGATTTACAGTCTGCCCTCGTTAGCCGCTTGAGTATCTCCCCAAAACCATACTAAAATTTACATTTTAGCATTTCAACATTTCAGCACGAGCCGATGGATAAACTCCTTTCGACTTCGTTCAGGACAGGCTTCTCGTCCTGTTTTTTGTTTGCAAAATAAAACTATTCAACGATAGAATATTTTCAACATTTCAGCACGAGCCGATGGATAAACTCCCTTCGACTTCGCTCAGGACAGGCTTCTCGTCCTGTTTTTTGTTTGCAAAATAAAACTATTCAACGATAGAATATTTTCAACATTTCAATACGAGCCGATAGAGGGACTCGAACCCACGACCTGCTGATTACAAATCAGTCGCTCTAGCCAGCTGAGCTACATCGGCTTTTTAAGAACTTATTACCGCATTTTTTGCGGAATGCAAATATATAGAGTTTAATTTTCATACAAAAAATAATTTTGCTTTTTTTTGTATATTTTTTGAAGTATGAATTATTTTGATTCTCTTGGATGATTATTAAAGTAAGATTGCTTGAGTTGCTCAATACTATTGTGAGTGTAAATCTCTGTAGATGAAAGACTTTCGTGTCCAAGCAGTTCTTTTATGGCATTCAAATCAGAGCCTTGATTCAATAAATGTGTTGCAAATGTGTGACGTAAAATATGTGGACTGGTTTTTGATTTGCTTGAAAATTCACTAAAAGCATTATTTACTACGTGATAAACTAAGCTTGGATATAGTGGTTCATCTTGATCAGTAACCAATAAATTTGGATGCGATAGACCATTGTGCTTTTTAAATTGTAAATAATTTTTAATACTCTCACATATTTTATTGTATAAAGGAATAATACGTTGTTTGTTTCTTTTTCCTGTAATTTTTAATTGCTGTTTAGCTAAATCTACATCCTTGGTTTGCAATGAAATTAATTCTGCACGTCGCATTCCTGTTGCATAAAGCAACTCAATAATCAATGCTTGCCTTGAAGATTTAAAATCTACTGGCTCAAAACTATTGATTACATTTTCAACTTCTTGAATAGAAAAAGGTGTGCTTAAAGGTTTTGGTGTTTTCAGACTTTTAAGTTTTTGCATGGGTGAAGTCTTTATCTGATCCGTTTTAAGTAAAAACATATAAAAAGTTTTGAGCGAACTAAGTTTTCTGTTGATACTTTTATGCTTCAAATTATGTTGAGACAACTCAGCTATCCAAGATTCGACTTGAAAATAATCTACATCAATTACGGACAAATCATCAAAATTATCTTTTAAAAATTGACTAAAACCCTTTAAATCATTTTGATAAGCGATAATAGTATGTTTAGAATACTGTTTTTCGTTTTCGAGATATGATAGAAATGTCGTTATTTGAGACATATTACAAATGTAAAAAAATAGACTCGACTATGATTGATATCTCATTTGATCATAAGTGCATAAAAATTTATTGTGTTGCTGGCTTATACTCCTTTTCGTCCACAATCATTTTAGCTAAGACTTCTTTTAAGATTTCAGAGGTACCACCACCAATTGGACCAAGTCTAGAATCTCTAAGCATTCTTGCTAATGGATAGTCTTCAACATATCCATATCCGCCGAGAAGTTGCAAACAATCATAAATGACTTCGTCTGCGACTTTTGTAGATTCAAGTTTAGACATACTGGCTTCTTTGACTACATATTCGCCTTTATCTAATCGAGACGCAACCGCATAATTGAAGTGTTTACAGATTTCTACACGTGTTGACATTTCTGCGATTTTATGACGAAGTGCTTGAAATTCAGTCAATTTTTTGCCAAAAGCTTCGCGCTCTTTCATATATCCTAATGCATATTCAATAGCATATTCTGCTCTTGCATGGGCATTAATACCCATAATTAATCGCTCAGTTGCAAAATGTTGCATAATATAACTGAAGCCTTTGTCTTCTTTTCCCATAAGATTAGTAGCGGGAATCCTTACATTATCAAAAGCTAATTCTGCTGTATCTGAAGCTCTCCAACCAAGTTTATTTAATTTTGTCGCTGAAATTCCTTTGGTTTCTCTATCTATAAGAAAGATACTCATTCCCTTTGATTTCTGTTCGGGACTAGTTTTTGCCGCGACAATCAAATAATCTGAATATACGCCGTTGGTAATAAAAGTTTTTGAACCATTGATAACATATTCATCGCCTACTTTGACTGCTGTGGTTTTCATACCAGCAACATCTGAGCCTCCGAAAGGTTCAGTGATACATAGGCAACCTACTTTTTCACCAGAGATACTAGCCGTTAAATATTTCTTTTTTAATTCATCTGAACCTTCAGCATTGAGATGTGTCATCGCTAAATATGCGTGAGCCCAGATTGTCACTGCAAATCCACCAGAGTTGACACGTTGCATCTCTTCAAGTAAAATAGTCGTGTAGAAAAAATCTAAATCCATTCCGCCATATTGTTCAGGATATGCCAAACCAAAATAACCCATTTCGCCCATTTTTGTCCAAATGGCTGGATCAATTTTTCCATCCTTTTCCCATTTATCAACGTGTGGAACGACTTCTTTTTGGAGAAAATCTCGTAGTGTTGATCTGAACAATTCGTGGTCTTCTGAAAAATAGTTTGTATTCATAGTTGATATTTTCTTAGTAATTTTAATAAAAAATAAGAATTACTTATTTATCGCCAAATATAATTTAATTCTATCAATTTTGGAAGTAGGAAATTGTTGTAATTTTGACAATTCTTCAAACGAATTTATACCTTGATTAACTTTTATAAACTGAAATATTTCTCTTGCCAATTCGTAATCAAAATATGGCACTTCAGTCAACTCTATTAAAGACGCTTGGTTGATATCAATTTTTGGCTGTTCATTATTTGATTTTACTTTCATTTTTGCAGTGATTTTATCAATGACATCGTATTTGAGACCCCAAACATCCTTGAGTTGAATATCGGATCTGAACTTACCGATTTTATCTCTGTATGCAATGATACGTTTAGATAGCACTTCGCCTACACCGCTGATTTTCTGCAGGTCTTCAGCTGTTGCTATATTTAAATCTTGCTTTTGCTTATAACTTAAAATGATTATTGGCTCTGATTGTCTTTTTGCTTTCTGCTGTTCAACAACCCAATCTGGAAATTTAAAATATGGTAAAATTTTTTTTAAAATCTCATCAGAAACTTGAGTAACATTTTGAAAATCTTCAACTGAATTTATCCATTTTCCCTTATCTCTAAAAGCAATTAATCTGTTGTGTTCTTCAGCAGACAAACCCAAGCGATAGGCTTTTCCTTCTTTTAAAAAATTAGGATTAAAAGGATAGATTTTGTATTGATAAGACGGCTTTTGCTCGGCTTTTATAATTTTTAAAGAATCAATTTTTTGTTGTGCAATTGTATCTATCAAACTTTGATATGGGCTTAATTTATAATAATTGTAATTGTAATATAAAACGCCTATAAGGCACACAATAATCAAACCTACTAACAAAAAAACCCCATTCTGTTGCGATATTGTCAAAACCGAACGGGATTTTTTTGCCTTCACTTTAAATCACTTATTTCTGACGAACAAAGAGTTCGCCTTTTTTCAATTTATCTAAATAATCTTTTAAGTCTTTTCTGACTTCACCTGACATGATCAATAAACCAATAATATTAGGAAATGACATTGCCAAAATCATCATGTCAGAGAAATCTAAAACTGCACCTAAACTTATAGAAGCACCAACAACGACAAACACTAAAAAGAAAACTTTATATACTAATTCATTTCTTCTCTCGCGTCCAAATATATAAGACCAAGCTCTCATACCGTAGTATGACCAAGAAATCATAGTAGAAAAGGCAAATAAGAAAACGGCTAAAGCTAAGACATAAGGAAACCAAGAGACAACGCTACCAAACGCATCAGTAGTCAATTGAACGCCTGAAAGACCATTAACTTCGTGCATACCTGTAAAAATTAAAACCAAAGCCGTAAGCGTACAAACCACAACGGTGTCAATAAATGGTTCAAGTAAAGCCACAAAACCTTCAGACGGCGGATGATTGGTTTTAGCAGCTGAGTGAGCAATTGTCGCTGAACCAACACCTGCTTCATTTGAAAATGCAAGACGTTGAAAACCAACAATTAACACGCCTATAAAACCACCTTTAAGTGCACTTGGCGAAAAAGCACCATTAATAATTGCTGAAAAAGTCGCACCAAGATTATCAATATTTACGCCAATTACAATAAAAGCACCTATCACATAAATGGTCGCCATAAACGGTACAACTTTGTCAGTTACTCTTGCTATACTGGTGATTCCACCAATAATAACAATACCAACTAAAATAGCTAAAATAAGTCCAAAATAAAATCCATTGCCTTCAAGCATTGGAATTTGACCAGCTAATACTTTAAAAGATTGGTTGGCTTGAAACATATTTCCACCACCAAAAGAAGCTCCAATAGCCAGAACCGCAAAGATCAAAGCTAAAGTTTTACCAAGACCTTTTAGGTTTCTTTTTTCAAGCCCATATCTCAGGTAATTCATCGGACCACCAAAAATACGTCCTTCTTTATTGATAAATCTGTATTTAACACCAAGTGTACATTCTACAAATTTTGATGACATCCCGAGTAAACCTGCCAAAATCATCCAAAATGTGGCTCCAGCACCACCAAGAGAAATGGCAATGGCTACACCCGCAATATTACCGAGACCAACCGTTGCTGAAACTGCTGTCGTTAAAGCCTGGAAGTGAGTAATTCGACCTGGTGCATCAGGATCGTCATATTTTCCTCTAGCCAGTTGAAATGAATGTTTAAAACCTCTAATATTGATAAAGCCCATTTTAAAGGTAAAAAATGTCGCACCTGCAATCAACCAAACAACAATAAATGGTATGCCTTTGGTTTGCTTATCACCATTAGGCAAAGTTAAAGCAACGGGATTATCATATCTAATTTCACCAAAAACATGAGCATTGCTTTGTATCACGTCTTCTGGATTATTGGGATTATAAATAACTTCACCTTCTTTGACGAGATGATTAATTTTACCATTTTCACCAGCTTTAACTTCTATATCGCCTGTGTTAGATAAATTTACAACTGCAATTGGATCTCCTTTTCTAACATGAGTTTTGGGATCAACTAACCATTCTTTTAATGTATAAACTTCTTGTGTATCAGCATTCCATTCAGGAGCAAATATTAAATCTTTACTGGTGTAAACTACAGGGTCGTAAATTCCTACAGCAAAAAAAGGATCCCAAAACAGAACACTTCCCATAGCACCAACTACTGGTGTAAAAAAACCATTAAAATGTTCTGTAATAGAGACTGATTTTATCTTTAAGTCTTTTTCTGCGGTCTGACCGTTGGCATCAGTAACTTTAATATTGTAGTAAACTCCTTCGGTTAATCCAACAGCCTTGTTAGATGAGAGAGGTGTGCTTTGGTTAGACCATTTGTATTGATAAGGTGGTGTGCCACCTTCTACTTCAACCTGAATCGAACCGTCATTTATTTCGTCAGATGGGTTGATGAGTTTTTCTTTGATAACTATATTTTGACTAAAAATTGTCATAGAAAAAACCAACGCAAACATTGATAATAAAACTCTAAGCATATCTAAAAATTTATGATTTATTGACTTTAATTTAAACTTCTCGCAATATCTAAAAAAATAAATCTAACAAAAAATAAATTTTTAATTTATTGCGTTTCTTAAATAGAATAAATCTCTTGAAGTCTTTTTATTTGGCTTGCATTGCCAATGACTATGATTTTAGAATTTGGTGTAAGTTTGATATTTGGATTTGGATTGACAATATATTCGCCATCAGAAGATTTAAAACCTATGATGGTACATCCTGTGCGTTGTCTGAGGTCTAATTCTAGAATTGTGCAACTTTTCCCATGGCTAAACAATTGTTCATATGATACTTGCTCAAGGTTTACACTTTTGCTATCGCCGTAACTTAAATTATCCCAAAATTCTAATAAATCTGGACTAACAATAAGTGATGCCATATGTTGCCCTCCGATTTTATCAGGCAATATAACATTGTCTGCACCAGCGAGTTTAAGTTTTCTGTAACTGGTTTCTTCACTTGCTCTAGAAATAATTCTTAAATCTTTATTTAGCTGTCGAGCACTTAAAACAATAAAAAGATTTTCAGCATCGTTGGGCAGAGCGGTAATAAGATTAGCAGCCTTTTCTATTCCAGCTGATATTAAAACTTCATCTTCATTGGCATTACCAACCAAAAATTGCTCTGATTTTAAACCACTTTGCTCTAATAAGTCTAAATTTTTATCAATAACTAAAAATGCATCTTGGTATTCCATAAGTTTTTGAGCGGCTTGCTGACCGTTTCGCCCAAAACCACAAACAATTGTATGATTTTCCATTTTTTTAATTTTTTTGAGTTTTCTTTTGAGTTGCAAATCGCTCAAAGAGCTGAAAGAAATAAAATACTCTGTGGCTACAGATACGACAAAACCTAAAATGATAACGCTTGACAATATCAAAATGATAATAAAAACCTTAGCATCATCGTTTGGCAAAACTACTTCTCTATATCCAACCGTCGTTATGGTGATGGCTGTCATATAGAAAGCATCTATCCAAGACAAATCCATAACATTCTTAAAACCAATAACTCCAGCAAGCAAGATGATGATCATCAATGCCATAGCCAGTATGATTTTAAATCTCAATGATTTCATAAATCGGATAGCTTAAAATATTTTTATTACAAATCAAAAACTGAACTGCGTTTGGTGTAAACCAAGTCTTTTAGTTTGAGCCAAAAAGCCAAGGTCAAATATAGCACAAATCCAAAACCAAAGGTGGCAAATGAAGCATAAATAAAAAACAGTCTTACCGATTTAGCTTTCATCCCTAAACGGTCTGCTAAACGAGAACTGACGTAAAATCCTCGGCGTTCTAAAAAAAATCGCAAACGGTGAATATATGGTTGATTATTCATAAAAAATAATGTCTATCTATATTATATAAATCACAAATCTAAAACATTTTTAGCATCAAACTATAGGATATAATCTAAGTAAATGAATTTTCTTAATCATCTTTCTTTTATAATTTTTTATTTCTTACACTATCAATTCGTTTTCAGATAAATAGCTTAAATATCTAATAAACCATCATTTTGATGGACTAAGGTAAAGAATTTTTTGAAAAATAGTTGACCAATAAAGCTACAACATAATTATAACTTTGAATGCCTTGGGGTTGGTTATTAACTTTTAAGAAATTACCATACACATTTTTAAAAACCGGCTCTAAAGGATTTTTAAAGCTTTCCCAAAAGATTTGAGTCTCTTTATAATTTTTTAAAATACCTGGATTAACTTCGGCTTTCAAACGTTCAAAATCTTCGGGTGAACGCCAATATACTTCGTTTAGGCAAAACTTTAATGCATAAGTAAAACCAGCGTAACGAATTTTTTCATTTGTGCTATGCATATTCACATAACAGGACACAAAATTGTACTCGTTTTCTTTGGCATAACCCAATTGATGTCCCATTTCGTGAGCAATCAAAGTAGGAAATTTATATTTCGGAACTCTATCATTATATTGTGCTTCGTGCGTAAAAGGATTGAGGTAACCGCCAAAACCCATATAACTTAAAGGCAAACTGAGCAATGATGGTTTTATGCTTCGGACTTCCACATATTGATCTTGAAATTGTGTTCGTTTAAAATTTTCAAACGCCATTTTCTCATATTCATTTTCTGATTGTTCAAAATGCACTGGTAGAGTATCATTTGCAACGAGTTTGTGATGAATAGCGTTAGCTTTTACCAGCAATTTTTCAGTAAAACTAATAAGCTCTTCAGTGTTGTAATCACTTTTAACCCCTAACTGTTTATGAAGTGGCAAGCGGTAATAATTTAAACCCCAAGAGATATGAAACCAAAAATAAATGATAGAAATAAACGAGACAATTTTATAAAAATCAGATTTTTTGAGCTTGAATTTTCTTTTAAAAACGCCCACAAGATATTTTATTATAAAAGCAATTAAGATAATATAAAAAATATCACCAAAAGAAAAGGGAAGATGACTAAACAGATGTTGAAAAAAAGTAGAAATTGAAATATAAATTCCATTCGAATAATACATTTCGATGGCTTCAGGATATGGTTTAATACTATAAATTAAAAAAAGTTGAACTGGTAAAAAAATAGACCAAACTAATCTAGATTTCTGCCAAATAGTTAATTTTGAAAAGGTTTTGATGTGTTTAAAAAGTTGATGTTTAAAACCCATAAATGATTATTAGAATTGGCTTTAAAAAAATATGGTATCCAACTAAAATAGATTGATTTTAAAAAATTGGAAGCTTAATTTTCATAATTATCCAATTTCCACTTAATATTACAACCCATACTCGGTTTTTGAACTTTTGGAGCTTCTCTGTTGTTGAGCAATGCATCTAAAGCTTCTCTTAGACTTCTTCCTGTCAGGGGGAAACCATTTTTTGGTCGAGAGTCGTCTAATTGTCCATGGTAGAACAGCTCTAAATTTTCATCAAACACATAAAAATCTGGCGTACAAGCAGCATTATAAGCCTTGGCAACTTCTTGAGTTTCGTCATATAAATAAGGAAAAGGATATTTTTCTGTTTCGGCTAATTCTGCCATTTTATCAGGATGATCTTCAGGGTATTTTTCAACATCATTACTTGAAATAGCTACAAAACCAAATCCTGTAACTTTATAATCGTTAGCCAATCTCACCAACTCTTCATTAACGTGTTTCACATACGGACAATGATTACAAAGAAACATAACAACTGTGCCGTGTTTCCCTCTAATTTCAGACAAGCTTACAATCTGATTATTTTTTACATTCAGCAAACTAAAGCCAGGTGCTTTTGTACCTAATTCTACTATATTTGAAGGTGTTAATGACATAACTTTGTTTTATAGCCAAAGATATCAATTGATTTGATATTTTACATTTAAGACACTTAAATTTCATAGAAAAACTCTTAATTTGTATTTTTAAAATTCAAAACATGAAAATATTAGTTACTGGCGGATTAGGTTTTATTGCTTCACATACTGTTGTTGCCTTATTAGAAAAAAACTACGAAGTTGTTATCATTGATAATCTATCAAACACAAGCCTCGATGTTTTAGAAGGCATTACTAGAATTACTGGAAAAAACCCTGATTTTTATCAAATTGACATCAGAAACAAATCAGATTTAAGCCAGTTTTTTAATGAGCGACCTGACATCAAAGGCATCATACATTTTGCCGCATTCAAAGCAGTAGGTGAAAGTGTTGAAAAACCTTTAGATTATTATGAAAATAACGTTGCGGCTTTAGTTTACTTACTCAAAGAAAGCTGTAAAATAAATCAACCTAAATTCATTTTCAGCTCATCGTGTACCGTTTATGACCAAGCCAAAACACTTCCTATTACCGAAAATGCACCAGTTCAAAAAGCCAATTCGCCTTACGGCAATACCAAACAAATCGGCGAAGAAATCATTCTAGATTACATCAACAGCGGTGCTGATTTACAAGCCATTTCTTTGCGGTATTTTAATCCTATTGGTGCACATCCAACTGCATTAATCGGTGAATTACCCATTGGTGTTCCACAAAATTTAGTACCTTTCGTCACACAAACCGCAGCTGGAAAAAGAGAAGTTTTATCAGTCTTTGGCAATGATTATCCTACTGAAGATGGCACGTGTATCCGCGATTATATTCATGTTATGGATTTAGCTGAAATTCACGTAATTGCTTTAGAAAAACTGTTAGACCAAAATCATGCTAAAAGTTATGATGTCTTTAACGTTGGCACAGGTAAAGGAAATTCTGTTTTAGATGTTATCAAAACCTTTGAAAAAGTCAATAACCTAAAACTCAACTACAAAATAGCTAATCGAAGACCTGGAGATGTTACCACAGCTTATGCTGATACCGATAAAGTAGAAAAAGAATTAGGCTGGAAAGCCAAACGCAGTATGGCTGACGCCCTCAAAGATGCTTGGCAATGGGAAAAGAAACAACAGTAAAATATCAAAATTATGATTGGTAAAGTAATTAAAGGCAAGGCTAAACCACGAGGAAAATTCCCACACGTCAAACGGGTTGGTGATTTTATTTACGTCTCTGGCACAAGCTCAAGAAGACCAGATAACACCTTTGAAGGCGTAGAAGTTGACGAGATGGGAACCACCAATTTAGACATCAAAAAACAAACCCGTGCCGTGCTCCAAAACATTGATGACATTTTACAAGAAGAAGGTGCCAGCTTAAAAGATGTGGTTGATATCACGTCGTTTTTAGTTAATATGAACGACTTTAAAGGCTACAACGAAGTTTATGCTCAATTCTTTGATTATGAAAATGGCCCAACAAGAACTACAGTTGCTGTGCATCAATTACCTCATCCGCACTTGCTCATCGAAATAAAAGCTATTGCCTACAAAAAATAACATTAAACCCGAATTATTTAATAGGAAATTTCCTATTAAATAATGACGAAAAATGCTCAATCAATAGCATTTTTGTCAGGGTTATATTAAGGATTATGCACCAACGCATAATTTGGGTTAAAACTCCCTTAAACGCTATTCTATTTTAGGGATAAATGTTAATTTAGCGGTTTTAAAAAAAGAAAATATGACGAAGAAAACGGCAAAGGTTCAAGACCTAATCGATATGAAATTTTTAGAAACGCGTAAAGTGTTTCTCAACGGGCAAGTTGATGGCAAAAGTGCCAAATACATCATTGATCGTTTGATGTATTTAGACTTAGAAAGTCACGACCCTATTCAACTTTTCATCAATAGCCCAGGTGGCTTCGTAACCGATGGGTTTGCTATTTACGATACTATAAAAAGCTTAAAAAGCCCAGTCCATACCATTTGTTCAGGCTTAGCGACTTCTATGGGTTCTATTTTATTGTCTGTTGGCGAAAAAGGACATCGCTACATTCAGCCTCACGCCAAAGTGATGATTCACCAACCGCTCGGCGGTGCTCAAGGTCAAGCTTCAAATATTGAGATTCAAGCCAAAGAAATTTTGAAAACCAAAGAACTCAGTGCAAAAATTCTCGCTGAAAATTGCGGTCAATCCTTTGACAAAGTGATGAAAGATTTCAGCAGAGATTATTGGATGGATGCACAAGAATCTTTAGATTACGGTATTGTTGACCAAGTGATGAAGTAAGTTTTGAATACTGAAATTTATCAGGTGGATGTCCAATCTATTATACCGATTAGACATCAAGTGTTAAGAAAAGGCAAACCCTTATCTACTTGTCATTTTCAAGGTGATAATTTATCTGATACTTTTCATTTTGCAACTTACTTCAATGATGAAATTGCAGGCTGTGTAAGTTTGATGTTAAAGTCAAATACTAAAATTGAAGATGATCAGAGCTACCAACTTCGCGGAATGGCCGTTTTAGAAAATCATCAAAACAAAGAGATTGGTAAACATCTTTTAAAACATTCTGAACAATTTTTAGGTTCAAAAGGAATAAAAACCATCTGGTGTAACGTTAGAATAAAAGCTAAACCTTTTTACAGCAAAAACGGCTATAAAACAATAGGCAAAACCTTTGAAATTCCTGATGTAGGTCCACATATTTTAATGTATAAAGCACTCGTTGATGCGTAGGATTGATTTTATAAAACTCAATGTTTTAGCAGGTTTTGGGTGGAGTGTTTTGCCTATTCAAGATTTAATTAAAAATCCAAGTCAAGCTTTTTTAACAGGAAAACATAATCCTTACCTCAACACCTCAAAAATTATGCACAAAACAGCATATCAGCCATTTGTTGAAATGCACGAAGCAGCATTAAAAGAAGGTATTGACATACAAATTGCTTCTGGTTTTAGAAGTTTTAATCGGCAATTACAAATCTGGAATAAAAAATACAAACAATATCAAAAGCAAAATTTATCTGACAAAGACATTATAAAACAAATCATCACCTACTCCACTATTCCAGGCACGTCTCGCCATCATTGGGGAACCGATATAGATATTGTTGATGCCAATGTTGAAAAACCAAATGGCGATTTACTTTTAGACCAAAATTATCACGGCAACGGCGTTTATTGTAAACTTCACGAATGGATGCAAACTCATGCCCACAAATTTGGGTTTTATTTAGTTTACACCAATAATTATCATCGCACAGGTTTTAAATACGAACCTTGGCACTATTCTTATAAGCCTTTGTCAAAAGATTATCTCAAGGCTTATTTAAAATTAAATCCTAATAATTTATTTGTTGATATTGATATTCAAGGCAAAGCATTTTTAGATAAAAACTGCCTAATGTCATATTTTGAAACACATCTGCAAGGAATCAATCCACTACTTCTGCCATAAAACCTTAATTTTGTGGTTCTAAATTTTAAGCTATGCTTAAACCAATTGGAGTTTGCTTATTTTTCGTATTATTCAGTTTTAAACTTTCGGCACAACAAAAAAATGTAGAAACACAAAACTTATTGTGGACACGGTATTTATTGAATTTTCATGTGAGTGAAAAATGGACGCCTTTTTTTGATGTTGAAGAACGTATGTATATGTTTCCATTTAGGCAACATCATTTTTTACCGAGTATTGGAGCTAATTACAAGCTGAGTGATAATGTTTCATTTACCGTCGCAATGATGTATTTTGAATTGACCTTACCACAAAATCCTAATGCCGATTTCACAGAAAGTCAACAAGAACTAAGACCACAAGTCGCTGTGAATTACAGGCATAAACTTGACAGTAAATTTAGCTTTCTAAGTCGTTTGAAGTTGGAATGGCGATACAAAAAACCGCCCGATGATAGCTCTTACAACTTTACGAACTACAGACTTAGAATGCGTTTAGGCTTGGCTTACAACATCAATGAAAAATTTACCGCTAATCTTTTAGAAGAAATACATATCAATATTGGAGACAAGATCGTGCGTAATGTATTTGATCAAAACCGACTTTCTGCTGGTTTAAATTATAAAATAAATGACAAATTTCAAATCGAAACAGGCTATATGAATTGGTTTCAACAAAAGTCAACAGGCGATGACTTCTATAGCAGAAATATTGTGTATTTTACCCTGAGACATAATTTGAAGTTTTATTAAACCCAAATTATGCATTAAAGGATAATAGCCAATGAAAACATATTTTTGTCGGGGTTTTCATCCTCAGTTTTAGTGGAATTAGACAGCATAAATAAGGCTAATAAGACTAAAAAAAACTGTCTAATAAGACTAAAAAAACTGTTCAAAAAAAATTAAATCAGAACTGTTTTGAGTATATTGCACTACTAAAATTTATTCTATGCATTCCGTCAAAAGTTTTTTTTGTATCTTATTTGTTATGAGTTTGATATCTTGTCAAAATAATAACAACCCAAAAATTATTAACCTCAAATCACCTGCTAAAACTAATACAATCTTTTTTGATTTAACTGAAAATGGACTTCCTCAATATTGGGTAAAACACAACGACAAACTTATTATTGACAAATCTAATTTAGGTTTTGATTTTAAAAATAAAAACGTGTTTACAGAGCCTTTTTCTATTAAAAATACGGTTGAAAATACCGTTGATGAAGAATGGGAAATGCCTTGGGGCGAACAACGACTGGTCAAAAATCATTACAACCAACTCAAAGTTGAAATAGAAAATTCTTCTAAACAAAAACTCAACTTATACTTTAGAGCCTATGATGATGGTATTGCTTTTCGCTATGAAATTCCTCAACAAGACGGATTAAAAAGCCTTATCATAAAAGATGAAAACACAGAATTTCAACTCACAGGCAATCATACTGCTTGGTGGATTCCAGGTGATTGGGACATCTATGAACATCTTTACAGCACATCAAAACTATCTGAAATTAACGCTAAATCTTATGCCAATGATGACAATTTAGCTCAAACTCATATTCCAGAAAACGCGGTCAATACTCCTGTAACAATGCGTATGGAAGATGGCACTCACCTGAGTTTTCACGAAGCTAATTTAACTGATTACGCAGGAATGACCCTAAAAGTTGACACTACAACTTATAAATTGACAAGCGAACTTGTTGGTTCAGACCGAACCAACTATAAAGTTTACAGAAACTTACCGATACAAACGCCTTGGCGAACAATTCAAATTGCTGATGAAGCTAAAGACTTAATAGACTCACGCTTGATTGTCAATCTCAATGAACCAAACAAACTTGGCGATGTCAACTGGTTTACACCTCAAAAATACGTCGGTATTTGGTGGGAAATGCACGTTGGCAAAGCTACTTGGGATTATGGAATGACGATGAACAAAAACGGACAATGGGTTGATACTGGACAAGCTCACGGCAAACACGGTGCAACCACAGAAAACACCAAACGCTATATCGATTTTGTCGCAAAAAACAACATCAAAGGCGTTCTAATTGAAGGTTGGAATACTGGCTGGGAACGCTGGATTGGCTTTCAAGACCGTGAAGGGGTTTTTGATTTTGTAACTCCATATCCTGATTATGACATCCAAGAGCTTTCAGATTATGCCAAAAGTAAAGGTGTAGAACTCATCATGCATCACGAAACTTCCGCAAGACCAAGAACTTATGAAAAACAATTAGACAAGGCATTTCAGTTGATGAATGATATGGGAATGCATACCGTCAAAACAGGTTATGTTGGAAAAATTATTCCCAAAGGCGAATATCACCACGGTCAATGGATGGTTAATCATTATCGAAAAGTTGTAGAAACCGCGACCAAATACAAAGTGGCTATCAATGCTCACGAACCTATCAAAGCTACTGGCATCAGAAGAACTTACCCCAATGCGGTTTCTCGGGAAGGACTTCGTGGTCAAGAATTTAACGCTTGGGCTTCAGATGGCGGTAATCCACCAGAACATTTGCCTATTGTAGCCTTTACCAGAATGTTGGCTGGTCCTATTGATTTTACACCAGGTATTTTTGATATCAAATTGCCTACAAAACCAGACAATCAAATCAATACTACATTGGCTCAGCAATTGGCACTATATGTTGTCATTTACAGCCCGATTCAAATGGTCGCTGATCTGCCTGAAAATTATAAAAATCAACCTGCTTTTCAATTCATAAGAGATGTTGGCGTTGATTGGGAACAAAGCATAACCCTAAATGGCGAAGTCGGTGATTATGTCACCATTGCACGTCAAGAACGTGAAACAGGCAATTGGTTTGTTGGCGGAATTACCGATGAAAATGCCAGAGAAATCACTATTAATTTTGATTTTTTAGAAGACGGGAAAACTTACAAAGCGACATTTTATCAAGATGCTGAAAGTGCACATTATAAAAATAACCCTACTGCCATTTCAATAAAATCAGCTGAGATTAATAAAGGAATGACAAAAACCATACAGCTCAAAGAAGGTGGCGGATTTGCAATAAGTTTAATACAAAAAGGAATATCAGATTAAGAATATTTCATTTAAACTTTTATTTTTTCATATATTTTAATTTAATTGCTTATATTTTATTTATTTATTAAATATAAAATGATTTAACAATATATAATCTAATTTAAATACTATTTTTCATAATTTTGCTTAAATTTTTAACATTAAAGTTAGCATTATAAATGAAAAATAATTCTTTATATAAACCTGAATTTGAACATGATGCCTGTGGTATTGGCTCAATTGTTAATGTTGATGGCAAACAAAACCACAAAACCATAGCAGATGCACTCACAATGCTAGAAAATATGGAGCATCGTGGCGGAACTGGAGCTGACCCAGAAACAGGTGATGGTGCAGGTATTTTAATTCAAATTAACCACAACCTTAAAAAACTTCTTTTAGAAGATGCTAATTTAAAAGGTAATCCTGAAAAATTTTTAGGTATTGGAATGTTATTTTTACCTAAAATAAAATCAGTAGCCGATAAGTGTTTAGATCTTTTAGAAAAAAATGCACGAGATCTAAATCTTGAAATATTAGGCTACAGAAAAGTTCCCGTTGATTCAAAAATCCCTGGTGTCGGTGCTAAACCTGTTGAACCTTTAATAAAACAGGTATTTATTCAAGCAAAAGGTGATTTAACTGAAATTGAGTTAGAGCGTAAACTATTTGTCTTAAGAAACTACACATCTCATTATATAGGTAATGAGATTAAAGCCAACAACAAAGCCTTTTACGTTTGTAGTTTGTCTTGTCGCAGTCTTATTTATAAAGGTCAACTCAGAACCAATCAGCTTAGACATTATTATGAAGACTTACAAAATCCCAAATTTAAAAGTGCTTTTGCTATTGTGCATTCTAGATTTTCGACTAATACTTTTCCGAACTGGAAATTGGCTCAACCCTTTCATTTTATAGCCCATAATGGCGAAATCAACACCATCCGTGGCAATGTTACTAAAATGAAATCTAAAGAAGCTAACTTTAAATCTAAAGTCTTTAGCGATGACGAGCTTCAAAAACTATTACCCGTAACCAATCCAGAACATTCAGACTCAGCTAATCTTGACGCCATTATAGAGATGTTAGTGCTTGAAGGCAGACCTCTTGAACATGTCATGATGATGATTGTTCCTGAAGCTTGGCAAGATAATAAGTCAATTGACAAAGAACGAAAAGCCTTTTATAAATATCACGCCTCGCTTATGGAACCTTGGGATGGTCCAGCAGCCTTAATTTTTACAGATGGCAAACGTCTATGTGCTACTTTAGATAGAAACGGGCTTCGTCCTGCACGTTATTGCGTGACATCAGACAATCGATTGATTTTATCCTCAGAAGCTGGTGCTCTACCTATAAAATCAAAAGACATTATTAAAAAAGGGAGACTTCAACCTGGTCGTATGATTTTGGCAGATTTGAATCAAAAAAAGATTTTATATGATGATGAAATTAAAAATAATATTGTAAAAGATAAACCATATTATCAGTGGATCATCAACCAAAGAATAAAACTCAGACTACAACCCAAACCACAATTTGACAGAAAACGGCTTTCTGATAAATCGCTTTTAAAACGTCAACGGGCTTATGGCTATACTTCTGAAGAACTCAAAGTTATTTTATCAGATATGGTCGAACGTGCCACTGAACCAATTGGCTCAATGGGTGCAGATACGCCTTTAGCCATTTTAAGTAAGCAAAGTCAGCACATAGCAAATTATTTTAAACAGCTTTTTGCTCAAGTGAGCAATCCGCCAATTGACCCGATTAGAGAACGTATGGTCATGTCACTTTTTACTCGGGTTGGTGAAAGTTTAAATATTTTAGATGAAACCGAATTACATACCAAGCAAATCCATATTTCTCAACCAGTCTTAACCGACGCTGATATTGAAAAATTTAAACATCTGAAATCTAAAGGTTTTGATTACGCATTTATCAAAGCTGTTTTCCAAGCGGATAACCAACCTGGTCGATTGAAACAAGGTTTAGATGCCATCTGCCTCGAAGCTGAAAAAGCTACACTCGATGGCAAAAAAGTCTTGATCATTTCTGATAAAGGCATCGACAAAAACACTGCACCAATTCCGTCTTTACTGGCTACTGGTGCCATACATCAACATTTGGTTCGAAAAAACTTAAGAACACAAACAGGACTCGTTGTGGAATCTGGTGATACGCGAGAAACTCACCATTTTGCCACCTTAATTGGATATGGAGCAAGTGCCGTTAATCCTTATTTAGCCATTCGTTCAATTGAAAATTTACACGATAAAGGAAAACTTAAATCTGGTTTATCTAAAGAAAAAGCTATTGAGAATTATCAAAAGGCTATTGGTTATGGACTTCTTAAGATTTTATCTAAAATGGGTATCAGCATTCTGCAATCTTATCAAAGTGCACAGATTTTTGAAGCACTTGGATTACATTCAACTGTTATTGAAAAGTGTTTTACAGGCACCATTTCAAGAATAGACGGTATTGATTTTGACGGCTTAGCTAAGGAAGTTTTAGTTAGACACAGACACGCCTTTCCAACTCATAAACAAACCAATCAAAAATTAGAAGTTGGTGGTGTTTACCAATGGAAGCAACGCGGAGAAAAACATTTGTTTAATCCAGAAACCATTCATTTGCTTCAACACTCTACACGAACAGATGATTTTTCACTTTACAAAAAATTTGCTCATAAAATCAATGACCAACTCAAGGACAATTTGACCTTAAGGGGTTTGTTTGAATTTAAAAAAAGAACACCTATTCCCATAGCTGAAGTCGAACCCGCCGAAAACATTATGAAACGCTTTGCCACAGGTGCTATGTCTTTTGGTTCTATTTCGCATGAAGCCCATTCTACACTGGCCATTGCTATGAACCGTATTGGAGCAAAAAGCAACAGCGGTGAAGGTGGCGAAGATGAAGCCAGATTTGAAGTCAAGCCCAACGGCGATTGGGAGCGTTCTGCCATTAAGCAAGTCGCTTCAGGACGATTTGGCGTAACCAGTTATTATCTCGCCAATGCTGACGAACTTCAAATTAAAATGGCACAAGGCGCAAAACCTGGCGAAGGTGGACAGTCGCCAGGTCACAAAGTTGATGAATGGATTGGTCGGGTTAGACATTCCACACCAGGTGTAGGTTTGATTTCTCCACCACCGCATCACGATATTTATTCTATTGAAGATTTAGCTCAACTTATTTTTGATTTAAAAAATGCCAATCGACATGCTCGTGTGAATGTTAAATTGGTTTCACAAGCTGGTGTTGGCACAGTTGCCGCAGGCGTTTCTAAAGCCAACGCCGATGTCGTCTTGATTTCTGGTGCCGATGGCGGTACAGGAGCTTCTCCTTTAACTTCTATTAGACACGCGGGTTTACCTTGGGAATTAGGCTTATCTGAAGCACATCAAACCTTAGTTAAAAATAACCTGAGAAGTCGAATTACCGTTCAAGCCGATGGTCAAATTAGAACAGGAAGAGACCTCGCTATAGCAACCTTACTTGGCGCTGAAGAATGGGGAATTTCTACAGCGACTTTGGTAGTTGAAGGTTGTATTATGATGCGTAAATGCCATACCAATACTTGTCCGGTAGGCGTAGCTACTCAAAACCCAGAACTGCGTAAACTCTTTACAGGTAATCCTGACCATGTAGTAAATTATTTTAAATTTTTAGCTCAAGATTTAAGAGAAATCATGGCACAACTTGGCTTTAGGACCATCAATGATATGGTTGGTCATTCTGAAGTTATGAAAGTGAGAAAAGATGTACCGTTTTGGAAACTCAAAGATTTAGACTTAAGTCCAATTTTATATCAGGAACATATTCCAGAACAAATCGGGGTTTACAAACAAATTGAACAAGATTATGAAATGGATGAGGTTTTGGACTGGAAACTCTTAGAAAAAGCCAAGCCCGTTTTTGAAGATCTTCAACCTTTAAAAGCCGAATTTGATATCATCAATATCAATCGTTCCGTAGGTGCTATTTTATCTCATGAAGTTAGTAAGAAATTTAAAGCCAAAGGACTTGATGACGATACTTTACATTATAAATTTAGTGGATCTGCTGGTCAAAGTTTTGGCGCATTCTTGGCAAAAGGTATCACTTTTGAAGTTTCGAGTGAGTCTAATGACTACTTCGGAAAAGGCTTATCTGGCGGCAAACTCATTATTTATCCGCCTGAAAATTCCACCTTTAAAGCTGATGAAAATATTTTAATCGGCAATGTGGCATTTTATGGTGCAACTTCTGGTGAAGCATACATCAATGGCATGGCTGGTGAGCGTTTTGGCGTTCGAAACTCCGGTGTAAAAGCCGTTGTAGAAGGTGTTGGCGACCACGCATGCGAATATATGACAGGTGGTCGTATTGTGGTTTTAGGACAAACTGGACAAAACTTTGCCGCTGGAATGAGTGGCGGAATCGCTTATGTTTTAGACGATGATGACAGTTTCGAAAATAAATGTAATAAAGGATTGGTTGGATTAGAACAACCAAAAGATAAAGATTTTGAAGAGCTTAAGGAATTGATTAAAAATCATTATCAATTTACCAAGAGTGAAAAAGCAAAATATATTTTAGACCATTTTGAAAACTTTAAACTCAAATTTATTAAGGTTATACCACACGACTTCAAAAGAATTTTAGAATCAAAAAAGGAAAAGAGACAGGAAAAAATAGTAGCCTAATGAAAGAACAAGACGGATTTTTAAAATACGATAGAGAATTACCAGAAACAAGACCGCCAGAAGTACGGGTTGGTGATTTTAAAGAAATTTATAAAGAATTCCCTGTAGAAAAAACCAAAACCCAAGCGGCAAGATGTATGGATTGTGGTGTGCCGTTTTGTCATTCTGGTTGTCCTCTTGGCAACATCATACCCGAGTTTAATGAAGCAGTGCACGAAGAAAATTGGGAAGAAGCCACTTCAATTTTATATTCAACTAATAATTTCCCTGAATTTACAGGCAGAATTTGCCCAGCACCATGTGAAACCAGCTGTGTTTTAGGGATTAACAAACCACCCGTGGCGATAGAACATATTGAGAAAACCATAGCTGAAAAAGCACATGAATTAGGTTTCATCAAAGTCGATCCGCCTGAGCAACGCACGGATAAAAAAATAGCAATTATCGGTTCAGGTCCTGCAGGTTTAGCTGTCGCTGACCAACTCAACAAAGCTGGACATTGGGTAACGGTTTTTGAACGAGAATCTAATATAGGTGGACTTTTGCGCTACGGTATTCCCGATTTTAAACTCGAAAAATGGGTGGTCGAGCGTCGCATAAAAATTATGGACGATGAAGGTGTTCGTTTTAAAGTAAATGCTGAAGTAGGTAAAAATATCAACCCTGACGAGCTTAAAGAAGATTTTGATGCCATTGTCATTTGCACAGGATCAACAGTGCCAAGAGATTTGCCTATTCCTGGTAGAGATTTAGAAGGGATTCATTTTGCTATGGATTTTTTAACTCAGCAAAATAAAAAAGTCTCAGGACAAGATATTGAAGACCAAATCTCAGCAAAAGGTAAAAATGTAGTAGTTATTGGAGGTGGTGATACAGGTTCAGATTGTATTGGTACATCGCATCGACAATCTGCGACTACGGTATTGCAATTAGAACTTATGCCAAAACCACCTAATAGCCGAACAGAACAAGATCCTTAGCCAAATTGGTAATGACACTCAGAACTTCATCCTCTCACGAAGAAGGTGGCGAGCGCCAGTGGAGTGTGTTGACTAAGGAATTTATAGGCGAAAAAGGCAAGCTAACACATATCAAACTTGTGGATATTGAATGGGTGAATCAAGCTGGTCGCCAACAAATGCAAGAAATTGAAGGCACAGAACGCCTTATTCCCTGTGAACTTGCATTATTAGCTATTGGTTTTACTCAGCCAGAAAATCAACTTTTAAAAAGTTTAGATGTTGAGCAAACTCAAGCTGGAACGGTTAAAGCTAAGTCTTATCAAACCTCAAATCCATCAATATTTGTCGCTGGTGACGCACGCCGCGGGCAATCTCTTGTGGTTTGGGCCATTTCAGAAGGTCGAGAAGCCGCCAGAGAAGTGGATCAATATTTGATGGGAGAAACCGAGTTGCCCTCTAAAAATGATTCTTACGTGAGTTTAGAAGTATAAAATTGTTTGTTTGAAGTTGACCAAATTGGTGATTTAGATTTTACAAATCATTATAAGTATTTGTATTTTAAAAACCACTTATACAAGGATGAGTTCAAAATTATTCGTGCATTCGTGGCTCAAGAGAATTATCATTGAAAATCTTTAATAGAATTATTAACCTAATTGAACTTAATTATTCCACAATTTATTTTATTAATACATCTAAAATTTTACTTTCAAAAATTGTATTTTCGTCGTTCATTAGTCAAAATATGATTCAAGCAAAACATATTAATAAACATTACGGTGACTTAAAAGTCCTTGATGATGTGTCAATTGATATCAAAAAAGGTGAAATAGTTTCTATTGTAGGTTCTTCAGGAGCTGGTAAAACTACGCTCTTGCAAATTGTTGGAACGCTTGAGAAAGCTGATAAAAATGCAAATACAATCATTAAAATTAATGATGTGGATGTGGCTAAACTTAAAAACAAAGCTTTGGCTAAATTTAGAAATCAAAATATTGGATTTATTTTTCAGTTCCATCAATTGTTACCCGAATTTACTGCACTTGAAAATGTTTGTATCCCAGCGTTTATCAATAAAATATCCAAAAAAGAAGCCGAACACAAAGCTACAGAACTTTTAGAGTTTTTAAATCTTAAAAACCGTATTCATCACAAACCTAGCGAACTCAGTGGTGGCGAGCAACAACGCGTTGCCGTAGCGAGAGCACTCATTAATAATCCGTCGGTGATTTTAGCCGATGAACCTTCTGGTAACCTCGATTCTGTTACTGCAGAGCAATTACACAACCTCTTTTTTGATTTGCGTGAGGAATTTAACCAAACCTTTGTGATTGTCACTCATAACAAAGGACTAGCGGATATGGCTGATAGAAAATTAGAAATGAAAGATGGGCAAATCATTAGATAGATGAACCATTCTGAACTTAAAGCTTTTCTCGACCATAAAGTTGAAACCTATAATACGGTTGATTTTATCAAAGATGATCCCATTCAAATTCCACATCAGTTTTCTTTAAAACAAGATATTGAGATCAGTGGATTTTTAATTGCAACCATAGCTTGGGGCAATCGAAAAAGTATTTTGAACAGCGGGGAAAGACTACTAAAAATTATGAGGAATTCTCCTTATGATTTTATCAAAAATCACAGTAAATCTGATTTAAAAGCTTGTAACGGATTTGTGCACAGAACCTTTAATGCTGAAGATTTAAAATATTTTTTCAAGGCTTTACAACAATTGTATCAAAAATATAATAGTTTAGAAGACATTTTTGTCAAGCATCAAGTCGATGATAATTTGCAAACTGCCATTCATCATTTCAAAAGAGAATTTATGGCTTTTGGTTGTCCAGAACGCACCAAAAAACACATCAGTGATCCTTTAAAAAATTCAGCGACCAAACGCCTCAACATGATGTTGCGTTGGTTTGTAAGACAAGATAAAAATGGAGTTGACTTTGGGATTTGGCAAAACCTCTCTCCTGCTCTATTGTCTTGTCCTTTGGACGTTCATACGGCGAGAGTCGCTCGAAAGTTAGGATTATTAAAACGGAAACAAAACGATGCTAAAGCTGTAAAAGAATTAGACAAAAACTTAAGAAAACTCGATATCAAAGATCCAGTTAAATACGATTTTGCTTTATTTGGGCTTGGAGTGTATGAGCATTTTTAAAGTAAATGACACGAGTTTGATATAGATATTAGGAAAAACTCTCTAATGCAAATCAATAGTAAAATAATGATATCCTACCGACTAAACCTTGAAATTATTGAAAATAAATTGTCAGCTTAAATCGAACTCACATTAAATTAAATAAAAAAGTTGCAACCAATCATACACCAGTTAGCATGTATAAGATTTTTGGAACTAAGCATTAATTGGTTTAAAAATATACTATATTTGGAGAGATGATTATTTCTGTTAATGTTGGAAAATAAACAAATTAAAAAACATACAATATACGACATCATTGAAATTCTTGGAGAAAAACCACAGCATGAAGGTTTACATATCCATACTTCAAAAAATAAATTTAAAGAAGTTCCTTTATCATATCCATTTAGGTTTGATAATTACGCTGTTTTGTTGGTTGTTTCTGGAAAGATAAAATTACAACTCAACATTCTAAAGTATGAAGTACAAAAAAACGAAATCATTGTTATCGTTCCCAATACAGTTACTCATATTTTAGAAATAAGCCAAGAACTTGAAGTTATTGAAATTAGCTTTACGCTAGATTTTTTATTAAAAAATGTCTTTAATAAAACCGAAATAGAGGTTTTTAATTTTTTAATAGCTAAAAATATATTCAAGCTTGTTCTTAACAAAAAAGAATTGAGCATTTTCAAAACCATCACAAAATTTCTCCAAGGAAAAATGGATGATGCTTTTTATTATAAAGATGAAATCATCCTGCACACTTTTAATCTTTTAATGTATGAATTGGCAACAATTTATAAAAAACAAATTACCACTTACAAAACATCATTATCAAGACAAGAAGAGTTGACCCTTCGATTTTTTAGAATACTTGAAGAGAATTTTAAAAGTGAGAGAACAGTACAATTTTATGCCGATATTTTATGCGTAACCTCAGGACACTTATCAAAAGTATTAAAAAAGGTTTCAGGCAAAACAGCCTCGCAATTAATTGATGAAGTAGTAACTATAGAAGCTCGAAACCTATTGGCCAACTCATCTCTCACCATAGCTCAAATAGCAGATGAGCTTCAGTTTAGTGATCAATCGTCTTTTGGTAAATATTTCAAAAAAAACACAGGCATTTCTCCCTCGGCATACAGAAAAAATTTAACTTAGTTCAAGTGAGATTGATGTTCTTTTCTGGCTTATACCATCCTAACATAAATCAAAAAGGATTTTAATCGTTTGTGATATTATGGAGAATGCACCTGTTAAAATATGAAGTTGAAATATTTAAAGCAGAGTTATTCACGATTCCAAAAAAGGACGGTTTTGTTAGAAATCTATTATTCACAAAAGCAGAACCCGAGTGATGGCTTCAGGTATGGATTTTGCTTTGTTTTCAATTCCAGTGTGGTTTTTTAGCCCATAAAACATACTAACCAAGAAGATAAAACCTTTTTTAGACCAATACTATTTATTCTTATATAACACATCAATGCATTGTTATACAGTGTTTTAATATTTTTTTTTGATACGATATAATATAATAGAAAAATTCATAAATATCAAAAAATCCCTTATTTAAACCAATTTAAGCATACTTAAGACCTTTTCTAAACAAAATAAGTACATCACCTTTGTCTCCATTATTATATACCGAAAATATTAATAGTAAAACGCTAAACAGAATTTAATTATGAATATTATTTTAAACCGAGTTTTACCTGCAGTTGTCCTAATACTTATGTTAGGTTGTTCAGAAAAAAAAGAAACAACCAATACCAATGCAACAAAAGCGGGCTATAAAGTAAATATTTTTCAAGTAAAGGGAGACACTATAGGTAATCAGCTTAGTTATAATGGTACTGTAGAACCTAAGGTGTCCACTCCATTGAGTTTTTTGCTTCCAGGTGTAGTAACTTCCATTATGGTGGAAGAAGGAGATTGGGTAAAAAAAGGACAAATATTGGCTCAAATAGACAACAGTTCTCCACTGAACACCTATAACGGCACCTTGGCGACCTTAAATCAAGCCAAAGATGCCTATGCAAGGCTGAAATCGGTTTACGACAAGGGCAGTCTTCCTGAAATTCAAATGCAGGATGCCATATCAAAATTAGATCAGGCAAAATCTGTAAATCTTGTGGCTCTGCGAAATCTGGAAAACTGCACCTTACGAGCGCCATCATCAGGATTCATTGGCACTAGAAATGTTGAAGTGGGTTCAGCTTCTATTCCTGGAACTCCCATTTTTAATCTAGTGTCGCTAAACGAGGTCTATGTAAGGATATCTGTACCAGAAAATGAGATCAATTCTATAAAAAAAAACCAAAAAGCTTCCGTTATCATTCCTGCTTTAGGAAGCAAAGTATTTATGGGAAATATAGAAAAAGTAAGTGTAATAGCTAACAGATTGTCCAAAACCTACGAGGTGAAAATTCTTATTTCAAACAAGGATCTTTTAATAAAATCAGGAATGGCTTGTGACGTTAATATCAATTTAATGCCGTCTGAAGGAAAATTGACAATCCCATATAGAGCGGTAATTAAAGATGAAAATGGTAAAAATTATGTGTTTAAGGTCAACCCAGAATCTAAAAAGGTCTCAAAACAATTGGTTGAGCTTGGTTCTTTTGAAAACAACCAAATTGAAGTAGTATCAGGACTTTTAAAGGGAGATATTATAGTTACTGAAGGACAGCACAAATTGACTGACAATGATAAAGTTAGTTACTAAATTTTCCACACTGTGTTTTAATTGTATAAGTACATTTTTATGAAAAAAGGAATGAATATTATTGAAGTCGCTATGAAGCATTACCAAATTGTGGTTTCCATAGTGGTTGTATTTATGATCTTGGGTGCTATAGGTTTAAAAAATATGCCAAGACGAGAATATCCCGAGTTTACTGTACGCCAAGGTTTGGTTATTGGTGTTTATCCCGGGTTTACCTCATTAGAAGTTGAAGAACGACTCACTAAAGTTGTTGAAGATTATATATTTGGTTATGAAGAAGTGAACAAGTCAAAAACCTATTCACAATCCAAAGAAGGGCAAATGATCATTTATGTTGAATTGAACCCCAATGTTAAAAATGCGGATAAGTTTTGGTCAAAATTAAGACATGGTCTTAACGAGTTACAAGTCCCCACGGGTGTTCTGGCACTTATTGGAACAAATGATTTTGGAGACACCTCTGCACTGTTGATTACCATGTCATCCAATCATAAAAGCTATCGAGAACTTGGTGAGATCATGGATAATTTGGAAGCTGAAATCAGAAAAATACCTGCTGTTTCAAAAATAAAGACATTCGGCGAACAAAAAGAAGAAATTTACGTATATATAAAGCCCGAAAAGCTAAAAGAGTTTAACCTAAAGCCAACAATGGTTTTGGCTTCATTCCAACTACAAGAATCCATCAATTATTCTGGCACCTTAGATAATGGTGATTTAGATTTACCAATCCACTTACCGCCTAGATTTGAATCAGAAGAAGATTTAGAAGAACAAATAGTATATTCAGATCCTCAGGGTAATATTATACGTTTAAAAGATGTTGCCTACATAGAAAGACGTTATGAAAAGCCAGAGAACTTTATAAAAAATAACGGTACAAACGCATTACTGCTTTCGTTAGAAATGCAAAAAGGGAACAATATCGTGTATTTTGGAGAAGACGTTCAAGAAGTGCTAACTAAATTTTCAGAAAAATTAGGGAGTGATGTCCAACTAAATACCATATCAAATTTACCAGAAGTGGTAGATGATTCCATATCCCATTTTTTAGTGGAATTTATGATAGCAATCATTGCAGTCATTATTGTTACCATGTTGCTCTTGCCCTTTAGAGTGGCGACTGTAGCGACCGTATCAATACCAATTTCCATTTTAATTACTATTGGAATTATGCAAATGGTAGGGCTTCAATTGCATATTGTATCATTGGCGACTTTAATTGTCGTGCTAGGCATGGTAGTAGATAATGCTATTGTGGTAATAGACAGCCATGTAGAAAAGTTGGATCATGGTGAAAAACCTTGGGATGCCGCTTGGAAAGCCGCTACAGAGTTGTTTATACCTGTGTTAACAGCTTCTGCTGCAATTTGTACCGCATTTTTCCCACTATTATTTTTCTTAACAGGCATTGCCAAAGATTTTGCAGGAAGTTTACCTATTACTATTGGCATTGCATTAAGTATATCAATGCTTGTCGCTGTATTATTAATCCCTTTTATGTGTTATGTGTTTATAAAAAAAGGGCTCCATCAAGAGGATAAAAACCCTGATGAAAAGCAAAGGAAAAGTTTGTTGGATCTATTGCAAAATCAGTTTGATAAAACACTTTCATATTGTTTTAAAAATCCAAAATCAACCATACTTGCAGGAGTGCTGTCTATAGTCATAGGAATACTGTTTTTTATGAATGTTGATCAAAAATTGTTTCCTGAAATGGACAGAAAACAATTTGCTATAGAGGTTTATTTGCCAGAAGGCTCCTCTATTTCCAAAACAGAAAGCGTTATAGACAGTTTAGAAACCATATTAAGCAAAGACAAACGCATTACTAACATTGCCAGTTTTATAGGTAACGGTTCTCCAAGGTTTAACGCTTTGTACGCACCGCATTTACCAGCAAAAAACTATGGGCAACTCTTACTAAATACTATATCCAATGAAGCCACAATAGAAATTCTAGATGAATATAGCGTAAAATATAAAGGTGCCTTTCCAAAAGCACATATTAAATGGAAACAACTGGCAATGGAGGATTTTAAGGCTCCTATTGAAGTCAGGATTGCCTCCAATAATATAAAAGATTTGAAGACGGTTGGAAACAAAGTAACCTCAATATTAAAAGCTAACGAAGGTTTAGAATGGGTAAGAAGTGACTGGGACGAAAAGAGACAGGGAATTTCTGTGGAACTGAACAGGAATAAAGCAAACCAGTTAGGATACGCAAAATCGTTAGTGGCTTCTTCACTGCTAATTTCATTGGATGGTATGCCTTTAACAACCGTTTGGGAAGACGATTATCCTATTAGTGTGATTCTTTCTAAGGAAGACTATCAAAAAAACAGTATTGATGATTTAGGCAACCAATACATAACATCTTTATTAACACTTGAAACATTACCCTTACGCTCTCTAAGTACTTTAAAACCAGAATGGACAGAAGGCACTATCTCACGAAGAAATGGCGTACGCACCAACACCATAATGGGAGATGTTGTAAGAGGAAGTATAGCCGATAATGTTTTTAGAGAAGTGCGACCTTTAATAGATGCTTTAGAACTTCCTGAAGGAACTGTAATTACCTATGGGGGAGATCATGAGGCAACTATTGAAAACTTTATTCCCATGACTATTTCTTTAGGAGTAAGTATCATTGTCATATTTTTTATTTTGATGTTTCAGTTTAAAACAATTAGAAAAGCATTGCTTATTATGTCAACTATCTGCTCAGTATTTTTGGAGCAGGCTTAGGCTTGTTGGTAATGAACTATCCATTTAGCTTTACTGCTTTTGTAGGTATAATGGTACTTGTGGGTATAGTGGTAAGAAACGGCATTATACTTATAGACTACGCAAGTCAGTTAGTACATAAGCATGGGATGTCTTACGAAGAAGCTGGTCTGGCGACAGGCAAGCGTAGAATGCGTCCTATTTTTCTAACCTCTTCAGCAGCAGCAGTTGGTGTAATACCAATGATTCTAAAGCGGCTCGTCCTTGTGGGAATGGTAGGTACTGTCATTTGTTTTGGCTTACTTACAGGTATGGCACTTACCCTATTGGTTTTACCAGTACTGTATTGGAAATCCATAGGTCGTTCAGAAGAAAGAAAATCAGCAAAAGCATTAAAAAATGATTAATATTTTAAAAAAAAGAACAAAATGAAAAAATTAAGTATTGTAGCGATATTATTGTTTTTTGGTGCGACTTCAATTGCTCAAACACTTACATTAAATGCTTGTAAAGAATTGGCTCTAGAAAACAATAAGCGTTTAAAAGAGTCACAATTAAAATTGGAAGCTTCTGGAAAGGTTAGAAAAAATGCTTTTACCAAATATTTCCCAACGGTAAGTGCTTCTGCCTTTGCATTTAAATCGTCCAAGAATTTTTTGGACATAAAAACCGATGCCATGGATCTACCTGTTTATGATGGTAATCCCGCCCATTTAGAAACAGCCACACAATTTGCGTATGTGCCACCCATTAACATACAAACCTTAGATTATGCAAATACAGCTATGGTAACAGCTGTACAACCATTATATGCAGGTGGACGTATCAGAACTGGAAATAAATTGGCAGAAGTGAATGAAGATGTTACCCAATACCAGTATAACTTAACCAAATCTGAAATACTAGTGACCACTGAAGACTATTATTGGAATTTGGTAGCCTTAAATGAAAAAACAATAACGCTTAGGAACTATGAAAAACTCTTAAAAGAACTGCTTAAAGAAGTGGGTGATTTTTATGATGCTGGTTTGGTCAAAAAAAGCGACCTGTTAAAAGTACAATTAGAGCTCAATAAAGTTGAAGGAAATAAGTTAAAACTCAACAATGGAATCGATATTTTAAAAATGACATTTTCTCAACACCTTGGCATACCATACACCGAAAATTTTAATGTTATAGATTCTATAACAACTATATTACCTCCTCAAAATTATTATACAGAAACAGATTTAGCATTAAAAAACAGAGAAGAATATAAAATGCTTAACAAAGCTGTTGAAACTGAAGAATTGCAAAAGAAAATGACCAATGGGGAATTGTTACCCCAGTTAGCTGTTGGCGTTGGAGGCATGTATTTAGATATGATTGATCAGGATAATACATACGGATTAGTATTTGCAACCTTATCTATTCCCATTTCAGATTGGTGGGGAGGAACCTACAAGAAGCAAGAGCATGAAATTAAGATGGAGATTGCAAAAAATAGCTTAAAGCAAAATTCTGAACTATTGCAACTGCAAATGTCAAAAGCTTATAGAGATTTAACAGAAAGCTATAAACAAATTGATATTGCCCAAACATCCGTGAGTCAAGCTGTAGAACACCAAAAAGAAATGGAAAACAATTATGATGCAGGCTTAACCAGTTTATCAGATTTATTAGAAGCCAGAGCTATAGCCCAAGAAGCAAAAGATGCCTTAATAGATGCTAAGGCAAAGTACAAAATCAATATAGCCAATTACTTAAAGTCCATAGGGGAAAAACGTTGATAGCAATCCCTCATAGACTCATAGAAACTTTAGTCCCTCGGCTAACGTAAAATGAGTAAATTTGGATTGAAAATTGAAATGTTGAATAAAATATAAACAACTGATTTACAGTGATATAATTTTACGTTAGTCAGAATTTGTTATAAGGCGGGACAGACATAAGATATATACAAAAGTTTTTAGGCTATAGCAGTATCAAAACGACTACAGTTTATACTCATATTAGTCAAAAAAGCACTAAAAAGATAGAAAGTCCATTAGACAAAATGGCAAAAAAGTATAAAAACAAGCCTAAAAATTAAAAAAGTGGTGTATTTTTGTGGATATATACTAGTTGGCAGTAATGTAAAAAACTGTGGTCGTACTGAAATAGGTTGACTAAAAGAATCAAATAATTTATTAACGCATCTAACACCTAAAAAATTAATCTTTTTTAATAGTATTAATAGTAACACTTCTATGATTAAGACCCCAATCTATAATTGAATCAATAACTTCTGACAATTGTTTACCCGATTCCGTAAGTTCATATTCAATCAAAACAGGCTTGCTAGGTTGTACAATCCTATTTACTACGCCATTCAACTCTAATTCTTTCAATTCTTTAGATAACATACGAGGTGTTATTTTTACTATGACTTCCTGTAAATCTTTGAATCTCATTTTACTCTGAAGTAGTGAAGCAATAATACTAATTTTCCATTTCCCGCCAATTACATTTAAAGTATCATTTACAGCAAGCACAAAGCTTTTAGGGCAATTCATCACAGATTTTGTTTTTATTAACTCATTCATTCTCTTATTTTTATTTAGTTAACTATACAAAAGTATAGTAATACTTTTTAGTAACATACTATTTTTTGTATATCAAAGATAGTATTTTTGTCTTCATAAACTAATACATTTTAAAAAATATGATATTAATAACTGGAGCATCAGGACACTTAGGAAGTGCAACTATAGATTTTTTAATTCAAAAAGGATTTCCACCTAACAAAATTTCAGCATTAGTGCGAACTGTCGAAAAAGGGGAAAACTTAAAAGAAAAAGGTATTGATGTCAAAATTGGAAATTATAACGATACTGACTCTCTTTCCAAAGCATTAAAAGGAGTTGATAAATTATTATTAATTTCAGGTCTTGACCAAAACCGTTTGGAACAACATAAAAATGTGATAAATCTTGCCAAAGAAAACGGAGTAAAACACATTATTTATACAGGAGTGGCATTAACCGATATTACACGTTCTGCAATTAAATCTTTTCTGGACGATCATTTTCGAACTGAGGATTATATCAAAAACAATGGTTTTAAATATACATTTCTGCGAAACTCATTATATAGTGATGCCGTACCAATGTTTGCCGGAGAAAAAGTTGTTGAAACCGGAATATTCCTTCCGGCTGGTGACGGAAAAGTTCCGTTTGTTTATCGCAAGGATTTGGCAGAAGGAACAGCCCTAGTACTTGCCGAAGACCGACACGAAAACAAAACATATAACTTTACTGGTGGTCAATTATATTCTTATGAAGATGTTGCTCGCATATTAACCGAACTTTCTGGCAAAGAAGTTATATATAACAATGTCAATACAGCTGAATTTCCTGAGATGCTGAATAAACTTGGCGTTCCAGAAGAAGCCATATTTATTGCGGCAGGTTTTACGGAGGATGTTAAAAACCATCTGTATGAAATAAAATCCAACGATTTAGAAATAATATTAGGCAGAAAGCCAACCACTCTTAAATCAGCATTGAAAACTATTTACAAATTATAACAATCTCTATTTGTGAATAATATTAAATCCATAAAAAAACCGACTAATTATGAAAAACAAAATTCTAACTGGCTTATGTATCTTACTTGGATTAATGATGGTTAATTCAGGTTTAAACAAATTCTTTCACTATATGCCAATGCCTGAAATGTCTGAAGAAATGATGCAAATTATGAACGCATTTATGACAATTAAATGGATACTTCCATTAGTTGCAATCGTAGAAATCATTGGAGGAATATTAATTGCTATTCCTAAAACAAGAGCTTTGGGGTCAATAATACTTCTTCCTGTAATTGTTGGAATATTTACGCATCATCTCGTTCTCGAAATGTCAACTATTGGAATAGCATTAATTTTATTAGGAATTAATATTTGGGCAATTGTAGATAATTGGAATAAATATAAACCAATTATAGAAAATTAGCAGAGTAAATTTAAATATTGGTAGTGGTAAACTTCAACTTTATAGATTGTTGAAAAGTCGAGTAGGTAAAGGGGAATCTACCCCTAAACCTCTCACAGAACCGTACGTGATAGTCTCCCATCATACGGCTCTTCTTAACAAGTCTATGGCGTAAAACCGTATTGCCAATGCACAAACAGATTAGGATAATGCTTTGCAGTTTCCTGTAACCATTTGTAGGCAAAAAACCAGTGTTTACGCCTAAATCTCCGATATTTGTTGCGTACCCATTTTGCCAGACGCATGTTCAAGAAACGGAATACATAATGTAATTCACTCATTCTTACTTTGCCGTAATAGTTAATCCAACCTCGTACTTTTTCTGCTATTATGCCTGCCAAATCTGGCAGGCGTAAATGAACCATACGATGAAGTTTCATCTTAAACAAAGTTTGATTGATGCGTTTCTGTCGTTTACGACTGATTGACGGTGTAAATCCCAAATGAAAGTTCCCAAAATAGCCCTTTACCATTCTTGGCTTAAATGTAAATCCAAGAAAATCGAATGTTACATAATGAACCTTAAATGGTGGATGCTTCTTTTGGTTGCGTTTGCAATACACGATATTGCTCTTGCCGTCTTTTATCTGCAATTTGCACTGTTTAAATCGGGCTTTTACCGCTTCCAACGTCCGCAAGGCTTGTTTAAAATTATCGCAATGGATGATAATATCATCAGCATAGCGCTCAAACTTTACTTCCGGGTGGTTGTTCTCAATCCACTTATCAAAAACAACATGCAAGAAAATGTTTGCCAGTAATGGGCTAATAACACCTCCTTGTGGTGTGCCTTTGTCTCGTGAATGAATACTACCGTCTTTCTTTTGAATTGGAGCCTTTAACCAACGTGCTACATACAAGTGAATATGCTTTTCTTTGGTAAAATGTCCTAATGCTTTAAGCATTAAGTCATGGTCTATCTCATCAAAAAAACTCTTGATATCCAAATCTATCACCCAATCCATTTTCATGCAGTTTTCCCTGCATTGCTTTATGGCTTGATGCGCTGATTTGTTTGGTCGATAGCCAAAAGAATCTTTACTAAACTGTTTATCTACAATCTGTTCTAATTCTTCTCTTATTACCATTTGAGCCGTTCGGTCTTATGCTGTTGGAATGCCAAGCTTCCTGATTCGACCGTCTTCTTTGGGTATTTCTACCTCGCGCACAGTACTGGAAAATAACTACCACTGGCTAACCTATTCCATACAGGATATAAGTATTTCATAGGACGTGAATGTACTCTTGTACTGACAAATTATCAACACCTGAAATTACCTTTGTTACTCTTTACCTTTTTAAAGGCATCCCATACCTGTCGCTTTAATATCGGTTGCGACTTTTGTTTCTCTTTGAAAATCATCCTAAAAAAATCTTTAGTTGTAATACAATTTAAAACTGTTAAGTCAGTCCCTTCGCTCCATTTCCATTACAGAAACTTCATCACTACTACAGACTAATCCGCCACTAATTAACAGTATCGCTACTTTCTACCTTGCCCTTCGGGGTTGTGGTATTTTTGCACTATTAATTAGCTTCTCTGTTCCGTAATTGAGCCGTAAGCAAAGCTCCTGCCCTCTTTATGCCGATTGCCACTTGACCAGAAATAGGTATCATGTCAAGTTCTGTTCTCGCAAGACCGCCCATCCCTCGATTTTGACAATACTAAAGTTGTTTACGACACTTCTACAAGGGTTCAATCTCGTCTCTTTCAGCTTCTTTACTCCTACCATAGCAAACTACTCTGAAAACAACACAGGTAGTGCATTTAACCTTATCGCTCAAGACCAACCCGTGAAAGGAAAGCCCCATAAGGCGGTTTGACTGGTGTGCCTAATCACTCCCAGCCGAGAGACCAATCCTCATCGTACTCTTTACGTGAATCCACCTGAAACAAATGCCAGGGTCGTTTCTAAATACCAATGAGACTCTCATCTCAATTACAGTTATGTTACTTGTTTTCAATGAACTTAATCACTATCTTGTATCCCCAAGTAACGCAGGACACACAACGAACCGCCAACATTGTATAAGCGTAATGCGGGCTGAACTGATAAAAATGAGCATTTTTGCTTCTAATAAACTTTGCGGTAAGCGGACAGGGAATTGCTCCGAAATCCGCACTACGCTTATACTTGAACGTTGTAAAGCGACATAAAAAAAAATTCTGCTACATAAAATACTTCGATTTCTAAAAGATTTTTTATCTTTAGAAAATGAGAAAATTAAGACTATATTTTGACACTTCTGTTTTTGGTGGAGTTTATGACGTTGAATTTCAAGAAGAAACTGAAATGCTTTTTGAAATGGTTAAAAACGGAGAAATAATCTGTGTTTACTCTGATCTTTGTGAGTTTGAACTTGAGAACGCTCCAGAAACAGTAAAAGAACATTTTTTGAGTCTTGACAAAAATCAAACTGAATTTGTCGAAATAACTGAAGAAATTAATCAACTTGCCGAAGAATACGTGAAAGAAAAAGTTGTTGGACAAACAAGCATTGATGATTGTAGGCATATTGCTTGTGCGACCATATATAAAGTAGACTATTTAGTAAGTTGGAATTTTAAACACATAGTAAATGTTTTCAGAATAAGAGGTTACAATGCAATTAACATCAAAAACGGACACATACAATTAGATATTCGTTCACCTAAAGAAATAATACGAAATGAATAAATCAGAAAAAAAACAAAAAGAGTTTGACACAGTTAAATACTTTAGAGAAGTAAAAGAAAAAATCGCAAAAGAAACCAAAGGAATGACTTTTACCGAATTTAAAGAATACTTAAATCGTAGAAAATTAAAACACGTGAAATAGATGCCGACCGCACAACACGAGGCTATAAGTAATGCTGTATTTTGTGCTTAACCGAAGTTCTGAGATTATTTGCTAACTTTGTTGAATGGCTGAAAAGTGGTGGCATTTTTGCACAGAACTACATATAGCCCAAACGTTGGCAGCAAGGCTGAAAAGACTAACAGACAATAAAATTCTTTGATTGATATGTCAGAAAGAATAAATATTTATCAGATGTACGTTAAGAACAATTGCAGATTAGGGTTTTATGTAAGAAGAGATTCTTGGCGCTTGGACAGACATGCAAAAGTTGTAGAGATTCAATGGGTTGAAGACGGCAAAATGATTAAAGGAAACCCACCTTACTTTGGTGGGTTTAAGAACCCGCCAGGACATCCAAGAGAAGGGAAAATAATGGGTCCAAGACTTGTTACTCTTCAGGCTGATTGGCTCGATGGTGGCAAGATGGTCTCGGATTGTGGTGTCAACTATTCGTGGACTCAAGTGTATCCAAATGAAATATAATGTGATTGATTTCTTGAAACATCTTGATTGGGATTCCTTTTGGCTAAATTTTCTTGTCGGACTAATTTTCTTTATTTTAAGTATTCCCGTAGCAATTAAGATTATACCATATTTTACAATCAGACAACTACGGAATAAAAACAAGAAATATATTCTGAGAAAGACATCATATGTAATCCAAGAGATATGCGAGTATCTTAGTCTGATGCCGTTTAAAGATGATGAACTACATAGACATCAAGTTGCCATTTTTACATCCAAGAAAGATTTAAAGAACCATAGATTTGTAGGACTTCTGAATATTAACGTTTTCAACCCCATCGTTTATCCTAAAGTCCAGTTGGTTGTCGCTGATTATTTTAAAAATTTATCAATTAATGAAGGCTTTGACCTCTTGACAAATGAAAAGAACAGAATTTCAATTTTCAGAGAAAAATTAGAAAGAATAATTGAAGTACATTCATTGCACATAGATGAAAACACAATATCAAATATTAGTGAGTTGTGCCTCGACATAAGATCATTTGAAATTGAATTTGAATTTAACTTCGCAATTGATGATTTGATTGAAAAGGGAGTTACCGAACGGGTTGGTGTATTTGGCGTTATGAACTTGGCAAAACTCTATGAAAAAACATTGATACTTATGAAAAACTTAATTGATAAGAAGCACTTTGAGACTGAGACAAAACTTAAAAAATGAAAGCCCAGCTGCCAACAAAGAACTGAGTCAAAAACCAACTAAAAATTCATTTATTTTTGGCAATATGCTTCTTGGCATTGTTGAACTGGAAATAAATCGACGATAGGAGATTTATTTCCAGTTCAACAAGCTATAATCATTTTATTTTTAATCATTTATTTTTTTAAAACTGACCGATGCTCCGCATCGAAAGGTTTTTTTGACTTAACAATAGCAAAAGCTTGTTTTAAAAGTTTATTTTCCACAGCTAATAGTGCTAACTTCTTACTCTTTCCTTTTTCTACCAATCTGTCGTAGAGTGCTTTGCAGACCGGATTGTATTTACATGCTGAAAAAGCACATAAAAATAATAAATATCTTAGTTTTTTATTTCCTACCTTACTAATTCTACTCTTACCTCTAACACTACTCCCTGAAGTACGATGCGTTGGTGTTATTCCTGCATAACAGCACAGTTGGGAAGCAGTCTCAAATTTCTCAAAACCACCTGTTATAACTATTAAAAACAAAGCTGTCTTTACCCCCATTCCTGGTATACTTTTTAATAATGTCAATTGTTCCTGCTGATCTAACTTTACTAACTTTAAAAGCTGTTCCTCTAAATGATTTATTTCTTTCTGAAGATTTTTTCTCACTCTGTTTAGTGAGTGATATACAGCTTTTGATGGTCTACCTAAAGCTTCCTCTCCCTGTTGTTTGTTCTTTATTGCTGTCAACTGTTTCTGGTAAATATCTAACAAACTAAAGAGCTGAAGACACTCTGCTTGTGTTTCATCTACATGACTGTAAACAGGAACAGTGTTAACTTGTGCGTACTCACAAATGGCTTTTGCATCTGATTTATCTGTCTTTGTTTTTGCTAATTTCATTTGAATGAAACGTTTTACTGACAGAGGATTGACAACTGAGCAGACAATGGAATGTTGTGATAAAAACTGGGCAAGACGGTAATGGTAATAACCTGTCGCTTCCATCACTACAAGGTCTTCTGAAGTAAGATGCTCTAGAAACTTTGAAAACCCTCGGGCATCATTACCATACTGGCTA
This sequence comes from Flavobacterium sp. CS20, assembly GCF_018080005.1. Taxonomy (NCBI): domain Bacteria; kingdom Pseudomonadati; phylum Bacteroidota; class Flavobacteriia; order Flavobacteriales; family Flavobacteriaceae; genus Flavobacterium; species Flavobacterium sp. CS20. The sequence continues at coordinate 133,944 of NZ_CP073015.1, read as the reverse complement.
TGATTGTTATCTTGATCTACTACATCAAAATAATCTTTACTAATGTCTACTCCGAAAATTTTACTATTTTTATCCATAATATTTATTTTATGAAAGGTAAATCTATCTGATACTTAACATCTTAAAATCGAGATCTAAAGTCTCATAGAACTGAACAAGATTTAGATAGAAAAGCGACAGGGATTATCATTGTTGACGAAGTAAAATCTTCAACAGCTATATTAACCTTATTCTCTTGCTTTATGCCTTTCTGATTAATGTTCTAAAATTAGTTTATTTTAAAAAAATCAAACTTAAGACGGCTATAAGTAATTGCTTGTTCTCGCCTACTTCTGAAAATCCTCGCGGATTTTCAGTTTGGTGTATACTTGCAAAGTTAAGTGCTAAACCACGCAACTACTCATAGCCAAACCGTTGGCAGTAATCCCTCCTAGATTTGTAGAAACTTTAGTCCCTCGGCTAACTTAAAATGAGTAAATTTGGATTGAAAATTGAAATGTTGAATAAAATATAAATAACTGATTTACAGTGATATAATTTTACGTTAGTCAGAATCAAAATAAAACTTATGAACAACAGAATTGGACTTACATTATCTGGAGGTGGAATCAGAGGGATTGCACATTTAGGCGTGTTGCAATATTTAGATGAGCTAAACATTAAACCGTCTATAATTTCAGCTACAAGTGCAGGATCACTTGTCGGCGTTTTTTATCTTGCAGGTTTTAGTCCAGAAGAAATATTTGATATAAGCAAAACCGAAAAATTTTTTAATCGCAATAGTTTGTTGATTCGCAATGGAGGTTTGTTTTCTCCAGAAGTGTTCTCAAACATTGCTAAAAAGTACATCCCTCATGATACAATTGAGAAATTAAACATTCCCATATATATTACAGCAACAGATCTTACCAATGCAAAATTGGTGGTGTTTTTAGAAGGCTCTATTGCCTTTGCGGTCAAATCTTCTTGTTGTGTCCCTTTGGTTTTTCAACCCGTTGAATACAATGGTTCTTTCCTTACAGATGGTGGTTTGTTAAACAACCTGCCCGTAGATTTGATAGAAACTAAATGTGACAAAGTAATAGGAGTAAATGTCAATTCCATTTCAAAAATGGAAGGAAAAGTAAGTTATCAAAGAATTACTGAACGTACCATTCAAATAGTAATAAATAAAAATGCCGAAGATAAAAAAAACAAGTGCGATGTGTATATAGCTCCACCAGGAATGGAGAAATATAAAATTTTTGACTTTAAAAAAATGGATGAAATTTATCAAATAGGATACACCTGTGCCAAAGATTATAAAGATGAATTATTAAAATTATAACGTTGAAAAAAAAGATGAAATAATAAATCCATCAAGGCTGTAAATTAAACTCTGTCTAATATTTATAAATTGTAATCCTTAAATATTAGATAATAATGCGAATCAAGGGTTGAAATAAGTATAAATTTTAAATCATCAAGAAATTCATTTTTTTTTTTTTTGACTTTTTTATGTTTATTCATTGGTCTGCAACTGCTTCTCCAAAACTTTCAACTGATCTCGATATTTTGCAGCTTGCATAAAGTCTAATTCTTTAGTCGCGTGTTCCATATTTTTTCGGGTTTTAGTCATTTGCTTTTTAAGGTCTTTTTTGCTCATATATTGCATTTCTTCTTCAGCGACTTTAAGACTTTCTTCGGTTTCTACAGGGTCGTTTTGCAACACTTTTTCTTTATACAAAACTGACTTTAAGGACTTCTTTAAGGCTTGAGGTGTGATGTTGTGTTTTCGGTTAAACGCCATTTGTTTTTCACGACGATATTCGGTTTGATCAATGGTTTTTTGCATACTGTCCGTGATTTTGTCAGCATACATAATAGCTTTACCTTCAAGATGTCGAGCTGCACGACCGATGGTTTGCGTCAACGTTCGATTACTTCTCAAAAAACCTTCTTTATCAGCATCGAGAATGGCAACAAGTGAAACTTCTGGTAAATCTAAACCTTCACGCAACAAATTTACACCAACCAAAACATCAAAAATTCCTTTTCGCAAATCCGTCATAATTTCTACACGTTCTAAAGTGTCAATATCAGAATGGATATAGCGGGTTTTGATATCCACTCGACTCAAATATTTGGTCAATTCTTCTGCCATTCGTTTGGTTAAGGTTGTGACTAAAACCCTTTGGTCTTTTTCTACACGAACGTGAATTTCTTCAATCAAATCATCAATTTGATTTTCACTCGGTCGCACTTCAATAGTCGGATCCAATAAACCTGTAGGTCGAATCACTTGCTCAACATAGACGCCTTCGGTTTTTTGCAACTCATAATCTGCTGGCGTAGCACTTACATAAACCACTTGGTTTTGCAAGGCTTCAAATTCTTCAAGTTTTAAAGGTCGATTATCCATTCTTGCTGGCAATCTAAAACCGTATTCTACTAAGTTTTCTTTTCGAGAACGGTCACCGCCAAACATGGCACCAACCTGTGGAATGGTCTCGTGACTTTCATCTACCATCATTAAATAATCATCAGGAAAATAATCGAGTAAACAGAACGGTCGTGAGCCTGGACTTCTACCGTCAAGATAGCGTGAGTAGTTTTCAATGCCTGAGCAATAGCCGAGTTCTTTAATCATTTCTAAATCAAAATTGGTGCGTTCTTCAATTCGTTTGGCTTCAAGCGGTTTGCCTTGATGTTTAAAGAATTCAATTTGCTTGCCCAAGTCTAAAGCAATTTGGTCAATAGCCGAATTTAGTCTTTCTGGTGAGGTTACAAAAATATTAGCTGGATAGATATTCAAGCGTTCATAGCGTTCTAAAATCTCGTGAGATTGCACATCAAAAGCTTCTATTTCTTCTATTTCATCACCAAAAAAATGAATGCGATAAGCAATATCTGCATAACCTGGAAAGACGTCAACGGTGTCGCCTTTGATTCTAAAATTTCCTCGGGTAAATTCTGCTGTTGTTCGCGAATACAAACTCTGCACCAAGCGTTTTAATAATTCGGTTCTTGAAATTTCTTGGTCAACTTCTATAGTGATGACATTTTTTTGAAACTCTAAAGGATTTCCAATACCATACAAACAACTTACCGAAGCCACCACCAACACATCTCGACGACCTGACAATAAAGATGAGGTCGTGCTTAATCGCAATTTTTCTATTTCTTCATTAATGGATAAATCCTTTTCAATATAAGTGTTGGATGATGGAATAAAAGCCTCGGGTTGATAATAATCGTAATAAGACACAAAATATTCCACTGCATTGTCAGGAAAAAATTCTTTAAACTCGTTGTAGAGTTGAGTAGCCAAAGTTTTATTATGTGCCAGAACTAAAGTTGGTTTTTGAACATTCTCTATCACATTAGTCATGGTAAAAGTTTTGCCAGAGCCCGTTACACCCAAAAGGGTTTGATAGCGTTCATTAGCCTGCAAACCTTGAGTCAGTTGAGCAATGGCTTGTGGTTGATCGCCTGTGGGTTTAAAATCGGATTTAAGATTGAATTTCATAACTACAAAATAAGTAAATATTTAGTTGGAATGTTGAATTCTTAACTTAAATTCACGTTTTATTAAATGCTGTTGATGATAGCGGTTTTATTGTTGCTATTGATACTATGGTTGCTATGGTTGCTATGGTTGCTTTTATAACTTATAACCTTATAAGCCAACTTTTAACTTCACAAAAATAGAAATGATAAACTGTCCAATTTCAAATTAAATATGCTGGACGAAATCAAAACATATCATTTAATAATACGTTAAAAAACATTATTTTGTTTAATTATTAAATACATTTGTTCAACAAAATAGAGAATTAATGACAGACGCTATATTTGCTAATGGATGTTTTTGGTGCACGGAAGCTGTATTTCAACGGCTTAAAGGTGTTAAAAAAGTTCGCTCTGGTTTTACTGGTGGCGATATTAAAAATCCTGCCTATCGTGAAGTAGTGATGGGCAATACAGGTCATGCAGAAGCTATTCATATAGAATATGATGAAAGCATCATTGATTACGAAGTTTTGCTCTATGTCTTCTTTTCTACACACGACCCAACTACATTAAATCGTCAAGGTTACGATATTGGCACGCAATACCGCAGTGCAATTTTTTATACAAGTGAACAACAAAAACAAATCGCTGAACGTCTTATACAACAACTCAATTCAAAAACCTTTGATAATAAAATTGTTACAGAACTCAAACCTGCGTCAGAATTTTATGAAGCCACTCCAGAACATCAAGATTTTTACAATCAAAACACAGAATATCGCTACTGCCAATTAGTTATTGAACCTAAATTAAAAGTGCTAAGAGATAAATTTTCACCCTACTTAAAATCGTAGCCAAATTATGCATTAGAACATTATTCGCCATTATTCGAGCGACAATATTCCCACATTAGACGTGAGATGTCTCGTATCTTGTTCCGAAAAATATTTCTTTTTTTGAGGATCCTGAAGTACTGATATAATACACCAACTATTTTATAGAAAAACAAACTGTTATAATGATTAGATCATAAAGTCAATAACACATAAGTTATATTTAGATTAAACTTTTTTGAATTTTGGTCATCTAAAGTTTATATTAGCTCCATAAAATTTTACCCATGCGATATTTTAAAGCTTTTTCGTTTTCAATTCTTTTTCTTTTAAACATTTCTATCCTTGTAGCTCAAGATAATTATGTTGAACAAAATTATACAAAAACTGAAGTCGATATTCCGATGCGAGATGGCATAAATTTGCATACCACAATTTATTCCCCAAAAGATACGTCGCAAGATTTTCCTATTTTGATGCAACGCACACCTTACAGTTCAAGACCTTATGGCAAAGGTGAATTCAAAAAACGCATCGGTCCCAATGAACATCTAATGAAAGAAGGCTACATCGTTGTATATCAAGATGTGCGTGGCCGTTGGATGAGTGAAGGTGTTTATGACAATATGCGTGCTTATATTCCTAATAAAAAAGGCAAACAAATCGACGAAGCCAGCGATACTTACGACACCATAGAATGGCTCGTCAATAATGTAGAAAACAACAATGGTAAAGTCGGCGTTTGGGGAATTTCCTATCCTGGGTTTTACTCCACTTACAGCTTGTTATCCAATCACCCAGCTTTGACTGCGGTTTCTCCACAAGCACCAATTGGTGATTTTTATTTTGATGATTTTCATCACAACGGCGCTTATCTTTTAAGCTATTGGTTAGCCACAACCGTTTTTGGATATATGAAAGACGAGCCAACTGACAAGGCTTGGTATGCCGATAAATTTCCAAATATTGGCACTCAAGATCAATACCAATTTTTCTTAGAAAATATGCCCTTGAGTAAACTCGATAAATTTTATGGCGAAGACAATGTGTTTTGGCAACAACTGAAAGAGCATCCAAATTATGACGAGTTTTGGCAATCGCGTGGTATTATCCAACATCTTGATGAAATTGATATTCAACCTGCTGTAATGACTGTTGGTGGGTTGTTTGATGCTGAAGATTTATACGGACCATTACACACCTATTCCGAAATTGAAAAACACAACGACTTTTATAATATTTTTGTGTTTGGTCCTTGGAGCCATGGACAATGGGCAAGTACAAGAAAAAGACAAGCCGTTGGTAATGTCTATTTTGGTGATGATATTTCAAATAATTACCAAAAGGACATTGAAACGCCGTTTTTCAACTACTTTTTAAAAGATAAAGGTAACGTAGATGAATTGTCTGAAGCCCAAATATTTGATACAGGCAAAAAAGAATGGAACGCCTATCAAGTTTGGCCTCCACAAAACACAACCGAAAAAACATTCTTTTTAGGCGAAAACCAAAGTTTAACATCAACGGCAAATCCCAAGTTCAAAAACACTTTTGTGAGTGATCCTAAAAAACCCGTTCCCTATTCAGAAGATATCAAGGTAGTTTTTACACCAAGAAAATATATGACAGACGATCAGCGATTTGCTGCACGCCGACCTGATGTTTTGGTGTATGAAACAGCAGTTTTAGAAGAAGATATGAAGTTTGTAGGCGATATCATTGCTAACTTGAATGTTTCAACTACAGAAACCGCGACCGATTGGGTTGTCAAAGTGATTGATGTTTTTCCTGCCGATGCCAAAGACACGGAAGAAGTACAAGACCATTTAAAAATGAGTAATTACCATATGATGGTCAGAAGTGAAGTGATGCGTGGTCGTTTCAGAAACAGTTTTGAAAAACCAGAACCCTTTCAACCGAACAAAAAGACTCAAGTTAATATCGAATTACAGGACATCAACCACACCTTTAAAAAAGGGCACAAACTTCAAATTCAAATTCAAAGTTCATGGTTTCCATTAATCGATATGAATCCGCAGACTTATGTAGATAATATCTTTAAAGCCAAAACAGAAGATTTTCAAAAGCAAACGCATACGGTTTTTGGGGATTCTAAGCTTGTGTTTTATGAGGTGAAATGATTGGTTTAAAATAAACAAGCCTGCAAGATACTGTAAAACACTCGTAGAGTTAAACAGGATTTTAGTTTGGTGTGCAAAATATTAAGTCATTTACATTCAGACTCCCAGTAAGCCAATAATATAGGATATGTTTTTAAATTAGTTATATTTGTAAAAAGCCAAAAGTTATGCTTGATTATAAATCTATAATTAAAAGAAATCCAAATAAAAGATTTGGTAAGCCTTGTGTAAGAGATACCAGAATAACTGTATTTGATATACTTGGGTGGTTAGCCTCTGGAATGACTTTTGATGAAATTATTTATGATTTCCCTGAATTGACCTTTGAAGATATAAAAGCTTGTTTAGCCTATGCGACCGATAGAGAACATAAACTTCAGCATGCCTCATGAAATTGCTTTTTGATCAAAACATTTCTTTTCGAATCATAAAAATACTGAGTGACCTATTTCCTGATTGTAAACACGTATCTGATTGTGAATTAATGAATAGTGAAGATACTGATATTTGGGAATATGCCCGTAAAAACGAGTATTCTATCGTCACATTTGATTCGGATTTTTATGACATTAGCCTAATAAACGGACATCCTCCAAAAATTATATGGATACGAACAGGTAATTCGACTACCAAGTAGATTGCAAAGTTAATGATGCAAAATAAGAATACGATTGAGAAATTTCTAAATGATGAAAATTTCAAGGATTTGTCATGCCTTGAAATTGAATAGAATTATAAAACATCATCTGTAATTTCTTTTAAGGATTTTGGAGATACCTGTGCGTTTTCAATGCGGAAAAGTAAGAGTTCTTCAAGTTTATTCCAATCCCTCTGCTCATCTACAGCATTGGGATTTATGAGTTTATCAAGAATAAGGTCTTTGATAGACTTTCCTTGTAAGGTCGCCAAGGCTTTAATTTTTTGGTGTTGTTCAGAGGATATTTCAATGCTTAATCTGCTCATATTATAAATTTACACAAATTGTACATTTGTACAAAATTTAAATTAAGGAATAAATACAAGACTAAACTAATACTGTAGAAACTGTTAAAATCTACTATAATACCCTAACCGCCTTTATACTTCAACTGAAGCCCAAGCAGAAAATTCCTCAGGTATTGATCCATCAGCTCTTTGTATTTTGGATGGTCTGAACGTCGTAAAAAAGAACTTAATTCGGGTTTACTCAGTGATTTGCCAGCCAATTTAAACAGTTCTAAAATCTCATCAGATTGAAGTTGATAGGCGATTTTAAGTTTCTTCAGCACATCGTTATTGGTCAGGCTGGTTTCAATGACTGGAGCTTTTCCGTCTTTTTCTCCCCGAAGTGAGACGATAAGCCCGTTCAAAAAAGCCGCCAAATAGCTATCGTTAAGGGCTGTAAATCCGTTGTCATTATCGCTTTTTAACCACGCACTGACATCAGACCTGCTCACTGTAACATCTACAAGTTCAAAAAAGGAAATCATTTCCGCATCTGAATAATTAAAAGTATAGTGCGACCTTCTTAATACGTCATTATTGGTCATAAGTTCTTTGGTTTCTGATTGCAAATGTACTCAAGTTGCCTTGCAAACAGCTACGTTCATTTAAAATACTTGAAATTTAAGATCGTAATTTCAAAACTTTAATGAATTCATTAGGAGATAAGCGCCCATAATAATTTCAATTCAAAACCTGATTGAAATCCCTACATTTGCATTTTATTTTAAAAATGACATCAAAACCTCATACTGTAGATATTAGAGTCAATCCTGAAGTGGCTCATAACACAAAAGAACTCAAAAAAGTACTCGCTAAAAAAATCGGAGTGAGTGAAAAAAATATCTCAGCCTTTAAAATTTTAAAACGCTCAATAGACGCCAGATCCAGACAAATCAAATATCAAATCAGATTGGCTTATGCTTTAAATAATGAACGTGTCATTTGGGAAGATAATCAAGTTAGAAATTACAAACAAGTTACAGAGAAGTCTAAACAAGTTTTGGTCATAGGTAGTGGATATGCTGGACTTTTTGCTGCCCTTAAACTTTTGGAATATGGCTTAAAGCCTATTGTTGTTGAGCGCGGAAAGGACGTCAGATCCAGAAGAAGAGATTTAGCTAAAATCAATAAAGAGCATATCGTCAATCCAGAATCTAATTATTGTTTTGGTGAAGGTGGAGCTGGAACCTATTCAGATGGTAAATTATACACACGATCTGGTCATAAAAAATCTATAAACGCTGTATTGCAAACTTTTGTTCAACACGGCACCAGTCAGGATATACTTGTTGACGCTCATCCTCATATTGGTACCAATAAATTGCCAAATATTATAACTGCAATAAGGGAAACAATTCTCAATTATGGTGGTGAAATTCATTTCAATACCAAACTCACTGACTTTATAATTAAGGATAAACACATCCTTGGTATTGAGGTCAATTATAAAACAAATATGTATGCCGATGCTTGTATTTTAGCCACAGGCCATTCAGCAAGAGATATTTTTTATCTTTTACACGACAGAAAGATAAAAATAGAATTCAAACCTTTTGCAATGGGTGTGCGGGTAGAACATCCGCAATCTTTAATAGATCAAATCCAATACAAAACCCCAAATCGAGGTGAATACTTACCGCCGTCAGCCTATAGTCTGGTAGAGCAGGTAGATAACAAAGGCGTGTATTCTTTTTGTATGTGTCCTGGCGGAATAGTGGCACCCTGTGCAACAGCAGATGGCGAAGTAGTGACTAATGGTTGGTCGCCGTCTAAGAGAAATAATCCTTACGCCAATTCTGGAATAGTCGTTACAGTTGATAATGAAGTACTCACAGGTTTTGAAGAATTTGGCGCTTTAAAGGGTTTAAAATTTCAAGAACACATAGAGAAAAAATCTTGGCAACTCGCCGGGGGAACTCAAAGCGTGCCTGCCCAAAGGCTTCAGGATTTTTTAGCCAAAAGAAAATCTGTATCAATACCGAAAAACTCTTATTTCCCCGGAACCACTTCGGTTGAAATGGATGAGATTTTTCCAATAGCTATAACTAAAAGACTGCGCGAGGGTTTTAAAAAGTTTAGCCAAAAAATGAAAGGCTTTGACCATAAAGATGCGGTCATTTTAGCACCCGAATCCAGAACATCTTCACCTGTGAGGATACCAAGAGATAAAGAAACTTTACAGCATATAGAATTCAAAAGTCTTTTCCCTTGTGGAGAAGGCGCAGGTTATGCCGGTGGAATAGTATCTGCGACTATCGATGGTGAACGCTGTGCTGATGCTGTATTTAAATACATTAAATCTGAAAAAAAATACAGTAATTAATTCTACAAGGTCTTAATCGAACAGACAATCGCTTTGGTCGATGTGGTTTTAGGTTTTTCTCCAGCCAATAAAGCGTCAACGGCATTTTCGACATATTTTTGCTTTACAGCACTCGCATCCCTAACTTTAGAAAGTTAAAAAATATTCTTGAAATAGAATTTTTATATTTACCTTTCTTAAAAATAACATTATGAGATTTAAATGGATTGCCTTGTTGTTAGTGCTAATTATATCATCAAGTTTTGTGTCAGATAAACCTGCTTATCAACTCTTTGATGAAAAAGGAAATAAAACGAACTACAAAACATTACTTCAAGAAGTTAAAAAAGCCGATATCATTTTATTTGGCGAATTACACAACAATCCTATCAATCATTGGTTGCAATATGAGTTGACCAAAGATGTTTATGAGCAAATCAACGAAAATCTAGTTCTTGGTGCAGAAATGTTTGAAGCGGACAATCAGTATGTTTTAGATGAATACCTGTCAGGAAAATTTGATTACAAAACGCTTAAAAACGAAATTAAACTTTGGACTAATAATAAAACCGATTATCAACCCTTAGTTGATTTTGCATTAGAACATCAACTCAAATTTGTTGCTACCAATATTCCAAGACGATATGCCAATATGGTTTATAAAAATGGATTTGAAGTCTTAGATAGTATTAGCGTAGAAGGCAAAAAATATTTCGCCCCTTTACCCATAAGTTATGATGCTGAATTGCCTAATTATAAAAAAATGACTGAAATGGCTCACGGCCACGGTGGCGAAAATTTACCCAAAGCACAAGCCATTAAAGATGCAACGATGGCTCATTTCATACTTAAAAGTTGGGAAAAAGGACAAACATTTATTCATTACAACGGCACCTATCACTCTAATAACTTTGAAGGCATAGCGTGGTATCTTAAAAACAAAAAACCAGAACTCAAAATTATTACTATTGGTTCAGTTGAACAAGATAGTATTAACACCTTAACAGAAGAAAATAAAGGCATTGCCAATTTTATCATTTGCACGCCTGAAAGTATGACAAAAACGCATTAGTGAATTAAATTTAAAAATATAACTGATGTTCTATTTAGGATTTTAACATAGAAAACAAAGTTAAACTTGTGATTTTTTGGAGTAAACCAATACATAACTTTTGTTGAAAATTACTTAATGCCAATATATTATGAGAATTAGTAAATTAACGATGTAGCTTTAGTGAATTTGAGAACAATGTTTTATTGAAAGAAATGAACCGGATTAAACAATTACAAATTCTCTGAAATTATCACGATTAATAAGCTTACTTTCAGCATTATAGGTTTTTAAAAAAGTTTTTTAAGAACTTCAGGTTTTCTAATTTTGGCATGTGCTAAAATATCCTTATATAAATAGCTGTTGATTAGATTTTTTAATACTTCCTTTTCTTCACCTTTTTTATTATTAATGACTTCTAAATACATCCCATAAATAAGTCTATTTTCTAAATCTTGTTTTGATTCTAAATAACCAACGTGGTTTTCATATTCTTCCCAACTTATAGGAAAAAGCTCATATTCCCATTTTCTTCCAGTTAAAGGTTCATTGAGTTCATTAAATAAATTAAACGATGATGAACCACTTATCCATAATTGCAGATCTTTAAACTGATTGGTTATAATTTTTAAAGTCAAGCTTATATTTTTAATGCGTTGAGCTTCATTCCCCATATCAAGAAACTCGATTAATTTCTATTGCTAACGATGCCGATAAAATATTGGTTATTATTTTTGTAATGATCCTTTGTAAGACCGATTTTTCAAATGGTGCTTGAGATAGAGCCCGTGTGCTCATTCTGGTTGAAATGTAAAAAAGCCCCGACTCTTCTCAGGGCTTTGTTGATAATTTCAGTGGTGGCTACGATAATTCGCAGACCCCGTTCAGAATAATTTTCAATACAAAAATACATTTCCTTAGGATCTTTTTTGTTTAATACTTAAATATTTTTCAATTATGGCAAGAAAGAAAAAGTTAGAAATGGAAATTGTAAACCAACATGCAGACAGGTATTGACATTGGAAGTCGGTCTCACTTTGTAGCAGTTGGACAAGCCCTAGAAGATGTAAAAGAATTTGGGGTTTATGCAGAAGATCTTACTGCAATTTGTCAACACCTAAAAAGCTATGGCATTACCTCAGTTGCCATGGAAAGCACAGGAGATTATTGGCAAAATCTTTTTACAGAACTCATCAAGCATGATTTTGAAGTTATTTTATGCAATGGAAAATTTACCAAACACGCAAAAGGTAAAAAAACAGATGTTAAAGATGCAAGATGGATTCAAAAACTGCATGCATTAGGTTTGCTTACAAGTAGTTTTTTGCCTGACCAGCAGACTGAAATACTTAGAACTTATGCACGTCAGCGAGGCAATATTATACATCAAGCGTGGCTGACTTCAAGAAAAATGCAAAAGTACTTAAGTTTTTAAATTTTAGACTTGATGTTGTAGTTAAAGACATTTGTGGTCTTACAGGTCTTAAAATCATAGAAGATATTTGCAAAGGAAATTTAGACCCTAATGAACTTGCTAAGCATCGGCACTACAATTGCCGAAAGTCTGAGGCAGAAATAGCAAAAGCCCTCCATGGCAATAACAGGAAGACTTTCTTTTTGGGTTAAAACAAGAATTTCAAACTTATCAGTTTTTACAAAAACAATTAAAGGCTTGCGATAAACAGATAGACCAATTCATAAAAAAGCATCTTGACACAAATCCAGAATTAAAAAAACTAAAAACCAATCCAAAACCTTATAAAAGAGAAAATAAGAATGCTCCCAAAATAAAGGATTTTAATCAAGTAGCTTATCAGTATTTTGAAGGTGTGGATCTGCTTGCCATTGAAGGCGTAAGTCATGCTACAATACTTAGTATTATGGTAGAGATAGGTCCGGAAGGATTTAGAAAGTTTAATTCTTCAAAAGAATTTGTCTCTTGGTTAAGACTAGCACCAAACAACAAAATATCAGGCGGTAAAGTGCTTAGTTCAAAAGTTCCTAAAGGGAGTAATAGATTAAAAATAGCATTACGACAAGCGACTAATTCTATTGGAAATTTAAAAGATACACACTTGTCTGATTTCTTTAAGCGTGTCGCATTTAGAAAAGGAAGACAAGCGACAGTAAGCGCAACAGCAAGAAAATTGGGTGTAATCATATGGAATATGGTTACAAAAAAAGAACCTTATAAACCGCCAAAAGAATATCTATTCCTCGATCAAAAAAGAAAGTTAGGCATAGCCAAAAGAATGAGGAAACAAATCGCTAAATTTGGATTAACTAATGAAGATTTAGGCTTAAATGCAAATATCTGTAAAACAGCAACTTAATTTACGTTAGTCAGAATAAAAAAAACATCCTGCTAGTAAAAAGAATATTTGATTTTTTAAAATTAAAAAGTTAATATTTAGTTAAAAAAATACTTTTATTATTTTTATATTTATATTTAAATTCATTATTTTGGTTACGATGTCGAATTTCAAATATATTTATTTAAAGATAAAAAAAGGTAAGGTTTTTTGCCTTGTTCAACTTTTATTCTTTTTGGTTTTTTTTACTAGTAATGGTCAGAACAACTTCAAAAATATTGAAAATTTTAAATCAGGAACAACTCTTATATTTCAAGATTGCGAAATAGATAGTATTTACTCTGGAGATACTGGAGAAAATGTTACGTGGGATTTTTCTAAACTTAAACCTAAGAAAAATAAAATTATAGAAGAAATAGTAAATTCCAGAAAGGTACCAGAATCTAAAAACTTCCCGAAGTCTAATCTAGTTGAAAAATATTCAAATGGAGATTACGTTTTTCTAAACAAAGATAAAAATAAAACTTTCTTGGTCGGTTTTATTAGTAATGAACATAATTTAGAAATTTCATATACAAAACCAATGTTGATTGCCCAAAGACCATTCTCTTATGGTGATAAATTAGGTGAGAATTATAATTCATCTTATAATGTAAATGGATTAAATTTTTCTGGCAATGGAAATGTAACAATTGAAGCGGATGGTTACGGAACGCTTATTCTTCCAGATAGAAAAATAAATGATGTATTAAGAATAAACATAACTCAAAAACAAGAAAATAAGGTCGAGCAGTACAATTCCACAAGTGAAATGTTAACTACTACTTATGTATGGTTTGATAGAACTCATAATTCTGCTCTTTTGAAAATTACACAAACAAAATCTCAATATCATTCGGAAAAACAAATTGAATACCTTTTAAAAGAAACTTCTAATTAAAAGTTTAAATATATTATTAACTCTAAAAGCATTTGTTATGGAAAAGCAGACTTATCAATTACCGGCAGACAAAATTTGGAAATTATAAAAACTCAACTTGAGTCAAAACAAGAGTTTCAATCCTTATTAAAACGTTTCGAAGGAGAAGGATCTGAATTTATTTTTTCAAGGTCAAAAGCGTTTATGACTTTTGATAATACTGTAGAGAATAATCCCAATCCATCTTTATTTTGTATAATTCCGAGTCTCGTGCCTTTAGATTTAGATAGAGATGAGAATCATAAAGCAATTGGGATAATAGCGTTTATAAATAACGATAGGTATGCATTTTTAGCAACTGAAGTTTTAGTAAATCATAAACCTTTTGTAATAAGCAATTATAAGTTACATTATTTAACAAAAGAAAATGAGGTTGACCTCATGTTTGAGGTTAATAGAGATGAATTAGAACAATATGACATTAAAGAACTATCTGAAAGAATAAAAGATATAGGTCTAAAGGAGGAAAATAATATTAATGCTGGTATTGTTCCCGAAGATTTTAATTTTATTATATATAATAGTCTTAGCGAATTTCTTAATGATAAATACACAGAAGGTTATCCTAGAAATTATAAAGAAAGTATGCTATTAGAAACCTCATTAGTTGAGAAATTTTCATTAGCAATAGCTACCAAAACACAAACATCTGCGATTAAAGCTTCTTGGTGTTGTAGTTGTACTTGTTGTAATGGTTGTACAACAACTTCAACATCATTCACTTTAAGTCTTTCAACAGTAGCAGAAATTGAAAAATAAATGATCAGATATCCATACATAGAAAAAAATGAGATACTTAGTAATCTTGATGAAATAAATTTTGACATTAATTTATTAATTGAATTATTTAATGGTAAAAATTCACTTGAAAATATATATACCGAACTATTATCTAAAAATTTTGAATTAAGTAAAATAAATTCACTTTTTGTCTTACTTAATTCAAAAAATTTAATTAAAGATAAATTAATATTAAAAAGTGATGTCTTAAGTGAACAAAAAATTGATAAATATATTAATCAGATAAAGACTTTTTCTCTTTTTTCTCAAGAAGAAAAGCAAAACAGCTACTTTGACTTATTATATGGTCTAAATTGTCAAGAAAAATTGTCTAAATCAAAAATTATTTTACTAGGTGATAGTAATTTGATTACTAGCCTTAACGACAAACTGCGTCTAATTGGTATCAATGACATTAAAGTTACTGAAGAATTTTTATTTAATATAGAAGCTGATTTATTGATATTTAATTTTGAAAAATACAATGAAAATTTATTAATTGAAGTTTTGCAATATTGCAATGATAACAACATCTCTTTTCTTCCTGTAATTAACAATAATTTTGGTTTAGAAATTGGTCCCTTTTATTTATCAAATGAAACTTCGTGTTCTTTATGCTTAATTGATAGAAAAAAAGCAGTTGTTGGAGAAAATTATTCAGAAATTAATCCTAATCTATTCTTCAACATTAGTCTTGGTTCAGATATTGTAATTTTAGAAGTAATTAAAAATTTAACTGGAATAGCACCTATTAGTCTTAAAAATAGAGTCGCACACCATAATTTCTTGAGTGGACTAATTAAATATCATCCAGTTCTGAAAAACCCTAGCTGTAAAATTTGTAGCTCAAATCCTCTAAAACCAAAAAGAAAATTATGGCAAGGGATAATTTAAGCATTGAAGATTTATTTAGTCGAGTAACAGGTTTAGTAAATTTTATTGCTGAAACTGAAAATTCATTATTAGACCCTGATGTATTTGTATTAGCATCTGATTTATGTGATACCTCTAAAATTGGTTTTTCAAATAATATGGGTTCTAATGGTTCTGGAGCTGGTTTAACCTATAATGATGCATACTATTCTACTCTAGGAGAATGTGCTGAAAGATATGCATTGAGTGTTATAGATAAAAGATGTTTAGTTTTTGGATCGTATGAAAAACTACATAAAAAATATGATTTAATAAACCCTGATGATTGGAATTTATTTTCTGATAATCAATTTCTATCAATACCCTTCAAAAAATTTACTAAAAAAAGTCTTATTTCTTGGGTCTTATCAAGTGATTTATTAAATAAAAAGGAAATATATGTACCTGCTTGTTCTGTTTATTTACCTTTCAAAAGATCCTTTGAAGAAAAAGGTGAAGTGGTATTATATCCTTCAGTATCAACGGGAGCTTCTTGTGATGGTAACTTTAATTATGCCATCCTAAAAGGAATATATGAGTTAATTGAAAGAGATGCTTTTATGATTTGCTGGAGAAACAAATTGAAAATCCCTCGATTAATAATTGACGAAAATTCAAAATTATTTGATACTTATATTAAAAACTTTAAAAGAAAAAATTTACGTTATGAACTTTTTTATACAAAAATGGATTTAGACGTCCACAGCGTATTTGGACTTGTATATAAAACTGACAATGATTTAAATGAAAATCCAGAAGTTTATTGTGGAGGTGCTTGTCATCATGATATAAATATTGCCGTAAAAAAAACTTTGCTAGAAATGGTTCAAGGTTTAAAATGGGGTGAGTTTTCTAAAGACGAAATTTTTAAAGTTAAAGATGACTTTTCTAATATAAATTCCTTCAAAGACAGAATGTTATTATACTCCACAGGAGATTTTAATCATGTTTTTGAATTCTTGTACAATGGTCCTAAATTAAATATTTCAGATTTAGAAAACGAAAATATGAATTCAGTAAATGACAATTTAAAACATATATTTAAAGAATTAAGTAATAATGATTTAGACTGCTATGCCTGTGATGTCACATCAGTAGATATTAAACAATGTGAATTAAATGTTGTGAAAATATTAATTCCTCAGTTTGAAACGATGGAGGGAGATTTTAGATTTCCTTTTCTCGGTAATTCTAGATATAAAAAAATACCTAAGAAACTAGGATTGAAAACAGAAGAAAACATATTTCCACATCCTTATCCTTAAAATTTAAAAAATGGAAAATAATTATGAATTTAATGTATATCACGAAAGCTCTAAATTGAGAGAAAATGATATTGAATTATATTCTTGGATAGGTTTGATAAATTCTGACACTAAGATAAGAAATGTGATATCAAAACCTTATTTAAGTGCTGGTAGTAAAAATAATGAAGTTTCATTACCTGATAATAACAATAAAAATGAAACATCACTCCAAGAATCGATAGTCACACGTAGATCAAATAGAAATTTTGATGGTGAAGAATGTGAATTAGAAGTTTTTTCTGATATTCTAAAATATTCTGCAAAAGAAAATTCTATAATGAAATATGGTGATGGTGTAAATTGGGCTTTTAGACCTTATCCTTCTGGTGGTGGTTTATATCCCATTGAAATGTATGTATATGTTAATAATGTGCAGAAGTTGGATAATGGAATTTACTACTATAATCCAAAGAGACACTCTCTATCAGAAATAGAAAATATAAATTTAATTGATAAATTAGAATCTGCGATGCCTACTCTGGAGAATGAAATAAAAAAATCATCCTTCATAGTTTTTTTGGTTTCGAACATGAATAAAATGTCATTTAAATATATGGAAAGATCTTATAGGTTTGCTCTTCTAGAGTGTGGTCATCTCGCACAAAATATACTGTTGCTTACTAATTCTTATAATTTAAAATCTTTTCCTGCAGGTGCTTTTATTGATGATAAGGTTAACAACTTTTTAAACCTAGATACTTCTCATTCTAACATACAATATATTATTTTAAATTCTTAACTTTTTATGAAAAAAATTTGGATGATTGGCGGTTTGTTAATCGCTGGACTAATGGCAGTAGGTTTTTTTATTGATAAATTGGTTCAGAAAGATAATTTGTTTATTTTCATGGGTTTTGGCTTAGGTCTTATATTTATGGCCTTACTAATATTTATAAAACATAAGGATTAAATCTAGAAAAATCTAATTATTTATTTTTAAAGCCATTGATATTTATAATACCTCGACAAATTCGGACCATTGTTTAAGTTGAAAATTTATTAACTTTAAACAATGAAAAATATGAAAAAATCAAGAAGAAAATTCACATCAGAATTTAAATCAAAAGTCGCTTTAGAAGCTTTAAAAGAGCGTTATAGTTTATCTGAATTAGCAGAACGTTTTGAACTCCATCCAAACCAAATTAGTCAGTGGAAACAAGAGTTTTTAGAAAAATCAAAGGATGTTTTTGATAAAAAATCACCTAAACCCAAAGAAGAACATGTTGATTTAGACAAACTTTATGCAAAAATCGGCAAGCTTGAAGTAGAATGGGATTACTTAAAAAAAAACTTGAAGAAGTTGGATCTGTTGGGATGAAAAAGGAACTAATTTTAAGTAGTGAAGATAAGTCATTAAGTATAAGACAACAATGTCAACTTATGAACATCACCAGAAGTAGTCTTTATTACAAGCCTATTGGAGAGAAACCGGAAAACCTTGAGATTATGCAGATCATGGATAAACATATCTTAGAAGAACCAACAGCTGGGGTTTTGACCATGCAGTCTATGCTATTAGATCAAGGTATAATAGCTGGGTATGAACGAGTAAGACGATTAATGCGTAAAGCAAATATACGTCCTATTTACCCAAGGCGACATTTAACGGTCTTAGGCGAGAAAAAATATGTATATCCCTATCTATTGAAGAACCTGGATATTAACAAAGCAAATCAAGTTTGGGAGATAGATATTACCTACATCCCTATGGAAAAAGGATTTATACTTAACTGCGATTATAGATGTCTATAGCCGTGCTATTATGGGATGGGGTCTATCTAATACATTAGGTGCTCAAGCCAGCATAGAAGTCGTTAAACAAGCTATTAAGACTAACGGAAGGTATGAAATACTAAACTCAGATCAAGGCACCAATTTACTTGCTTACAATACGTTGAACTACTTAAAAAGAAGAACATCAAGATCAGTATGGATGGTAAAGGAAGAGCTTTAGATAACATTTACATCGAACGCTTTTGGAGAACCATAAAGTATCAACATATATATCTTAACCCAGCTGAGGATGGAATAACCCTATATAAAGGAATAAAAAAATGGATGGATAAATACCACAATAAAAAACATCAAGGGATCAATGAAAAACCAATTGAAAAATATAAAAATGCGACCTAAAAAATCAACTAAGAATCAACTGATAATGGTCTAAACAAATCGAGGTATTTTATTCTTCACCTTTTTTATTATTAATGACTTCTAAACACATCCCATAAATAAGTCTATTTTCTAAATCTTGTTTTGATTCTAAATAACCAACGTGGTTTTCATATTCTTCCCAACTTATAGGAAAAAGCTCATATTCCCATTTTCTTCCAGTTAAAGGTTCATTGAGTTCATTAAATAAATTAAACGATGATGAACCACTTATTCATAATTGCAGATCTTTAAACTGATTGGTTATAATTTTTAAAGTCAAGCTTATATTTTTAATGCGTTGAGCTTCATCTATAAAGACAGTTTTCTTTCCTGCTAAAATGTTTTCTATTTCTTTTTATATTTGGAGTATCTAATTCTGCCCTGACAATGGGATCGTCTCCATTAAAGAAAGCAAAATCTTCATTTTTAAGAATTAAAGTTGTTTTACCAACTTGGCGTGGTCCAATAACCATTATAGCTTTACCTCTTCCAATTTTAGATTCAATTATATTTTTAATTGTTCTTTTTATCTTAACACAAATATAATAATTCGCTATTATAATCGCTAAATACTATGTTTTTAGATAGAATTAGTTTTATATGTCAAAAAAAATAAAATTTCAACATCACCATAACATCCTTTTTTAAGTCAATATTTTTAATTTGCCAAACCAAAAGTGGCAAGCAGGTATTTTGAGGAATATTTATGAGACGTTGAAATAGTATTTTGAGTAGCAATCAATATTTATAAGCCTGTTTTAAAATTCATAAACTATTTTTTAATCCCTATAAAAAACAATTCTTTTTCTTGTCGTTTTGGATGAGAATTTTTGCAAGGTTCAAGCTTTTCAACACAGAACAGCTCTTCAAAATAGTTTTGATATTGATTTATGTTACCACCAAACGGTGGTCCTTCATCGGTTAATGGAAAATTAAATAACAATCCCACTAATTTGCCATTAGGCTTCAACAAATCATGCATTTTTTTAACGTAGTCTGGTCTTTTTTTTGGTGGCAAAGCACAGAAAAAAGTTTGTTCGATAATTAAATCAAAAGTGTCATTGATATCAAAGAAATCGATGTGTAACAAATTATCTTGAGGAAAGTTGGGCAATCTGTTTTTAAAATTATTTAAAGGTATTTTAGCAATATCAGCAACAGTAACATTTTTGAAGTTATTTTGGAATAGGTATTCGGCTTCGTAGGCATTACCTGCTCCAGGAATTAAAATTTTTAAGGATTTGTCTTTAAGCTGATCAATGTAATTCTTTAAAGGTGGAGAGACTTGATTCATATCCCATCCTGTTTTACCTTTTTTGTAACGTTCTTCCCAATAGTTTTGAATGTCAATCATCTATTTCTTTATTTTTAGGTTTTTCTAAATATTCGTCAATCTCTCGTCTATCTTTTTTTGTTGGTCTTCCCAAACCTTTTTTTCTGTAATAATTTTGAGAATATTTTAACATTTCTTGTGACTTAAACGCATCTTTAGGCGTTTTATCAATAATATAAATATTAGTCAGTTTTGCACCAACCCTTGATTTTGGAATATCTATAATTTCAATATAATGATTGATTTGATTTTTTCTAACTTGTATTGTATCAGTAGGATAAACATCTCTGGACGCTTTCACTTTATCATTATTTACTAAAACATGACCTTTTTTACATGCTACTGTAGCTTGACTTCTTGTCTTAAAATGCCGAACACACCACAAAAATTTATCTACGCGCATAATATTAACGGTCTTAAATGGTTTTTAACATCAAAAATAAGAGAAAATTGTATCTTGCACCCAAAATATTGTTATAATGAAGTTAATGAAATCTTTTTTATTTATAGCGTTTTCACTATTACTATTTAATTCCTGTGGCAGTGATGATGGTGGTGGCTCGAGTTCAAATATTCAATTGAGAGATCCTGAGGAAGTTAAAGTAGAAAACCAAATAGAAATTGAAAATTTTTTAGAAACGCATTTCTTTGAATTTGTAGATAATCCCCAAAATCCAAATTTTCAAATAGTTGTCTTTGATACTATTGCAGGTGAAAATATTGACAAAACGCCAATCATAGAATCAGAGTTTCTCAATAGCAAACAAATTACTCAACAGGACGTTGAATATACATTGTATTATTTATTAAAACGTGAGGGCAACCTAAATGAAAGACATCCAAAATTTGCCGACTCCACACTTGTTACCTTTCAAGGAATTACTATTGAAAATGAAGTTTTTGACACTAATCCCAACCCGACATGGTTTGACTTACCTCAAACTGTTAGAGGGTTCTATGAATTGTTACCCGAATTGAGAGGTTCATCTGGATTTGTAGAAAATAACGATGGAACCGTAAGTTTTAATGACGATTTTGGAATTGGTGTAGTTTTTGTACCTTCAGGTTTAGGTTTTTTTGCTTCACCTCCAATTGCTTCGCCAATTAAACAGTATCAACCTATTATTTTCTCAGTACAACTCTACAAATCAAAACTTACAGACCACGACCAAGATGGGATTCCTTCATATTTAGAAGACCTCAATAACAATCGTCGTGTAAATGATATCAGAGATGGTGATGATATTGGAGATGATACCGATGGTGATGGCATACCAAATTATGCTGACCGAAATGATGATGGTGATTCTAAATTAACTATAGATGAAATCATCATCAATGAAGATGGTACAATTGATTTTCCAGATTCAAATGCTAATGGAATCCCTGATTATCTTGACAATACATATCCAGGAAATAGTCTCTAAAATCTTAAGCTTTTAATTAGCTTGGCTCAATATCCAACGGTGTTTTAAAACTTTGTCCTGAGTTTTTTAAAGCAATTCAAACCTGGCATAAGTTGGATATATTTTAGTTAAAATTTCTATTATTTTGGCTATTTTAATGAGCTAATCAAGTAAATTCGCCACGATGAGAAACAATTCACTTTCACATTTAAATAAGTATTTATATAAATATCGAGGTCGGCTTTTACTAGGTGTTTTTATTACCATAAGTGCAAAAGTCTTTTCAATTTTTCCACCTCAACTTATTGGTCAATCTACTGCTTCAATTGAAAAATATTTAAATGGTGAGAAATATAGTAACGTTGATTTACGTGAAGATTTAATGATTAACATCGCCTTAATAATTGGTGCGACCTTAGCTTCAGCAATACTTACATTCTTGATGCGACAAACATTTATTATAGCTTCACGCTATATTGAGTTTGATTTAAAAAATGAAATATTTCAACAATACGAAAATCTATCTTTAAACTTTTATAAAAAAAATCGTACTGGAGATTTGATGAACCGCATTAGTGATGATGTATCTAAATCGCGTATGTATGTTGGTCCAGCCTTAATGTACAGTGTATCTACAATTACGCTTTTTGTTGTATTTATAACCTACATGTTTATAAAAGCTCCTACCCTAACGCTATACACATTAGTTCCATTTCCTTTTTTGTCATTTGCCATATATAAATTAAGTGTAGCAATAAATAAAAAAAGCAAGGTTGTTCAAGAAATTTTATCAAAACTCAACACCTTCACTCAAGAAGCTTTTAGTGGCATAAGTGTTATCAAATCTTATGGAATGATGGCTGGAGTCAACTCAAATTTTGTGAATTTATCTAATGAAAGCAAAGCTAAAAATATAGACTTAGTAAAAGTTCAAGCTCTATTTTTTCCAATGATGATCTTGTTGATTGGTTTGAGTAATATCATTGTTATATATATAGGCAGTAATCAGTATTTTGATGGTGAAATTGAAAATGTAGGCGTCATAGTTGAATTTATCATATATGTCAATATGCTGACATGGCCTGTGGCTTCTGTAGGATTTATTACCACTATGATACAGCGTGCAGAAGCTTCTCAAAAGCGGATAAATCGATTTTTAAATCAAAAACCAGAAATAACCAACTCAGAAAAAGCGGTAGATATTGATATAAAAGGTAATATTCGCTTTGAAAATGTAAGTTTTACTTACGAAGATACCAATATACAAGCTTTAAAAAATGTGAGTTTTGAAGTCAAAGCTGGGCAAAGATTGGTAATTTTAGGAAATACAGGCTCAGGAAAATCAACAATTCTTGAACTTATTGGCAGACTGTATGATGTGAAGCAAGGCAAAATTTTTGTAGATGGCATCTCAATAGAAAAAATCAATTTAAGCAAACTGAGAAATGCTATTGGTTATGTTCCTCAAGATGCGTTTTTGTTTAGTGATTCTATCAAAAACAACATTAAGTTTGGTAAAGCTGATGCAAGTGAAGAAGAAATTATAGTAACGCCAAAAACGCTGAAGTACTCGAAAATATTATGAATTTTAGCCAAGGTTATGACACTGTGCTTGGCGAAAGAGGCGTTACTCTTTCTGGTGGACAAAAACAACGTATTTCAATTGCAAGAGCTATTATAAAATCTCCTGAAGTTATCTTGTTTGACGATTGCCTTTCAGCCGTTGATACTGAAACCGAAGAAGTTATAATGCAAAAATTTAATAGCTTATCTAAAAACAAAACAGCCATTATTGTAAGCCACAGAATATCTTCAGCAAGACTTGCAGACAACATCATTGTGCTAGAAAACGGAAAAATCATTCAACAAGGAAAACACCATGAGTTGGCAAATCAAGAAGGTTACTACCAATCATTGTATGAAAAACAACTTAAAACAAAAGAAAATTAAATAATGTTTGTCTTATGTTAATTTTTTTAAGACTTTTGACACTGTAATCAACAAAAACAATTTAATTATGAGTGAAAAGGCAGAACGACCAAATGAAGATATTTTTGAACGCGTTATTAGAGCTGGAAGACGCACTTATTTTTTTGATGTTAGAGAAACTAAAGCTGGCGATTATTACCTAACCATCACTGAAAGTAAAAAGTTTACAAATGATGATGGATCTTTTTTTTACAGAAAACACAAAATTTATCTGTACAAAGAAGATTTTGAAGATTTTAAAACCGCTTTAGAAGATGCAACACAATTTATAATCGACGAAAAAGGTGAAGTAGTCATTAGCGAAAGACATCAACCTAACTATGACAAAAAACTTGAAGATAACAGCTCAAACGGATCTGAAAAAACCACAACCCAAGCAGAAAAATACACAGATGTTAACTTTGACGACATATAAATAAGCGGTCTTTAAAAAATATTTCTATAAATTAAACCCAAGGCACAAAAGTCTAAAAAAGGAAGACTATTTGTGCCTTGGCTATGATTTGAACTATTCAGGGCAAAATTGTTTGAAATCCTGTTGTTTTGATTCAAAAAAAAATTATACAATCCCCATTTTCTTTAACAGAAATGAGGCATTCATGTTTTGGCAAACGCCTTCTTTCAGACTATAATCAAAATACAATTCATCATCAATAATTTGAGCATCAAAATAGTAATTTTTGACATTTTCTAATTTTTTGGAAAGGCTACATAAACTCAAATCATGCGTTGCTACTATCCCTGTGCTATTAGTCGATGCTAATTTTTTAATAAACTGTTTTGAACCTTTAGCTTTGTCATGAGAATTTGTTCCTTTAAGAATTTCGTCAAGTATCACAAAATACGAATCGTTTTTTAAATGCTCTACAATAGTTTTTAAACGGGTAAGTTCAGAAAAAAAGTAAGAGGAATCATCGGTTAAAGAATCTGATGTACGCATACTCGTAATCAATTTAATTGGTCTATACAGACAAGACTTAGCACAAACTGGCAAACCTATATTAGCCATGACAATCATCAAAGATACAGTTCTTAAAAAAGTGCTTTTGCCAGCCATATTAGCTCCAGTGATTATTAAAAAATCATTATCTTGTATAGCAAAACTATTTCTAACTGCTTGTTTATCTGGAATTAACGGATGTGTTGCCGATTCACATTCAATAATATATGAATCTGAAAGATTTATTTTTGGAAAAACAAACTCGGTTTGATTGTATGCCAAGTTTGCTAAGCTGTTTTGGGCATCAAAATAGGCAATGACATCAAACCATGCTTTAAGTTCATTTTTATGTTGATCTAACCAACGTTCAATTTTTAAACACTGCCGAATATCCCACAGAAAAAAAGCATTTAAAACAACACCTAACATCATATTTTGCCTTTGTTCTAACGCATCAATATGTTGTGAGAAAGACTTCATCAATTGAGAAGCTTGTCTTTGATCAGATTTCAGTAAGGATTGTTTAAAATTTAAATTCTGAGATTTAAAACTTTGAGCTTCTATAGCTTGGATAAGTTTTTGATATTGCCTAAAAAGATTTTGTGCCTTAGCCGTTGTTAGAGATAGTACATTAATTTTTTTTAAATATATTCCCGTTAGACCTAAACCAATAAAAAACCAAAGTAAGACTTGCTTAAAATTGATGAAGTCAAATATAAATAACGATAAAACCGAAATTGAAATCAGACTGAACAAAATCGATAAAATATTAAAATATTTTGGTATAAAATTACGATGAGTTGATAGGGTTTTAAGAATTTCTTCTGACCTATCTTGTTTGTCTAAGGCTAATGCTTCTGCTGTAAAATTTTGCCTAAACTTTATCAGATTGCTTAATTCTTGAACTGCTTTTTGCTTATTTGATATGTTGCTTATAGAATTACTTTTTAAATATTTGGTCAACTTGATTTCACCCTGTATCAGAGCAGTTCTATTTATGAATTGAAAAAAGGAATGTTCACCAAACAAATCAATATCATCAGCAAATGCATGTGTTGAATCTTTGTATGCACTACCATTTTTAAAATGACTAATATCGCCTTTTAAGGCTAAAATTTCATTTTTATTTATTGTTACGAGTAGTCTAATTTTTTTTAATTCATTTTTGAGTTTTAGTTGCTTTTTGATTAAAAAAATAAATAAGCCTGCAAAAACCAAAACCAGCAATACCACTATATTTATAGAAGACCATAAAAAATAAATACCAGTGGCGATTGTTACAAAAACTGCAATTCTGACAAGACTGATGTATAATAGTTTTCGTTTTAATACTTTTATCGATTGGTGATATTGTTCTATCTGTGAACTATAAAATTGAATTCTATTCATAATGGACATCTTATATTGTCAAGATTATAAACCCGCCAATTTTCTCAAATTAAAAGCAATAAGGTTATTATCAAAAATCACATGCGTTCAGGCATTTCAATTCCAAGCAAGTTAAAAGCGGTTTTAATGACTTTTGAAGTTGAAGTAGCAAGTTTTACTCTCAATATTTTTTGTTCTTGTTTATCAGCTCCTAAGATGCTTAAATTTTGATAAAAAGAATTAAATGCTTTAACCAATTCATAAGTATAATTTGCCAAAATAGCAGGGCTATACTGTTCAGCTGACTGCTGGATAATGTCTGGAAATTGTTCTAATATTTTGATCAACTCTTTTTCTTTGTCGTGTAAGTCAATCTTGGCAAGTTTTTGAGTAGTGCTTCCTTTGAACTGTCTTAAAATAGATTGTATTCTGGCATAAGTATATTGAATGAATGGTCCCGTATTGCCTTGAAAATCAACAGATTCATCAGGATTAAACACGATGCGTTTTTTAGGGTCAACTTTTAAGATAAAATATTTAAGTGCTCCTAATCCAATTGTGTGGTAAAGTTTATTTTTTTCATCCTCATCATAATCATCAAGCTTACCGTGTTCTTCTGATATGGTTTTAGCGGTTAACTTCATATCATTCATTAAATCATCAGCATCTACAACGGTTCCTTCTCTACTTTTCATTTTACCACTTGGCAAATCTACCATTCCATAACTCAAATGATATAAATTGTCTGCCCAAGTATATCCTAATTTTTTTAAAATTAAAAACAGGACTTTAAAATGATAATCTTGCTCATTACCAACGGTATAAATCATTCTATTGATATCGTAATCTTCAACACGTTTTACCGCTGTTCCAATATCTTGAGTCATGTAAACGGCTGTTCCATCAGCTCTTAAGACTATTTTTTCGTCAAGACCTTCATCGCTTAAATCAATCCAAACACTTCCGTCTAATTTTTTATAAAACACGCCTTTGTTCAAACCTTCTAAAATGATATCTTTCCCTAAGAGGTAAGTCTCACTTTCGTAGTAATTTTTATCAAAATATACTCCCAAACGTTTGTATGTTTCATTAAAACCATCATAAACCCACTGGTTCATTTTGTTCCACAAAGAGGTTACTTCAGCATCGCCATTCTCCCATAGCTTAAGCATTTCTTGAGCTTCTAACATAATGGGAGCTCTAACTTTTGCTTCATCTTTGGGAATACCTTTGTCAATCAGTTCTTGAATTTGTTTTTTGTAAGCCAAATCAAAACGAACATAATATTTACCGACAAAATGATCGCCTTTCATTCCTGATGTTTCTGGTGTTTCATCGTGACCAAATTTCTGCCAAGCTAGCATTGACTTGCAAATATGAATACCTCGGTCGTTGATGATTTGAGTTTTATAGACTTCAAAACCAGCATATTCTAAAATCTGAGCCAAGGCAAAACCTAAGGTAATATTTCTCACATGCCCTAAATGCAAAGGCTTGTTTGTGTTTGGTGATGAAAATTCAACCATCACTTTTTGAGCCATATCTGGTTGTTTACCATATTCTGATTGAGAATAAATATCTTCTAAAACAGACAGGTGATATGAAGAATGCAATTCTATATTTAAAAAACCTTTAATAACATTATAAGATTTAATTTCTGATAAATTGTCTTTTAAATGCTGACCTATATTATTAGCCAATTCTTGAGGATTAGTCTTGATGTATCTCAATAATGGAAATACTACTAAAGTTATATCACCTTCAAATTCTTTTCGGGTTTGCTGAAATTCAAACTCAACAATATCTTTTTGATACTTGCTTTTAAAAAATTCTTTTAAGTGTGGTATAACTACTTGCTCAAATTGCATACATAATTTTTTACAAAGGCAAATATAATCTAAAAAATAGAGCTTTACAGCATGGTATTTTTTGATTTTTTTTAACTTACAAAAAAAATGATTATGCTATTAAATGTTTCTTATAATAAACCAAAAATAAAGTCGCAAATTGATGAAAGTGTTGGTAAAGCATTTTCCTTTAAAGATCGGATTAAATTAGGTGGCATTGGTTCTGGAAAGTTGATTATAGAATCTACTAATCAAAAAATTCATAATTTACTTGTTTTAGATAATCATAGAAATGTTTGTAATATTGAAATGAGACCTCAAGGTATTATTTTGAATTTTAAGTCTTTGTTAGAAACCTATGCCTTAGTGATTCCTTACAGAAAACTTCATATTTATAAAGAAAAATCTGAACAGTATTCCATTTATATGGATGAATATTTTGTAAAAATCAAAGCCAATGAAAAGCATATTCATAAATTTATGAGAAAAATATTAGATTACAAACTTTCAATTTCTGGTCTTGATAACAATCAATACTACAACTAAAACATCATAAAAATACCACTAACCAAAATCAATGATTACAATTCAAAACATATGCACAAAGGCAAAACATATTCTACCAAATCATGTATTCAATGGGTTAATTAGAAATTTATTATACTTCCTTTAAAGCGGTTTTATAAGTTTCTAAACATCGCTCTCTTGCTTTTTTATGACTAATTATGGGGTTTGGATAATCTTCGGTTTCAAATTCTGTCACCCATTTTTTGATATATTTTTTGTCTTTATCAAATTTATCCGCTTGGCTATAAGGATTAAAAATTCTGAAATATGGTGCCGCATCTACACCAGAGCCAGCAACCCACTGCCAGCCACCAACATTTGAAGATAGTTCATAGTCAAGGAGTTTTTCGGCAAAATAAGCTTCGCCCCAACGCCAATCTATCAACAAATGTTTACATAAAAAACTGCCCACAATCATTCTGACTCGGTTGTGCATCCAACCCGTTTCGTTGAGTTGTCGCATTCCTGCATCTACAATGGGATATCCCGTTTGGCCGTTTTTCCATTTTTCAAATTCTTTTTCATTATTTCGCCATTTAATGCGGTCGTATTTTTTCTTAAAAGCATGGCCAATAGATTTGGGATAGTGAAATAAAATCATCATATAAAATTCTCGCCAAATGAGCTCGTTGAGAAAGGTTTCATTTTTTGCAGACAAAGCTTTCGACATGACTTCGCGATAACCTACCAAACCAAATCTTAAATAAGGACTTAACCTGGAAGTTCCATTTATTGAAGGTTTATCTCTTGTCATTTCATAATTTTCAATTAAATCTATAGATAAATTATAACCAGGAACTTTAATTGAAGACGGTTTATAACCCATATCTTCTAAACTTAAATGTGGTAAATTTTTGCTTTGAATTAAGTTGCCAAGATGATTTTCTGATGGATAATTTGGCAAGTCAACATCTTTAAAAGTTTTCTTCCATTTTTTCATATAGGGAGTAAAAACTAAATAAGGTTTACCATCATTTTTTACAAGTTCATCTTTTTCAAATACGACTAAATCTTTATAGGTTTTAAATGATATATCATTTTGATTTAAAATGCTTTCAATTTGCCTATCACGTTCTTTAGCATAAGGCTCATAATCGCGATTGGTATAAACGGTATCAATTTCATACTCATTTATTATATTTTTAAAAACCTCATCTGATTTTCCGTGATAAAACGCTATTGAAGAGTTGTGCTTTTCTTTTAAAGTTTCATTAATATTTTGAAGTGTATTGAAAATAAAAGTCAGTCTTGCATCGTCTTTTGGCAATTCATCTATGATGTTTCTATCATAAATAAATATAGGCAAAACAGGATTATCTGACTTCAAGGCTTGATAAAGTCCCGCATTGTCATTTAATCTCAAATCTCGTCTAAACCAAAATACATTAACTTTACTCATTATTTAACCCATTTTTAATCTTAAAATAATCATCACTTTCTTAAAATAAATATGTTTACATTGCCATTGTGAAGTTGTTAAGTAATTATCATCTGTTGTGCAAAATATTTTTATCAATTAAACAGTATAAGTTTTGTCTGCCAATTTTGATTAAGCTTCAAATTTCATAATTCAAAAGTATTATTTCTTTTGTTTAATATAAAATATATATAATTAAACAATTGTTATTATTTAAAAGATGTGAATTCACAATTAGAATAAATCTTTAGTTTTACTCAAAAAATTAAAATGCTAAAATATTTAATGTTTATTGTTTTGTTTTCTGTTTTATCTTGTAAAAGTTTAAACACCATTCAAGAGACACCTGAATGTCCAAAAGGATACGAATGCAACACTGAAATTCTTAAAAATCAGTCTATAAAATTATTAGAAGACAGTATTGGTGAAATTTATATTAACACCAAATCTGATGATAATTACCACATCATAAAATATACATATAAGTATAAAGACCAAGCCAATATTGCAGATGATAGTTACGTAGAAACGTTTTACTTTCAAGTGCCTAAAGACGCTAAAAATCTATCACTATCAAACAAAGACCTTTCAAATGCCAAGGTTTTTACCCAAAAGTCTTGTTTTTGCAGAGATGCGGGTTATGAACTTATCCAACAAGGTCAACTTGATATTCAAAAACAAAAAGGAGGCTATCATCTCAAATTTGAATACGAGTCAAAAAGAGATATGAAAGTTAAAGCTATTGAAACCCAAGTTGAACTTTAGAGTTTACACAGTTTATCTAACGTAAATTGGATTAAATTATCTACAGCTCGCTTAGGGTTTTTGCTAAATTCACCATGAGTTCTGTTGGCTATAATAGCATTCATAGATAACGCATGATGACCTAACATTTTAGATAGACTATATATAGCACTGGTTTCCATTTCCATATTAGTAACCTTAGCACCGTTGTATTCAAAAGAAGTGAGTTTATCTACAAAATCTTTATCTTGTAATTTTAAACGAAGAGTTCTGCCTTGAGGTCCATAAAAACCGATATTGGTGGCAGTAATTCCAGAAGTAACTTGAGCTTCATGTTCAAACATTTCAGCCAATTTATCGCTACATTCAACGATATAAGGTTGGGCTTTGAATTTGGATAAATTTAGATGTTCAATCAATTGCTTTGTGGCTTTTGACTGCGAAATATCATTTTCATAATAATGGATTAAGCCATCAAAACCCAGTCCAGCTTTTCCCATAACAAAATTGTCTAACTCAACAAATTCTTGAATACCACCAGAAGTTCCGATTCTAAAAATATTAAGAGACTTGAGCTTATCTCGAATTTGTCGGGTTTTTAGGTCAATATTGACTAAGGCATCGAGTTCGTTCATCACAATGTCAATATTGTCAATGCCAATACCAGTAGAAATCACCGTGAGTTTTTTGCCCTTATAAAAACCTGTATGGGTTTTAAATTCACGTTTTTGAGTTTCAAAGACAATACTATCAAAGTATTTTGAGACCCTTTCTACACGGTCTTGATCACCAACGGTTATGATAGTATCGGCAATATTTTCAGGTTTGAGATTAAGATGGTAAACACTGCCATCAGGATTAAGTATTAGTTCTGAGTCTTTTATTTTTGTCATATTTTTATTTTTTAAATTTTATCAACCGCCAACACGTTTAACTTTAAACCCTAAATCTTTAAGCATATCCATAATTTCATCTCGGTAATCGCCTTGAATAATGATAGTTTCGTTTTTATGGCTTCCGCCAACACCACAAGCTTTTTTAAGATATTTTGTCAGTTTTTTAAAATCACTTTTAGCACCGTTATAATTTTCGATAATGGTATTTGGTTTGCCTTGTCGTTTTTCGTATTTACATATCAAAGGTTCGTCTTGTAACCAAATATCAATTTCAGGTTCAGGTTTGAATTCTTCATCTTTCTCTGGTTCATGGTCTGGAAATAGATTCTGTAATTGGTCTTTTAAGTCCATAGGTTATTTTTTAGCTAAACCAATTTCAGCAAGTCTTTGATTAAGGAATTCTCCAGCCGTAATGTCAGCGTAATGTTTCGGATTATTTTTATCAATACATTGGGGTAAACAATCCAGCTTCATATCACTACGCGGATGCATAAAAAAAGGAATAGAATATCGAGGCTTATCCCATTCTTCTTGTGGCGGATTGATCACGCGATGAATGGTTGACCGCAATTTGTTATTGGTATGTCTTTCAAGCATATCGCCTACATTGATAACCAAATCATCTTCGTCGGGTTTGGCATCAATCCATTGACCGTCTTTTCGTTTGACTTGCAATCCACCTGTTGAAGCTCCCATAAGTAGTGTAATCAGGTTGATATCACCGTGAGCGAGCAGCTCTCACAGCACCTTTGGGTTCTTCAGTGATTGGCGGATAATGAATAGGTCTTAAAATAGAATTACCATTTTTAGCCCAATGGTCAAAATAGGTTTCTTCTAAACCGATGTATATAGCAAGTGCTCTTAAAACATAAATTCCTGTTTTTTCTAAAGCTCGATAGGCTTTCATCCCTGTAGGATAAAAGTTAGGGCGTTCTTCAACTTTCAGATTTTCAGGATAGGTTTCAGGTAAATCAGCATTTTTTTCTGGCTCTTGACCAAAATGCCAAAATTCTTTTAAATCACCCTTTGTTTGACCTTTGGCATGTTCTTTTCCAAAAGATACATAACCACGTTGGCCAGCAAGTTCTTCTCGTTCGTATTTAGATTTAGTCTCTTCAGGTAAATCAAAAAAGGCTTTAACTTCTCGGTATAAATCTGACATTAATTGTTCATCTAAAAAATGATTTTTTAGTGATACAAAACCGATTTCTTCGTAAGCCGAACCAATTTCTTCGACAAAGGATTGTTTCTGTTGAGCATCGCCTGATAAAAATTTTTTTAAATCGACGCTAGGTATGCTGGTCATTGACATATTGATAAAATTTAAAGCTACTAATTTAATAAATTTTAACCACAAAGCTTTAATACCGAATGTTATTTTAAAAGTCTCCCGTATATAAGGAATCCTTAAAATAACGTGAGTTCGATTTATTGAAAGCTGTAAATCAGATGATCACATATTTTTGTAAACAAATTTTGTCATTTCGAACGAAGAATGAGGAGAAATCTCATCCTACTGAGATGTCTCGTCGCTCATGCTTCGCTCTGTCGTCATGACAAATGATTAAATATCTGTATTTTATATGAATATATTTTATTGGAATTTATATCAAACTCACGTTAAAATATCAGTCTGTAACAGGCTGGGACGTCGGTACTCTTCATTCAAATTGGTGCAAAACCTTAATAATTAATTTTATGATTTATTTGATAATCTTCTAATTCGCATCCATTTACCTTTGCAAAAAAATTTTTATGGACATCATAGATGCACTTAATTGGCGTTACGCTACAAAATATTTTGACAGCCAAAAGATATTGCCTGAAGAAAAAATTCATAATTTAAAAACAGCATTTAACTTAACACCAACATCTTACGGGTTGCAACCGTTAAAACTTGTTGTTGTTTCTGATAAAACGATTCAAGAAGAACTTTTTGAAGCCAGCTATAACCAAAAACAAGTCAAAACAGCTTCTCATGTGTTTGTCTTGTGTGTTGAAAAAAATATCAATCAAGTATTTATAGAAAATCACTTTGAGTTGGTTAAACAAATTCGTCAAACTCCTGATGAGATTTTAAAGCCATTCAGGGATTTTTTAATTGAAGATTTTTTAAATAAAAATGATTCTCAACTTCAACAATGGGCAATAAATCAAGCCTATTTGACCATTGGCAATATGCTTACTGTATGTGCTTTAGAAAAAATAGATGCCTGTCCTATGGAAGGTTTTGATGCTAAAAGTTACGCTTCAATATTAAATTTAGATACTTATAGAATTGAACCTGTTTTAGTAATGCCAATTGGCTATCGTGCTCAAGATGATGATTTTTCAAAGTTTAAAAAAGTGCGACGCCCGTTAGAAGATGTTGTGATTGAAATCAATAATTAACGTAATCAATAATTTCTAATCCATAACCTATCATACCAACGCGTTTGGTATGTTTAGAATTTGACATTAATCTAATTTTGTGTACATTAATATCGTGTAATATTTGTGCACCAATCCCAAAATCTTTATTATCCATTTTGAGTTGTGGAACTTTGACTATGCCATCGACTTGTTGTTCTTTTAAAATTTTTAATCTTGACAAAAGATTTAAACTTTGCACATCTTGATTGATAAAGACAATTGCACCTTGACCTTCGGCGTTGATCAATTTAAACATATCATCAAGCTTTTTTTCGGCGTTGTTGGTCAACGTGCCAAGGATATCATTGTTGACCAAAGTTGAGTTAACACGCACCAAAACAGGATCATAAGCTTTCCATTCGCCTTTAGTCAATGCTAAATGTATATGATTGTTGGTGGTTTGTTGATAGGCTCTTAACCTGAATTGGCCAAATCGCGTTTGCAAATCAAAATCTTCTTTTTTCTCAATAAGAGAATCATGAGCCATTCTGTAGGCGACTAAATCTTCAATAGAAACAATTTTGAGGTTGTGTTTTTGAGCCACTTTCACCAATTGTGGTAATCTTGCCATACTGCCATCTTCATTCATAATTTCAACAATCACACCCGCAGGTTTTAAGCCAGCTAATCTTGCAAAATCAATGGTCGCTTCTGTATGACCTGTTCTTCTTAATACGCCACCTTCTTTAGCTTTCAATGGAAAAATATGTCCTGGTCTGTTCAATTGATGCGGTTTGGTATTGTCGTCACACAAAGCTTTGATGGTTTTTGCACGATCTGTCGCCGAAATACCCGTAGTAACGCCTTCGCCATTGAGATCTACAGAAATAGTGAAAGCCGTTTCCATAGGATCTGTGTTATTGCCAACCATCATATCGAGTTTGAGCCGTTCGCAACGCCTTTCAGTAAGTGGACAACAAATTAGACCACGACCGTGTTTAGCCATAAAGTTGATCATTTCTGGTGTGACGTTTTGAGTCGAAGCCACAAAATCGCCTTCGTTTTCACGGTTTTCATCATCAACAACAATGATAACTTTACCAGCTCTTATGTCTGCTATGGCTTCTTCTATGCTGTCTAATTTTATATCTTGTTGGCTAATCGTTTTCGTCATCAGGTTTGATCAATTTTAATTTTCTAAGTATTTTTTTTATCGGGTCTGTTACCGCATCTGTATTGATAAAGCCTTGGTCGGTTGTGGCTCTATAAGTTAAGTAAACCCCTAAAGGCATCATAACTAAAGTGGACAACCAAGCTCCTAAAAAAGGACTTATACCACCTGTTTCTGAGCTGTTTCCAGCAAATATCCCAAAGAAATGGTAAGCCAAAAACAATAAAATTGAGACCACAAGTGGCAAACCTAAACCGCCTTTTCTGATGATTGCTCCAAGTGGAGCTCCTACAAAAAACAAGACAATACAGCTTATGCCAAGTGCGTATTTTCTGTGTAGCTCAAGCTCAACACGATTTAAAAGTCTAGTTTTATTTGCAAATATTTTTTGTTTGGTCTTAATTTCTCGTATTAAAGTTCCCACTGAATTATTTGCTAAACTATATATTTGGCTATATGTATAATTAGGTTGAACAAAAATTAGACTATCAATACGGTAAAACCCTTTTGGATCTATGACTTTAGCTTTTATGCTATCGGCAACTTGTTGGGTATTTGAATCATTTACAGAGATATTTCTTTTTTTGTTTCGAATTTTATCTTTTTTATTAGAATCTTTAAATAGATTAGAATATCCATTTCTTTGATTCATTAGGCGGTTATAAATTCTGATGTTTTTGACATAATCTTGAGAAAATGAATCTAAATGCGTTCTTAACTCGTCTGTGTTTAAAGCTTTATAAGGATGCGTTGCACTTTCGTCTGTTAAATCTGTTTTGTTTAGCTCGGAGATGTCAATATTCAAAACATATTCATCAAAAGAAGTCTTTACAAATGGGCGACTTTGCCTTTCTTTATAATTTTTTGGTGGAATTTCGTTGTAATAATTACCATCATTTAAAACCAATGAAACTAAATTTGGATTGTTACCAGAAATTAATTCACCTGTTTTAGATTTGATAACCGTATGATTTCCACTTAACTTTTGACTCTTTTCGTGAATGATGACATTATTTAGGATTTCTTCATTTTCACCTGTTTTTTTTTCTACTTTTATCACATAAGAAGCGATATCACTAAACCTGTTTTCGTCAATCGCCATTGCTGGTTTAACTTGAGCTAAATTTTTTCTCAAATTCAACGATTTAAATTCTGCCCATGGAATCACTGTATTTGAAAATTGATAGGTTACATAGCCTAAAACCACGATAAAGACAATCAAACTTCCCATAGCACGTTGTAACGAAATTCCTGCCGATTTCATAGTCGCAAACTCATAATTTTCAGAAAAATTACCAAAGGTCATGATTGAAGTAACCAAAATGGTAAGCGGTAAAATTAACGGTACTAAACTGGGTAAAATATAAAAAATAAATTTTGCTATAATTATGATATCCAAATCTTTACCTGCCAAGTCTTTAATAAATGACCAAACAATATACAAGGTAAAAATGAGTATCAAAATCATAAATACCGATAAGAAAGTTCTTAAGAAAGAGAAGAGAATATATCTATCAAGTGTTTTCAAATTACTTTAATCTAATTCATTGATGTAATAGTCAGGGTATTTGCTTTTATCAAATTTAAAAACATTTTCTGATAAAGGCTCGTTAGGTTTAAAACTTGAAATTTTAATTTCAGTTCGCGTACCATTATTCATGGAGTAAATCAAGTTTGAGATGTTTTTAGTGTATTTATCAACACCCAACAAGATGTTTTTATAATCAGCATTAGAATCAATTGGGATGAGTTTGATATATTGTATTTCGCGACCATTTTGGTTTTGCTGAATATCCCATTTATACAAATATCCATCTTCAAAAAAGGTTAGCATTTTAGATGGCGTTATGGCGGTATCATCTTGAGAGTTTACTGAAGAAATATTGATTTCTTCATCCGCAGGAATTATGGTGTATAATTTAGTTCCATTAAATATTTGTGTTGTTCCCATTAAATTGAGACGATATTTATTACCTTTAACATATACTTCTCCACGGGTTTCTTCCTTGAGTTGTTCAGAAATATTTTCTAAAGTATAAGAAAATTCGATACTGATATTTTCATAGTTTTTCACTTTATCTAAAACCTCAGTAGCTAATTTTTTTGCTTTAGGATCATTTTGAGCTTGAACCGAACTAATACTCACAAAAAGAACAACAAATAATACAATTTTCATCAAGATATAGTTTAATAATTTTTTTTCAAAAGTAAGAGTATCAAAATTGATACCATTTTTTTTATTCATTTTTTAGTAATTCGTTTAGAGCGTTCATATCAGACACCAAAACTTGACGTGCCTTGCTACCTTCAAAAGGACCAACAATTCCTGCGACTTCTAACTGGTCTATAATTCGTCCAGCACGATTGTATCCTAATTTTAGTTTTCGCTGAAGCAAAGATGCAGAGCCTTGTTGTGCTGTTACGATGACTTCTGCAGCGTCATTAAACAATTTATCTCTATCTTCAATACTGTCTTCAAGTGCTGATTTTGACTCTTCACCCACATATTCTGGCAACTGATAGGCTTCAGGATAAGCTTTTTGAGAGCCGATAAAGTCTGTGATTTTTTCAACTTCTGGCGTATCCACAAAAGCACATTGCAAACGGATGACTTCGTTGCCTTGAGTAAACAACATATCACCACGACCAATAAGTTGATCGGCACCGCCAGCATCTAAAATGGTTCGTGAGTCTATTTTGGAAGTTACTCTAAATGCAATTCGGGCTGGGAAATTAGCTTTGATCATACCTGTAATGACGTTAACAGAAGGACGTTGTGTCGCTATAATGAGGTGAATACCGATGGCTCGAGCCAATTGTGCTAATCTCGCTATTGGGGTTTCTACTTCTTTTCCTGCAGTCATAATCAAGTCTGCAAACTCATCAACAACCAATACGATATAAGGTAAAAAACGATGACCGTTTTCAGGGTTGAGTTTACGGGCTTTAAATTTAGCATTGTATTCTTTGATGTTACGCACCATAGCCTTTTTCAGAAGCTCATAGCGGGCATCCATTTCTATACACAATGAATTTAAAGTATTGATAACCTTTGTGTTATCTGTGATAATAGCATCTTCAGTATCTGGAAGTTTTGCCAAATAGTGGCGTTCTATTTTGTTGAATAAAGTGAGTTCCACTTTTTTAGGATCAACCAACACAAATTTGACTTCAGCGGGATGTTTTTGATAGAGTAAAGAGGTTAAAATCACATTAAGCCCAACCGATTTTCCTTGTCCAGTAGCACCTGCCATGAGCAAGTGCGGCATTTTAGCCAGGTCAACCACAAAAGTTTCATTAGAAATATTTTTGCCAAAAGCTATTGGCAATGCCATTTCTGCATTTTGAAATTTGCTGGAAGTCGCAACAGATTTCATAGAAACGATAGAAGGTTTTTGACTCGGCACTTCAATACCAATAGTGCCTTTTCCCGGAATTGGTGCAATGATGCGAATACCTAATGCCGATAGTGAAAGTGCGATATCGTCTTCTAAATTTTTAATTTTTGAAATGCGAATGCCAGCATCTGGAATAATTTCATATAATGTTACAGTTAGTCCTACGGTTGCTTTGATTTGAGCAATGCCAATTTTGTAATTATTAAGCGTTTCAACAATTTTGTTTTTATTTTGCTCGAGTTCTTTTTCATTTATGGTTATGCCAGTGCCTTCACTGTAATCATTTAGTAAATCAAGACCTGGAAATTTGAAGTTTTTAAGCTCTAAAGTCGGGTCAAATTCACCAAAATTTTCAACAATTTTTTGAGATTTTTCATCAACTTCTTCATCTTCATTTGTGGTTTCTACTTCCATTTTTACATCATCGCTATCTGAATTTGATGTTTTTGTTTGCTCATTTTTTGTTTGGTCTTTTTTGTTATTATTTAAAACAAAAGAATTTTCTATGTCGGCATCGTTATCTGTTTCTGCTGAAGAATTATCTTTTTCAGTAAAATTAGATTCGACTTGTAATTCTTCAATGTCTTTTTCTTCAGGTTTTGGTTTTAAATCGTTTAAATCTTCAGCCACGCTTTTTGATTTAAAGAGGTTTGCAACATGTTGTGGTGTTACTTTGAGACGAACGACAAGATATATGATAAACAAAAAACTTATCGCCAGAATTGTACCTGTTTTGCCTATAAAATCTACTGCAATGTCATTGACTTCGTAGCCTATCATACCGCCAAGAATGGGATAAGAATCAGCAAAAAATCCAAATCCAAGACTTAAAACTAACATCAAATATAAACCCCAAAACCATCTATTGGCGAGCTGAGACTGTTTT
The DNA here is from genome assembly GCF_018080005.1 of Flavobacterium sp. CS20. Classification (NCBI taxonomy): domain Bacteria; kingdom Pseudomonadati; phylum Bacteroidota; class Flavobacteriia; order Flavobacteriales; family Flavobacteriaceae; genus Flavobacterium; species Flavobacterium sp. CS20. Next base: position 94,383 of record NZ_CP073015.1, on the reverse strand, counting down.
AAATTTAAAAACATATTCAATCCACTCATCATGACCAAAACCGAAAAATTAAAAGCGGCTATGCCAATACCTTTATAAATAAAAAAATACCCTAAAGTGGCTCCGAATTTACTTAACAGATTTTTTGAAGGAATGTCGCGATTAAAAAAATGACCAATTGTACTCTGGTCAGCTTGCCAAGTCCATATAAATGATGCAAATGAAATGAATAATGCCAAACCTACAAAAAAGAAGAAACTGCCCAAAACAATTTTTTGTCTTTGGGTTATAGAAAAAAATGAAGATTTTGATTTTGACTTCGTTTTTGTTTTTTTGGTTCTTGCCATAGTTTGTGTAAGATAATGCACAAAGTTACAAAACAAAGTGATTTTGTAAATATAAAAGTAACTTTGATGATTTATTTTCAAAAATAAAAATATTGATTTTAACAAACTTTGAAATCCGTTTAGGCTTATTTTGTTATAGACATCAAGACATAATGTCTATATTTGCAGACCCAATTGCACAATCATGTCAAAATCTGAAAATCAACCTATTTTAATACAAATTATAGAACAAATTAAATCTGTTTTGTTTTCGACAAAACTTATGGCGACCTTGTTTATTGTTTTTGCTTTAGCAATGGCAATTGGAACATTTGTTGAAAATTCTTATACAACACTAACGGCACGAGAATGGATTTACAATGCTTGGTGGTTTGAAGCTATTATGGCTTTATTTGTGATTAATTTTTTAGGGAACATTTCGCGATACCAATTATGGCGTAGAGAAAAATGGACTACCCTACTCTTTCATCTATCCTTTATTTTGATTTTAGTTGGTGCATTTGTAACACGCTATATTGGTTTTGAAGGTTCAATGCCAATCAGAGAAGGCGAAGTTGAAAGCACAATGCTGTCTAGAGATGTTTATCTAACAACTTATATCGATGGCGAAATTAACGGACAACCCAAAAGAAGGAGTCAACATTTCCCCTTGGTTTTGTCAGACGGTTTAAACAATAATAAAACCATTGAAACCAATTATAACGGAATTCCCGTTACATTTGAAATTTTGGAATTTGTTCCCGATGCAAAAATGGGAATTGTTGAAGATCTAAAAGGTAAAAAACATCTCAAAATTGTTGAATCTGGTGACGGACAACGTCATGAACACTATTTAAAAGAAGGCGAAGTTGCCAATATTCACAACACTCTATTTACTTACAATAAAAAAACAGACGGTGCTATCAATATCATTGAAGACGAGTCTAACAACTTCAGCATAGAAAGTCCTTTTGAAGGTCAAGTGATGCGTATGGCAGATCAACAGTTGTTTGATTTCAAAAAAGATTCATTACAGAGTTTAAAATTCAGATCGCTCTATACCATTGGTCAAATGCAGTTTGTGATTCCTGAAATGCCTGTCAAAGGCGTTGAAGGTCTTGTTAAATCGGATATGATGTCAAAAGACCAACCCGATGGCATAACAATCAAAATTTCTGCTCAAGGTCAATCAGACACTTTAAATCTTATAGGTGGAAAAGGCTTGTTAAAACCTATGGAAACAACCAAAGTTGGCGATTTTGACATCAGTTTACGCTATGGCAGCAAAGTTATAGAACTGCCTTTTGCTTTAAAACTTGATGATTTTATAGCTGACAAACATCCAGGCACAGAAGATAGACCCAATCCGAGTTATAAATCCTTTAAGAGTAAAGTGCAAGTCATAGACGGAAGTCAATCTTATTCATACGACATTTATATGAACCACGTTTTAGACCATAAAGGTTATCGTTTTTTTCAATCGTCATTTGACCCCGACGAACACGGCACTATTTTATCGGTTAACCATGATTTTTGGGGTACTTGGATTACATATATCGGTTATTCTTTATTGTATCTAGGTTTGATATTAATTTTGATTGATAAAGGTTCTCGTTTTGGAAAATTAAAACAACAACTCGATAAAATTAAAGCAAAAAAAGCTAAACAGTTTGGAATTTTGTTTCTGTTTATCAGCATATCTGGATTTGCTCAAACATCAGATAGCATTCAGCCATCAAGTGATGATATACACAAAAACCATACAGAAGAAGAATCACCAATCAGCTTAAATTCCAAAACCTTTGATTCGCTTATTATAGCTAATGCGGTTGATGATAGACATGCCTCTAAATTTGGTAAACTGGTCATACAAGATGTCGAAGGTCGTATGAAACCAATGAATACTTTTTCGTCTGAATTATTACGAAAACTCAGCCACAAAGACACCTACAAATCGTTAAATTCTGATCAGGTGTTGTTGTCTATGATTGAAAATCCAGTGGTTTGGTACACCACGCCTTTAATTTATTTAAAATCGAGAAATGATAGTTTACATAAAGTTCTCGGTATTGAAAAAGGAAAAAAATATGCCAGTTTAACCGATTTTTTTAATCCTGATGGCAGTTATAAATTGAGTCCTTATTTAGATGAAGCCTATCGGGCTAAAGTTAGAAATCAGTTTGAAAAAGACTTTGTTAAAGCCGACCAACGTGTTAATTTGTTTTACGATGCTTTACAAGGTAAACTTTTAAAAATATTTCCTATTCCCAATCATCCAAACAACAAGTGGGTTTCTCGAAATGAAGCTATTGAAGAAAATCACTTTACAGGAATGGATTCTGTTTACACCAGACAAATTCTTCCGATTTATATGCAAAGGTTACAAAATGCAAGAGAAACAGGTGGCTATGACAAAGCAGATGAAATATTAGTTGGAATAAAAAATTTCCAAAAGCGTTTTGGCTCTGAAGTCATGCTTTCTGACCGCAAAATTGATGTGGAAGTTCTATACAATAAAGTTGATGTTTTTAATCGTTTGTATCAGTATTATTTATTGGCTGGTGTATTGATGATTTTTGTGGTGTTGTATCGTATTTTTAAACAAAACAAACTCAATCTTGGGCTACTCAATGGTTTTAAAATCATTTTACTTTTGCTTTGGATAGCTCACACTTTAGGATTAATTGCTCGTTGGTATATTTCTGGACACGCCCCATGGAGTAATGCTTACGAAAGTATGATATATGTGGCTTGGGCAACGATGTTTTTTGGTTTTATCTTTGGGCGAAAAAGCGATTTAACCATGGCATCAACCGCTTTTGTAACGTCTATAATTTTGTGGGTTGCACATATGAATTGGGTTGACCCAACAATAGCCAACCTTCAACCCGTATTAGATTCGTATTGGTTGATGATTCACGTGGCAATAATTGTAGCCAGTTACGGACCGTTTACGCTGAGCATGATCATCGGTTTGGTCGCTTTGGTTTTAATGCTTTTTACAAACAAGAAAAACAAGAAAAAATTAGATTTAAATATCAAAGAGCTGACCGTGATTAACGAAATATCTTTGACCGTAGGTTTAGTGATGCTAACTATAGGTAATTTTCTCGGTGGTCAATGGGCTAATGAAAGTTGGGGACGCTATTGGGGTTGGGATCCTAAAGAAACTTGGGCGTTGATAAGCATCATGATTTACGCTTTTGTGATTCATATGCGATTTGTGCCAGGCTTACGCGGAAGATTTGCTTTCAATTGGGCTTCTGTCATTGCATTTGGTTCGATAATGATGACTTATTTTGGAGTAAATTTCTACTTGACAGGTTTGCATTCTTATGCAAGCGGTAGCCAAATTATCAGCTATCAATTTATCTTTATAACCCTAGCAGTATTATTGGTTTTAGGATATTTTGCAAGGCGACAATACCTTAAGTACTATCAAAAATAAATGGCTGTCAAAACTTTTATATCAAGTAAACCTTTTAACAGGCTTTAAAACAAGTGTATAGCAAAAGTCCATCATTCAATACCTATATATAATGAACAGTAAAATCTAAGATCTCAAGAATTTAATTATTTTTGTATGACTGAAGCCAATTAAATGTGCAAGAAAAAGTTATTAAATCACAAGGAGCTCAATATTATATTAAACCGACTTGTTTGTCAACTCATAGAAAATCACGATGACTTTCAAGATACTGTTGTCATAGGTTTGCGACCAAGAGGCATCTATTTAAGTGAAAGAATCAAACACCTGCTTCAATCAGAATATCAAATCAATAATGTAAATTTCGGCAAATTAGATATCACTTTTTTTAGAGACGATTTTATGCGAGGCAATAAAGTTTTGCAAGCCAACAAAACAGAGATTAATTTTATAGTTGAAAACAAAAAAGTTGTCTTTGTAGATGATGTGCTTTATACAGGTAGAAGCATTCGTTCTGCACTAACAGCTATACAATCCTTTGGAAGACCTTTATCGATTGAGTTGCTGACTTTAATTGACAGAAGATTTAGTCGCCATCTTCCTATACAACCCGATTATAAAGGCAGACAAGTTGATGCTATCAATCAAGAACGCGTCATTGTATCTTGGGTAGAAAACGATGGAGAAGACGCCGTATATTTAATAAAAGAAAGCGATGAGTGAACTCAGTGTAAACCATTTATTAGGCATAAAACACATCAGTAAAGCTGATATCAATCTTATTTTTGAAACTGCAGACCACTTTAAAGAAGTTATAAATAGACCTATTAAGAAAGTTCCCTCATTAAGAGATGTTACTATTGCAAATCTATTTTTTGAAAACAGTACACGAACAAGGTTATCTTTTGAATTAGCAGAAAAACGACTCAGTGCAGATGTTGTCAATTTTTCAGCCTCTTCATCTTCTGTAAAAAAAGGAGAAAGCCTTATAGATACTGTAAACAATATTTTAGCCATGAAAGTTGACATGGTTGTGATGCGTCATCCCAATCCAGGTGCAAGTGTATTCTTAGCCAAAAATGTGGATGCTTCAATTATCAATGCAGGAGATGGCACACATGAGCATCCAACCCAAGCTTTACTTGACGCGTTTTCAATTCGAGAAAAATTAGGAAAAGTAGAAGATAAAAAAATTGTCATCGTCGGAGACATTCTCCACTCTCGAGTGGCTTTGAGTAATATTTTTTGTTTAAAAAAATTAGGGGCAAAAGTTAAAGTTTGTGGACCAAACACCTTGATACCTCAACACATAAAAAACTTAGGTGTTGAGGTTGAATTTAATCTTGATAAAGCTCTAAAATGGTGTGATGTTGCCAATATGCTAAGAGTACAAAACGAACGTATGAACACGAAATATTATCCTTCAACTCGAGAGTACGTGTGTCAATACGGTTTAGACAAAAAGCGTTTAGATACCATTGATAAATCTATTGTAGTGATGCATCCAGGCCCTATCAACCGCGGTGTTGAAGTCTCAAGCGATATAGCAGATTCACATCATTCTATTATTCTAAACCAAGTTGAAAATGGTGTTGCAATTAGAATGGCCGTTTTATATCTTTTGGCTTCTAAACTAAAACATTATTCAACCCCAACTCTATAATTTATGCAAAGTATCAAGAAAGACAATTACATCATTTTAAAAGACGATAAGGATGACCCTAAAGATTTTGCTCGTTTTATTGAAAGCCTTCTAGACCAGTTTAAATCAAACAATTTAGTTATAGACCTTTTGAAATACGGAAAGTTAACTTTAGAAGAACTATTAACTTTCTTAAAACCTTCGCTCAAGCATTATCAAAATAAAAAATCTTTTATCATTGTTAATGACACTATATTGATAGATAACGTTCCTGAAGAGCTTCGAGTAGTCCCTACACTAAAAGAAGCAGAAGATTTGATACAAATGGAAGAAATAGAACGCGATTTAGGTTTTTAGATGAGCTCACCATTAAAAATTCATATTTTAGGTTGCCACTCAGCGAGTCCAAAAGCTAATGCTTTTCCAACTGCTCAAATCGTTGAAATTAGAAATCAGCTTATTATGGTTGATTGCGGTGAAGGAACCCAAGTAAGACTAAGGCAACAAAAGATTAAATTCAATAATATTAAACACATTTTAATTTCTCATTTACACGGTGATCACTTTTTCGGTCTTATCGGGTTTTTATCAACTTTAAGTCTGCTCAATAGGCAAGCTTCCCTACAAATATTTGCACCAAAAGGAGCAAAAGAAATTATAATGTTACAACTCAAATTTTCAAAAACTTCTCTGAGTTTTCCTTTAAAATTTAATGTATTAGAATCTGAAAATAGTGAAGAAATCATCAATAATTCAAAATTTAGAGTTCAAACCATACCACTAAATCATCGGATTTACACTAACGGTTTTTTAATCACTGAAAAACCTGCCAAAAAAAAACTCAATATTGAGAAAGTAGAAAAACTACCTATCAGTAAAGCATACTATAACAAAATTGTCAATGGTGAAGATATTGTTTTGGACAATGGTCATAAAATAGCAAACGAAGAGCTAACCTTACCTCCTGACCCAGTAAAATCTTATGCTTATTGTAGTGACACAGCATTTAAGCCAGATATAGTTCCTTTAATCAAAAATTCTACTGTGTTATATCACGAATCAACATTCTTAGAAATTGACGAGGATTTATGTAAAAAAACGAAACATTCTACAGCAAAACAAGCTGGAATTATAGTCGCTAAAGCTGAAGTAGGTTACTTGATTTTAGGGCATTATTCTGCACGTTATAAAAACCTTGACGCTTTCAAACAGGAAGCTAAAACTGTTTTTGAACCTGTTTCAATAGCAGAAAGCGGAAAAACTTATATGTTTAAATAGGTTTTCTCAGAAAATCAGAATTTAAAGTTATAGATTTCGGATTTGTTATAAATAATATAGCTCAAATTCAACGGTGAATTAACTTCGCTTTTTCTTTTTTGGAATTACTGTCATCTCGATATTTCTTTCTTCACACCGCTTTCTACGATGCTAAATCAAAAACTATGGCTAATCTTCAACGAAATGTTATAACATCAAAATTAAGGGAAATTTGAAACCTGGAAGTAAAAAAAATAGGTGCGAATGGTTAAGGCGTTTTCAGCAAAAGACCTCGCCTGCTCCACCGCTACTACCAACAATGTGTATCATTAATGGCTGTGTTTTGGCAGAATTTTAGGGTTTGAGATTTTTTTCTATCTTTACCAATAAAAACGAAAATGTGTTGATTTTTTGCACGCCACTAATGATACACTCGCCCGTTGGGCACAATCCCTCATAGACTCATAGAAACTTTAGTCCCTCAACTAACGTAAAATGAGTAAATTTGGATTGAAAATTGAAATGTTGAATAAAATATAAACAACTGATTTATAGTGATATAATTTTACGTTAGTCAGAACTTGTTAGAAGGCGGGACAGACATAAGATATATACAAAAGTTTTTGAAGTATAGCAGTATCAAAACGACTACAGTTTATACTCATATTAGTCAAAAAAGCACTAAAAAGATAGAAAGTCCATTAGATAAAATGGCAAAAAAGTATAAAAACAAGTCTAAAAATTAAAAAAGTGGTGTATTTTTGTGGATATATACTAGTTGTAGCCAATGCGAAAAAAAATCAAAATTGTAAATGGAAAAAACAATATTTAAGATAACAAAAATGGATTGTCCTTCAGAGGAAAATCTAATCCGAATGAAATTGGACGGAATTTCGGGCATTAAAAATCTTGATTTTGATATTCCAAATCGAAAATTGACAGTTTTTCATAACGAACAAATCGACCAAATAGAAAAATCGATAAAAGAGTTGAATTTAGGCAGTAAAAGATTAACAACCGAACAAGCCGACCAAATAGAATTTACAGAAAACTCAAATCAAAAGAAGCTTCTTTGGTCTGTTCTCGCAATTAATTTTGTTTTTTTCATAATTGAAATGACGACAGGACTGATTTCAAAATCAATGGGATTAGTTGCTGATAGCTTGGATATGTTGGCGGACTCGCTTGTTTATGGAATTAGTTTATTTGCTGTTGGCGGTACATTAACGAGAAAAAAGAAAGTTGCGAAACTCGCAGGATATTTTCAAATGACATTGGCAATAATTGGTTTTTTGGAGGTAGTCAGAAGATTTATAGCAAATGAAGAATTGCCTGATTTTTCAACTATGATAGTGGTTTCTATTTTAGCACTTTTAGCCAATGCAACTTGTCTATACTTACTGCAAAAATCAAAGAGCAAAGAAGCTCATATGCAGGCAAGTATGATATTTACTTCAAATGATATAATTATAAATTCAGGTGTAATCTTAGCCGGACTTTTGGTAAATTGGTTAAATTCAAGCTTACCGGATTTGATTGTTGGAGCTGTTGTTTTTGTTATTGTAATTCGAGGTGCTATTCAAATTTTAAAACTTGGAAAATAAGAAAGCACTGGCTACAACAATGTATATAAAAAATAGGCGAAATAGTAGTAAATCCAAGGGTTATGACTCTTATCAGACTTTGTGCTTAACCGAAAATTTGGTGCTTCGAAATCGCCTACTTTTCATATACGGGACGTTGTAGGCAATTATACAGAACGACCCGTCAATGAAGAAAATATCGACATTTATACTTTTAATTTTACTGATACAAACCACGTATTCTCAGAATTTTGGAGATTTTCCCAAAATTGCAAAGGAGAAACTTCATAGAGATTTAGATTTATTGTATCAAGGCTTGGACAAGTTTCATTCTGGAATGTACTAGTACACCCCAAAAGACAGCGTTGATTTTGCTTTCCAAACTGCGAAAAACAAAATCACAACCGACCTTAATGTTTATGAATTTCACAAAATAATCGCACCATTAGTAGCATTATCAAGAGAAGACCACACAGACATTTTTTTACCAAAAGAAGTTAAAGAACAGACCAATAAAAATGAAAATATTCGATTTTTACCTTTAACTGTGGTTTTCTTGGGCGAGAAGTTATATTGTGTCAAAAATGCTTCAAATAATTCTGCAAAAATTGAAAATCTTGAAATTGAAAAAATCAATGGAGAAACACCCAAAGAAATTGTCACAAAAATTAGAAATTTATTTGCATCAGATGGGTACATAAAATCTGTAAAATACAGTGATTTGGGTGGCTTTAATTTTTCTAAAAACTATTTTTACTACTATGGAATAATTGAGAAATATAAAGTAAAATTCAAAGAAATTACAGAGCCTATCACAATTAATTCATTGTCAATTAGTCAAATTAATGAAAACCTAAAAAAGAACAACAATATTGACAAAGAAAAAACTGAAAATGAACCTTTGCAATTCAAAATTATAAATGCAAAAACAGCTTATTTGGATATTCAAACATTCTCAAACGACATAATTAAAAGAGAAAGCAAATATAAAACATTAAAAAAGTTCTTGAAACAAAGTTTTTCCGAAATAAAAGAACATAATATTAAAAATGTGATTATTGACGTTAGTAAAAATGGCGGTGGAACTGAAGGAAATGAAGGTTTGTTATATTCTTATTTTGGCGATAATTACCAAAAATACTCTAAAGTAAGAGTCAAAACTCAAAAAGCAATCCTTAATAATGGAATTGACAAACCGATAAAACTTAAAGTATTCGGATTTTTAGAACGAATTTTTGTAAACAAAAAAATGAAAGATGGAAGTCTTGAAAGAAAAAATAATTTAGGTCTCGGACTTATGGCATACAAAAAAGCACCAAAAGACACCTTTAAAGGTAATGTGTATGTTCTCATTAGTCCAATAACATATTCTGGCGGTAGCGAATTTTCAAATATGATGTATTCGCAAGGATTAGCAACATTTATTGGACAAGAAACAGGCGGAGGTTATTATGGAAATACGAGTGGATATAGTCAAGATTTAACTTTGCCAAATTCCAAAATAACCATTGAAATCCCAGCATTACAATTTGTGATGAATGTTGAACCAAAATTACCATTTGGAAGTGGAGTAAAACCCAATTACGAAGTAATCCCAACAATAAATCAATATATTAATAATGAAAATATTTACTTAGAATATGCATTAAAATTAATAAGCGAAAAACAATAACTGCCTACAACAGCCGTTTTGCAAAAGCGGGGGTTTCGTGCTTCTATGACAGTGAAGTGCTAAATTCAAGCTTTGTGCATCTAATGAAGTTTAGTGCTAAAAATCCCCGCCTTCGCAAAGCGGCAAAACGTTACCTGCAAGCTAAAAAAATGACCTTGACTGATTTAACAAAAAAAGAAACTGAATTATATTCTTCGACAATTGACCTTTACAACGGAAAAGGAAATTCGGAAGGAAAAGGCTTGACTTTAAATGAAATTTATGCTGGCTACAGAAAAGTGCATAAGGGGTATGCAAATATGTCGGAAACTGATATTGAATGTTTGAAAAGAGGACTGTTTATTCAATGGTACTCAATGACAGAACCGAACTATCTGACTGGAATAGCTGAATTGGACAAAAATGCGGAATTGAAAATCATTACGGAATTAAAAAAGCGGATTGACCAAAATAAAACTGACAATGAATTGAAATGGATGTTAAATCACTATTTGAACTGGGATTTTGTATTTGCAAGATTTAAAAACATAGCTGAATTTAAAAAAGACGAAAATGTTGTTGACTTAACAAACATTAAACTGAAAATGGTAAATCGAGGACAAATGGGAATATATTGGAATTCAATAATAAGTCGAGTAGGTAAAGGGAAATCTCCACCCTAAACCTCTCACAGAACCGTACGTGATAGTCTCCCATCATACGGCTCTTCTTAACAAGTCTATGGCGTAAAACCGTATTGCCAATGCACAAACAGATTAGGATAATGCTTTGCAGTTTCCTGTAACCATTTGTAGGCAAAAAACCAGTGTTTACGCCTAAATCTCCGATATTTGTTGCGTACCCATTTTGCCAGACGCATATTCAAGAAACGAAATACATAGTGTAATTCACTCATTCTTACTTTGCCGTAATAATTAATCCAACCTCGTACTTTTTCTGCTATTATGCCTGCCAAATCTGGCAGGCGTAAATGAACCATACGATGAAGTTTCATCTTAAACAAAGTTTGATTGATGCGTTTCTGTCGTTTACGACTGATTGACGGTGTAAATCCCAAATGAAAGTTCCCAAAATAGCCCTTTACCATTCTTGGCTTAAATGTAAATCCAAGAAAATCGAATGTTACATAATGAACCTTAAATGGTGGATGCTTCTTTTGGTTGCGTTTGCAATAAACGATATTGCTCTTGCCGTCTTTTATCTGCAATTTGCACTGTTTAAATCGGGCTTTTACCGCTTCCAACGTCCGCAAGGCTTGTTTAAAATTATCGCAATGGATGATAATATCATCAGCATAGCGCTCAAACTTTACTTCCGGGTGGTTGTTCTCAATCCACTTATCAAAAACAACATGCAAGAAAATGTTTGCCAGAGTAATGGGCTAATAACACCTCCTTGTGGTGTGCCTTTGTCTCGTGAATGAATACTACCGTCTTTCTTTTGAATTGGAGCCTTTAACCAACGTGCTACATACAAGTGAATATGCTTTTCTTTGGTAAAATGTCCTAATGCTTTAAGCATTAAGTCATGGTCTATCTCATCAAAAAAACTCTTGATATCCAAATCTATCACCCAATCCATTTTCATGCAGTTTTCCCTGCATTGCTTTATGGCTTGATGCGCTGATTTGTTTGGTCGATAGCCAAAAGAATCTTTACTAAACTGTTTATCTACAATCTGTTCTAATTCTTCTCTTATTACCATTTGAGCCGTTCGGTCTTGTACTGTTGGAATGCCAAGCTTCCTGATTCGACCGTCTTCTTTGGGTATTTCTACCTCGCGCACAGTGCTGGAAAATAACTACCATCGCTAACCTATTCCATACAGGATATAAGTATTTCATAGGACGTGAATGTGCTTCTTATGCTGACAAATTATCAACACCTGAAATACCTTTGTTACTCTTTACCTTTTTAAAGGCATCCCATACCTGTCGCTTTAATATCGGTTGCGACTTTTGTTTCTCTTTGAAAATCATCCTAAAAAAATCTTTAGTTGTAATACAATTTAAAACTGTTAAGTCAGTCCCTTCGCTCCATTTCCATTACAGAAACTTCATCACTACTACAGACTAATCCGCCACTAATTAACAGTATCGCTACTTTCTACCTTGCCCTTCGGGGTTGTGGTATTTTTGCACTATTAATTAGCTTCTCCTGTTCCGTAATTGAGCCGTAAGCAAAGCTCCTGCCCTCTTTATGCCGATTGCCACTTGACCAGAAATAGGTATCATGTCAAGTTCTGTTCTCGCAAGACCGCCCATCCCTCGATTTTGACAATACTAAAGTTGTTTACGACACTTCTACAAGGGTTCAATCTCGTCTCTTTCAGCTTCTTTACTCCTACCATAGCAAACTACTCTGAAAACAACACAGGTAGTGCATTTAACCTTATCGCTCAAGACCAACCCGTGAAAGGAAAGCCCCATAAGGCGGTTTGACTGGTGTGCCTAATCACTCCCAGCCGAGAGACCAATCCTCATCGTACTCTTTACGTGAATCCACCTGAAACAAATGCCAGGGTCGTTTCTAAATACCAATGAGACTCTCATCTCAATTACAGTTATGTTACTTGTTTTCAATGAACTTAATCACTATCTTGTATCCCCAAGTAACGCAGGACACACAACTGGCTACAACAATGGCTATAAGTAATTGCTTGTTCTCGCCTACTTCTGAAAATCCTCGCGGATTTTCAGTTTGGTGTGTACTTGCAAAGTTAAGTGCTAACCCACGCAACTACTCATAGCCGATGCCGTTATGGGCAATCCCTCATAGACTCATAGAAACTTTAGTCCCTCGGCTAACTTAAAATGAGTAAATTTAGATTGAAAATTGAAATGTTGAATAAAATATAAACAACTGATTTATAGTGATATAATTTTACGTTAGTCAGAATTTGTTAGAAGGCGGGACAGACATAAGATATATACAAAAGTTTTTGAGCCATAGCAGTATCAAAACGACTACAGTTTATACTCATATTAGTCAAAAAAGCACTAAAAAGATAGAAAGTCCATTAGATAAAATGGCAAAAAAGTATAAAAACAAGTCTAAAAATTAAAAAAGTGGTGTATTTTTGTGGATATATACTAGTTATGCTACATTAAAACTATATTACGGTTAAAAAAGGACTGACAATCCAAAATCAAAAACATGTGAAATTCTGTCGAAAAGAAATAAAAAATATGACAGACGAGTTACGAAAATCGAAAGAGTAGATTAATGTTAATCAGAAGGTTAATAAATCCTTCATAAACTTAAGAAAAATGAATTTTATTAAAAATTTTAAAAAAACACAAATTGCAACATTTCTTGTATCTATTATTTTGTTAATCTCTTGCACTGTAGACGATGATCCAAAAAATCTTTCAGTTGATAGTGATGATTTAAAAACAATGCATGCAAATTTATTAGGTAATCAAAATAATAATTCTTTTAAAAGAGGTGGAACTTCAGCTTCAGATTACTTCTCAACTGAGGAGCTTAATAATCATTGGAATTTTGTTGAAGAGTCATTCCCTAGTGCTTTAAGTTATGCCCGAGAATTTGGATCAGAAAGTCTTTTAATAGAATATGGATATAATCCTAATATTATAAATATCAGTGAAAGTTTAAAAGGTATCTTCCAATCAGATATGTTTTACGAAGAACTTGCAAGATATAATCTTAGTGAAGCTGACAATCAAAATGTAATTATTTATTTAGAGTTTGATAACTACTTGTCAGATTTATATGAAGATGAAAATGTAGATGTAAGTGCTATGGATGGCTGTGATAGAGCAATAGTATCTAGTCTACTTGTTACAGCAGGAGCTGCAGTTGCCACAGTTGCAGCAGGACCAACAGGTGTAGGAGCTTTGGCATTAGGCTCATTTTTAGTAACTAAAGCTTGGGCAACATATAATTTGATTCAATCTTGTCGTGATTAGATAATGAAATACTTTTTTATTTTAATAATTATTATAGTCTCATTTTTTTTTATTTGGTCAATTTATGCTTACTTTAATGATAATATTACAGTAGTTGATTTAATAAGAGAAAATATTTTATATTTCTTAATTATAATTTTTTTGATTTTAATTAGGAGAAAAAAGTCGAGTAGGTAAAGGGAATCTCACCCCTAAACCTCTCACAGAACCGTACGTGATAGTCTCCCATCATACGGCTCTTCTTAACAAGTCTATGGCGTAAAACCGTATTGCCAATGCACAAACAGATTAGGATAATGCTTTGCAGTTTCCTGTAACCATTTGTAGGCAAAAAACCAGTGTTTACGCCTAAATCTCCGATATTTGTTGCGTACCCATTTTGCCAGACGCATATTCAAGAAACGAAATACATAGTGTAATTCACTCATTCTTACTTTGCCGTAATAATTAATCCAACCTCGTACTTTTTCTGCTATTATGCCTGCCAAATCTGGCAGGCGTAAATGAACCATACGATGAAGTTTCATCTTAAACAAAGTTTGATTGATGCGTTTCTGTCGTTTACGACTGATTGACGGTGTAAATCCCAAATGAAAGTTCCCAAAATAGCCCTTTACCATTCTTGGCTTAAATGTAAATCCAAGAAAATCGAATGTTACATAATGAACCTTAAATGGTGGATGCTTCTTTTGGTTGCGTTTGCAATAAACGATATTGCTCTTGCCGTCTTTTATCTGCAATTTGCACTGTTTAAATCGGGCTTTTACCGCTTCCAACGTCCGCAAGGCTTGTTTAAAATTATCGCAATGGATGATAATATCATCAGCATAGCGCTCAAACTTTACTTCCGGGTGGTTGTTCTCAATCCACTTATCAAAAACAACATGCAAGAAAATGTTTGCCAGTAATGGGCTAATAACACCTCCTTGTGGTGTGCCTTTGTCTCGTGAATGAATACTACCGTCTTTCTTTTGAATTGGAGCCTTTAACCAACGTGCTACATACAAGTGAATATGCTTTTCTTTGGTAAAATGTCCTAATGCTTTAAGCATTAAGTCATGGTCTATCTCATCAAAAAAACTCTTGATATCCAAATCTATCACCCAATCCATTTTCATGCAGTTTTCCCTGCATTGCTTTATGGCTTGATGCGCTGATTTGTTTGGTCGATAGCCAAAAGAATCTTTACTAAACTGTTTATCTACAATCTGTTCTAATTCTTCTCTTATTACCATTTGAGCCGTTCGGTCTTGTGCTGTTGGAATGCCAAGCTTCCTGATTCGACCGTCTTCTTTGGGTATTTCTACCTCGCGCAGTGCTGGAAAATAACTACCATGGCTAACCTATTCCATACAGGATATAAGTATTTCATAGGACGTGAATGTGCTTCTTGTGCTGACAAATTATCAACACCTGAAATACCTTTGTTACTCTTTACCTTTTTAAAGGCATCCCATACCTGTCGCTTTAATATCGGTTGCGACTTTTGTTTCTCTTTGAAAATCATCCTAAAAAAAAATCTTTAGTTGTAATACAATTTAAAACTGTTAAGTCAGTCCCTTCGCTCCATTTCCATTACAGAAACTTCATCACTACTACAGACTAATCCGCCACTAATTAACAGTATCGCTACTTTCTACCTTGCCCTTCGGGGTTGTGGTATTTTTGCACTATTAATTAGCTTCTCCTGTTCCGTAATTGAGCCGTAAGCAAAGCTCCTGCCCTCTTTATGCCGATTGCCACTTGACCAGAAATAGGTATCATGTCAAGTTCTGTTCTCGCAAGACCGCCCATCCCTCGATTTTGACAATACTAAAGTTGTTTACGACACTTCTACAAGGGTTCAATCTCGTCTCTTTCAGCTTCTTTACTCCTACCATAGCAAACTACTCTGAAAACAACACAGGTAGTGCATTTAACCTTATCGCTCAAGACCAACCCGTGAAAGGAAAGCCCCATAAGGCGGTTTGACTGGTGTGCCTAATCACTCCCAGCCGAGAGACCAATCCTCATCATCTCTTTACGTGAATCCACCTGAAACAAATGCCAGGGTCGTTTCTAAATACCAATGAGACTCTCATCTCAATTACAGTTATGTTACTTGTTTTCAATGAACTTAATCACTATCTTGTATCCCCAAGTAACGCAGGACACACTACTGTGTACAACAACATATAAAAACAATGCTATCTTAGTTTCTAATTGATAGTTTGTGCGTACTTGTTGCGTCTAATTTTCCTGCGGAAAATCATCGCCGCAATCATCGCACTGTTTTTATACGGGACGTTGGTAGCCATCTCTCATAGACTCATAGAAACTTTAGTCCCTCAACTAACGTAAAATGAGTAAATTTGGATTGAAAATTGTAATGTTGAATAAAATATAAACAACTGATTTATAGTGATATAATTTTACGTTAGTCAGAACTTGTTAGAAGGCGGGACAGACATAAGATATATACAAAAGTTTTTAAGTCATAGCAGTATCAAAACGACTACAGTTTATACTCATATTAGTCAAAAAAGCACTAAAAAGATAGAAAGTCCATTAGATAAAATGGCAAAAAAGTATAAAAACAAGCCTAAAAATTAAAAAAGTGGTATATTTTTGTGGATATATACTAGTTAGCAAATAGTTAAAAAAACGAATAAATCACTTTACTTAATTCAGGAAAAATGAAGATCAAATACAAAAAAGGACGGTCGAGGTTCTACCTTATGTTGGTCATTGCCTGGTTCATAATTTTGATCGTAAATATCCTATTTGTCGATAGCAGAGAGTGGACTTTTTGGATCTGGGTATTTTTGCCAATTGCGAATATCGCTTACTACTCATTTGAATACTTCAATCAGTATTTGAAGATCGAAAACGGAATTATTTATAGGACTTCTCTATTCCCCAAGAAATTAGAATTAAATAAAATTCGGACAGTTAGAAAGTTTGCGGGAGATTATATAATTAAAACAGATCAGTCTGAACTGAGAATCGACACAACCATTATTCATCCGGATTCTTTAAAAGAACTTGATAAAACACTGATCTCTTATAGTCCATCTTAGAAAATAAACCATTTGCTAACAATGTATAAAAACAATGCTATATTAGTGTCGATTCGAGAGTTTGTGTGTACTTCTTGCGTCTGATTTTCCTGCGGAAAATCATCGCCGCCAATCATCGCACTGTTTTTATACGGGACGTTGGGCAACATACAAAGAAAGCCAACCGCACAAACAGCACATTTGGTTTTTGCCGACACAAAAGCCAACGCAGAAAAAACCAAAAGAGCTGTTTTTTGCCAACGCTCTGACAGAAATTGAATGAATAAATGACATTAGAACAATATATTGACAACTTAGACAAAAGGTACAGACTCGGAAACGCAACCGAACATACTTTTCGTGGAGACTTACAGCAACTTTTGGAAAGTTTGGTACCGACTATCAGAGCGACCAACGAACCGAAAAGACAAAGTTGCGGTGCACCTGACTACATTTTGACTAAAAAAGATATTCCTGTTGGATTTATTGAAGCTAAAGACATTGGCGACAAAGACCTTGACGGAGCAAAGAAAACAGGAAACAAAGAGCAGTTTGACCGATACAAAGCTTCTCTAAACAATTTGATTTTCACGGACTACATTAACTTTCATCTGTACCGAGAAGGCGAATTAATCACAAAAATTTCCATTGCTGAAATAACGGACAAGGGAATTAAACCTTTAACTGAGAACTTTGGCAACTTTCAAAATCTAATCAAAGATTTTTGCGTTCACGTTGGTCAAACGATAAAAAGCTCAAAAAAATTAGCAGAAATGATGGCGGGCAAAGCCCGCCTTCTTTCTGATATTATTGAAAAGTCGTTGACCAGTGATGAAGAAAATCAAGAGAATAGTACGCTGAAAGAACAAATGTTGGCTTTCAAGCAAATTCTGATTCACGACATTACGCCACAAGGTTTTGCAGACGTTTACGCACAAACCATTGCTTACGGAATGTTTGCGACTCGTTTGCACGACCCTACTTTGGATAATTTTAGCAGACAAGAAGCGGCTGAACTGATTCCAAAATCCAACCCGTTTTTACGAAAACTGTTTGGCTACATTGCAGGACCTGACATTGACGACCGAATTAAATGGGTAGTAGAAAACCTTTCGGAAATCTTCTTGGCGTGTAACGTTGAAGAAATTTTAAAGAACTATGGGAAATCCACCAAAATGGAAGACCCGATTATCCATTTTTATGAAACGTTTCTAAGCGAATACGACCCAAAATTGCGTAAGTCTCGTGGCGTTTGGTACACACCGCAACCCGTTGTGAATTTTATTGTTCGGGCAGTTGACGACATTCTAAAAACGGAATTTAATTTACCGCAAGGACTTGCCGACACCGGTAAAACAACAATTAAAGTAAATACCCAAACCGCAGATAAACGTTCGGCAACAGGTTACAAACAAATAGAGCAAGAAGTACACAAAGTACAAATTCTTGACCCAGCCACAGGTACAGGAACTTTCTTGGCAGAAGTGGTAAAACACATTCACAAAAAATTTCAAGGACAACAAGGCATTTGGAGCAATTATGTAGAAACACATTTATTGCCACGCTTGAACGGTTTTGAGTTGCTAATGGCAAGCTATGCAATGGCACATTTAAAATTGGATTTGCTTTTGACCGAAACAGGCTTTAAACCAACTTCAAATCAACGCTTTAAAGTTTATTTGACCAACAGCTTAGAAGAACACCACCAAGACACAGGAACTCTATTTGCCAATTGGTTGAGCACAGAAGCCAATGAAGCCAACCACATTAAACGAGATACGCCAGTAATGTGTGTGATTGGAAATCCGCCATATAGCGGAGAAAGTGCCAATAAAGGCGAATGGATTATGAGCCTAATGGATGATTACAAAAAAGAACCAGGCGGAAAAGAAAAACTAAAAGAACGAAACCCAAAATGGATAAATGATGATTATGTGAAGTTCTTGCGTTACGGTCAACATTTTATTGAGAAAAACGGAAGTGGAGTTTTGGCTTTTATTAATCCTCACGGATTCTTAGACAATCCAACATTCAGGGGAATGCGTTGGAATTTACTTAAAACATATGACAAAATTTATACAATAGATTTACACGGAAACAGCAAGAAAAAAGAAACTGCACCAGACGGAAGTGTTGACACTAATGTTTTTGATATTCAACAAGGAGTTTCAATTAACGTTTTTGTAAAAACAGGAAAAAAGAAAGCCAACGAATTAGGTAAAATTCTGCATTACGACCTTTATGGCAAACGTGATTTTAAATATGATTTTCTAAATGAAAACTCAATCCAATCTATTGATTTTAATGAATTATCAAATGTAGCACCAATGTATTTTATGGTGCAAAAAGATTTTGAAGTAAAAGCATCTTACGATAAGGGATTTCAAGTAAATGATTTATTCTTAGTTAATGGAGTTGGATTAACCACTGCACACGATGAATTTGTTATTCAAGAAAACAAAGCGGAATTATTAGAATTTTATAAAAAATTTCAATCTTCACCTAGAGATGCAGAATTTTTACATAAAGAATTCAAAGTTAGGAAAAAGACAGGTTGGGATATATTACAGGGTTACGATAATATAAAAAACGAAACTGATTTAAGTAAGTATATCAAGCCAATTTCATATCGACCTTTTGATAATCGTTTTGTCTTTTATGAAGATAAATTGGTTTGGCGAACAGTAAGAAAGGTTATGCAAAACTTTATCAATGGCGATAATATTGGTTTTGCAGGGATAAGAACAAATAAAGAAAAAGACGAAGTAGGATACACTAGTGTATTTATCACTAAAAATATAACTGAAGCACGGCTAGCAGATAGGTTTATTACCAATTTATTCCCTCTTTACCTTTACCCCGAAACCAACGGACAACAAACCATTGAACAATCAAATGAAAGAAAGCCAAATTTAAAAACTGAAATAGTCAATCAAATAGCAGAGAGTTTAGGTTTGACTTTTACCAACGAAAAGGAAACCACCGAAAACACATTTGCCCCAATTGACATTTTAGATTACATCTATGCAGTTTTGCATTCACCAACATACCGAGAGAAATACAAAGAGTTTTTAAAAATTGATTTTCCGAGAGTGCCTTATCCTAAAGACAAAGACACTTTTTGGCAATTGGTAAAATTGGGCGGAGAAATACGCCAAATCCATTTATTGGAAAGCCCAAAAGTGGAGCAATATATTACGCAATATCCAATGGACGGAGATAATGTAGTTGGCAAACCTAAATACGTTCCGATACCTAAAAATGAAGAAACAGGAGTTTTACAAGGAAATGTTTTCATCAATGATTCCCAGTATTTTGCAAATGTACCATTGACAGCTTGGAAATTTTACATTGGTGGATATCAACCCGCCCAAAAATGGCTCAAAGACCGAAAAAACCGCAAATTGGAGTTTGACGACATTTTGCACTATCAGAAAATCATTGTGGCACTTTCAGAAACGGACAGACTTATGAAAGAGATTGATAAAATTGAAATCATCTAAACCCTACTACAAAATGGATTTTAAGAATTTAGATGAATATTACGAATACCTAGAAAATGATACCAATTTCCAGTATTTAGATTTAAACACGTACAAATACATAACGGCTTTACGAGATAAAATTAAAGATGAAAACACGAAAAAGTTATGTTCGTATGAATTATTCTTTGCTGACTTTTCCATTGAAGAAGGTAAACATATTCCAAAATTCCAAAGCGGTGCAAATGCTTATCCAACATTAGAGCTATTTGATGATAATTTCGATTACATCAAAACACGAGCAAATAAAATATAAAACCCAAAATACAAAGCAAAATACAATCATCTACTTTGGTTAAGTCCACAGAAACACATTGATTTTGCCAAAGAAGCAATTGAAAGTTATTTATTGCTTCTAAAAAATTCTTCGTTTTCAGTTGATGATAATTTGCAATGCTTGTCATTTGGCAAGTACTTCAAAAATCTTTTTATCCTTAGCCAAACTGTAAACCACAAAAAAGATGAAATTATAAGTTATTTGGTTTCGCTTTTAGAAAGTGATAAACTAAACGATTTTACAAAATATTCGTTGATGGATTTTATCATTGAAAATGGCAAAAAAATAGATTCTTCAATTACTCAAAAATTTTTCGATTACTCAAAAAACAAGATTTCCGATTTAGACGAAAGGGTTTTAGAAAGCTATTTAAAATTACTCGTGATTCTTAGTCGAAAACTTAATACTTCACCAAGTGAATTTCACGAAAAGTTAGGCGACTATCATATATCACAACTCGAAAATGAAAAAAACAAAGGTTTTATTGCTCATCATTATTATACAAACGCTTTAGAAGAATATAAAAAGGCTAATAATAAAGAAAAGATTGAACAAACTGCTGTTTTATTAGAGCAAGCGAAAAAGACCATTGACCTTAAAAAAGTTTCATTTGAATTGGAAGACGAGAAATATAATAAGCTTTTAAACCAATGGTGGGATTCTACTAAGGAAAAAACTACTCAATTAATCGAAAACGGAAATTCTAAGGATATCTACGGTTATTTGATTTTAGATAATTTATTACCTAAAGCGGCTGTCTTGAATGAAGAAATAAAACCAGTTATGCTTGATTTAGTTTCAACAATGACATTTGACATTAACAAAAACGTCAGTAAAAATAAATCAGGTGTTATTAATTCTTATTCAATACATATAAATAATTTTTCCATTAATCACATTTGGCTTGTTGTTTCAAAAGGAATTAAAAGTGGTAAAATTTCCTTTGAAAGTTTAATCGATTACTTAAAAAATGATTCTTGGTACGGTCAAGATTTCACTTACATAGATTCAAATAACGAAACCCAAGGTTTTAATTGGATTGAGCTACTTTCACCATCTCTACAAAGCTTTTTTGTTCAAACAGAAATTGATTTAAAAACAAACAATCATAATCCACAAGGCTACATATTAGCAATAGACAGTTTGGTATTGAAATTTGAAGGACTATTGCGTGAATTCTCAAGAATGATTGGTGCTCAGACAATAGAAATTAAAGACAATTGTACAGAAGAAAGGATTGGTTTCGATAAATTATTGGATAATGAAAAACTAAAGGCATTGATTCCTGAAGACGATATTGCCTTTTTTAAATTTCTGTTCACTTCAAACGGAATGAATTTAAGAAACAATGTTGCTCATTGCTTTTTTACGACTAAGAATTACACATCAGCAGTTATGCTATTGCTAATTGTTGCATTATTAAGACTTGGTAATTATGAACTTAAAACGAAAGAAAAAGAATCTTAAATGAAAAAGCCAACGCATAAAGCCATACACATTGGCAAGTCGCACCAGCCGACACACAAGCCAAAACTTGCCAAAGAGTATGTCTTTGCCAACGCTGACAGACGGACGAAAAAAAAGTACGATTGCCCAACACATTATTATGTACAAATTTGACGAAAAAGACAGTGTTGTAAAAATTACTGATAAAAACTTCTCGTTTAATAATTATTTTGGTTTATCAAGGAGGCAACGCTACGAAGCAATACAAATGTCTGCACTTCTTTCTGATATTAAAGAAGAAGAGTTTGTAAAATGCAATGAGATTAGTGTACAAAATTGTGACATAAATAAAGTAATTATAAGTAATAATACAAAAAATAAAAACAATTATTTTAAAGGGACTTATTTTCTTAAAAAAGAAAAGGCAATTCCTTGGGCTTGGAGTAAGAGTAAAGAAAAATTAAAAAATCATTATAAGGTAATTGAAATTGAAATTGAATAAATTTATATCAAAAATAACTCGATGTAATTATATTACTAATGTCTATGGCATTTCAAGAAGCTTGTTGGCTATGGGACTGCTTCTTACTTTAATATTTAATTCCACTGATATTCTATTTCAATTTGACGAAGTTTTTATAAAAAATGTAAAACTTAATCCTCTTTTTAATTATAATTACTTTTACATTTTCAGAGAGAATCTACTATTATCTAAATTAATTGCTATTTTAATTCTACTAACTGTAATTATTGGCATATGGTCAAGATATACTGTAGTTCTGCATTGGTGGTTATCAATTAGCTTTTTTTCATCTGCACTGGTAATTGATGGAGGCGACCAAATTTCGGCGATACTAACTTTACTTCTTATTCCATTTGGCCTCGTTGACAATAGAAAGTGGCATTGGTCAAAACCTAAAAATGAAATTAGTGATTATTACAAAATATTTATCTTTTTTGTTTTTATAACAATCAGGGTTCAGGCTTCTGTTGTTTACTTTTTTTCTGCGGCACTAAAAATGAAAGAGCCCCATTGGCAAGACGGTACTGTTCTTTACTATTGGTTTACACATCCTGTTTTTGGTGCAAATGATTTTTTTTATGCAATCTCAAGACCACTAATTGAGAGTCCATTAATTGCCATTGCAACTTGGAGCGTTATAATATTGGAAGTAATATTATCAATGGCTCTCGTAATGAAAAAAAATTACCGAAAACATCTTTTTGTAATCGGTGTTCTATTTCACTTTTCAATTATACTTATTCACGGTCTCTTTAGTTTTTTCTTTTCAATAACAGCTTTACTTATCATTTATTTGTTGCCAATAGAAAAACAAATCAATTTTAACAAGATTAAAAAAAATGTTTATGAGTTTAGAAAATAACAGCACAACTATTATTTTATGCGTCCTGTCAGTGATTACTTTAATTACAGGTTTTTGGTTTTATTTTAATCACCCAAAAAAAATAAATATTTTCTATGGATATAGAACTAAAAGTTCAATGAAAAGTCAAAAACACTGGGATTTTGCCCATTTTTATTCAGGTAAATTATTTATTTTACTAGGTGTAATTTTACTAATCTCCGCCTTATTAATATATTTATTAAACTTAAATGTAACTAATCAGTGTCAAAAATAAGACTATAAATTTTGGATAATACAAACTGAGCATATATTTTCTTTGTGCTTATTTCAATTTTTTAAAAAAAATTTCAAATAAGCCACTCATTAGAGCTTGATTTTAAAAATCAGACCTTTATCAACATTTTTAACTTTTTGGATTGATAACTAATTGGTTAATAATTTGTTTGTTACAAACATACCACCCTACATTTGTAAGAAAAAAAGTTGGAAAAGGATAAGCTTATAGAATCACTCTTGCAGAAGGTAGAAGAACTTTCTAAAAAGCTAATTGCTTTAGAATTAGAAAATAGTCAACTTAAAGCACGACTGACCAAATATGAAACTCCAAAAAACAGTAATAATAGCTCCATACCACCCTCAAAGGATGAAAATAGACCAAAGAGAAAAGCCTAAGAATAAAGACAGGGCGTAAGCCAGGTGGGCAAACAGGAAGAAAAGGCAATACTTTGAAGATGGTTGAGATACCTGATGTTACAGAAGAACACATACCAGATTATTGTAACTGTTGTGGAAACGACCTTTCATCACTTCCACATCAATATGCAGGAAGTCGACAGGTATTTGACATCCCTGAAATAAAAATAAAAGTCACAGAACACAAGGTTTATAAAAAAGTTTGTCCTTGCGGTTGTGAAACAAAAAGCGACTATCCATCACAAGCAAATGCACCCGTAAGCTATGGGAATAATATTGAAAGTTTAATAGGATATTTTCATACCAGACAATACTTGCCTTTTAAGAGAATGCAAGAAATGTTCAATACGGTTTTTAATATTCCTATAAGTGAAGGAGGAATACACTATTTATTAAACAAACTTGTCACTAAAGCTGAACCTGCATATAATCTGATAAAACAAGAAATAGCAAACTCAAAATCGCCTATCGGTAGCGATGAAACAGGAGTAAAAGTATCAGGAGACAAAAACTGGGCGTGGACATGGCAAAATGAAAAAGCAACCTTTATTACCATAACTGATAATAGAGGACAAAAAAGTATAGAACAAACCTTTGAAAATGGTTTTGAAAATGCTGTGTTAGTGCACGATTGTTGGAAGAGTCATTTCAATACCAACGCTCAATCACACCAAATTTGCATGGCACATTTACTTCGGGATTTAAACTATCTAACTGAAAAATGCGATCATAAATGGAGTAGAGCTTGCAAAAACTTATTTTTAAAAGCCATCAACTTTAAGAAAAATATAAAAGATATAGCCTTTAACAAGGATTGTCCAATAAAGAAAAGTATAGAAAAAAGAATGGATATCATCTTAAATCATGATCCGCCAAAAGAACATAAAGAATTAATAACTTTTAAAAAAAGACTTATAAAATACAGGAACTATATCTTTACATTCCTCTATCATCTGGATGTACCTCCAGATAACAACGCCTCTGAAAGAGCAATAAGAAATATAAAAGTAAAACAGAAAATCTCTGGACAATTTAGATCAGAACAGGGCTGTGATAACTTTGCCATACTTAGATCTGTAACAGATTCTTGTTTAAAAAATCAGCAATCAGTTTTATCTACACTAAATATTATTGCTAATTTGCGGACTGATTAGTTACACTTAAATAATAACATAAGTAATTTTATTGCTATAATATTATTTATAATTGGAGTTTTCTTAATTATTTTTAAAACAGAGACCTCAATAAACAAAAAATTCAAAGAATAGCTCCAAGAAAAAGTACGTGCTACAACATCTGCTATAAGCAATGGCGGGGAAAGTTCCGGCACGAAAGTTTTGAGATTTTAGCAATCTTCATACTTAACTGAATAGTAACTGAATAAAAACCGCCACTGCTTATAGCAGGAAACCGTTGGGCACAATCCCTCATAGACTCATAGAAACTTTAGTCCCTCAACTAACGTAAAATGAGTAAATTTGGATTGAAAATTGTAATGTTGAATAAAATATAAACAATTGATTTATAGTGATATAATTTTACGTTAGTCAGAATATGAAAAAAATATTTAAATATATAATATTATCGTTGATTTTGACATCTTGTGCTAATGATGACGATTCTCTAAACAATAAAATCCAATTAACTGAAAACAATATCGAAATTCAGCTAACTACTGTTAACTTCGGAATATTTAATATTGATTTTATAGATGAAAACAATGGGGTTGCAATTGACACACAAGGTCAAATTCTAAACACCAATAATTCAGGTGTTGACTGGGTAATACTATATTCATCAGAATACGAACTATTAGATATTCAGTTTATTTCTAAACAAGTTGGATATGTTTTGGCAAAAAGTCAAAATGAACAACCTTTTTTTCTTTTAAAAACATCTGATTATGGGATGTCCTTTCAAGTAACGTCTATTCCTAATGGTAGCGATTTAAGAAGAATATATTTTACAAATAATAATGTTGGGTTTGCTTTAGGTAATCATATTTTAAGAACGGCGAACAATGGTTCAATTTGGACTGAAATAGAACTAGATTTTAATGTATGGAATGATTTGATAGAAATAGGCAATGAACTTTATGCCTGCGGATTAAATGGCACACTAATTAAAAGTACAAATTGGGGTGTTAATTGGGAACAATTAAATTTAGGAATAAATTCTCATCTGTATGAAATCTATCCATTTCAAGATATATTTTATTTTAGAGGACAAAGTGTTGTAAAGTCAAATATTGGAACAACACAGGAATTTGAAATATCAGCATCAATAAATGATTTTCACGTTTATAAAGATGATATTGTAATTGGATTTGGATTACAATATCCTGAGCAAGGATTTTTTCCTGATGGGGCGATGTTTATTTCAAATAATTCTGGAAAAAATTGGGAAACAACACTATATGACAAGTTTAACTCAATAACAAAGGTAGATTTTGTTGACTCAACAATTGGTTATGGCATTGCATACGATTGGTTTAACGGAAAAATATACTTAATTAAAATAATAATTGAAGAATAAATACTGTGTACAACAACATATAAAAACAATGCTATCTTAGTTTCTAATTGATAGTTTGTGCGTACTTGTTGCGTCTAATTTTCCTGCGGAAAATCATCGCCGGCAATCATCGCACTGTTTTTATACGGGACGTTGGTAGCCATCCCTCATAGACTCATAGAAACTTTAGTCCCTCGGCTAACGTAAAATGAGTAAATTTGGATTGAAAATTGAAATGTTGAATAAAATATAAACAACTGATTTATAGTGATATAATTTTACGTTAGTCAGAACTTGTTAGAAGGCGGGACAGACATAAGATATATACAAAAGTTTTTGAAGTATAGCAGTATCAAAACGACTACAGTTTATACTCATATTAGTCAAAAAAGCACTAAAAAGATAGAAAGTCCATTAGATAAAATGGCAAAAAAGTATAAAAACAAGCCTAAAAATTAAAAAAGTGGTATATTTTTGTGGATATATACTAGTTGGCAACAAGCTAAAAAATGACCGTTTCAGAATTAAAAAATACAGCTAAAAAGTACAAAATCGAAGGAAACTTTGATAAGTCAATGGAACTGTATGAAGAACTTTGGAAACAGGAAAAAAATGAATGGAATGGCTATTTTCTAGCCCAAGTATATCGTAAATCAAATAATTTTCAGAAAGCGAGAGATTTACATAATCAACTAGCACAAACGTATCCTAAATTTAAACCGTTAAAAACCGACAAACTTTGGTTGGATTATAGTGAAAAAATAAAAGATTGGGATAATTCAGATTTAGTTTCGGACGCAAATGATATTTTGTCGAGAACAAATCAACACGACAAATATGAAGGAAATATTTATAGAAAAACCGTTTTAAGTACAGTTCGTTATTTATGTTATAAAAATGAGCATAATGAGGCTTATGAATGGCTTTTAAAATTAGACCAATCCAAAATCAGTAATACAGGATTTCTATATAATGGACAGTGGTTTCCAGCCGATAGAAAAGTTTACTTTATAAGACTTGCTGATGTTTTAATAATCCTTGGAAAGCATATCGATTATATAGATGAATGCTTTGAACAATTAAATTTCTCGCCTACAAAATTAAGGCAATTTAAAAGCCATTTAATAGATTCAATAACCTATGACGATTATATATCGCGTGTTAAACTGGCAAGGTATATCAAGAACTTTCAAGAAGAATTTGAATTAAGAGAAAAAAAGAATTTTAAGAAAATATACAATCCTAACAAAACAATTTCGGTAAGTGATTTGAGTCAATATTTATTTTGTCCAGTTAGCTATGCAATTAATGAAACTTACGAAATAGATGCAAACGATACTTGGGAAAAAGATGAATGGTTAGGAAATCGAAGAAACTTTAGTGACAGACATAGATATTATAATAAACATAATGATTACGAAAAAGCATTTGATGATTCTGACATTCTTATTAATGATGAACTTAAAAAGGATTTTGATTATTTATTTAGCTCAAAAATTATAGTTGACAATGTTTCAAAGAGTTTACTTCAACTTTTTACTGATAGCCAAAAATCAATTGTTGGAGCACCAGATTACATTTTAAAGGCCAATGATGGAAAAAAAATAGTTTTAACAGAGAAATTTAGCAGTATTCATTCTGCCGATTCTAAAACACCTTTTGACAGCGATTTGGTTAAACATTTTGCCTATTTGGAAAAATTTGACAAAATGGATTTAAACTATGGCTACTTTATCACTTGGTATTGGGAATTAATTGATATAGAAACGAACACTGGAAGAATTAAAAAGAAAATTAAAATAACATCATACAGAATTGTAAAAGTTGAGCGAACTAATACAAATTCTAATAAACTTAATAATGCATTAAACCGAGTTAAAAGTCTTAAAACAACTAAATCAATGCAAATAGATGCGGACAGAATTTCTTACGCAAACAAATGCTTTAGTTGTAGCGTGTTTAGTTATTGTAACCATAAAACCGGAAAATTCGACCAAATCAATTTACCTTACGAATTGACCGAAATAAAGGAAATGAAAAATGTAAAACCAAATAAACCTGACAACGGAATTGAAGATGATGATTTACCATTCTGACAAAGCCAGTTGCCAACAACGTATAAAATTAATTGCTAGTGCAAGCCTACTTACGAAAATCCTCGCAGATTTTCTATTCGGTTTGTATTTACTAAATTAGTTGCTTAAACCACGCAACTAATCTTATACAAAACCGTTGGGCACAATCCCTCATAGACTCATAGAAACTTTAGTCCCTCAACTAACGTAAAATGAGTAAATTTGGATTGAAAATTGTAATGTTGAATAAAATATAAACAACTGATTTATAGTGATATAATTTTACGTTAGTCAGAACTTGTTAGAAGGCGGGACAGACATAAGATATATACAAAAGTTTTTGAAGTATAGCAGTATCAAAACGACTACAGTTTATACTCATATTAGTCAAAAAAGCACTAAAAAGATAGAAAGTCCATTAGATAAAATGGCAAAAAAGTATAAAAACAAGCCTAAAAATTAAAAAAGTGGTATATTTTTGTGGATATATACTAGTTAGCGGTCAGTGTAAAAAATTTCAAAATCCTAAAATTTGTTAAAACAAAATATATCGCTTGCGATTTAATCTTCAAAGATATACTTTTACACTTAAATATTTATCATTCACTTTAAATTAAATCACTATGAAGTACAATCAATTAGGAAATTCAGGAATTTTAGTTTCAGAACTTTGTATGGGAACGATGAGTTTTGGTAGCAGTGGCTACTGGAGTGTGGTAGGTTCTCTAGGCTATGAAGATAGCAAGCGATTAGTGGACATCGCCATAGACTCTGGCATTAATTACTTCGATTCTGCTGATGTTTATTCTCACGGCCAATCGGAAGATATTTTAGGAAAAGCAGTGAAAGACAAAAGAAAGGATGTCATCATTGCTACCAAAGTCCGCGGTAGAATGAGTAAAGAAATTAATGATGTGGGCCTTTCCAGAAAACACATTATCGAGAGTTGTCACAACAGTTTAAAACGATTGGGTGCCGACTATATCGACCATTATGTACTTCATAGTTACGATCCAATTACTCCTTTTGAAGAAACCATTTCAACCCTTGATGACCTCGTTTCACAAGGAAAAATTAGATATTATGGGGTAAGTAACTCAAATCGATCCAGAGATGTAGAATAAATTGATACCGCTTTGCTATGCATCAAAAACTAGCCTTTACCCCTTGGTCGCCACTTGGAGGCGGATTTTTAACCGGTAAATACAGAAAAGACAAGCCAATGCCGGAAGGAGCAAGAAGAACCAATGAAGAGCAGAATTTTATTCAAATCGATCCGGAAAAAGGCTATGCTATTGTTGATGAGTTGGAAAAAATTGCCAACAAACACAAGGCTTCTATAGCACAAGCGACCCTAAATTATCTTTTGAGAAAACCCGGAGTAACTTCCGTACTTATTGGAGCTACCAAGCCTCACTAGTTGGAAGACAACATCAAAACTACTACCTGGGAAATGGATGCAGAAGATGTTAAAATCCTGGATGAGCTAACAGCATTAAACCCTATTTATCCTTATTGGATGTTGCAGTTTACAGCTATGGATAGAGCCAATGGAGATTTCTTTTTATAAAATTTCAGTAGTGTCCGATAAAGATTTTTAAAAGCGGGATTTCCATAGTTGGATTTCCCGCTTTTTTTATATCTTGATTTTTCCAAGAATTAAGATATGAACAAAAGTAAAAATTTTAGCGGTCAACCCATAATCAAACAAGTTTTAAATTTCATTTTGCCTAACGATGTTTATCGGACAGCCAAAAAGCATCATAGCGACAGATACACCAAAAAGTTCAATACCTATGAGCATTTGGTTACTATGATTTTCACTGTTATCAGTGGTTGTAGCTCGCTTCGTGAAGTATCCAGCATCATGCTTGCCTGTGAAGGGAAGATCAATCATTTAGGGCTAAAAGACTTCCCCAAGCGAAGTACATTGTCCGATGCCAACAAGCGAAGAAGTGCAGCAGTATTTGCCGACATTTATCATTTACTGTACAAACGTTACCATCGATTTTTATCGGACAGCAGAACTTGTGAACCGGCTGTAAAAGACCTTAAAATTGTTGATTCGTCAACAATAACCCTATTTAGCGACATTCTTAAAGGCGTTGGAAGAAATCCTATCAACGGCAAAAAGAAAGGCGGTATAAAGATGCACACCATGATAAATGCTATGGAAGATGTGCCCTGTCTGATAAAGTTTTCAAGTGCCGCTACCCATGACCATACCTTTTTAAAAGACCTTGAGTTAAAAAAAGGTTCTTATGTGGTCTTTGATAAAGGATATGTAGATTATCAGCAATACCAAAAATGGATATTGGATGATATTTACTTTGTTACCAGACAAAAAGATAATGCCCGATACACAAGCCTTGAAGAGTTTGATATTCCCAACACTATAGACGATGCTGTCCTAAAGGACGAGAAAATTGAACTTTTGGATAAAAATGGAGAGGCGTTCTCACTTAGAAGAATAGCTTTTTGGCATGATAAGCACCGTAAAGTCTATGAATTTATAACCAACAACTATGAACTTCCTGCAGACAAAATAGCTGAAATTTATAAGAACAGGTGGCAGATTGAGACTATGTTTAAACGCCTTAAACAAAACTTCCCGCTAAAATATTTTCTCGGTGACAATCAAAATGCAATCGAAATACAGATATGGGTCAGTTTAATCATCCAACTCATCATGCTTGTCATTCAGCGAAAAGCAGAAAGAAAATGGGCATATTCCAATATGATGTCCGTAATCAGATATCACTTAATGACCTACATAGATCTTTTCAAATTCTTGAAAAACCCGGAAGCAAAATGGGAAGAGATAACCACAAAAAACATAGGGCAACTAAGCCTTTTTGATCCATAAGGAGGTTCTATTTTTAAAATACTTGAGCTATACAGTAAAATTAGGTGATAGAAATGATTTTTTTTGTAGTTTAGATTTTTATCGGACAACAATGATAAAATTTAAAAACCAAACAGAATGAATACGATAAATTTTAAAACATACATTTTATTGCTTTTTACACTCCTTTTTAGTGTAGAAACTCTGACTGCCCAAAACAGCAAAGAAAATGTAAAAAGCAAGGTTAAAACTGAAGAAATTACCTATAAAGATGGCGAGGTTACACTCAATGGCGTTGTTTATTATCCTGCAAAGCAAAAGGGAAAACAACCTGCCATTTTAGTAGTGCCCGAATGGTGGGGGCTGAACGACTATGTGAAAAATCGTGCTAAAATGTTGGCAGAGTTAGGCTATGTAGCTATGGCGGTGGATATGTACGGTAATGGATTGGTCGTAGAAAACCCTGCCGATGCCCAGTCCAATGCCGGAAGGTTTTATGGGGATCCTAACCTGATAAAAAGTCGGATGCAGGCGGCTTATGATGCTGTAGTTCAACTACAACAGGTGGACGCTTCAAAAGTAAGTGCCATAGGTTATTGCTTTGGCGGAACGGTTTCGCTTTTTCTTTGCCAGCTTAGGGGTGCCATTAGAAACTGTGGTTAGTTTTCACGGTGGACTAAGCGGCTTTCAAGCTAGTCCTGCAATGAAAAACACCAAAGTATTGGTTTGCCACGGTGAAAGTGATTCGTTTGTGCCGCAAGCTGATGTGGATAATTTTCATCAACAAATGAAAGACAACAACATTACCTACCAGTTTAAGTCTTATGCTGATGCCACACACGCTTTTACCAATAAAGCATCTACAGCTACCGGGGAAAAATTCAATCTTCCCATTTCCTACAATGAAGTCGCCGACAAAGCTTCTTGGAAGGATATGAAAGCCTTTTTCAAAACTTATTTTCCAACTAAAAAGTAATTAAAATGGAAGCGAGCTTATTTGAACTTGAGGCAAAAAAACTCAACGGAGAAACCATTTCTTTGAAAGAGTTTGAAGGTAAAACCATAGTGGTGGTAAATACTGCTAGCAAGTGCGGACTTACCCCACAATATGAGGGATTGGAAAATTTGTATAAAATATACAAAGACAAGGGGTTGGTTATTTTGGGATTTCCTTGCAACCAATTCGGAAAGCAGGAACAAGGCACAGCCAATGAGATTAGTGAATTTTGCGAAATTAATTACGGGGTAAGTTTTCCTATGTTCGACAAGGTAGAAGTCAATGGGCCCAATGCTCACCCCGTTTTTAAGTATTTAAAATCCAAACTTGGAGGCATTTTAGGTAGCAACATCAAATGGAATTTTACCAAATTTGTCATTGATAAAAACGGAAAGCCGGTCAAACGATTTGCTCCTACCACCAAGCCGGAGAAAATGGAAAGTTACCTGCGAAAAATTCTTTAAAAATGAAAAATTCTGCTGAATTAGAAATTGAAAATCAGTATTGTTTTCCGATATACGCGACATCTAGAGTGGTAACCAAACTTTATACGCCCCTGCTCAACGAGTTGGGGCTTACTTACCCTCAATATTTAACGATGTTGGTGCTCTGGCAATACCAAAACCTGACGGTAAATGATATTGGCAGTAAACTAATGCTGGAGTCCAACACCCTGACTCCCTTGCTTAAAAGGTTGGAAAGTCAAGGTTTTATTTCAAGGAAACGCTCTAGTAGTGACGAACGTGTAGTGGAGATAAGCCTTACAGAAAAAGGAATAAATTTAAAAAAGAAGGCGAGTTACATACCTGAAAAATTATCTTGCTCCATTAGTCATTCAGGGATAAGTCAAGAAGAAATGGACCAGATGAAACATACCTTGCAAAAGCTAATTGCCTTAACTAAAGAGCATCATTGTAAATAATTTTAAACAAAGTATAACCAAAAAATAATTGAATATGCAAAATTTTAAAAATCACGTCCGTTACAATCCACTTCATCATTTTATTCTATCTCCGCTCACACTTGTTGGGGTGATATTGAGTATTGTATTGCTATTCTCTGACCACAGTCTGACTGAAAAAATCTTTTTTCTGATTTTAGCTTTAAGTGTTTTTCTCGCTTCTTTAATAGCTAGATTGTATGCCACAAAAAATCAAGACAGAACCATAAGAGCAGAACTACGATTACGCTATTATATTTTGACAGGCAACAGATTAGAAGAATTAGAAGATAAATTAACTATGGCACAACTGGTTGCCACTAGATTTGCATCAGATGAAGAATTAGCGACATTGATAGAGCGAGCGACCAAAGAAAACCTTAGTCCAAAAGCCATAAAAGAAAGCATAAAAAATTGGACTGCAGATGAAAATAGAGTTTAAACATTTTAAAACAAAAAATTATGAGCAAAAAAAGAAAAATTACAGGTTGGGTAATGGCAGGATTGCTTACCGCTTTATTAGTAATGAGTGCCAGCCAAAAGCTAATAGGTAACCCCGAAATGGTTGAAAATTTCGGTAAATGGGGCTTGGGCTCAATGATAACCATCATAGCTTTGGGCGAATTGGTAAGTGTATTGTTGTTTTTGATACCTCGCACTGCTGTTTTAGGGGTATTGTTATTGAGTGCTTATTTTGGAGGTGCCATATTGGTACATATAGCCAATGACGAGCCTTACGTTTTTCAATCCATCGTTCTGTTGTTTATTTGGGTAACTGCTTGGTTAAGAACCCCTGAAATGTTTACAAGACTAATCAGTGGAAATCCTTCTTAATCAAATCCAAGATTAGAACAGTCAACTTAAAATGGATAGAAAACAATTTATATTAGCAACATTAGGACTAACAATTGTGAATACCTTAAGCGACTTTAGAAAATATACGGATGAACTTCCTGTTCAAGGAAAAAAGATGCCTGTTTTATTTACTTCGCATGGCAATCCTATGGATATTCCGCTTTCAAGAGAAGAACGCACCTTTTGGAATACCTTATTTCAATTGGGAAAGGAATTGAAAAAAAATTATGAAGTAAAAGTCGCTTTGGTGGTTTCGGCTCACTGGTGTACCAGAGGAACTTTTGTTAACGTATCGCCTGAACAGCAACAGATTTTCGATTACTATGGGTTTCCTAAAGAATATTATGATGTATTTTACAAAGCTAAAGGCTCCCCTGAAATTGCAAAAGAAGTAAAACGCATTATCCCATCGGTTAGCGAAACTACCGACTGGGGTCTCGACCACGGAGCTTGGCCTATGCTTATGCACTTGTTTCCTGAAGCGGACGTGCCTGTATTTCAATTAAGCATCGACTATTATGCAAAACCTGAATATCATTACGAGTTAGGAAAACAATTAAAATCACTTCGTGAAAAAGGAGTGCTCATCATTGGCAGCGGTGCATTAATTCACAATCTCCCACTTGCTATGAAAAAAATGCAAAGCAATGATAGTTCGCCCTATGGTTGGGAGATGGAATATGATAACTGGGTTAAGGAACAAATAGATAAAAGAAATATCTCTAACATTATTAATTATCAAAACAGTCATAAATTAGGCAAACTGGCAGCTCCTACGCCCGACCATTTTGTGCCTGTATTATATAGTTTAGGGTTGATGGATTCCAAAGATGAAATACATTACTTTTTTGAATCAGAGTCTTCCCTTCCCGCTTTTGGGGAAAGGAGTTTTATCATCAAACAATAATGACAGTATCCTGTTATTGGTACTTACTATTAATCGTTTTGATTTTCACTTCATTTAGCGTCAGTTTCAATCAAGGAAAAATACAATTAACAAAATATGAAAAATCAATCCCTAAAAATATGATAAACGAAAACACCTTTGAACTTCCCTTACGAAATGGGATTAAACCCAAAACTACACCAAGCAACCCACATATGCGACTGAATCAACAGCCCGAAGACCGTAAACTCGTTGATTCACTAATGGATTGGGCATTCTCGCTTCCTGAAATCAACAAAGAGTTCAGCAAAATATCTGTTCCCGGAGCCCAAGCTATGTGTCTCTCTTCCGACAAAATGTGCAATGATTGTCACGCCTTTATGATTGGAAATGAGTTTGCTCACTTTCATCCATTGCCCGATGGCAGTATGCACTTAGGTCTAACATTAAAAGATGCTGAATATGTCATAAGCCGAGGTTGGGGTGAGTTACACCCAGTTGCCAAAATGGGCTATCTTACTCATAATTTTATTATGGTGTATGCCCCTCGAAATGAAGAAGAAAAAGAAATCATTAAAAAAATTATCTTGCGGTCTTATTTATTTGCAACCGGCAAATTAAATGACAAATAAAGCCATAAAATATGCAAAAAGAATTTATTGAGTTATTA
Source organism: Flavobacterium sp. CS20 (assembly GCF_018080005.1). NCBI lineage: Bacteria > Pseudomonadati > Bacteroidota > Flavobacteriia > Flavobacteriales > Flavobacteriaceae > Flavobacterium > Flavobacterium sp. CS20. The sequence continues at coordinate 58,421 of NZ_CP073015.1, read as the reverse complement.
AAAAAAGGCATTGAAGAATTGATGCCTGCTAATCAACTATTAGGTATAAAAATTTTGGAAGTGAAGTCGGGTTATGCACATCTTCACGTTCCTTTTAAAAACGAATTCATTGGAGATTTCATTCAAGAGCGTTGGCACGGAGGGTTTTTAGTCGCTATTGCAGATACAGCAGGTGGCACTGCAGCTGCTACTACGCTGCAATCTCCCAAAGACAAACTCAATACCATTGATATGCGCATAGACTATCTACACGCTGCAACCTCCAGCGATATAGAAGCTAAAGCCCAAGTGATTAAAGATGGGAAAACCATCGTTAAAGTGGATATTCAACTTTTTCAAGACCACCAAGAAAATCCCGTAGTAGTTGCCCGTTGTGTTTTTAGCAAATTAATAAAAGAAAATAGTGATAAGCTTTCTGGAAAAGATTAGATGTGTTGGCTTTTTCAAGAATTTAAATGAATCAAATTTTTCTATCTAAAAAAGATGAACAAGTTTTTTCGAAAATTAAAAAAAGTGATGATTGTATTTATTGTAATAGTTTCCATTTTAATTCTTGCTCTTTGGCTTTTTATGCAACAAGATAAATTTGGGGCTTCTCCAACCAAAGATGACAGGCAAAAATATGAACAACTCTCTAATTATAAGGATGGTAAATTTCAAAATATCAGTCCAACACCGATGCTTACCCCTAATTATTCTTGGACACAAGTGATAAAAGAGCAACTATTTGAAAAACCTTCTAACCCTATTCCTGATAAAACATTACCTACCATTAAAACCGATTTGAAAAGTTTAGCAATTGAGGAAAATGTTCTTGTTTGGTTCGGTCATTCCAGTTATTTTATGCAACTCGACCAAAAAACCTATTTGGTAGATCCTGTATTCAGCGGCAATGCATCTCCCGTTCCCGGTACCAACAAAGCCTTTGCGGGAACGGATATTTATCAAGCAGAAGATTTTCCCAAAATCGATTACCTTATCATTACCCACGACCATTATGACCATTTAGATTACCCCACTATAATCCATCTAAAAGAAAAGGCAGAAAAGTTTATAGTTGGTTTAGGGGTAGGTAATCATCTTAAAAAGTGGGGCGTTCCCGAAGATAAAATCATCGAATTAAATTGGTACGAAAGCACACAACAAGGCACCGACCTAAGCATTCATTGCGAGCCTGCTCGGCATTTTTCGGGCAGAGGATTTTCCCGCAACAATACCCTTTGGGCATCCTTTTTAATTAAATCACCATCGATGACTATTTATGTAGGTGGAGATAGTGGTTACGATAGTCATTTTGCGACCATTGGGAAGAAATATGCAACAATTGATTTTGCTATTTTAGATAACGGTCAGTACAATCTGCTTGGCGAGCGGTTCACAATTTTCCGGAAGACGTTATACAAGCTGCCAAAGATTTAAAAGCCAAGCGCATATTGCCTGCACACTCTTCTAAATTTAAAATGGCCAATCACAATTGGGACGACCCTTTAGAAACCCTAACACAGCTTAATAAAACAGAAAACCTAAACATTGCAACCCCAAAAATTGGCGAAGTGGTTTACCTAAAAGATACCACCCAAGTATTTGATTTTTGGTGGAAATAAAAGACCTAAATTACTTTTGATAAACACCGAACCGCTAACAGCGTATATAACTTATGGCGGGGAAAGTGGTAAATTCAAGTTTTTTGCTTTTAAGTAAGTTTGGTGCAAGCCGACAAGAAAGCACTTCGAAAACCGCCACAAGTCATATACGCAAACCGTTGTATGCAATTTAAACCAAGCCAATGAGCATATTTAAAATTAAAGAAAACAAGAAGCCCTCTCTAATCGGAAAAATTCTGAAAAGGACACCGAAAGAAAACGCTCTGATTGAAATCAACAACCTTTTTGTTGAAAATGAAGATGACTTGACCAAAGTAAGTTTAGAGCAAATTCAAGAAATAGCGGATAAATACAAACTCAAATTAAATAAAAAGTTCAAAGCTCTTCGACTTGACTTGTTTAGAAAATATATTCACCATTGTTTGGAAGACCACGTAATTGACGAAGATGAAATAAATACTTTTTTGCACTTGAAAAAATTACTGCATTTAACAGATGTGGAAATTAAGCAAGTTTTGAATTTTGAAACAAGAAAATTATACGACCAAGAAGTAAAAAGTGCTGTTTCAGATGGAATTTTAACGCAAGAGGAAAAAGATAATCTTGAATTGCTTAAAAAAAATCTATTGCTTAATGACCAAGTTGCGGATGACATTTTGCAAACCAATTCAAATAAAGTTTTGACCGACTTTATAAATCAAGCAGTTTCAGACGAGCGATTGAGTGACGAGGAATTCGAAAAAATGAATGAGATTTCTTTAAGTCTTGGAATTGAGCCAAAACTAAATCAAAGAACAAAAGAAAATCTCGAACGCTATCGACTTTATTGGACTATTGAAAACGGAGAATTACCGATTTACGAAAATCCACCAATTAATATTCAAAAAAGCGAAAACTTGTACTTTATGGCTAACGTAAAATGGCAAGAACAAAGACGAGTAACAAAACGAATAAATTACGGAGGACCAACAGCACGAATAAAAATTGCCAAAGGAGTTTATTATCGAATGGGTAGTATTTCAGCAAAATCAGTTTCAGAAGATGTTTGGCAAATTATTGACAGCGGAAATATTTACCTGACAAATAAACGATTGATTTTTATGGGTTCGAGAGGAAACAAAACAATCCGACTAAATAAAATATTAGACATAACACCATATAAAAACGGAGTTGACATTCAGAAAGATGCTGGAAAAAGTCCGTTTTTGGAATTTAATACAAATGTGGACATTTTTTCAATGATGCTTGTCCGATTAATGAATGAACTATAAAAGTCGAGTAGGTAAAGGGGAATCTACCCCTAAACCTCTCACAGAACCGTACGTGATAGTCTCCCATCATACGGCTCTTCTTAACAAGTCTATGGCGTAAAACCGTATTGCCAATGCACAAACAGATTAGGATAATGCTTTGCAGTTTCCTGTAACCATTTGTAGGCAAAAAACCAGTGTTTACGCCTAAATCTCCGATATTTGTTGCGTACCCATTTTGCCAGACGCATATTCAAGAAACGAAATACATAGTGTAATTCACTCATTCTTACTTTGCCGTAATAATTAATCCAACCTCGTACTTTTTCTGCTATTATGCCTGCCAAATCTGGCAGGCGTAAATGAACCATACGATGAAGTTTCATCTTAAACAAAGTTTGATTGATGCGTTTCTGTCGTTTACGACTGATTGACGGTGTAAATCCCAAATGAAAGTTCCCAAAATAGCCCTTTACCATTCTTGGCTTAAATGTAAATCCAAGAAAATCGAATGTTACATAATGAACCTTAAATGGTGGATGCTTCTTTTGGTTGCGTTTGCAATAAACGATATTGCTCTTGCCGTCTTTTATCTGCAATTTGCACTGTTTAAATCGGGCTTTTACCGCTTCCAACGTCCGCAAGGCTTGTTTAAAATTATCGCAATGGATGATAATATCATCAGCATAGCGCTCAAACTTTACTTCCGGGTGGTTGTTCTCAATCCACTTATCAAAAACAACATGCAAGAAAATGTTTGCCAGTAATGGGCTAATAACACCTCCTTGTGGTGTGCCTTTGTCTCGTGAATGAATACTACCGTCTTTCTTTTGAATTGGAGCCTTTAACCAACGTGCTACATACAAGTGAATATGCTTTTCTTTGGTAAAATGTCCTAATGCTTTAAGCATTAAGTCATGGTCTATCTCATCAAAAAAACTCTTGATATCCAAATCTATCACCCAATCCATTTTCATGCAGTTTTCCCTGCATTGCTTTATGGCTTGATGCGCTGATTTGTTTGGTCGATAGCCAAAAGAATCTTTACTAAACTGTTTATCTACAATCTGTTCTAATTCTTCTCTTATTACCATTTGAGCCGTTCGGTCTTATGCTGTTGGAATGCCAAGCTTCCTGATTCGACCGTCTTCTTTGGGTATTTCTACCTCGCGCACAGTGCTGGAAAATAACTACCACTGGCTAACCTATTCCATACAGGATATAAGTATTTCATAGGACGTGAATGTACTTCTTATGCTGACAAATTATCAACACCTGAAATACCTTTGTTACTCTTTACCTTTTTAAAGGCATCCCATACCTGTCGCTTTAATATCGGTTGCGACTTTTGTTTCTCTTTGAAAATCATCCTAAAAAAATCTTTAGTTGTAATACAATTTAAAACTGTTAAGTCAGTCCCTTCGCTCCATTTCCATTACAGAAACTTCATCATTACTACAGACTAATCCGCCACTAATTAACAGTATCGCTACTTTCTACCTTGCCCTTCGGGGTTGTGGTATTTTTGCACTATTAATTAGCTTCTCCTGTTCCGTAATTGAGCCGTAAGCAAAGCTCCTGCCCTCTTTATGCCGATTGCCACTTGACCAGAAATAGGTATCATGTCAAGTTCTGTTCTCGCAAGACCGCCCATCCCTCGATTTTGACAATACTAAAGTTGTTTACGACACTTCTACAAGGGTTCAATCTCGTCTCTTTCAGCTTCTTTACTCCTACCATAGCAAACTACTCTGAAAACAACACAGGTAGTGCATTTAACCTTATCGCTCAAGACCAACCCGTGAAAGGAAAGCCCCATAAGGCGGTTTGACTGGTGTGCCTAATCACTCCCAGCCGAGAGACCAATCCTCATCGTACTCTTTACGTGAATCCACCTGAAACAAATGCCAGGGTCGTTTCTAAATACCAATGAGACTCTCATCTCAATTACAGTTATGTTACTTGTTTTCAATGAACTTAATCACTATCTTGTATCCCCAAGTAACGCAGGACACACCACTTGCTACAACAATGGCTATAAGTAATTGCTTGTTCTCGCCTACTTCTGAAAATCCTCGCGGATTTTCAGTTTGGTGTGCTACTTGCAAAGTTAAGTGCTAACCCACGCAACTACTCATAGCCGATGCCGTTATGGGCAATCCCTCATAGACTCATAGAAACTTTAGTCCCTCGGCTAACGTAAAATGAGTAAATTTAGATTGAAAATTGAAATGTTGAATAAAATATAAACAACTGATTTATAGTGATATAATTTTACGTTAGTCAGAATTTGTTAGAAGGCGGGACAGACATAAGATATATACAAAAGTTTTTGAAGTATAGCAGTATCAAAACGACTACAGTTTATACTCATATTAGTCAAAAAAGCACTAAAAAGATAGAAAGTCCATTAGATAAAATGGCAAAAAAGTATAAAAACAAGTCTAAAAATTAAAAAAGTGGTGTATTTTTGTGGATATATACTAGTTAGGCAACATTAACAAATTGAGATAAAATGGAAATAGGAGATAAAGTAAAATTAATTGATAAAGCCACAGATAATACATATATCATTTTGGAAATATTCTACAATGTAAGAAATAAAAAATGGGCAAAATGTAAAAATATTGGAGATAATAAAATATCTGAACATCCTATAATTAATTTAAAAACTATTTGAATGAAGCTGATTCAATACACTCTTGTATTTTTTTTTATTCTATTATTATCATTTAGCTGTAGCGACAGTAAAAAAAATGAATTATATAGTCCAATATTTCTTAATTTGAGTCCAAAAATGGACTCTCTAAAATTTATTTCAACGAAAAATGAAAACAAAAACTTAATAGATGGTAAATTTTATATTAGCTTAGAGAATTCTAAAAAAGTAGGATTTAAATTATTGAAAAAAAAGGATAGAATAACATTAGAATATAACGATGTTATGAATATTTCAATAGAGGACTTAAATAAAACTCAATCTGAATATCTAGTTGAAAAAAATAATAATTTTGTAAACCAAATAATAGAAATATATAAAAGTAAGTATGGTGAACCTTTAATTATAATGCCAAATCAAAAACAACGGCATAAAGGATTTTATTTTCCTAAAACTTACAAATCTTATGGTATTATAAGCTTAAAAGAATATGATTTTGACAAATATAGTTACATGATTTTCAGGGATACGTTAAAATCAATTTTAATTGGTTATAATGAATATGGTAAAATTGTTTTAAGTGAAAAGGAAATAAAAAAACTTAAAAAAACACCAATTAAAAAATCAAAAAATGATAATAACCTTTTCAAAATAGTTCAAGACAATTTCTACGAGACTGAAAGAAAAGACCTGATAAATTCGCGTGACGAACCTAATCAAGATTTTGGTATTGAATTAGAAATTAATTACATGCATAATGAGGAACTTGATACAATAATTAAAGAAATTAAACAATACAAAAATAAATTTGAGGAAAATAGAAATAAATTAGATAGCTTATATAATAAAGAGGATGAAATTATAAAAAATAATAAATCAAACATTTAAGTCGAGTAGGTAAAGGGAATCTCACCCCTAAACCTCTCACAGAACCGTACGTGATAGTCTCCCATCATACGGCTCTTCTTAACAAGTCTATGGCGTAAAACCGTATTGCCAATGCACAAACAGATTAGGATAATGCTTTGCAGTTTCCTGTAACCATTTGTAGGCAAAAAACCAGTGTTTACGCCTAAATCTCCGATATTTGTTGCGTACCCATTTTGCCAGACGCATGTTCAAGAAACGGAATACATAATGTAATTCACTCATTCTTACTTTGCCGTAATAGTTAATCCAACCTCGTACTTTTTCTGCTATTATGCCTGCCAAATCTGGCAGGCGTAAATGAACCATACGATGAAGTTTCATCTTAAACAAAGTTTGATTGATGCGTTTCTGTCGTTTACGACTGATTGACGGTGTAAATCCCAAATGAAAGTTCCCAAAATAGCCCTTTACCATTCTTGGCTTAAATGTAAATCCAAGAAAATCGAATGTTACATAATGAACCTTAAATGGTGGATGCTTCTTTTGGTTGCGTTTGCAATACACGATATTGCTCTTGCCGTCTTTTATCTGCAATTTGCACTGTTTAAATCGGGCTTTTACCGCTTCCAACGTCCGCAAGGCTTGTTTAAAATTATCGCAATGGATGATAATATCATCAGCATAACGTTCAAACTTTACCTCTGGGTGGTTGTTCTCAATCCACTTATCAAAAACAACATGCAAGAAAATGTTTGCCAGTAATGGACTTATGACACCTCCTTGTGGTGTGCCTTTGTCTCGTGAATGAATACTACCGTCTTTCTTTTGAATTGGAGCCTTTAACCAACGTGCTACATACAAGTGAATATGCTTTTCTTTGGTAAAATGTCCTAATGCTTTAAGCATTAAGTCATGGTCTATCTCATCAAAAAAACTCTTGATATCCAAATCTATCACCCAATCCATTTTCATGCAGTTTTCCCTGCATTGCTTTATGGCTTGATGCGCTGATTTGTTTGGTCGATAGCCAAAAGAATCTTTACTAAACTGTTTATCTACAATCTGTTCTAATTCTTCTCTTATTACCATTTGAGCCGTTCGGTCTTACTGTTGGAATGCCAAGCTTCCTGATTCGACCGTCTTCTTTGGGTATTTCTACCTCGCGCACAGTACTGGAAAATAACTACCATCGGCTAACCTATTCCATACAGGATATAAGTATTTCATAGGACGTGAATGTACTTCTTGTACTGACAAATTATCAACACCTGAAATACCTTTGTTACTCTTTACCTTTTTAAAGGCATCCCATACCTGTCGCTTTAATATCGGTTGCGACTTTTGTTTCTCTTTGAAAATCATCCTAAAAAAATCTTTAGTTGTAATACAATTTAAAACTGTTAAGTCAGTCCCTTCGCTCCATTTCCATTACAGAAACTTCATCACTACTACAGACTAATCCGCCACTAATTAACAGTATCGCTACTTTCTACCTTGCCCTTCGGGGTTGTGGTATTTTTGCACTATTAATTAGCTTCTCCTGTTCCGTAATTGAGCCGTAAGCAAAGCTCCTGCCCTCTTTATGCCGATTGCCACTTGACCAGAAATAGGTATCATGTCAAGTTCTGTTCTCGCAAGACCGCCCATCCCTCGATTTTGACAATACTAAAGTTGTTTACGACACTTCTACAAGGGTTCAATCTCGTCTCTTTCAGCTTCTTTACTCCTACCATAGCAAACTACTCTGAAAACAACACAGGTAGTGCATTTAACCTTATCGCTCAAGACCAACCCGTGAAAGGAAAGCCCCATAAGGCGGTTTGACTGGTGTGCCTAATCACTCCCAGCCGAGAGACCAATCCTCATCGTACTCTTTACGTGAATCCACCTGAAACAAATGCCAGGGTCGTTTCTAAATACCAATGAGACTCTCATCTCAATTACAGTTATGTTACTTGTTTTCAATGAACTTAATCACTATCTTGTATCCCCAAGTAACGCAGGACACACTACTTTTGCCAACATTGCATATCGCTCATTGCGGCGTTTTGTCTGAAATCAGGGTTTTTGGATTTTCTGGAAGTTAAATTATAAAATTGAAAAATAATTACTAATTTTCCCGCAACGAAGCGATATGCGAGAACGTTAGCAAAAATTAGAAAAAAACTTCATTCTGCCATTTTGACACATAGTATTGTTTTGGCATTTCAGTTGCTAATTCTGTTTAAATATTCAATAGGTTAAATTAGGTCTGACCAGCCACTATATCCAAAAATCATAAAATATTTTTTTAATTATTAACTTAAATTTTTTTGTTATGAAAACTTTTAAATTTTCAATTTTAAACTTTATTTTATTTTTATTCTTCACTTCCTTAATCTCTTGTAGTAAAGATGATTTATCAGAGACTTCTACAATCGATAAATCAGAATTAGAGTTTAAACAATCCTTGAATAAAAATTTGGATGCTAAACAGATTGGAGAGTATCACAACATTGCTGTCAATTTATATCTCAATAATGGCAATGGTGATAAAAAAACCGTCAAAGAAATCGAGCAGTCTGTTATTGATTTAATGTCTGAACATTATCCGAGTTTAATGACAGAATTTGAAATTTCAGAAGAATATAATTTCTTGAGAGATGCCTATAATGATACTTCAATTAATCAAAGACGTTTAGAGCAAATTATAGATAAGGCTTTTTCAAAGATTACAAAAGATAAAAATGTTTCAGTCAAATTCTCTGAATTTATAAAAAATCAAACGTTGGACGATAGTACTATTCAAAATAAATTAAGTTCAATTCAATCCTACAATACGGAAAGTAAAGATGAAATAGAACTTTTAAATACATATAAAGAAGTTTTGATTGCATCAAATGAGCTATGGAGTAATCGTTCTTCGGGAATGAAAATATCTTGCAGTTCTGGAGTAATTGCGACTGATGCGGTAGGTCTTGCAACAGGTTTGTTCGGTGGTCACTTTGGTCTATTGTTCAAGGTGCAGTTGTGTCGATAGCTGTAAATGAAGATTGCGAAGAGTAATTGTTTAATTAAGGATGCTGTTGTACAACAGCATCCTTTAATTTTATTATTATTATTATGAAAAAGATAATTTTTACATTATTTTTAATTGGTTTAATGACCGTATTTGTTAGCTTATTGTTTTTGGCACTTGATAATTTTTCATTTTATCTAATAACTTTAAGTCTTACTTTTTAGGTGTTTTTCTTTATCCAAGTAAATAAAAATTTTATAGTGAAAAAGGATTTTTTATTTTTTCCGTTCTTATTATATATTTTGTTTTCGATAATAAATTTACTTTGGATAAATAGCTACGATCAAACCTTATCAATCCTAAACCTTATTTTTGGTTTTTTTGGTTTTGGAACATTTTATCTTGAACAAAAGAAAAAATTAGTGTGTAAATAACTTTTGCTAACAACGTATATATCTCATAGCTAGTTAGTTGCTAAATCAAAGTTAAGGTATATTTGGAAAGTCGCCAAATTTTTAAATTTGACGATTTCCAATAAAAAAGATAAATAGTAAAATTTAAAAATCTGGCTTGAGCTCAATCCGAAAATAATTTTCTAATTTGCACGCTACGAGCCATATACAAGACCGTTGCCAGTAATCCCTCATAGACTCATAGAAACTTTAGTCCCTCGGCTAACGTAAAATTGAGTAAATTTGGATTGAAAATTGAAATGTTGAATAAAATATAAACAACTGATTTATAGTAATATAATTTTACGTTAGTCAGAATTTGTTAGAAGGCGGGACAGACATAAGATATATACAAAAGTTTTTAGGCCATAGCAGTATCAAAACGACTACAGTTTATACTCATATTAGTCAAAAAAGCACTAAAAAGATAGAAAGTCCATTAGACAAAATGGCAAAAAAGTATAAAAACAAGCCTAAAAATTAAAAAAGTGGTGTATTTTTGTGGATATATACTAGTTGTAAGCCATTAAAACAAACAAACTGCGAAAATTAAAATATGTCAGAAATAACTTCGAGCAGTGCTCAAAATAGACAGTTGACCGATTGGTACTCGAAAATTAAAAATGGAAACATTAAACTACCTCGTTTTCAAAGAATGGAAGCTTGGGATAGATGGAGAGTTCAAAGTTTTTTAGAAACAGTTATCCATAATTTACCTGTCGGAGTTACACTAATATTAGATGTTGGCAATGAAGAAAAGTTCAAATCAAGATACATAAGTACTGCTGAACCCGAAATTAAAGACAAAATAACTGAACACCTTTTAGATGGTCAGCAAAGGCTAACTTCTTTTTGGAGAGCCTTACACAACAATTATGATTTTGAAACATACTTCGTCTATTTTCCTGAATTTGACGAAACAGATAATAATCGAAGAGATGAAGAAATTTCGATTTATTGTAGGACAAGATACTTAAAAAACGAACTAAAATATCCACTTTGGGCAGACTCGCCAAAAGAGAGTTTAAAAAGAGGTTGCGTTCCAATTCAACTATTTAGACCCGAAAACATTCAGTCCGAAATTGACAATTGGATTGAACTTGCAACCAAACATTTAGAACCAACAGATTCAGACCCAGACGGATTTAAGAAATTAAAAGAATATACCAAATTTCAAAAGGACTTGACTCTAAAAATCACAAAATTAAGGGAAACAATATCTCATTTTAATTTACCATTTCTTTCACTTCCAGCTACAACACCAAAGGAAATTGCTTTGCAAGTATTTATAAATATGAATACAAACAGTAAACCACTTTCTATTTACGATATAATAGTTGCAGAAGTAGAAAGTGAAATGAAAAGCTCACTACACGACCTACAAAATGATTTGAGTAAAAAACACCCTAAAATCAAACATTATTTTGAACTCGAATTTTTGATTTTAGCTACTTCTGCCCTTTTACAAGATAAGTTGCCAAACCATAGAGGAATGGCAGAAATGGATAAATCCATTTTAGTAAATAATTGGGAAATTCTTGAAAACTGTCTTGGTAGAATGGCTGTATTTATGGAATCCCAAGGAGTTTATGATAAAAATAGACTTCCAACAAATGCAGTTTTGTCGGTTGTAGCCGCAACTCTTTCTAAAATTCCAGAAAATGGAGATTTAGCAGGTAAAGGAGAAATTTTGCTTAAAAAATATTTGTGGTCGTCATTTTTTACATATCGCTACGAAAATTCGGCGACTTCAAGAGCTTACCAAGATTACATAAATCTCAAAAGAGTTATAAATAACGAACAAAACGAAAAAGGCGATTTCTATAAAGAAACTGACGTTCCTGTTCTTAATAGAAAACTATATCCTTTAGCAGACAAAGAAGAACTCTTAACTGTTGGGTACTATAAAAAAGTTAATATTAGAGCAAGAGGTATTCTTGCAATATCTACATATTTAGGTGCATTTGACTTTGCTGATGGCAAACAGATTTCGAGAGAAAATATTAAAAAAAGAGAATATCACCACATTTTTCCTGACTCACTTTTGCAAGAAGCAAATGTTGATAGTTTTTTAGCTTTAAACTGTGCTTTAATAACAGGAAAAACAAATCGAAATATCGGAAGAAAAGACCCATTAGTTTATTTAAAAGAACGTTATAAATGGGCAGATGAAGAAATCGTAAATAGTCGATTAAACAGTCATTTAATACCAATAAAGGAACTTTCTAATGGAGGTTATGAAGGAATGGAAAAAGAAGAAAGAATCAATAAGATTCAGTCAGACTTTGATACTTTCATTGAAACAAGAGCTGATTATATCCTTAAAGCAATTGACCTATTAACAGAAGGTAAGCAAATTACAATTGAATCAGTTTTACAAAATGGAATTGAACTTCCTCAAGCAATTAAAGACCTAAAATCTGAAATTGAAAGTATAGAAATTCAGCTTCGTGATTTAATAAATAGCAGATTAAGTAAAATAAGTGCGAAACCTTTTGAACAGTTCGTATCTGAAAAAACAAGGCAATCGACTGAATTTAAAATTGCTTCACATTTAAAGAAATTCCCAGGAGAAAATTTAGAAACTTATCAATCATTTAGAAAGAAACTGAATTTTTTCACTCTCGGAGAATTTAAGGAATTGATTATTAAAAGAGATACTTGGAACGAATTTGAAGATATGTTCAAGTCTAAACAAAATGTTGAAAATAGATTTAGCCAATTATTCACTTTAAGAAATCAAATTGCTCATAACAACGAACTGAATGAAATAATGATTAAGGACGGAGAAGCTTCGATAATATGGTTTAAAAGTATATTAAAGAACGAACTTGTAGAAAAGGAATAACGGCTTACAACAATGTATATAAAAAATAGGCTAAGCAGTAGTAAATTCAAGGGTTTTGGCTCGTGTCAAACTTTGTGCTTAACCGAAAGTTTTGTGTATATTTAGAAATTATAAGTTTAACCGAAAAACTTGTGCATTTTAAATTGAAATGTTGAATAAAATATAAACAACTGATTTATAGTGATATAATTTTACGTTAGTCAGAATGCAAAAAAGACAGCACAATGAACAAAGGGACTAGATTTTATAACTGTGACTTTCAGGTTCACACACCAAGAGATATTAATTGGTCAGGTCCAAAGCCAGTTTCGGACGTAGACCGAAATGCATACGCGGAGAGATTTGTACTTGCTTGTCGTGAAAAAAGTGTAAATGCAGTTGCTATCACTGACCATCACGACCTTGCTTTTTTTCCTTATATCAAAGCAGCTGCTAACAATGAAGTTGACAACAGTGGACAGCCGATAATTGATAGCAATAAACTTGTGGTTTTTCCAGGCATTGAACTTACACTTAGTAATCCACCTTGTCAGGCTCTACTCATTCTTGATGCAAATTTTCCTGAAGACCAACTTCTGAGAGTATTACACAAACTATCAATTGAGCCAAATCCAATAACTGAGCCTTCTACAATTGAGACTGTCCCAATTTCGTCTGAAGTAGTCAATGGTTTGAAAGACTTGCATTCAAAGCTTGATTCGATTGACATACTTAAAGGTAAATACATTATTCTTCCACATACGGGGCGTGGACATAAAGGAATTCTAAGAAGAGACTTCTATGAGTATTACAAAAAAATGCCTTGTGTAAGTGGTTATCTTGATGGAGCAATTCCTAATGACCAAGGGTTAAAGAACATTATTAATGGGGAGGACAGAAATTATGGTTTTAAATCTATTGCAGTTTTCCAGACATCAGATAACAGGAAAGATACATTCGAAGATTTAGGAACAGCTACAACTTGGGTGAAGTGGGCAACTCCAACGGCTGAAGCACTTAGACAGGCAAGCCTTGCTAAGGAATCAAGAATGAGCTTGATAGAGCCTAGTTTACCACAAATATTTATTAGCAAACTAAGTGTAACTAATTCCAAGTTTATGGGGCGGGTTGAATTAGAACTTAACCAGCAGTATAACGCATTTATTGGTGGACGCGGGACAGGTAAATCAACTTTACTTGAATATTTAAGATGGGGATTATGTGACCAAATTTTAGGCATTGGTAAATACGAAACAGAATCTGAGATTCAAAAAAGACGACAGGTTCTAATTGATAAAACACTTGTGCCATTTTCAGGCGAAGTAAGAATTACAGCATCTGTAAACGGTATTGAACACATTGTTAAAAGAAACTCAGTAACTAAGGAAATACAACTAAAAATCGGAAATGATGATTTCGAGAAAGTTACGGAAGAGGAAGTACGAAGATTAATTCCAATTCAAGCATATAGCCAGAAGCAGTTAAGTAGAGTAGGAGTAAGAACAGATGAATTAAAAAGGTTCATTCAACAGCCAATCACAAATGAATTGAACAATATCGCTTTCAACCTTAGAGAAGTATCAAAGAATTTAAAGAATGCATATAGCAATCTCGTTCGCAAAAAAGAGATTCAATCAGAAATTGATGAACTAAAACTTCAACATAAGTCGGTTGGTGAGCAAGTTCAGAACTTAAGAAAATCATTAAAAGGCTTAACAGATGAAGATAAAAAAATCATCGAAAACAAGGAATTATTTGAAAACGAACAAACATTCATTCAAGAATCAAATAATGAAATTGACCTTTTCAAACAAAAATTTGAAACGCTTGGAGAATCTCTATCGGAATATCCTTCTAAAATACAAGAAGATGCTAACATCTTGAATAGCGAAATACTATCTGAGATTCAGAAGGAGAAAGAGCAGATTTTTGAACAGATTAAGTCAAGACTAGCTGAAATATTAAAATTATTTTCAGCAGATAAATTGGCGGGTTACAATGATTCAATTGACAAATGGAAAGAAATCAAGAAATCATTTGATGCCTCTTATGGTCAAATTAAAGAAAAGGCATCTGCCAATGAAAGTATCATTAAGGAGATAAATCAACTTGAAGCTCGCTTAAGAGAGTTAACGGACTCAATCAATGAACGTATTTCAAGAATTAAAGAACTTGGAAATCCTGAGACAGTATTTATGGAAGAAAAAGAAAAATGGTATGCTCTTCATCAAAATAAAATTGACTTATTAAACACCCAAGCTTCAAATTTCACAATCCTTTCCCAGGGAATTATTAAAGCCGAAGTAACTCGGAGTATTAATATCGAAGAAATTCAAGAATTAATAGTCAACTCTTTTACAGGTACTAGGATAAGTAAAGACAAAATAGACAATCTGTGCAAGAAGATAAAGGATAGTGAATCACCTCTTGAATCTTGGAAAATGGCATTGGAAGAATTAAAATCTCTTGCAGAATACAAGATACTTGAAGATAAACCAATTGAATTACCTGAAACACCTCTTCTTACAGACATAGGACTGAACGAAACTAATATTCAACGAATAGTAGAATTGTTTTCGCCTGATAAGTGGTTAGCTATGGTAACGCAAGAAATAGAGTTTGAACCACATTTTTTCTACTCAACAGGAAATGAAATGCAAGATGTAATTCCATTCTCAGAAGCATCGGCAGGTCAACAGGCAACAGCTCTTTTATCTGTTCTACTTAATCAAGAAGGCAACCCCTTGTTGATTGACCAACCTGAAGATGACATTGACAATCGAGCAATAAATGACATCATTGAGAACATATGGAAAGCTAAGAATAAACGTCAGTTGATTTTCACCAGTCATAATGCAAATCTTGTAGTAAACGGAGACGCTGAGTTGGTTGTTTGCTGTGATTACAAAGAGTCAAGCCAGCAAACGCAAGGCGAAATCAAATATGAAGGAGCCATTGACAATCCCGAGATTAAGAAGGAAATAACCCTAATTATGGAAGGTGGCGAAAAGGCATTTAAGTTAAGAAAAGAAAAGTATGGATTTTAAAAAAGCACATACCGCACAACAACGTATATAAAAAATAGCGAAGTTAGTGCTTAAAGCCCGCTACTTTCCATATACAAACACGTTGGCATTAATACTGAACGAATTTTGATATTTCAACAAAATGTATTTACTTTGTAATAACATTTAAAAAATTATGGAAACTTCAATAATCAAAATCGGAAATTCAAAAGGTCTTCGTTTGAGCAAGACCATTTTGGAAAAATATAACATCAAGGATAAAGTGGAACTCATTCTTGAAAAAGGACAGATAATTCTTAAACCAATCGCTTCACCGAGAAAAAATTGGGAAATAGAATTTAAGAAAATGAGTGAAAACGGAGACGACAAGTTGCTGATGAACGATGTATTCGATGATGAAAATCTTGAGGAATGGATTTAAAACAATATTCAATTGTTCTTGTAAATCTTGACCCAACAATTGGAAGTGAAATAAAAAAGACAAGACCTTGTGTTATCGTTTCGCCAAATGAAATGAATAAATATTTGAACACAATCGTACTTGTGCCAATAACTACGAACTTGAAAAAATATCCGACCAGAGTTTCAGTGAGACATAACGGGAAAAAGGGAATGATTGCAATCGACCAAATTCGGACAGTAGATAAAACCAGAATTATCCGAGTTTTTGAAAATTTAACGAAATCAGAAATTGAAAAATGTAAAGTAGTAATAAGAGAAACTTTTGTGGACTGAAAAAAAAATACTAATGCCAATCAAGTAGTCGGGCTCCACCAGTAACTGACGGAGTGCACCTCTCACACCACCCAGCATACGGTTCTCATACTGGGCGGTTCGCATTATCAGAACTTCACTTTGTGCTAGTTCTTGTCTGCTTAGATTTAGGCTATATAGGTGCTATCACCTGTATTCCTAAATGAATTTAGACGTGATAATCCGTTCCGCCTTTCCTTATTTGTGAGACCATCCATAATATCTGTTTATGGCTCGTTTCCTGCTATCCCTCATAGACTCATAGAAACTTTAGTCCCTCGGCTAACGTAAAATGAGTAAATTTGGATTGAAAATTGAAATGCTGAATAAAATATAAATAACTGATTTATAGTGATATAATTTTACGTTAGTCAGAATTAAAAAATTCCGTTTCATAAGATAATTCAGATCAATGATTGTATCTTTGATAGTATCAAATGATAGTATCAAAAATGAAACCACCTTACGAAATAACACCTTCTATTTTAAAGTTAATAACTTCTATTTCGGAAAAAATAGGAGAAATAAATGCTAATTTATTAAATAAACCGTCACCTAAATTAAGAAAGCAGAATAGAATCAAAACTATTCATTCTTCTTTAAAAATAGAAGGAAATACACTTACTGAAGAACAAATAACAGCACTTTTAGAAAACAAAAAAGTTATTGGTCCTAAAAAAGATGTTCTTGAAGTATTAAATGCAATCAAAATCTATGAGAATTTAGAAGAATACAAACCATCTAATGAAAAATCCTTTTTAAAAGCACACAAAAACTTTATGGAAGGATTAATTGAAGATTCAGGAAAATATAGAACTCAAAGTGTCGGAATTGTAAAAGGTTCAAAAGTTGAGCATTTTGCACCACCTTTTGGAAATGTTCCCTACTTTATGAAAGAACTTTTTGAATATTTAAAAAAGTCTGATGAAATTGAATTAATTAAAAGTTGTGTTTTTCATTACGAAATGGGATTTATTCATCCATTTTTGGATGGAAATGGCAGAATGGGAAGATTATGGCAGACTTTGATATTAATGGAAAAATATCCAATTTTTGAGTTTTTGCCTTTTGAAACTTTAATAAATAAAGACCAAGAGAAATATTATAAAGCTTTGGCTGAATCGGATAAATCTGGGAAATCGACTAAGTTTATTGAATATATGCTAAATGTAATTGACATCTCAATTAGTGAATTATTAGATTTTAATAATCGAACGCTAAACGAAAAAGACAGATTAGAATATTTTGTTTCGTTGAACAAAGCTGAATTTACAAGAAAAGATTATATGGATATTTTTAAAGACATTTCTTCAGCCACAGCAAGTAGAGATTTAAAAAAAGGAGTTGAATTAGGCTTATTTGGAAAAATAGGAAATAAAAATAAAACAATTTACCGTTTAAAATAACTGGGCACAACAGCGTATATAGAGTTTCCTCAGAAAATCAGAATTCAAAGTTATAAATATCGGATTTGCTATAAATAGAATGGCTCAAATTCAACTGTGAGTTAGCTCTGGCTTTTTCTCTTGGTATTACTGAAATTTAGTGGTTTACAGAAGAATGAGGATATCCTAATTATAAATAGGTTTTAACTTTAAATCGAATTGCCGTTAGCATTACTGTTTTGCGTATTCAAAAAATCTGAGGTTTTTAATATCTCAACAACCAACTCAACCCGTACTTTTGAGATTTTAATACAACTTGATGAGGTTTAATTGTAATATCACCCCAGAGCTCTTGCCCAAGATAAGAAGGTCTAAAACTTTCATAGTGCTGTTTAGCGTAACATTCAATATCCAAAACCTTTTCCTTGTCTTTATAAATATTGACAACTAAAAAGTAAAACTTAATATCAAGATCATTCAAATTTTTAAATAATCTTTTCATTAATTTAGGTTTGAAGTTCTCACTATTGACAATAATAAAGTTTACATCTCCTGGAATATTTTTAAGTTTAATATTTTCACAGTCATTAATAACAAATCTGCTTGGGTTTTCAACCAGACTATTTTTACAGATATAGTTATAAATTGAAGCCTTCACATTGTGTTGCTCTACAACCATTACTTTTTTTGACTTTACAATTTGACTGAGCCATATTGCTGTACGAATTGGTGCATGCCCTATTTGTCCTGAAAGGAATTGAATGGTATTAGGTTCAAAATAATTGAGGATATTCTTATTATCCAGACCAATTGAAAAGCAACTCAAAAACAATTGAAAGTCTTGATGAATTACTTTGTCAAGGTTTAAATTATTGGTGTTTTTATTCATAACTAAAGGATTTCTGACAAACCTATTTAGAAACTTAGCCAAAAGATGTCATCTGAAAAAAAAATTACACCGTCATGTTTTGTCGTAGTCTATATTTACTTTTACAGAAAATTAAGAACGTATGGCAAAAACAGAACCCATAATACGCTACAATCTGATTATTAAAAAATTGCGACGAAAATCTTGTGATTTTGATGAAATCGCTGATTATTTAGCTTTAGAATCAGAGCTACAAGGCTTAAATCTCCAGGTTTCAAAACGCACTTTCCAGCGAGATCTTAAAGCGATTTACACAATCTATAATATAGATATTCAATTTGATTTTTCAAGCAGGGCTTATTTTATTGATTTTGAACAACAGCCTGAGCTCAACAATCGTTTACTTGAAGCTTTTGATACGTTTAACGCCTTAAGTATTTCTGAAAGATTGTCTAAAAACATTCAATTTGAACAAAGACAAGCACAAGGCACTCAATATTTACATGATTTTCTCAATGCCATAAAAAATAAAGTTTTTATTGAGTTTAATCATCAAAAATTTTGGGATACCAATTCAGAAACAAGAAAGGTTCAACCTCTTGCACTCAAGGAGTTTAAAAGTAGGTGGTATGTCATAGCCAAAGACACTAAAGACGGTAAAATCAAAAGTTTTGGTCTTGATCGTATCACCAATCCAAAATCAACAAATCAAAAATTTGAGGAGCCAGAGAGTTTTGATGTCAATGCTTACTATAAACATTCATTTGGTATCATCGGCAGTAACGGTCTAAAGCCTCAAGAAATCATCCTGTCTTTTCACGAATATCAAGGTAAATATATTAAGACACTACCCTTACATCACTCACAAGAAATTATAAGCGATAATTCAAAGGAATTAATCGTCAAACTAAAACTGATTATTACTTACGATTTTATTATGGAGTTGATGTCAATGGGTGAAAATGTAAAAGTCATCAAACCCCAATCTTTGATTAAAACCCTAAAAACAAAAGCACAAAAGATTTTAAACCATTACAATTAAATATAAGCAAGCCTAAAACCGCATACTTATGAATTTCAAACATCTTCAGCAAAAAACAAATAAACTTAATCATATAAAAACCATCCTAAAACAAGAGTTTTTTGGTATTGATAAAGCAATAGACCAAATTATTGAAAGTATGCAACCTTGGTATTTATTTAATGAAACCCAAACACATCCATTAATTGTAAATCTGTGGGGATTAACAGGCACGGGGAAAACCGCTTTAGTCAAGCGATTAGTTAAGCTTTTAAACAAAGAACAGGCGTTTTTTCGTTTTGAAATGAATAGTGAAAAGCATAAAGATATAGATCGACAATTATCAGAAGCCATCGATGTTTATGAAAATGAAGATTATATTTTTTGTTTTGATGAATTTCAACATTTGAGAACACTCTATGATGACGGTACTGAAAAAGATGTTGATATGAAGTTTAATCTTTGGGATTTTCTTGATGTTGGGGAATTTGATATGAAGCTTCACATTAGAGATGTCAATGGCTATTTAAAATGGTATGAAACTTTACAAATATGGATTGAAAATGGATTTAAGCTTAAAAATGGTCGCATCTATTACGATGAACAACCTAAGAAACTTGAACAATATTTAAGGAATTTTTACAAGGATTTTAAGAGCAAATCTTATGAGTATGTTGACCGTGTAGAGCGACATAATCTTTATAAATTATTCCAAGATCAATTTGAGAATATTTTAGATTTTGAAACCTATTTCTTCCAGCTTGATGAAACTCAACTCTTAGGTATTCTTTATGAAGCTTCTAAAAGAAAACGTAAAACAGAAAAAGGTAATATGAGTAAATCACTCATATTTATAATTGGCAACCTTGACGAAGCCTATGAAATGAGTAGTGATTATAACCCAGACTTAAATGCTGATGCCTTTCGCAAGCAATCATTAGAAATTAAAATCCCAGAAATTAAAGAAGCATTGAAAAAACGTTTCAGAAACGAACAGATTTCCAGATTAGGCAATAATCATATCATATATCCAGCCTTAAATAAATCGGCTTATAGCAATATTATAGATAAACATTTTAAAAATCTTAAATATGATTTTCAATCAAACTACAACATCAAACTGAAATTTGCACCTTCGGTTAACCAAATGATTTATAATAATGGTGTTTATCCAACTCAAGGTGTAAGACCATTAAAAAGTAGTTTAAAAACTTTTATTGATGCTAATTTAGGGCAGATTTTAAGCTACTTGGTTTTAAAAAAGTTTAATGCAGATGAAATAAGAATCTCATATCATACAAATACGCTTCATATCATCTACATGAACCAAGAAAATTGTGTTGAAGAATTAGACTTAACAATTGATGCCTCATTAGATAACATAAGACAATCTACAAATAAAAACAAACAAGCTGTTACAGCTATCCATGAATCTGGACATGCTGTATTGAGCATTGTTTTATCAAACGAAATTCCAAAGCAGCTCACCTCAACAACAGCAAACACAAATAGCGATGGTTTTACCCATATAGATTTTGAGGATAAATTAATTGCTAAAAAAGACCTCATCAATTTAGCAAGAAGAGCATTAGGAGGCTTAGAAGCTGAACGTTTAATTTTTGGAGAAGACTTGATCTCGTTGGGCTCAAGCTCCGATTTAAAAAAAGTAACCAACCTTATTATAAAGTCTCTTTATGAAAATGCTATGGGTTCAAAATTAGGCTTTTATCACATTGAGTCTTTACAGAATAAATATGGTTTATATGAGCCTATTTCAGACTTGCAAAAAGAAGCTGAAGTAATCATACTAAAAGCACAAAAGTTAGCCCAAGACCTATTAAACAAAGAGAAAACGCTACTCTTAAATATGGCACAAAAACTTATAGAACATTCAAGCTTAGAATTTTCAGACATTAAAACTTTGATAGAAAAGCAAGCTAAAACCACGAGTTTAGATAGCATAGAAGCCAACTCTAAACTACACCCTCATTTGGAAAAGCTAAATTATCATATTAAAGAAATTACGGATAATGACGTAAAAAAAGCGGTAAATTTATTAGTTTTATAAAATATCAAATACTAACAATTTCAAAAATTATAATTATGAAACCAAACCTATTTAATTTCGCAACCTCAGAATTGTCTCAAGATGCTTTTATCGCTTGGTTAATCGCTTGGGCTGATAAAAAGCACAAAAACAGTAATGAAAAATTACATGAATTAGCAAAGTCCTTTGTAAAGCTTTTAATTCAAAAAGATGAAAATTTTGAAATTGAAAGTATAAAAGTAAAAAAACAATGGAAAAAAATTGATGTTTCTGCACTTGTCAACGATAGTATTTTTATCGTGATAGAAGACAAAACATACAGTAAAGCACATTCCAATCAATTAGAAAGATATCATAATATAGCTAAAAAACACTACAATAGTGATGTTGATATCAAACTCATCTATTATAAAATGATTGAACAAGGTAACTATAAACAAATTGATGGGCAATGCTTTTAAAACTAAAGATATTGCTTATGTGGAACAGATCAAACGCTAAAGGCGGATTTCTCGGGTTTGATTGGTCTTATCTTACAAAAACACTTGAATTGATGGGCAATGGGCTTATGTAGCACAAGGCGGATTTCTCGGGTTTGAGTCTTATCCAACAGTATTTTAAAAGCACAAAAGTCCAACAGTATTTACAATTAGAAGAAAATAAACTTGTTTTTAAACTCTATGTTAAAGACGGAACTAACAGAAAAAAGATAAGAGACCAATACAGAAAAGTATTGCTTAATGAAGCCAAAAAGAACCAAATCAACATCAAAAAATCTGGCAGATTAGGTAAGACAATGAGCATTGCCCATATAAAATCTGATTATAGAATTATAGACAGCAACAAAAGTTTAGATCTTGATAGTACTATTTCATATTTAACTAACATCGCTAAATTTCAAAAATCCTTAGTCAAACTATTTTGATCTTTGGTTTAAAGTCTCGGTAATTTCTTTAAAACTGTTCAATTTGGTTTTATCTTTTTTAAAATTTTGCAATAGTGCTATTAAAAACATTAATTATAAGCTTTAAAAAATCACACACAAAATTTAATATTAAAGAATGTCAGATAACTAACGATTAGCCTTAAAATTCTCTGCTTGTTCGAATATCTCTTCATAAACTTCATCCCTTTTGACTGGTGGATAATTGTGTTTATCAAGTAATAATATAAGTTCCACTTTTAAGGCTGATTTTATATCTTGACGTTTGCTCCAGTCTGGAAATTTTGCTTGTTCATCAACAAGTTGTTTTACTTCTTTAGCAAGCTCAATGAGTTTGTCTTTTGGATATGTGAAATCATATTTTTCACACAATAACAAAAGTATATCATAAAAGGCCTTTTCTTCAAAACCAATCCCCAGTTCATTGCCTGCTTGCATTTCTTCCTGAATTTGCATAATCATATCTGTAATTTGATTTGCCATATCTTCATATACCTCACTTTTCAGAACATCATTTTTATCTCTTTCATTATAGCGCTCTACTAAAACTTCCATCTTCTTTGAAAAGTCAACACCTTTAACTTTATTTACTTTTTTAATTTGGCTAATGGCCTATGACAACAGTTTTTGAAGGATCTTAATCTTGGTATTGGGTAACTTTATTTTATTGATTTTACTTAAGTAATCTTCGTCAAATATATTTTGTTCAGTCACTCCATCTTCACCCATTTTTAAGATTTCTTCTATGCCCTGACTTTGGAGTGCATTGGTAATCATTTCTTTCACCTTTTTATTCATTTGAGCAGTATCTGGTGCAGATCCTTTTGTCAATTTCGCAATAATAGAACGAACTGCGAGATAAAAATGTGTATAATATCTTTGTCTTTGTGTAAGTTTTTCACTTCCTGTACAAATATCATAAGTCGCTTTAAGTCTTTTGACTAAAGCCATAAATCTGTTTTCTGTGTCTTTAGATTGCTGAATAAATTCAACTGCCAGGTTTAAAGTATTCAGCTGAGCTAATGATGACCCAGTGAAATATGTCTGACTATCAAATTTGTGAAATAATTTGCTAAGTAAGTCCAAATGATTTTTGACTACGATTAAGGATTGATCTATGTCCTCAAAGTTTTTAGCAGCTGTATTCGAAAACATCGCTAAAGCAAGGTTCATCTGATTTTTAATCCCAATATAATCAACTACTAAACCTTTATTTTTTCCTTTAAATCTTCTGTTAACTCTTGAAATGGTCTGAATTAAACTGTGTTTTTGAATGGGCTTATCTATGTAAATAGTGTCTAAAAACGGTACATCAAAACCTGTTAACCACATATCAACTACTATAGCAATCTTAAAGTTTGATTTTTCATTTTTGAACTGCCTATCCAATTCTTTTTTATATTCTTTATTGCCGAGTAGATTGTACATTCCTTCTGGATCATCTTGATTTCTTGTCATAATCAGCTTGACACGTTCTATAGGTTTAATTTCTTTTTTCTCTCTCTCGGTTAGTGTTGCTCCTTTTTCTGCAGATAGCACTTCTCCCCACTCAGGTCTAAGTTTGAGTAAATTGAGATAAAAATGATAAGCAATATCTCTGGAACTACTCACAAACATAGCTTTACCTTTCACTGTAGAACCCTCAATTACTCTCTTTTCATAGTGTTCCACAAAGTCTTCTGCTAAGGCTTTTAGACGATCAGGATCTCCTAAAATAGTATTCATGTTGGCGGTTTGCTTTTTGCTCTTTTCAACCTGATACTCATTAGCACCTTCTTCTTCAGCAACTTTATAGTATTCTTCTATTTTAGCTAATTCAGTATTTTCTAAAGCAATTCTTGCGACTCTACCTTCATACACTATTTTTACGGTGATTTCGTCTTTGACTGACTCCGTCATAGTGTAAGCATCTACGACTTCGCCAAATACATCTAAGGTTGAGTCTATTGGTGTTCCTGTAAAACCAACATAAGTTGCATTTGGTAATGAATCGTGAAGATATTTTGCAAAGCCAAAAGTTTTCTTTACTCCATTTTGAGTAATTCTAATTTTTTGGTCTAAGTTGATTTGACTTCTATGTGCTTCGTCTGAAATACAGATGACGTTATTGCGTTCTGTTAATAAATCTGTATCCTCTGTGAATTTATGAATGGTAGTTAAGAATACACCACCACTTGCTCTATTCTGCATTAATTCTCTAAGCTCTGCTCTGCTTTCAACACTTTGTATATTATCATCTCCTATAAAGGTTTTGGCATTGGTAAACTGACCCGAAAGCTGTTCATCAAGATCTGTTCTGTCTGTGATTAAAACCAAGGTAGGATTCTCAAAAAAATCACTTTTCATAAGCAGTCTTGCCAAATATAGCATGGTGTAACTTTTTCCACTTCCAGTAGCTCCAAAATACGTTCCTCCCTTACCGTTACCCAAAGGCTTCTGTGCTTTTTTAATACTCTTAAACAATGATCTTACAGCATAATACTGTGGATAACGACAAACAATTTTTTCATCTTTTTTTGAAGAATCTGGTATATACACAAAGTTTTTAACGATGTCTATCAGTCTCCTTTGATTTAACATACCTTCTATCAAAGAATGTAAACTGTCTATTCCATCTACATCTTTTGTATTTATAGAGATTCTTCTCCAGGCATAATAATACTCATAAGCGACAAAGAAAGATCCTGACTTATTGTTTGCACCATCACTGATGACGCAAAACGAATTATATTTAAAAAGTTCTGGAATGTCCCTTTTATATCGAGTCGTTAGTTGTTTATAAGCATCGTGAATAGTTGTATCTTCCTCTATAGCAGTCTTAAACTCAAACACAACTAATGGAAAACCATTAACATAGATAATGCCATCGGGAATGCGTTTGTGATTCCCTGTGATTTCTAATTGAGTAATAAATTTGAAATTATTGTTTTCAATATTTTCAAAATCGACTAAGTAAATCCAAATGTCTTTTTGATTTCTATCTTCCCTTTTTAAACTAAAACCATCTGTTAAATACCTGGTAAATGTTTTGTTGCTTTCGTAAAGGTCTGAGCTTGGTAAAACCTTTAACTCTCTTATGATTTGCTCAATCTCTTGTTCGGTTATGTTTTGAACTTTGTATTTCTTGCTTAAAAACTCATGAATATCAGCTTCAATTAGAACATCCTCTTCATTTCGGGAAATGCTTGAACCCAATATATGTGGATAGCCTTGCTGTTGTAGCAAGTCTGCAATGGCTTGTTCTAATTTTGCTTCGGTAAATTTCATATTGCTCATTTATTTTTAAAGCTTGGTTTCCCCTAATCTTTCTTATTGAATTTATCTTCTTCCCATTTTTTGGGGTTGTTGATGATATAATTCGATATATTTTTATAAGCTTTTTTATTCCGAATAATATGTTCGTAATAATTACGCTGCCAGATTTTGAAATCTAAATTAATGATTTTTCTCGTTGCCGCCAGGGCGGGTTTTTCCGTTGGGGCGGAACCCGTTGGGGCGGAACCCGTTGGGGCGGAACCCGTTGGGGCGGAACCCGTTGGGGCGGAACCCGTTGGGGCGAATTGCAATTCGCCCCTATAATTTTCTTTTTTATCTCCCTCTTTTAATTCGCCCCTATAATTTTCTTTTTTATCTCCCTCTTTTAATTCGCCCCTATAATTTTCTTTTTTATCTCCCTCTTTTAATTCGCCCCTATAATTTTCTTTTTTATCTCCCTCTTTTAATTCGCCCCTATAATTTTCTTTTTTATCTCCCTCTTTTAATTCCCTTTTATAATCCTTTAAATTTGAATTTATAAAATCCTTAATCCTTTTTATCGTGGCTATTTTATAGCCACGAATAATGGATCCGATGCTTTGGGAAGGCGATTTGAATGCGCCTATTTCATTGGCTGTTTCTTTTTGAAATGTAATTTCTATGATGCCATGTATATGGTTGGGCATGATGATGTATTCATGAAGCGATACGTTATCTCTTATGTTTGCAGTGTTAAGCCATTCATGTTCGGCTATTTTTCCGAAAGCGTTTAAATGCATGTCGCCATTTTTAATTTCTCCAAAAATATGTTCTCGGTCTTGAATACAAAGCGTAATAAAGTACAATCCTTCCTGCGTGTAATCATATCCTTTTAAGCGGATAGATCTGCGGTGGTGATATTTAGGATTATAACTACTCATCCTCTTTATCATCTTCATTTTCTAAATCCTTCAAAAGCTCATCCAATGAAGTGGTGTTGGCTTTTTTTTCTTCATCGGTCATGTTTTTATAATCTTCTGAAATTTTATCGATGCGTTGCAGTTCTTCTTGAATTTCTTCTTCTTCAAAACCAACAAAGGTCATTTCATGCAGGCAATGGGCAATGATTTCTAATTCTGAAAAATCGGTAAAATTATCTGGGTGAATTTCCATACCTAGCCATTCTTTCCAGGGTGTAAATTCTATGGCATCAGGATATAATTTTCTTCTTTGCTTTGCGGATGCTGATATAATCCTGAAACATCAACGTATTCTTCTCCATCAAAATCATCTTTACAATTCTTCACCACAATGCTCATTTGTGAAGTCTGCAGCTGACATCAATAAAAGTTTTTCGTAAACCTCTCGGTATCCTGAACTATTCTTCGCTTCGTCAGGATATAAATCAAATAAAATAGCTTCAATGCTTAACCATGAATGTTGTTGTACGAGTGATTTAAAATTCATTTGCCTGTTTTTTTGGGTTTAAAAGATATGCTTAAACCTGTAATATTTTTATCATTCCATTTCCTTTTCAACTTCAACCTTACTCATCTTTGAAAGGAGCAAGTCTTTTAATTTTTCAAGTTTTTTTGTTTCTAAATTCTTATTAAACTTAAATATACCAGACATTTTTTTTTCAAAATCAGCTAATCTGATTTTAGGAAAAATTATTTTGAGTTGCTTTAAGTCTGTTTGAGTTAATAATGCTTGAACTCCACCTTTATTTAACTCATCATAATTCAGATATTTCAAAATAAAGTATGAGTAATATAAATATTTAGGTATAAAAACTAGTGTATTATCTGTAGGCCAAGATTTGCCATGCTCGATGAAAACTTTACCATGAGTTCCAACTCTTCCAATAATTATCACGGTACTTTCATATAAAAAAACATTTGTATAACAAGTAATTCCACCTGCACCATAAACCGGATATTTATCTCCAGATTTTGTTTTTAAAGTCTTTCCGCTTGTAATCTCTGTTATTTCTTGAAATTCAATTACTTCCCACCCCTTAGGAATCTCTTTATCCAATTCTTCATTATAAACCATTTTCCCACCAGAAGATTTATAAGGCTGACCCACTAATTCAGGAGACCCTGAAACGAGTTCAGGACAACTTTCCGCTGTAATAGGAAAGTTGAAATCCACAAACCACTCCTTATAAATCGCTTGTGCGGTTTCTTCTAGCTTTTGGTTGAGTTGTTCGTTGATGCGGATGCGGTTGTCCACGGCATTGTATTCGGCTACGATTTCGCGTTGTTTTTCGATGGGTGGGATGGGAAGTTTAAAGTTCATAAAATCTCCCCATTCTAAGCTTCCACGAACTCCACCAACGGCATGAAACGTGGCTTCTCTATCAAATTCTTTTCGTTTAAACCACATCATTAGATAATCAGGATTTAGAACTGACTCATCTTTTACTTTAAAAACTGGATATGCTTGAGAAATAATGGCTTTATCATGAGATTTTAGAATAGCAACAGGCATTTTTCCATCTCTACGAACCTGCATAATACTACATGCAAATTGATTTTTATGCACAATTTTATACCTCTTCATATTGGTGCCAATTGTATTGGCAACAGAAGGAATAAATTCTTTACTAATGCTTAGACCAAGTAAAATATCAATAGCCAAATCTTCATTTCGTTCATCGACTAACTCAATATAATCACCAAGTCGTTTATAGTTATTTTTCATTGCCCTGATTTTTGTTTAATCATGATTTTTTCGCGTTCTATTTCAGCTTCCAATTCTTCTTCTGTTGGTAGATAGGGCAGGTATTTGTTTGCAAAGAGCTGTTTATTTTCATTCAATACAGAGTATTTAACAATGGTTTCGTCTTTTTCGGTACAGAGTAAAATACCTATGGTGGGATTGTCGGTTTCGGTGGTTTCCAGATCGTCGAACATACGGACATACATATCCAATTGCCCGACATCTTGATGAGTGAGTTTGTTGGTTTTTAATTCTACAATCACAAAACACTTTAAAATATAGTTATAGAAGACCAAGTCGATAAAAAAATCGGTGGTTTCTGTTCGGATGTGTTTTTGTCTGGCAACAAAAGAAAAGCCTTTACCTAATTCCAACAAAAAGTCTTGCAAATTATCAATAAGGCTTTGTTCTAATTCGTTTTCTGTATAAGATTTACTAACCGGAAGATTCAAAAATTCTAGCACCGAAGGATTACGAATAAAGTCATCTGCTTGGGGTTTTATGTCAGCAGTTTCCTCATGCATTTCTTGTTCTACTTCATTTTTCTTTTGTGAAGAAATGAGACGTTGATAGTACAGCGTAGAAATGTTTCGGTCTAGTGTTCTTACAGACCAATTTTGCTCAGCGGCTTCATTGAGGTAATAGGCTCTAGCATCTTGATTTTCAACGCGTATTAGCCTTTCGTAATGAGACCAACTTAATTTAGCAGACAGCGTCTGCCAAATGGAATCACCAGAATTAACAGACGATGTCTGTTGAATTTTTAAATCACTGAATATCAGGTAAAACTTTCTGAAACTCTGTAAATTAGTCACAGAAAAGCCTTTGCCAAATTCAGCAGTTAATTCAGCCGAAAGCGTTTTGACTACTTCTTTTCCATAAGACGCTCTATCTTTTCCGTTTTGCTCTTCTTCAACTATACGTCTGCCTATGAGCCAGTAAGCTTCAATCATTGCAGCGTTTACAGCCGAATATGCTTGTTGCCTTGCCTTAGCGAGAATTTGTTTTATTTCGGTTATATAGTGATTAGATTTATCCAATTTCATAACCTAAACCTTTAAAAACTTTTAATAATTCAGCTTTGCTTTGTTCTTCTTGTTCCAGCAATTCACTAATTTCAGTTTGCAATACCTTCATTTTATCATCAAAATCAATGTTTTCATCTCTATTGATAAACTCAATATACTTGGAAGGTACTAGGGAGTAGTCTTTCTTTTCAATTTCAGCTTTGCTTGCTGCATAACAAAATTCGGGTTCGTCCTTATAATCAGTATGTTCTTCTTGCCAATTATGGTAGGTTTCGGAAATATGTTCTATTTGTTCTGGCGAAAACTGTATAAATTTCTTTTCTAATGGCACACCAATTTGGCGCAAGTCCATAAAAAGTATTTCATTTTCTCTATTTTTAAATTGTCTCGTTTTATCGGGTAATTTAAGACTACGGTCTTTTTTGTTTTTGTTTAAAATCCAAAGCGTTACACTGATGTTAGTGGTATAAAACATATTTTGTGGCAAAATCACAATGGCTTCTACCAAGTCGTTTTCAATGAGTTTTTTACGGATTTTATATTCTTCGCCACCGCCAGATAAAGCACCGTTGGTCAAGATAAATCCAGCAACACCATCTTCAGAAAGTTTGGCAACGATATTCAAAATCCAGGCATAATTGGCGTTGCTCACCGGTGGCACATCGTAACCTTGCCAACGTGGGTCGTCATTGAGTTCGTCTTTGCCACGCCAAGCCTTTTGGTTAAATGGCGGATTGGCCATGATAAAATCAGCTTTTAAATCTTTATGCTGGTCGTTGCCAAAGGTATCGGCGGCTTTGTCACCTAAGTTGGCATTGATCCCTCGAATGGCGAGATTCATTTTTGCCAATTTATAAGTCGTATTGGTGTATTCTTGTCCATAGATAGACACTTCTTTTTTATTGCCGTGATGGCTTTCAATAAACTTGATGGATTGCACGAACATACCACCCGAACCACAGGCAGGATCATAAATAATACCTCGATAAGGTTCTATCATTTCAGCAATCAAGTTAACGATGCTTTTGGGTGTATAAAACTCGCCTTTTCCTTTGCCTTCTTTTAAAGCAAACTTGGACAGGAAGTATTCATACACACGACCAACAATGTCTTGGTCAGCGTCTTTGAGTGTATCAATATCATTGATGTTATCGAGCAAAGTCGCCAACTTCGATTTATCTAATCCCAAACGTGAAAAATAATTATCGGGCAATGCACCACGTAAGGATGGATTGTTTTTTTCAATGTCGTGTAGGGCAGTGTCAATTTTTATCGCAATATCGTCTTGCTTCGCATTTTTGATGATGTAAGACCAACGGGAGTTTTCATTCAGGAAGAATACATTTTTCATATTGTAAAACTCCTTCATCTCCACATATTTCTCTTGGCCTTCAGCAGTGAGTTCTTGTTTGCGTTTTTCAAACTTATCGCTAGTGAATTTTAGAAATATTAGACCCAAGACAACATGTTTATATTCAGACGGTTCTATGGAACCACGAAGTTTATCACAGGACTGCCATAGGCTTTCTTCAATAGATTTTGGTTTTTTGGTTTTTTTAGCCATTTAGGGTTTCATTCTTTAATTAAACTCTAAAAATAGTAATCTTTTCTCTAACTAAATTTGATATCTCTCTTATTCCTAAGAATTCTTCTCCACAAACCCCTGATAAACCTCAGCCCGTTCGCGTTCTTGCTGGGCTTGGTTTCGATAAACTTTTACCAGATTTTGATGTTGTTGTTTTTGGCTGTTATAACTCGTCAAACCCATCAGTAATAAAACGGTGCGTGTGATAGGAAAAGTTAAGGTGACAACATCGATAATATTGGCAATAATAGCTTGTGTATTTTTCTTCTCGCCACCTTTTGCGTGTTTTGGAAACCACAACAGATGTAGTTTGAGGTATTCCCCAAAACTAAAAAATTCTTGTTGATCGGCCAGTTCTTGATATTGTTTTGCACGCTGCTCACAAGCCTTTATAGAGACTTCAAGGGTTTCAACAAAAACGGCTTTGGTCTTTTTAACAATTTCATTGAGTTGATCATAAACCTTAGCATCTTTATCTTCGGTAAAACTCATCACGTCGTCCACATCACTGACTTTGTGGTTAAAGCGTTTCAGCATATCAAAGAGTTGTTGGCTTTCTTCTATATCGAGATAACCATCATCTACAAAAGCACGAGCTTCATTTTTAATAACGATAAACGCTCCGCCGAGTTTAGAAATTAAAGTATTAGGTTTATAACCTGTTTTAAAATTTATGGCGCTGTCAAATTTAGCTTTAACCTCCTGTATAGGCTGTGCTTAAGGCTGTTGTGTTTTGTAATGTTGCTGTTTTTGTTGGTAAGATGGTGCACGTCGTATCGGGATAGCATGGCGATCTTTAAAAATAGCATTGCTGGCTACTCGTCCTAAATCTCGACCCACTTGATTGATGGCACTTTGTAAAAATCCCATAGGCTAAACTTTAATAAGTTAAAAGTTCTAAATTATAGAATTTAACACAAATAGCGTTTAAAATAATATAAAATAACCTGTGTTCAATTTAAACAACTCAATTATATAAAGTTTTAAAATTGAGCGTTTTGTAAGTAAAACGGAGAAAAATAACAGCGAAATTTAGACTAAAATTATAACTCAGTTATATTTTCTTTGGTCAATCTAAGGTTAAAATAGCCTTGTTTTTTTACTATCAAAATAGTTTCAAGAAATCATTTCAAAAGCCTTTCCAATAATATTATCGCTATCCAAATTTTGCATAGACACTTTAATATCATAATGCTCCTGAATATGTCGCCTAATAACTAAACCAAACTTAGGTATCCCAATATCTTCTTTCATAGATTGGTACTCAAATTTAGCTCGATTTTGACTATAGTTCATAAACGTTTTAAACATTTGTAAGCTATATATTACGGGTAAACCAGAATCTTTAAAATAAACTTCCAATTTATTTAATTGATCTTCAATACTTGTCAGCGTTGGTTGGTCAATATCAGATTTGCGTATAAGAAGTTTTTTTAAGCAAAAGTAGTTGTATTCTTCAATCTCAAGTTTAAGATAATCAGCAATCTCGTTGGTGAATAAATATTGTCTATGTCCTACACTTGCAGAACAATAAATTTCATCATAATATTTTTTAGCAGTTTTATGGCATACATTTAATACATAAGCAAGTTCTATAGGTTGTATAACCCGAATTTTACTTTGATATGTTGCATTTGATGCTTTCACCGCTAGGTCTTTTATGTTAAACCTGATTTAAAAACTTCTGCTTGTTAATAATATGTTAAAATATTTAATTTGTTTTTTATAAACTCAATATCAAATACTTAAAACACAAAAACGCACATCAGCAAACCTAACAAACAATTATAAAACAAGTTGTGACAAGTAAAATCCCAACAAAATCAAGCACTAATAAAACACCACTAAAAACTACCCACTACCAACTACCCACTAAAAACTACCAACTAAAAACTACCCACTACCAACTACCCACTAATTTCCTCCTACCCTCAAGTATAGCTTAAGTATGGTTAAAGTATCAAAACAAGAAACTTGTTAAATTGGAAAAAAAGATGTTAAAATGGAAAATAATCCGAGTATAAAAAAAATATCCCTTGATATAAGAAATACTACTTACTATTGAGAAAATTGTTAAAATTAGTTTGTATCAAGCATCTACATTTGTTCTTGCAACACCGAAGAGCGGATTGTCTATTTTAAAAGTTAATCCCAACATGTTATCCGGATAAAGGATTGACGAAGCTTCAAGACAAAAAGCTCAACGGCTTGCAAAACTTTTAGTTTAATTTTTAAATAATAATAAGATAGCCCAACAAAAGTCATTAATTAAAATCGAAGGCACTCTAGATGGGTTAACCTTCTACCGAGATCAAGACGGGAAATATCGTGTTAAGACCAAAAGTGGTATTTCAAAAAGTAGAATCAATAATGATCCTGCTTTTGAAAGAACCCGAGAAAACGGCAGAGAGTTTGCGGAAATTACCCAATCAGGTAAAAAATTACGTAGAGCTTTATCAACTTTATTGGCAGATGTTCAAGACAATACTAAAGTGTACAGATTAACCTCTGTGTTATCAAAAGTTAAAAACTTGGACACCACATCAATTCGTGGCGAACGTAAAGTAAGTTTAGGTTTAGCTACACCTGAAGGCAAAAACATACTCAAGTATTTTGACTTCAATGCTAAAGCGAGAATGGATGCCGTATTACGAACCGATTATCAATTGGACACAACCAATGCTGAAATCAGCATTCCAGAATTTGTACCACAGATTAATTTAAACACCCCACAAGGTGCAACTCACGTCGAAATAAGTGCCACATGGCTAAATTTTGACTTAGAAGCCAATTCTGGAGATATGGTGATAAGTAATAAAGAAAATTTGCAGATTGACAATAACGAAACTAATGTCATTCTCAGTTTTTCTCAAAGTCCTTCAAGTACTGGTATAGATTATTATCTGTTAAAAATAGCATTTTTTCAAGAGATTAATACACAACAGTACATACTCAATAACGGAGCGTTTAATGCCATGCAAATCATAGAGATCATCTAAGTATCGTTTGGCATATTTGTATAAAAGCTGTCTTAATTAAACCTAAGACAGCTTTTTTTATGAAATTAAATTTTAAGCATAAGCCTAAAATAACCTGTGTTCAAAATTTAAATAACTCGATTTGATAAAGCCATCAAATTGAGTGATTTTTCGGAATAAAACGGAATCCCAAAACTATGCTCGGAAATATCAAAATTAGGCTTGACAATGAAAACATAACTGTTGTCAATTCGTGTTTTTACTAAAATTCATTATGCTTTTAAGTCGAACTCACGTTAACTGTAGAAATATCTTGCATAAGTGTGAAACTTCAGAATGTCAAATATACATATCTTTGTAGCAAAATAAAGTCTTGTTCAAAGTCATTTACACTATTCTATATATCTTATTTAAGTCCATTTCGCTATTGCCTTTTAGGGTTATTTACATTATTTCAGATCTCTTTTACTTAATAACATTCTACGGTATTGGGTATCGAAAAAGAGTTGTGTTGGAAAATCTAAAACTTGCTTTTCCTGACTATGACCCATCGCATCGAAAAAGAATTGCTAAAGATTTTTACAAACATTTTTGTGATATTTTTCTTGAAATGATTAAACTTTTAAGCATTTCTGAAAGCGAAGTTTTGAAACGTTTTAAAATCAAAAACCCTGATATAATTAAAACAATTGAGGCAGAAAACAAATCTATTATTTTCTTATATGCTCATTATGCAAGCTTTGAATATTCTGCCGCTTTTACACTATATAAGCCTGACTTCAAGGGTTATGGTGTTTATAAACGCATAAGAAATAAAGCCGTGGATCAACTGATGAAAAAAATTAGAAGTCGATTTGGCGTAGAAATGATCGATAAAAATGACGTCCCAAAAATCATGATGAAAAATCAGGCTAATCATCAGAAAGCCATATATGGTATGATAGCTGACCAATCTCCAAAAGCCGATAACATTAAGCATTGGACTACTTTTTTAGGAGTTGAAACGCCTGTTTTTGTTGGAGCAGAAGTCCTTGCCAAACGCTTAGACCTTAGCGTGTGTTATATGAAAATAGAAAAGAGCAAACGCGGATTTTATGACGTCGAACTTATTCCTATTACTACTAAGGCTAATAAATTAAATAATTATGAGATTACTGACATTTATTTTAAACATTTAGAACAACAAATTTTAAAAAAACCTGCTTATTATTTTTGGTCTCATAAACGCTGGAAACATAAAAGGCATAATTTTAAATAAAAGACTTTTTTTAGTTTGATAAAATTATCCTATTTGGTCCTTCTAAACCCACAACAAATACCCCTTTTACACCTCTTGATTTAAGAGTGTTTTTATGTGCTTCGGCTTCTGAACGCGTAGAAAAAACACCAGAGAAATAGCGTGTATATCCATCTGAAAATTTGAAGTGATATTCTCCACTGACACTTGGAATGTCAATAACTTTTGAACTTAAGGATGCAGAATTTGAACAGTAAATATTTTTGGGCTATCTGATGAAAAATCATAAGTTTGGGTTACAACTTTTTTAGTTGGTGGTAGAGTTGAAGCTACATTTGATTTATCTTTATTTGCTTTTTCTTGTATTTGAGCATTTATATTAGCTCTCATCTCTGCTGGAGTTTCATTTTTGTTTAAAATGATAAATTCAGATCGACGGTTTAAAGCGTGTTCCTCTTCAGAGCATTCTACACCATTGCTACATTTATTGATCAATTGACTTTCGCCGTAGCCTTTTCCTGAAAGCCTATTAGAATTAATGCCTTGATTGATTAGATAATCAACGGTTGACTCCGCACGTTCTTGAGATAAAACCATATTATAATTATCACCTGCACGACTATCTGTATGCGAACGAATATCTATTTTCATCGAAGGATATTGTTTCATCAGTGTAGCAATTTTTTGAAGTTCTACACTGGCTTGAGATGTTATATTTGACTTATCTAACTCAAAATAAATCGGATCTAATTGAAGAATTTTTCTTAGGTCATCTCCTTTTTCAACTTTCTTAACACCAAGATTTTCACCAACTTCCATAAACACAACATCTTTGAAGTCTTTTTCATATGCATTAGTGGTTTTAAAAGGTTTTTCTGTTGTTTTATAACCATCTTTTTCAATTCTTACAATATATCTTTTATTGCATTCAACATCAAAATCATATTCGCCGTTGATATCTGATTTTGTAACTGAAAGTTGATTTAAATCAGCATCGAATAACTTTACTGTGACAGTGGCTATAGGTTCATTAGTATCTTTATCTCTAACTGTACCTGATAGATATTGTTTACATTTTGTTATTAATTCCTCGTTTTGAATAAATCTAAAAATATCATCTTCTTTAGCGTCTTCATTTCTGTTTGTGGCAAAAAAACCAATTTTGCTTTTTCCGTCTATAATAAAACTAATATCATCTTTAATACTATTTATAGGACGACCAACATTTAAAGGGTCTCCAAAGGTTTTATCGGTTTTAAGTTCACTCACAAAGACATCATAGCCTCCTAAACCTGGATGACCATTGGAAGAGAAAAACAATAGGCTGTCATTGCTTATGAAAGGAAAACTTTCACGCCCTTTTGTATTGACTTTAGAACCTAAATTGATAGGCTCACCAAAACTGCCATCACTATTAATATCAACTACAAAGATATCAGACTTTCCTTTTGTTCCAGGCATGTTAGAAGCAAAATAAAGTTTGTCTTCATCTGGGCTTAAAGCAGGATGAGCTGACGAGTAATCATCACTATTAAATGGTAATTCTTCTGGGGTTTGCCATTCTCCATTTTTGTCTTTTTTCGCTCTATAAATTTTAAGGAAGTTAATGCCTGATTTACTCTTTTTATATTTGTTATCAGAGAAATTATTTCTTGTAAAGTAAATCGTTTTACCGTCTGATGTAATCGTCGCCGAAGCCTCGTGAAATTTAGAATTTATAACATCACTTAAAGGTTTTGGTTGAGATAATGGCGTAAATTGTTCATCAACCTCAACTTCATAGAGGTCTAAAAAAGGTTGGTTGTTCCATTCATGGATGCGTTGGTCTGCATCAGCTCGTTTTCTATTGGAAGCAAAAATGATTTTGCCTTTTGCAAATTTTGGTGCAAAATCTGATAAATCTGAATTAATAGAAATGGTGTCTAAAGTAAATTTACCAAACTGTAATTCAATCAATTTTAAATAGTCTTGTTGTTCATCAATTATCCCAATATCTGAATCAGTCTGAGTTATTGAGTCATATTTTTTCATGATTTTAGAGGCTTCAACGTATCTTTCTTCTCCTCTTAAAGATTGTGAATATCTAAATAAATAATCTGCGTTAAGCGATTCTGAAAAATCGTATAGTTTTTGATACCATTTTGCCGCATTTTCTAAGTCGTTGTTGAAATAGTAAGAATCACCTAATTTTTTAAAAAGATTCTCAGATTCATAGCCTGCTTTTGCAACTTCTAAATAAATTTGTTGTGCATCGATGTAGGCAAAATTTTCAAATTTCTTATTCGCTTCATTAAGCTTATCGATTTGTGAAAAACCTAATAAAGGCAATAAAATTATAATTGTTAGTATATAGTAATTTGTTTTCATAATCTAGAAAAATCTAGGAGTGTACATTTTTTTATACCTTTTAAATAGTTCATATCTAAAAAATATTTCAAAACTTCCGTCGTTAAAGTTAACCAATTCTGATGTATCTCTATCATAAGAAAAACCAATTAAAAATGCGTCTGATATTTGATAAGTTGATAACACACTATAGGCCGATGATAAGCGATAAGCTCCTCCTAATGAAAATTTATCATTGATTAAAAAATTGGCGGATAAATCTAATCGTACTGGTGATCCGCTAACAAATCGTGTAAGTATAGATGGCTTTAGTTTAACATTATCATTTATATCAAAAACATAACCCGCAGTTAAATAATAGTGTAGTCTTTCTTTGGCAACTGATACTGCACCTTGATTGTCGTCATAATATTCAGTTCTCAAAAGTTTAGGCACACTTAAACTTACATAATAAATATCATTATATAGCATTGCTCCTAAACCGACTTGCGGGGATAATTTAGTCTCTACATCATTTTGAAAGTTTGGATCTGTTGGGTCAAATATATTTAATTCTGAAAAATTGATATCAAAAATATCTGCTCCAGCACTGACACCTAAGCTTAAACTTGTATATCTATCAATTGGAAGTATATAGCTGTAATTTCCATTAAAACGAGTCGTTGTAGCAGGACCGATTTTATCGTGAACTATATTAAGACCAAGCCCCATTTGTCCGTCTCTAATTGGTGAATGCACACTTAAGGTTTGTGTTTCAGGAGCACCATCAATACCTAACCATTGAGACCTGTGCAAAAGACTTGCGCTTAAAACATTTCTCGTACCAGCATAAGCAGGATTTATAGTCATGGTGTTAAACATATATTGTGTAAAACTAGGGTCTTGCTGAGCTATTGATTTAAAGCTCAATAAAAGCAAAATCATTAGAATTCCTATATGTTTTATGACTTTAATATGCATTTTAATTAATATATAAATAACCTTGCCGTTTAGTTGTTCTACCGTCTGAATCAGTATAATTTAAAATATAAAAATAAGTCCCTGAGGGTAATTTCTCGCTTTTTCGAATGGTAATTCTTCCATCACTAAAGCCTCTAAAAAGATTATCATTACTTCCGTAATCACGGGTTTCATAAACCCTAACGCCATTCCTATTAAATATTTCTATACTGTTAGTTTCAAACTGCTCTAATCCTTCAATTCTTAAAAAATCATTTTTACCATCACCATTTGGAGAAACTGCATTATAAACAATAACTTCTCGCTCAGCAAAAAATCCATCAACTTCATGAAATGTTTCATTTGGGTTTAGTGTAGTTACAGTTGGGTTAGTACCTTCGGTTTGAGTTGCATTAGTTGGAAAGTCAGGGTCTGACTCATCTATTGTACTTATCACACCACCAGCTAATACATCTGAAGTCCAATCTCCGTTTGAATCAGATACTACCGTTTGTATAAAGCCAGAATCTTCTTCAATTTCAATAGAAATGTCGGCAATTCCTTGTTCTGTAGGATCTTGAATGCCATTACCATTTTCATCTAAATATATTCTCCCAGTTAATGTGGCAAATTGATTTTCTTCTTCGACAAAAAAACCGTCATTCTCACTAAAAGTTATTGCATTTGGAACAACTAAAGTCATCGTCGGATCAGTGCCTTCGGTTTGTGTCGCTCCTGTTGGGAAGTCAGTATCGGTTTCATCGATATCGCTTTCGGTATTGCCTGTTGGTACGATTACAGA
The DNA here is from genome assembly GCF_018080005.1 of Flavobacterium sp. CS20. Lineage (NCBI taxonomy): Bacteria > Pseudomonadati > Bacteroidota > Flavobacteriia > Flavobacteriales > Flavobacteriaceae > Flavobacterium > Flavobacterium sp. CS20. The sequence goes on along the minus strand of NZ_CP073015.1, from coordinate 18,845 downwards.
CCAATCTCCATTGGCATCTGTGGTTACGGTTTGAGTGTTGTTTTGGCTATCGGTAATCAAAACATCGACATCTGCTAAATCCATTTCTCCTACATCTTGCGTGCCGTTGCCGTTGGCATCCAAATACAAATGTCCTGTTAACGTGCCTGTATCATTTGAATCAGGAACAAAGAAACCGTCGTTTTCACTAAAACTTGTTGTGTTTGGAACGACTAAAGTCATCGTCGGATCTGTGCCTTCGGTTTGTGTTGCACCTGTTGGAAAATCAGTATCGGTTTCATCAATATCGCTTTCGGTATTGCCTGTTGGAACTACAACAGACCAATCGCCATTAGCATCTGTGGTTACGGTTTGAACATTGTTTTGGCTATCGGTAATCAAAACATCGACGTCAACTAAATCCAATTCTCCTACATCTTGCGTGCCATTGCCATTGGCATCCAAATACAAATGTCCTGTTAGTGTTCCTGTATCATTAGGGTCTGGAACAAAGAAACCGTCGTTTTCACTAAAAGTTATTGCATTTGGAACAACTAAAGTCATCGTCGGATCAGTGCCTTCGGTTTGTGTCGCTCCTACAGGAAAATCAGTATCGGTTTCATCAATATCGCTTTCGGTATTGCCTGTTGGAACTACAACAGACCAATCGCCATTAGCATCTGTGGTTACGATTTGAACATTGTTTTGGCTATCGGTAATCAAAACATCAACATCTGCTAAATCTAATTCTCCTGCGTCTTGCGTGCCATTGCCATTGGCATCCAAATACAAATGTCCTGTTAGTGTTCCTGTATCATTTGGGTCTGGAACAAAGAAACCGTCATTCTCACTAAAAGTTATTGCATTTGGAACAACTAAAGTCATCGTCGGATCAGTGCCTTCGGTTTGTGTTGCACCTGTTGGGAAGTCAGTATCAGTTTCATCAATATCGCTTTCGGTATTGCCTGTTGGTACGATTACTGACCAATCGCCATTGGCATCTGTGGTAACCGTTTGAGTGTTGTTTTGGCTATCGGTAATCAAAACATCGACATCTGCTAAATCCAATTCTCCTGCGTCTTGCGTGCCATTGCCGTTGACATCCAAATACAAATGTCCTGTTAAAGTGCCTGTTTCATTAGGGTCTGGAACAAAGAAACCGTCATTCTCACTAAAAGTTATTGCGTTTGGAACGACTAAAGTCATCGTCGGATCAGTGCCTTCGGTTTGTGTCGCTCCTGTTGGGAAGTCAGTATCAGTTTCATCGATATCGCTTTCGGTATTGCCAGTTGAAACTACAACAAACCAATCGCCATTGGCATCTGTGGCTACGGTTTGAACATTGTTTTGGCTATCGGTAATCAAAACATCCACATCTGCTAAATCCAATTCTCCTACATCTTGCGTGCCATTGCCGTTGGCATCCAAATATAAATGTCCTGTTAGTGTTCCCGTATCATTAGAATCAGGAACAAAGAAACCGTCGTTTTCACTAAAACTTGTTGTGTTTGGAACGACTAAAGTCATCGTCGGATCAGTGCCTTCGGTTTGTATAGCACCTATTGGAAAATCAGTATCGGTTTCATCAATGTCGCTTTCGGTATTGCCTGTTGGTACGATTACTGACCAATCGCCATTAGCATCTGTGGTTACGGTTTGAGTGTTGTTTTGGTTATCGGTAATCAAAACATCAACATCTGCTAAATCCAATTCTCCTACATCTTGCGTGCCATTGCCGTTGACATCCAAATACAGATGTCCTGTTAAAGTGCCTGTTTCATTTGGGTCTGGAACAAAGAAACCGTCATTCTCACTAAAAGTTATTGCGTTTGGAACAACTAAAGTCATCGTCGGATCTGTGCCTTCGGTTTGTGTTGCACCTGTAGGAAAATCGGCATCGGTTTCATCAATGTCGCTTTCGGTATTGCCTGTTGGTACGATTACTGACCAATCGCCATTGGCATCTGTGGTAACCGTTTGAACATTGTTTTGGCTATCGGTAATCAAAACATCCACATCTGCTAAATCCAATTCTCCTGCGTCTTGCGTGCCATTGCCATTGGCATCCAAATACAAATGTCCTGTTAAAGTGCCTGTTTCATTTGGGTCTGGAACAAAGAAACCGTCATTCTCACTAAAAGTTATTGCGTTTGGAACAACTAAAGTCATCGTCGGATCTGTGCCTTCGGTTTGTGTTGCACCTGTAGGAAAATCGGCATCGGTTTCATCAATGTCGCTTTCGGTATTGCCTGTTGGTACGATTACTGACCAATCGCCATTAGCATCTGTTGCTACGGTTTGAGTGTTGTTTTGGCTATCGGTAATCAAAACATCGACATCTGCTAAATCCAATTCTCCTGCGTCTTGCGTGCCATTGCCGTTGGCATCCAAATACAAATGTCCTGTTAGTGTTCCCGTATCATTAGGGTCTGGAACAAAGAAACCGTCGTTTTCACTAAAAGTTATTGCATTTGGAACAACTAAAGTCATCGTCGGATCAGTGCCTTCGGTTTGTGTCGCTCCCACAGGAAAATCAGTATCGGTTTCATCGATATCGCTTATCGTATTGCCAGTTGGAACGATTACTGACCAATCGCCATTAGCATCTGTGACTACGGTTTGAGTGTTGTTTTGGCTATCAGTAATCAAAACATCCACATCTGCTAAATCTAATTCTCCTGCGTCTTGCGTGCCATTGCCGTTGGCATCCAAATACAAATGTCCTGTTAAAGTGCCTGTTTCATTAGGGTCTGGAACAAAAAAACCGTCATTCTCACTAAAACTTGTTGCGTTTGGAACAACTAAAGTCATCGTCGGATCAGTGCCTTCGGTTTGTGTCGCTCCCACAGGAAAATCAGTATCGGTTTCATCGATATCGCTTATCGTATTGCCAGTTGGTACGATTACTGACCAATCGCCATTAGCATCTGTGACTACGGTTTGAGTGTTGTTTTGGCTATCGGTAATCAAAACATCGACATCTGCTAAATCTAATTCTCCTGCGTCTTGCGTGCCGTTGCCGTTGGCATCCAAATACAAATGTCCTGTTAAAGTGCCTGTTTCATTAAGGTCTGGAACAAAGAAACCGTCATTCTCACTAAAACTTGTTGCGTTTGGAACGACTAAAGTCATCGTCGGATCAGTGCCTTCGGTTTGTGTTGCACCTGTTGGGAAGTCAGTATCAGTTTCATCAATATCGCTTTCGGTATTGCCTGTTGCTACGATTGCTGTCCAATCGCCATTAGCATCTGTTGCTACGGTTTGAGTGTTGTTTTGGCTATCGGTAATCAAAACATCGACATCTGCTAAATCCATTTCTCCTGCGTCTTGCGTGCCATTGCCGTTGGCATCCAAATACAAATGTCCTGTTAAAGTGCCTGTTTCATTAAGGTCTGGAACAAAGAAACCGTCATTCTCACTAAAACTTGTTGCGTTTGGAACGACTAAAGTCATCGTCGGATCAGTGCCTTCGGTTTGTGTTGCACCTGTTGGGAAGTCAGTATCGGTTTCATCGATATCGCTTTCGGTATTGCCTGTTGCTACGATTGCTGTCCAATCGCCATTAGCATCTGTTGCTACGGTTTGAGTGTTGTTTTGACTATCGGTAATCAAAACATCCACATCTGCTAAATCCAATTCTCCTGCGTCTTGCGTGCCATTGCCGTTGGCATCCAAATACAAATGTCCTGTTAACGTGCCTGTTTCATTTGGGTCTGGAACAAAGAAACCGTCATTCTCACTAAAACTTGTTGCATTTGGAATCACCGTTGTGGTAGTTGGATCTGTACCTTCGGTTTGTGTTGCACCTGTTGGGAAGTCAGTATCAGTTTCATCGATATCGCTTTCGGTATTGCCTGTTGAAACTACAACAGACCAATCGCCATTAGCATCTGTTGCTACGGTTTGAGTGTTGTTTTGACTATCGGTAATCAAAATATCAACATCTGCTAAATCCAATTCTCCTGCGTCTTGCGTGCCATTGCCGTTGGCATCCAAATACAGATGTCCTGTTAAACTGCCTGTATCATTTGGGTCTGGAACAAAGAAACCGTCATTCTCACTGAAACTTGTTGCGTTTGGAATCACCGTTGTGGTAGTTGGATCTGTACCTTCGGTTTGTGTTGCACCTGCAGGAAAATCAGTATCGGTTTCATCGATGTCGCTTTCGGTATTGCCTGTTGGAACTACAACAGACCAATCGCCATTAGCATTTGTGGTAACCGTTTGAACATTGTTTTGGCTATCGGTAATCAAAACATCCACATCTGCTAAATCCATTTCTCCTGCGTCTTGCGTGCCGTTGCCGTTGACATCCAAATACAAATGTCCTGTAAGTGTTCCTGTTTCATTAGAATCAGGAACAAAGAAACCGTCGTTTTCACTAAAACTTGTTGCGTTTGGAACGACTAAAGTCATCGTCGGATCAGTGCCTTCGGTTTGTATAGCTCCTGTTGGAAAATCAGTATCGGTTTCATCAATGTCGCTTTCGGTATTGCCTGTTGGTACGATTACTGTCCAATCGCCATTAGCATTTGTGGTTACGGTTTGAACATTGTTTTGGCTATCGGTAATCAAAACATCGACGTCAACTAAATCCAATTCTCCTGCGTCTTGCGTGCCGTTGCCGTTGGCATCCAAATACAAATGTCCTGTTAAAGTGCCTGTTTCATTAAGGTCTGGAACAAAGAAACCGTCATTCTCACTAAAACTTGTTGCGTTTGGAACGACTAAAGTCATCGTCGGATCAGTACCTTCGGTTTGTGTTGCACCTGTTGGGAAGTCAGTATCAGTTTCATCAATATCGCTTATCGTATTGCCTGTTGGTACGATTACTGACCAATCGCCATTGGCATCTGTGGTAACCGTTTGAACATTGTTTTGGCTATCGGTAATCAAAACATCCACATCTGCTAAATCCAATTCTCCTGCGTCTTGCGTGCCGTTGCCGTTGGCATCCAAATACAAATGTCCTGTTAAAGTGCCTGTTTCATTAGGGTCTGGAACAAAGAAACCGTCGTTTTCACTAAAACTTGTTGCGTTTGGAACAACTAAAGTCATCGTCGGATCAGTGCCTTCGGTTTGTGTTGCACCTGTTGGGAAGTCAGTATCAGTTTCATCAATATTGCTTATCGTATTGCCTGTTGGTACGATTACTGACCAATCGCCATTGGCATCTGTGGTTACGGTTTGAACATTGTTTTGGCTATCGGTAATCAAAACATCGACGTCAACTAAATCCAATTCTCCTGCGTCTTGCGTGCCGTTGCCGTTGGCATCCAAATACAAATGTCCTGTAAGTGTTCCTGTTTCATTAGGGTCTGGAACAAAAAAACCGTCGTTTTCACTAAAACTTGTTGCGTTTGGAACAACTAAAGTCATCGTCGGATCTGTGCCTTCGGTTTGTATAGCACCTATTGGAAAATCAGTATCGGTTTCATCAATGTCGCTTTCGGTATTGCCTGTTGGTACGATTACTGACCAATCGCCATTAGCATCTGTGGTTACGGTTTGAACATTGTTTTGGCTATCGGTAATCAAAACATCGACATCTGCTAAATCCATTTCTCCTGCGTCTTGCGTGCCATTGCCGTTGGCATCCAAATACAAATGTCCTGTTAAAGTGCCTGTTTCATTAAGGTCTGGAACAAAGAAACCGTCATTCTCACTAAAACTTGTTGCGTTTGGAACGACTAAAGTCATCGTCGGATCAGTGCCTTCGGTTTGTGTTGCACCTGTTGGGAAGTCAGTATCAGTTTCATCGATATCGCTTTCGGTATTGCCAGTTGAAACTACAACAAACCAATCGCCATTGGCATCTGTGGCTACGGTTTGAACATTGTTTTGGCTATCGGTAATCAAAACATACACATCTGCTAAATCCAATTCTCCTGCGTCTTGCGTGCCATTGCCGTTGGCATCCAAATACAAATGTCCTGTTAAAGTACCTGTTTCATTAGAATCAGGAACAAAGAAACCGTCGTTTTCACTAAAACTTGTTGTATTTGGAATCACCGTTGTGGTAGTTGGATCAGTGCCTTCGGTTTGTGTTGCACCTGTTGGGAAGTCAGTATCAGTTTCATCAATGTCGCTTTCGGTATTGCCAGTTGGTACGATTACTGACCAATCGCCATTAGCATTTGTAGTAACCGCTTGAACATTATTTTGGCTATCGGTAATCAAAACATCAACATCTGCTAAATCCATTTCTCCTGCGTCTTGCGTGCCGTTGCCGTTGACATCCAAATACAAATGTCCTGTTAGTGTTCCTGTTTCATTTGGGTCTGGAACAAAGAAACCGTCATTCTCACTAAAACTTGTTGCATTTGGAATCACCGTTGTGGTAGTTGGATCTGTACCTTCGGTTTGTGTTGCACCTGTTGGAAAATCAGCATCGGTTTCATCAATATCGCTTATCGTATTGCCTGTTGAAACTACAACAGACCAATCGCCATTAGCATTTGTGGTTACGGTTTGAACATTGTTTTGGCTATCGGTAATCAAAACATCGACATCTGCTAAATCCAATTCTCCTGCGTCTTGCGTGCCGTTGCCGTTGGCATCCAAATACAAATGTCCTGTTAAAGTGCCTGTTTCATTAGGGTCTGGAACAAAGAAACCGTCATTCTCACTAAAACTTGTTGCGTTTGGAACGACTAAAGTCATCGTCGGATCAGCACCTTCGGTTTGTGTTGCACCTGTTGGGAAGTCAGTATCAGTTTCATCAATATCGCTTATCGTATTGCCTGTTGGTACGATTACTGACCAATCGCCATTGGCATCTGTGGTTACGGTTTGAACATTATTTTGGCTATCAGTAATCAAAACATCGACATCTGCTAAATCCAATTCTCCTGCGTCTTGCGTGCCATTGCCGTTGACATCCAAATACAAATGTCCTGTTAAAGTGCCTGTTTCATTAGGGTCTGGAACAAAGAAACCGTCATTCTCACTAAAAGTTATTGCGTTTGGAACGACTAAAGTCATCGTCGGATCTGTGCCTTCGGTTTGTATAGCTCCTACAGGAAAATCAGCATCGGTTTCATCAATGTCGCTTTCGGTATTGCCTGTTGGTACGATTACTGACCAATCGCCATTGGCATCTGTGGTAACCGTTTGAGTGTTGTTTTGGCTATCGGTAATCAAAACATCGACATCTGCTAAATCCAATTCTCCTGCGTCTTGCATGCCATTGCCGTTGGCATCCAAATACAAATGTCCTGTTAAAGTGCCTGTTTCATTAGGGTCTGGAACAAAGAAACCGTCATTCTCACTAAAAGTTATTGCGTTTGGAACGACTAAAGTCATCGTCGGATCTGTGCCTTCGGTTTGTATAGCTCCTACAGGAAAATCAGCATCGGTTTCATCAATGTCGCTTTCGGTATTGCCTGTTGGTACGATTACTGACCAATCGCCATTGGCATCTGTGGTAACCGTTTGAGTGTTGTTTTGGCTATCGGTAATCAAAACATCGACATCTGCTAAATCCAATTCTCCTGCGTCTTGCATGCCATTGCCGTTGGCATCCAAATACAAATGTCCTGTTAAAGTACCTGTTTCATTAGAATCAGGAACAAAGAAACCGTCGTTTTCACTAAAACTTGTTGTATTTGGAACGACTAAAGTCATCGTTGGATCAGTGCCTTCGGTTTGTGTCGCTCCTGTTGGAAAATCAGTATCGGTTTCATCGATGTCGCTTTCGGTATTGCCAGTTGGAACTACAACAGACCAATCGCCATTGGCATCTGTGGCTACGGTTTGAACATTGTTTTGGCTATCGGTAATCAAAACATCGACATCTGCTAAATCCATTTCTCCTGCGTCTTGCGTGCCATTGCCGTTGGCATCCAAATACAAATGTCCTGTTAACGTGCCTGTATCATTTGGGTCTGGAACAAAAAAACCGTCGTTTTCACTAAAACTTGTTGCGTTTGGAACGACTAAAGTCATCGTCGGATCTGTGCCTTCGGTTTGTATAGCACCTATTGGAAAATCAGTATCGGTTTCATCAATATCGCTTTCGGTATTGCCTGTTGGTACGATTACTGCCCAATCGCCATTAGCATCTGTGGTTACGGTTTGAGTGTTGTTTTGGCTATCGGTAATCAAAACATCGACGTCAGCTAAATCCAATTCTCCTGCGTCTTGCGTGCCATTGCCGTTGGCATCCAAATACAAATGTCCTGTTAAAGTGCCTGTTTCATTAAGGTCTGGAACAAAGAAACCGTCATTCTCACTAAAACTTGTTGCGTTTGGAACGACTAAAGTCATCGTCGGATCAGTGCCTTCGGTTTGTGTTGCACCTGTTGGGAAGTCAGTATCAGTTTCATCAATATCGCTTTCGGTATTGCCTGTTGGTACGATTACTGACCAATCGCCATTGGCATCTGTGGTAACCGTTTGAGTGTTGTTTTGGCTATCGGTAATCAAAACATCGACATCTGCTAAATCCAATTCTCCTGCGTCTTGCATGCCATTGCCGTTGGCATCCAAATACAAATGTCCTGTTAACGTGCCTGTATCATTTGGGTCTGGAACAAAAAAACCGTCGTTTTCACTAAAACTTGTTGCGTTTGGAACGACTAAAGTCATCGTCGGATCTGTGCCTTCGGTTTGTATAGCACCTATTGGAAAATCAGTATCGGTTTCATCAATATCGCTTTCGGTATTGCCTGTTGGTACGATTACTGCCCAATCGCCATTAGCATCTGTGGTTACGGTTTGAGTGTTGTTTTGGCTATCGGTAATCAAAACATCGACGTCAGCTAAATCCAATTCTCCTGCGTCTTGCGTGCCATTGCCGTTGGCATCCAAATACAAATGTCCTGTTAAAGTGCCTGTTTCATTAAGGTCTGGAACAAAGAAACCGTCATTCTCACTAAAACTTGTTGCGTTTGGAACGACTAAAGTCATCGTCGGATCAGTGCCTTCGGTTTGTGTTGCACCTGTTGGGAAGTCAGTATCAGTTTCATCAATATCGCTTTCGGTATTGCCTGTTGGTACGATTACTGACCAATCGCCATTGGCATCTGTGGTAACCGTTTGAGTGTTGTTTTGGCTATCGGTAATCAAAACATCGACATCTGCTAAATCCAATTCTCCTGCGTCTTGCATGCCATTGCCGTTGGCATCCAAATACAAATGTCCTGTTAAACTGCCTGTATCATTTGGGTCTGGAACAAAGAAACCGTCTGTTTCTGAAAATATTCCGGCTCCTATAATTGCTGTAGTAGTAGGATTTGTGCCTTCAGTTTGAATAGCTCCAGTAGGAAAATCTGGGTCAGATTCATCAATTGTAGATGTAACGTTACCAGCTAATACATCTGCGTTCCATTCACCATTTGCATCTGTAACTACATTAAAAGAGTTGCCAAAAGCATCATCAATTTGAACATCTATATTAGGAATACCAGATTCTCCTGTATCTTGAGTGCCGTTACCATTGACGTCAAAATAAACTAAGCCATTTATATTACCTATTAAAGCATAACCATCATTACCCGCGTCAGTTACAGAATTATCGGCCACATCAACTAAAGTTGGATCGTCTCCTTCCGTTTGAATGAAACCTGCTGGAAGATCTGTTGTTTGTATAAAAACAAGCGTATTACCAGGAATAACAACTTTTGACCAGTCACCATTAGCATCAGTAGTAGTAGTTGAACCTGTGTTATTACTATCAATAACAATCACCACGATATTTTCTAAACCATTTTCACCTGCATCTTGAATACCGTTACCATTATCATCTTGATAAACTCTGCCTTCGATTGTAGCAGTAGCGTTTAGTGCCTGAAAGAAGTTATTAAATGGATTTAAAGGAGACAAAACCTGACTGTATGCACCAAAAATAGGCAAACAAAATAAACTGATTAGTAAAATAAACCCCTTATTCATACGCTCCAAATATAGGTAATAGAATTAAAAAACTAAGAATCAAAACATTAAAGTTTAAAAAAAAGTTAAAATTAATATTCTACAATAATAAAAAAAGAAACAGCAACCATATTTGATTTTAATTAAAATTACAATTATTTATCTAGTTTATAACTTATTAGTATACATCTCTAAAACAAAAAGAAATAAAAAAGCCGATGCTTAAATTAAACATCGGCTTTTTATTAAATCAAGAATTTTTACTTCACCATCTCAAAACTGCGTTTAATAAATTTTGTCATGGCTTCACCTTTTAATAGATTTTGCGACAACAAAGCTAAATCAAGTGATTGATTGATTAAACGCTGTTTTTTCTTTTTGGTTTTGGTGTTTAAAATGTCTTCAATAAGTGGATGATTGGTGTTCACAACCAAATTATACATCTCTGGCATATTGCCCATACCAAACATTCCACCACCGCCACCGGTTTGTCGCATTTCTTTCATACGACGCATAAACTCGGGTTGTGTAATCATTAAAGGCATGGCACTAGAATCCATATCTTCAAGTTGAACTGTGTATTTTTCTTTAGGTACGACTTCTTCAAATTCTTTTTTCAAAGTTTCTTTTTGTTTCTCATCAAGCTTAGAGACTTTGTCTTCGTCTTTTTTGATAAGATTGTCAATATGGTCGCTGTCAACTCTGACAAATGAAACTTTGTTTTCGTTTTCGGTTTCTATTTTTTGAATCAAATGTGAAACGATTGGCGAGTCTAAAAGCAAAACTTCATAGCCTTTGTCCTTAGCAGATTCAATATAAGTGTGTTGTGCTTCTTTGTCTGATGCATAAAGAATAACGAGCTTGTCATCTTTGTCGGTTTGAGTTTTTTCTATTTTTTCTTTGAGTTCGTCAAAGGTAAGATAGCTGTCATCTACAGTTGGATAAAGTGCAAATTTTTGGGCTTTTTCAAAAAATTTATCTTCTGTAAGCATTCCGTATTCTATCACAACTTTGATATCGTTCCACTTTTGCTCAAATTCTTCACGGTTGTTGTTGAACAATGAATTTAACTTATCTGCAACTTTTCTGGAGATATAGCTTGAGATTTTCTTAACCGCTCCATCGGATTGTAAGTATGAACGCGAAACATTTAAAGGAATATCAGGCGAATCAATCACACCGCGAAGCATTGTTAGAAATTCTGGCACAATCCCTTCAACATTGTCGGTAACAAAAACTTGGTTTTGATAGAGTTGGATTTTATCTTTTTGAGCCGCCAATTCCTGTGTCATTTTAGGGAAATATAAAATTCCCGTCAAATTGAATGGATAATCAACATTCAAATGGATGTGAAACAAAGGCTCTTCAAATTGCATCGGATACAATTCTCTGTAGAAGTCTTTGTAATCTTTGTCTTCTAAATCTGCAGGTTGCTTAGTCCAAGCTGGATTAGGATTGTTTATGATATTATCAACTGTGACCTTTTTAGGTTCTTCATCTTCTTTAGCATCTTCTGCTTTAGGAAGTTCTTTTTCTTTGGTTCCAAATTTGATTGGAACAGGCATAAATTTGTTGTATTTATTTAAGAGTTCAGAAATTCTGTGGTCTTCAAGAAATTCTTTTTCATCATCATTAATATGAAGAATGATTTCTGTACCGCGATCGGTTTTCTTGTCAGTTTCTTCAAGGGTAAATTCAGTTGTACCTTCGCAAGACCAATGCACTGCTGGAGCGTCTTTCCAAGATTTGGTAAAAATTTCAACCTTATGAGCCACCATAAATGCCGAATAAAACCCAAGCCCAAAATGACCGATGATGCCAGCGTCTTTTGAATCTTTGTCTTTATATTTTTCAAGAAATTCTTCTGCACCTGAAAAAGTCACTTCGTTGATGTATTTCTTGACTTCGTCTTCTGTCATACCAATACCTTGGTCTATGATGTGAAGCGTTTTGTTGTCTTTGTTGATTTTAACTTCAATTTGCGGATTGCCAATATCGATTTTAGCTTCGCCAATTCGAGTTAGGTGTTTGAGTTTTTGAGTTGCGTCTGTTGCATTTGAGATGAGTTCTCGAAGGAAAATTTCGTGATCGCTGTAGAGAAATTTTTTGATCAGTGGAAAAATATTTTCTACCGAAACATTAATATTACCATTTGCCATTTTAAATATTTTTTTATTTGAATTCAATTTTAATGACCAAAACAAATACCAATTTAAGCTTTCTGACAAAGTGGCATTAAAGTTTTTAATTTTGTTTTTTAGAATAACATTTTTGTTAGGTATATTCAGGTATTTTGCCAACTACACCACTATAAAAAGACTTGATGTGTTTTAAATCTTTATCATAATTGCCTGTCGTGTAAAAAGGTTTTGAAATCGAAACGGTTTTAGTTGCATAGTCAAATGCGACAGAAGTAATAGGCACTTGAGCAGTATGTGCAATGTGATAAAAGCCACTTTTCCAAGTTTTGACTTTTTTACGTGTCCCTTCTGGCGTGATGGCTAATCTAAATTCTTGTTTTGATTTAAAAATATTAACAATTTGTTGAACTTTATTTTGAGAAGAAGTTCTATCGATAGGCTCGCCACCCATCCAACGGAAATACCAACCAAAGGGCGAATCAAACAATTCTTTTTTGGCGACATAATGTATGGGAATATTTACAACTTTTCTCGCTAAAATACCGATATAGAAGTCGTGCCAACTGGTATGTGGTGCAACAACAACGACTGTTTTAGGAATATCTTTTGAAAATTGACCTTTTATAGACCAACCTAATAATGTATGAAAAACAAACTTAGCGAGTTTCATTAATATCAAATTGCTTGTTAAATTTAAATAAAAAAGACAACTAAAATTATATTATCTACAAATTTATTACATTTGTACTATGGAATTACTCATAATTACTATCATATTATTGGGACTTGCTTTTGCTGGAATTGCTATAAAAATTTGGGGCAAAAAAGACGGTAAGTTTGCTGGAACCTGTGCAAGTCAAAGTCCATTTTTGAATAAAGATGGTGAAGCTTGTAGCTTTTGTGGTAAAAGCCCTGCCGAGCAAAAAGACTGTGATTACTCCAAAAGCCTAAATCATGTTGACTTGGCTTGAGTTGACTTGGTTAATATGGCTATTACTTTATTTTGTTTTTGATTTATTACTTTACTTATCATTCTTAAATATTCCTGATCATTGTTATCCACAAAAAGAGCATAAAAAACTATCAGTGATTATAGTCGCAAAAAATGAAGCTAATCTTCTAAAGAAAAACCTTCCTTTTATACTCAAACAACATCATCCAGAGTTTGAAATTGTTATAGTCAATGACCAATCAGATGATGAAACTTTAAACATTCTAAAAACCTTTGCTCAAAACTATTCAAACTTAAAAATAGTAAACATAAAATACGGCAAAGCTTCATCTAAAAAAAATGCGGTTCGAAAAGGGATTGAAATTGCAAAATATGAACATTTAGTGTTCACCGATGCGGATTGCAAACCTTTAAGCCATAATTGGTTATCTGAAATTCAACACTATTACAAAGACAAAAATTCGATAATTTTAGGATTTTCACCTTATCAAAAAAAGCGTGGATTTTTAAATCAACTTATTCGTTTTGAAACCTTTATTACCGCATTAAATTATTTTGCCTATTCCAATTCAGGAATGAGCTATATGGGTGTTGGTCGGAATTTGGCTTATACCAAAAGTCTTTATAACAGCCTTAACGGTTTTAAGTCTCATCAACATATTTTGTCAGGCGATGATGATTTGTTTATCAATCAAGCTTCTGCAAGTGCAAATTTTAGGTTGTGCTTAAATCCTAAAACCTATGTAGAGAGTCAACCTGAAACTTCGTTCAAATCTTGGTTAGCCCAAAAACGCAGACATATCACAACTGCTCCACATTATAAAGTATTGCATAAATATTTATTAGCCTTTCAATACTTGACACGATTGATGTTTTGGGGTTTTGTTTTGCCATCAACAATTTTGTTTGAAATAGAAAACGAGTTGTCAGGTTGGTATATAAGTTTGTTGCTGGTTTTATTATGTACTAAAATGCTTATCAACAGAAAGATTTTTAAAAAACTACTAACCAAAGATTTATGGTTATCACAATATTTTTTGGAAATAACTCTGGTTTTATTTCAGTTTTATTTGTTTATGTTTAATTTGCTATCACCAAAAAAAACTTGGTCTTGAACAATCAAAAGGAGCATATCAATTCAGCAAAAGAAGGTCACCAAAAAGGTTTTAATGCCCTTTTGGAAAACCATTGGGACTATGTTTACAACTATTTATTAAAGCTCACACATAATAATTATCTTTCAGAAGAAATATGTATTCAAACTTTTGCTAAAGCTTTTGATAAAATAGAAACTTACGATGACAACTACGAGTTTAAAACTTGGCTAATCACCATATGCAAAAGACTTTGGATAGACCATCAACGCAAAAAAGAAGTTGAAACTACAAAAATAGACAAAAAAACAACCGTCATAAAAAGCGAGGATGCTAATATAGACGAGCAATTGATTCAAAAACAATATGTCTCTAACATCAAAGCCGTGATGAAAAGCTTAAAACCTACTGATCAAGAGGTATAATTCTGAGATTTATACCTGTTTACTTTGGTTTTACACTCCATTTGAAATTGAATTGCGAATTCAAATCGTCACTTTTGTCAACTTTGGTTTTACAGCCTTTACATTTGAAATTGAATATGCGAAACCAAATCATCACTGTTTCAAAAGCCTTTATGATTCGTTTCTGTTTAAGGCTTTCTAAGGCTTTCATCTATAATTCTATTTATTTTTTGCCCTTCTTGGCATTCAAATCTGATACGACCCGTTGCTTTTTTAAAAAATTCTGAATGAGATTCTATCACAAGCATAGAGACTTTCTGGTTTTGAGATTGAATGGCCTGCATCACTAAAACGCCAGTGCTTAGCTCCGTCGCCATATTTTGCACTGCAAAGTATAAACTCTTAAACGGATTTTGATTTATCCATCGGTGTTTTACAGTAACTTGACTTTTTGAAGCCTCTATAGATTTAAGCCGAACACCACAAATCCATGCTGAAGGCAATTTAAACAGCAAATACCAATTGACTTTACTGGGTTTCAAAATCATTTTTTTAATTGTAAAAATAAACTTTTCTAAAGTTTAAAAAAAGGCTAAGCCAGTTATTTACTTTGATTGAAATCAACAAAACAATCACACTGATATATTAAATATATGTTAATTTATACTACTATGCTATACAAAGTAACTTATAATAGATGTATCTTTGTGTCAGATATTACTATATCTCTTTATTATCAAGCAAAAACAATTATGAATATAGAAAACACAAAAGCACAGATGCGTAAAGGAATTTTAGAATATTGCATTCTTTCAATACTTAAAAACAAAGATGCTTATGTCGCTGAAATTCTTGACGAACTCAAGTCTGCAAAACTCATTGTGGTTGAAGGCACGATTTATCCACTACTAACCAGGCTAAAAAATGCTGAACTTCTTGAATACCGCTGGGAAGAATCTACTGGCGGACCACCGAGAAAATACTATAAATTAACATCCAGTGGACAAGCGTTTTTAGATGAACTTACAGCCTCTTGGACAGATTTACAAATTGCTGTGAAAACCATAACCAACTCAAAAACAAAATAAGATGAATAAAACCTTAGATATCAATATTGCCAATCAGATTTTTCATATTGACGAAAACGCCTATAAGGTTCTCAAAAACTATTTAGATGCCATAAAATCATATTTGGCTAACGAAGCGAGTCGTGATGAAATTATTCAAGATATAGAATCTCGAATCGCCGAACTCTTTATAGAGAGAATGATTTCTGATAAACAAGTCATCACGACTGAAGATGTCAACGAAATCATCAAAATTATGGGCGAGCCTAAAGATTATAGTATCTCTGATGATGAAGACAATCAGCATAGTCAAGCTTATCAAAAAGTAGAAAAAAAACTATATCGCGACAAAGACCAATCTTATATCAGTGGTGTTTCTGCGGGTTTAGCTCATTATCTTGGCATTGATGTAGTTTGGGTAAGATTATCGTGGATTTTGTTTGCTATACTTTCATTTGGTTGGGCAATTTTGATTTACATCTTATTTTGGATTCTTGTCCCTGAAGCCAAAACTACTGCCGAAAAATTAGCGATGAAAGGCGAACCCATTAACCTTTCTAATATTGAAAAAAAAATTAAAGAAAGTTATGACAACGTTTCTGAAAAAATAAAAGATGTTGATGTCAAAAAGCATTCAAAACGTGTACAAAGCAGTATTTCTTCTTTTTTTAGTGAACTTGAAAATATTATCATCAAAATTGGAAAAGTTTTAGTCAAGATCATAGGTTTTGTCTTAATGTTATTTTCTGGATTAGGACTTTTAAGCTTAATCTTCGTCGCTTTAGGACTTGGCGGCGATAGTTTGTTTGGAAGTTTTGATTTAATTGATTATGAAATCATAAGATTAGATGGTCTGATTTACAATGGTGTTCCTGCTTGGTTAGTGATTGTTTCATCGTTCATTGCCATTGCTGTGCCATTAATTTTGATTTTTATTCTCAGCTTAAGACTGCTGTTTTCAAACTTGAAACGTGTCAGTAAAACATTTGTGATCAGTATCAGTGTTTTATGGTTTTTAAGTATTGTAAGTCTTATTTTTATAGGTATCAATTCTTCTTTGAGAGAGCGAGTTTCTGGTGAAATTGTTAATACGACAAGTCTAAATATCAAACCGCAAGACACTTTATTTATCAAAATGAAAGGTAATTTGAATTATACCGTTTCACCATTTAAGAAAAACCAAGAAAAAATCACTTATGATGAAAATGACAAAAGAATTTTATACAATTCCAATGTTGATGTAAAATTTAATCACACCAGTGATAATAATGCTTACATCAGAATTTCAAAATGGACTTATGCCTTTGATGAAAACAAGGCTCGAAATCAAGCCAAATTGATAACATACAACTATCAAATTGATGATGATCAAATTTCTTTAAACAGTTATTTCCTTTCACCTAAAGAATTGAATGACAATTATCTTGGCGTTGATATTGATATCTATATTCCTGAATATGTAAAAATCAGTTTAGATAAAAACACTGATAATTTTGTCGAAAACTATTTTCATCCCCTTG
Organism: Flavobacterium sp. CS20; assembly: GCF_018080005.1. NCBI lineage: Bacteria > Pseudomonadati > Bacteroidota > Flavobacteriia > Flavobacteriales > Flavobacteriaceae > Flavobacterium > Flavobacterium sp. CS20. The sequence continues at coordinate 1,815 of NZ_CP073015.1, read as the reverse complement.
AAAGTGAAAGCAAGTATGATGAGATATATGTTCTAAACGATGACAAATTATGGTGTGCAAGTTGTGAAAAAATTGAACCTTCAGGCAACCCTAAGGAGTAAATTTACGTCTTTATCAATAACCTCTAAACCCAAAACTCATGACAACATTAGTTAAATATCTATCATTTGCCATTTTAATTTTCAATGCACAATGCAACATTGACGGCTATAACACCATAAAAGGTGAAGGCGAAGTCACTGAAAAAGAATTTGAACTGTCTCGTTTTGAAGAATTATCACTTGCCAATGCTTGGGATATTAAATTAGTTCAAGCCGATGAAAACAAGTTGGTTATAAAAGCTAATAAAAATCTTATAGAAGAGCTCAAAATAGACCAAGACGATTTAAAGCTTAAAATTGGAACTAAAAGTAAAGACAATATAGGTAAAGCCGATTCTAAATTACTCACCATTTATTTTGCTGATAGTTTGACTCACTTAAAAGCTTCGTCTGGAATTAATTTGTTTGCCAAAGAACAATTAAACTTTAATGATATCAACATTTCATCTTCCAGCGGTTCAGATGTAGAATTAAATGTAAAATCTCAAAAATTAAACTGTAGCAGTAGTAGTGGCTCAGATATGAAATTAAAAATATCTTCAACCGATGTTGTGGCTAACTCAAGTAGCGGTTCTGATTTACATCTTATAGGAAAAATCCAATCTTTACAAGCCACATCATCAAGCGGTTCTGACCTGAATATTGAAGGTTACACCGATGAACTTACCGCTAATTCGTCTAGTGGATCAGATATTGAGGCTAAAAACCTAAAAGCTATAAACGTAACTGCAACAGCCAGCTCAGGGTCAACTATTAATGTTTATCCTTTAGAAGTCTTGGTTGGAAGTGCTTCAAGTGGTTCAGATATTATCTACCACAACAAGCCAAGTGTGAAATTAGATAAAAACGAATCATCGGGTGGTGATATAACGTACAGATAATTTATAAATTGGATTAGCACAAAAGGCTTCCAATCAGGAAGCCTTATCTGTTTTATAGATATTTAGTAAAGCTACTGTTTGATAATTTTTACAGTAGTTTCAGAACCATCAACTAAACTAACTTTTGCTAAGTATAAGCCTTGCGATAAGACTTGAGCACTCACTTCTGCTTGAGTAGAATTAGGCTTGAGCTCTAAAACGGTTTTACCAAACGCATCAAAAATTTGAATGGTTTTTATACTCGTTCCAGGATTATTAAATACCCAAACATCTTTAGTTGGATTAGGATATAACTTAAATTGATTAAAAGCTAAATCTTCAACAGATAAAGTTGTAAACGTATAAGTTAGATTATCTCTAAAGAAACTGATGTCATAAGTACCAGCAGTTACAGGAATATTATCAGAAGAGTTAAACACAGCGTTACCACTAGGAAAACCTGTTCCTCCCCAATTTGTATCCCAACTTAAATTTTGTCTAAATTTCAATTCACCGTCTGTTAACACTTGAGCATTTAAAGAATAAGTATCGCCATCAGAAGAACTCATTAAGATATCTGTTTGATTAGTACTATCAGACCAACCTCTTCACAGATCACCAACAATACCAATATCAGGAATATCAAAAGAGTAGTCACCTGTGTTTAAATTAAAAGTAACCTCATAAAATCCAAAAGTTACAGGAATAGCCATTCCTCCTGCTGTGGCTGTGCCAGTTGGAAAACTATTGGCACCATAAACCGTAGATGTTCCAACCTCTTGAAATTGAATATCACCATTGGCAAATTGTGTTACACTTAACTCATAATTAACACCGTCAATAGTTGACATTTG